>BOPV01000001.1:1409988-2819976 GCA_018332375.1 Roseiterribacter gracilis | reverse complement strand
CGGCCGCCCGGTCATCACGCCGAACCCGATCGCGCGATGGGGTTCTGCCTGTTCAACAACGCAGCGGTTGGCGCGCTGCATGCGCTCGACGCACACGGGCTGACGCGCGTCGCGATCGTCGATTTCGACGTGCATCACGGCAACGGCACGCAGGCAACTGCCTATCGCGAGCCGCGCCTGTTCTACGCCTCCAGCCACGAATGGCCGCTCTATCCCGGTACCGGTGCGCCGAGCGAAACCGGCATCGACGGCAACGTCGTGAACGTGCCGTTGCGCGCCGGCACGCAAGGGCCGGCATTTCGGGCTGCGTACGAATCAACGGTGATCCCCGCGCTCGATGCGTTTCGTCCCGAGCTGGTGATTCTGTCGGCCGGCTTCGACGCGCATCGCCGCGATCCGTTGGCCAATCTGATGCTCGACGACGAAGACTTCTTCTGGGTCACGCGCGCGATGCGCGACGTCGCCAAGCGCCACGCGCAAGGCCGCGTCGTGTCGATGCTCGAAGGTGGCTACGACCTCGAAGGTCTCGAAGGCGGCGTTGCCGCACATCTGGATGCGCTCAGCTAGCAGTCTCGTGCGCAAGCTCGACGCAACCGGCTTGACCTGCCCGCTTCCCGTGCTGAAAGCACGCAAAGCGCTCAACGAGATGCAGCCGGGTGACAGGTTAGAGCTGATGTCGACCGACGCAGCTTCTGCGCTCGACGTTCCGGTTTTCTGCCATCAATCTGGCAACGTGCTGCTCGAAGAGCGGCGCGAAGAAGCGGTTTGGTTTTTCCTGATCGAGAAGAAGAAGGCTACATGACTCCCGAATTCATGCGCGACTACCTGCCGTTCATCATCATTGCGGTGGTGATTGCGATACGCTTCAGTCGGCGCAATACACCGCAGCGGCTGCGACCGGCTTTCCTGGTGCTGTGGCCGGTGCTGATCCTGCTGGCGGTCGCGTTCTTCATTTTCGGCTTCTACATGACCGGCGCTGCGTTCACGGCCGGCGTTGCCGCCGCGGTTGTCATCGGCCTCGCGCTCGGCACCGTCGCAGGCTGGTATCGTGCGCGCAGCATCCTGCTACATCGCGACCCGGACACGGGCCACATCATGTCGCGCGCGACAATTGAGGGGCTGCTGGTGATCGGCGTCTTGTTCGTGGTGCGTTTCGGGCTGCGTAAGCTGGATGGCGGCAATCAGTTTGGCGTCTTTACCGACGGATGTATGGCATTCGTCGTCGGACTGCTCTTCACCCGGTCGTACGTGATGTGGCGTCGCTGCAAAGCGTTGCCGCCACACCAGCCGTTGCAAACCGCCTGAGTTAGATTTTTACGGCGACCAGCAACAGACGCGCGTCGCCGAGCTGGAACGGCGTGCCGTCGAGGCCGCCGTCCAGACGTTCCACTGCAAGACCGTGCCGCGCCAACATGCGCGACAGTTCGGCGATGCCGTACACGGCGTGGAACGCTGTCTTCCGTTCGACCGAACCGTCGGCGAGGAAGGTGAAGCGGCTTTCCAAGGTCGAGGTCGCGACGTCGTAGCCGTTTTCGATCATCGCATGCACGCCGCCCGCTTCGACCCAGGTACGGGCTTCGAGATTCGGCAAGATCGCTTCGGCGACCATCGGCGTGTCGATGACGAAACGCGCGCCTTGTTTCAACGCGCTGGCGACGGTCGCGACAAAGCTGTGCATACGATCGAGCGACAAATAGCCGAACGAATTGCCCATGCAGTAGGCGCCGTCGAAACGCTTGGCGGGCAAGGACAGCTTGCCCATGTCGCCCGCCTTCCAGGTGATCTTCATGCCTTGCGGCGTTGCTGCACGCGCGGCGTCGAGTTCTTCGTTCGACAGATCGACGCCGGTGACGCGCCAGCCGCGCGCTGCAAGCGCGATCGCATGCCGCCCGTGACCGCACGGTACGTCGAGCAAAGCGCGAGCTTTGCCGCGCGTGGTTTCGCTGAAGAGTTCGTCGAGCCACGCCGCTTCTGCTTCAGAGAGAAGCGGCGGCAAGGCCGCGCGCCAGAACCGGTTGGCGAGCCCGTCAAAGAAGTGGCGTGTCCAATCCGATCCGTGCGGGAACGGTCCCGGTGTCTTCGGGGCGCGCGCACGCCGACGGCGTGCTTCGGGACGTTTGGCTTGTTCTTCGCTCACGGAGCGGGATTGTCCGCGCCTCTGGTTACCGAATCTACAACGCCGCGGACGGCTGTGGCGCCGAAATCACTTTCGCAGAGTTGCACCGGGGATTGCGCAAACCCTTATCCGCAGTGTGATTTCGCAAGTTGCAGCTTGCTGCGGCCGAACCGCGTTTAGAATTTGTTCAGATCACGCCGCGCGATTTCAAATCGTTGAGGCGGGCATCGTCGAAGCCCAGCAACCCCCGATAGATTTCGTCGTTGTGTTCGCCCAGCTCGGGGCCCGTGCTGCGGACTGATCCTGGCGTCTCCGACAATTTCGGTACGACATTCTGCATCGCCACGTCGCCGAATGTTTTGTGCGCGACGCGCACGATCGCCTCGCGTGCTTTGAAATGCGGGTCGTCCATCATGTCGGACGGGCGATAAATCTTCCCGGCCGGCACGCCGCTGTCATTCATCACTGCGATGACCTGGTCGATCGTATGCAGTTTCGTCCAGGCGGCGATGATCGCGTCGAGTTCGGCCTGGCGTTCACCACGTTCCACATGCGTCGCAAAGCGCGGATCGGTTGCGAGCTCGGGCTGGCCGATACCTTGCGCCAGACGGCGGAAGACATTGTCCTGGTTGCCCGCGATCAGCACCGTTCCATCGCTGCACGGATAGACGTTCGACGGTGCAACCTTGGGCAAGGTCGCGCCGGTTCGTTCGCGCATATAGCCGGTCTTGTCATATTCGCTGACCAGCGACTCCATCATCGCCAGCACCGCTTCGTAGATCGCACTGTCGACGACTTGGCCGCGGCCGGTGCGGCCGCGCGCATGGATCGCCATCATGCCGCCGAGGCACGCGAAGGTCGCGGCCAACGAATCACCGATCGAAATGCCGGCGCGGGCCGGCGGGCGATCGGGATCGCCGATGACATGGCGCAGCCCGCCCATCGCTTCGCCGATCACACCGAAGCCCGCTTCTTGCGCGCGCGGCCCGGTCTGGCCGAAGCCCGATACGCGAATCATCACCAGGCGCGGATTGATCGCGCGCAGCTGCTCGTAGCCGAGCGTCCAGCGTTCGAGCGTGCCGGGGCGGAAATTCTCGATCAGCACGTCGCTCTTCTTCACGAGCTCGCGAATGACCTCCTGGCCGTCCGCTTCGCGCAGATTCAGCGTCACCGATTTTTTGTTGCGTCCAATCACCGGCCACCACAGCGACTGGCCGTCTATTTTCTGCTGACCCCATTGGCGCAGCGGATCGCCCTCGCCGGGCGGTTCCACCTTGATCACTTCCGCCCCGAAATCGGCAAATAACTGTCCGCAGAAGGGGCCCGCGATCAGCTGGCCCATTTCGATCACGCGCAAATCGGCGACCGGGCCTGCAGCAGCGGCGGGTTTGCTTGCGTCGGTCATCGGCTAGGATCCTGCCCCATAAGTTCTACATCCGGTCGTACAGAGCGGCTTCGGATCGGCGCAAGAGGTTGGTGATGGCAAAGGTGCAACTGGTCGAAGTCGGCGCCCGCGACGGGCTGCAGAACGAAAAAGTGCCGGTCTCGACCGAGGCCAAGCTGGCGTTCATCAACCGCATGATCGACGCCGGTATCCGCCGCCTCGAAGCGACCAGCTTCGTGAACCCGAAACTCGTCCCGCAAATGGCCGACGCCGCCGACGTCATGGCCGGCGTGCCGCGCGATCGCGGCGTGAGCTACATCGGTTTGGTGCTGAACAAGAAAGGCTTCGATCGCGCAGTCGAAGCCGGTGTCGACGAAGTCGGTTGCGTCGTCGTTGCCAGCGACACGTTTGGCCAGAAGAACCAAGGCCAGACGGTCGAAGACAGTATTCGCGTCTGGCACGAACTTTCGCGCGCCGCGAAGGAACGCGGCGTCAAAGCCAGCCTGACGATCAGCGCTGCGTTCGGTTGCCCGTTCGAAGGCGAAGTGCCGTTGTCGCGTGTGCGCGATATCGTCGAAGCCTGCATGAAATCACCCGGCGTTGATCTCGCGGTTGCCGACACGATCGGCGTCGGCGTACCGAGCCAGGTCACCGAGATGCTGCGCACGATCAAACCACTGGCCGGAGACGTGCCGTTGCGCGTGCATTTTCACAACACGCGCAACACCGGCATCGCCAATGTCGCGGCGTCGGTTGCGGAAGGTGTCACCTATATCGACGCATCGGTCGGCGGCATCGGCGGTTGTCCGTTCGCGCCGCGCGCCACCGGCAACGTCGCCAGCGAAGACGTGCTCTACATGCTGTCGCGCATGGGCATCGATCTCGGTATCGATCTCGACAAGCTGATCGACGCAGCCAACTGGATCGAAACGCAGCTCGGCAAAACCGTGCCCGGCATGGTGTCGAAAGCGGGTGGATTCCCGTCGTCTGCGCAAGCTGCCTGCGCAGCCTAACTCCCCCCGCCGCCGGGCCGCGCGGAAACCGCGCGGCCGGACGTTCGTGTTGCCGCGATTACGCATCTGTCGGGCCGTCTGGATGCGCGGTGCGAGGAGCGCCGTCTTTCTCTGACGACGCGCGTCACACCGTGGACCGTACCGGAGCACCGTAGCGGGTCGGGCGATGCAGCTCGTTTCGCAACTACCGTGCCATTGCGGCAGTTGTGCGGCTCAGTGCAATGCAGCGCTTGGAAACTGTAAAAACGATAGACGCTGAAAGCCTGGCTACCCCATCGCGATCAGCAGCGGCGGTGCTTCGATCACGCGCGAGTCCGGTAGCAACATCGTGACGATCGTGCCGCCGCCAGGCGCGGCACGGACTTCCAGCGCGCCGCCATGCAGTTCTGCGAAGGCTTTCGACAAAGGCAGCCCAAGACCGGTGCCGTGCGCAGCGGTGGTAGCTTGGCGTTTGGCGGTGCCGAACGGCGTCAGAATTTCGGGAATGTCGGCGGGATCGATGCCGATGCCAGTGTCGCGCACCGACAAGGCGACGCCACCGCGCGCATCGCGCGCCGCTTCGATCCAGATATGACCACCACTCGGCGTGAACTTGATCGCGTTGCCAACCAGGTTCAGCAGCACTTGTCGCAAGATGCGCTTGTCGGCGTGGATCTCGGGGAAATCGGCCGAGATCGCATTGGTCAAGGTCAGCGACGCTTCGGTCGCGCGCTGTCCCAGAATTTCCAGCACCCAATCGGCGGACGCGACCAGATCGACCGGCCCGTCATCCAGAATCCAGTTGCCGCTATGCACCTTCGACAGGTCGAGCAGGTTGTTGATCAGCTGCAGCAGGTGATCGCCGCTGCGGCGGATGTGGCGGCTATATTCGCGGTAGCGCGAGTCGACATGCTTGCCGAACATCTCGCCTTCCAACACCTGCGCGAAGCCCAGGATCGCGTTCAGCGGCGTGCGCAGCTCGTGACTCATCTGCGCCAGGAAGTTCGACTTCGCGTTGCTGGCCGCTTCGGCTTCGGCGCGCGCCAGGTCAGCGGCTTCTTGCGCTTCGACGATTGCGTGCACCAGCACGTCGCGACGTTTCAACGAACGCGCCAGCCACATACCGACAGCGGCAAAGGCGAGCAGCAAGGCGCTGGCCGACAAGGCCAACGGCATCACGTCGCGACTCCACCGTGCCAGCACAGTTGATTGCGTCAGGCGCGCGACGACATAGAGATCGGTGTTGGGGACGCGCGTCGCAGCCAGCAGCGACGGTTGCCCGTCAATCTGCGACGGGCGGCGTGCAGTCCATTCTTCGCCGCGCACGCCTTGCGGTTCGGGACCGTCTTGTTCGCGCACCAACGTCGGTGCGCCGGGCGGCAAAGTCGGATGGCGCGCCAGGATGTTGCCGTCGCTCCGCAGCAGGTTCATCGAATCGACCGCAAGCGACGCGAAGAAGTCGGCAAAATATTCGGGCCGCACATACGCGACCAACACGCCGGCGAACTGGCCTTCCGGCGTCATCAGACGCTGCGATACCGGAATCGCCTGCACCTCGTCATGGATTTGCAGCGGCTCGTCAAAGCGCAAGCCCGTGCCAACTTGTTTGATCTGCGCCTGGAACCAGCTGCGCTCGGCGAATGAAATCGGCGCGGGGTCTGCCTGTTCCGAACTGGCGGCGAGACGGCCTTCAGTGTCGACCACGATCAGGCGCGAGAAGAGCGGAGAGCTGTTGCGGATGCGCCAAAGCGCGGCGTGCTGTTCGGAATTGACGCGCCGGACCACCAAGGTCGAGGTCACGGTCGGATCTTCGTCGAACGACTGGAACGCAAGCTGGATGTGCTGCAGCGCTTGCGACACTTGGCGTTGGCCGATCCGTGCGGCGGCCAAGGTTGCACGCTCGGCGTCGCCCAGCGCGCGCCGATATTCGGCCGCCAGCTCCAGGCCCAGAAACACCGCGATCACGAAACACGTGGCGAGCAAGCCCAGCAGCAACGGACGCGTCGCCGACAGGTTGCGCGCCAATCGCGCCGGCGTTGCCGTTTCTAAAAGTGCCGGATCGTTCAAATCGACTGCTTGGGTGGCGCGTTGCACGTCAGGTCCAGATTGCCAACGCAACCGCCGCCAGCAACAGGATGTTGGGATAAGCCAGGAAGAGAATGAAACTCTTAACGCAGGTCTTGAACCAGTTCTGCCGGTAGACTCGCTTGATCGTCAGCAGGAAATACACGCTCAACAGCAACGGCAGCGCGAAGGCAGGCAGGCTGATCCCTGTTGCTACGCGCAATCCGATCAAAAGAACGCCGACCTCAAACAGAAATGCGTGCAGGTGCAGGGTCAGCACCAGATGGTCGATCAGGCCGCGGCGCCGGCGGATATAGAGCAGCCCCAGCAACAGCGCGAAAATCGGCATCGCCGCGACCAGCACGCGTGGCAACCATTCGGTCAGGAACGCCGACATTTTGACCGGGTCGTTCACCAGCTCGACCAGTTGGTCGATGTTGATCTTTTTCTGTTTGCCTTTGCGTCCGATTTTGATGACGCCGTCGCCCTCGTGCTGAATGTCGCCGGGCAGAAGAACCGGCGTTTTGCGCGGCGGCGCCAGCAGCTCGAACGTAACGTTGTTGTCGGTGTCGCCGTCGTGCTGGATGCGCTCTGACACAGGCTGCACCAGAACCAACCCGCTCGCGCCGAGCGCGAGGAAGAAAATCAGGCTGGTGAAAATATAGAGTCGGATCGGCGGCACGAAGCGGGCGCGTTGACCCGCAAGAAACGCCGCCGTCATGCGACCGGGCCGCAGCAGCAGCCAGGCGTACGAACGCAAAATCCGCGACTGAAACCGGGTCGGTGAATCGGGCGCGTGCTCGACCAGGATCCACCACGGCCGTTTGCTCTTTTCGTCGTACTGACCGCAGTGATGGCAGTAGGGGCCTTGCAGCGCCGTACCGCAATTCTGACAGGCTTGGTGCTCGCCTGGCTGTGCGCCGGCGGCGAGTGCGGTTCCGGCCGCGTCAATGGCCAGCGCGCCTTCGAGCGCGTGTAAAGTTGTGGTCGGTAACACGGCCGCGAATCTACCAGATCAGCGCCAGGATCACCGTCTTTTTGGCGATGCGGCTGAAGGCTGCCGAACTCAGCCGACCCGTCGCTCTTGGATGATGGTGCGCTGGTACAGCTCGTCGTTGCGGAACCAGTGCCAGGTTCGGCCGCGCTTCTGGTTGTCAGCAGAAATCTGAATCATTTCGTAGAGATAGATGTCGGGCATGTCCTTGCGCACCCACATCAGCATCGTGGTGCGTGATTCGGTGTCGATCGGCACCGATGTTGCCCAGCCGCGAATGCGCTCGGTGTCCCACCAGATGCGACCGTCAGCGTAGCGCGCGGGAAAGTGAATGATCTCCGAGCGCCCGTCGTCCCAGTAGTAGCGATTGATCTGCAGATAAGGGAATTCACCCTCGGTCGGAAACGTACAGGAGAGGTGACTCCGGTGCCGATCGATAATCTTCCCGTCTGTATCGACGTAGATGTACGTGCCTTCCCACTCGCCTTCGTGACGCGCGAGCAGCGGCATCTCACGGCGAATATCGATCCTCGCAGCCGACATCGCATGCTCCTGACGGATAAATCTGTCCGGACATTTGCGCAGCGGGTCCGTGATTGGCAAGCTCGTCCGGCCATACAGCCGGAGGTGAGACCATCCTATGGTCTGCCTCAGCCTTTCGCCGACAGGAGCCGCATGACTCAGACACCGGTCTATCTCCACGCCGAAGGCGAGGTTGCGCATTTGGTCCTCAACCGTCCCGAACGGCGCAACGCACTAAGCCGGGCGATGTGGCGTTCGATAGCCGACCTCGTGCAGCGCGTTGCCGAGGACAAGAAGCTCAAAGTGCTGGTGGTGCGCGGCGCGGATTCGAGCGCCTTTGCTGCTGGCGCCGACATCTCGGAATTCGACGAGGTCTACGCGACCGAGGAATCGACGCGCGAATATTCCGAAGGAATCGCAGCGGCGATGCGCGCGCTGGTCGAGCTGGACAAAGCGACGGTGGCGATGATTCAAGGCCCGTGCGTCGGCGGCGGTTGCGCGCTGGCGCTTGCATGCGACGTGCGCTTTGCCGATCGCAGCGCGCGGCTCGGCATCACGCCGGCCAAACTTGGTCTCGCTTATACGTTGGAAGACACCAAGCGTCTGGTCGATGTGGTAGGACCCAGCGTCGCCAAAGACATTCTCTTCACCGGCCGCATCGCAGACGCCGAGGAAGCATATCGCATCGGCTTGATCGATCGCCTGTACGGTCCAAGCGAACTTGCCGACCAGACGCGCAGCTGGGCGGCCGACGTTGCTGCCGCATCGCAATTCAGCGTGCGCATGGTGAAGCGCACGGTGCGCCGCATTTTGAACGGACAGACCGAAGATGATTCCGCAACGCGGCGGGATTTCTTCGACGCCTTCCGCAGTCCCGATTTCGCCGAAGGCACTGCCGCATTTCTCGAAAAACGAAAACCCCGCTTTCCTTACGCCTGAGCAAACACATGTCCATCGCCGTGCAAACGTCTTCTCGCGCTCCAGCACGGTTGTTGGCACTTGCCACCGCAAGCCCACCGCATCGCGTCGACAAGGAGATGGCGCGCGAAGGTGCGCGGCGGATCTTTCAGGGCCGGTCCGAACATTTTGATCGGATGTGGCAGGTGTTCGACACCGCCGGCATCGATGCGCGGCAGGTTTGCGAACCGGTCGATTGGTATGTCGCCAAGCAGGATTGGACCGGCCGCAACCAGCGATTTCTCGCCCATGCCGACGATCTGCTCGAACAGGCGGCGACGCGCTGTCTTGCCAATGCAGGTCTGGACGCCGCGAACGTCGATCAGATCATCACGGTCTGTTCGACCGGAATCGCAACGCCCAGCCTTGATGCACGCCTGTTGCAACGCATGAAATTTCGCCGCGACGTCGCGCGCCTGCCGATCTTTGGACTCGGTTGCGCGGGCGGCGTCACGGGATTGGCGCGCGCGGCGCAACTGGCCGAGGCGCGTCCTGGCAGCCGCGTTCTGTTGCTGGTGATTGAATTGTGCAGTTTGACGTTGCGGCAAAGCGATCTCAGCAAGTCGAACATTCTCGCCACCGCCTTGTTCGGTGATGGTGCTGCGGCTGCCTTGCTGTCGACCGATGCGCTGCCCGATCGCGCGCCGTTGCTGACCGTCGAAGCCAGCGGCGAACATTGCTGGCCGGACAGTATCGACGTGATGGGTTGGTCGGTCGAACCGGACGGGTTGGGCGTGATTTTCTCGCGCGACATTCCCGGCATCGTGCGCAGCGAGATGCGCACAATCGCCGATCAGTTTCTTGTCGCCAACGACGCATCCGCCGAAACGCTGGGCGGACTCATCTGTCATCCCGGCGGCGCCAAAGTCGTCGAAGCAATCGAAGCGGCGATGGAGCGCGAACCGGGCAGTCTCGACGTCGAACGCGCGGTGCTGCGCGACTTCGGCAATATGTCGGCGGCGACCGTCTGGTTCGTGCTGGAACGGCGTTTGGCGCGCGGCGATGTTCGGCCGGGCGGCGGATCGCATCTGATGTCGGCACTAGGGCCCGGTTTCACGCTTTCCTTCTGTTTGGTCGGACCAGGGCACAGCGCTTGAGGTTGCCGCTCATCATTCTGGTCTTGGTCGCGCTACAACGCCTCGCCGAACTGATGTTGGCGCGCCGTAACGAGGCGCGGCTGCTCGCACGCGGCGGCGTCGAACATGGGCGCGGTCACTATCGCCTGTTCGTAATCCTGCATGGGGCGTGGCTGCTGGCGATCTTGGCGCAGCTCGACAGCGAGCAGGCGGTGAATTGGCTGTGGCTGGCGCTGTTCATGTTGCTGCAAGCCGGGCGCGCCTGGGTCATCGCTTCCCTGGGCCCGTTCTGGACCACGCGCATCATCACGCTGGATCGTGCGCCGCTGGTTCGACGTGGCCCCTATCGATGGGTGCGACACCCGAATTACTGGGTGGTCGCGGGGGAAATCATCGCCCTGCCGATGGCCTTCGGCCAGATCGCGACCGCGGCGGTTTTTACAGTGCTGAGCGGTGCGCTGACTCTGTGGCGGATTCGCACCGAAGATCGCGTTCTCGCACCCAGACGCAATCGTTAATTGTTTTTGCATCATAAGCCGGGTACCCGTTCGCGATGGGGGGCACCCGCCTTTCTCTGCCGCGAGCAATTGTTGCGGCCGGCACGATCGTGGCGGCGCTTGTGCTCGCGCTTGCGCTCGGCGCTGTCATCAAGCTGCATGACGACGCGATCGCCGATGCCGACCGCGAACTCGTCAACGTCGCGCGCATCGTCGGCGAACGGATCGAACAGACGGTCGCGGGTGCGGATTTCGCGCTGCTGCGCCTGACCAATCAGATCGAAGATACCGGCGCGATGGATCTGCCCCAGCTGCGGGCGCAGATCGGCACGCGCGCGTTCTACGAAGAGCTGCGCCAGACCCAGGCATCGTTGGGCCAGATCGAAGTCGTCAGCGTCATCGGCACCGACGGCATGCCGCTCGCCAGTTCGCGCGAATATCCGGCGCCGACCTACAATCTCGCCGACCGGGCCTATCTGCAGCAGCTGCGCGACAACCCGTTACGCAAGCTGGTCGTCACCGGCCCGCTGCGGTCACGACATACCAACAATTGGATCTTTTACATCGTTCGCCCGATCCGAAACCCGGTCGGCGAGTTCCTCGGCGCTGCGGTCATCGGCATCGCCGCCAACTGGATCGAACGTACCTTCTCGGCAATCGATGTCGGTCCCGACACCGCGACGGTGTTGTTCACCGCCGAGCGCGAGTTGATTGCGCGCTGGCCGCACATGGAATCGATGATCGGCCAGAAGGCGCAGAATCGCGACCTGCGGGTCACCGTCACGGCACCGCAACGTCTCGGTCGCGTGCGCGGCTTTGACGGGCGCATGCGGCTCACGACCGGCGTCGATCTCGATCGCTATCCGTTGATCATCGGCATTTCGCGTTCGCTCGACGGCGCGCTCGAAGATTGGCGTTCGACGGCGGTGCTGATCGGAATCGCGATCAGCGCCGCGCTTGCGATCATTCTGGCACTGACCTTGACCGGGCTGCGCCTGGCACGCCGCGATGCGCGCATGGCGTTGGCGCTGGAAGAAAGCGAAGTGCAGCTCAAACGCGCGATGCAGGCCAAGTCAGACTTCCTGTCGAATATGAGCCACGAGCTGCGCTCGCCGCTCACCGTCATTATCGGTTTTGCGAAATTGATCGATGGTCAGGCGCGCGGACCGATGCCGGCCGAATATGCCGTGTGGGCACGCGACATCATCGCCAGCGGCGAACATCTTCTGTCGCTGGTCAACGACATTCTCGACCTCAGCAAGATCGAAGCCGGCGCGTTGGATCTCGATGAAGCACCGACCTCGATCTTGGCGGTGCTGCGCAAGGCGATCCGCATGCACGGGCCGCAAGCCGATGCGGCCGGCGTCACGTTGCAACTCGACGATCGTGCCGGCGACATTCCGGTGCTGGCCGACGAGCGTCGCTTGCTGCAGGTGATCATCAACCTGCTGACCAACGCGATCAAATACACGCCGGCCGGCGGCGCGGTGACGGTCGAATTCGATCGCACCGAAGAAGGCGAACCGCGCTTCACCGTTGCCGATAGCGGCATCGGCATCGCGCCGGACGACATCGAACGCGTGATGGCCCGCTTCGTTCAGCTCAAAGAAGCCGGTGCGCGCCGGGCTGGCGGCACCGGCATCGGCCTGCCGTTGGCACGCGAACTGGTTGAGCTGCATGGCGGCACGCTGACTCTGTCGAGCCAGCCCGGCGAAGGCACGCGCGCAACCGTGACCTTGCCGCTGTCGCGCGTACTGACGCCGCCGCGGATGGCGGTCGCTTAAAGCGGAAGCGACTCCGCGACGGAGCGCGACGAAAGCGTTCGTCCGTCCATCGCAATCGCGCTTCGAATTCCCAGGGCAGAGCTGAAGAAGATCTCGTCGGCGCGCGCCAAATCGTTCGGCGTGATGGTGCGTTCGACGCCGCCGGCGCGTTCGAGAATCTCGGCGCGCGCGACGCCGGGCAGACAGCCATCGCTGGACGGTGGCGTCACCAGCGTTCCGTCGATCACCGCAAACAGATTGGCGATGGTCGCTTCGGCAATGTTGCCTTTGTGGTTCAGCAGCACTGCTTCGTCGGCGTTGTGCGACGCCGCTTCACGCCGCGCCAGAATCGCATCCAGCGTGTTGGTGTGCTTGATCGTGCACAACGGCGAGGTTTCGTCGCGGCGCGCGACCCGCGCGGTGATCGCAGCAACCGGTGCCGGTTTGGTCCAGGGCGCGATCAGCATCGTCAAGGTCGGCTTCGGGTGTTCGGGCGGCGTCAGGCCGCGCGGTCCCGGTCCGCGCGACAAGGTCAGGCGCAGCGCTGCGTCGCCGACCGTATCGGTCGTGACAAGAAAGCGCCGCATGACATCATCGAATTCGTGCGGATCGATCGGCGGCGGGAATCCGAGCAGCGCGCAGCCGCGCACCAGCCGCATCACATGGGCTGCAACCCGCGTCGGCACGCCATTCCGAACGCGGACGGTCTCGTACAGCCCGTCACCCAAGGTGAAGCCACGGTCGCGCGGATCGATCCGCGCGCGGGCAATGTCAACGATCTCGCCGTCGATCCAGATCAATTCGTTCATGTTTTTGTTTCCGCACGCTCGCGGCCACCCCACCAACCCCACTCGCGTGCGTAAGTCGAAATCATAGCGCCCAACTGGGATCGAGCGTGCGCAGCAACGGCCGCGCTTTCAGCAGGCACTCGCGATATTCCGATGCGGGATCGCTGTCGGCGACGATGCCGCCGCCGGCCTGCGCCAGAACCCGGTCGCACCCGAAGGTCAGCGTGCGAATGGCGATCGAGCTGTCCATCGTTCCGTCGCTGCCGAACCAGGCAATCGAACCACAATAGGCGCCGCGGCGCGCGCGCTCGCTATCATCGATGGCGCGCATCGCATGCACTTTGGGACAGCCGGTGATGCTGCCGCCAGGAAAAGCGGCACGCAGCAAATCGACCAGATCGCGGCCAGGCGCCAAGGTCGCCGCGACGCGCGACACGAGATGCTGCACCGCTGCAAACCGTTCGACCGCGAACAGATCTTCGACCACCACCGATCCCTTCTGCGCGACGCGGCCAAGATCGTTGCGCAGCAGGTCGACGATCATGAGATTTTCGGCGCGCTCTTTCTCGTCGCGCAGCAGCTCTTGCGCCAGCGCGTCGTCTTGCGCTGCGTCGCGCCCGCGCGGGCGCGTGCCTTTGATCGGTTCGGTGATGACGCGGCGATTCGATTCGACGCGCAGATATCGTTCGGGCGACGCGCTTGCCAGCGCGCGACCATCGCCAAGCTCGATCAAGGTCGCAAACGGCGCCGGCGCCAATTCGCGCAGCCGGCAATAGGCCGCCAACGGATCCAGCCCGGCCGGACGCGTTGCGATGAAACGCTGGGTGAAATTCGCCTGATAGATTTCGCCGTCGAAAGTACGCTGCCGCAACGCCGCGACATGCGCCTGATATTCGTCTTGCTGCCAGTCGGCGTGCCACGTCGCTGTCGGCACGCCAGTCGGTACGGCGCTTGGTTGCGCCAGGCGTGCCTGCCACCGATCGGCGCGTTTCGCCGCCGACTCGCGCGAGGCGGGGAAGCTGCGCGCGATCAACCAGGTGCGGCGCGCCTCGACGTCGAAGGCCAGCACCGTGTCGTAGAGATCGAGTTGCGCTTCGGGCAAATCGGCATCGGCCGGATGGCGCAGCGCGTCGCGTTCGATCCAGCGCCGCAGCTCGTAGCTCAGAAACCCTGCAACACCGCCCGCGAATGGGGGCGGTGCGTCGATCGTGCCGTGCTGCGCATGCAGCATCGCAGACAGTGCAGTGAAGGGATCGTCGGTCGCGTCTGCTTCGCTGGTCAGCGACGCGACGGGTTCGGCCAGCACATAGCTCCACCGTCCGCCCGCAGCACTGTCGAACCAGATCGAAGGCCCGTTGCCGCGCAACGACGCGTACGCGGCGAGCGGATCGATCCACGCGATCTCGCGCACGACGTCACGATCGAGCACGCTGTCGAGCGTCACGGCTTCGGCGGCGCGAACGGCTTCAGGCGCAAGCGTGTCTGATGATCGGAAACGCCTTGCTGGCCGTTCGGCTTGGCGCCTTGGAAGTAGGTTTTCTCCCAGCCTTTTTCGTTGGCGTCGGATCCTTGCACCGGCAGCTCGGCCAGGAACTTCGCGCGACCGTCGCGCCACGCGACATATTCGTCATAGACCTTGCGGTTCTGCACCGCCGCGATCCGTTCCGAGCGCGGTTCGATCGTGTCGAGATGACCGCGCTGCACCGGAAAGAAGAAACAGAACGGTTCGCCCTCGGCGAAGGTCACGCGACCGGGCGCGGTGAAGATCCAGTTCATGGTGAAGCTGGCAACGGTCCAGTCGGTTTCGATGATTCCAGTCAGCGCCTGGATGCCGTGCTTGGGCCGGTTCACCGGTCCGCCGACGAACAGATTCCAACCCGGGTCGGTGCGGAACAGCGCGTTGACGTGAAAGGTCAGCACGCCCGATCCAAAATGACTCATCGCAGGCGCCGGTCCGCCGCTCAGCGACGTGACGGTGATGCCTTCTTTGCCTTTGGCGCCGCGCCATTCGGCCATGAAGGGCGACGGGCACAGCAGTTCCCAGCCATGCGCGTTGGCGATCGACAGCGGCAGGCAGCGATAGGCGTATTTCTCGGGCGACGCGTCCATCCAGGCGCGCGTCGCGGGCGCCGGCCGCAGCAGCGGCGCCTCGTTGGTCAGCGAATAACAGACGAGTTCGGGCGGCTTCTGTTTGCTCACTCTGGATCCGTTTTTGTCTGCGCCCCCCGCTCCGCGTGGGCTGGACTGATTTCCCGAGGGAAATCAGTCAGGGGCTACGTAAGAGGCGGATGCCGCCTCGTACGCTGCCGCGACGCGCATGACCAGCGCATCTTGGAACTCGCCGGCCAGCAATTGCAGACCGACCGGCAGGCCGGTGTCGCCGCGCCCCATCGGCACAGTCGCCGACGGGATCCGGGCCATGTTGGCGAGGCTGGTCAGATCGGCTTGCACGTGCGGCACCGGATCGGCAAAGGCGAAGGCCTCGTGCGGTGCGGTTGGCAGCGCCAAGACCGGCGCCTGCGCCAAGGCGCGGCGCGCGATCAACTGCACGTCGGCGACGGCGCGATAAGCGGCGGCCAGTTTGTGCGCGGGCTGGCGTGCGCCCCAGCCGACAAAGGTGCGGAAGGTTTCGCTGAACCCGTCGGGATCTGCGGCGAGATCGTCGGCATGCACGACCGCAGCCTCGGCTTCGATCGTCAGCAACGCTTGCAGCCGCAACGGCGTGAAGTCGTAGCCGTCGAACCGCACGTCGATGATGGTGGCGCCCAGGCTACGCAACGTGTCGATAGCGCGGTCGAACGCGGCGATGACGCCGGGCTGCAACGGCACCGCCTCCAACCCGACGACGCGGCCGATCACCAACCCGTCGAGACGTTGCGAATAGGGTCCGGCATAGCGCGTGTCGCCAGTCGTGCGCGCGCGGCTTTCCGCGCATTCGGAATCAAACCCCGCCATCGCGTCGAGCAGCAATCCCAGATCTTCGACTTTGCGTGCCAGCGGACCGACGTGATCGAGCGTCCAGGACAACGGCACTGTGCCGCGCGTCGAAACCAACCCGTAGGTCGGTTTGAATCCAGCCACGCCGCAATAGGCGGCGGGGATCCGCACCGATCCCAACGTGTCGGTGCCGAGTGCTGCGGCACACAGGCCGGCTGCGACGGCCGCGCCCGATCCACCCGAACTGCCGCCGGGCGTGAAACCATGCCGGTGTGGATTGTGACACACGCCGTAGGCTTCGTTGGCGTTGGTCGCACCCAGCGCCGCTTCATGCATGTTCAGCTTGCCGAGAATGACCACGCCGGCGCGTTTCAATCGCTGCACGACAAACGCATCGCTGTGCGCAAGCCGCCCACGCCGCACCGCGATGCCGGCCGTCGTCGGTACGCCGGCGACGTCGATATTGTCTTTGAGCGCAATCGGAATGCCGTCGAGCGGCCCCAACGCTTTTCCGGCTGCGCGTCGTGCGTCGCTGGCGGTGGCTGCGTCCAACGCTGCATGCGCGGTCACATGCAGGTAGGAATTCACCTTTGCGTCCTGGCTATCGATCCGCGCCAGATAGGCTTCGGTAGCCTGCCGCGCCGTCAATTCGCCATGCGCGAACGCGGCCGACAATTCGGCGACGCCGAGCTGGTGGGGCAACCGTCGGTGCGCGTTCATACGAACCGCTCATCGACCAGACGGATCGGTTTCTGTCGCTGTTCGATCTGCGTCAGCGGCGCCAGCGCGCCGGGTGTCACGAACTGCACGTCGACCTCGACCCCCATGCTGGCTTTCAGCGCCTGCTTGTAGGCGTCAACATCGGCCGGGCCGGTGACTTCGCACAAGACCAGCATGTCGTCGCGCCCGGTCGTATCGCGCGAGACTTTGCAAAGGAACTGGCCATTGAACTCGGTCCTGTTTTGCAGGATCGGGCCGACCGCATGCGGAAAGACGTTGATGCCGCGCAGTTTCACCATGTTGTCGGAACGCCCGAGAAAGCCTTCGATCCGACGCAAATTCAAACCCAGCGACGATTGTCCGGTTTTATATTTCGACACGTCGTGGGTGTTGAACCGCACGATCGGATAGATGTCGTGCTTGAACAGGCTGGTGCAGACCATGTCGCCTTGTTCGCCGTCGGCGAGCGGTGCGCCCGTATCGATGTCGCAGATTTCCAGGAACTGCGCGTCTTCCATCACATACAGCCCGTCGCCGTCGGGACCTTCGGCCGCAATCGCGCCGGTATCGCCGACGCCGTACCAATCATGGACTGCAGCACCACCCCACATCGCCGACATTTGTTCGCGCGATTCACGGCCGAGATGGCCGCAGATCAGCCGGATCTTGATGTCACGACCGGGCTCGATGCCGTTCTCGCGCGCGACTTCGGCCAGACGTTTGATGTAGTCGGCGAAGCCTACGATCACTGTGGCGCCGAAATCGCGCATCAACTGCACTTGGTTCAGCGACCGTGTTTCGACGCCGGTTCCTGCGCTCATGAACAGCGCGTTGGTCCAGTGCACGACCGCTTCGCGCACATAATGGCCGCCATTGATCATGCCGTGGCCATAGACCGAATGAACCACGTCGCTGCTGCGCATGCCCTGCAGCAAATAGATGCGCGCTAGCAGCAGATTCTGGACTTCGCGACTCCACGGCCCGAACAGAAGCGGCTGCGGCCGCCCGGTTGTGCCGCTGGTCGTGTGGAACACGATCGGCGGATGCGCGCCGGCTGGATAGGTGTCCATCGCATGAAAGTCGCCCAGCGGCGGATGGTTCGCGATCGACTCCATCAACTGCGTCTTGTCGTAGGTCGGCAGCTTGGGCAGATCGTCCAGCGTGCGTATGTCGCCCGCTTCGATGCCGTGCGCGCCCCAGTGGCGGCGATAAAATCCCGTGCGCCAGGCGCGCGCCATCAACTGCCGAAACTGCTTTTCCTGTCGTGCGCGCAACTCGTCGCGGCTGAGGCTTTTGAACACGCGCAGAAATTCGTCGCCGATCGGAAATTCCGCCGCCATGCGCGCCGGGTCGGCGGCTTCAAAGTAACTCGGATGCATCAGGGCTCCGGTACGGCAAGCGCTGTGAGGTCGTTGCTATTGTCCAATTCTTCCAGACGATCGACGAGGGCGATCGCACGTTCGCCAGCCTGACCGTCGAGCGGCCGCGCGCCGTAGGACCAGCAGCGCCGGAACTTGGCGAGATGCGCGTCGCGCGGCAGCGGATTGTCGGGCGCACCCAGTGTTGCGGGAATGTCGAGCGCGCGGGTCGCGCCGTTCTTCAGCCGCACTTCGATCCGTTGCGGCGACATAGCGTTGGGATTGGGATTGCCGTCGATCTCAACGCGGATCCGCGCCGCCAGCGCATGCCGCGCCGGATCGCGCAGCGCGGATTCATAGAAATCCGGAATGTCGACGAAGCCGCGCTGCAAGGCGACGGCGCCGGAATATTGAAAACACAGCCGCGCGTAGCTGACTGGCATGTCGCGTTCGATCGGACGGCCGACCAAACGATGGATCAGCGGCGGCACCAGCAAGGTCACACGCTCGACCTCGTCCTCACCGAATCGGTGCGCCGACATCAACGCCAGCAAACCCGAAATGCCGGCATGGGCGGCGCGGCCAGTCGGGTAAGGTTTGTGGCTGACTTGCGTGATACGCCAGACGCGGCCGAGATCGGCCAGCACCGGTTCGATGTCGTGCGCGGTCTCGTACAGATTGAGATAACCGAATTCGCCGTCGATCACGCCGCGCGGCCCGGGAATGCCAGCCGCAGCAAAGTCGCACGCGACGATCGCACCGCGCGCCGCGAATCCGATCTGCACCGCCAAAGTCGCCAGGCCTTCGTCGTGCGGCTGCATCGTGCCCGCCGCCTGCGCCAGGGCCAGACCCCACGCGTCGATCAATTGCGCCTGGGTGAAGCCGCGTAGCTTTGCGACTGCGGCGGTGGCGCCGAAAATCCCCGCGCTGGCGGGGCGGAAGAATTTCATTTTCGAGCGCGATGCGATGCCCAACCCGGCGGTGACGTCGATCGCCAGCGCCATCGCGGTCAGCAAGTCGCGTCCGGTGACGCCACCCATCTGCTCGGCGGCGGCCAAGCCGGCTGCAAGCGCGGTCGTCATCGGATGCAGCACCGCGCCTTCATGGACGCAGTCGAATTCCTGATTGTGGATCTGCACGCAGTTGAGAAACGCCGCCGATGCGGCGGGCAGGCGCGTATCCAGCCCCAGCACGGTTGCGTCGTCGCCGCTGCCCCAGTCTTGGACCGCACGCAGCAGCGACGCCGCATGCACGGCCGCGCTGCCCGACACGCCGACACCGAAGGAATCGAGGATGAAGATCTTGGTCTTCTCGACCGCGTCGGAAGGCAGATCTTCGAAGCGCGTTTCGATGACGTGCCGTGCCAGTTGTTCAGCTGCGTTCACGGCGTGGCTCCAGAGCGAGGAATAGGACACCCTCCCGGGCTTGTCCGGGCAAAGCTACGCCGGCAGTTTCGCGCTGCGCAAACAGACAGACAGGATTGTCGATGCCGGTTCCGATGCGACCAGCCGATTTGGGCGCGAAGCTGCGCGGCGCTGCGTTGGTTTATGCACCCGGCGCTGCGGGTGAATCGCCAGTTTGGATCGACGCGCTGCGTAATGCGGGCGACGCATTGGCCGGCGTCTGTTTCGCGGGCGTGTGGATTCCCGGCGTCAATCTGCTCGACTACGCCGATCTGCATCCGACGGCGCGGGCGCGCGCCTTCTTCATCGATGCTGCGCGCCGCAAAAGTTTCGAGGCGCGGCGCACCGAATTTCTTCCGCTGCCCTACACGCGTATTTTTCCGCTGCTGCAATCCTGGCGCTTTGACGTCGCCTTGCTGCATGTCGCGCCGCCCGACGCGAATGGTCGCTGCAGCCTGGGCGTAGCGGCAGATTTCACGCCGTTCGTCTGGTCGCAGGCGCGTTGCCGCATCGCGCATGTGAATCCCGCCATGCCGGGCACGCAGGGTGCAGCCACGATCGGCTGGGACGAGCTGGACTATGTCGTCGACGAAGAAGCGCCGCTGCTGACCTATGACGCCGGCGGCCGGACCGAGGAATTCGACGCGATCGGCCGCCACGTTGCGCGCCTCGTCGAAGACGGCGACGTGCTGCAGCTCGGCATCGGCAAAGCGCCGCCGGCTGTCCTGCGTGCGCTCGATGGGCAACGGAACCTGCGCGTCCATGGCGGTATGATTAGCGATTCATTGCTCGAGATGGGCGACGCACTCGCACCCATTCGCGGCGCGGTCACGGCCGGGCTGGCTCTTGGTTCGGCCGCTCTCTACGATCGCTGTGGCCGCGACGAGCAGATACGCTTTGCCGCCGTCGACGTTACACACGGACTCGACACGCTGGCGCGCCTCGACCGCTTGGTCGCGATCAACTCCACCATCGAGATTGACCTGATGGGACAGTGCAACGCGGAAGTCATTGGTGGACGCCAAGTCAGCGGTGCTGGCGGGCTGGTCGACTTCCTGCGTGGCGCGCGTGCGGCGAAGCATGGCCGCGGGATCGTCACCCTCGCTTCAACGGCGCAGAACGGAAAAACTTCGCGTATCGTACCTCGCCTCGAGTCGCCGGTGTCGGTGGCGCGTGGCGATGTTGATCTGGTTGTCACCGAACACGGGATTGCCGACTTGCGTGGCTGTGATCTCGATGCACGTGCCGACGCATTGATTTCCATTGCAGCGCCATCTTTTCGTGCGACTCTAGCGGACGCATGGGCGGGGCTGCGGAGTAGAATTTGAGCGCGATTACCGACAATCCAGATGCACCGCGATACCAACAGGTCGCGGCGCGCCTGATGCATGAAATCGCGGAGGGGAAACCGCCGGTCGGCCAGTTGCTGCCAACCGAAATCGAACTGTGCGAGCGCTTTGACGTCAGCCGGTACACGGTGCGAGAAGCGCTACGCTGGCTTGCCGAATCTGGCCTCGTCACGCGGCGGCGCGGCTCTGGAACGCTGGTCGTTTCGGCAGCGCCGACGCGCAATTTCATTCAACCGCTCGGTTCGCTCAGCGAGCTTCTGCAATATGCGCGTGCGACGCGTCTGGTCGCCGATCGCATTCACCGAATCAAACTTGATTCGGATCTTGCCGAACGCCTGCAGGCAACTGCGGGTGACGAATGGGTCAAGCTGAGCGGTATTCGCACCGACCCCGAAGCCGGCGTCATTATCTGTCTCACCGATGTCTATCTCGACGGACGTTTCGACGGGATCGAGCATGTGCTGCACGAACCGACGCAAGCGATCTACGAACTAATCGAACAGCGCTACGGCCTGACCATCGTGCGCGTTGAGCAGCGTCTATCGGCCGTATCGTTGACGCGCGAACAGTCGGCGCAGCTGCATGTCGGGCCGCACGTGCCGGCCTTGCGGACCGAACGTCGCTATTTCGACAGCACCGGACGCTTGGTCGAATTGTCCGATAGTCTGCATGCGGGCGACCGCTTCATCTATTCGATGGAGTGCAAACGCGATGGCTGATCTCGAACGGCGTACAGCGATCGCCTTGCTGGCGGGAAGCGCGGTTGGCGTTGCGGCAAGCGGCGAAGCGAAGGCCGACACGCAGACGCCGCGCGACGCTGCGATGTGTCCGGAAGTGCTGGGAAAGTTTTTGCGCGTCGCCAAGCCAGGCGAGGCGATCACGATGGATTACCGCGCCGATCGTTTGACGATCGAAGTCGACGACAAGAATCGCATCAAAGCTATTCGGGTCGGCTAACGCGCAGATGGCGTGGATCCTGGGTCAAGCCCGAGGATGGCGCATCAGAAACGACGCGTCATTTCTGATGTGCCAGCTTTTCCGACGTGGTGCGGATCGTGGTCAGAAGAATGCGCAGCAACCCGACGATGAACGGGTCGGCGCCTTTTAGTTTGGCGCGGAACACTTCTTCCGGAATGACGAGACAGGCGGTTTCTTCGGCCGCGCGCGCCATCGCCATCCGCGGCTCGCGATCGATCAGCGCCATTTCGCCGAACATGCCGCCCGCAACGACGACGCCCAGCAATTTGCCGTCGCGCAGGATCTCGACCGATCCGCCTTGCACCAGAAAGGCGCGGTCGCCGGGTTCGTCCTGGCGGAAGATCACGTCGCCTTTGTGATAGACGCGCCGCTGCAGCAATCGCATCGCTGCCTGGGCTGATGTCGTATCCATCCCGGTCTTCCTTCTTGTCGTTCGCCCGATCCTAGCGTGCGACCAGTCGCGCGCAAACCACCGGCCGCTTGGTTGACCCTGGCCGACTGTAACCAATATAGATACCGATGAGGATCGAAGATGCGTGAGAGTTGCCGCTTTTCCATGGCCGTACATGCGATGACGGTGCTCGCGCACCGTGCGCGCGAAGGGCATGACGGACCGATGACGTCGGCCGAAATGGCGGACTCGATCAACACCAACCCGGTGATTGTGCGGCGCCTGCTGGCGGCATTGGCCCAGGCCGGTCTGGTCGATACCCGTCCCGGCAATGGCGGCGGTGCGTGGCTGGCGCGCGACGCATCGCGCATCACGCTGGATCAGGTGCATCGCGCGGTCGAGCCGCCCGGCGGTTTGATCGCCATGCACGACGACACCAACGGCGACTGTCCGGTCGGCTCCACGATCGGCGACGTATTGTCCGACGCGATCGGTCGCGCCGAAGCGGCGTTACATGCCGCGCTCGAGAAAATCACGCTGGCGGAAATCGTCCAGGCGACGATGAAACACTGCCCTGCAGCGGCCGCGAAAGCGCGGCGCGCTAAATAACGTTGGCGGTGCGCAGCTTTGCGATCGCGGCTGCGTCGTAGCCCAAACGCTGCAACACTTCGTCGGCGTGCTCGCCCAGTTCGGGCACCTGAAAATCGGGCTTGCCCGGTTCGTTGCGGAACATGATCGGCACACCGATATGGTCGTTGCCTTGCGCATCGGTCAGCAACATGCCGCGCTCGCGCAAATGCGGATCGTCGAACGCTTCTTTCAAATCGCGTACTGGCGCCCAGCAGCAATCGACGCCGGCGAGGAAATCCAACCAGTACGCCAGTGGCTTAGTGCGGAACGTCGCTTCATAGAACCGTTTGAGCGGATCCTGTCCCGGTCCGGGCACGATATGCGCGTAGGGAAACAGATCTTCGCGGTCCAACGCGCGCAGCAAATTCTCGGCGAATTTATGCTCACTTCCGCCCAGCGCGATGAACTTTCCGTCCTGGGTTTCGTAGAGCCGGTACATCGCCGAACCGCCCCACGACCGTTCTTCTTTGACCACCGGTGCGCGCTGTTCGGCAAAGACCGGCCCGGTCGAATTCGGTGTCCACGCCATCTGCGCGTCGAGCATCGCGACGTCGAGAAAATCACCTTTGCCGGTTTTCTCCCGGCGCAGCAGCGCCATCAGAATGCCCGACAGCGCCATCAACGACGCAGCCATGTCGGCAACCGGCATATGCGGATTGGTCGGCTTGCCGTCATGGCCGAGATTGCACGCGACGAGTCCGCTCAACGCCTGCACGGCGAGATCGTGCGCCGGCTTGTCGGCGTAGCGGCCGGTCTGTCCGAACGCCGACACCGACGCGTAGACGATGCGCGGATTGACGGCAGCGATCGCGTCGTAATCGATGCCCAGACGTTTGGCGACGCCGGGACGAAACGCTTCGACGAACACGTCGGCGTCGCGCGCAAGCTGCAGCAGAATCTCTTTCCCTTCCGGGCTTTTCAGATTCAGCCGCAGACTTTTCTTGCCGCGATGCGTGTTGCGGAACCAGACGGTGAAGCCGTTCTTGCGATACGGCATGTCGCGCACTGGTTCGCCGGCGGGATAGGGCTCGACCTTCAGAACTTCGGCGCCATGGTCCGCCATCATCATCGTTAGATGCGGGCCGGGCAGGAACAACGAAAGGTCGAGTACGCGAATCCCCTCCAGCTTCATGGTGTCAGCGTTTCGGCGGAGCAGCCGGCGCCGGTGCAGATTGCTGTGCGTTCAACTTGTCGGCCGCGTTCTTCAACGTGACCTGGATTTTGTCGATCTTGGATTTCTCGGCGTCCTGCAGCTTCTTCACTGCGTTCTGTACCGCGACGCCAACATCTTTCAGGTCTGCGTTCGCTTCGTCGGTCAGGCACGTGTAGTAGGTCTTCACCTTGTTCACGTAGCCCTCAGCCGCTTTCACCGACTCGTTGTACGCCTCGGCTTTCTCGACCGACAAAGTCGGTTCGGCCGGCGCTTGGCACTTGCTCGATGAATATTCGGCACCCGCGTACGAGGCTTTGCATTCACTGCCGCCACATTTCAGCGCGCCGGCTTCGGCGCCCGTCGCGGCCAGCGCAAATCCGGCCGAGATGGCAAGCGTGATTGCGAGCTTCATTGGAATCGCTCCTGGTTGGTCCCTGTTGGCGGCGACGATGCCGGTTCGCTGCTGCGCTTTCAACGTAGCCAATTACGGAATTGCCTGATCGAGCGCTTGGGCGAGGCCGAGAAACGCCGAAAGCCGGTTCGAAACGAGAAAAATCGGAATCGGCGCGAGGTAGGTTTTCATCCGTCCCTTGGCCTCGAAGCGGGCACGAAACCTGGCTTCGTCGAATAGCGTGCCGAGTTGCGAGACGACTCCGCCGCCGACATAGACGCCACCGCGGGCGCCGACCGTCAGCGCCAGATTTCCCGCCACCGTTCCAAGCCAGCCGCTCAGAAGCTGTACCGCCTCCTGGGCGCGCACATCGCCGGCGCGGGCGCGCTCGCTGATTTCGGCTGGTGCCAGACGCAGGGATTCGGCGTCGTGTGCGGTCTCGTGCTCGATCGCGGACAGGGCGGCGTAGAGATTGACCAGTCCCGGTCCCGACAAGACACGCTCGACCGAAACATGGCCGCCGAAGCGGCGCGACAATTCGGCGATCACCGCGGCTTCGCGCGCGTCGGTCGCGGCCAAGGTGGCGTGCCCGCCTTCACCCGGCAGCGGCAGGTAATGACCGTTCGGCAACGGCACCAGGCTGGCGACGCCCAACCCGCTGCCGGGTCCAAGAATCGCGCGCGGCGCGTCATCGGGCACCGGCAGGGTGCCTCCGATCTGGTGCAGGTCGGCTGGCTGCAGGCGCGGAATCGCCAAAGCGGCTGCGGCGAAATCGTTCAGCACCAGACAGGGGGCGAAGCCGAACTGCGCCGCCAGCTCGTCGGTATCGAACTGCCAGGGCAGGTTGGTGAAGGCGACGCGCCGACCGGTGATCGGTGCGGCGATGGCCAGCGCTGCCGACTCGGCTTTGCGGCCGCCCAAATAGGCCTCGATCGCCGCCTGCAGCGTCGGATAGTCGGCACAGGGCAGGATCCGGGGATCCACCAGCTCGCCGTCTTGGAGCAGGGCGAACCGGGCGTTGGTCGCGCCGATATCCCCCAACAAAGCCGTCATCGCCTCTCCTTTGTGCAACGCGCCGAACGTCGAATGTGCACTTGCTCACGGTGCAAGCACCCAACAAAACCAATGACTTGCGACAATGTTACCGGTTTCTTCGGTTGCGGCTTCTTCGCAGTTGCGGTAGATTTTCTCTCGGATATGCCGCGATCGCGGTCGCGGGCTATCCGACGCCTTTCTTGGGCGTTTCCTCCCTAAACTATTCAGGCCGCCAGCCTCGTGCCGGCGGCCTTTCTTTTTGCCCGCACGGCTGATTCACCGGGCGGAGGGATCGGATAGCAGAGGCGAGGGCGGTCTTAGAACCGGGCCTGGGCCGGCCAGGCGGCCGGAATTTCGCCGGGGACCTGCACGCGGGCAGGGCGGACCGGTTTCGGCAGCCGCAGCTGCGACAAGGCGCCGACGAGTTCGATCAGGTCGCCGGTCAGCGAATCAAACCCGTCATTCGGTTCGAGCGTCGATTCGTTCATGTACAGCGCGCGCGAAATCTCGACCTGCAACACATGCACGCCGTTGGCAGGTTGCCCGTAGTGCCGCGTGACGAAGCCGCCCGCATAGGGCGCGTTGCGCGCAGCGCGCAACCCGGCGCGCGTCAACGTCGTAAGCGCCGTTTCGCTGACGCGCGGATCGCAGCTTGCGCCGTGCAAATCGCCGAGCACGAAGTCGAGCGCGTTTTCGTCATTCGGCAAGCCGGCAACGACGCTCGGCATCGAATGGCAATCAATCAACAGACAGACGCCGAACTGCGCCACGGTACGTTCGATCAGCCGCGTCAACGCAGCGTGGTAAGGCAGATACAGGCGATCGATGCGCGCCAGCGCTTCGGCAAAATGTAGCGGTGCGCCATAGATTTCTTCGCCGTCGCCGACAATGCGTGGCACGACGCCAAGTCCGGCGGCGACGCGCGCGCTGTCGGTGTTGACGTAGGACGGCAGCGCTTCGACGAACATGGTTGGATCAAGTTCGAACGGTTCGCGGTTGGCGTCGACCATCGCGCGCGGAAATGTTGCGCGCAGCAACGGCGCACCCAGCGCGGTTGCAGCCGGCATGAACAGGCGATCGACGAACGCATCTTCGGCCTGTCGCAAGGTTGCGAGCGGCACGCGCGCAGATTTCAGAAAGGCCGGACCGTACGCAGATCCCGAATGGGCCGAGGCCAGTACGATCGGCACGCTCTGCGCCGTCGCGGCATGAATGCGGAAAGCGGGCAGGCCAGCAAAATCGGGAATCGAGGCGCGCAACACAGAACGACGATCGCGGCCGGGGGCTTACGAGCCGCTTAATGGCTCGTCCTTGCGGCAGCGGCCGGTCTCGTGGTACCCACCCGGCCTTCTCGCGACAGGTTTCGGGCGGTTAGCTCAGCGGGAGAGCACTTCCTTGACATGGAAGGGGTCACAGGTTCAATCCCTGTACCGCCCACCACGCGCCGTTTCCCCTTGTTTTATAACGGCTTTTCGCTGCGACCACTGGGTCACGGCGGACCGCGCTTGGCGCGTTCACAGCGCCGACGCTTGAAATCCCCGTTCTGTCCTTGGTGATTGCAGGGCCGGGCTGGAAGCTTGGCCAACGTGACGCGAGCCCCGCCCACCGAATCTTTGCGCGCGCTGCTGCGCTATTGGCTGCAGCTGCGCGGCGACGCGCGTGTGCCGCCGCGCGCGAAGCTGGATCCTGTGGTGGATGCGCCCCGGCTGGTCGCGAACTTGGCGTTGCTACGGATCGATCCAGCGCCGCCCGTCTTTCGCGTCGTCGGTTCGGACATCGTGCGCTGGGCGAAACGCGACCTGACTGGGCGCGTGATTGATGAGCGAAGCTTCCCTGGCGAGGCCGCGCGCATGTGCAAACAGCTGGGCTTCGTTGCCAGCGAACGACGGCCGCTTGGCTTCACAGTCGGGTACGGGCCGTTGCGGTCGATCGCACGCAGCGTGATCGGCTTGCCGTTCGCCGAACCGGACGGACGCGTGCGCGACATTCTGGTCGGCGTATTCTTTGACGGGCACGAAGGCGACTTTTCTGACTTGCCCGCGCCGCAGACGGAAGAGATCGACGTCGTGTCGTTGCTGCGTGAACTCCAGCGGACATAACGCGTTGAGCAACGGATCGATGTGGAGATTCGACCGATGCGCGCGTCCATTCTGTTTGCTGCCTGCCTTGTTCTAGGCCCAGTTGCCGCGCAGGCGGGCTGGCAGGATACGAATTGGGGGATGAGCGCCGCCGACGTGCGCGCGAAATATCCCGCAGCGGTTCCGAATACCGATCGCGACAATGTCGACGGCGAACTGATCGCCAGCCTGATGATCCCGCAATACGACGCAAGCGGCTGTTCCTATCGCGTCAATTTCTGGTTTCAGCGTGGCGGTGGTCTGGCCAAGGTCGCGCTCTACACGCCCGAGGGCGACCGCAAACAAGCAACCGGTTGCTACAAGTCGGTGCGCGAGGCGCTGACGCAGAAATACGGACAGCCGGTCGGTGAGAAGACGTCGAAGCCGACGCGCTACACGCAACAACTCGACGTCAGTTGGCAGGCAGACGACACGGCGATCGGCCTGCATGTCGCCGATGTGCCGCGCGCGAAGAAGGCGTTTGTGTCGGTCTCCTACGCCCCTCGCACCGCCGGCAAGCTGTAGCGGAAAAATCTGCATGCCCGTTGCTGCCTAGCGCCGGGATGCGCCGCGAAGAATCACAGGCTTTCCGCCAGTTTTTCGCGACGAAAACTGTGCACGGAATTTGCACTGCCGCGCGCAGTAGATTTTCCAATGAGGCCGCTATGTCGTCGATCGCAACCGACAGCTTCTTCCGCAACGGGGGTGGCGCCACGGTCACCAGCACCGCCAAGCCCAATGCGCAGAGCGGTACGTCGTCGGATTCGGTGATCGACGAGTTTCTGCGCGAGTCGAAGAAGTCGCCGATCGAACGGCTGCGCGAAGCCTATTTGAAAGCGCACAACCTGTCGGAAGAAAGCCTCGCAGCGCTGCCGCCGGCTGAGCGCCAGGCGATCGAAGACGACATCCGCAAGTCGATCCAGGAAGCGATGACCAAGAAGCCGAAGCAGGAGCAGAAGTCGTTCGCCGAGCTGCTCCAGGAAGCCGGCTGACGGGAAGATTCTGCAGGGCGGCCCGGGTCTGACCGGGTCGCGCCCGCAAGAATCCCAGCCTTTCTGCGGCCCGGCGCTTGGACTCGGGCTTGCACCGCCCATGCCCCGTCAACGTTGGATGGAGGCGGCGATGTCGCTGGGTGGATTTGGATCGTATGGCGGGCTCGGCCAAATGGACGTGTTCGGCGCGGTCGTGCCGATCAACGTGCCGAGCAAGATCGTGACGCCGAGCCAGGCGCCAGCTCAGGACGAACACGTCGAAGAAGACAGCAAGTCGTCCTAGACTCGGTTGCGTGCAGATCAGCCGCGACCGAATTCTCACCACGCATGTTGGCAGCCTGCCACGTCCAGTCGACGTGGCAGAGTTGCTGTTCGCCGAAGAACGCGGCGACCCGCTGGATCCAGCGCAGGTCGATGACGTCTTCGGTCGCGCCGTCGCCGACATCGTGCGACGCCAGCGCGACGCCGGCATCGACATCGTCAGCGACGGTGAGATGTCGAAGATCAGCTACGCCGCCTATATCAAACATCGCCTGACCGGATTCGACGGCGACACGCCGCGCCGCATTCCGGCCGACCTCGAACAATTCCCGGGCTTCGCTGCGCACGCAGTTCGCACCGGCGGCGGCACGCCGACCCATACGCGCCCGCGCTGCGTCGGACCGATTGCGGTCAAGACGATGGCGCCGCTCGAAGCCGATCTGAAACATTTTCACGCCGCATTGCGCGCAACCCCTGCGCCCGGCGCGTTCATGAACGCGGCCGCGCCGGGCGTCATCGCGCTGTTCCAGCCCAACGATTTTTATCCCGACGACGATTCCTATCTCGACGCGCTGGCGACCGCGATGCGCGCCGAATACGAAGCCATCGTCGCGGCCGGATTCGTGCTGCAGATCGACAGTCCGGATTTGGCGCTGGGCCGCCACATGATGTTCAAGGATCGCAGCGACGACGAATTTCTGGCGCGCATCGACCGGCACGTCGCGGTTCTCAATGCGGCGTTGGCAAACATACCGAAGGCGCAGATCCGCGTGCATGCCTGCTGGGGCAATTACGAAGGCCCGCATCATTGCGACGTCGCGTTGGAGCGCATCGCGCCAGTGCTGCTGAAACTGAAAGCGGGCGCGCTGTCGTTCGAAGCCGCCAATCCGCGCCACGCCCATGAATGGGACGTGTGGACGCGCTACAAACTACCCGACGACGTCGTGTTGATTCCGGGCGTGCTCGATTCGACCACCAACTTTATCGAACATCCGCTGTTGGTCGCGGAACGGATCGTGCGGTTCGCGGGCATCGTCGGGCGCGAGCGCGTTTTGGCCGGCAGTGATTGTGGATTCTCGACCTTCGCGGGCTACGGCACGGTGCATCCCGACATCGCTTTCGCGAAGCTCGCGGCATTGGCCGAAGGTGCCGCGATCGCCACCGAACGTTTGTGGAAGAACTAGCGATGTAAAACCGAACGGGGCCGATCCAACAAAGGACCGGCCCCGCCCAGATACGGATTCCTGAGGCGCGACCTACGCCAGGAGACCGACCCCCACTTGGGTTTCGACCGCCAAAGATCCGACGCGCCTATGGGAATGCGACATTGGATCACCTCCTTTCGTGGGTTGCGCTTACACAGCAAAAGGTAGCGATGTGGCTGCCGCATTCAAGCGTGTAGAAGAAGCCGCATGAGCATCTCCGTTTTCGATCTGTTCAAACCTGGAATCGGCCCGTCTTCGTCGCATACGGTTGGGCCGATGCTTGCCGCGAAACGCTTCGTCGAGCGGCTGAATCGCGATCTTGTGCACCGCATCACGATCGAGTTGATGGGCTCGTTGGCGTTGACCGGCGTCGGTCACGGCACCGATCGCGCCGTGTTGTTGGGCCTTGCCGGCGCATCGCCGGACACGATTGATCCGGACATTATCGCGCCGACCGTGGCCGAGATCCGTGCGACCAAGAAACTCAATCTCGGCGGCACGCATGTGATTGCGTTCGATCCCACGCGCGACATGGATTTTCGCGGCGAGATCATGCCGACCTTTCACCCCAACGGCGTGCGCTTTGCGGCGTATGACGAATCGGGCGAGGTGATCGACAACCGCATCTACTACTCGGTCGGTGGCGGGTTCGTGGTCGACGAAGACGAGGCCCGCTTGAACGCGCCGGCGAGCGGCGAAGTCGCGGTGCCCCATCCGTTCAACAGCGCGGCCGAACTGCTCGAACAATGCGCGCGCAACAATTTCTCGATCGCCGATCTACAGCACGCGAACGAACGCGCTTCGCGCGACGACGCGCAGATCGAAGCGGGATTGGATGCGATCTGGTCGGCGATGCAGTCGACGATTGCGCGCGGCATGCGCGAAGACGGCGAATTGCCGGGCGGCTTGCGCGTGAAGCGCCGTGCAGCGCGCCTGGCGCAGATTTGCCGCGACCGTATTACCGCCGATCCGCTGGCGGCGCTCGATTGGGTCAATGTCTGGGCGCTGGCGGTCAACGAAGAGAATGCAGCGGGCGGCCGTGTCGTCACTGCGCCGACGATGGGCGCGGCGGGCATCGTGCCTGCGGTGCTGACCTACTACGTCAAACTCGCGGGCGGCACGCCGGCCGGTGTGCGCAGCTTTCTGCTGACGGCGGGTGCGATCGGCGGACTCTACAAGCGCAACGCATCGATCTCGGGCGCCGAAGTCGGATGTCAGGGTGAAGTCGGCGTCGCTTGTTCGATGGCGGCTGCTGGACTGACCGCAGCGCTGGGCGGCACCAACGCGCAGATCGAAAACGCAGCCGAGATCGGCATGGAGCACAATCTGGGCCTCACCTGCGATCCGGTGAAGGCGCTGGTGCAGATCCCGTGCATCGAACGCAACGCGGTTGGCGCAGTGAAAGCGATCGAAGCAGCGCGGCTGGCGATGTCAGGCGACGGCACGCACCACGTCTCGCTCGACGACGTGATCCGCACCATGAAACGTACCGGCGCCGACATGGCGCAGGCCTACAAGGAAACGTCGCTCGGCGGTTTGGCGACCAACGTCACCGCCTGCTAGCGCGCCCGCGCGGTCGGTAGCGATAGGCGCAACGCAATCGCGGCTGCGCGCAATGTTAGGCCGGCGGCAAAACCGATGATCGCCGCGACTTCCTGCGGCATGCCGACTTCCAGCATCACGACGAAGGTCGTCGCACCCAGCGCCGCCGCCAGCGCGTAGATTTCTTTGCGCAACACCATCGGCACCTGGTTGCACAACACGTCGCGCGCCAGGCCACCGATCGTTGCGGTGGCGACGCCCATCAAAATCGAAATGAACGGACCGGCGCCGGTGCGCAGCGCGATCTCGGTGCCGATCACGGCAAAGGCGCCAAGCCCAAGCGCGTCGGCCCAAGGCAGCAACTGATTCAGCCGGCGATGCTGCAAGCCGCGTTCGAAGATGAAACAGACGATGCCGGTCAGCGCGCACAGCCAAAGCCCGGCTGGATGTTCGACCCAATTTACCGGCCGCACGCCCAGCACCAGATCGCGCAACGTGCCGCCGCCGAATCCGGTCACCACCGCAACCAGCGCGAAGCCGACGACGTCGAGCCGCGCCTGCGCCGCCGCGGTCGCGCCCGAAATCGCGAAGGCGACCAGTCCAATCCAGGCAAGCGCTTCGATCATGCCAGGTCTCGTCGATGCGGCGGATCGGCGCCGATCCGGCTGCAGGTGATCGATGCGCACCGCGTCGCCTCGGCGATGCAGGCAGCAAGCAGCTCGCGCGGTGCAGCGCGCAACAAGGTCGACGAATCGAGATCGCGCGCCGACAACGCGGCCAGCAGGCCGGCGGTAAAGGAATCGCCGGCGCCGATCGTGTCGGCCACCGCGGTCGCGACGATCGGTGTCGTGCCGCCGCCGCCGGCGCAGCGCCAGATCGTGTCCTGCGTACCGCGCGTCACGATCGCCAGCAGCACGCCGCGCGCGACGAACAACTCGGCCGCTTGGTCGGGCGTGTGGCCGGGCAGCAGGAAGGCGAGATCTTCGTCCGACAGTTTGACGATGTGCGCGCGCGCCAGGCTTCGATCAAACCGGGCGCGGATCGCGGCTGCGTCGCCCAGCAACGAGGGGCGCGGATTGGGATCGAACGAAATCAGGCGCCGCGTGAATTCGCGCGCAACCAGACTTTCCAACGTCGCGGCGGTGCTGCCCATCGCCCAGGCCAGCGAACCGACATGCAATGCGCGCACTGTGTCGGGCAGGCCGGGTGCGGCGGTCAGGCCGAAATCCGCAGCGCCGTTGCCGTAAAATCCATAGCGCGGCGTCGTCTGCGTCAGATCGACGAAGGCCAGCAGCGACGGGTCGGTGCTGCGCGTCACCAACGACGTCGCGATCTGTTCGCGTTCGAGTTGGGCGACGAACTTGTCGCCGAACAGATCAGTCGACAGACGTCCGAGAAAGCCGGTCGCAACGCCAAGCCGCGCCAGGCCGATCGCAACATTGAACGGCGACCCGCCGGCGCGGGCCGACCAGCTTGCATCGGCCGGCAGAAAATCGACGACTGCTTCGCCACAGCTCACAATGCGCATGGACGAAGCCGAGCGCGTTTGCGGGCGGTGTGCAAGCCGGCGCTTGCTATTTGCCGGGCACGCCTTTGGCTTCGCGCAGCAGGATGATCGACATACGGCGGTTGCGCGCGTCGAGCGGATCCGGAACCAGCGGTTCGCCGTCGGCAAGACCGGTGACGTTCGAGATCCGGCGCGGATCCAACCCGCCTTCAAGCAAGGCCAGGCGCGTGTCGAGCGCGCGGTCGCTCGACAGGTTCCAGTTGTCGTAGCCGGCGCGGCTGACGAACGGGCGCGAGTCGGTATGACCGCGGATTGAAAGCTTGTTGTTGAGCTGGTTCACGACTTGCACGATCTGCGCGACCAGACGGCGTGCTTCGGGCGTCATATAGGCCGAGCCGCGTTCGAACATCGAATAGTTCTGCTGGTCGATCAGCTGAATGCGCAGCCCTTCGGCGGTGCTGTCGATCAACAGATTCTGCGCCAGGTTTTTCAGCTCGGGTTGTTTCTCGAGCGTTTCCTTGAGCGCCTTTTCGACCGACTTGAAGCGCTCTTCTTCTTCCTTGCGTGCCTGTTCGGCGGCTGCCTTGGCTTCGGTCTCGATCTTGGTTTCTTGGCTGACTGTGTCGGCTTCTTCGACCGGTGCCAGGCGCTCGTTGCGCTTGAGTTCGAAGTTCGACGAGTCCGACGTCATCGCGCCTTTGGGCGCCAGGGTCGTGCCGCCCAACACGCCGCCCGAACCGCTGCGCGACGACGACGCGCTGACGTTCGGGTCGAAATAATCGGCGATGCCCTTCTTCTGCTCTTCCGACGTGGCGTTCAGCAGCCATAGCAGCAGAAAGAACGCCATCATCGCGGTCACGAAGTCGGCATAGGCGACTTTCCACGCACCGCCGTGATGGCCGTGTTCGTGATCATCACCATGCTTCTTGATGATGATCGAGGCGCCGGCACCTTTTTCAGCCATAACGAATCAGCTTCCCGCCGGAACTTGGCCCAGCGCCGCTTCCAGTTCCTGGAACGACGGTTGGAAATGGCTCGGGACGTTGCCGCGTGCGACTTCGACCGAGACTTGCGGGCTGTGGCCGTGCAGGAACGCGACCAGCGCGTCGCGCACCACCGCGTAGAATTGGCCGTCCTGTTGATGCGCCTGTTTGATGCGCGCCGCGAACGGACCGATCAGACCATAGGCGAGGAACACGCCGAGGAAGGTACCGACTAGCGCGCCGCCGATCAGCAGACCCAGAACGGGCGGCGGCTGATCGATCGAGGCCATGGTCTTAATGACGCCCAGCACCGCCGCGACGATACCCAGCGCCGGCGTACCGTCGGCCAGGGTCTGCAGCGCGTTGGCCGGAGCCAGAATTTCGGCGTGGTGCTTTTTGAGCTGCTTTTCCATCGCGTCTTCGACCTGGTGCGGGTCGTTCACGTTCATGGTCATCATGCGCATCGTGTCGGCGATGAACGGCAAGACGAAGTGATCGTCGAGGATGTGCGGATAGCGCTTGAAGATCTCGGACTTGTCCGGCGCGTCCACGTGCGGCTCGACTGCGATGGCGCCTTTCTGGCGCATCAGCTTGATCAGAGCGAACATCAGGCACAGCAGGTCCTGAAAGTCCTGCTTGGTCCAATGCGAGCCTTTCAGCGCGACCTTGAGGTCCTTCAGCGCGCCTTTGGTGACATGCATCGGGTTCGAGATGAGGAAGGCGCCGATGCCGGCACCCATAATCATCGTCATTTCGAACGGCAGGGCGTGGATGATGATCGACATCTTGCCACCGGACGCGATGTACGCGCCGAACACGGTGACCAGAATGACGGCGACCCCGATAAGGGCGATCACGTTGCGTTGCTCCTCGGAAGAGTATCGCTGCGACCTAGCGGTATGAGCGTGAACTTTCTTTTAACTGCGCAGCACCTTCACGACCTGTTCAACAGCGCAGGCCGGGCAATTCTTAACGCGGATGGCTTGCCGCGCGGCTTTGTTGGACGCAGCCTGATGCGATGAAAAAGCAGGACGGCAAGCCGGAAGACGGCGTCGATAACGGCGAAGCGCCCGATGCGGGCCAGCGCCTCGTCGAACTGGTGGCGCAACCCAAGTCGGCGCCCGTGATCGACCCGTTGGGACCGGTCGGCCCGTCGCCCGATCCGCGCTCGCCCGACTACGCGCATGTCCCGGCCCCGTTCGACATGACGCCGTTCCGGGTCACGCCCGACGCACTGACCGCCTTGGCGCGCTGGAACCGGTTTGAACTCCAGACACCTTTGGTGCTGGTCGGGATTCGCGGCGCCACGATTCTGGACGGCCCGCCCGATCCTGCCGGAGTCTCCTTGTCCGAGCGCCGCGTCGATCACCGCCGCTTCAATTGCGTGCTGGGAATTTGGGACCGGATGCGCGATCGCCTGGCGCTGTTCACCGGCTCGACCGTGCCGAACCACCTCTTCGTGCGCGAACAATTCATCTGGGGCGCGGGCGACGGGATCGCCAACCAGCTTCCGACCGGCCTCTACCGCCACGAAGTCGGCACGCACGGCATCGACAGCCGCGCGCCGCAATTCGGCGCGTTCCGGATGGAAAGCAGAATTGCCGTGCGGCGTGCGCTGCACGCTCTCAGCTATGAAGCCAGCTCGCCGATCGCGCTGACCCGGCCCTACGACAATATCCACGCGTCGGGCCGCTCCACCGACCAGACCGATTTCAGCAGCGCCGGTTGCCAGACTGTGCGCGGCTGGTACGACGCGACCAGCGGCGAGCCGTTGCACGACTATGCCAAGCTGCGCGATGCAGCCGGCCTCAACTGGCCGCACAATCCGGCGCAGGACGGGTTGGCGCTCGACTACATGCTGGTGACCGCGCGCGAAGTGCGGCTGGCGGCGCAGCAAAGCTGGACCGGCGACACGTTGCGGCTGCGCGCCGGATCAAGCGGCAACGACGTCGCGTCGCTGCAGCAGGCCTTGGCCGCGCGCAACCTGGTCGGTGAATTCGACGGCCGCATCGGCCCCGGCACCGTGGCTGCGTTGGCGCAGTACCAGGCCAAGTCACGCCAGCGCACCGACGCGATCGCGACGACGGAAACATTGCGCAGCCTGAAGATCTGATGCTGCGCGCGCTGATCGCGCTGTTCCTGCTCGCGCCCGCACCACCGGCGCCGGCGCCGACGGTTCCGGCCGAGCTGGCCCAGATTTTCGCAGCACCGCCTGAGATGCGCCTGCAAGGCGTCGCGCACACGGCGGAAGGTCTGTTCGTCGAGCGCGGCGCAGTCGTCTTCAGCGACACGAATTTTTGGCAGCAGATCCGGATCGCGCCCGACGGCAGCGTGTTGGTGCAGCGTGTCGCGCAAGTCGCAAACGGGCGCGCGCGCGACGGCGACGGGCACTTGTGGGAAGCGTCGCGCCTGTCGCAGCGCCTGACCCGGCGCGGCAGCGATACGGACATCGTGCTGGACGCGCTGCCGACGCCGGCAACCAACGGCAAGACGATTGCCGACACGCGCGGCGGCCCGACACGCCTGGTGATCGCACGCGACAACCGTGTTTTCTGGACCGATCCCGCTGCGTATCTCGAACAGTCGCATGCGCCGCCGCGCGACGGCGCGTCTTACGCATTTCGTTGGCGCCACCCGACACCGGCCAACGACCAAGTCGACCGCCCGGTTCGGCGCGAAGGCGTGCCGCGCGGTGTGTTGGGCCTCGCTTTGTCGCCCGATGAACGGCTGCTTTATTTGTCGGATTACGAAGAAGGTCGGGTGCTTGTCGCGTCGGCCGACGACCTCGCTGCCGCGCCGCGCCTGTTGGCCGATCTAAGCGCATCGAACGGGCGCGGCATACGCGCGCTCGCGACCGACAGCGAGGGCCACATTTATTGCGCAGCCGCGCGCGGCATCATCGTGCTCAACCCGGACGGATCCTGGATCGGGATGTTGCCGCTTCCAGAAGCCGCGACCGACCTCGCCTGGGACGGCGCCGACCGGCGCACATTGTGGATCACGACATTAACCGGACTGTTTCGCGTCACCACGTGGATTGCTGGGGCCAGCCCGCGCTGATGTAAAAGGCTGATGTAAAGGTCGCTTGACACGCTGCCGGCCCTGTGGGAGGTAAAGGTACCTTTACACAGGAGGTGACGATGTTCAGTGGCTGGGAAACGCCAACGACGCGCCGCAACGGGCTTCGGTATTTCGCCGAGGTGGCGTTCGGCGTTCTGCTTTGCTTCGTCTTTTCGCGCATCGCCAAAGCCTATGTCGCGGCTTTGCCGGACGGGCTGACACGCGACGCGGTCGCGCTGCTGCCGATGATCGGTGTGCTCGTAATCGGCGCCGCAATCCTGCGTGCGATCCGCCGCACCGACGAATATGGCCAGCGCAAGTTGCTCGCCAATCTGGCCGCGACCGGTGGTCTCACGATGGTGTGGTCAATCGGTTACGCCATGCTCGAGCACGCAGGTTGGCCGCGCCTGTCGATGTCGTCGGTCTGGGTCGCGGCCAGCATCGCCTGGCTGCTCTGCAGCGTCGTCGAGGTGTTGCAGAATCTCGCAGCGGCGCGCCGTCGATGAAGAACCGCGTACGCGAGCTGCGCAATGCGCGCGGCTGGACCCAAATCGAATTGGCGGAACAGTTGGGCGTGTCGCGCCAGACGATCCACGCGATTGAAAGCGAGCGCTACGACCCGTCGCTGCCGCTCGCGCTCACCATCGCCAAACTGTTCGGCAAGAAGGTCGAGGCGATCTTCGGCGACGATGTCTGACGGCGCGGAACAAGTGCCACGCGCGCGGCGCTTGTTCTTCCATGACCGTTCGCATCGGATTGTCAGGCTGGACCTATGCCGGATGGCGCGGCGTGTTCTATCCGCCCAAGCTGCCGCAAAAGCGCGAGCTGGCCTACGCCGCTTCGCAGGTGAATTCAATCGAGATCAACGGCACTTTCTATTCGCTCCAGCGACCGTCCAGTTTCGAACGCTGGCGTGACGAAACGCCCGACGATTTCCTGTTCGCAGTAAAGGGACCGCGCTTTCTCACCCACATGAAGAAGCTGGTCGGCGTCGAAGCTGCGCTGGCCAATTTCTTTGCCTCCGGAATTCTCGCGCTGAACGACAAGCTGGGGCCTGTATTGTGGCAGCTGCCTGCCACCTTCAAGTTCGACGCGGGCCGTATGGCCGCGTTCTTCGCGCTGCTGCCGCGCGACACAGCGCAGGCGCGCACGCTTGCCCGGCGTCACGAGCCGCGGATGGCGGGGCGGGCATATCTGAAGATCGACGAGAACCGGCCATTGCGGCACGCGCTGGAGCCGCGCCACGACAGTTTCATCGAGCCGGCGTCGCTGGAGCTGTTGCGCAGGCATAATATCGCGATGGTTGCCGCTGATTCATCGCGCTGGGCGCGCTATCACGCCGACACGGCCGACTTCGCTTATGCGCGGCTCCATGGCGGCGAAGAGACCTATGTCAGCGGATACGACGACAAGCAGCTGCGCGAATGGGCGCGCTGGGTGCGACGTGCGAGCAAGGACGGCCGCGACGTGTTCGTCTATTTCGACAATGACGCAAAGGTGCGCGCGCCGGCCGACGCCGTGGCGTTGCTGCGTCTACTGGATCTGGTGACCGCCTAGCGTGCGTGACGTACCGCGTCGGCGATTTCACGGGCGCGGCGGTCGGCTTTGTTGTCGCTGATCAACTTGAACGCGTGCACGACCAGCAGCAGCCACAGGATCACGCCGGGCACGACGAAGAAAATCAGCCCGACCCAGGCGAAGACCCACAGCACGAAGCTGACGATCGACTGAAACGGCTTGCCCGCAAACAGCACAGCCAGCGGCGGCAGGAAGAAGGCGATCAGATAGAGCATCGTTCGCCAAGACGAGCAGCCCGCGCGATGCCGCGCAAGCAGCAAGATGCAAGTAAGCGCTGACCTTACGCCGGATCGATATGCGCCAACGGCGCGCCTTCCATCACCTGGTCACCAAGCGCAACGAACAACTCGCCGACCGTGCCGTCGGTCGGCGCGTGAATCGGCAGATGCACTTTCATCGCTTCCAGAATGAGAAGCGTGGTGCCCGCCGTCACTTTCGCACCGGCCTCGACCTCGATCGCGACCACGGTGCCCGGCATCGGCGCTTTCAGATCACCGCTGGCACCGCCGGCCTGCACCGTCACCAACGGATCGGGCACGGTTGCGACCAGGCTGGCGCCGTTGGCAAACAGCGCGATGCCGCCATCGCGCAGCGACACGGTTGCGCGGCGCAAGCGACCGTCAATTTCGGCTGCGATGGCGCCGTTCGACAGGTCGATCAGGTTCACCAGATGCCCGTCGATGCGCAGCGACTGGGCGTCGCGTGTGACGCCGAAGCGGCGCGTTGTGCCGTCGATATCCAAGGCGATCACGTCTTCGGCCGGCAGATTGACGCGGAACCCGTCGGTCACATCCCACGGATCGTTGCCGGTCGGCCGCGTGCTGCGCGTGTACAACGCGGCCAGCGCAGCGAGCGACGGATCGGCAGCGACGGCGGCGCTGCTTTCGCGACGTTCGATCCAGCTCGTGTCGATCTGCATCGCAGCGACCGCGGGATCGCGCGCCAAAGCGGCGAGGAACGCTGCGTTGGTGCGGACGCCATCGACCGCGGTTTCGTCGAGCGCGTTGGCAAGTTTGGCAAACGCTTCTTCACGCGTGGCCGCACCCGCGATCAGCTTGGCGATCATCGGGTCGTAATAGGACGTGATCGTGTCGCCTTCCCGCACACCGGAATCGATACGGATATCGTCGGGCATCGACAGGCGCGTCAGCTTGCCGGTCGACGGCATGAAGTCGCGCGACGGATCTTCGGCGTAGAGACGTGCTTCGACCGCGTGGCCTTGCGCGTGAATCTGGTCTTGCGTCCGCGGCAGCGTCTCGCCCGATGCGACACGCAACTGCCATTCGACCAGATCAAAACCGGTGACGTATTCGGTCACCGGATGTTCGACCTGCAGGCGCGTATTCATTTCCATGAAGTACACAGCGCCATCGGCCCCCAGCAGGAACTCGACCGTGCCGGCGCCGACATAGCCGATCGCCTTGGCGGCTGCGATGGCGCTCGCATGCAACGTCTTGCGCGCGTCGGCCGACAGGTTGGGTGCCGGTGCTTCTTCGATCACCTTCTGATGACGGCGCTGCAAGGTGCAGTCGCGTTCGAACAGATGGACGAAGTTTCCATGCTTGTCGGCGAAGACCTGCACTTCGACGTGGCGCGGGCGCGTCACGTATTTTTCGACTAGCAAGGTGCCGTCGCCAAACGCGGCAATCGCTTCGCGCGTCACCAGCTCGATCGACTGGGCCAGATCTTCTTCACGCTCGACGATGCGGATGCCTTTGCCGCCGCCGCCCATCGCCGCTTTGAGCAGCACCGGATAGCCGATTTTGGCCGACGCTTTGCGCAGCGTTTCGAGATCCTGCGCGGCACCGTGATAGCCCGGCACCAGCGGCACGTTGGCCGCCTGCATCAGGGTTTTGGCTTCGCTCTTCGACCCCATGGCGCGAATGGCGCTGGCGGGCGGGCCGACAAAAATAATGCCGGACGTTTCGCATGCTTCGGCAAAGTCAGCGCGTTCGCTGAGAAACCCGTAGCCGGGATGAATCGCGTCGGCGCCAGTCGCGCGCGCCGCCTCGAGGATCGCGTCGACTTTCAGATACGAGTCGCGTGCCGCGGGCGGACCGATGCGCACGGCTTCGTCGCACGCGACGACGTGGGCGGCGTGACGATCGGCGTCGCTATAGACCGCAACTGTGCGCACGCCGAGCTTGCGCGCCGTGCGCGCGATGCGAACCGCGATTTCGCCGCGATTGGCGATGAGCAGCGTCTTCAACATTCTAGTTGTTCTCTTTCGCGCCTGCGCGCGGGGTCCGCCAATTTGGCAGTCGTTTTTCGAGAAAGGCGGCGACGCCTTCGCGGCCTTCGTCACTGGCGCGCGCGGCGGCGATGAACTCGGCCGTCAACTGCGCCAAGGCTTCGTCGATCGGTTCGTTGGCGACGACGCCGATCAAGGTCTTCGCCATGGTCATCGCCTGCGGCGCGTTTTCCAGAATGGCGGCGACCAGCTTGGCGCCGGCCGCGCCCAACTCGTCCAACGGTACGACGCTCGCGACCAGACCGATGCGCAACGCCTCGTGTGCGTCGAACAACGACGCGGTGACGGACAGGCGGCGCGCCTGTTTGGCGCCGATCGCGGCAACGACGTAGGGGCTGATGATTCCGGGCACCAGGCCCAGCCGCACTTCCGACAAGCGGAACGCGGCATTGTCGGCGGCGATGGCGACGTCGCACGCAGCGGTCAATCCAACCGCGCCGCCGAATGCAGCGCCGTTGACCAACGCCACGGTCGGCTTGGGGCAGGTGTCGATCGCCTGAAGCAGCGCCGCCAGATTCAACGCATCGGCCACGTTCTCTTCGTGGCTCATCGTCGAAGCGCGTTTCATCCAGGCGAGGTCGGCGCCGGCCGAAAACGCCTTGCCGCGACCGGTCAGCACGACAACGCGCACCGCGCTATCGGCTGCGGCTTTTTCGAATGCCTCGGTCAGGGCCGCGATCGTCTCTTCGTTGATCGCGTTGGCAACGTCGGGGCGGTTGATCGCGATCGTCGCAACGCCGCGCGCGTCGATGTCGTACTGAATCATTTCGGGCCCCGTGGGCGGATCAGCAGCTCGACGACCACGAACGTCACCGCCAGGCTGCCGAACATCGCGTAGGTGAATTTGTTCGTGTCTTCGTAGCCGGCGACCGTCATGCCGCCATAGATCACGACCAGCGCCGCAAAGAAGACGCCGAAGCGGATCATGTCCCGTCGAAAACTCATTGTGTTTCCTGGATCCCCGCTTGCGCGGGGATGATGCGAACCATGCGACGCATGCTTCGCATCACATACGGAACACGCCGAACGGCGTGGGCTCGATAGGTGCGTTGAGCGCAGCCGACAGACCCAGCGCCAGCACGCGGCGCGTATCGGCGGGATCGATGATGCCGTCATCCCACAGTCGCGCCGACGCGTAATAGGGATGGCCCTGCGTCTCGTACTGGTTGCGGATCGGCGCCATGAAGCTTTCCGCTTCTTCGTCGGTGAATTTGCCGCCTTTGGCTTCGATCGCGTCGCGACGGATGGTCATCAACACGCGCGCCGCCTGTTCGCCGCCCATCACCGAGATGCGCGCATTGGGCCAGGTCCACAAAAAGCGCGGGCTGAAGGCGCGGCCGCACATGCCGTAATTGCCGGCGCCGAACGAACCGCCGATGACCAAGGTCAGTTTCGGCACTTTCGCGCACGACACGGCGGTCACCAGCTTGGCGCCGTCTTTGGCGATGCCGCCGGCCTCGTAGGCCTTGCCCACCATGAATCCGGTGATGTTCTGCAGGAACAGCAGCGGCACGCCGCGCTGCGTGCACAGCTCGATGAAATGCGCGCCTTTGACCGCGCTTTCGCTGAACAGAATGCCGCCTTGCACCGCCGGATTGTTGGCGATGATGCCGATCGGCATGCCGTGCAGATGCGCGAAGCCGCACACAAGCGAACCGCCATAGAGGCGTTTGAACTCGTCGAACTCGCTGCCGTCGACCAGGCGCGCGATCACTTCATGCACGTCGTACGGCACGTGCCGATCGGCCGAGATGATGCCGTACAATTCGTTTGCGTCGTACAGCGGCGCCTTTGGCTCGCGCAGTGCGACCACGGGCAGTTTGCGACGGTTCAGGGTCGCAACGATGCGGCGCGCAATCGCCAGCGCGTGCGCGTCGTCTTCGGCATAGTGATCGGTGACGCCCGACTTGCGGCAATGCACGTCGGCGCCGCCCAATTCTTCTGCGGTCACGATTTCGCCGGTCGCCGCTTTCACCAGCGGCGGCCCACCGAGAAAGATCGTGCCTTGGCCTTTGACGATGATGCTCTCGTCGGCCATCGCCGGCACATACGCGCCGCCCGCGGTGCAGCTGCCATGCACGACCGCGATCTGCGGAATGCGCTCGGCCGACAAGGTCGCCTGGTTGTAGAAGATGCGGCCGAAATGATCGCGGTCGGGAAAGACCTCGTCCTGCAAAGGCAGGAAGGCGCCGCCGGATTCGACCAGATAGATGCAGGGAAGCCGGTTCTGCAGCGCGATTTCCTGCGCGCGCAGATGTTTCTTCACCGTCAACGGATGATAGGTGCCGGCTTTGACGGTCGGGTCGTTGGCCACCACGACGCATTCGGTGCCTTCGATGCGGCCAATGCCGGTGATGATCCCGGCCGCCGGAACGTCACCGCCATACATGCCGTGTGCAGCGAAGGCAGAGAGTTCGAGAAACGCCGTGCCGGGATCGATCAGGCGCTGAATACGCTCGCGCGCAGTCAGCCGTCCGCGCGCGCGGTGGCGTTCCAAGGCCGTCTCGCCGCCACCGGCGGCAATGCGGGCCGAATCCGAACGCAGTTCGTCGACCAGCGCCTGCATGGCAGCGCGGTTGGCCTGGAACGCATCCGAGCGGGAATTAACGCGGGTCTCGAGTCGCACGGCCCGACAAAGCCCACCGGCGGAAGGCCTGTCAATAAAGCTTCGTTGCGAAGAACGACAGTCACCGATGTGGCCATGACCAGAGCGTGTCCATGCGTGTGCGAGGCGCTGACGTGAAACTTTCTTTCTTGCGTTTTTGCAGCGTGGACGAGCGCGCTCTGGGCGCCTAGCGTCCGCCCCCATGCACATCCCGACCCTGAATTTCGGTCTCGGTGAAGACCTGGAATCGCTCCGCCGTGAAATCCGCCGCTTCGCTGATGCGGAAATCGCACCGCGCGCCGCCGACATCGATCGCGACAATGAATTCCCCGCCGACCTGTGGGTGAAGCTGGGCGAGCTGGGCTTGCTCGGCATGACCGTCGCAGAAGAGTTGGGCGGTACGGGCCTGGGCTATCTCGCCCATGTCATCGCGCTGGAAGAAATCAGCCGCGCCTCGGCCTCGGTCGGCCTGTCCTACGGCGCGCATTCGAACCTGTGCGTCAACCAGATCCACCGCAACGGCAACGACGCGCAGAAGAAGAAGTATCTGCCCAAGCTGATGAGCGGCGAAAATGTCGGCGCGCTCGCTATGTCCGAAGCCAATTCGGGCTCGGACGTCGTGTCGATGCGCATCAAGGCCGAAACGCGCGGCAATGACGGCTATGTGCTGAACGGCACCAAGATGTGGATCACCAACGGTCCCAACGCCGACGTGCTGGTCGTCTACGCCAAGACCGATCTCAATGCCGGCCCGCGCGGCATCACCGCGTTCCTGATCGAGCGCAACTTCAAAGGTTTTTCGTCGAGCCCCAAGCTCGACAAGCTGGGCATGCGCGGATCGAACACGTGCGAGTTGGTGTTCGAAGATTGTTTCGTGCCGGCCGAGAACGTGCTCGGCAAAGTCGGCGACGGCGTCAAAGTTCTGATGAGCGGTCTCGACTACGAACGCGTCGTGCTAGCGGGCGGACCGCTCGGCATCATGCAGGCCTGTCTCGAACTGGTCGTGCCATACGTGCATGACCGCAAGCAGTTCGGCCAGCCGATTGGCGAGTTCCAGTTGATCCAAGCCAAGCTTGCCGACATGTACACGACGCTGAATGCGTCACGCGCCTATGTCTATGCGGTTGCTGCGGCGTGCGATCGTGGCGAAGTCACGCGCAAGGACGCGGCTGGCTGCATTCTGTACAGCGCCGAGAAAGCCACCCAGGTCGCGCTGGACGCGATTCAGATCCTGGGCGGCAACGGCTACATCAACGACTTCCCAGCCGGCCGCTATCTGCGCGACGCCAAGCTCTACGAGATCGGCGCCGGCACCAGCGAAATCCGCCGCATGTTGATCGGCCGCGAGTTGTTTAAAGAGACCGCGTAAGAGGCTTACGCGGCGCGGATCTCGCGCAGGAAGCGATCGACTTCGCGCTGCAGGCTTTCGGCCTTGCTCGACAGGTCGTTGGCTGCAGTCAGCACGTCGTTCGACGCGCTGCCGGTCAGGCGCGCGCCCTCGCTGACGCCACCGATATTGGTGGTGACTTCGGCGGCGCCGCGTGCAGCTTCTTGCGTACTGCGTGCGATCTCCCGCGTCGCCGCACCTTGTTCTTCGATCGCAGCCGCAACCGCGGTCGAGATCGAATTCATTTCGCCGACCGAACTTCCGACCGTGCGGATGGCGCTGTTGGCGGCTTCGACCAGATCTTGAATCTGCGTAATCTGCGCGCCGATTTCCTCGGTCGCTTTGGCGGTCTGCGTTGCCAGCGCTTTCACCTCGCCCGCGACGACGGCAAAGCCTTTGCCCATCTCGCCCGCGCGAGCCGCTTCGATCGTCGCGTTCAACGCCAGCAGGTTGGTCTGGCCCGCAATGGTGGTGATCAACTGCACCACGTCGCCGATACGCTGCGCGCCGGTGGCGAGATGCTGCACGGTCTCTTCGCTGCGGCGCGCGTCGTTGGCGACGGTTTCTGCAACCACGGTCGACTGCGCCACCTGCCGGCTGATCTCCGCGATCGATGCGGCCATTTCTTCAGTTGCCGCAGCCGCGGTCTGCACGTTGCTCGACGCCAGGTCGGCAGCGGCGACGACCATGCCCGATTGCATGCTGGTCTGGTCGGCGGTCGACGACATGGTGGTTGCGGTACGGTTGAGATCACCCGACGCACGCACCAACGCGTCGACCAGTTCGCGCACCGAGCCTTCGAAGCTCTGCACCGAATTGTCGATCGAGGAGCGGCGGCGCTTCTCGTGCGATTCCCGTTCGATGCGTGCGACTTCCAACCGGTCGCGTTCGATTGCATTGCCTTTGAAGACTTCGACCGCCTGCGCCATGGCGCCGATCTCGTCAGCGCGTTCCAGTGCCGGCACGGTGATCTGCAAATCGCCGCCCGCCAATTTGCGCATCGCGCCAGTCATGTCGGCCAAGGGGCGAATGATGCGCACCAGCGTAGTGCGGAAGGCGAAGCCGGCCGCGATCGTCGCGACCAGCAGCAGCGCGAAATCGAACAGGAACTGCAGATGTTCGTCGGCCGCACTGCTGGTTGCCAGCGCCGTGCTGGCGTCGCCGATCGCGGTGCCGAGCTGCAGCACCATGTCGATCGCTTCAGTCGATTGGCGCACCCATTCCTGATCCGTCACCGGATAGGTGCCGGTGCCGGCATATACGCCGAGGCGGACGTCCTGGAATTTGCCGAAGGTGATTGTGCGCACGCGATCGATCGCCTGCACCACGCGCGGCGACAGGGAATCGCGCGCCAAGGTCGTCTGCAACATGTCCCATGCCGATTCGACGCGGCCGCGATGCTTGGACAAGACCTCGAGTTGCGCCGGCGTCATCGGCTGTCCCGACGAGATGATCGCCCCGACCACCGCGCGTTCGCGGCCCATAAATTCCGACATCACCCAGGCGGCGTGCTTCAGCCCCTGCATACGGCCCAGGCGCGACTCTGCCGAAGACGGTTGCGATTCGGCGCGCAGGCGCAATTGTTGGCTTGCTTCGATCAGCGCCGTGATGCCCGGCACCCATTCGGCGCGCAGCTTGGCATCGCGCTGTTCGCGTGGCTTTGCCAGATCGGCATCGGCGCGGCTGCGCAGATCGCGCAACGAAGCGAAGGCCATCTCGACCGCGCGGATCGCTTCGTCGCGACCGGTGAACTGCACGCCGCGACGAATCTCCGCCAGCGCGGCCGTCAGATCCTGGTCGCCCAGCGTGCGCCGCTCGTCGATCGCGCTACGTCGCTGCGTATCGATCGGTGCGGTCGACGATAGGGCGGTGTTGGTGAAGCCGCGTTCGCGCGCCCATTCGCTGGCGCTGCGCAACAGCCGTTCGCCGGCCGCGTTCTCGGTCAGGATGCGTTCGGCGACGCTTTTCTTCTGCCACGCAGCGAATGCGCCGCGTCCGGCTTCAACGACGACGAGCGTTGCCATCACGGCCAGCATGGTAAGAAGAAGCGTTCGAACGGACAGGTTTTGCAGGGTCTTCATCGTCTTTACCGCGGGGTGAAATCCACGGCGCAACGATCGTGACTCGCTAAAATCGGCGGTAGCGTTTTCGTCTCAAAACAACAGCACAAACCGTCTCCTGGTAACGGATTGCGTCACCAGGAGACGATGAGCTGGTCTTGGTTAAGCCGCCTCGCGCACCGTGCGCAAGAACTGGTCGACTTCGACCTTCAACCGCTCCGATTGTTGCGACAATTCACCGGCCGAGCCCAGCACCTGGCTTGCCGCTGCGCCGACTTCGCCCGACGACTGGGTGACGCCGTCGATGTTGGTCGCGACTTCGTCGGTGCCGCGCGCGGCTTGCTGTACGTTCGACGCAATCTCGCGCGTCGCCGCACTTTGCTCTTCCACCGCCGCCGCGATCGCCGACGAGATCTCGCTCAATTGGCCGATCGTGCCGCCGATCCGTTTGATCGCGCCGACTGCATTGTCGGTGGCGCCCTGGATCGCGGCGATTTGCGCGCCGATCTCCTCGGTTGCTTTCGCAGTCTGCCCCGCCAGCGCCTTCACTTCGCTGGCAACGACGGCAAAACCTTTGCCCGCATCACCCGCGCGTGCGGCTTCGATCGTTGCGTTCAGCGCCAGCAAATTGGTTTGCGAAGCGATGTCTTGAATCAACCCGACCACTTCGCCGATCTTCTGCGCCGCTGTCGCGAGCCCTTCGACCGTGAGGTTGGTCGCTTGGGCTTCGTCGACGGCCTGATTGGCGATCGAGTTGGAATGCGACACCTGGCGCGCGATTTCGCTGGTGGTCGACGACAATTCTTCGGCTGCGGTCGCAACCGTTTGCACGTTCGCGGTCGTCTGGGTTGTTGCCGCCGACACGGCCGCGGCCTGCTGGCTCGCCGAATCCGCAGTGGTCGCCAAAGATTGCGCCGCGCTTTGCATTTCGGTGGCCGCCGAGGCGACCATCGACACGATGCCGCCGACGCTCGCTTCGAAACTGTCGGCCATCTGATTCAGCGCAGCTTTCTGGTCGGCGGCTGCTTTTGCTTTCAGCGCCTCTTGCTCGGCCGTCAGACGGCGCGCTTCGAGGGCATTGTCCTTGAACACCTGCAGCGACCGCGCCAGCGCGCCGACTTCGTCTTTGCGATCGGCGCCGACGACGTCGACCTCCAGCTTGCCGCTGGCCAAGGTTTGCATCGTGCTGGTCATGTTGGTCAGCGGACGCACGACGAGGAAGATCACAACGCCGCCAATCGCGCCAAAACCCGCCAACAAACCGACCACGGCGACCAGCAACAGATTGCGTTCGGTGGCGGATTGGGTCGCCAGCGCCGACACTTTCGACTCTTCCATTTCTTTGCCGTTGGCGGCGATGCGCTCTTCCAGCAGCTGCGTCAGCGGCGAGCGCGCCTTGCGGCCTTCGCCCAGCGAAATGGCGCGTGCAGCTTCGAAATCGCCTTTTCGCACGGCGGCGATCGATCCTTCGCAGACCTTTTCATAGGCGTTGATCAACTCGCCGATATGCTTGTTGGTGTCGCGGCGGCTTTGCGTGTCAGCCAATGCATTCAGCCTGTCGAGTGCCGTGCGCGCTTCGGTGATGCGGTCGCGGAATTGCTTTTCATACATGTCCTTGTCCGATTTCTCGGTGGCAAGGATCAGGTTCTTTTCCGAAACCGTGGCGCCGTTGATCGACGCATAGATGGTCAGCGACAAGGCGCGGCGCGGTGCGCGCGCGTCGACGATTTCGTGCAGCGTTGTTCCGAGCGTCTGCATGCCGCTGCGGGCATCGCCGACGATGAAGATGGTGACCAGCGCCAGAAGCAGCAGTGGAATGGCGAGCTTGGTCGCAAGGCGCAGATTTGCGTAGGCGCGAATCATCTCGGAATGCCCTTCTTCGGTCACGATCTGTCCGGACAATTCGGCGTTGATGATTGAATCGAACCTTAATCGCGCGGCCGCGCTGCGCCAGGATTCGAGCGGCGTGTGAAGAACGCGCCAAATTCGCGTGAAAACAGGCGTTTCGATTGATGTGGTGTATTCTGCGATAGCGACGCAGATGCGCGACAATGCGCGCGGCATCGTCGCAAACAAAACGGGCGCGACCGCGCAATCGTCTCCGATAAATATTTTTACGACGGCGATGCGGCCGTCGTGGGCGGAACTGCGTAACTGCAACCTTTGGTCGTTCCAGCTCCGACGTGCGCGACGCTGGAAAAGAAAAAGGGCGCGACCTTGCGGCCGCGCCCTTGGTTGATTTCTGCGCCGACGGTCAGGCTTTGGTGCCGCGCCGATAGAGCCAGAGGATCGACAGTGCGAACGCGACGCCACCGATCCATTCGGCGATGTGCTCGAAGCTTTCCCCGACCAATGCGACCGGTTCCTGGCTGCCGCTGCCGACGATCAACGCGGCGAGGATCACGCCCCACAGGCTTTCGCCGACGATCAGACCCGACGCCAGCAACGTGCCGCGGCGCAGGATGCGTTCGCGGTTGGGGCTGTTCTTCACCGCACGTTCGATCGCCCAGGCCAACACCGCACCGATCACGATCGGCGCAATCGTGCCGGCCGGGAGATAGATGCCGAGACCAACCGCCAGCACCGGCAGCTGCAAACGCTTGTTCGTCGTGCGCTTCAGGATTTCGTCGACCACGATCAACGCGGCGCCGACGAAGACGCCGATGATGATCATCGTCCAATCGACGCTGCCCGCGATGATGCCTTTGGCCAAGGTCGAGATCAGCGTTGCCTGCGGCGCGCCCAGGATCTGTTTCGGATCCATGTCGGGACGCGGCGTTGCGCCGGTGAAGCCGTAGGCGTTGTAGAGCAGCTCCAAAATCGGCGGGATCACGATGGCGCCGACGACGACGCCGACGATCAACGCGACCTGCTGTTTCCACGGCGTTGCGCCGACCAGCTGCCCGGTTTTGAGATCTTGCAAGTTGTCGTTCGAAATCGTCGCGACTGCGACGACAACCGACACAGTGAATAGCGCCAGTGCGACGCCGGCATCACGGATCGGGCCTGCGTCTTTGCCCAGCAGCCAGGCCAACGGCACTGCGACCAGCACTGTCGCGACGATGCCGATGCCCGAGATCGGACTGTTCGAGCTGCCGATCAGGCCGGCCATGTAGCCGCACGCGGCAGCGACGATGAAGCCGAACACAAAGGCGAAGACGATACAGGCCGCGATCAGGATCAGCGGCGGGCTGCCGGCAAACCCGGGCAGGCCGCTCGCGAAGCTGTAGACGAGAATGGCGAGCGGCACCGCCATCGCCAGCGACAGCTGCATCACGCGGTCGAACGGCATGTCGCGTTCGGTGCGCGGGATCGCGTCGCCATGTCCCGATTTCTGTTTCGCCAGCGCGTCGAGCGCCGAACGCACGCCCTTCGCCATCGGCTTCATCAGCACGATCAGGGTCCAGACCGCAGCGACTGCGATCAGGCCCGCGCCCAGGAAGCGCACTTGCGTGCGCCACATCACATTGGCGTGCGCGACGTAATCGACGCCGCTCGGCGCCGGCACGGTCGCGGTCAAATAGGGAACCGCAACGCCCCACGCGATGAGGATGCCGACCAGCATCGCAAAGCCGACGGTGATGCCGACCAGCCAGCCGGCGCCGACCAGCGCCAGCGACAGGCTGGTGCCGATGCTCGATGTTGCGGGGCCGATGCGGAAGAAGGTCTGCACCGCGTCGGCGAAAATCTTGAAGCCGGTCGAGACCAGCGCGAACACGCCCGACAGAACGGTGCCGGCGACCACTTCGGGCAGGCCAGGCTCGTTCTTGTCATGCGGAATGCTGCTGTCGCCGCGCGACGACGAACCGACGCGCAGAATTTCTGCGGCGGCGACGCCTTCGGGATAGGGCAGGTCGGTTTCGACCACCATCGCGCGCCGCAACGGCACTGTGTAGGTGACGCCCAAAATGCCGCCGACGGCGCAGATCCCCGCCGCGTACCAGAAGGGGAAGCCGGCCCACACGCCGATCATCACCAAGCCGGGTAAGACGAAGATGATCGAACTCAACGTGCCGGCCGACGAGGCGACCGTCTGCACGATGTTGTTCTCGAGGATGTTGGCGCCTTTGGCGAAGCGCAACACGGCCATCGAGATCACGGCTGCCGGGATCGACGAGGCGAATGTCAGTCCGACCTTGAGGCCGAGATAGACGTTCGCCGCGGTGAACACGACGGTGATGACGGCGCCCAGCACAAGGCCGCGCAACGTCAGTTCGGGAAGCGACACGTGGTCGGGGATCTTGTCCTGCATGGATCCCGTCCTAGAGGACGAAACGGACCCCGCCAACAATTCCGTGACCGGCTTGCCCGTGCCGAATTCGATTCAGCACGTGCCGGCTTCGCCGCTGCTTACAAAGTTTCGTGCCCGCTTGGTTTGTGGCCCCGCCGATAGAGGAACAGCGCGATGGCAAGGAAGGCGAGGCCGCCCAGCCAATCGGCCGTGGGCTCGAAGCTGGGGCCTAGCAGCGCCAATGGCTCCTGCGCGCCGGTGGCGAGAATGATCGTCGCCAGCGCGACGCCGAACAGGCTTTCGCCGACGATCAGGCCCGAGGCCAACAACACGCCGCGTCGCAAGCTGGCTTCGCGATCGGCCCGATTCTTCAGCGCGCGATTCAGCAGCCACGCCAGCACCGCACCCAGCACGATCGCGATCGACGTGCCGGCGGGCAGATAGATGCCAAGCCCGACCGCAAGCACCGGCAGGCGCGCGTTGCGCGTCGTGCGTTGCAGCACGACGTCGACCACGATCAACGCGACGCCGATCGCAGCGCCGAGCAGAATCTGCGTCCAGTCGATCGACGCGGCCACAATGCCTTTGGTCAAGGTCGCAATCAGCGTTGCTTGCGGCGCGGCCAGCGCCTGGCGCGGATCCATGCCGGCGCGCGGCAACGAGCTTGCGAAACCGTAGGCCTGGTACAGCAGATCCATCATCGGCGGAATCACGCAGGCGCCGACCAGCACGCCGACGATCAGTGCGACTTGCTGTTTCCACGGCGTTGCACCGACCAGCTGGCCGGTTTTCAGATCCTGCAGATTGTCGTTCGAAATCGTCGCGACCGCGACGATCACCGAGACGGTGAAAATGATCAGCGCCACGACCGCATCGCGCAGCCCGCCATCGACGTCGCCCAGCAACGCCGCCAACGGCACCGCGACCAGAATGGTTGCGACAATGCCGATGCCCGAAATCGGACTGTTCGACGCGCCGATCAGCCCCGCCATGTAGCCGCATGCGGCGGCGACCAGAAATCCAAACAGCATCACGAACACGACCGCGGCCGCGATCAGCACCAACGGCGGCGTGTCGCCGAATCCTGCTTGCGACGTGGCGAAGATCGACAGCAGCGCGGTCAGCGGCACGATCATCGCGAGGCTGATCTGCACGATGCGATTGAACGGCATGTCGCGTTCGGTGCGCGGCAAGGCGCTGCCGCCGGCGCGCTGTTGGCGCAAGGCGCGCATCGACGCCTGGATGCCGCGCAACATCGGTCGCAGCAATTGCAGCAACGTCCACACCGCTGCAACCGCGATGCAGCCGACGCCGAGAAAGCGCACTTGGGTTCGCCACATCGTCACCGCGTGCGCGACGTCGCTGACCTCGGGTGCGTGCGGCACGGTCAAGGTGAGATACGGAACCGCAACGCCCCAGGCGATGACAAAACCAAGCAGCGATGCCAGCCCGACCGTGATGCCGACCAGCCAACCGGCGCCGATCAGCGCAAAGGAAAACGACGCGCTGACGCCGGTCGTGGCGCCGCCGATGCGGATCCAACCGGTAAAGCTTTCGGCGAACAGTTTGATCGCGCCGGCAAGCGCAAATCCCGCTGCTGCGACCGCGCCGAGTACGACGTCGCGCAGGCCCGCATCTTTGTTGCCGGCTGCGCCGACGCGCAGAATTTCTGCGGCTGCGACGCCTTCGGGAAACGGCAGCGCGGTTTCGACCACCAGCGCGCGGCGCAACGGCACTGTGTAGGTGACGCCCAGAATGCCGCCGATGGCGCAGATGCCGGCCGTGTACCAGAACGGAAAGCCGCTCCATGCACCGATCAGCACCAGCCCCGGCAAACTCAACACGACCGCGGTCAAGGTGCCGGCCGACGATGCCACCGTTTGCACGATGTTGTTCTCGAGCATGTTTGCGTTTCTGGTGAAGCGCAGCACGCCCATCGAAATCACCGCGGCGGGGATCGAGGTTGCGATCCCGATCCCGACCTTGAGGGCGAGATAGAGATTGGCGGCGGTGAAGACGATCGTGATGAGCGCGCCCAGCACCAGACCCCGCAAGGTCAGTTCGGGCAGGCTGGCGGAGTCCGGGATGCGATCCTGCATCCCTGCGTCGTACTTGGTCGCCGCCCCGCCGCCTAGCTAGGAACAGGTCCGTCCGCCGCCGTGTTGTCGGAACTGGCAAGCGGGGGCGTGATGGCAAGCGGGCGCGGGCAGTTCGGCGGTGGCAGGTTTCTTCCAGCCCTGCTGGCGTTCGGCGCGCTTGCCATTGCCGCGCGCCTCGCTGCCAGCGACCGGTACGACGTGCAGCCGGCCGTAAAGAATCGCGCCGGGCCCGGTCACACGCAGGATCCCGCCGTGACCAGCGGCGGCAGTCGCGACGATGGCCGCGGCCGTTTTGCCGACAGTCCCGCAACGCTCGGCAAATATGGCTGGCGCGACGCGCTGGTGCGGACGTGGCACGAGATGAATCGCGATAATCTTTCGCTGATCGCAGCAGGCGTCGCGTTCTATTGCTTGCTGGGCATGGTGCCAGGCCTGGGCGCGCTGGTTTCGTTGTACGGGTTGGTTGCCGATCCTGGCGATGTGGCGCGCTTCATCCAAAGCATCTCGATCTTTCTCGCACCGGAAATCGTGAAGCTTCTGTCCGATATGCTGCAAAGCGTAGCGGCCAATTCAAATGCGACCTTGGGCTTCTCGTTCCTGTTCAGCCTCGGCCTTGCGTTGTGGAGCGCGAAGGCCGCTGCTTCGGCGATGATGACCGCGATGAACGTCGCGTATGACGAGCACGAACGTCGCGGCTTTGTCGGACGCACCTTGACCGCGCTGGCGATGACGATCGGCGCCGTGCTGTTCATGATCACGGCATTGGTGTTGGTGGCTGCGATTCCGATCGCGCTCAATTTGATGTGGTGGCTACCCGAACCGATGCGCACCTTGGTTGGTCTGGGGCGCTGGCCGCTGCTGGCGCTGCTGCTGATGGTGGCGCTGTCGTCGATGTACCGGTTCGCGCCGTCGCGTGCGCGCGCCCGCTGGCGCTGGGTCAGTTGGGGCGCGGTGATCGCGACCTTCGCCTGGATGATCGTGTCGATCGGCTTCTCGATCTACGTCTCGAACTTCGCCAGCTACGACAAAACCTATGGCAGTTTGGGCGCGGTGGTCGTGCTGTTGATGTGGTTCTACCTGTCGACCTTGATCGTGCTGCTGGGCGCCGAACTCAACGCTGAACTCGAACATCAGACCGCGGTCGATTCGACGACCGGCCTGCCGCTGCCGATGGGCATGCGCGGCGCGGTGATGGCGGACACGTTGGGAAAGGCGACGGGCTGACGGGCTTCGGCAGAATCGCGTAGAACCGGATTCATGTCGATTCGCTCGCTGGCAGCCGCGCTGATCGTGTCTCTCGCCGCTTGCGCCCCGGCGTACGCGCAGACGATTCCAAAAATTCGCTCCGACCTGCTCGACAGTTGTGCGCCGGAAAATCTCTTGTGCCGGCATCTGCGCACGCAATTTGGGTCGCCCTTGTCGTCGCGCAGCAGCGACGGCATTCCGATCTGGCGCAGCAAGATCAAGTACATCACGGCGGGTCTTTCGCCGGACGGCGACGCGTTGTTCGACGACCTGATCGAATCCTTCGCCGCCCGCGCCGGCCTGCAGGTCCAACGCGTGCCGTTTGAAGACGCGCGCGAAGCAAACTTCACCGTGCTGGTGACGCCGAATGTCGGCGATGCGATTCAGGGGCAGCGATACGGCTCGCTGGTCGGTCAGGCGCTCAGCACCGAAGAGCGCGAACGGATGGCGGCGGAGTGGAAGAACGGGTTCGCCGTCAAGCGTCTCGAATACAGCACGCTCGCCAATCGGTACGTGATCGCGCACTGCTATCACGGCATGCATCCCGAGACGCTGACCAAGCGGCCGGGCTTGCACATGGCCATGATGATTTACACGTGCCTAACCGGCGGGCGCAGCAACGTGATACGGCCGTCCTTGGCGAACGTGACTTTACCGGTTGAGCTCGACGCGCCGCCCTACGCGAAAATGACGTCGCTCGACCGTGCCACGCTGGAGATTTTGTACGACCGTAATTCGCCGGTGAATTCGTCGAGCGCAGCCTCGGTCGTCGTCGAGCGGATTGAGCGACGTCTGCGCGAACAGGGCTTCGGCGACGACGGGCTAAAGCACTAGCTGGTTGCCTGGCGGCGCAGCTCGGCTTCGATCGCGCCTTCGGTCGAGCCGGCTCGTTTCGCGGCCAGCCGCACTTCGTCGGGGCTGACCTCGAATTTCGCAGCCAGGCGCTGGACTTCCGCGTCGGGCAGCGCGGGCAAGGTGGCGACGTCGTCGGCTTTTCCCATGCAACGGAAACCCGGGATGGCCACGAAGGTGCCGGGTGCCCTTGGCCAAAATCTTCTGCTAAACCCGCGCCCGGGCCGGGTTAGCACAGTGGTAGTGCAGCGGTTTTGTAAACCGAAGGTCGCGGGTTCAAATCCTGCACCCGGCACCACCCTTCGCTCCTGCGGGCTTTGGGTGGCGGGCCACCCCTCCATCTGGAAACGCGGCCATATGCACTACGCCATTCTTTGTTATCACCAAGAAGCCGTCGTCGGCGCCTGGACCCAGGAAGAAGACGCGATGGTGATGGGCAAGCTCATCGCCGTGCAGGAGAAGCTGGCCAAGGAAGGCAAGCTGGGTCCGGTCGCGCGCTTGATGCCGACCAAATCCGCGACGACGCTACGCAAAGATCGCAATCCGCCACTGGTACTCGACGGCCCGTTCGCCGAGACCAAAGAACAGCTGTTGGGATTCTACGTCGTCGACGTCGCGACAATGGAAGAAGCGCTGCAGATTGCGCGCGATCTGGGCGCGGTGAATCCGGGCGGCTCGTATGAAATTCGTCCCATCGCGCTGTTCCTGGACGGATCTGGCCCGGCCGGCGCGTAGCGGCAAACTGGCAGGCGACGACCGCGGATTCTAGTTCAGGACCTGCGCGCTCGAGCGGCCATTCTGCTGCTCGCATCGCGCAAGCCCGACCGGTTCGTCGTGCAGCGTGCGGCCGGCCTTGCCGCGATGAAGACCGCCGCCGAGGCCTGAAATTTTTTCGCGGTCTCTGTCGATCTGCGGTCAGCCCGCTCGTCTCGGAGGTAACGACATCCCCCAAGGAGACCAACCGATGAGCGCAAATTCCGCCACGGCCGCCTGCGAGCAGCCCCCCGCTACGGGCCAGCAGCCGATGCCGAAAGTCCGCAGCGGCATCACCGCCTATCTCTGCGTCAGCAATGCCGCCAAGGCCGCCGCGTTTTACGAGCGCGCCTTTGGCGGCAAAATTCTGCTGCAAATTCCGCCCGACGAAAAAGGCCGGACGATGCACATCCATCTCGAGATCAACGGCGCGTCACTGATGCTCAGCGATGGATTTCCCGAGCACGGCCATCCGGTGAAGCCACATCAGGGCTACACGCTGCATCTGCAGGTCGACGACATCGACAAGCGTTTCCAGCACGCGATCGATGCGGGCGGTGAGATCGTGCTGCCGGTCCAGGACATGTTCTGGGGCGACCGCTACGGCCAGCTGCGCGATCCGTTCGGCGTAATGTGGTCGATGGGTATGACGCCAACGCGCTAACCGCGCATGGGCAGGCGGGTGCAGCCCTGCACCCGCCGCTCACGGCAACGTGTAGTCGAGCGCGTAGTGATGTTTTCCGTCGGCGATTTTGATCGTCAACGTGCCCTCGATGCCTTTCAGCTCGTCGCTGCCGGAATCGGGCACGATCACGACCTGCATCTCTTGCTTGCCGCCGCCCATGAGGCCGCGATGCACGAGACCGAAACTTCCCTTTTTGCCTTTCAGCGCGCCGGTGACGCGTTCAGCGGCGCCATATCCGGCTGATCCTTTCACCGTTGTGCCGACTGCCAGCATTTCGCCTTTCGACGACGCGACAAGATCGCCGCTGAATTGCTTGTCGATCGAATAGCGGCCGAGCGTGATGCCGTCCTGCGTGTCTTCCGCCGTCAACGGGGCGACTTTGACTTCGAACGTGCCGGTTGCTTGCTGCATGGTTTTCGCCGCTGCTTGTTGCGCGATCGCGCCCAGGCAAAGCGCCGAAACAACCAGGATTCGGATCAGCTGCATGACGCCCTCGCGCGGTGGGGCGGCATTCAAGCACGGGTCAGATGAACCGCGATACCGGCTTTCACCAGCCGGTGATTTTCGTGATCAGAGGCCCCACTGGGCTGCGAGCTGCTTCTGGCGCTGCTCCAACTCGTGCAACTGCCGCTGCACTTTGTTGGTCATGATGCCGGCGACGAGGCGCGGCAAGATCGCGGCGATCAATCCGCCGACGATGGCGCCCATATAGGCCCAGCCCCAGCTGCGCGGATCATTCAGTAGCTGAATTGCGCCGTCCATCGACGCGCCCTTCTGCCAAAGATGCAGCAGGCCGGGCACCGCGCCCGCAATGTTGATCGCGCCGACCGCGATCGTGACGCTGCGGCGCGGATTCTGTTCCAGCGTCGCGGTTGCGATCGTCGGCAGCAACGCGAACAACAAAAACACCGTCGTCGGCGCGAACGCGGCGGCAAGGCCGACGAGGCCGATGATGATCGTCCAACGCTCGTAGCGCGGTCGGGCGATGTTGTTGGTTGCGGTGCTCATGCGCGACTAGATAGGCGCATTGTCTGACTAGGCGGTTGATACCGCTTGAAGATGCCGTGAACGCCAGGGCGTGATCTGGTAGCGTTTCGCTAACCCTTGTGGCTCTAGGCTTTTGGCATGTCGTCGCGCACCGATTTCGCAACATCGAACGCAGCTTTGGCACCTCTCGGCACGTCCGAGGCGCGCGCACAGGCGTTGCGCGCGATTTTCGGGCCGCATGCCGCCCGCGCTGCGGTTCGGTTCGCCATGGAAGCGCACGAGATGGGCGAAGACGACGCCGCGTTGCTCTGGATGCAAACGGCAAGTTTCCTCGTCGATGACGAGGATCACGGCGCAACGCCGTTTCTGCACTGAAAAATTAGTGGCGCAGGCCGATCGCGCGAAACGCTTCATCCATCAGGAAAAGCGGCGCGACCAGGGTCTGAAACAAATTCGACAGGAACGCGGGCCGTTTTCCTTCGAAGGCGCTGTGTCCGTAAAATTGCAGCGCCCAGCCAGCGACAAACAACACAAGAAACACGGGCAATACGCGGTCGGGCGCGTTTGCAGCCAGCAGATGCGCGCCCCAGGTCACCAACACCAATGGTACGGCCAGCGCGACGCCCAACTGCACGTCCATCCAAAGCCACAGCAGCAAGGTCGCGGCGACCAGCAGCTCGGCCAGAGTCAGTCCGCCGGGCAGGCGCACCGCGGCGGTTCCGACATCAATCGCGACCACGATCGCCGGAATCCCAAAAATATGGGTCAGCCGGTTGCGATGATCCCGGTGGAAGGATCGGTATTGGTCCAACTGGCGTTCTGTGAAGCTTCGCATGGAGGTTGAGATCATACGCCCGGTCGCACGGTGATGAACAAGAACCAGAGCGTCGACGGTCCGACTCGCGTGGCCGTTATCGGCGCTGGCGTCGCCGGATTAACCTGCGGCGGTGCGCTGGCCCGTGCCGGGTTCGACGTCGAATTGTTCGACAAGGACGAGCGGCCTGGCGGCCGGTTGGCGACGCATCGCGTCGACAGTCTGCGCTTCGACTATGGCGCGCCGTTCCTTGCCGCGGATTCGACGCTCGGCCAAAGCTGGCATCTCGTCGACAAAAGCGGATCGGTCAAACCGGTGCGCGTCGGTATGCCCGACATGAATTCGGTTGCGCGCGAATTGGCGCGCGATGTTGCGGTTCGCTGCGGTTGCCAAGTCACCGGCATGACGCGTCTGCAGGGACGTTGGCATCTCGGTGAAATGAGCGGGCAGATCATCGGCCCGTTCGACTGGGTCGCGCTGACCATGCCGGCGCCGCAAGTGAAATTGCTCGCGCCGATGTTGTCGGCACGCATCGCGTCGGTGCGGATGAATCCGTGTTGGACCTTGATGGCTGCGTTCGGCGAAAAACTGCCGGTCGAATTCGACACGATCAGCTTCAACGATCCAATCCTGGCGCGGGCGGTGCGCGAAACCGCCAAGCCGGGCCGCGTGACGCGACCCGAAGCCTGGACGATTTACGCCACGCCGGACTTCAGCCGCGCCCAATTCGAACAGCCCGCTGGCCGTATGGCTGCTGCACTTTTGCAGCGTTTCGGCGAAGCAATGGGATTCGGTTTGGCGCTGCCACGCGCACGCTACATGACCGCGCATCGCTGGCGCTTCGCCCGCGTCGCGACGCCGCTCGGTGAAGATTACGTGCTCGATCCGCAGCAACATCTGGCGCTGGCGGGCGATTGGTGCGTCGGCGACGGCGTCGATGCGGCGCGACGTTCCGGTGCAATGCTTGCAGTTGCACTCGCACGGCGCGGTGGGCGCAACTAGTCCACCGGCGCAACGATCGCGATCAGTTTCTCTTCATCGAACTTGATGCGGTTCACGCCTGGCCGCATGGCTTCGGCGTCGATCGACGGGCCGGGATCGACATTGCGATCGGCGAGTGCGATCTCGCGGCCAGTGTCGGCGAGACAGGTGACGGCGTAGGGCACGCCGCCCAAGCGCACGCTGCCGATGCGGATTGCATGGCCGGGCAATGCGCTCGGTCGCGCGACCCATTCAAAGCCGCGGATGCCGGGATCTTTCGACGGCACGGGTGCAGCACCCGCACCGCGCAACGTCGCGTGTCCCTGATAACCGAGATGACCTGCTTCGCGCAGCGCGCGCTCGCAGAGTTGCAGCAACGGCGACCAGTCGAGCCGGTCGGCGCTGCTGTGGGCGCCTTGCAAGGTTTCGATTTGAACCGCGGCCTGCACCACGGCCTGCACCAGAAGGGGCAGGGCGCGGGCAGGCTCGTTGCAATAGCGGATTGCCGGGCAGTCGTCGTCCACGCCCGGCAGTTTCCAAGATTAGATCGGTTTTGCCGAGCTGATCTCGGAAAGATTATTCGCCGGAGACGTCGGCTGCGACCTGCATCCGCACGATCTTGTCCGGGTCTTCGACCGGCTCGCCGCGCTTGATCTGGTCGACCAATTCCATGCCCTCGGTCACTTCGCCCCAGACCGTGTATTGCCGGTCGAGGAAGCGGGCATCCTTGAAGCAGATGAAGAACTGGCTGTCGGCCGAATCTGGGCTGGCGGCGCGCGCCATCGAACAAGTGCCACGCTTGTGCGGGGCCGCGTTGAATTCGGCTTTCAGCTTCTTGCCCGAGCCGCCCATGCCGCTGCCGGTCGGATCGCCGGTCTGCGCCATAAAGCCTTCAATGACGCGGTGGAACACGACGCCGTCGTAAAAACCTTCGCGGGTGAGTTCCTTGATCCGCGCGACATGGTTCGGCGCCAGGTCGGGGCGCAGTGCGATGGTGACACGGCCACTCTCGAGATCGAGATACAACGTGTCTTCGGGCGTAGCGGTCATCAGTTTCCTTTCTGGAGGCTGCGGCGGGACGCAACCTAGGCAAAGCTACGGAGTTCTTCTATCCCCAGGGTCATGCGTTTCGTCCTGCCTGGCGTGCTGGTGCTGACCGATACGGACAACGACCCAGCGCCGGTCGTGTTCGACAGCCCGCATAGCGGCAACGACTATCCCGCGGATTTTCTCCCCGACGTTCCGATCGAAACGCTGCGCTCGGCTGAAGATGCGCATGTTGACGCGCTGTTCGGCACGGCGCCGGCGCACGGCGCGGCATTGCTGGCGGCCTGTTTCCCACGCTCCTACGTCGATGCCAATCGCGCCGAAGACGATCTCGATCCGTTGCTGGTCGAGCCGGCTTTTACCGGCCGGTTGAAGCCGACCGAAAAATCACGCGTGGGCATGGGATTGATCCGCCGCGTCGCGAAACCCGGCCAGCCGCTCTACAAGCGCCGGCTCGGCGCGGTCGAGGTCGAGCGCCGTCTCAGCAACTATTGGCGGCCCTATCACGACGCGCTGGGTCGCGTAATCGAAGCGCGTGCGCGCAGCTTCGGTGCGGTCTGGTTTGTCGATTGTCATTCGATGCCGTCGGCAGGGCCGGCCGGTGCGACGTGGGAGCGACCCGATTTCGTTCTCGGCGATCGCGACGGCACCAGTTGCGATCCGGCGTTTCGCGATCTGCTGCGCGTCGCGCTGACCGACATGGGCTACAGCGTGCGGGTCAATGATCCGTACAAAGGCGTCGAGCTGGTGAGCCGCTGGGGCCGCCCGCGCTACGGGTTTCATGCCTTGCAGCTCGAAATCAATCGGCGGCTTTACATGGACGAACGCACCCTTGAACGCAGCAACGGCTATGCGCGTCTCAGCGCCGATCTTGATCGATTGATGCAATTGATCTGCGCCTGGTCGCGCGATCAGCTGCTTGCCGCCGCCGCAGATTAAAGCGAACGCCAATGAGCGAACTGCAATTCCGCCCCGCAACCCGTGACGACATCGTCGCCATCGTTGCGCTGCTGGTCGATGACGAGCTGGGCGCCAAGCGCGAAGATCCGTCCGATCTTGCGCCCTATCGCACCGCGTTCGAGGCGATCGAATCCAACCCGATGCACGAATTGATCGTCGCCACCAAAGACGGCGTCGTCGTCGGCTGTTGCCAGATCACGATCTTGCACAATTTGTCGCGTCGCGGTTCGACGCGCGCGCTGCTCGAAGCGGTGCGCGTTGCGGGTACGATGCGCGGCCAGAAAGTCGGCGAGCAGCTGGTGCACTACGCGATCGCGCGCGCCAAAGCGCGCGGTGCGGTACTGCTGCAGCTGACCAGCGACAAGCGTCGCGACAAAGCGATCCGCTTTTACGAGCGGCTCGGCTTCGTCGCGTCGCACGAAGGCATGAAGCTGGTTCTGTAAGCGCCGGCTATTTGCTCTTCACCAGACGGCGTAGATCCGCGGTGATCAGGCGCAGCGCCGGCCACGGTGCTTCGGTGACGTCCGGACCCGGCGCTTCGACTTCGAGAACAATGTCGAGCTTTGCGATCGCGCCTTCGATGGTGCGCGCTTTGGTGGTCAGCGCTTCATGCGCCAACCGTTCAGCCACGAGGCCGGTTTCCTTCTCGCGCTGCTTGGCGTCGCTATAACCCGACCGCGCTGCTTCTGCTTTCCAGGCCTTCAAGGCTGCGCGCAGATCGCCTTCGGCTTTCTTCGCCGCCGCACCTTTGCCCAACAGAAGCTGCAACGTCGCGGCGTCCTGCACGAAAGCGGGCGTCGGTTTGCCCGGCACTTTGACGTCGATCCCCGGAAACCCGACGCGCTGCACCAGCTCGGTTTCGAGCCGCGCCTGTTCCCGTACCCAGCGCACATGTTCGCCATAGGCCACGCGCCACGCCTTGGCCTTGCTCAACACCGGATCCGACTCTGCCATCGCCTTCTCCCGCAAAACTTGATCGGAAGTATACTGCTGATCGGAGGGCGTGATAGGGGGATTTTCGCCAATCTGCACGGGCGAAATATTTTTTGGAGCGGTGAATAAAACGGAAGAATACTGCCGCTAGGCAAATTCCCGGTCGCCGAAGACCTCTTCCCAGGACTGGCGCAGTGCCACGTCGAGATCGGCCATCGTCACCGGATAGCCCAGCGCCACCAGCGAGGTGACGCCGTGGTCCCGAATGCCGCAGGGCACGATGCCGGTGAAATGCGACAGGTCGGGATCGAGATTGATGGCGACGCCGTGATAGGCGACCCAGCGCCGGACGCGGACGCCGATGGCGCCGATTTTGGCCTCGGTGCCGGGCAGGCCGCCATGCTTGTCCAACTCGACCCACAACCCGACGCGGCCTTCGCGCCGGACGGCCGTCAGGTTGAAGCGCGCCAGCGCGCCGATCACCCATTCTTCGAGATCGTGGACGTAGCGGCGCAGATCGGCGCGGTCGCGCGCCTTCAAATCGACCATGACGTAGCCGACCCGCTGGCCAGGCCCATGATAGGTGTATTGGCCGCCGCGGCCGGTGGCATGGACCGGAAAGCGCGGCTGAATCAGGTCGCTTTCCTTCGAGCTGGTGCCCGCCGTGTAGAGGGGCGGGTGCTCGACCAGCCACACCAGCTCGGACGCCTCACCGCGACGGATCGCCTCGACCCGTGCCTCCATCACCGCCACCGCTGCCGCATAATCGGTCAATCCGGGCGTAATTCGCCATTCCAACAAGTCGCCGTTCTCCGGTTGTGCCTGCGGGATCGATCCGCTATACCCCGCCACCTCGTGCGGTCGTGGCGGAATTGGTAGACGCGCAGCGTTGAGGTCGCTGTGGGCTAACCCCCGTGGAAGTTCGAGTCTTCTCGACCGCACCATCAGTTGTTTCTTAGAGCGTTTACCTCGGCGCTCTCTCTTTCATCGCGAACCCGTACACGCTTAATGTCGGGCGCATGTCCGATAGTTTATTCGACAGCGCCCTCGCCTATCACACGCAGCTCCCGTACGGGAAAATCGCGATCGTTCCAACCAAGCCGCTGATGACTCAGCGCGACTTGGCCTTGGCCTATTCGCCCGGCGTCGCCGCCGCGTGCGAAGCCATTGTTGCCAATCCGGCCGAAGCCAGCCGAATGACCGCGCGCGGCAATCTAGTCGCGGTTATCACGAATGGAACTGCGGTCCTCGGTCTCGGCAATATCGGCCCGCTCGCCGCCAAGCCCGTGATGGAAGGCAAAGCGGTTCTGTTCAAAAAATTCTCGGGCCTCGATGCGATCGATATCGAGATCGCTGAGAACGATCCCGACAAGCTGGTCGAAGTGATTGCGGCGCTCGAGCCCAGCTTCGGCGGCATCAATCTCGAAGACATCAAGGCGCCTGAATGCTTCGTGGTCGAAGCAAAGCTGCGCGCGCGGATGAAGATCCCTGTCTTCCACGACGATCAGCACGGCACCGCAATCATCGTCGCAGCTGCAGTCACCAACTGGCTGCGCATCACCGGCCGCAAGCTGAACGAGTTCAAGCTCGTCTCATCCGGCGCCGGTGCCGCGGCGATCGCGTGCATGGATCTGCTGGTCGATATGGGCGTGCCGGTCGAGAACATCACCGTCACCGACATTGCCGGCGTGGTCTATGAAGGCCGCAACGAGCACATGGATCCGCGCAAGGATCGCTACGCCAAGAAAACCTCGGCACGCACCTTGGCCGAGGTGATCGATGGCGCCGATATGTTCTTGGGACTTTCGGCAGCGGGCGTGGTCAAGCCCGAGATGATCAAGAACATGGGCAAGCAGCCGCTGATTCTGGCGCTAGCCAACCCGACGCCCGAAATCATGCCCGAGCTGGTGCGCGAAATTCGCCCCGACGCGATCATGGCGACGGGCCGGTCGGACTATCCGAACCAGGTCAACAACGTCCTCTGCTTTCCATTCGTGTTCCGCGGCGCGTTGGATGTCGGTGCGACCACGATCAACGAAGCGATGAAGATCGCCTGCGTGCATGCGCTGGCCGATCTCGCTTTGTCGGAAGCGTCCGACGTCGTCGCGACTGCCTATGGCGGTGAGACTGCTTCGTTCGGTCCCGACTATCTGATTCCCAAACCGTTCGACCCGCGCCTGATCACGCAGCTAGCGCCCGCCGTCGCCAAAGCGGCGATGGATTCGGGCGTTGCGACGCGGCCGATCACTGACTTCGACGAATATCGCGAGACGCTCGAACAGTTCGTGTTTCGCTCGGGCCTGGTCATGCGCCCGATGTTCTCGCGCGCCAAAGCCAATCCCAAACGCGTCTGCTACGCCGAGGGCGAAGAAGAACGCGTCTTGCGCGCGGTGCAGGTGGTGGTCGACGAACATCTGGCACGGCCGCTGCTGATCGGTCGTACCGAAGTTGTCGATCGTCGCATCGAAAAGCTCGGCCTGCGCATTCGCCGCGGCGATCATTTCGATCTGGTCGATCCCGAATCCGACCCGCGCTATCACGAATATTGGACCGGCTATCACGAGTTCATGCAGCGCCGCGGCGTGACGCCGGCGCATGCACGCCAGTTGATGCGCACCAACACGACCGTGATCGGTTCGATGCTGATGCGCAAAGGCGAAGCCGACGCGCTGGTCTGCGGCACGATCGGCCAATATCAGCGGCATCTGAAACACGTGCTCGACGTGATCGGGCTGGCGCGCGGCGTGAAGAAGCCGGCGGCGATGAACGTGCTGATCATCGACAAGGGCACGTTCTTCATCGTCGACACCTATGTCAGCTACGATCCCAGCCCAGCCGAAATCGCCGAGGCGACGTTGCTCGCAGCCGAGCAGGTGCGGCGCTTCGGGCTCGAACCCAAAGTCGCGATGCTGAGCCATTCCAATTTCGGCACGCATGACGACCCGCCGGCCAAGAAGATGCGCGACGCGTTGGGCGAAGTGTTGGCGCGCGATCCCGATTTGGAGGTCGAAGGCGAAATGCACGGCGACGCCGCCGTGTCGGAAGAGATCCGCGAGTCGATCTTCCCGCAATCGAAGCTGAAGGGTGTCGCGAACCTGTTGGTCATGCCGACGCTTGATGCCGCCAACATCTCGTTCAACCTGTTGAAGGTTTTGTCGGACGGTCTGTCGATCGGCCCGGTGCTGCTGGGTGCGCAACGGCCGGTGCATATCCTGACGCCGTCGGTCACGGTGCGCGGCATCGTCAATATCTCGGCCGTCGCCTGCGTCGACGCGCAGGTGCGCGACGAGGGGCGCCTCGGCGGCCTCTGACGTATTATTAGCTCAGCCGGCGCACAAATCGGCGAGCCTCTTCAAGTTCGGGTGCGTGAAGGAGATCAAGCTCCAGCACGCGCTCGACCCATTCGGGGCCGTGCAATCCAATCGAGCGGCAGAAGCCTTCAAGTTCTCCGACAGGAACGACGTAGATGCCATGCTGCGCGAGCAGCGAAATCAGCGCTTCGGTTGCGACATAGATTTCTCCACTCGGTACGGCTGCGATCCCGCTACGCTTTAACATCGTCCAAGGGTCCGCCTTTCTTGTCGCCGCGGAAATGCGCTCTAACGTTTCAGTTGCCACCGCGGAGCCGACGCTGAGGTCGAGCGCAGACCGTAGCTCCAGCTCCAGGCGGTGTTTGTCGAAACTGCTTTTCTCTGTCGCAATATATCCGGCGAGCTTGTCTAGGCTTGGATACACACTCTGCCACGCGATTCCTTTGTGATCGCACAATTTCCGCAGAACACCTCGATCGCGCAACAAATCAAAGTCGACCACGCATTCGGTATCAACACTCAGGGCCGACAGAAATTTTAAGGCATCCGGAATCTTGGATTTTCCGCCGCATGGGACAAAAAGTGTTTCGTGGGAGCCGCCGAGTGCCAGGTACTGTGCGCGATAGAATGTGCAATCGCTTTCCGCCTCACATAAAACGACGCGTTGATTGAAAATGCCTTCGAGAACATTCGAATAGCGGAGAAAGGGATCGCGAATAATCGCCCTTAGTTTATCACTTGGAAGCACGTGTGCCGCTGTCGAAGTGTCGTCGCGTACCAGCCGTACAACGTGAATGTCTTCTTCTCGCCGGCTAAGCAGCCCTCTCAAAAAGTTTGCACTATGCGTCGCAATGAAAAATTGCCCGCTTCCGCTATTCGAGGCGACCATCTCACCAAGTTGTTCGGCCTGTGGCGGATGAAGAAATGCTTCTGGTTCGTCAATGCAGCATACGATCTGCCGCAGAGCGAGCAGCTGTAACAGAGCGGTGGCGTAACTTTTCAGTCCATCGCCTTCATGTTCAAGCTTAGTAAGCTTTTCTAGCTCGGCAGTGAATTCACGGCGATGCTGGTCGACCGCGGGCAAACGTGAACGATTTCCACAGTAAAGCGGAATAATGTCTCCCGCATGTCGATGGACGATCAGGTCTCGGCCGAATGCACGTCTAAATGCGCTGCTAATTCGATCTTCAAGCTCTGGCGTTTGATACAAAAGCTGGATCGCGTGAGTCGCGCCTTTTGTTGCGGCGGCAATGATCTTTGGTGGCTGTATGTAGGAGAGCCGCTCTTCAGTGCTCAGAAACGTACAAAAAAGCTCGGATACCGACTGAATGGTCGTATCGGAGTAGCCAATAAACGAAACGGCGACGCCGCCGCGAGAAACTTCGTTATTGTAGCGCGCGTCTGTTACACCGCAGTTAGCATCGATCCAATTTTTGATCGCTTTGGCGCTGCCGCCTCCGTGCACTCTTAAGCTCGAGATCGGTCCGGGTCGCTGTGGAGCTTCTTGCAGGGTGGAGACTTGTCGGAGCGCTCCTGTTTTCCCAGAGCCGTTAGGTCCGACAAACACCACCATCGAGTTTTCGGTGAGTGTTAGCCGCGCTCCATTTTGGAATCGGAGTTCGGAAATGTAGGGCTCGACAAAGCCCGCGACTTCGACGAGTTGCTCTTGACCGACCGCCTTTGGGCGCGACTTCTGGCGCGCGGAAAAAATGTTCCGGAAGTGCTTCAAGGTGGCTCTGCCGAACTTGGGCTGATAACGACGCATTTTTGTCGCCTTGGATCAGTTGGCTGCAGAAAATGGGTAAATTTGGATTTCAGGCCGCAAAATAGAGATGAAAACAATCCTCGTCACCGGCGCAAATCGCGGCCTCGGGCTGGAATATGCGCGCCAATATGCGGCCGATGGCTGGCGCGTGCTTGCCGCCTGCCGCGACCCCGACAACGCAACCGAACTGCGCGCGCTCAAGGTCGAGCCGTTCGCGCTCGACGTCGCCGATCCAGCCTCGATCAAAGCCGCGGCGGCACGCCTCGACGGCATCAAGCTCGACGTGCTGCTGCACAATGCCGGCGTGTTGGAGGGATGGGGCAAGTCGCTCACCGAAACCACGCGCGACGAATTCGAACGCGTGCTGCGCGTCAATCTGCTTGGCCCCTTCGACATCACGCGTACGGTGCTTCCGTGCCTGGGCGTCGGGTCCAAGATCGCCATCATGACCAGCGGCATGGGATCGATGACCAATATCGGCAGCGGCAAGTTCTACGCCTACCGCACGTCGAAGGCGGCGGTGAACATGCTGGGCACCTGTCTCGCGCACGAGCTTGGCGATCGCGGCATCGCGGTCGTGTTGCTGCATCCCGGCTGGGTGCACACCGAAATGGGCGGCAAGGACGCGCCGCTCGATCCGCAAACCTCGGTGCGCGGTTTGCGCCAGCGCATCAACGAGACGACGGTCGCCAATAGCGGCCGCTTCGTTGCGTATGACGGGCAGGAGCTGCCCTGGTGACGCAACTGCACTTGATCAAATTGTGCGTCGGCGTCAGCGAACCGAAGCAGCTTGCAGGATTTCAGAAGCGGCGCACCTTCAAGTTCGGCCGCAAGAACGCGACGTGGCACAAGACGCGGCACAAGCCGAGCCGGGACGAAGAGATCCTTGCCGGCGGATCGATCTATTGGGTGATGAACGGACTCATTCGTTGCCGCCAACCGGTGCTGGGGTTCGAGACTGGCGTCGATGACGGCGTGCCGTTCTGCAAAATTCTGCTCGCGCCCAAGATCGTCACGACACAGCCCGTGGCTCGCCGCCCGTTTCAAGGTTGGCGGTATCTTGCGGGCAATGACGCGCCGCCCGATATGGCCGACACCGACTCCGCGCCAATGCCCAGTGAAATGCTGCAAGAGCTGCGCAACCTCGGCTTGCTCTAAACCTGCTGTTGCAGTGGGCTGCGAATCGCAGCTCTTGCGCGCAATTCGAACTCGTCTTCCAATCCGCACCAACGGCACCAGCAGTGTGCCTACGCGGAGGAAACGCCCATGGTTCGGACAGTTTATGCTGCCGTATTGGCGGCCACGCTTGCATGCAGCTCGCATGCGTTTGCTGACAATGGCAGCGAGTATCGCGGCCTGTATGTCTTCGGCGACAGTCTCAGCGACAACGGCAACATTCCGCGCCTGACCGGCGTGACGTATCCGCCGGCGCCGTATTTCCAGTCGCGTTTTTCGAACGGCCCGGTCTACGCCGAATATCTGCCGGGGCTGCTCGGCTTTTCCGCCGTCGGCAACAATGCAGTCGGCGGTGCATTCGCAGGGCGCGGCAACACGACGGCGGTGCCCGCCGGTCTGCCGGGCACGACGGATGAAATCGAACGGTTTCTGATCGCACGGCCCAACGCGGATGCGCGCGACCTGTTCATCGTGTTCGCCGGTGCCAATGATGGGCTGCGCGTGTTGGGCGCAGCCGCAACGACGCCGCCGGCGCAAGTGCCGGCGCTGCTGCAATCGTCGATCACCAGCGCAATCACCAGCACGCTCGACAATCTCGGTCGTCTGACCGCCAGCGGCGCGTCGCAATTCGTCGTGCCCAACCTGCCCGATCTGGGCCGCACGCCGAGCGCGATTGCGGCCGGGCCTGCAGGACAGCAATTGGCGAGCCTGTTCGCGCAGAATTACAACGCGGCTTTGGCGGGCATTCTGCAGCAACGCGCTGACTCGGTGCGCATCGTGCCGTTCGACGTCGCTGCGATCTTCAACGACCTCACCACCAACCCGTCGCGCTATGGCCTGGTCAACGTCACCCAGGCTTGCGTCAACGTGCCGAGCTGCGTCACCGGTTCGACCGCGACGCAAAACCAGTTCCTGTTCTGGGACACGGTCCATCCGACCGCGAACGTGCACGCCGCGATCGGTTCGATGATGGCGCATGTATTGAGCGGTCCCGCCGTGTTCGCGGGCTTGCAGGAACTTGGCGACGTGTCGCGCCGCCAGATCGAAGCGCAGATCGTCACCGGCGCCGGCTTTGACGCGGCGTCGGGCAATATCGCAACAGCGCAGCTGAGCCAGGGCGACCGTCCGTTGTTGCTGCGCGTCTCGGGAACGTACGGAAACGGTTCGCGCGACGGCGTGCGCGGCCGGCGCGGCTTCGAGTACGACACCGGGTCGGGCGTTGTTGCGCTCGACTGGCGCGTCGCGCCCGGCTGGACGGTCGGCGCTGCAATCGGCGTGTCGAGCGGCTCGGCAGATTTCGATCTCGCCGGCGGCAAGGCCGATTACCGGTCGGTCGTGGGCGCATTCCACGCCGCGTATGTGGCGGGTGATTTTGCAGCCAGCGCCTATGTCGATTATGCGCGTGACGAATTCCGCAACATCGTGCGGCCGGTCGGCGCCGCAGGTTTGGACACGCGCGGCGAGACCGATGGATCGACAACCGGCTTCGGCCTGTCGGCGAAATACGCGATGCCTTTTGGCGCCGTGCGCGTCGGACCGATCGGTGGCGTGCGCTATTCGAACGGGCGCATCGACGGCTACACCGAAACTGGCCTGCCGTTCCTGGCGCAGATCGTCGATCCACAGAAAAGCCTGACGTCCGTGCGCGGCGACGGCGGCGGATTTTTACAGACCGATTTGGCGTTGGGCGGTGCAGTGCTGCGCAGCACCTTGGTCGCGACGTTGGAACATGACTTCCAGGACACGTCGCGCACGCTGACATCGCGGATCGTGTCGCAATCGACGATTCCGACCAACACGATGTTGGGCGCGTATGACGACACGTGGGGTCGCGTCGGCGCAACGATCGAATTGGTGCAGGCGGGGCCGTTCCAGGCATCGCTTGGCGGTTCAACCACGGTCGGCAAAAGCGACGGTCGCGATTGGGCGATCGGCGGACGGCTCGGCTTCCGCTTCTAATCCTCACACAGAGAAGAGCGCTGCCGCTTCTGGCGGGCGCGCAGCGCTCTCTCTACACTCGGCGTCATGGCTCGCCGGTCGCACACACTTCAACCTGGCCAGCCCGGCGCGATCCACACGATCGATTTGCTGGTTCTTGCTTGCGTCCTGCTTCCGCTGGCGTTGTTTCTGCTTGCGGCAATCGAGACCCGCACGCGGTTGCTGCGCGACGCCGAACGTGACGCCGACCGGCTTGTCGAGCTGTTGCACGAACACGCGCAGAAAGTGTTCGAAACCGAATCGCTGGTGATGGAGCAGGCTGAGACCCGCGTTGCGGATCTCGATAGCGGTCGTGGCGATCTTGCGTCGGTTCAGGATTTCTTTGCGCAAACCGCGCAGCGGTTGCCGCAGATCGATGCGATCCTGGTGCTCGATAACGCCGGACGCGTGCGCATCGCCAGCGATCCGGCGCTGCATGCGTCGACCGATTTTGCGCGCATCACCGCCGCCGCTGCGGCGGCTGCAGCACCGGGCACAATCGTCGTCACGCCGCCGGGTCCGGCGCTGACAGCAGAAGGGCCGCCGGTCTATGCCCTGGCGCGCCGCGATCCAGCGCGCGGCACGACGACAGTGCTCACTGCGGCGCCGACCTATTTCACCGCCTTCTGGAACGTGCTCATGCCGCGCGACGGATCGGCCACGTTGTTTCTTGCCGACGGCGTCGTGCTGGCACGCGCGCCGCAGACCGGCGACTTCACCGGTGCAGAACAGGCCAGCAGTGGCTTCCGGCGATTTGCCGTCGGGGCGCGTGGCGTCTATCGCGCGACGTCGGCGATCGACGGCGTCGATCGCACCTATGCATTCCGCCGCGCCGATCCATGGCCGATTTTTCTCGTCGCCGGCATTGCCGACAGCACGGTCGAACGCGCCTGGCTGCGTGCGTGCGTCGGGTATGGGGCGTTGGCGCTGTTGTCGTCGACGGCGCTGATGACGATCGCGCTCAACATTCGCCGGCGCGCGCGGATCGACGCCGAGTTCCGCGCCGATCTCGAACGGGCGGTTGCGTCACGCACGGTCGAGCTTGCGCGCGGGCTCGACGAAAAAGAATTGCTTGTGCGCGAGATCCATCACCGCGTGAAAAACAACATGCAGACGATCATGAGCCTGCTTGCGATCCAGGGCGCTGCGGTTGGTGGGCCGCTGCAGGCGCAATTCCGCGCCGCGGCGCAGCGGATCGAGACCATGGCGTCGTTGCACAAGCAGCTCTACCAGCAGGATGAAATCGAAGGCGTCGAGTTCGGTCCCTATCTCGAACGTCTGGTGCGCAGCCAGGTTACGTTGGCCGGTGCCGAAGATCGGATTGCGGTGCGCGTCGAAGCGCAGAAAGTGCGATTCGCGCTCGATCTCGGCACGCCGCTGGCGTTGATCGCAAATGAGGCGCTGTCGAATGCGCTGAAACATGCGTTTCCCGATCAGCGGCACGGCGCCGTGTTCGTCCGTCTTGAGGTGCATGGGTTGCGCGTCACCTTGACCATCGAAGATGACGGCGTAGGGTCGCCCGCAACGACCGACGATAGTGCCGATACAGGGCAGGGACTGGGGATGCGGCTGGTTCGTTCCTTTGCGCGTTCGCTGCGCGCCGACGTGCAGGTCGTCGATCTTGCACCAGGTACGCGGCTGGTCATTGCGTTCAACGCGCCCGAAACCAGCGTGCGCGAGGTTGCGTGAGCGTCCAGTTCGCACCCGGCGATCCGCCCGATTTCCTCTCGCTCACCATGGGCGAGGATGAAGACGACCATCGCGATACCGCGCCGCGCGTGAAATTGCTGATCGTCGAAGACGACCCGTTCATCGCGCTGCATCTGGAAATGCTGGTCGAGAGCTGGGGCTACACCGTGATCGGTGTCTGCGTCACCGGCCCCGAAGCGATCACCATGGCCGAGTTGCACCGGCCCGAGGTGATTCTGTCGGACGTGAAGCTGCTGGGCCCAATGGACGGGATCGAAGCAGCCGCCAAGATCTTCGAACGGCAAGCGCCGAAGGTGATCTTCCTGACCGCCTTTCACGAAGGCCCGATCGCCGAGCGGATGAAGGCGTTGCCGAATTTCGGCATTCTTCCCAAGCCGCTCGATGAAGCCAGCCTGCGTGAAGCGCTGGCGCGCGCGATGGCATCGCGGCTCGACTAGCCAGCGCAGAAACGAAAATGGCGGTCACCGTAGTGACCGCCATCTCTCGACTTTGCGAGGCAGCGTCCTTTGGACGCGAAGCTTCCCTTAGATGTAGTGCGCCTTGAGCGGCTCGAAGCCGTTAAACGCCACGGCCGAGTATGTCGTCGTATAGGCACCGGTCGCAAGGATTTCGATCTTGTCGCCGATCGCCAAATCTTCCGGCAGGCGATAGTCCGCCTTCTCATACAGAACGTCGGCGCTGTCGCAGGTCGGTCCGGCGATGATCACCGGCTTGGGCGTGCCCTGCCGGCCATTGACCACCAACGGATACTGGATCGCTTCGTCCATCGTCTCGGCGAGGCCGCCGAACTTGCCGATGTCGAGGAACACCCAGCTGCGCTCGTCCTTGTTGTGCGACTTCTTGCTGATCAGGACGACTTCGGTCTGGATCACGCCCGCATTGCCGACCATGCCGCGACCCGGCTCGATGATCGTTTCCGGAATCCGGTTGCCGAAGTGACGGCGCAGCGCGTCGGTGATCGCGATGCCGTACTGCTTCGCGGTCGGGACGGACTTTTTGTACTTGGTCGGAAAGCCACCGCCCAAATTGACCATGCGCAAGGTCAGCCCGTCGGCTTCCAGCTCGCGGAACAGGTTGGCGGTCGCGGCCAGCGCTTCGTCCCACTGTTTCGGATCGCGCTGCTGCGAGCCGACATGGAACGACGCGCCGATCGGCTCGACGTTCATGTCGCGCGCCTTCAGCAGCAGCGACTTCGCCATCGCGACGTCGCAGCCGAACTTGCGGCTGAGCGGCCAGTCGGCGCCGTTGCCCGAAGTCAGGATGCGGCAGAAGACTTCGCTGCCCGGCGCGGCGCGTTCGATCTTCTCCAGCTCGGCTTCGCTGTCGAACGCGTACAGGCGTACACCGCGCGCATACGCGGCCGCGATGTCGGCTTCTTTCTTGATCGTGTTGCCGTAGCTGATCCGGTCGGGCGTAGCACCGGCGGCCAGGACCATGTCGATTTCGGCGACGCCGGCGGTGTCAAAGCTCGAACCCAGGCGGGCGAGCAGCGCCAGAATCTCAGGCGCGGGGTTGGCTTTCACGGCGTAGTAGATCGCCGAGTCAGGCAGCGCCTTGCGCAGGTTTTTGAAATTCTCTTCGACCACGTCGAGGTCCACCACCAGGCAAGGCGTGGCGGGTCGTCGTTCTGCGAAGTAGCGGGCGATTTTAGCGGTCATAGCAAACGGGCTCCCAATTCGCCTCGAGGGCGATCCAGGTTCTTGTCTTCCAAAGCGGCGGAAAGGGCGGGCGCGGATTAGGCTGCGCAGCGCGTGGGTCTACACGCGGTGACAGCGAGAATCGTAGCTCGGACAGGAATCGGGATGGGCGTGTGCCCACCGACAACAACTTTCAACATCATACCCTCCAAGACGCCGCCTTGCTTAAGGGACGGTCGGTGGATACGCGTTGCGTCGTTGCATAAACCTACAAGTCGGGCCTCAACGGCAGCGACAAGGGCCAGTGGCACGTGCGCGTTAGCGATCGAGGGCCATATCGCCCCTCTCGCCCTTGATTTCAAGAAAAAAATTCAGCCTGCGCCCGGCATGTGACGAAAACGTCACTGTTGCCGGACGCTCGCAGCCTCTCAGGCGCCAAAACGCCAGCGCAACGTGGCGCCGAAGGTTCGCCCGTCCGCCGCTTCAACCAGGAAGACGCGCGTCGCGGTGCTGCGCTGGCGGGTGTTGAAGCGGATGACGACCGGCGGCGTGCTGTCGTCCGTCAGATTCTTGACCCACAGCGACAGCTCAACCGGACCGCTGACGGCACCGATTCGTGCGTTCAGCTTGGTGTCGTCGCCGACATAGGCGGTGTTCGACGCCTCGGCATATTGCTTGGACTGCCAGGTGCCTTCGAGCCGGACATAGCCGTCGACGTCACGGCCGAGTCCTTCGATCGGCTGGCGATACTCGGTGCTCGCCGCCACCTGATGCCGCGAATAGCGCGGCAGAAAATGGTCCGCGACGTCGCCCGTCGGCGCAAAGCCCGCCGCGTTGGCCAGGTCGGGGTCGCGGTACGAATCAAAGCGCGCGTCGGTGAAGGCGTAGCCAAGATCGACCGACCAGCGATCGGTCGGCTTGGCGCGCAGCGCCAGCTCAAAGCCCTTGCTCGTCGTGGCGCCCGCATTGGTGTTGTAGAAATTGAGGCTCTGGCCGGCCGCGCTCGAGGCGCTGACCTGCTGGTTCGACCAATCGATCCAGAACAAGGACAGCTCGGCCTGCAGCCGGCGATCGAGCCAGCTCGTCTTGGTGCCGACTTCGTAGGTCCAGTTCGTCTCGGGCTGATAGGCCCGCTCGGAATCGAACAGATTGGTCATGTCGTTGAAGCCGCCGGTTTTGAAGCCGCGCGCCACCGACGCGTACACAGTCGCGTCGCGCGTCACGTCCCAGGTCGCGGCGAATTTTGGCGTCCAGCTCGTCCAGCGCGCTTCGAGATTGAGCGGCTTTCCGGTGCGATCGAGAATTTCGCTGACAAAGCTTTTGCGTTCGTCGGAGAAGCGCAGTTCGCCGGTGAGCGACACGTCCGGCCGCACGCGCCAGGTCACGGAACCGTAGGTCGCAAGCGCCGTCGTGGTGGTGATCGAACGCGGACCGGTCGGCGGCAAGCCGGCGAAGTTGTTGATGTCGCGCTGCCGGATATCGTTCTGGAAGCGGTAGTAATTGACGCCCGCAAGCCAGGTCAGCGCACCGCCATCGACGCTCTGCAAACGCAGATCCTGCTGCGTATCTTTGCGCGTGGTCGATTGCTGGCGCGTGAAATCCAAGGTCGGCGTGTAGTCGTCGTCACGCACGAAGTTCGATTGATCCTGCGCAAACGAACTCAACGAACGCAGCGCCACGTCGCCCAGCGAATACGTCACGCGCAGCGTCTGGCGCGCGGTCTCGCGCAGCAACCCGTACGGATAGTTGTTGACCGCAAACGGACCGCGCCGCTCCGGCACTTCACCGCAATAGAGTTTGAACGGGCCGCTCGGCACCGTCGCCGAACAGTTGGGCTGCAACGGATAGAGCGGCGGCTGTTGATCCTGATCGAGCGAATAGGTCGTGCGTGCCAAGATCTCGAGCGAGTCGGACGGCGTGAAGCGCAGCGCCAAGGTCACGGCGCGCGTCATCTGATCGCCCAACGTGCCGCCGGTCTCGTTGCGGAAATAGCCGCCGAAATCGTGCCACACGCCCGCGATGCGCGCCGACACTTTGCCGTCGACGATCGGGCCGCCGATCGCACCTTTCAGCTCGTAGCGCGACTTGGTGCCGATCGTGCCTTCGACATAGCCGTCGAGTTGGTCTGTCGGCTGCTTTTGCAGCACGTTGATCGCGCCGCCGAACGTGTTGCGGCCGTAGAGTGCCGATTGCGGGCCTTTGACCACTTCGATCCGTTCGAGATCGAACAACAAGCCGTTGATCGACGAACGGCCACCGACATAGGTGCCATCGAGGAACAGGCCCACATTGGGTTCGTCACCAATACCTGCCTGCACCAGTCCACGTACCGAAGGGGACGGGTTCAAGCGGCCGAACGGGTCGGAAATTACAAAACCGGGCGCGCGGGCCGCGACTTCGGCCAGCGAATCGATATGCGCCCGCGCGATCGTCTGTTCATCCAGCACGGTCACCGTAGCCGGCACATCGCGCAGTTTTTCGGCGCGTTGGCGCGCGGTGACGATGATCTCTTCGGTTTGCGCGGAGGCGCTTTCGGTGGTGCCAAGACCGAGCAGCGTCGCGAGCACGAGCGATGTGGGGCTGAATTTCATGGACCAGCGCTAAACGAAGCGGTGATTGCCCGTCGAGCCGTGGCGTCCCGGTCTGCGCGGGCCTGTATTGCCCGAGGGACATGGTTCGTGCACGTTCCGCCGCCGATGGCGTATTTTCTCCAACAGCTCGTCAACGGGCTGGTGCTCGGCTCGATCTACGGGCTGATCGCGATTGGCTACACGATGGTCTACGGGATCGTCGGCATGATCAATTTCGCCCACGGCGAGATTTACATGCTGGGCGCCTTCCTTGCTTTGATCGCCTTTGTGGCGCTTTCGGCGATCGGACTTTCGTCGGTGCCACTCACCCTTGTGATCGTTCTCGTCGTTGCGGTGACCTTCACCGCGGCCTGGGGGTGGACGGTCGAGCGTGTTGCCTACCGGCCGCTGCGAAATTCGCCGCGCCTGGCGCCGCTGATCTCGGCGATCGGCGTTTCGATCTTTCTGCAGAACTTCGTGCAGCTGACGCAGGGCGCGCGCTCGAAGGCGATCCAACCGGTGCTCCGCGGTGGCGTCACGCTCTATGGCGGCGGCGACGGCGGCTTTGCGGTCACAATCAGCTGGCTGCAGATCTTCATCGTCGTTTTCACGACCGTACTGATGATCGGCTTCACCTTGTTGATCGCGCGCACCTCGCTCGGCCGCGCCCAACGTGCCTGCAGCCAAGATCTCAAAATGGCGTCGCTGCTGGGCATCGATGTCGACAAGACGATCTCGACCACCTTCGTGATCGGTGCCGCACTGGCCGCGGTCGCGGGCATGCTGGTCACACTCTATTATGGCGTGATCGACTTCTTCATCGGCTTCCTCGCCGGCATCAAAGCCTTCACCGCGGCCGTTTTGGGCGGCATCGGCTCGCTGCCGGGCGCAATGTTGGGCGGGCTGTTGATCGGCCTGATCGAAGCGTTTTGGTCGGGCTATGCCGCAGCCGAATATAAAGACGTCGCCGTCTACGGCATTCTGGTTCTCGTGTTGACGGTGCGGCCGCAAGGGCTGCTCGGCCGTCCGATGATCGAGAAAGTCTGATGCTGCGCACCCCTCTGCGCGAAGCTTTGCTTCGGCCGCTGCGCGACGGTGCACTCGCCGGCTTCGTCGCACTCGTTCTGTGCCTGCCGATCGTCGGCTTGCCGACCAGCGAGACCGCCAACGGTCTGATCCTGCGGCCGCGCATTCCCGAAGCGATCGCGTTTGCGGTGGCGGTGTTCCTCGGGCGCTTCGCGCTCGGCGTTGCCGAAGCCGGACGTCCGCGGCCGGTCGCGTTGATCGCGCTGCTGGTTGCGATCGCAGCCCCTTTCATCCGCTTCGCGCCGGAATTCAGCGCCGCGCTTGCGATCGGTGGTTTGTTCGTCGCGTTGCGCGCGTCGTTGCTTGCCTTCCCGACATTGGCGGGGCGCATCACCGGCGGCGTCAAAATTCCGCCGGTCGCAATCAAGCGTGCGCCGCTTGTGATTCTGGCGTTGCTGGTGGTTCTGCCGCTGACGCCGGTGATCGATCGCCGTCTGCTCGACATTGCGATTCTGGTTCTGACCTACGTCATGCTGGGTTGGGGTTTGAACATCACAGTCGGCCTCGCCGGTCTGCTCGATCTTGGTTATGTCGCGTTCTTCGCGATCGGCGCCTATGCCTACGCGCTACTGTCGATTTCAGCCGGCCTGTCCTTCTGGGGTGCGTTGCCGATTGCCGGTCTCTGCGCAGCCGTTGCGGGCCTAGTTGTTGGCGGGCCGATCCTGCGTTTGCGCGGCGACTATTTCGCCATCGTCACCTTGGGCTTCGGCGAAATCACGCGGTTGATCGCGATCAATTGGAGCTCGCTCACCAGCGGCAGCCAGGGCATCGCGCAGATTCCGCGCATTAGCTTTTTCGGTGTCGCTGACTTCACCGCGACACCCGATGCCGGCCGTCACGCCTTCCACGAATTGTTCGGCATTTCGTTCGATCCGTCGCACCGCCAGATTTTCATTTTCTATGTGATCCTGGCGTTGGCGCTGGCAGTGAACGCGTTCATCGCACGCTCGCGCAAATTGCCGCTTGGCCGTGCCTGGGAAGCGCTGCGCGAAGACGAGATCGCGGCCCAGTCATTGGGGCTGAACTTGCAACGCATTCGTTTGTCGGCCTACGCCATCGCCGCGTCGTGGGGCGGATTGGCTGGCGCCTTCTTTGCCGTGCGCCAGGGCTTCATCAGCCCGGAAAGTTTCTCCTTCCTCGAAAGCGCGGTGATCCTCGCCATCGTGGTGCTGGGTGGCGTCGGCTCGCAGCTCGGCGTCGTGCTGGCTGCGATCGTGATGATCGGCGTGCCCGAACTGGTCCGGCAATTGGCCGAGTACCGCATGCTCGCCTTTGGTGTTGCGATGGTCGCGATCATGGTGTGGCGCCCGTCGGGCCTGATCAGCCGCCGCGAACCGTCGATCAGGTTGGGAGCTGCGCCATGAGCAAGCTTCTCAGCGTCGAGCATCTGACGATGCAGTTCGGTGGCTTGAAGGCGGTCAACGACGTCTCGTTCACCGCGTCGGCCTCGGCCATCACCGCCATCATCGGTCCCAACGGCGCCGGCAAGACGACGGTCTTCAATTGCCTGACCGGCTTCTATCACCCGACGCATGGCCGCATCATTCTGCAGCGCGAAGCGGGCGGCACGGTCGAGCTGCAGCATCTGCGCAAGCATCAGGTCGCGGCCCGCGCCAAAGTCGCACGCACCTTCCAGAACATCCGGCTCTTCGCCGGCATGACCGTGCTCGAAAATCTGATCGTGGCGCAGCACAACCGGTTGCAGCGCGCGTCCTTGTTCTCGATTGCGGGCCTGTTCGGCCTGCCTGCTTATAAGAATGCCGAGAAGGACGCGGTCGAACGCGCGCGCTTCTGGCTCGACCGGGTTGGGCTGACTGCGTCGGCCGACGTGCCGGCGGGATCGCTGCCCTACGGACAGCAGCGCAAGCTGGAGATCGTTCGCGCCCTTTGCACCGAACCGGTGTTGCTGTGCCTCGACGAGCCGGCGGCGGGATTGAACGGCAGCGAGACGGCCGAGCTGGCGCGGTTCCTGCGCGAGCTGCGCGACGAGCATGGTCTCGCGATCCTTCTGATCGAGCACGACATGGGCATGGTGATGGGAATCTCGGACCACATCGTGGTGCTGGATTACGGTCGCAAGATCGCCGATGCAGCGCCCGCGGTGATCAAGGAAGACCCGGCAGTCATCCGCGCCTATCTCGGCGAGCCGGAGGCCGCGTGATGCTCGAACTCACCGACATCCGCAGCTTCTACGGCGCGATCGAGGCGTTGAAGGGCGTGTCGATCGAAGTCCGCCAGGGCGAGATCGTGGCGCTGATCGGCGCCAACGGTGCCGGCAAGTCGACCTTGCTGATGACCATCTTCGGCAGTCCGCGCGCGCGGCACGGCGTGATCCGGTTCCTGGGCCAAGATATTTCGCAGCTGAAGACGCACGAGATCGCGCGGCTCGGCATCGCGCAGGCGCCCGAAGGCCGCCGCGTCTTCCCGCGCCTGACCGTGCTGGAAAATCTGAAGCTCGGCGCGATCCTGGCGCCGGCGGCGAATTTCGACCGCAATCTTGCGCGCGCCTACGCGATGTTCCCGCGGCTGGAAGAGCGGCAGGCGCAACGCGCCGGCACCTTGTCGGGCGGCGAGCAGCAAATGCTGGCAATCGCCCGCGCGCTGATGAGCGAACCGAAACTGTTATTGCTCGATGAGCCGTCGCTGGGCCTGGCGCCGCTGATCGTGCGCCAGATCTTTGCTGCCATCGCCGAAATCAATCGCGAACACGGCACCACCGTGCTGCTGGTCGAACAGAACGCGCACCAGGCGCTCAAGCTTGCCAACCGCGCGTACGTGCTGGTGAATGGCCGCATCCAGAGCACCGGGACCGGCGCCGAATTGTTGGCCAGCGACGAAGTTCGCGAGGCCTATCTCGGCGGCGCTGGTCACCACTGACATCTGCAAACGAACAGAGGAGCGGACGATGAAGGTCTCGAAGTGGGTCGCAGCGGTCGCGCTCGCGGTCGGTGTCGCGGCTTGTGGCGACAAAGGTGGCGGCGAGGTCACGATCGGTGTCGCGACGCCAATCACGGGCCAGTACGCGGCCTTCGGCGAACAGTTCAAGCGCGGCGCCGAAATGGCGATCGCCGATCTGAACGCGTCGGGCGGCGTCCTCGGCAAGAAACTCAAACTCAAGATCGGCGACGATAGCTGCGATCCGAAGCAGGCCGTCGCAGTCGCCAATTCGATGGTGTCGGACAAAGTGCCGGTGGTGATCGGCCACTATTGCTCGGGCTCGTCGATCCCGGCGTCGGACGTCTATGCCGAAGGCGGCGTGGTGCAGATCTCGCCCGCATCGACCAATCCGAAACTGACTGAAGACCCGAAGAAGACGACCGTGTTCCGCGTCTGCGGTCGTGACGATCAGCAGGGCAAAGTCGCCGCTGCGTTCATCGGCAAACAATATGCCGGCAAGAAGCTGGCGATCGCGCACGACAAGCAGGCCTACAGCCAGGGCCTCGCTGAAGAGACCAAGAAGTCGCTCAACGCGGCCGGCATCCAGGAAGTGTTGTTCGACACGGTGACGCCCGGTGAGAAGGACTACTCGGCCTTCGTGACCAAGTTGAAACAGGCGCAGGTCGAAGTTCTCTATTACGGCGGCTATCACACCGAAGCCGGCCTCATCGTGCGCCAGATGCGCGAGCAGGGCATGAACACGGTGCTGATCGGTGGCGACGCGATGGCGACGAAGGAATTCTGGGGCATCACCGGCGCTGCCGGCGAAGGCGTGCTCTTCACCTTCGGTCCCGATCCGACGCTCGATCCGAAGAATGCGGCGATCGTGAAGAAGTTCGTCGACGCCGGATATCAGCCCGAAGGCTACACGCTCTACACGTACGCAGCGGTACAGGCCTGGGCGCAGGCAGCGACCAAAGCGAACGGCATGGATGCGAAGAAGGTCGCCGAGCAATTGCGTGCGGCGCCGGCCGACACGGTGATGGGCTCGCTCGGCTTCGACAAGAAAGGCGATCTCACGACGCCGGCCTATCTCGTCTACACGTGGACGAACGGCGGTTGGAAACCACTGCCGACGCAAAGCTGATCCTTCGCGCAACCGCACGCGTGCGGTGTGATTGGAAACCCCAGGCGAGAGCCTGGGGTTTTCCTTTTGCGGTGCGCGCAGCATCGCGAGCGTGCGTACGCGTCGCTTTCGCGGCAGACGTACGTCCTGCTTTCGGGCGCGCGCGTCGCGCGCGCATCGGCATCGTCACGGCACCACGTGCGGGTCGTGCCACCGCAAGATCTGGGTTCCGCATCGGCGCGATGACCCGCATCTCGTATCCGTCTGTGTCGTTGTCGCGATGCAGCGCGGCGGTCGCGCGGGTCGTGACGGCGCTCGATACGGTGTCCGCGTTGCGTCCGAAGGCGGCGAGCACGCGACGTGCAAACACGTCGCCGATGGATTCAATTTGCGACGCGATGGAGCGTCATTCCGGGTGCGCGAACGGCCGAGTGATTCGCGCGATCGAGACCCCGTCACGCGTCTTCGGAACCCGATTTCGACTCATTTTCGGGGTCGTGACGGCCTCCATCGCAAATTTTTTTTGCCCCTCGCGCCGGCCGCCCGCCGACGCCGTCGCGGCGCCGTTCGCGCGCCGACGAAGCGGCGTCGCGCGCGTCACGCGTGAGCGCGCGCGCCGTAAAAAAATCCGCATGAACATTGTGCGCGTGCTGCATCGTGCAGTTCACGACGCGATCATTTGTCGGGAGTCATCGGGTGCGTTTTCGCGGCGCGCGCGGCGCGTCATCGACGGTCGGTTTGACCGCGTGCGCGACTCAAAACGCGCCAAAAATCCGCGCGCGACTCGCGAATGCGCTGGACAGATTCACAAATGTGCTATGCTGAAAACCGTGTACGTCGCGAATCACCTGCTTATTTTTCAGCGCGGCGTTCATCTGACGACACGTTAGAGGGGGGCCCTTATGGCTGATTTGGATAGCACGACGCCGGCGACGCCGGCTACGCCGGTGAAGCGCGGTCGCAAGACCACGCGTAAAGCGGCAGCGAAGAAGGCAGCGACGAAGCGCGGTCGTAAGACCACGCGTAAGGCCGCGGCCAAGAAGACCGGTGCCAAGAAGACCGGTCGCAAGAAGACCGCTCGTAAGGCGACCCGTAAGACGGGCGCGAAGAAGACCGGTCGTAAGAAGACCGCTCGCAAGGCCGCAGCGAAGAAGGGTGGTCGCAAGAAGACCGCTCGTAAGGCTGCTGCGAAGAAGGGCGGTCGCAAGAAGACGGCTCGCAAGTCGGCTGCAAAGAAGGGTGGTCGCAAGAAGACCGCTCGTAAGGCCGCTGCGAAGAAGCCGGCGACCAAGCGTTCGGCTCGCAAGAAGAAGTAATTCATTGAGTCGCGCCTAGGCGCGGCTCGTTTTGCTTCTGCGAGATCGGCGCGTGCGCATCTTCGCGCCGATATACTCTATCGAGACCCGCGCGGGCCTTGTCTCGCGCGGGTGATCGGTTTGGAACGACGGGCGGTGTCGCCTACTACGGCGATATCGTCCGTCGGTCCTCCTCAGGCGGCTTCGGCCGCTTTTTTCATGCCTGGCGTCAGGCCTTAGGGTGCGATCAGCCCGGCCTTCACCGCATGCTCGTCGTACGGAAAGACGATGTCGGGGTTCGGTACCGCCAGTTTTGAGTCGGCGCCGGGATAGTCGAGCCGCGCCAGCAGGTGCCGGATCAGATTCACCCGCGCCTGCTTCTTGTCGCCGGCCCGGACCACGGTCCAGGGCGAGGTCAGGGAATGGGTCCGCGCGAACATCTCGTTGCGGGCGGCGCTGTACGCGTCCCATTTTTTCAGCGCGACCGCGTCGATCGGGCTGATCTTCCACTGTTTCAGCGGATCGTCGCGGCGCGCTTTCATCCGCGCCTTCTGCTCGTCCTTGCTGATGTCGAGATAGTATTTGCAGAGACGGATTCCGTCCTGCGCCAGCATGGTTTCGAATTGCGGCACCGTCGCGAAGAAGGCGTCGACCTCTTTCTCGCTGGCAAACCCCATCACCCGCTCGACGCCGGCGCGGTTGTACCAAGAGCGGTTGAACAGAACGATTTCGCCGGCTGCGGGCAGATACGGCACCCAGCGCTGGAAGTACCATTGCGTCTTCTCGCGATCGGACGGCGCCGAGAGCGCGACGACGCGGGTTTCGCGCGGCGACAGATGTTCGGTGATGCGCTTGATCGCGCCGTCTTTGCCGCTGCCGTCGCGGCCTTCGAGCAGAATCAGGATCCGCTCGCCGCTTTTGATCGTGTGCCGCTGCAGCTTGACCAGCTCGACCTGCAGATCGTGCAGCTGCTTCTTGTAGAGATGGTCGCTGAGATGCGGGATCGGCGGCACCTTCGCCTTCTTGTCCTTCTTCGATTTCTTCGCGGCCATCTTGCGCCTCCTATTTGCTGTCGGCGATCACCGTTCCGTCCCAATCGGGCGGCGGCGGCTCGGCGGCGAAGGCGCGTACGCGGGCTTCGTACGTCGCGTACACGGTTGCCATGGCGGGCAACGCGGTGGCCAGCGCGCGCGCAATCTCGGCCGCCTGGTCCCAACGCCGCGCGCGATAGAATTGCAGCATCTGTTCGTGCGCCTGGGCCAGCGAGGTGAACTTGACGTCTGCCACGCGCTCGTCGCCCAGCAGCGCGTAGAGCCGTGTCGCCTCGTCGCGACCGACGACGCGCAGATGATCGACTTCCAGCGCGGCAAAGGATGGAACGCGCAGCCGGGTCTCTTCGCCGATCAGAATCGGCACGCCGTAGAATTTGGTCTGGCCTTCGAGCCGTGCCGCGACGTTGACCGCATCGCCGATCGCCGAATAGGCGAAGCGCTGCTCGGAGCCGAGATTGCCGACGCAGCACGGACCGGTATTCACGCCGATGCCGATGCGGAGCTGCGGCCCCTCCGGGCGGAGCGCGTTCAACCGATCGAGCTCGACCAGCATCGCCAGCGCTGCACGGCATGCGTTCTCGGCATGCGCTGCGTCGTCGAGCGGCGCGTTCCAGAACGCCATCACCGCGTCGCCGATATATTTGTCGATCGTGCCGCCGCGCCCCAGCACCGTGCCGGTCATCGGCGTCAGATAGCCGTTGAGCAGCGCCGTCAGCTCGGTCGGATCCATGCGCTGGCTCATGGCGGTGAAGCCGCGAATGTCGCTGAACAGAATCGACATATCGCGCATCTCGCCGCCCAGCCGCAGGCGTTCGGGATGAGCCGCCAAACGCTCGACCAGCGACGGCGCGAGATAGCGTCCAAACGCTTCGCGCACATGGCGTTTCTCGCCTTCGCTGCGTGCGAACGCGGTCAGCGCCGCAAGCGCATAGACGATCGTCAGTGCGAAGGACGGCGTCAGCGGATCCAGCATCAGATGGTCGCGTTCGAACAGCTGATAGGCGGCGACGCATGCGCCGCCGACGCTCAGCCCGCCCGCGATCGCGGCCGTCACCGCGCCGCGCCATTGCGCCAGCACGATGATCAGCAACCCGGCCGCGACCAGCCCGCCGCATTCAATCTGCCACGACCATTCGGGCCGCGTGATGAACTGGCCCGACAGCATCTGCTCGATCGCTTCGGCGTGATTTTCGACGCCCGCTGCAAGCTGGTTCATCGGGGTTGCGCGCATATCGAGCAGCCCTTTGGCGGACGTCCCGATCAGAACCACGCGGCCTTTGAGGAAGCCCGCATCGATACCGTTCTCGAACACGCGGTAAGCGGGCACGAAGCGTGCGTGGTTGCTGTTGTCGCTGAACCACAACCGGAAGAACCCATCGATCGTGTTGGTCGCGTCGGCTTCGACCGGCACGCGCAGCCCGCCGATCTTGAGCGTCGTCAGCCGATCGTCGGGTGCGATCGGTGAAATCCGGTCGGCCTCCGTCGCCAGCCGCACCGCTTCGACGTCGATCGAGGGGTAGGCGATGTGGGCGCGCGTATTGACCAGCTCGGCCAGCAGCGGCACGCGGCGGACCAGCCCGTCCGGATCGGGCTGCATGTTGAAATGCCCGTTGCCGGCGGCAGAGGCTTCGAATTCGGGCCGGTTGCGCACCGCGCCGACCAACGGCAGCAGCGGAATGTTTTTGGGTACGTCGAAGCGCGTCTTCAGCGTCGGCTGTTCGGTCTCGCGCGTCGGTTCGTCGACGAACGAAAATCCCAACACGACGCTGCGCGCACGGGCGATGGCGCCGGCGAAGATTTTGTCGTGGTCGGGCAGGGCCGCGATCGCGTTGCGCAGCGAGGCCTGATCGGGCCGCGGCGCCAGCAACGGCGCCAGTTGCGGTGGCGAGGTTCGGTCGGGCTGATCGAACAGCACGTCGAACACGATCGCCTTGGCGCCCAGCGCTGCGAGGCGATCGACCAGCTCGGCCAACTGCGTGCGCGGCCACGGCCATTGCCCGAAACGGCGCAGGCTTTCCTCATCGATATCGATGATGCGCACCGACTTGGCCGGATCCACCGGTCGCGGAAATTGCTGCAGGTACAGATCCAGCACCGCGAGCCGGAAGCGAAGTACGGGCGGCGGCGGTTCTTTGATCGCCATGGCCAGCGCGAACAGCAACAGCGTCGCGACGACGGCACCGAACCAGCGTCGCGCAAAGGGACGAAACAGACGCAGCATTGCGCCGACTGTGCCCATCGCGGCCGGCCGCGGCAAACGCGCTTTTCTCCGTCAATATGTGATATAGAAGAATGCGTAATAACGCTATTTGCCAGAAATAAACATATTGCCTGAGCCGCGACCCTGCGTTAGAGGTCGAAGCCATGAAAGGATCAGGCCGCGCCGGAGGTCGTCTCGTCGTACTCGCGACGTTGTTGCTGTCGCTGGCCGGATGCGCGCGCGCGCCGATCGACACCGAACCGACGATGCAGGTCACCGACGCGGAGCGGACAGGGCGCGGCGGGCGTGCAGATGACGCCGATGCGCGCTTTCCCGAGCGGCATGTCGCGGCCTTCTATCCCGCCTATCCGGCGGCCGAGACATTGGTCGCAACACCCGAACCCGCGTCGTTGCGCGCGGCGCTGCCGCGATTCGACATGGTGCCGGGTACGACCTTGCGCGAAACATTGGAACGTTGGGCTGCTGCGTCGGGCTGGACCGTGCGCTGGGCGAGTGACCGCGCCTATCCGATCAAGGGCCGCGCGACGTTCGACGGTGATTTCGTGCAAGCCGCCGGCGATTTGATCCGCAGCTTTCGCGCGCTCAACCCACCGCCCATCGCGCGTTTCTATACGCGCAATCATGAGCTGCGCGTGGTCACGCCCGGCGACGAGATGGGCGAATGAAGACGCACGGCTGGATCGTTGCGCTTGTCGCCGTATCGCAGCTTCTCACCGGGTGCGAAGCGATCGGGCGCAGCCGTGGCGCCATCGATACGTCCAACGCCGAGGCCGAACGGCTGGCCCAGGCGATCAAACGCCCGGCCGAAGGGCGCAAGATGGACACGGTCGAAATCGTCGACGACGTGTTTGCGGGCGACGAGGTGCTGCGCGACCGCCACGGTGAATCGTTGCCGCCCGCGCTGCTGCGCTCGACCGCGGTGTTGTTCGACACCGGCGAAGGCGGCCTAACGATGGGCGAGCTGACGGAATCGGTTTCGTCGACGTTGGATCTGCCGGTCCGTGCCGAAGACGGATTCGGACGTGGCCGCGTGCGGATCAATCATCGCGGCAGCGCGACCGCATTGCTCGACAAGATCGCCAAGTCGACTGACTCCGAATGGGAAGTGCGCGGCGGCGCGGTGCGCTTCCAACGTTGGGTCACGCGCAGCTGGACCTTGTATGCGCTGGCCGGCGGCAGCGACGTGCACGCAACCGTCACGTCCGGTGGCAGCGGCCCCAGCAGCGGCAGCAGCAGTAGCGGATCAAGTGGCAACGCGTCGGGCGGCGAGTCGGGCTCGGTCGCCGGTTCCGTGTCGGTCGCGACGTCGTATGCGGGCGAGCTCAAACCATGGGCGGATCTCAAAGCAGCCATTGAATCGCTGATCGGAACCGCCGGTGCGGTGTCGATGTCGGAAGCGACTGGGCGCGTCACCGTGCGCACCACGCCGCATCTGCTGGAACAAGTCGACGAGCTGATCCGCAACGAGAATCGCCGCCACGGGCGGCAAGTCGTGATCAACTACGCCGTCTATTCGATCTCGGTGAACAATTCCGACCAATGGGGCTTCAACCCGTCGCTCGTGCTCAGCGATCTCGGCAAGAAACTCTATACGTTCAACGTCAATGGCGTGCCGCTCGCGGGTGATCCGTCAACCTTGGGATCGATTTCGGGCGCAGTGTTGAACACCGCAACCAACGGCACGCTAGGCCGGATCGCGGGCAGCAAGCTGGTGCTCGACGCGCTCAGCGAATATGGCGCGGTGTCGTTGGTGACGTCGAACGATGTGACGGCGCTGAACAACGTGCCGACACCGGTCAACGCGACCCAGTCGATTTCTTATTTGAAGCAGGTGACGACCAACCAGGTGGCGCAGGTCGGCAGTTCGATCGCACTGACGCCCGGCACTGTGACGGTCGGCTTCGTCATTACCTTGCTGCCGCGCATTCTCGCCAACGGGCAGTTGATCCTGCGCTATGGCCTGACCCAGACCGATTTGATCCGGCTGCGCACGATCACGTCCAGTCAGGTTTCAATCGAAGCGCCGGAAATTTCGCAGCGTGCGTTCCAGCAGCAAGTGCGGATGCGATCGGGCGATACGCTCGTCCTGGCCAGTTTCCGTCAAGCACAGTCGTCCCTGACCGAACAAGGCGTCGGCACGCCGCAGACAGTGGTGCTGGGCGGCGGCCAGAATGGCGCGCAGCGCCGCGAGCTGTCGGTGATCGTGATGACGCCGACCGTCGTGCCGGGAGTCGGCATGAACGCGGGCGCCAGCGACGTCCACTGAGGCGGGCGTGCCGAAGCAGCGCGAAGACGGGCCCTATGTGCTCACAATCGACGGCCGCAGTTGGGCGCTGGGCCTGGCGTGGCAGGTCGTCACCACGCCGGGCGTAAATCTGCGCAAGCGCGCGCTGCAGGATGCGCGCGAAGCGATCGACACCGAGCTGTATTGCGTACCGCAGACATTGACGCCGTGTTTTGGGCTGGGCACGCGCCGGCAAGGGCATCGTTCGGGCATGCCGTCCGCCGCCGCGTCGCTGGCGCGGTCAATGCCAGGGCATTGGGTCGGTGCCTTCGAACTGCCGGGCAAGATCGACCGGCGCACCGGCCTGCCACTGTTCTGGCTGGTTGCGGTACGGCAGGAAGGCATCGATCCGCGCACCGACGTGATCGGCAGCGAAGCCGACATACGCGACCAGTTTCGCCATCTCATCACGGACGGTTCGCCGCGCTGGTACGCGCCGCGCGATTGGCAGGTCGGCGGCTCACCGCTCGATCTGGCAACGCAGCTCGCGCGCGGACCGCGCCTGCGCCTGGCGCCAACGCGGCTGTTGCCGCACTTCGAGCGACGCGTCTGGATTCGCGCCGCAGCCGCGGTTGCGACCGTCGCGGTGCTGGGCGGCGGCTTGCAGTATCGCCGTGAATTGCTGCGCGCCGCCGACGAACAGGCACGCCGCGCCGCGCGCGACGCGCCAGCGATCAAACGTCCCGAAATCGTCCTGCCGCCCGACGAGCCGTGGAATCGCGAAGCAAGTGCTTCGCGTTGGGCTGCAAGCTGTATCGACGCGATGCGCGACGCAGTGATCGCGGTGCCAGGCTGGCGTTGGGTCGAAGCGAATTGTGACGGCACACGTGCTTCGGCGAGTTACGCGCGGCAAGACGGAAGTCTGGCGTTGGCAAAAGCCTGGTGGGCGACACGTCCGCCGGGTCGCGCCGTTTTTCGTGCGTCGCGCGCCGATCTGCTGACGCTCGACGTGCCGATGCGCGGACTGGTTGCGCGCACGGCCGAGCAGCCGGCGACGCGCGATCGCGTGACCGCGTCGCTGCTCGATCCGCTTGACGCGGCACGTCTAACGGCGACGGCAACCGATCTGCCGTCGGCCGAACCGCCGGCGGTACGCGACACCGGTACCGGTCCGATCACACGCCGTCTGCCCGGCGCGCCGTCGCTGCAGGTCGCGCTCAGCAACGTGCAGCTGCCGCTCGACGAAATCGCCGCTGCAATCGCGCGCGTGCCGGCGGCGACGTTGCGCGACGCGACCTTGCGCAATGCCGGTGCCGGGGCCGGCGCAATCCCAGCCTGGAGCGCAACCGCGCTCGTCTATTTTAGACGCTAGAGAGGCGTTCGATGGCCATCCTGCACGAGGACGAAGCAGCCGAAGCGTTCGACACACCGCGCGCCAAATTTCCCATCGCCAAAGCGGTCATCGCGGGTGTGTGCGTGTTGGCGACGCTGTGGCTGGCGCGCGACCTGCCGCTTGCGCGTTGGGTCGGGCTTGGCGGCGGCGACGCGCCGCCGCCCGTGATTGCGCGCCCGCAACCGCAACCGGCCGCGCCTGCGCCTGCGCCGCAAGTTGTCGCGCCGCCGGCCGCAACAACAACGCCAACTGGATTCGTGCCGCCGCAGCAGTTGCTGCAGCCGAATTTGCAGACGGCGCCGCAACCGGCACCGGTCGCAAATGATCCGCCGCCGGTCGGCACCGACCCGGCGCGTGCAACCTTGATCGATCAAATCGGCGCGGTGCAGATGCAGCTGGTGCTGGCGCGCCTGAAACGCGAATTGGCGCAGGCACAGTCCGAAACATCGAAGCTGGGCTACGACACGGGCGGTGAACCAGCTGGCGTCGAAGCGCTGCTCGACCGGATGGCAGATCGTGACGGCGTCCGTCCGCGCGGGCTCGCTGTGCAGGCCGTCTTCGGTCGTGACGGTGATTGGGCCGCGCGCCTGACGTTGCCCGGCGAAGGATCGCGCGTGGTGCGCAAGGGCGAGGTGTTGAACGACCGTTGGCGCGTCGAATCCATCGACGAGCGATCGGTCGTGCTGGTCGCAGTGCATGGCGAGGCGCGCCAGGTTCTGCGCCCGGGCGTCGGCACGCCGCGCGCCACGGACTATGAGGGCGACGAGCCGGCACCGCGCCCGGCGACAAAAGCCGCGCCCGCTGCACCGCCACCCGACGCGGCGGTCACGCAGGCGCCGGTCGCGGGGTCGATGCTGCGCACGCGCTAGGCTGCTGTAGCAACGCGGTCTTCCCGTGTATCTACACCTCGTCCAGGTGTGATTCGTGAGGGGATGATGCGTTCGCTGCTTTCGCTGTTGGCCGTGCTGCTGGTTGCCGGTTGCGCATCGTCCTCGCGCGCGCCGGATGCGCCGCGGGCAAGCTGGTTGCTGGTTGGTGTCGACGGCCAGCGCACGACGCCGTCACTGACCACCTATCTCGACCGCGTCGGTCAGCAATATACGCAGCGCAACGCCGAACGGTTTGCGTTCGCGCGCGGCAATCAGGTCGAGCCGTTGATCGGCGCGGCACCTGCCGAAACGATCGTGCTGGTTCGTTTCCCGGGCGCGCGTGGTGTGCGTGACTGGTACAAAAGCGACGCCTACCAACAGCTGATTCCGCTGCGCGTGAATACCGGCACCTACTGGCTGGTTTCGTTCGAAGGAAGTGCGGCCAAACTGCCGGGTACGACGCCCGCGTTCTTGCTGTTGCGCGGTGAATTGCCGGCGCAGGACGCGGCCGAGACCGACGCGATCAAACATTATGGCGGCGTCACCGTGGCGCAGCTCGGCGACGGCGATATTGACGTGCTGGAAGGCACGGTACCGAAGGGTGCGATGCGCGTGATCGCATTCCCGTCGCGCGCGTCGCTCGCGGCCTTGTGGCTGGACCCCGAATTCCGTGCAGTGCGCGAACGCTGGAACGTGGCGGGAAAAACCTCCGCCACTTTGGTCGGCGGCGGTAAGAACTAATCAGACGCCAGATCGCGCACGACGTCGTCGTAATCGGTGTCGGCGCTGCGTTGATCCAGCGCTTCATATTCGGTCTGCAGAATGCGCAGTACGCGCGCGATATAGTCGGCGCGCCAGGCAGCGCGTTCTTCTTTCGCCGCATCGTCGGGTCGGTAGGCGTCGATTTCGGCCGACGTCAGAATGTTCTTTTGCGCCAGGATCCGCTCGACCGTGTCGAGCCGTTCGCGCGCAACCGCCAACTCGCCAGCCAGGGCCATCGTGATGGTCAGCAGCTTGTCGATCGCGGGATCGTCGAAGAAATACGGGCGGCGCCCTTTTGCTTTCAGGCGCGGATCGAGCAGTTTCGGATCGAAGCTGTTGCTCATTTCTTCCACGCGCCGAAGCCGTACCACATGCCGCCGCGACCGAAGTCTTTGCCCTTGTCCATCTTGGTTTCGCCAGCCAGGAAGTCGGTTTCCAGCACGGCTGGAAATTCGGCTTCGAAACAATCGTCTTTGCCGAAGCCGGCACGCACCATCAGCTCGAGCATCTGCGTGTCGTGCACCGTGGTCCAGAACGGCTCGTTGTTGTAGTGGCAATCCCAGTCGCGGATGAACGCGTCGTACGGCGTCATGTTGTGATAGGGCGGCTGTTCCAGCGACACGGTCATGCCGCCCTTGGCCAGCACGCGATAGATTTCGCGCATCAGCACCGGCAGCGCCTTGGACGAGGTCTCGTGCCAGAATTGTGCAGTGACGACGAAGTCGAATTCGCCATCGGCGAAGCGCATCTTCTCGGCGTTCATCTGCACGAATTCGATGTTCTTGACGCCCATCGACTGCGCGCGCGCATGGCCGTAGCGCAGCATCGGCGCAGCCACGTCCAGCGCCACGATGCGCGCATCGGGAAAGGCTTTTGCGAACGGCACCGTGTTGTGGCCAAGCCCGGCGCCGATATCGAGAATCCGCGTCGGTTTGAAGTCGGGATAGGTACGCTGCAGCCAGGCCAGCATGGCGCGGCCGCCGCCGTCGTTGAACCGGCCAAGCAAGCCGCCGGTGGTCGCAAAAATGCCGCTGTCGTAGTTGGCGGCGGCGCTGACATCGTCGGGTGCAACTTCGGTGTAGTAGCTGCCCGGCATGCAATGCGTATCGACTTGGCTCAGATAGCGCGGGACTTCGACCGACGGATCCAGTTGCAAGGTCGGCGCGCCGTCATTGATGCGTTTTGCCTTGTCGATCAGCTCGGGCAATTGGCGCAGCACCATGGCGCGCCCGTTTTCCTGTCGCATCTCCATATAGGTGCGCCGTAGCGACGACCAGAAGCGGTAATATTCGTCTTTCGACATTGCGCGCCGGACTTCGTGCCGGTCTTTCGGCGCGCGGCCGGCTTCTTTTTCGAAAGCGGGTTTGACGCGCGCTTCGTAGGCAAGGCGATTGCCGGGAAAAATCTTCGTCGCGATGTGCTGGTTCAGCGAAGCGAGAAAATTGAAGCGCGCAATTTCATCGTGCTTCCCCTCGGGAAACACGGCGTGCCGGCCGACATCGGTCCAAGGCGGTGGGCCCGCCTGTTTTGTCGTGGTCGCCATGGTCGCCTCCATCCAGCAGTGCACCCTGCAGCCGGCAGATTGCCCCCCATTTGTCCGGACTTCTATAACGCCGGGACAAAGCACCACGGTCCGAACGGACCAGGCCGTACGATCCTAAGCCAAGAGGTGGGCGCATGCCGCACGTCGTCGTTCTCTTCAATCTGAAGCAAGGCGTCGAGAAATCCGCGTACGAAGCCTGGGCGCAGGCGACCGACCTGCCGATCGTGCGCGGCCTTCCGTCGATCGGCGGCTTTGACGTCTATCGCTCGCTGAGCCTGTTCGGCAGCGAGAAGGCGCCGCCCTACCAATATGTCGAGCTGATCCAGGTCGACGACATGACCAAGTTCGGCGAAGACGTGGCCAGCGCGACGATGCAGCGTGTGGCAGGCGAATTTCGTTCGTATGCCGACGATCCGCTGTTCATTCTCTGCGACAAACTCGGTTGAGGCTGCATGCCGACCTATCCCGAACTTGCCGGTAAGGTTGCGGTCATCACCGGTGCCGGCCGGCCCAAGGGGCTTGGCGAGGCGATGGCAAAGCGTCTCGCCGCCGAAGGTTGTCGCGTCGTGTTGCACGATCTCGGCAAAGTCGCAGGCGACACCGCGCCGGCGCACGGCATCGGCAAAGAAGACGAGCTTCGTCAGGTTGCTGCGGACATTCGCGCGGCGGGCGGTGAATGCACGTCTTTCCAGGGCGACATGATGATCGAACAGGACGTGGCGAACCTGGTCGCGCATGCCGTCGCCACCTACGGCCGCCTCGATATTTTCGTCAACAATGCCGGCATCGGCTATCTGTTCGGGCCGCTGACCGAGACGACGCAGGCGCATTGGGACGCGGTGCTCGACGTCAATTTGCGCGGCTGTTTTTTCGGGATGAAACACGCAGCAAAACAAATGATCAGCCAGGGGCAGGGCGGACGCATCGTTTCAATTGCAAGCCAGGCGGCAAAATCGGGCTTTGCCTTTGCCGCCGCCTACAGCGCGTCGAAACACGGGCTGGTTGGTCTGACGCGCGCTGCAGCGCAGGAATTCGGTGCGCACAAGATCACGGTCAACGCAATCTGCCCCAATCACGTTACGACCGGGCTGGGTGCCTGGCAGAATGACTTCATGTCCAAGGCACGCGGCCAGACGATTGACGAGTATCTGGCGGCGATGCGTGCCCGGATTCCGCTGGGCCGGCCCGGGCTGGTCGAAGACACGGCCAACGCCTGTGCCTTTCTTTGTTCCGACCAGGCGTCGTACATCACCGGTGAGGCGATGAACGTCTCAGGCGGTGAGGAGGTGCATTGAACATGCGGATTGAATCTTACGTGCTGGCGGCGGCGCTGCTGGCGATGGTGCCGACGACGTCATTCGCGCAGGGGCAGCCGCGGCCGCAAAGTAACGGCCCCGCCAAGCTGGAAGACGTTCTGCTTGCGGCCTGTATCCAGGGCGCAAAATATTCGTCCGACAATCCGCGCCAGGTCGACTATGTCACCGGCAAGGCGCAGGCGACGACGCACGGCATCGTCAACAACCCGCGCTTCAAAGACGTCATCTCGGTCGTCGCGACGATGAAAGTCGGCGACGCGCGCCGCAACGTGCGCTGCGATTTCGGCCGCGCGACACCCAAAGACCCGATCGATTTTCTAGCCGCGCAATGGGACGGCCGTACCTATGTCGGCGAACCGAACCAGGCGCTCCGTCCGCGCATGAAAGAGCCGGACGACGTGAAGCGCGAAGATCGTTTTCTGGGTGCCGTCTATGAAATGATGCGCAACGCGTCAGGAAACGTGCGTTGACCTATCGCTGGCCCGACGGCGCACGCCTGGCGCTGTCGATCGTGGTCAATGTCGAAGAAGGCGCGCAGATGTCGTTGCAGGACGGCGACCGTGCGCCGGAACCGGTCGACGAGCTTGGCGTCGTCTTGAAGAAGCCCGTGCGCATGCACGGCAACGAATCGAACTATCGCTACGGCATCACCGAAGGTGCGCCGCGCGTTCTTCGTCTGCTCGACCAACATGGCGTGCGTGCGACCTGGACGGCTGCGGCGGTGGCGCTGGAGCGCGCGCCCGATCTGGCGCGTGCGATCGTCGCGCGCGGCGACGAAGTCTGCTGCCATGGTCATCGCTGGGTGCATCAATTCGGCATGGACGAAGCGCAAGAGCGCGACTTCATCCGCAACGCCGCGCAATCGATCGAACGCACCACGGGGACGCGGCCGTCGGGCTGGTTGTCGCGCTATCTCCATACCGACGCGACGCGGCGCCTGCTGGCCGAAGAGGGCTTCGCCTATCACATGGATGATTATTCCGCCGACGCGCCTTTTTGGGACACGGTCGAACTCGGCGATGGATCCAAGCGCCCGATGGTGATCGTGCCGTATGCGATGGATTCAAATGACATGAAATTCTGGCTCACCCCCGCATTGACGCCGGATGCGTGGTTCGCCTACGCCCGCGACACGTTTGACGAGCTGTGGAGCGAAGGCGCCACACGGCCACGCATGATGTCGCTGGGGCTGCATTTACGAATTATTGGCCGTCCTGGCCGCATCGGTGCGCTTCGACGTTTCCTCGAGCATGTCCGGTCGCGGCCGGATGTGTGGATAACCAACCGCCGCGCCATCGCGGATCATTTTGCGCGGCAGGTTCCCGCGCCGATCTGAAAGGCTTTTTGAATGCCGCAACAACAACTTCTTCATCTTGTTTTCGGTGGCGAGTTGAAGCCCGGAAGCCAGACCGAATTCGTCGATCCGACAAAGCTCGACATTGTCGGTATTTATCCGAGCTACGCTGAAGCGCGCCGCGCCTGGGATTCACGGGCGCGTGCCACGCTCGACGACGCGTCGATGCGATATTTTGTGGTGCACATGCACCGTTTGCTCGACCCGACCACCGACAACCACGATCACTGACCGCGCAGCACGCTGAATCTGCGCGGCATTTCCTGCCCGATTGACTCAGCGTCGCCGCTTGCGTCCTCATGGCCGCCACGCGGAAGACGGAGGCACAGATGCTCGGACGGAAAAAGGACGAGATGGACGCGGTCGTCACACTCCCGGCTGAACCAGTCGCGGTGCCGGATGCAACCGTATCGGTGATCGCGCCCGACCTGTCGGTGCGCGGCGATCTGATCGCCAAGGGCGAGGTTCGCGTGCACGGTCGTGTCGAAGGCAACATCGCCTGCGATACGCTGTTGGTCGCCAAGGGTGCCGAAGTACTCGGCGACGTCGTCGCGAAGAGTGCTCGTTTGTGCGGCACCTCGACCGGCAAAGTTGCAGCCGAAACCGTGTTCGTCACCAAGACTGCAAAAGTGATCGGCGACATTCACCACGCGTCGGTGTCGATCGAACATGGTGCGCAGGTCGAAGGACGTCTGGTGCGCCTGTCGCGTGAATCGAGCGTCGGCAACAAAGACGTCGTTGTGCCGATCGCAGGCGCGCGTGCCGCCAACGACGGCGCCAATACCGGCTGATCTGTGTCGCCGGCTCACAGAGCCGGCGCGACCAATGTCCGAAAAATTTCGCGTGGCGTAACGCCGGCGATTTTCTGCTGCCAATCGTCCAGCGGCGGCGCCGGGATTGCGATCGCGGTCGGCGTGTAGCGAAACCGAACCCGGTCTTGCAGGAATCGACAGGCGGGAAAGTCGCGGTTGAATTCGCGCAAGGCCGGCGGCAGGTCGGCCGCGGCGCCGACTTGTTCGATCAGCTGCCGGTCGGCGACGTCCAGAATCGATAGCGGCAACGGCTCCACCTGTTCGACCGCAAGCACGGCGGGCAGGCGGCGCGCGCCACGGGCCGAATCCGGCTGGTGCTTCAACGACAGGTCGACGACGCGGAAAGGCGGCGCCACCAGCCAACAATGTCCCAGCGGCACGGTCAGGCTTAAGGGGCGAAACCCGATTGGTGCGATGCACCACTCTTCTGGAAATTCAGCGGTCATGCCGCCTTGCGTCACCCAGCACCACACGCCCGCTTCTTCGAGCAGCCGCTGCAGCAGCAATGCGCGCTTCAGACAGTCGCCCTCGGTCGCGTCAGCGGCGAATAGCGCAGCGATTCCCGGCAAGACGGCGGCAAGCACACGCCTTGTATGCGCCGCGGCGTCGAGTTTGGCGCCGCGCTGGGCCGCGTCGAGTGCGTAATCAGTCCACAGCGCAGGATCTTCGTGCGCGGCGCGTAGGAACGACGGGTCGCTGTACCAGCCGGGTGCAATAGCGACAATTGAATGAATTTTAGCAAGTGGCGTCATTACGACCATTTCACGTATATGAGTCGCTGCACCTGCGCAAAAAATTGTTGTTACGCCGGTTGACGCCGCAAGAAAACGCAATGACCGCACGGAAAAATGCGCGTGCGGACGGGCGCGGCAGCGCGTCACCGGTCCGGCAAATGAAAGCGATGCAAAGGGCTCGAATCTAGCCGCGCGTTTCCAGCCGCGCTGCGCGAGCCCGTCTCAAAAAGCGGCTAGAGATTGTCTCAGGTTGCTAGTCAGCCTGCCGCCACGTCGCGTAGTTTCACGACCGTATGGCAAGCACGATTGGCGACATCATTGCGAACGCCATCCGCGACGCGGATCGTTCGTACTTCTTTGAAGACTACTCGAAACAGGCTTCAGCCGTTCTGAAGGTGCTGGAGCGTCGCGGCTACGTCGTCGTTCCCAAGGACCCGACCAAGCCGATGCTCAAAGCCGCGCGCGACAGCCTGGTCTATGGCGTCAACAAGTCGAGCGACATCGTCACGCCGATCTACAAAGCGATGATCGAGGCGGCCCCGCCGATCGAAGACTAGGCATGTCGATCCTGCTGCGGTTTGACGGCGACGAAGTACGGCGAGTTCGTCGTGCCGCAGTCGACGCGGCCGATGCGCAGCGCGCCGAACGTCCCGCACGTCCGATGCTGTTGCTGCGCTGGGAAGACGGTTTGCGGCTGGAAGCGCCCGGCACCAAGGCCGAACCGGCCTGGGCGATCGGCTGGGAATCCTGGCAGGCCGATCTCGAACAACGTGCCGACGTGCAATGGGGCCTAAAGCGCCCGCTGCTGGTTTTGTCGGCGCAGAATTTTGCCGCTTGTGATGACGGCTCGTGTCTCGCGGTCGAACTTGCGCTGGGGACGCCCGCAGGGCCGGTGCGCTTCGCCTTCTTGCGACGCGTCTAAATTTTATTCCGCTCGACGAGCTGCTTGGCGATGATCATGCGCTGCATCTCGTTGGTGCCTTCACCGATGCACATCAGCGGCGCGTCGCGGAACAGTTGTTCGACGCGATATTCCTTCGAGTAGCTGTACCCGCCGAAGATGCGCATCGCGTCCATGCTGTTTTCGACGCCGGCTTCGGACGCGAAATATTTCGCCATGCCCGCTTCCATGTCGCAGCGGTCGCCGCGGTCATAGGCTTCGGCGGCACTGCGCGTCAGCAGGCGCGCCGCTTCGTAGCGCGTCGCCATCTCGCCCAGCTTTAGTTGGATCGCCTGGTGTTGATAGATCGGCTTGCCGAACGTCTTGCGTTCCTGCGCGTAGCGTACGGATTCGTCGAGCGCCGCTTTGGCGATGCCGCAGCTACGCGCTGCGATGTTGATGCGGCCCAGCTCAAGGCCGCCAACCGCCATATAGAAACCTTGGCCTTCGCCTGAATCTTCGCCGACGAGCTGCGATTTCGGCGCTTTGTAGTCGTCGAAGATCAGCTCCATCGAATCGATGCCGCGATAGCCGAGCTTGTCGAATTTCTGTCCGACTTCGAATCCGTTCTTTTCGACGCCCGCAACGCCCGGCTTCTCGACGATAAAGATCGACATGCCGGCGCGCGGCGGATCGGCCTGCGGATTGGTTTTCACGAGCAGCGCGACATGCGTGCCGTACTTGCCGTTCGAGATCCAGGTCTTGCGCCCGTTGATGACGTAGTGCGCGCCGTCCCAGATCGCCTGCGTGCGGATACCCTGCAAGTCGGTGCCGGCATCGGGCTCGGTCAGGCCCAACCCGCCACGCCATTCGCCGGTGGCAAATTTCGGCAGATAATATTGCTTCTGCGCCGGCGTGCCGAATTTCTGCACGATCGTCGCCATCATCAGATGGCTGTTGAAGATGCCGCTCAGCGCCATCCAAGTTTCGCTGATCGTCTGCACAATTTTGACGTAGGTCGTCGCGCGCAGACCCAGCCCGCCATACTCTTCGCTGATGGTTGCGCCGAATAGGCCGAGCTCTTTCATCTGTTCGACCATTTCGGCCGGATAGATGTCGTCGTGCTCGTACTTCATCACCTTCGGCTTGACGTCGCGCGCCAGCCATTTGGCGATTGCGTCGAGCAAAGCGTCGTCGTGGCCTTCGCCCGACATCAGTAACGCGCCTCGGGCTTGTCTTCGATCGAATGGCCGCGCTTGGCGATCAGCGCGGTGCGAACGAAGGTCGCAACGACCGTGTCGTCCTGCTTCTTGCCGATCGTCTTCACCGTGACGAGGCCGGCGCCGGGCCGCGATTTGGATTCGCGCTTTTCCAGCACTTCGCTTTCGGCATAGAGCGTGTCGCCGATGAACAGTGGCGCGGTCAGCGCGATGTCGGTCCAACCGAGATTGGCGATCGCCTTCTGGCTGATGTCGGTGACCGACATGCCGATCATCAGCGACACGGTCAGCGGGCTGCAGACGAGACGTTGGCCGAACTCGGAATGTTTGGCGTACTCGGCGTCGAAATGCATCGGATGCGTGTTCATCGTCAGCAAGGTGAACCAGGTATTGTCGGTCTCGGTGATGGTCCGCCCGGGCCGATGTTCGTAGACGTCACCGACGACGAAATCTTCGTAGTAGCGACCGAAGGTTTCGCGCCAGCGGCGTTCGCCGACCTGTTTCATTTCGCCGGACATACTCTCTCCCTGATCCCCCGCGTTCGTCGCGTCACCTGTGTGACGCGGTCGCGAGAATGCGTTGCATCGCACGCACGACGGGCCGTTCGACCAGCTTGCCATCGAGCAGTGCGACGCCGCCTTTTGCCGCTTCGTATGCTTCGACGACGCGCTTTGCGTGCGTGATCTCGTCTGCGTGCGGCGTGAAGGCGCGATTGATGATGTCGAGTTGTTTGGGGTGAATCGCCGACCTGCCGGTGAATCCCAACGCGCGCGCGCGGCGCGAGGTTTCGTCCAAGGTCGCGTCGTCCTGCACGTCGATTTGTGGTGCGTCGATCAGGTCGACGCCGGCGCGCGCGGTTGCGACGACCATTTTCTGTCGCGCCCACAGCAAGGGCTCCCACGCCAATTCGCAGCGCAGATCGGCGGCAAGATCGACGCCGCCCAACATCACCGCATCGAGTCGCGGCGCTGCTGCAATCGTCTCAGCACGAAGTAGCGCGTCGGCAGTTTCGATCAGCGGGATCAGGCGCGTCGGAAGCGCGCCCAGAATTTCGTCGGCAAGCTGGAGTTCTTCTGCCGATCCGATCTTGGGCAGCATCAAGGTGCGGGCTGGACCGCCAGCATCGACGAACGCAGCCAGATCTTTGATGCCTTCGAGACTGCGCAACGAATTCAGCCGCAACAGAAGATCGGCGTCTTTGGGGGCCCGCTGCAAATAGGCGAGCACGGTCGCGCGCGCCGTCGCCTTGTCGCCGGGCGCAACCGCGTCTTCGAGATCGATGCAGACGCAGTCGGCCCCTGCCGCCAACGCCTTCTCGAACCGGTCGGGGCGCGATCCGGGGACGAACAATAGAGAACGGCGAACGTGAACCGGGGCCGTCACCGCGAACCTCATTGAAAATCCAGCGGGCGAAAATTTGTCCGGACAAATACGGCGTATGGCTGGGCCCTTGTCAACGTTTGGTGCTCCCTGTGACCTGGTACGTTCGCTAGTCGAACAATGATCAGTCCAACTGGGAGGTACTCTTAATGCGCGCGCTCGTCCGCTCGCTCGCTCTTGTCGCGACCCTCGCGTCGCTACCTGCGCTGGCTGCCAATGGTCCGGATCCAAAGTTGAAAGCGCTGGTCGACGGGTCGCAGCGCTCGGCCGAGTTCAAAGCGCGCGACGCCGCGCGCAAGCCGCTCGAAGCGTTGAGCTGGGCCGGTGTGAAGCAAGGCCAGACGGTCGTCGAACTGTGGCCGTCGGGCGGCTATTGGACCGAGATCCTGGCGCCCTACGAAGTCGGCACCGGCAAATACATCGCAGCGGTGGGCAGCAAGAACCCGACCAGTGATCGCGGCAAAGAAGCGCTCGCGAAATTCACCAGCAAACTGCAAAACCTCAACGACAAGGCCGAGGTCGTCGAGTTCAACAAAGACGTCGAACAGATCGTGGCGCCCGGCACGGCCGACGTCGTGTTCAACGGCCGCAACCTCCACAATTGGATGGGCGGTGGCTACGCTGAAAAGGCGATGCAGCTTGCGTTTTCGGCGTTGAAGCCAGGCGGTATCCTGATCCTCGAAGATCACCGCGCCGATACCAAGAAGCCGCAGGATCCCAAAGCCGAGAACGGATATGTCCGCGAGGACTATGCGATCGCGCTGGCGACGAAAGCCGGTTTCAAGTTCAGCAAGAAGAGCGAGCTGTACAAGAATCCGCGCGACACCAAGGACTATGAGAAAGGCGTCTGGACCTTGCCGCCGACCTTCGTCCTGAAAGACGTCGATAAGGCGAAGTACGAAGCGATCGGCGAAAGCGACTGCTTCCTGCTCGTCTTCGTGAAGCCGAAAAAGTAAGCCGACCAGCCGGCGGCGAATCTGAATATCGTCGCCGGCTTCTTTCCAGAAAAGATCGACATTTCGACATCCGGCTGATAGTTCAAGCCGGCATGTGGAAGCTCCTGGCGCTTCTGCTGCTGGCCGCACCCGCGGCGGCGCAGACAGTTACGATCGATCTCGGCGCGCTGGATGGCGTGAAGCAACGACGTACGCACATCGCGACGCAATTCCCGTCGCTGCTGCGCGTCGAGCCGCCGTCTCTGCTGCAAGATCTTCCGCCGCCGGTTCTGCCGCCGCGCCAATCGGATACGGCGCGTGCGTTGCTGACGCCGTCGCAGACGGATGCGCACGCTGTGCTTGTTCTTGCGATGACCGAGCCACCGCGACCGGTCCGCGCGCGCCCGTTGCCGGTTGCGCTGGCGCGCTTTGCGCCGGTCCGTCCGGCGCGGATTGCGCCGCACGCGACGCCGCGCATCGAGTCCGTTGAAGCGCCGCTATTGCAGGCATCGCGACTGTTGTTGCCGTTTGCGCCGGACCTTGCGGCTCCGTCGCTCAAAAACCAGATCGCGCTGCGCGAACCGATCGGCCCGATGCTGATCGCGTTTCCGGTCTTCGACCGCGCGGCGTTGCTATCGTTGGATTTGCCGCGGCCGACAATCGCGCAGGCGCTGCAATTTGCGCCCGCGACTGCGCTGCTCGACGAAGCCGCGCGCACGTCGCTGGACGGGTTGGCCGAACAGCTCGAACAGGAAACCTCTCGCCGCGTACGGCTGCTTGTTTCGCTCGCGACAGGGGACGATCCCGATGCGGCGCGGCGTCTGGCCTTTGCGCGGATGTTGGCGGTGCGCGCCTATTTGATTTCGCGCGGCATCGCTGCGTCGCGCCTCGACGCGCATGCCACCGTCGCGGCGCGCGTCGATGAAACGGTGCGGATCGCGCTGCTGAACTAGCCTGAGAGTTGTTTGGCGCGCGCGACGTTGGCGGCGAAGGCGTCGCGATAGAGATCGAAGATCCCGCCGTCCGCCATCAACACGCCCAACGCCGCTGCTGTAACGCCGCCCTTGCTGGTGACGTTGGCGCGCAGTTGCGATGCCGGCGTGTCGGGATTGTCGGCTGCCAGCGCGGCGCTGCCGATGATCGTCTGTCGCGCCAGCCGCATCGCCAGCTCGTCGGGCAGGCCCTGCGCGACACCTGCTTGCGCCAACGCTTCGATCAGCAGGAACACATAGGCGGGGCCGCTGCCGGACAGTGCGGTCACCGCATCGGCGAGTGCTTCGTCGGGCAGCCATTCGACCAATCCCAACGGCGCAAGCAGCGACGCGACGCGCGCGCGCAGTGATTCGTCGGCGCGCGAATCAGCGAAGCAACCGATCGCGCCCTGTCCGATCGCCACCGGTGTGTTGGGCAGGACGCGGATGATCGGGCGATCGCCGAGCAGTCGTTGATGGTCGGCGATGCGTTTGCCTGCGGCGACCGACAGAACGGCCGCGTCGCCAATGCGCGCGCGAAAGCCGGGCAGGACGTCGTCGAACAGTTGCGGCTTGATCGCGACGACGACGATATCCGGCGAGAAATCTGCCGGAAGTTCGTCGGCAGAGGTGACGAAGGTCGCTGCCGGAAAGCGGGGCGCGGTGCGCTTGCTCGGCTCGACCACCACGATGGACTCGGCCAACGCGTGCTCGCTCCAGGCGGCCAGCATGGCGCCGCCCATATTTCCGCACCCGATCAGAAGAAGGCGCGGCCGGCCGGCCGCGCCGGTCAAGCTTCGCCCTGCGGGTCGAGTATCGCGGCCTGGATCGCCTCGTCGGCGCTCTTGCCGCCCCAGATCACGAGCTGGAAGGCCGGGTAGTAGCGCTCGCATTCGACCAGACCCAGCTCGACCAGATCTTCGATCTGTTCGGGGCTGGCGCCGCCCACGCCGCGCATCAGCGAGGTGTGGCGGAACATGATCGTGTCGTCGTCGGCGCTGACGTCGAAATGACCGACCCACAGCCGTTCGTTGACGCGGATCAGCAGGTCATGGACGTCGGCGCGCTTCTTCACCGGCACTTTGATGTCGAGCCGGTTGCAGAACTGCAGGGCACTGACTTCTTCCTGCCAAACGAAGAACAGCCGGTAGTCGCTCCAGCGACCGCCGATCTCGATCAGAATCTCGTCGTCGGCCGAGCGCTGGAACGGCCAGTCATTGGCCAGCACAAGCTCTTCAACCAAATCGAGCGGGTTCGTCGCCTGGGCGGAAACTTCGATCGTCGGCAGCGACACGCAGGCCTCCTCTCGTCCGCGGATAGGGTCTGACCCTGTCTGCCGCCACAATATGTTGTGGCAATGCACCCTACCTGATCCGCGACTCGGGCCACAAGGGTGGATACGGCCTCCCGTTCCCAGCCCGGCGGGCGGGCTCTATACAGCGCCATGCTCGTAGTCACCGGCGGTGCCGGCTTCATCGGATCGAACCTACTCGCCGGCCTGGAAGAGGCGGGGCGCGGCGGGTTGGTGGTGGTCGATCGTTTCCGCGACGGCGACAAATGGAAGAACATCGCCAAGCGTGACGTCGCAGATCTGGTCGATCCCGACGATCTGTTCGATTGGCTCGAAGCCAACGGCGATGTTGTCGATGCGGTTTTGCATATGGGCGCAATCTCGTCGACAACCGAACGCGATGTCGATCGCATCGTCGATACCAATGTGCGTCTATCGCGCGCTCTGTGGCATTGGTGCACCGAGCAGCAAGTGCGTTTCATCTATGCGTCGTCGGCGGCAACCTATGGCGACGGCGCGCAGGGATTTCGCGACGGGTTCGATGCGCTGTCGTCCTATCGTCCGTTGAATCCGTATGGCTGGTCGAAACATCTGTTCGACCGCATGGTCGCAGCCGAAGTCGCATCCGGCCATGCAACGCCGCCGCAATGGGCGGGGCTGAAATTCTTCAATGTCTACGGGCCGAACGAGTATCACAAAGGCGACATGCAAAGCGTCGTCGCCAAGCTCTATCCGCAATTGATCCGCGGCGAGCCGGCACGTCTGTTCAAATCCTATCGCGAAGGAATTCCCGACGGCGGCCAGCGCCGCGATTTCGTCTGGGTCGGTGATTGCGTCGCGATCGTGCGCTGGCTGCTCGACAACGAGCAGGTCAACGGGTTGTTCAATGTCGGCAGCGGTCACGCCCGCAGCTTCGCCGATCTGGCCGCCGCGACTGCGCGCGCCGCACGCGTCGACTCCAAGATCGAATTCATCGAGATGCCGGAAGCGATCCGTGACAAATACCAGTACTTCACCGAAGCAGATTTGACCGATCTTCGCGTGGCTGGCTGGCGCGGCGAAACGACGTCGCTGGAAGACGGAATCGCAATGTACGTGCAGGCGTTTCTCGCCGCTGCTGATCCTTATCGCTGAGGCCCGATGGTTCTTCCCTATCCCGCAATCGATCCGGTCGCGCTTGAGATCGGTCCGATCGCAATCCGCTGGTACGCGCTCGCCTATCTCGCCGGCATTCTGCTCGGCTGGCGCATGGCGGCGAGGCTGGCGGCGCAGCGGCCCGGTTCGCGGCCGACGCCGGAAGACTTCGATGATTTTCTGGTTTGGGCCGTGCTGGGCGTGGTGCTTGGCGGACGGCTCGGCATGGTCCTGTTCTATCAACCGTCGACCTATCTCGCCGATCCGATTCAGATCGTGCAGGTCTGGAAAGGCGGCATGTCCTTTCACGGCGGCTGTCTCGGTGTGTTGATCGCGATCTGGGGATTTTCCTGGCGGCGCGGATTCAATCCGCTGCGTCTCGGCGACATCGTCGCGACCGTAGCGCCGGTCGGTTTGTTCTTTGGCCGCATCGCCAATTTCATCAATGGCGAATTGTGGGGACGGCCCAGCGACGTGTCGTGGGCGATGATTTTCCCCCACGACCCAATGCAAGTGCCGCGTCATCCAAGCCAGCTCTATCAGGCCGGTCTCGAAGGCATCGCGCTGTTCGTGTTGATGCAATGGGCGGTGCGCCACGGCGATTGGCGCGATCGTCCGGGCTTGCTCGGCGGCGTGTTTTTGATCGGCTACGCGATGGCGCGGATCATCGGCGAGCTGTTCCGCGAACCTGATTCCTATCTCGGATTCTTTTCGGCCGGCACGACGATGGGACAGCTTCTGTCGATCCCGATGTTGTTGATCGGCGTCGTGCTGGTCGTGCGCGCCAACCGACGCGCGCCGGCGCAGCTCGCTTAGACGCTGCGTCACGTGACTCCGCTGGGCCGCCTGCTCGCGCGGCGCATCGAATTGTCAGGGCCGATCCCGGTCGCGGTCTTCATGGCCGAAGCGTTGGGCCATCCCGCGCACGGCTATTACGTGACGCGCGATCCGCTGGGTGCGCGCGGCGATTTCACCACGGCACCCGAGATCAGCCAGCTATTCGGCGAATCCTTGGCGGTCTGGGCGATCGAAACCTGGCAACGGATGGGCGCACCGTCGCGCGCTCATTTGGTTGAGCTTGGTCCTGGGCGCGGCACGCTGTTGCAGGATCTGTTGCGCGTCGCCAAAGCGGCGCCGGACTTTGCCGCCGCCGTCGACCTGCATCTGGTGGAAACCAGCCCGACGCTTCGCGCGGCGCAGGCGCAACGGCTCGACCGCTACGGGCCGCGTTGGCATCAAAGCTTTGACACCGTACCCGACGACGCACCGTTGCTGCTGATCGCCAACGAATTGTTCGACGCGCTGCCCATCCGGCAATTCGTGCGCGTCGATGGTGCGTGGCACGAACGGTTGGTTGGACTCGACGAAAACGGGGCCGGCTTTCGCTTCGTGCTGGCGCCGGGACGTTCACCGCTTGCTGCCGGTATCGCACCTTCCGATGCGCCCGACGGAAGCGTGTTTGAACTGTCGCCGGCGTCGTTATCGTTGATGGGTGCGATTGCGTCGCGCATCGCGGCGCGTACCGGCTGTGCGCTGGTGATCGATTATGCCGGCGGTGTCGGCGATACGTTGCAAGCAGTGCGCGGTCACGCGCGGGCCGATGTTCTGGTCGATCCAGGCGAAAGCGATCTCACTGCGCATGTCGATTTCACCGCGCTTGCACGCGTCGCGCGCGAGTCGGGCGCGGTTGCGCACGGGCCGTTGGGCCAAGGTGAATTGCTGCAACGGCTGGGTATCACCGCGCGCTTCGACGCGCTGTGCGAACGTGCGACCGACACACAAGCGAAAACGCTGGCGTCCGGTTTGACGCGGTTGGTCTCGGACGACGGGATGGGTGTGCTGTTCCGTGCAATCGCAATCGGAACGGACGGGCTGGTGCCGTGTGGATTCGAAGAATGCGGAGTCGAAACCGTCGAATGACCAGCGGGAGGAGGCCGGAACTCCCGCCAATTCAACGTTCGAATCCGGTTGATTAGTGTCGTTGCCGGTTTTGCTTCAATCGTCCGTCGGTCGACGGATCTTTGACGCGTCCCTGTCCGCCGGGCATGACGTTCTCGCGCATTGGCGCGCGAGCCGTGCCGCGATTTTCACGCAGACGCCCATCCGTCTCGGGATGTTTCACCTGGCCACGTCCGCTGTGCTGCATCTGGCTGTTCGCCATATCGTTATAGCCTCCTGCATTGCTCCCCCGTTCGGGTGTCTGACAACTCGGATGCGAAAACCTCGCCATTTGAGTGAAGTTCCTGAACCGTCTACATTTCTTCCGTGCAGCCCGAACTGATTCCCATCCAAGCGTCGTGTTTTCCGACAGTCGGAATCGCGCATGGCTTCTTCACCCGGCAAGGCGGCAGCAGCACGGGAATTTATGAATCGCTGAATTGCGGGCCGGGCTCGAACGATGCGCCCGACGCAGTCGCGATGAACCGGATGCGCGTCACCACCACGTTGGGCGTCGGCGTCACGCAACTCGTCACGATGTACCAGGTGCACGGTGCCGACTGCGTGCAGGTCGAACGTCCCTGGACTCGCGCCGACGCACCGCGCGCCGACGCATGCGTGACCAACGTGACGGGACTGGCGCTCGGCATTCTGACCGCCGATTGCACGCCGGTTCTGTTCGCCGACACGCAAGCGCGCGTCATCGGCGCCGCGCATGCGGGCTGGAAAGGTGCGCGTGCAGGTGTGCTCGAATCGGCGATCGTTGGCATGGAAGCGTTGGGCGCGACGCGACGGAACATCGCCGCAGCGATCGGCCCCTGCATTTCGCAAGCGAGCTACGAGGTCGGTCCCGAATTCCGCGCCGCCCTGGTCGGCGACGATGCCGACAATGACCGGTTCTTTGTCGCGGGCGCCGGCGACCGGTCGCACTTCGATCTGCCGGCCTATGTTACGGCGCGGCTGGTGGCGTCGGGGATTGGCCGAATCGAACGGGTCGAGGCCGATACGGCGTCGGATCCGGCCCGATTCTTCTCGTACCGGCGAACCTGCTTGGCTGGCGAGCCGGATTACGGCCGCCAGATCTCGGCGATCACGCTGCTGCCTGCATAGGTCACCCCGCAGCGCAGGCTGCATGGGCCACCCCGCAGCGCAGGCTGCATGGGCCACCCCGCAGCGCAGGCTGCATGGGCCAAATGCGATTCAGGTCCGTTGCCGACCCGGCGCCCCGCCTCTATGAGAGCTGACCCAGTTCGAGAGCCGACCGCCCCATGAAAATCCTCGCCTGTAACTCGAACCGTCCATTGGCCGAGGCAATTGCGCGCGAGTTGGGGCTGCCGCTGACCAAGGCGCATATCCAGCGCTTTGCCGACAACGAGATCTTCGTCGAAATCCTCGAGAACGTGCGCGGCGAAGACGTCTTCGTCATTCAGTCGACCTCATTTCCGGCCAACGACAATTTGATGGAGCTGCTGGTCACGGTCGACGCGCTGCGTCGCGGGTCGGCCAAGCGCATTACCGCGGTGCTGCCCTATTACGGCTATGCGCGACAGGATCGGAAAACCGGCCCGCGCACGCCCATCTCGGCCAAGCTGGTGGCGAATTTGATCACCACCGCGGGCACCGGTCGCGTGCTGACGATGGATCTGCACGCGGGCCAGATCCAAGGCTTCTTCGACATTCCGGTCGACAATCTCGTTGCAGCGCCGGTGTTCGCCGACGACATCCGCAAACATGTCGGCGCCGGCGAACGTCTGGTGATGGTGTCGCCCGACGTCGGCGGCGTGGTGCGCGCGCGTTCGATGGCCAAGCGTCTCGACGCCGATCTCGCCATCATCGACAAGCGCCGCGAACGTGCCGGCGTCAGCGAAGTGATGAACATCATCGGTGAAGTCGAAGGCCGCCACTGCGTGCTAGTCGACGACATCGTCGATTCGGCAGGCACCTTGTGCAACGCCGCGGTGGCGCTGAGCCAGGCCGGGGCCTTGTCGGTCGCCGCCTATACGACGCACGGCGTGTTGTCGGGCGGTGCGGTCGCCCGCGTCACCGCCTCGCCGCTGGCCCGGCTGGTCACCACGGATTCGATCCAGGCGACCGAGGCGGTGGCCAACGCCCCGAACATCAAACAGCTGACCGTGGCCCCGCTGATCGCCGAAGCGATCCGCCGCATCTCGGAAGAACGCTCAGTCTCCAGCCTGTTCGACTGATCTTATCGTTCAGCGATAAGAAAAGCGCCGCCTGCGGCCTCTGATTCTTTGACTCTGTAGGGGGTTTTCGCCATAAACCCCGGCTTCACCGCAGGCACCCCTGGAGGCCTGGCGGTCGTTTCTGCTTTGGAGAGTTGGAATGTCTCAGAATTTGTCGATCGCGGTTCTGCCGCGAGACCGGGCCGGCAAGGGGGTTGCCCGGGCGACGCGGCGTAATAACCGCGTGCCTGGCGTGATCTATGGCGGCAAAGAGCCGCCGGTCCTGATCGAAGTTGAAGACCGCGAATTGGGCAAGCACGCCCACGGCGCTGGCTTCTTCACCCACGTCTTCGAGCTGCAGCTCGACGGCGCCAAGCACCGCGTTCTTGCCCGCGATCTGCAGCTGCATCCGCTGACCGATCGTCCGACGCATGTCGATTTCCTGCGCGTCACCGGCGACACGATGATCCGCATCGACGTGCCGGTGAAGTTCGTGAACGACACGGCGTCGCCGGGTCTGAAGCGCGGTGGTACGCTGAACATCGTGCGCCACGAAGTCGAATTCCTCTGCAAAGTGGATTCGATTCCGGAGTTCATCACCGTCGATCTGACGGGCGTCGAAATCGGCGACTCGATTCACATCAGCCACGTGAAACTGCCGGAAGGCATCAAGGCGACGACCGATCGCGACTTCACCGTCGCAACGGTTGCTGCCCCGTCAGCGCTGCGCGGTAAGGAAGAAGAAGCCGACGCGGCTTCGGCTGCTGCAGCTTCTGCTGCTGCTGCTCCCGCTGCTGCCGCTCCGGCTGCTGCGGCAAAGCCTGCTGCGAAGAAGTAATCCGTGCGGTTGTTGGTCGGGCTCGGCAACCCCGGGCCCGAACACGCCAAGCAACGGCACAATATCGGCTTTCTGGCGCTCGATCGTATCGCCGAGCGTCATGGCTTCGGGCCCTGGGGCAAACGCTTCCAGGGCCTGTTTGCCGAAGGTCGTTTGAACGGCGAGAAAGTTCTCGCGCTCAAGCCGCAGACTTTCATGAACCGCTCGGGCGATTCAGTGCAGCAAGCGGCGCATTTCTACAAACTGCAGCTCGATGACGTGATCGTGCTCTATGACGAGCTTGATCTCGTGCCGGGCAAAGTGCGCGTGAAGCGTGGCGGCGGTGCTGCCGGCCATAACGGCATTCGTTCGATCGATGGCGCGATGGGCGGCGATTTCTGGCGTGTGCGATTGGGCATCGGTCATCCGGGCCACAAAGATCGTGTCACCGGCTACGTGCTGCAGAACTTCGCCAAAGTCGATCAGGACTGGTTGCCGCCGCTGCTCGATGCGGTGGCGGACGAGATCGGGCTGCTGGTCGCCGACCGCCCCGAAGACTTTATGAATCGCGTTGCTCTACTGACGCAGCGCCAGGAGTAGGACCGATGGGATTCAATTGCGGCATCGTTGGTTTGCCGAATGTCGGCAAGTCGACCTTGTTCAACGCGCTCACCGCGACGCAAGCGGCGCAGGCGGCGAACTATCCGTTCTGCACCATCGAACCCAACGTGGGTCGGGTCGCGGTGCCGGATCCGCGCCTCGAAAATCTGGCGCGCATCGGCAAGTCGGCGACGATCATTCCGACCCAGCTTGAATTCGTCGACATTGCCGGCCTGGTGCGCGGCGCGTCGAAGGGCGAAGGGTTGGGCAATCAGTTTCTTGCCAACATTCGCGAAACCGATGCGGTGCTCTACGTGCTGCGTTGCTTCGAAGACACCGACATCACCCATGTCGAAGGCTCGATCGATCCGATCCGCGACGCCGACGTGGTCGAGACCGAATTGATGCTCGCCGATCTCGACTCGCTCGAGAAGCGCGTCGTGTCGCAGCAGAAGAAAGCCAAAGGCGGCGATCGCGACGCCAAAGCCGAACTCGAAGTCATGGAGCCGGCGCTGGCGCTGCTGCGCGAAGGCAAGCCAGCGCGCATGTTCCAGCCGACGCCGGAACAGAAGCCGATCTTCAAACGCCTGGCGCTGTTGACCGGCAAGCCGGTTCTCTACGTCGCCAACGTTGCCGAAAGCGACGCTGCAACCGGCAACGCCTTCTCGCAGCGCGTGCTCGATCGCGCGAAGAGCGAAGGTGCGGCGGCGGTGATTATTTCGGCGGCGATCGAAGCCGAAGTGGCGCAGCTGAGCGGCGACGATCAGCGCGAATATCTGGAATCGCTCGGCCTGAAAGAACCGGGCCTGAACAAGGTGATCCGCGCCGGCTACGGCCTGCTCGACCTGATCACCTTCTTCACCGTCGGCCCGAAAGAAGCCCGCGCCTGGACCGTGCGCCGCAACGCGCGCGCACCGGAATCGGCCGGCGTGATTCACACCGACTTCGAACGCGGTTTCATCAAAGCCGAAACCATCGCCTACGAAGATTTCATCGCCAATGGCGGCGAACAGGGCGCCAAAGACGCGGGCAAGCTGCGCGTTGAAGGCAAGGAATACGTGGTGCAGGACGGCGACGTGATGCACTTCCGCTTCAACGTCTAAATCTGATCCGCACACAAAGAAAAGGCCGGCTGCAGCGACGCAGCCGGCCTTTTGTTTTTACGCGCTTAGGACTTCTTGGGAGCTGCTGGCGTCGTGGCCGCTTGTGCCTTCATCGCTGCATCCAGACCTTCGATCAGCGCGCCGCCTTCAAGCACCTGGATCGTCGAGCCTTTGAGCGAAGCCGGCGTGATTGGTTCGGCACGACCGCCCAGGCAGCGTTTCAAGAATCCTTCGGTGACCGCGTTGAACGAGATGTTGTTCGGCGGACGCGCGAAACCGTGGCCTTCGTCGGGATACAGGATGTAGGTCACGGGAATGGATTTGGCTTTCATCGCCGCCACCATCTGATCGGATTCCGCTTTGACGACGCGCGGATCATTGGCGCCTTGGCCGATCAGCAGCGGCTTTTTGATCCGGTCCACCATGAAGAGCGGCGAGCGTTCTTTCATCAAGGCGCGACCTTCTTCGGTCGCTGGATCGCCGATCGCGCGCGCGAACTGCACCAGGCCCGACGCCCAGTAGGGTGGGAACGACTTGAACATTGTTTCCAGATTCGACGGGCCGACAATGTCGACGCCGCACGCCCACACGCCGGGATCGCGCGTCATGCCAGCCAGCGTGGCGTAGCCACCATAGCTGCCGCCCATGATCGCAACCTTCTTCGGATCGGCGATATTTTCCTTCACCGCCCAGGCGACGACATCGTTGATGTCGTCCTGCATCGTGCGCATCCATTGCTTGTCGCCGGCATTGACGAAGCTTTTGCCAAAGCCGGTCGACGAACGGTAGTTGATGCTGACGACGGCATAGCCGCGATTGGCGAGCCATTGATGGTACGCGCTATAGCCGTGCACATCGCGCGCCCACGGTCCGCCGTGGATGAACGCAACCATCGGCAACGGCTTGGCGGGTTTCCCCGGCGTCGCCGTATCGCTGTCTTTCGGCAGGCTGAGATACGAAACCAGGTTCAGCCCATCGCGCGATTTCAGAACCAGCGGATGCATGCGCGTCAACGGCGCATTGGCCAGTTCGGGCCGCGCGTCGAACAGTTTGGTCAGGCTCTTCTTGTCGCGATCATAGAGATAGGTCGTGCCCGGCTTCACGTCGGTGCCGGCGCCGATCACCCACAATTTTCCGTCTTCGGTGCGCGAGCCAATGCCCCAGTCGCCGAGATCCTGTTTGGCGAGGAAGTCGAGATCCGCTTGGTAGTTCGGATCGAGCGCTTTCCAGCTCGGCAGATCGTAGTTGATCGAATAGGCAACCGGCTCGCCGGTTTCCGGATCCGAGATCGTGCCGCCGATATCGGTGCGCGCATCTTCGGCCAGAATCTTTTCCGTACCCGTCTTCAGATCGATCCGCTTCAGCGCGCCGGTGTCGCGGCCGCGACTGTCGCGCAGGAACAGCGCATCGCCGGCGCGATTGAGGCCGGTCGGTCCTGACACGCGCACGTCTTCGGGCGCGAAGGTGATCCAAGTTTCCCAACTATTGTCCGGCTTCCGGCGCAGCACTTCTTCTGCGCCGGCAGGCAGCGTCTTCACCGCAAGCGGCGTTTGAAAATCTTCGCCGCTAACGAAGCCGCCAAAGCCCGGATTTTCCGCCACCAGCTTCATCTCGCCGCTGGCGACGTCGACGCGAAACAGATCGGGATATTTCGGATCGCGCTTGTTCATCGTCACAAGGATCTCGTTGCGGATCTTGCGACTGGCGCCCGCGATGCCCGCGCGCACATTGTCGAACGGCGTCAGGTCGCGTTCGCTCTTGTCGGTGACGTCGACGCTATAGACGTGGAAATTCTCGTTGCCGCCCTTGTCCTGCAAATAGACGAGATGCTTGCCGTCATAGGTCCACGCATAGGCGCGGATGCCGCGCACCGTGTCCTTCGTCACGGCCGCACCTTGGTCGGGCTTGTCGATCGGCGCGACCCAGACATTCAGCACGCCGTTCACGGGCGCCAGCCAGGACAGATATTTGCCATCGGGGCTGATGCGGCCCTGCGCCTTGGTCGGATTTCCGAACAATGCATCGCGCGGAATCAATGGCGTGTCGGCAGCGTTGGCGGCGGCTGCCGTCGTCGCGAGCAGCAAAGCGCAAAGTGCAGTTGTTCGGATCACGGATGAGCCCCCTGGATTGGTCCTTCTTGGCCGCGATGGTGCGTCGCAAGCGCGACTGTGCCAAGCTGAATCGATGACAAAGCAAACGCTCACCGCCGATGACGGGCATAAATTCGCCGCCTATCGCGCCGACCCGGCCGGTACCGCGCGCGGCACGCTGGTCGTGCTGCAGGAAATCTTCGGCGTGAACGCGCATATCCGCCGCGTGTGCGATGGGTTTGCCGCCGACGGTTATATCGCCATCGCACCGGCCTTGTTCGACCGTGCCGAGCGCGACGTCGAGCTGGGCTATGACCAGGCGGGCTTTGCAAAAGGTCGCGAACTTGTTGGTGCGGTTGGACTTGACGGTGCAGCACGCGACATCGGTGCGACCATCGCGTCGTGCACGGGCAGAATTGGCGTCGTTGGATACTGCTGGGGTGGCGGTCTGGCGTGGCTTGCTGCGGCGCGGTTCCCAAACGTGCATGCCGCAGTCGGATATTACGGTCGTTTGATCGCAACCAATCTGCTTGGTGAAATGCCGCGCGCGGCCACGATCCTGCATTACGGCGAACACGATCCGCACATTCCGATGAGCGACGTCGATAAGGTGCGCAGCGCGCATCCCGAGATGTCGATCTTCACCTACGACGCCGGTCATGGTTTCAATTGCGAAGACCGCGCCGACTTCAATCCGAAAGCCGCGAGCTTGGCGCGCGCACGGACACTCGATTTTTTCCGCGACAAGATTGGATGACGATGACCGACCTGGGCGATCTGATCCGGATGCTGGGCGATATCCAGGGCGGGATGGACCGACTGGGTGGGCAGACGACCAAGCTGGGTGAACTAGCGGCTGCGGCGCATGACCGGTCCGACGGTTTGATGCAGCAGAATTTGGCGCTGCTGTCGCTTTGCGTCGTCGCGCTGCGGCTGTGCGCAGATATGCGGCCGGATGGATTGCAAACCGTCTTGGCGCGCCTCGAAGAAGCAGCCGACGTTCTACCGGATGACCCGCCCATGCCCGCAGCGCGGCAGATTTTCGATCGCGTCAGTGATATTCTGCGCGCGTCCGGTGGGATCCCCGCCAAGGCACCAAAGTTCGAAGTCGTGAGAGGCGGCAAGGAGCCGCCCGAAGACGATGGAGGGGCTGCATGAATCTCACCGATCCGACGTTGCTCGTCGGTTTAGGCGGCTCGCTGGTCGGCGCGATCGTCTATGCAGTTTCGAGCGAAGTGCGCGCACGCCTCGTGCAACGTTTGCAGCCGCGCCTCGATCGCGGCGAACCGATCCTGCATGCGGGACCGTTCATTCGACTGTGCTGCATTCTGATCGAGCTGACCGGATTCGGCGTCGGCCAATGGGTGCTCTATGCCGGCGTCTACGGTCTGCGCGACATTACCTTGATGCCGGTGCTGGAAATTTACGCCGCGTCGCTGGTGCCCAATTTGGGCGGGATCTTTATCGCGACGGGATTCGCGCGCGCCTTCCGCGGCTACGCGCTGCCGACCATTCGCTGATCAATAGCTGCGTTCGAAGCCGGGCAGCGATTTCGATCCGGGGCCCATGATGAACCAGCCGAAGAATCCCAGAACCGGCACGGCCAAGACGGCCATCCAGAAGATCTTTTCGCCGCGCGTCGCGGTCGTCTGCAGCGTCGATACTGCGCCCCACGCAGTGAGCAGCAGCCAGGCGACAATTCCGAGTTCGAGCATATCCATGGACGAAGATCCCTTCCGGTGCGCCAACGGCGCGGCGCAGTGACCGGTTCCGTGTAGACAGTGGGAAATTTTCCCACAACCTAGCCCATGTTTGTACGGACCGACCGGAGTCCCGTCAAGCTTCGGCACCGCGATAAACACGTGACCGAGGTTAAAACCCTGCGAACCCCGCCAGAAACGCTGCCTCTTCCTCGGTGGAGGGGCGGCCCAGCGCTGCGTTGCGGTGAGGAAATCGGCCGAACCGTTCGATGATCGCCCGGTGCTGAACGGCGAATGGATAGTTCACCGGCAGCTCGGCCTGTGCCGCCGCGAACAGCGCAACTGACCGGTCCTGGTCGGCCAGATCTTCGCTGTGCATGAACGGCACATAGAAGAAGAGCCGCTGTTCGGCCGGTCGGTCCGCATCGAAGCCGCGATCGAGTGCGACGGTGGCAACCGCGCGCGCTTTCGCGTCGGTGGCGAACGCGCGCGCCGTGCCGCGAAATAGATTTCGCGGCAGCTGGTCGAGCAATAGCAGCAGCGCCAGGGCGCGTTCGCGGTCCTTGGCCCAATCATCCAGCGCGCCCGCTGCGGCTTGCTCGACCAACGCGCCGAATTTCCGGCGCAGCGTCTCGTCGAAAGCGGGGTCGGACGCGAACCATTGGTCCGGGCCGGCTTCGACAAACCAGAAGCGCAGCAAGTCGGCTGAATCTGCGGGCGAATCAGCTAGACCCTTGCTCTCACCATGCGCGGACAAATCTTCGCCCTCCTTCTGGTACTGGCCGGCCCCTTGGCGCTCGGCGGCTGCGCCAGTGAACGCGCATCGGCGCCGCCGCAACTCGCTTCGAACCATTTACCACCACCGATTCAGTGCGTGCCGTTCGTGCGCGAGATTACCGGCGTCGAGATCTATGGCGATGCCGATACGTGGTGGGGCGCAGCGGCAGCGAAACACTATATGCGGGGATCGACGCCGCAAGTTGGTGCGGTGCTCGTGCTGCGCGCGACCGATCGTCTGCGCGTCGGACATATCGCGGCGGTACGGCAGATCGTGAACCCGCGTGAAATTCGCGTGACGCATTCCAATTGGGGCGGCGACGACGCAACGCGTCGTCTCGTGCATGACGCGATGCCGGTGTTGGACGTATCGCCGAACAATGATTGGTCGCAGACGCGTTTCTGGAACAACGCGACCAAAGGTTGGGGCGCCATCTATCCGGCGCACGGTTTCATCTATCCGAGCAAAGACACCGAACGGCGCAACGTGCCGGTTCCGAACAACATTCCGACGTCGTAAGGCATCACGCCGCAACGCGGCGAAAAAGCGGCGCGTCCCGGAACTGCCGCTTGAAAATGGGTGTTCACGTCCATGGCAGCCGTAAAGGCCGCCGACACTCGGACGATTCCACATACTGAATTGGGGCGAGGGGATGAGCCTCATCGTCGTTTCCAACCGCGTTGCGTCACCTTCGAAAGGTGCAGCACCCGGCGGACTCGCTGCGGCCTTGCTACAAGGCATCCAACGTTCAGGCGGACTGTGGTTCGGCTGGAGTGGGACGAGTGTGGCCGATCCGAACGACGCCTATCGTCCGTCGGTCGTCAAAACCGACAAAGCCGAATTCGTCACGATCGATTATCCGCAATCGTCGTTTGACGGCTTCTACAACGGCATGGCGAACGCGGCCTTGTGGCCGATCATGCACAACCGTCCCGATCTAATGGTCTTCGAAGACCGGTTCTTCGACGACTATGTCGAGATCAACCGGCGCACCGCCGAGGCGTTGGTGCGCTTCGTACAGGCGAACTCGATCCTGTGGATCCACGACTATCATTTTTTGATGCTCGCGCATTATCTGCGCGAGCGTGGCGTAAAACAGCCGATCGGTTTCTTCTTCCACACGCCGTTTGCGTCGCGCGCGTCGATTGAGTGCCTGCCGCGACATACGCAGTTGTTTGAGAAGCTGCTGTCCTACGACCTGATCGGCTTTCAGACGCAAGAAGATCTCGAAGCGTTTCACGACTACGCTGTGTCGTCGCTGGGTGCGACGCCGCAGCAGACCAACGTGCTGGAATTCGCCGGCAACTCGATCCGGCTTGCAGTCTTCCCGGTCGGCATCGATGTCGACGATTACGCGCGCATGGCCGACAGCGGTGACACGAACCCGTCGATCGCGCTGTTGCGACGCGCCCTGTCCGAGATCAACACCGTCATCGGTGTCGATCGGCTCGATTACTCCAAAGGCTTGCCGCAGCGCTTTGCTGCCTACGATCGGCTGCTCAGCGATCATCCCGAACGCAAGGGCACGGTGCAGTTCCTGCAGATTGCGCCACCGACGCGCAGCGACGTACCGGCCTACCAGCAGCTGCGCAATCAACTCGCCGGTATGGCGGGCGACATCAACGCGCGCTGGTCGACGCCGACCTGGACGCCGATCCGCTACGTCAATGAAAGCTACAGCCCGCGTGCGCTGGCAGCGTTCTTCCGCGCCAGCCGCGTGTGCTGCGTGACCCCGCTCCGCGATGGCATGAACCTGGTCGCCAAGGAATATGTCGCGGCCCAGAATCCCGACGATCCGGGCGTGCTGGTCCTGTCGCATTTTGCCGGCGCCGCGCGCGAGCTCGATGCCGCGCTGACGGTCAATCCGTACGACGTTGGTGCAACCGCGCGCGCGCTGGAACGTGCGCTGTCGATGTCGCACGGCGAGCGTCTCGAACGCTGGCTTTCGATGATCGAGACCCTGCGCCGCAACGACGTTGCCGCTTGGTTCGACGGTTTCATCGCGCAGTTGAAACGGACGCGTGCGCCCGACCGGGTCCTCGTCAAGATCGCCTGATGACCATGGATGTTACGGCGCCAGCGCCCGCAACCACGGCGCACAGCGCGCGCAAAGCCGCGCCGCGCATCTATGATCTGTTTCCGCTGATCATCGGTGACATCGACGCGCTGATCGCGCAATTGCCGCGCGTTGCGGCGATGGGCTTCGACACTGTGTTCGTCAGTTCGCTGGCCGCGGCGGAATCCGATCAGCTGGATGCGCGGCTCGGCGGCGGTCCGTTGCTGCCGGCCGTGCGGCGCCTTGCCGATGCGTCCACCGCAAACGGATTGCGGTTGATGGTAGATCTGGCGGTCGGGCGGGCAGACAGTCTGTCCGTCGCCCAGGCGCATCTGCGCGGCCTGATCGATGCCGGCGTCCGCGCGATCCAGGCCAACGCCGCGTACAAGCTGCCGGCCGGCACCTGGCGCAGCCTGATCGAAGCTGCGCGCGGCCAGGCCGACGACGTGTTGTTCGTCGCTGAAACGCTCGGCTGCACGATGCAGCAAATCGACCAGCTGGCGACGGCAGGGTTCGACTTTCTGTTCAACTCGGTGAAGTGGTGGGATCTGCGCGCACCCTGGGCGATCGAACAGCACGACCATGTGCGTCGCATCGCACCGTCGATCGGCTTTCCAGAAAGCCACGATACGCCGCGGCTGGCTGAAGAGCTGGGCCTCACCGACGCGGCGCTGATCCGGCGCGCCTATCTGCAACGCTGGGCCCTGACCTTGGCCTTCTCAACTGGCGGCATGCTGCCGGTCGGGTACGAGTTCGGATTCCGCCGCGCGCTCGACGTTGTGCGTTCGCGACCTTGGCCGCGCGAAGCGCCTGCCTTCGATCTGTCAGAAGACATTGCCGCCATCAATCGTGCCGCTGCGTCGATCCCAGCGCTGCAGCAGGACGGATCGTTACGCCGCGTCGATCTCGGTGGCGCGGTTGCGTTGATCCGCACCAGCGACGATGGCCGCCACAGCGCGATCTTTCTCACGCGCACCGACGGCGACGTGACGATCGAGATCGACCGGTTCGCCTTGGCACGGCTGGTCGACGCACCGGAAGAGTCGTTGCGCGACTGCACGCCTGGCGCCGACGAAATCGAACCGCGTGCGCGTATCGCGCTGGCGCCTTACGGTTTTCATCTCTTCGCGCTTGATCGCGCGACGCGTACCAGCGAAGCGCGGCCGCAGCTGCCTGCCGCGCACCATCCCGACTGGTCGCCGCTGGCGCGGGTCGCGATCGAGAATGTCTGGCCCGAGCTGGATGGCGGCCGCTTTCCGGTCAAGCACACGGTCGGCGACCGGGTCGAAGTCTGGGCCGACATTTTGCGCGATGGGCACGATGTGCTTGCAGCGCGCGTGCGTTATCGCCGCCCCGGGGAGGCGGGTTGGCATTTCGCGCGCCTGCTGCCTTACGACAACGACCGTTGGACCGGCGACTTCGTCGTCGATCGTCCCGGCCGTTGGTTCTTCACCGTCGAAGCCTGGACCGACGCGTTCGAAAGCTGGCGGCGCGACACGTTGAAGAAGCAGGCGGCGGGGCAAAGTCTCGACCTCGATCTCGCTGAGGGCCACCTTGTTGTCGGCAAGGCGCTGCAAGAAGCGACCGGACCGGCGCGCGAACAGCTGACCAAGCTGCTCGACAATCGCGTGTCGTTGTTGTCGCCCGAATTGCGCGATGCGGTGCGTGCGATCCAGCCCAAGCGCGATCTGACCGCCTACGAGCGCACGCTGGAAATCACCGTCGATCGGCGTGTGGCGCAATTCGCGTCCTGGTACGAATTCTTTCCGCGCAGCCAGGGTGATGACCCGACACGCGGCACGAATTTCGACGACTGCATCGCGCGTCTGCCGGCGATTCGCGATCATGGATTCGACGTCGTCTATCTGACGCCGATCCATCCGATCGGACGCACCAACCGCAAAGGCGCCAACAATTCGCTGACCGCCGGGCCGGACGAGCCTGGCAGTCCGTACGCGATCGGTGCCGACGAAGGCGGGCACGATGCGGTGCATCGCGATCTGGGCGGCATCGACGCATTCCGGCGGTTTCAAAGCGCGGTGCGCGAGCACGGTATGGAAGTCGCGCTGGACTTCGCCATCCAGTGTTCGCCCGATCATCCCTGGCTAAAGGACCACAAAGACTGGTTCCAGTGGCGGCCCGACGGATCGATGCGCTACGCGGAAAATCCGCCGAAGAAGTACGAAGACATCGTCAATGTCGAGTTCTACGGGCCGCACCGGCAGGCCTTGTGGAATGCGCTGCGCGACGTGGTTCTGTTCTGGGTGTCGGAAGGCGTCAAAATCTTTCGTGTCGACAATCCGCACACCAAGCCGCTGCCGTTCTGGGAGTGGATGATCCGTGAAGTGCAGGCGCGCGATCCCGACGTGATCTTCCTCGCCGAAGCTTTCACGCGTCCGAAGATGATGAAGCGTCTGGCCAAAGCCGGCTTCACGCAGAGCTATACCTACTTCACCTGGCGCAACACCAAGGCGGAGTTGATCGAGTATGTGCGTGAATTGTCGGGCGAGATGCGCGCCTATTATCGCCCGAACTTCTTCCCCAACACGCCCGACATTCTGCCCAAGTTTCTGCAGACGAGTGGCGTGCCGGGGTTCCGGATTCGCTTCCTGCTCGCATCGCTGCTGTCGAGCATCTACGGCATCTATCAAGGCTTCGAACTTGCTGAGGCGCGGGCCGTGCCGGGCAAGGAAGAATATCTCGACAGCGAAAAGTACCAGTACAAAGTCTGGGATCTCGATCGGCCCGGCAACATCAAGCCGCTGATCAGTCGCGTGAACCAGCTGCGCCGCCAATATCCGGCGCTGCAGGATTTCGCCAATGCGCGCTTTCTCGACGCGCAAGACGACCAGGTTCTGTTCTTCGCCAAAGACGCGCCCGATCGCAGTCACGTGATCTACGCCGCGATCCTGCTCGACCCGCAACGCGGCCGGTCGTGCCCGATCGAACTGTCGCAAGGCACTTACACAGACCTGCTGCGCCAGCACAGCGTCACCTTTCAATCCTGGCCGACGATCACGCTGACGCCGGACGAACCATGTCTGCTGCTGCATGCAACGCCGAACTGACGACGACAAAAACATGATCGCGACTTCGACGCAGGCCGATACGGCGCGCTCGACGGACCCAAGTTGGTTCAAAGACGCGATCATCTATCAGCTGCATGTGAAGTCGTTCTTCGACGCCAACAATGACGGCGTCGGCGACTTTGCCGGCCTGACGCAACGGCTCGATCATTTGCAAGATCTCGGCGTCGATGTGATCTGGCTGTTGCCGTTCTATCCGTCACCGCTGCGCGATGACGGCTACGACATTGCGGACTACAGCGCGATCAATCCGTCCTACGGCAGTATGCGCGACTTCCGCGGCTTCGTGCGCGAAGCGCATGCGCGCGGCATGAAAGTCGTGACCGAGCTGGTGATCAATCACACCTCGGACCAGCATCCGTGGTTTCAGCGTGCGCGCCGCGCGCCGAAAGGATCGCGCGCACGGAATTGGTACGTCTGGTCGGATACGGATCAGAAATATCTTGAGACGCGCATCATCTTCAAAGACACCGAGACGTCCAACTGGACCTGGGATCCGGTGGCCGGCCAATATTTCTGGCACCGGTTTTTCAGCCACCAGCCCGATCTGAATTTCGACAATCCCTTGGTGATGAAATCCATCATCAAGATCATGTATCAGTGGTTGGAAATGGGCGTTGACGGGCTGCGGCTCGACGCGATTCCGTATCTCGTCGAACGCGACGGGACCAATAACGAGAATCTGCCCGAAACGCACAAAGTCATCAAAGATCTGCGCGCTGCGCTCGATGCGCGCTTTCCCGATCGCTTCTTGCTCGCTGAAGCGAACCAGTGGCCGGAAGACACGCAGCATTATTTCGGCGACGGCGACGAATGCCACATGGCGTTCCACTTTCCGCTGATGCCGCGCATGTACATGGCAGTGGCGCGCGAAGACCGTCATCCGATCACCGACATTATGCGTCAGACGCCGGACATTCCGGCGAACTGCCAATGGGCGATCTTTCTGCGCAACCATGACGAGCTGACGCTCGAAATGGTGACCGACAAAGAGCGCGATTATTTGTGGTCGACCTATGCCGCCGATCCGCGTGCGCGCATCAATCTCGGCATTCGCCGCCGCCTTGCGCCGCTAATGGACAATGACCGGCGCAAGATCGAGCTGATGAACAGTCTGCTGATGTCGATGCCCGGCACGCCGGTCATGTATTACGGCGACGAGATCGGCATGGGCGACAATGTCTATCTTGGTGACCGCAACGGCGTGCGCACGCCGATGCAATGGTCGCCCGACCGTAGCGGCGGCTTCAGTCGCGCCGATCCGGCGTCGCTGTTGCTGCCGCCGATTCAGGACCCGGTCTACGGCTTTCAGGCAATCAATGTCGAAGCGCAAGCGCGCAACTCGGCGTCGTTGCTGAATTGGATGAAGCGGCTGATCGCAGCGCGACGCGCGCGGGCGAAGGTGTTCGGCCGCGGCACGCAGCGTTTCCTCTATCCCAAGGAACGTCCGATCCTTGCCTATGTGCGCGAATATGAAGGTACGTCGGTGCTGTGCATCGCGAACCTGTCGCGCGCGGCGCAGGCGACCAGCCTCGATCTCTCCGCATGGCGCGGCCGCGTACCCGTCGAAGTGCTGGGCCGTTCACGTTTTCCGATCGTCGGCGACACGCCCTACACGCTGACTTTGCCGCCTTACGGGTTTTATTGGTTCGATCTCGCCGATCCGGGCGAGCTGCCCGACGACATCGAACCGTTGGCGCAGACGATGCTGCCGGAATACGTCACCTTGGTGGTGAGCGGTGGCGCGCCGGTTCTCGACCAGCGCAATCGCGGTTTTCTGGAACACGATATTCTGCCCGACTGGATGGCGGCGCGGCGCTGGTTCGCCGACAAAGCCTCGGCGCGTGCCCGGCCGCGCATCACCGACCGTGTCGTGCTGGAAAGCGGCGTTGCCGGACTCGTGTTCGTCGATCACCTGACCGCGGACGGCACGACGCAACATTACCAGCTTCCCTTCGCAGCTGATTGGACGGCGCTCAGCGACCTGCCGACGCCGCGCCTGACCGGCGTCGTCGCCAAGCTGCGCCGCGGACCACGCGAAGGCGTGCTGGTCGATGCAGCCGGCACGCCGGGCTTTGCACCGATGCTGTTGGGCTTGATGCGCAGCGGACGCGAAGTTCTGACCGAGACCGGTGCGCGCATCGTGGCACGTGGAACGCCCGAGCTCGCCGATCTCGATCTCACTGGCGTCGAGGCGACGCCGGTCGGCGGCGAACAATCCAATAGTTCGATGCTGATTCCCGAGCGCGCGGTGGTGAAGCTCTACCGCAAAGTCGAACCGTCGCTGCATCCGGAAATCGAGATGGGCCGCTTCCTCACCGAAGCGGGCTACGCCAACACGCCGACGTTCTTCGGTTCGATCGAGCGGCTGGATGAAAGCGGCACGCCGACCGCGCTCGCGGTTGCGCATCGCTATGTCTTGAACCAGGGCGATGCCTGGTCGCACGCAATCGGCTGGCTGCGCCGCTTCGTTGACGAACATGCGCTGTTGCCGGTCGAAGAAATCGCGGCACGTCCCGACATTGCGGGCGAGTATCTGGTGCTGGCCGCGCAAATGGGCCGACGTCTGGCCGAACTGCATCAAGCCTTGGCATCGCGGCCGGACGTGCCTGCCTTCGCGCCTGAGCCGATCACCAGCCAGGACTTCGATGCCTGGGAAGCGACGCGGCGTACGCGTATCGACGCAACCTTGACGCGGCTCGAACGCAGCCTCGGCTCGCTCGACAATCAGACGCGCGAAATCGCCGAGCAGCTATTGGCGCGTCGCGCCGACATTGCCGCCAAACTGTCGCTGCCGCGCGGCGAAGACTATGGCGTGAAGATTCGCGTGCATGGCGATCTGCATCTCGGCCAATTGCTGATTACGCGCGCCGACGTCCAGATCGTCGATTTCGAAGGCGAGCCGGCCAAGAATCTCGCCGACCGGCGGTACAAGACGATGCCCGCCGCCGACGTTGCGGGCATGTTGCGCAGCTTCGACTACGCAGCCTGGACGGTGTTGCGCGAAGTGCTGCCCGACCAGGCGCAACGCCGCAACATCGTCGAAGGTTTGGCCTTCGGCTGGCGCGAGCGCGCGCAGATGGCGTTCCGCACCACCTACGAAGAGACGCTGGCGGGCGATCGCAAGTTCGCCAGCGGCGATGCGTCGTCCGCCCTGCTCGATGCGGCGACGATCGATCGCGCTTTCTACGAAATCGATTACGAGCTCGCGAACCGTCCAGCCTGGGCGGTGATTCCGTTGGCTGGCGCGTTGACCTTGCTGTTTCCGCCGGAGGAACAATGACCGTGCTGGACGACGAACTGCGCCGTGAAGCACGGCCCAGCACGGCCGACATCGAAGCGCTGATTGCTGGGCGTCATCGCGATCCGTTTGGCTTGCTTGGTCCGCACCGGCTGCAGCAGGGCTGGGTGCTGCGCACCTTCCAGCCCGATGCCGCCAACATCGAAGTCGTCGATCGCGACGGCGCCGTGCTTGCCGTCGCGACGAAGCTGCATCCGGCTGGCCTGTTTGAAGCGTCGCTCGATCGTGCGCCTGGCAGTTATCGCTGGCGCGTGCATTGGCCGTTGGGTCCGCTCGACATCGAAGACCCGTATCGCTTCCCGCCGATCCTCGGCGATCTCGACGTGCATCTCTGGCGCGAAGGCCGGCATCACCGTCCGTGGGACAAGTTCGGCGCGCATGCGATCGAGCTCGACGGCGTTACCGGCGTCGCGTTTGTCGTCTGGGCACCCAACGCGCGCCGCGTCAGCGTCGTGGGCGATTTCAACCAGTGGGACGGGCGCCGTCATCCGATGCGGCTGCGCCATGATGCTGGTGCGTGGGAATTGTTCGTGCCCGGCGTCGCGCCGGGCGCGCACTACAAATTCGAACTGCTCGACGCCAACGGTGCGCTGCTGCCGCAGAAAGCAGATCCGTTTGCGTTTCGCGCCGAGCTTCGTCCGCGCACCGCGTCGATCGTGGACGATCCTGCACCGGTCGCATGGAACGACGATGCCTGGATGAAATCGCGCGCCGAACGTCACGCGACGGGCGCGCCGATCTCGATCTACGAAGTGCATCTCGGTTCTTGGCGGCGCCATTGGGACGGGAATCGCTGGTACTCGTATCGCGACCTCGCCGACACGCTGGTGCCCTACGTCAAAGATCTCGGCTTCACCCATGTCGAGTTCATGCCGGTCAATGAATTCCCGTTCGATGGTTCGTGGGGCTATCAGCCGACCGGCCTCTACGCACCGACCAGCCGCTACGGCACGCCGCAGGATTTTCAATATCTGATCGATGCGTTTCACCAGGCCGGGATCGGCGTCATCGTCGATTACGTCGCAGCGCATTTTCCCAATGATCCGCATGGGCTCGGCGATTTCGACGGCACGCATCTCTACGAACATGCCGACCCGCGCCAGGGATTTCATCCCGACTGGAATTCGCTGATCTACAATCTCGAACGGCCGGAAGTGTCGAACTTCCTGACCGGCGCCGCGATCTATTGGGGCGAGCGGTTTCATATCGATGGGCTGCGCTTCGATGCAGTCGCGTCGATGCTGTATCTCGATTACAGCCGCAAGGCCGGCGAATGGGTGCCGAACAAATTCGGTGGGCGCGAAAATCTCGGCTCGATCGAATTCCTGCGCAAGCTGAACGAGCTTTGGTACGAGCGCTTTCCCGGCGCGATGACGGCGGCCGAAGAATCGACCGCGTGGCCCAACGTGTCGCGCCCGACCTATGTCGGCGGCTTGGGATTCGGCTGGAAATGGAACATGGGCTGGATGCACGACACGCTGAAATATGTTGAGCGTGAGCCGGTCTATCGCGCCTGGCACCAGAACGAGATCACCTTCAGCCTCGTCTATGCCTTCAGCGAGAATTTCATTCTGCCGCTCAGCCACGACGAGGTGGTGCATGGCAAAGGCTCGCTGCTGACGAAAATGCCCGGCGATGCCTGGCAGAAATTCGCCAACCTGCGCGCCTACTACGCGTTCATGTGGACGCATCCCGGCAAGAAGTTGCTGTTCATGGGTTGCGAGATCGCGCAAGCGCGCGAGTGGAATCACGACAGCGAATTGGACTGGGGCCTGCTTGATCAGCCTGGCCACGAAGGCGTGCAACGTCTGGTGCGCGATCTGAACGCGCTCTACCGCGCGACGCCATCGCTGCATCGCTTTGACACCGAGCCGCATGGCTTTGAATGGGTCGAGGCATCCGACAACCAGAATTCAGTCATCGCCTTTTTGCGCAAAGGCGACGAAGGCGACGCGCCGTCGCTGACCATCTGCAACTTCACGCCGTCGGTGCGGCATCACTATCGCGTCGGTGTACCGGGGCCGGGCAGATGGCGCGAAGCGCTCAACAGCGACAGCCACTTTTATGGCGGCTCGAACGTGCATAACGGCGACGGCGTCGAGGCCGAACCAATCGGCAGCCAAGGCCGTGCCTGGTCGATCGCGCTGACTCTGCCCCCGTTGGCAACACTGATTCTCGTTCCGGCGGTTTGAACATGGCGCTCGTTCGAAGCACGCGGCTGCAGCCGGGCTTGCCGTTTCCGCTCGGCGCGACTTGGGACGGGCGCGGCGCTAATTTCGCGCTCTTCTCGGCCAACGCGACCAAAGTCGAATTGTGCCTGTTCGACGCCAACGGTGCGCGCGAGATCGAACGCATCACCTTGCCCGAATATACCGACGAGGTCTGGCACGGCTATTTGCCGGACGCGCGGCCGGGGCAGATCTACGGCTATCGCGTGCACGGCCCGTACGAGCCCAGCGCGGGACATCGCTTCAATCCGCACAAGCTGCTGCTCGACCCGTACGCAAAGCAGTTGCGCGGCGATCTGCAATGGACCGACGCGCATTTCGGCTATCGCGTCGGCCATGCCAAAGAAGATTTGTCGTTCGACCGTCGCGACAATGCGCGGCAGATGCCGAAATGCGTGCTGGTCGACGGCGCCATTCCAAATCATCGCCGGCCCAACATCCGTTGGACCGACACGATCGTCTACGAAGCGCATGTGCGCGGCCTGACCATGCGCAATGGCGGCGTGCCGGGCCATCTGCGCGGCAAGTTCACGGCGCTGGCTTCGGATGCGATCGTCGAACATCTGCAGGCGCTGGGCGTCACGGCGCTCGAATTGCTGCCGGTGCATGGCTTCGTGCAGGACCGGTATTTGGTGCAGAAGCAGCTGACCAATTACTGGGGCTATAATTCGATCGCCTTCTTCGCGCCCGAACAACGTTACGGCACGCCGGACGAGTTTCGCTCGACCGTGCTGAAGCTGCACGATGCCGGCATCGAGGTGATTCTCGACGTGGTCTACAACCACACGGCCGAAGGCAATCACATGGGCCCGACGCTGTCGCTCAAAGGCATCGATAACGCCAGCTACTATTGGCTGATGCCCGACAATCGTCGCTTCTACGACGATTTCACCGGCTGCGGAAATTCGCTCAACCTGCATCATCCGCGCGTGCTGCAGATGGTGCTCGACTCCCTGCGTTGGTGGGTCGAAGGAATGGGCGTCGACGGATTCCGCTTCGACCTTGCGACGACGTTGGGACGCGGACCGAACGGATTCGATCCGTGGGGCGGCTTCTGCAAAGCGATCGGCCAGGATCCGGTGCTCAGCAAAGTGAAGCTGATTGCTGAACCATGGGACATGGGTATGGGCGGCTATCAGGTCGGCGGCTTTCCGCCTGGTTGGTCGGAATGGAACGACAAGTTTCGCGATACCGCGCGCAAATTCTGGCGCGGTGACGGCGGCTTGATCGGCGACATGGCGAAACGCATCACCGGATCGGCCGATATTTACGGCAATCGCGGACGCCGCCCGTGGTCGAGCGTCAATTTCGTGACGGCGCATGACGGTTTCACGCTTGCCGATCTGGTTGCCTATGACGGCAAGCACAACGAAGCCAACCTGGAAGACAATCGCGACGGGTCGGACGACAATTCCAGTTGGAATGGCGGCGTCGAAGGCCCGACCGACGACAAAGAGATTCTCGCCAATCGCGCGCGCCGGCAGCGCAATTTGCTGGCGACGCTGTTTCTCAGCCAGGGCGTGCCGATGTTGTTGGCGGGCGACGAGTTCGGCAACTCGCAGAACGGCAACAACAACGCCTATGCGCAGGACAATGAAATCGGCTGGGTTGATTGGCCCGAACCGATTCCGGGCGACGGCTCGTTGCTCGACTTCGTGCGCACGTTGATCCGTTTGCGCAAAGCACATCCGAATTTGCGCCGGGCGCGGTTTCTGACCGGGCAGCCGAGCGGTGAAGCCGGCATCAAGGACATCACCTGGGTGACGCCCGACGGTACCGAAGCCAACCAGGAAGATTGGGACTTTCCCGATGCGCGCCTGTTCTCGTTCGTCATTGCCCCGGCCGGTCGCGCGCCGGCTTTGTGGGTGATTTGCAACGGCCATTTCGAACCGGTCGAATTCACCGTGCCGCCGCAGATTTTCGGTGGCGGTTGGCGCGCAATGCTCGACACGGCCAGTGACACTGGCCGCGGCGACGGCACAATTCTCCATCCAGGCGACCGATTGACCGTCGTCGATCGGAGCCTGCAACTCTTCGAAGCGGAATGATCCGTCGCCGGCACGACATGCCGTGGGGCGCGCAGCTGCACGACGGCACGACGCGCTTTCGTGTCTGGGCCCCGCGCGCCGACAAGCTCGATCTGCTGATCGAAGGTGGTGCGACCCATGCGATGCAGCGCGATGAAGCAGGTTGGTGGTCGCTGACGATCGCGGCACCTGCGGGCACGCTCTATCGCTATCGCGCCGATGACGGTCTTGCGGTTCCCGATCCAGCCTCGCGCCGCCAACCCGACGGGCCGCACGGGCCCAGCGAGGTGGTCGATCCACATGCATATGCATGGCGCGATCTCGGCTGGCGCGGCCGGCGGTGGGAAGAAACCGTGCTCTACGAATTGCATATCGGCACCTTCAGCCGCGATGGCACGTTCCTGGGCGCGATCCAACATCTCGATCACATTCGCGCGCTGGGCGCGACGGCGCTGGAGATTCTGCCCATCGCGGAATGTCCGGGGAAACGCAATTGGGGCTATGACGGCGTCCAGCTTTTCGCGCCCGAACAAGCCTACGGCACGCCGGACGACTTCAAAACGCTGGTCGAAGCCGCGCACGAACGCGGCCTTTCGGTGTTGCTCGACGTTGTCGACAATCACTTCGGGCCGGAAGGAAATTATCTCAACGCGCTGGCGCCCGACTTCTTCACCGATGCGCACCAGACGCCGTGGGGTGCCGCGATCAATTTCGCGCAGCAGCCGGTACGGGATTTCTATTGGCACAATGCGCTGTACTGGCTCGAAGAGTTCGATCTCGACGGGCTACGCTTCGACGCCGTGCACGCGATTTACGACGACGAGATCATGCTTGCGATCACATCGGCGCTCCGCGCCTATCGTCGCGACCGGCCGGTCTTGCTGGTGATCGAGAATGAACGCAACGAAGTGCGCTATCTCGATCGTGATGCAAGCGGGCGCCCGCTCTATTACGACGCGCAGTGGAACGACGACATGCATCATGTCATGCACGTCCTCTGCACCGGCGAGGAGCAGGGCTACTACAAGCCATTCACCAAAGACACGGTTGCGAAGCTGGGCAAGGTGCTGGCCGAAGGTTTCGTGCGCGGCGAGGGCAGTGCGCGTCTGCCGTCCAGCGGCTTCATTCCGTTTCTGCAGAACCATGATCAGATCGGCAATCGCGTGCATGGCGAGCGGATCGATGCGCTTGCCGATCCGGTTGCGTTGGGTGCGATGACGCGGATTCTGTTGCTGCAACCGCAGCCGCCGCTGCTGTTCATGGGCGAAGAATGGGCCGCGTCGACGCCCTGGCCGTATTTTGCGCAGATGGGCGACGAGCTGGCGGACGCGATCCGCGCCGCGCGCAAACAGGAACATGGATTCGAAGGCGAGGGGCTCGACCCGTGCGGCGAAGAAAGTTTTCTTGCCGCTAAGCTGAACTGGGACGAAGTCGAGACCGGCGCGCACGCCAAGCGCCTGGCGCTGTATCGGCGGCTGCTGGCTCTGCGTGCCAAAGAAATCACGCCTCTTCTGCTCGGTGCACGCGGGATAGAATATCGCGTCGACGATGCGGTGCTGCGCGTCGTCTGGCGATTGGGTGACGGCAGCGCATTGCGGCTGCTCGCCAATTGCAGCAATGCAAGCGCGCTGCGCGGCGAGGCGCTGGAAGGACGGTTGATCGAAGGCGAAGCGGGCGAATTGCTGGCGCCCTGGTCGGTCGCCTTTGCTGTAGACCGGCGGGCGCACTGATGGCGTTCGAAGATCCCTGGCTGCGTCTGGCCCGCCGTGTCGGGCTGGAAATCAGCTATCGCGACGCGTGGGGCACCGAACGCGAAGCGCCGCAAGAAGCGGTTGAACGCGTGCTTGCCGCGCTTGGCCTGGGCGACGATCCGGTCGCGGCCGAGCTGCGCGTGCGACGACAAAGCGAAGCGCGCCTGGTTCCGCCGATCCTTCTCGCATCGCCAGTGATCTTGGCGCTGCCGGCGGAAACGTCGGGCGACATCGCGGTCGAATTGGTGCGCGAAGACGGAACCAGCGAGCGCTTCACGCACGACGCGTTCAGCCTGCGGTTGGTTGAAACGATCGAACTTGGCGGCGAGCGGTTCGATCGGCGTGCGCTGGATCTGCCTGCAGACCAGCCGCTCGGCTATCACACGCTGACCGTGACGTTCGATGGCGAACGTGCGTCCGCGCGCTGGATCGTGGCGCCGCCGCAATGTTTCCAGCCGTGGCGCGAAGGTGACGAGCCCGGACGCTATTGGGGCATGGCGGTGCAGCTCTACGCGCTCCGCAGTCCGCGCAATTGGGGCATTGGTGATTTCAGCGATCTCGAAGATCTGATCGAACGCGCCTCGGCGATGGGCGCCGATGCGGTCGGCATCAATCCGCTGCACGCGTTGTTTCCCGACGAACCCGAACGCGTCAGCCCCTACAGCCCGTCGACGCGCCTCTATCGCAACTATCTCTATCTCGACGTCGAAGCGATCGAAGAATTCGCCGATTGTGATGAGGCGCAGGCGCTGGTTTCGAGTCTCGATTTCCAGCGCGAGCTGGGCCGGCTGCGCGCGGTGCCGTTGGTCGATTATGCCGGCGTTGCCGCGGCAAAACTGCGCGTGCTGCGGATTTTGTTCCAGCATGTGCAGACGCACGGCAGCAAACGATTCGACGCCTATCGTGTGCGCGAAGGTTCGAGCTTGCGCCGGTTGGCGACGTTCGAAGTGCTGCGCGCGACGTTGTCGGCCAGCGATTTCTCGCAGCGCGACTGGCGCGGCTGGCCCGAAGCGTATCGCAATCCCGACTCGCCCGAGACGTTGCAATTCGCCGCCGACCATCCCGACGAAGTCGCCTTTCACGAATGGCTGCAATTCGTCATCGACGAGCAAGCGACGCGCGCCGGTGCGCGGGCGCAGGTCGAAGGCATGCGCCTCGGCGTCTATGCCGATCTCGCAGTCGGCGCCGATGCTGGCGGCAGCGAAGCCTGGTGGAATCAGAAAACCGTCGTATCGGGCCTTTCGATCGGCGCGCCGCCCGACGCGATGTCGACGCAGGGGCAGGATTGGGGGCTGCCGCTGTTCAATCCGGTCACGTTGCGCGAACAAGGATTGTTGCCGTTCATGCTGATGATCCGCAGCGCGATGCGCGGCGTCGGCGTGCTGCGCATTGATCACGTGTTGGGGTTGATCCGCCTCTTTTGCATTCCCTGGGGCATGAAGCCGAGCCAGGGCCTGTATGTGCGCTATCCAGTCGACGAGTTGCTGGCGGTGATTGCGCTGGAATCGGTGCGCGCGCGCTGCCTCGTCATCGGCGAAGATCTCGGCACCTTGCCGCCCGGCGTCAGCGAGAAGCTGCAGAGCGTCGGCATTCTTTCGTACAAGGTTTTGTATTTCGAACAGGACGACGCGCGCTTCAAAGATCCACACGATTGGCCTGCCGACGCGCTCGGTTGCATCGGTACGCACGATCTGCCGCCGTTGGGATCCTTCTGGCGCGGCGACGATATTGCGCTGCGCGGACGGTTGGGGCTCGTCGACGACGATGCGGCGCGCCGGTGGCAAGGCAATCGCACGCGCGAACGCGAAGGGCTGAAAGACCTCGCGCGCAAGATCGAACCGGATGCGGTTCTGTCGGACGAGATTCCGCCCGCGCGTCTTCTCTACACGGCGCTGGGGCGGGGCGCGCCGCGGCTGGTGATGGTGCAATTCGAAGATCTGTTGCCCGAAGCGCAGCAGGTCAATCTGCCAGGCACGTATGACGAGCATCCGAATTGGCGCAACAAGCTGCCGTTCGATCTTGCAGCCATGTTTGCCGACAATCGCGTTCTCGACGTGGTGCAGGCGGTTGCGGCCGAGCGTGGCGGACCGCGCCGTGCGCCCGATGAAGAAGCGGTGTTGCCGCTGTCGGTGCCGTCGGCGACGTACCGGCTGCAATTCAATGCCGACTTCACCTTCGACGATGCGGTGAAGGTCCTGCCGTATCTGGCGTCGTTGGGTGTAACGCACGTCTATTCGTCGAGTTTTCTGTCGGCGCGCGCCGGTTCGACCCACGGTTACGACGTCACCGATCACGGCATGATCAACCCCGAAATCGGCGGCGAAGAAGGATTCGCCCGCTTCATCGAAGCGCTGCGCGCCAATGGTCTGCAGCAGATTCTCGACTTCGTGCCGAACCATATGGGCGTCAACCGGTCGGGCAATGTCTGGTGGCTCGACGTGTTGGAGTGGGGGCCTACCTCGCCCTTCGCCAAATATTTCGACATCGATTGGAACAGCCCGCGCCGTTTGCTGCAGGGAAAGATCCTGTTGCCGCTGTTGGGCGATCAGTACGGCGTGGTGCTGGAGTCGGGCGAGCTGGAATTGCGTTTCGACGCCGGCGGTTTCGCCGTCTGGTACCACGAGCATATGTTTCCGCTGCGACCGGATTCGTATGCCGATGTCCTGCATCAATGCGAACACGCAGCATGCACCGACGCAGCCAGGGCGTTCGACGATCTACCGGCGGCGTCGACCGAAGCGCGTTTGAAGACGGCGCAAGCCAAGGCGGCGTTGGCGCAACTGGTGCAGGCCGACGAAGTTGCGCGCGAAGAAATCGAACAGATCTGCACGTCGATCCAGCCCGCCGCGCTGCACGAGCTGCTGGAGAAACAGCATTACAGGTTGGCGGCATGGCGCACCGCGGCCGACGAAATCAACTATCGCCGCTTCTTCGACATCAACGACTTGGCCGGCATTTGCGTCGAAGACCCCGAAGTCTTCGAGGCGGTGCATCGCGGTCTGGCGCGTCTATTTGCCGAAGACGCAATTCAGGGCCTGCGCATCGATCACATCGATGGGCTTGCCGATCCGGCGCAATATCTCGCGCGGCTGCAGGAATTCGCCGGGCGCTACCGGCCGCAACGCGCCGACGACGTGCCGATCTGGGTTGAAAAGATTCTGGCCGACGACGAAGCGCTGCGCCCGGTTTGGCGCGCCGCCGGAACGACCGGCTACGAAGTTGCGACGTTGCTGACCGGGCTGCATGTCGACCCGGCGGGCGAGGCGGTGTTGACGTCACTGTGGCGCGACATGTCGGGTGACACGCGCGGCTTCGATGCGGTTGCGCGCGAAGCCAAGCACCAGACGATGGAAAGCGTGTTGTCGAGCGAGCTCGAACGGCTTGCCGACCAGCTCGACCGGTTGGCGAAACAGTCGGTCAAGACTCGCGACTTCACCGTGCCGCGTCTGAAGCTGGCGTTGGCGGAGATCGTTGCGTCAATGGAGGTGTATCGCACCTATATCGCCGAACGCGGCGCGCGCGACGAAGATCGCAAACGCCTGGCGCAAGCGGTCGAAATTGCGAAGCTGCATTGGATCGGGCCCGATGTCAGCGCAATCGACTTCGCACATCGCGCGCTGACCGGCGATCTGGCGCAGGACGCGGATTATAGCGGCGGCGACGTCGAAGCGCTGATTCAACGCTTCCAGCAATATACCGGACCGGTGATGGCCAAGTCGGTCGAGGACACCGCGTTCTATCGGCACGCGCGGTTGTTGGCGTTGAACGAAGTCGGCGGCAATCCAGCGCGCTTTGGTGCGACGGTCGAAGAATTCCACGCCACCAACCGAATCCGGTCGCGCCATTGGCCGAAGACTTTGTTGGCTTCGTCGACGCACGACACCAAGCGCGGTGAAGATGCGCGCGCGCGGCTGGCGACATTGTCGGAATATGCCGATGACTGGCACCACGCGGTGCAAGGCTGGATGCAGCAAAGCTATGCGTGGCGCGGCACGGCCGGTCCGAGCGATGCCGACGCGTATTTTCTGTTTCAAACCCTGATCGCGTCCTGGCCCGATACGCCGGATGCGACCTATCCTGATCGCCTCGCTGTATATTTCGAGAAAGCACTGCGCGAAGCCAAGCTCGGCACGAGCTGGATCGATCCCAACGAAGAATACGAACGGGATTGTGTTGGCTTTGCACGCCGTTGCGCGACCGACGCAGCGTTCGGCGCGTCGGTCGATGCGTTTCTTGCGCGCGTCGTTGCGCTGGGGCGCATGAACTCGATTGCTGAAACGGTGTTGCGCCTGACCGTGCCGGGCGTCCCCGACATCTATCAGGGTGCCGAGCTGTGGAATCTGTCGTTGGCTGATCCGGACAATCGGCGACCGGTCGATTATGCGTTGCGCGCTGGCATGTTGCGCGACGAAGCGCCGGCCTGGACGAGCGATGATCTTCGCACCGGGCGAACAAAATTATCGGTGTTACGTGGCCTGCTGCGCTTGCGCCGGCGTCATCCCAATCTATTTGCAACTGGTGACTATCAACCGCTCTTTGCTGCGGGAGCGGATGCCGATCGGATTGTCGGCTTCACGCGTAGCAATCCGCGCCGCACGTTGCTTGTGCTGGCGGGGCGGCGCATGGCGCCTTTATTGGTTGGCGAGTCAATTGATTGGCGGCGCGCCGATGCAACGATCCAGCTCCCGCCGGGTCAGTTGTGGCGTGAAGTTCTGAGTGGGCGGCATCTTGGATCGCGTGAAGCGACCAGCGTCGCAAACCTACTGGGAACGCGGCCAGCGACCGTTTGGGTCGCCGATCGATGAATTCGCGTGGCAGACGAAATAAGGAAGCAAGACCTATCGGTCTTGTTTAGACTGGTCGGGTCAGTTCGTCTTCAACCGCGACTCGCAACGGGCCGGCTTCGACCGGACGTAGGCGATACTGATAAGCTCCGGCACCGTCCTGCGGCATACGGCCGACAACGACGAAGCGCCCGGTGGGGTGTGCAGGCGAAAGCCGTTCGCTGCGATGAAACGCAACGACGTCGTCGAGTTGGAAGCGAGGGCCGTTGATGTGAGGCATGCAGCTAACATGGAGCAAATTCAAATAAAGGGAAGCTCGCTCGACCAAACCGCGAGCCGTGCGCTCCGTCGTGCGGTGATGGTGTTCGAATCGCCCGAACTTATACGCAGCCTGGCGCAGATTCTGACCTCATTCGGGCCGTTTCTGGCGATTTGCGCTGCGCGTTACGCGTGGCCTGACATGCCAATCTGGTTAATGGCGATTTGCACCGTGCTCGGAGGTGGCTTCGTCGTGCGGATCTTCATCATTCAACATGATTGTGGGCACGGTTCGTTCTTTCAGCAGCGCTGGGCCAACGATCTGCTCGGCCATATTTGCAGCCTGGTTACATTCACGCCCTATGCGCATTGGCGCCGCCAACATGCCGGGCATCACGCGAACTGGAACAATCTCGATCGCCGCGCCAATGTCGACCTCTATTCGACGTGTCTGACGGTTGATGAATATCGCGCCATGTCGCCGTGGCAGCGTTTCACCACGCGCTTTGTGCGCCATCCGTTGTTCTCGCTGGTTCTGCTGCCGCCCTGCGTGTTTCTGCTGCTCTACCGCACGCCGTTCGATTCACCGAAGGGCTGGGAGCGCGAACGTCGCAACGTCTATCTCACCAATCTCGCTTTGCTGGTGATGATTGTCGGGCTGGGGCTCGTCTTCGGCTTCGCTCAAGTTGCATTGGTGCAGCTGCCGATTTTGGCCGTGTCGTCGATCGTCGGCGTATGGCTGTTCTCGGTGCAGCACCGGTTCGAAGACACGCTGTGGCGCGGCAACGAGAATTGGAGCGCGTTCGATGCGTCGCTGCAGGGCAGTTCGTATCTGAAACTGCCGCGTGTGCTGCAGTGGTTCACCGGCAATATCGGCTTTCACCACGTGCATCATCTGTCGCCGCGCGTGCCGAACTACCGGCTCGAAGCGTGCCACCGCGCCTTGCCGCAATTGCAGGATGCGCCGGTGCTGAATTTACGCGCTGGCCTGACGAACTGGCGTTGGGCGCTGTGGGACGAGGTGAACCAGCGCATGGTCCCGTTCAGCGCCGCGTGGAAGTAGGCGCCGCAAATGAAAACGGCGGACTGTTCGTCCGCCGAAGTTCAACACAGCGAGAAAGCGACGCCGATTAGCGGCGCTTGAACTGCTGTCCACCGGGACGACGTGGCGGACCGCCGGTTGGCGTCGGCGCGCGTTCGTCCTTGTGGCGAAAGATCACTCGGCCTTTGGTCAGATCGTACGGCGTCATCTCCACGCGCACGCGGTCGCCGACCAACGTACGAATGCGGTGACGGCGCATGCGGCCTGCCGTGTAGGCCAAGATCTCGTGATCGTTTTCCAACCGGACGCGGTAACGCGCCTCCGGCAAAATTTCGAGCACGACACCCTCGAATTCGAGGGTTTCTTCTTTAGACATTCGTCGTCAGACCGACCGCCGAGACTTTGCCCTGGCGGGTTTCCAGTTCGAAGCCAACACGCTGGCCTTCATTGAGGCCGGTGAGGCCGGCAGCTTCAACTGCCGAAACATGGACGAACACGTCCTTGCCGCCATCTTCCGGCGCGATGAAGCCGTAGCCTTTGGTGGCATTGAACCATTTGACGGTACCGATCGACATAACAACGAACTCCGGTGCGGAAACGCCGAATGCGCCGGACATCGGCGCGCGGGCAGACCGCGAATAGGATTGAGCCGCGGCCGGCCGGGGCCGTCCGCGGACCCGGAACATGGCGCCAAGCAGGCCGTCCGTCCAGGGTAGAGGCCGGTTCTAGGCCGATTTCGCCGCATTTGGCCGGAAACCATGGCCTTCCAGCCCCGTTCTGACCACGATGCGCGCCATATCGACCATGCTCGACCCGTTTGCCCCCCTCGCAGCCCTGGTCGAGGCCCCCCCTCGACCTGGGCCCGATCAATGGGCCCTGTTTCTCGATGTCGACGGCACCTTGATCGATCTGGCTCCGACGCCGGACGAGGTCGTGGTGCCGGACGGGCTGATCGACACGCTTGAGTCTTTGTCGCGCCGGTTGAACGGCGCGCTGGCGCTGGTCAGCGGTCGCGCGCTTGGCACGCTCGATGCGCTGTTTGCGCCGTGGCGGTTTCCCGGTGCCGGCCAACATGGCGGCGAAATCCGTCTGACTCCGCACATGCCGCCGATCGTGCATGCCGACGCGCAGGCGGTTGCGATCGCAACCGCGCGGCTCGACATGCTGGCTGGAACCTTGCCCGGCGTCTTCGTCGAACCAAAAGGTGTGTCGACCGCCATCCATTATCGCCAGGCGCCCAAAGCAGAATCGGCGATTCGCGCGGCGCTGCCGCGGATTCTGGCGGGACTGGAGACGCGTGTCGAAGCAACCTCGGCGAAGATGGCGTTCGACATCCGCACGCGCGGCCTCAGCAAAGGCACGGCGATTTCGGTTCTGTGCGCGATGCCGCCGTTCGCGGGACGCACGCCCGTGATGGTCGGCGACGATCGCACCGACGAAGACGGATTTGCCGAAGTGGCGGCGCGCGGCGGTGCTGGAATTCTTGTCGGCACGCCGCGCGCAACGCTGGCGCATTGGCGGCTCGATTCACCAAGCGCCACACGCAAATGGCTCGAAGATCTCGCGCATTTGCGCGATGTGAATGAGTAACTAACTCAAGCTCCACATACTTCCGCAGGCGCTACGCTCCGGGTAGTCGTGCTGTCCGATGCCGACTCGCGCTTCTCTGACCCGCGCCACCTTGCCGTCGTTGATCGGTGGCTTGCTGCTGCTCGCCGTCGCGACGTGGTTCGCCTATGGCGGCGTGCGGGCGAGCTTGGCGTCGCGCGCGCTGGTCGAGCACACGTTGGAAGTGCAAGTCGCAATCGGTGAATTGCGCAGCGCGGTGCAGCGTGCCGAAAGCGCGCAACGCGGCCAGTTGCTGACCGGCGAAGATCGCTACGGCGAACCCTATCGCGACGCACGCCAGTCGGCGCAGGCGGCGCACGACAGGTTGCGCCTGCTGACCGTCGACAATCCGAAACAGCAGGCTGCGCTCGACCGGTTGCAGCCGCTGATGACCGCGAAATTCGCGGAGATGGATCGCACGCTCGAACTCGAACAAGCAGGCAAGGCCGACGAAGCACTCGCGATCGTGCGAACCGACAACGGGCTGCGCCAGTTGATCGAGATCCGCGACATCTTGAACGGCATGCGCGCAACCGAAGACGAGTTGCTGCGCCAGCGCTCCGGGATGGCGACCGTCGATACGCACAAAGCCTTTGTCGCGACCGCCATTGCGGCGCTTGGCATTCTGGTGCTGGGCGGGGCCGCGGTCGTTGCCGTGGCGCGTTCGCAGCGCGCGCTGCGTGATACCAATGCAGGGCTGGAAGAAGAGGTCGAGCGCCGCACCGCCGATCTGCGCGAAGCCAACGAAGAAGTGCAGCGCTTTGCCTATATCGTCAGCCACGACCTGCGGTCGCCGCTGGTCAATGTGATGGGGTTTGCGTCCGAACTCGATGCGTCACGCCAGGATCTCGCGATTGCATTGCGCGATGCGCCCGATCCTATGGCTGCCAAGGTGCGTGAAATTGACGGGCAGATCGCCGAGTCGATCGCCTTCATTCGCGCTGCGACGACCAAGATGGATCGCTTGATCAATGCGATCCTGCGCCTGTCGCGCGAAGGCCGTCGCGCCTTCGGCAATGAGAAGATCGACATGAACCAGCTGATCGATGCGCAGCTGCGCGCGGTCGAGCATCAGGTCAAAGAAACCGACGCGTCGATTCAAGTCAGTGGCCTGCCGCCGATTTTCGGCGACCGTCTGGCGCTGGAACAAGTGTTCGGCAATCTGATCGACAACGCGATCAAGTATCGCGATCCAACGCGCAAACTGTCGATTGAGATTGCCGGTCGCGCGCAAGGCGACCGTGTCGTCTACGAAGTGCGCGATACCGGGCGCGGCATTGCGCCGGAAGATCGCGAACGCGTCTTCGAATTGTTTCGTCGCGCCGGCGCGCAGACGCAACCAGGCGAAGGCATTGGGCTCGCGCATGTGCGCGCGATGGTGCGGCGCATGGAAGGGTCGATCGATTTGCAGTCCGAGCCTGGCGCCGGCACCACCTTCATTGTCGATCTCCCGCGGCAAGCGGGGCGAGTTGCAGGGAGAGCAGAATGAATCCGGTTTCCATCGTTCTGATTGAAGACGATGACGGTCACGCGACCTTGATCGAGCGCAATATCCGCCGCGCCGGCGTGAGCAACCAGATCCATCGCTTCGCCGATGCGACGTCGGGCCTGGCGCATCTCGATGCGCAGTGCGCGGCGCATGCGGGCGGCTGTCTGTTGCTGCTCGACCTCAACCTGCCCGACATGTCGGGAATCGACGTGCTGCGAAAGGTCAAATCCGACCCCAACCATCGCGCCACACCGGTCATCGTGCTGACGACGACCGACGACCAGACCGAGATCCAGAAATGCTACGAGCTGGGTTGCAACGTCTACATCACCAAGCCGGTCGAGTATGAGCGCTTCGCCAACGCGATCCGCCAGCTCGGTCTGTTCCTGTCGATCATCCAGGTTCCGGCGCAATCGTGACATCCGCAGCTGCGCGCATTCTGTTCGTCGACGACGATGATGCGCTGCGCGTTCTGGCGCAGCGGCATTTGACGCGCGCGGGCTACGAAGTCGAGATCGCCAATGACGGTGAAGCGGCGCTGGAACTGCTGCGCGCGCGGCCGTTCGACGTGGTGGTCGTCGACCATTACATGCCGACGATGGATGGCCTGGCGACCTTGAAAGCGGTGCGTGCAGTGCCGGGCGCGCCGCCCGTCATCTATCTCACCGGGTCGGACGAAAGCCGGATTGCGGTTGCGGCACTGAAGGCCGGCGCATCCGACTATCTCGTCAAACATGTCGGGCCCGATTTCTTTCCACTGCTGCTGGCCTCGATCGAAACCTGCCTCGGCGCCGAGCAGTTGCGCCGCGCCAAAAACGCAGCCGATGCCGCCAATGCGGTGCTGGTCGAGCGCCAGCGTCTGATGCTGCGCGAAATGAATCACCGCATCGCCAACAGCCTGGCGATGGCGCAATCCCTGCTGCGGTTGCAGGAGCGCGAGATTCAGGATCCGACCGTGCGCACGGCGCTGGTACAGGCGCAGGAACGCGTCACCGCGATCGCGCAGGTGCATCGCTATCTCTACGCGCACGACGATTTCGAATCAGTGCCGCTCGAAGATTACCTGCCGCGGCTATTGACCGATCTGGCTGGCGCGCTGGATCGCGGCACCGGTGAACGTCTGACGGTGCAAATCGATCCGCTGCGCCTGCCGCCCGACACGGCGATCCAGCTCGGTCTACTGGCCGCCGAGCTGGTGACCAACGCGCTGAAATACGCCTATCCCGACGGCAACGGCGAAGTGCGCGTGACGTTGCGCGTCGACGAAGATCTGGTGAAGTTGATCGTCGAAGATGACGGCGTCGGTTTCAGCAGCGACGGTCCCGCACGCGGCACCGGCCTCGGTACGAGGTTGATCCGCGCCTTTTCGACCGCACTTGGCGCCGAGTTGTCGACGACGACCGGACCGACCGGCACGTGTGTCACGCTTGCCTTCGACAATTCCGCAAAATTGAGCGCTGGCGTCGCGGCGTAGTAGCCTCGGCGTTATGTCCCGTTCTGTATCCGACTGGTGGCGCGGCGCCGTCCTCTACCAGATTTATCCGCGTAGTTTCCGCGACGCCAATGGCGACGGGATTGGCGATCTCGCGGGTATCGTCGAAAAGCTCGATCACCTTGCGTGGCTCGGCGTCGACGCGATCTGGATCTCGCCCTTCTTCCCGTCGCCGATGAAAGATTTCGGCTACGACGTGTCGGATTATCTCGGCGTCGATCCGATCTTCGGCACGCTGGATGATTTCGAACGCGTCACGCGCGAAGCGCATGCGCGCGGCTTGAAGGTGATGATCGACCAGGTCTGGTCGCATACGTCCGACGAGCATCCCTGGTTTCAGGAAAGCCGGCAGAGTCGCGACAACGCCAAAGCCGATTGGTTCGTGTGGGCCGATCCTGCGCCCGACGGAACTGCGCCCAACAATTGGCTGTCCGTGTTCGGCGGCGGTGCGTGGAGTTGGGACCCGCGCCGCTGCCAATATTACCTGCACCATTTTTTGTCGTGTCAGCCGCAGCTCAATCTGCGCAACGACGAGGTGCTGGCGGCGCTGCTCGACAGTGCGCGGATCTGGATCGAACGCGGCGTCGATGGATTTCGGTTCGACGCAGTCGACTTCATGCTGCACGACGCGCAACTACGCTCGAATCCAGCACGCCCGTCGCCGGACGGAAAGATTCCGTCCAAGCCGTTCGGGTTGCAGGCGCATCTCTACGACATGGTGCAGCCCGACACGGGCGCGTTGATCGAGCGGCTGCGCGATTTCACCGATCAGTTTCCCGGTGTCGCGACGTTGGGCGAAGTCTCGAGCCAAGACGGCGCGCTGGCACGGATCGAAAATTATACCGGCGCCGGCGGAACGCGGCTGCACATGGCCTACACGCTGGCAACGATGAAGCGCCGCTTCGACAAAGCTGCCTTCGTCGACGCGATCGAAGACGCGCAAGCCGATCTTCATTCAGGTTGGTTGTGTCTCGCTTTTTCCAATCATGACGTCGATCGCGCTGTGTCGCGCTGGCTGCCCGATGGCGCGCAGGCGCACCAGCATCAATTCGTGCGCCTGTTGCTGGCTTTGCTGCTGACCTTGCGCGGCTCGGTCTGCATGTATCAGGGCGAAGAGTTGGGTTTGCCCCATTACGACGTGCCGGTCGAGCAGATGCGCGACCCATATGGTCTGGCGTTCTGGCCGGCCTTTGCTGGACGTGACGGCGCGCGCACGCCGATGCCTTGGGCCGAACATGCGATGCGTGCCGGGTTCGGCGCAGGCGCGGATCCGTGGCTGCCGATTCCACCCAGCCATCGCGCACTTGCGGTCGACCGCCAACGCGCTGATCCAGCGTCGCATCTGCATGCGTGGCAGAAATTTCTCGCCTGGCGCCGTACCATGCCGGCGCTGTGCACCGGTTCGATCACGCTCGAAGAGGCGCCCGACACGGTGCTCGCCTATACGCGCGAACAAGACGGTCAGCGCGTGCTGTGTGTGTTCAATCTGTCGATCGAAGAAGCGTCGTTTCCGATCGGCGATGCCAAGCAACTCGATGCGCCTGGCATCACCGGCGTCGTCGACGGCGATCACGTGCGCCTGCCGCCTTTCGGCGTTTGGCTCGGAAGCTAGAACGGCAGAACCAACTCGACTGCGCGCGAGAATTCTTGCGCGTCGATCGGTTTGGTGACGACGACCGCGCCCTTGGCGTGGACCTGCACGCGTTCGGGATAGCCGGTGACGAAAATCACGGGCACGTCGAACCGTTGCTGGATCTCGTCCGACAGCGCCAGACCGCCGACCCGGCCGCCGCCAAGATCGACGTCCGACAGAACCAGGCTCGGCCGGTACAGCGCCACGCCGGCCAAGGCTTCGTTGCGATCCGACGCCGTGCCGCACACGCGCAGCCCGATCTCGGCCGCGATCAGACTGATCTGTTCGGCGATCATCCAATCGTCTTCGATAATAAAGACCGCGCGCAGATCGGTGCGCATCACGGCTCGACCAGTCTCGAGATCCTGGCGCACCGATTCGACGCTGCGGCGCAGAATCAGCGCGGTCTCGGCCAAGGTGAATCGTTCGACGTCATGCAGCAGCACCGCGGCGCGCTGCGGGACGGGTAGGGCCAAAAAACTGCGTTCGAGCGGTTTGCTGGCATCGGTGCCAACCGTGTCGAGCGCGATCTCGTCGTCGCACACGCTGCAATGCAGCGTGTGAAACACGTGGCGGCGTAAATCGACAAGGCTCAGCGGGCGCGTCAGTGCGAGCCGTTCGAGGCAAGTCTGCGCATAGGCATCGGCGGTTGCGGCCGATCCAACCAGCAAGCGCGCATATCGTCGGATCGACGGGACGATTGTTGCAACTGCGTCGTACAGCCGGTCCATGACGGCCTCCCCGCATCTACAACGTCCGAAACGAGAAAAGGGTCGCTGGAACTTCGGTGTGACATGTTTGTTGTCCAGATTTGGTTCGTGATTCGGAGACGGTGATGGCGGTTGGTTTGCGCACCAGAAAGAAGAGCGCGCCTGCGTCCAAGGTTGCGAAGAAGCGCGCCTCCAAGAAAGCGTCGCTCGCGACCTATCAAGCGATGCGCGACTTCGACAAAACTGCCGAACCCTCGGGCAAGCAGACCAAGCAGGGCCTGCCCGACAACGCCTTTCTGATCCAGAAACACGCGGCGACGCGGCTGCATTACGACTTCCGCATTGCGCTCGACGGCGTCTTGAAAAGCTGGGCCGTTACCAAGGGGCCAAGTCTCGATCCCAACGACAAGCGTCTTGCCGTCGAGGTCGAAGACCATCCGCTCGATTACGGCACGTTCGAAGGTACGATTCCGAAAGGCCAGTATGGCGGCGGCACCGTCATGTTGTGGGATCGCGGGACCTGGACGCCGGTCGGCGATCCGCACGAGTCGCTGCGCAAAGGCCATCTCAAATTCGATCTCGACGGCGAGCGGCTGAAAGGTCGTTTCGTATTGGTGCGCATGGGCGGCCGTGCGGCGCGCGAGAAAAAGCCAAACTGGCTGCTGATCAAAGAGCGCGACGGGTTGGAGCGCGAAGGTGGCGACGCCGTCACCGATACGTTTACGACCAGCGTTGCCAGCGACCGCGCGATGGAGCAGATCGCGAGCGACGTCGATCGCGTCTGGCAATCCAATCGCGCGCGCGAACCGGAACAGCCCGCGGTCAAACCCAGGAAGATCGCAGGCGCCAAAGCGGCGAAGCTGCCCGACTTCGTTCCGGTGCAGCTTGCGACGCGCGTCAAGGCACCGCCGAAGGGCGATGACTGGCTGCACGAAATCAAGTTCGACGGATATCGCACGCAGCTGCGCTTCGATCGCGGTCGGGTGCAATTTCTGACCCGGCGCGGGCTTGATTGGAGCGAACGGTTTGCCGGGCTTGTCGAGCCTGCAACCGAATTGCCTGCAACGACGGCGCTGATCGATGGCGAAATCGTCGTGTTGGACAAGCAGGGCGTCAGCGATTTCGGCGCGTTGCAAGCCTATCTCAGCGAGGGCAAGCGCGAGCAGCTGCTCTATTACGCGTTCGACCTGCTGCATCTCGACGGGCAGGATCTGACCAAGCTGCCGCTCGAGGCGCGCAAAGAAGCGCTGCGCAAAATCCTGCCGCGCACGGACGGGCCGATCCGCTTTTCTGACCATGTCACCGCGACCGGCGAAGAGTTTTACAGCCAGGCCTGCCGTCTTGCGCTGGAAGGCGTGATCTCGAAACGACGCGATGCGCCCTATCGGTCAGGCCGGGGCGACTCCTGGGTCAAATCCAAATGTGTCGAGCGGCAGGAATTCATCATTGGCGGCTGGACGCCGCCCAGCGATCGCACGCAAAGCGTCGGCAGTCTGCTGCTGGGCGTCTATGACGGCGACAGGCTGGTCTATGTCGGCAAAGTCGGCACCGGCTTCACGCGCAGCAGCGGCGCCGATCTGCGCAAGCGACTGGACAAGTTGAAAACTGACAAACATCCGTTCGATCGCAAACCACCGGATTCGCGCGACGCACGTTTCGTGAAACCCGACCTAGTGGCCGAGATCGAATATCTGACGATGACGCGCGACCGGATTTTGCGGCACGCTTCTTTCAAGGGGCTGCGCGAAGACAAGGAGGCGCGAAGCGTCACGATGGAAGCGCCGAAAGAAACCAAGGCGAAAGCCGCGCCCGCTAAAACTGCATCGACCAAAGCGGCGCCGATTGGCGTACGCAAGGGCGATGCGCTCATGATCGCTGGCGCGCGCATCACACATCCGGATCGTCGCATCGACGAGGAATCGGGCCTGACCAAAGAAGGTCTCGCCGAATATCTGGCGTTGGTGGCGGATCGCATGTTGCCGCATATCGCAGGCCGGCCGTTGTCGATCGTGCGCTGCCCCGAAGGCAGCGGCAAACCCTGCTTCTACCAGAAACATGTCGGGCGCGGCGTGCCGCCGGGGGTTAAGTCGGTCACCGTGCCGGACAAGAGTGGTACCGACGAATATCTGATGATCGACGACGTGCAGGGCTTGCTTGGCCTGGCGCAGATGGGCGCGCTGGAAATTCACCCGTGGGGTGCGCGCGGCGATGCACCCGACAAGCCTGATCGTTTGATCTTTGATTTCGATCCCGATCCGGATCTGCCCTATCAGCGCGTCATCGACGGCGCGGTCGCGCTGCGCGCGCGGTTGGACGATCTTGGCTTGGAAAGCTTCGTCAAAACCACTGGCGGCAAAGGCCTCCATGTCGTGGTGCCGATCCAGCGCAAACATCCTTGGCCAGTGATCAAAGAATTCGCGCGCGCCGTGGCGACGGCGGTGGCGAAAGACGACCCCGGCTTTGTCGTCACCATGACCAAGGCGAAGCGCACCGGAAAAATCTTTCTCGATTTCTTCCGCAACGATCGCGGGGCGACGGCAGTCGCGCCCTATTCGACGCGCGCACGTCCCGGTGCACCGATTGCAACGCCGCTCTTCTGGGACGAGCTATCGCCACGATTGCCACCCAATCACTTCACGGTCGAAAATTTGCCGCGTCGCCTGGCGCAGCTAAAAGAAGATCCGTGGGCGAAGATGCTGACCTCGCGGCAGGGCATCACCGCCAAAATGCTGACGGCGTTGAAGGTGAAAGCGTAGCTTTCATCCCCGCGAAGCTTGTCCCGGCCCCCGAGCCGGGGATCCAGGCAATTAAATCAGTTCGCGCAGCATATAGTGCGCCTTGCCGCCATAGCCGGTGATGATCCGATCGGTCAGCTGAAACCCTTGCCGTTTCCAGAACGGAACCGAGTTGTAGACCGCGACCAGCGCCATGCGCGGAAACCCTTCGGCGTGCTTGGTCGTGGCCAAGTGCTGCACGATCTGCGTGCCCGCCTGCATGCCGCGCGCGCCGGGCAGAAGCGCAAGATCGTGAATGTAATAGGCGTCGGCATCGACCGGGATCACGACCAGCTTGGTGTTCAGCTTGGGCACGCCGCGCCAGGGATGGCTGAACAGATAGCCGTTCAGTTTCTCGCCCCACGCAAACGCGAAACAGCCGCTGGGATACAGGGCCAGCTTTTCCGCCAGCACTGACGGATCTTCGGGCAGGTCAGGGTGCACGCGCGCGGCAATCTCGTCGACCTGGGGGAGGTCGGTCTGTTGCAGCGGCCGCCAGGCGAATTTCATTGCAGCGAGGTCCACGGCTACATTCATGGACATGATTCGAGCCGACAGCCAGGATGTGCTGATCATTGGCGGTGGCCATAACGGCCTTGTCTGCGCGTTTTACCTCGCGCGCGCTGGCCGCAAGGTCCGCATTCTCGAGCGCCGTCCATTCGTTGGTGGCGCGGCGATCACGCAAGAGTTTCATCCCGGCTTTCGCAACTCGGTCGCCAGCTACACGGTGGGTTTGCTGCATCCGATCGTGATCGCGGATCTCGATTTGCATCGCCACGGTCTGCAGATCAAACGGCGGCCGATTTCGAACTTTCTGCCGATGGAGAATGGCGACGGGCTCGAAACTGGCGGCGGCACCGCACGCACCCAGGCCGAGTTTGCGCGCTTCTCCAAACGCGATGCCGAGCAATTGCCACGCTACGAAGCGCGGCTCGATGCGGCGGCTGATTTGTTGCGCGCAACATTGCTGCGGACGCCGCCGCGCGGCGCGGGCGTCGGCGACGTGCCAGGCCTGGCAGGTCTGGGACGCCTACTCGGTCGCGCGCCGATGGAAGCCAAGCGCGATTTGCTGGCGCTGTTCGCGCGCAGCGCGCGCGACTGGCTCGACGATTGGTACGAGACGCCGGTGATCCAGGCCGCGTTCGGCTTTGACTCGATCGTTGGTCACTACGCGTCGCCGGATACGCCGGGCTCAGCCTATGTGTTGCTGCATCACGTGTTCGGCGAAGTCGACGGCGTGCGCGGTGTCTGGGGTCACGCGATCGGGGGCATGGGCGCGATCACGCAAGCGATGGCGCGCGCATGTGAATCCGTCGGCGTCGAAATCGAAACCAACGCGTCGGTAAAACGCGTGCTGGTTGAGAACGATCGCGCCATCGGCGTCATGCTCGAAGATGGGCGCGAATTGCGCGCCAAGACCATCGCCGCCAATGTCGGGCCCAAACTTCTCTACGAACGTATGTTCGAGCCGGGTGCCTTGCCGGCCGAATTTCGCACCCGCATCGAACAGTTCCGCGTCGGGTCGGGCACGTTCCGTATGAATGTCGCGCTCAGCGAATTGCCGCCCTTCACGGCGCGACCGACGCGCGACCCAACGGCGCCACATCTTGGTTCGGGCATCATCATCGCGCCGTCGCTCGACTATATGGACCGCGCCTATCGCGATGCGCGCGAACAAGGCTGGTCGCGCGAACCGATCGTCGAAATGTTGATCCCCAGCGTGCTCGACGATTCCCTGGCGCCACCCGGACAGCACGTCGCAAGCCTGTTCGTGCAGCATGTCGCGCCCGACTTTGCCGACGCGCAGCGCGAGATATTCGCCGATCTCGTGCTTGCGACGGTCGACCGGCATGCGCCTGGCTTTGCCGCCAGTGTCGTCGGGCGACAGATCCTGTCGCCGCGCGATCTCGAACGCGACTTTGGTTTGATCGGCGGCGACATTTTTCACGGGCGTCTGTCGCTCGATCAGCTTTGGGCGGCGCGGCCGGTGCTGGGACATGGCGACTATCGCGGGCCGATTGGCGGTCTCTATCATTGCGGCGCCGGTGCGCATCCCGGCGGCGGCGTCACTGGCCTGCCCGGACGCAACGCAGCGCGGGAGATTCTGCGCGACCAGTCGTTTCGAAAATATCTTCCGTTTTGAGCGCGAGTCCGTAATCACGCATTGAATGCAAACTCCGCATGCGTACACTGCGTCGCGCGCAAAGCATGTAGGGAAGCATTCGATGGCGACCGCCGATTTCGTCTCGCAATTGTTTCAGAATATGTTCGGTCGCGCGCCGAGCACGACGGAATTGAGCAGCTGGGTCAGCAAGATTGACTCGGGCGCCGCGACGTCGAACCAGGCAGTGCTCGATCTACTGAATTCTACAGAAGGCGCGAATGCGCTGGCGATCGAACGTCTTTACCAGGCCGCGTTCGGACGCACGCCCGACCTTGCCGGCTTCAAGGTGCAGCTCGCCGCAGGGCAGAGCGCCGAAGTGCTCGCCCGCAACTTTGTGAATTCGGCCGAGTTCAACGCTGCTTTTCTCACCGGCAGCGCATTCGACGTCGGCAATTTCGTCACCAAGCTTTACACCAACATTCTCGGTCGCGCGCCGGATCCGGTGGGGCAGAAGGTGCAAGTGGATTTTTACAGTTCGCTGCTCGCTGCCGGCCGATCGGACGTCGACGCGCGCGCGGCGTTGCTGCAGAATTTCGCCAATTCGCCTGAGCTGCTGAACAACTTGTCGGTTAATTTCGACAAGGCCGTTCTGCTGTGGGCGGGACTCGACAACACAATTCCTGTCAGCACGATCGCGTCGCCGTCGACAACATTGCAGCAGTTCAATGCCATTCCATTGTCGACAATGGTTGCGTTGCTAAATGACGGTATCAACGGCAATGATTTCAGCGCGCTGTTGCTGATCAACAATCAGATCAAGCTCGGCACGGCTGGCTCTACGGTCGATGGTACGAGCAGCGGCGACACGATCACTGCCGACATGGCCTCACTCGCTGGTTCGACGATCAGAGGCGCCGGTGGGATCGATATTCTGCTGGTCAAAAACATCACGAGTGATGCGACAGTTGCGCTCGACAATGTCGAGCAAATCGTCGTTACGGCTGCATCTGCACCGGTGAAGTTGACCTTGAATGTTGCGAATGCAACCGCCGCCGGCCATGCCGACGCGCTGAACGTGGTTGCTGCAAACGGCGCCAACAAAGTTTGGATCGACGCCAACGGAATCGAAACGATCGACTACGAAGCTGATGGAGCACCGAACAGCGCCGGCAGCGTCATCGACTTTACCGGCAATTCGTTTTTGACCAATCTCACCGTGCACGGGTCGCAGAATTTCGCCATCAGCGGCTTTGCTGGCAATCTGACGCCGGGGCTGAAAGTCGATGCGACTGCAGCAACCGGCACTGGCACGCTCGACTTACGCAGCTACTTTCCGGGCGCGACCATCCGCGGCGGAAGCGGCGGCAACACGCTTTTCGGCGGCGCTGGCAACGACACGATTGTCGGCGGAAGCGGTAATGACGTGATCGTCGCGGGCGCCGGTGCCGACATGCTGACGGGCGGCGGCGGCGACGATCTGTTCCGGTTCAACTTCAACAATGGTGCGACGTTTTCCGCCGACTCCACCTTGAACATGCTCGACGTCATCACGGATTTCACCAAGGCACGCGCCGGTGCGACCAGCGGCTTCGATCGCATTCAGATCGGCGAGCTTCCGGTCGGCGGCAAGTTGTCAATCGTCGGTGATCAGACCGGTACGTTTAACAATTTCACCTGGAGCGTTGTCCGGGGTGTCTTCAATTCAAATGCAGGTGGTTTGCATCTGAATGGAGGAAGCCTTGCATCGACGATTGCTGACCTTGTTGCACCGAACAAGGGTGACGCATTTGTGTATTCCACCGGTGATTTCACCGTCGGTGACACGTATCTGTTCGTACAGGGCGGCGATATCGACCTGCTGGTTCGACTCAAGGATATCCCGTTCGTCGGCACACTGAGCCAAGCGGCTGACGGTGCTTTCTACATAAGCTGAGGCGCAGCCGCCCTTTTTGCATGTGTGCACCGCGCGCCGTTCGGTTGACCCGACTCGCCGCCAGGCCACTTGCTTGGCCGCCATGACCAGCACCACCGCCGATACGTCGCACGCTGCAATCCCGAGCTGGATCACACTCCTGCTTGCCAGTGCCTGCGGCGTGATTGTCGCGAATATTTATTACGCGCAGCCTTTGGTCGGTCCGATTGCAGCGTCATTGGGTATTTCCGCGCATGGCGCCGGCATCGTCGTCACGATGACGCAGATCGGGTACGCGCTCGGCCTGCTGCTGGTCGTGCCGCTCGCCGATCTGATCGAAAATCGCCGGCTGGTTCTGGTGCTGACCTTGCTCGCTGCGCTGGCCTTGACCGGTGCGGCGCTTGCGACCGATGCGACGGTGTTTCTGTTCACCGCGTTGCTGATCGGACTCGGTTCGGTCGCGGTGCAGGTGCTGGTTCCGTACGCGGCGCATCTCGCCAGCGACGCAACGCGCGGGCGGATGGTCGGCAAGGTGATGAGCGGCCTGTTGCTGGGCATCATGCTGGCCCGCCCGGTGTCGAGTTTTCTGACCGACTTGTTTTCCTGGCGCGCTGTGTTCGTGGTCTCGGCGATCGTGATGCTGATCGAAACGGTGGTGCTGGCGCGTGCGCTGCCGCCACGACAGCCCGACTCGTCGTTGCGCTACGGCGCGTTGCTGCGATCGATGATCACCTTGGTTGTCACGACCAAGGTCCTGCGTCGCCGCGCGCTGATTCACGCCTGCCTGTTCGGTGCGTTCAGCGTGTTCTGGACCGCCGCGCCGTTGCTGCTGGCAAGTCCGGCCTTTGGTCTGTCGCAAACTGGCATCGCATTGTTTGCGCTGACCGGCGCGGCTGGTGCGATCGCAGCACCGCTGGCGGGACGATGGGGCGACAAAGGTCTCAGCCAACGTCTGACGCCGGTTGCGATCGTGCTGGTCGCGCTCGCGTTCCTGCTGAGCAAAGTCGGCGCAGAAGGCTCGACCTTGTCGTTAGCGGCGCTGACGGTTGCGGGCGTCGTGCTCGATTTCGGTCTCGTGTCGAATCTGGTTTTCAGCCAGCGCGCCATTTACGCGATCAATCCCGCGGCGCGTGGACGTCTCAACGGCGTGTTCATGGCGACGTTCTTTGCCGGCGGCGCAATCGGATCAGCGCTCGGCGCCTGGGCCTATGTGCAAGGCGGCTGGGCGCTGGCGTCGTGGATCGGTTTCGCTGCACCTGTTTGCGCGCTGCTCTATTTCTCCAGCGAGGCGTTGCGGCCCAGCCGGTAAAGCACGTGGCGCGCGGTCGGATGATCGGGATCGATGCGCGGATGATCGAAATCGCCGTGCACGTCATGGATCATGCCGAGCTTTTCCATCACACGGCGTGACGGCGTGTTGGCGGGAATCGTCAGCGCGACGATCTCGGTCAGGAACAGATTTTCGAAGCCGTAGGTAATCGCCGCGCGCGCCGCTTCTGTCGCATATCCGCGGCCCTGAAATTCGGTGGCGAGACGCCAGCCGACTTCGACGCAGGGCGTGAAGTGCGCGCTCCAAGTTGGCTCGTTAAGACCGACAAAGCCCGCAAACTCGGTGACGCCCAGAATTTCCAGCGCCCAGAAGCCCCAGCCGCGTTCGGCGATGACGCTTTGCATACGATCGGCCGACGCATCGCTTTCCGCACGCGTCAGCAGCGCCGGAAAGTAGCGCATCACCGACGGGTCGGAATTCATCGCGGCAAAGGGTGCGCGATCGCTCGCCGTCCATTGCCGAAGCTTGCAGCGTGCGGTGGACAGTTCGACAGGCATGCGCAGGAGTCCGGTGCTCTGATTCGTGGCAGCGGAGAAAGGAACCCTGGCTGCCTATGACAAGCAAGCTCGCGACCATCGCAGCGGTGCGATTTGGACTCGGACCTCGCCCCGGCGAGCTCGCCAAGATCGGCAACGATCCGCGCGGCTGGCTGAAACAACAGCTACGTCCTGTAACAATGCGCATCGCGTCGGCCGATGGTGCAACGCGGCTCGATGAATATTACGAGGCGCGCGGCAAAGGTGCCGACGAAGTCGCCAAAATGCTGCGCGGCCAGACGCGCGAACAATTCCGCGACGAAGCCGCCAAACGAACCTTGGCTGCAGTCACCAGCGAGACGCCGTTTCTCGAACGTTGGGTGCAGTTCTGGTCGAACCATTTCACCGTCTCGGTCCAGCGCCCTGTCGTGCTGGGGCTGGTCGTGCCGTTCGAAGACGAAGCGATCCGTCCCTACGCGCTGGGCAAGTTTCGCGACATGCTGCTCGCAGTCGCGCGCCATCCGGCCATGCTGCTCTATCTCGACAACGCGGCGTCGGTCGGTCCGAATTCACGCGCCGGCATTCGCCGCGAGCGCGGACTGAACGAGAATTTCGCGCGCGAACTGCTCGAACTGCACACGCTGGGCGTCAATGGCGGCTACACGCAGAATGACGTGCGCGAGCTGGCAAAGATTCTGACCGGCTGGACAATACCGCCGCGCGCCGCGCGAATGGGGCCGTTGCTTGCCGCCGGTGGCGAGAAAGCTGCGTTCCGTTTCGTACCCAATGTGCACGAGCCTGGCGACAAGCAGCTGCTCGGCGCGACCATCCGCGAAAGCGGCGAGCGCGAAGGGCTCGAAGCGTTGCTGTTCCTGTCGCAGCATCCGGCGACTGCGAACTTCATCGCGACAAAGCTGGTTCGGCATTTCGTCGCCGACACGCCGCCGCAATCTTCTGTGCTGGCGGTCGCGAAAGTCTTTCGCGATACCGACGGCGATCTCGCCGCGGTCGCGCAAGCGCTGATCGATTTGCCGGCGGCGTGGGACCCGCCCTTGAGCAAAGTCAAAACGCCGAACGAGCTGGTGATCAGCGCGCTGCGCGGCATCGGCGCAACCGAAAGCCCCGACGTGTTGCGCGGCGCCGCCGGCTCGCTGCAGCAGCTTGGCCAATTTCCCTTCACCGCGCCGTCGCCGGCCGGATGGTCGGATGAATCGTCGAGCTGGATCGGGCCCGAAGCCGCGCTGCTGCGCGTCGAATGGGGGCTGGCCTTCGGTACGCGCGCAGCCCGCGTGACCGAGCCCGGCGTGCTGTTGGCGAATACGATCGCGCCGCTCGCATCGAAGCCGACCAGCTTTCAAATCGAACATGCGCCCAGCGCCGCAGAAGCAATCGCGCTGCTCGTTGCCAGCCCGGAGTTTCAACGTCGATGACCGACATACTGATCGCACGCCGTTCGCTGCTGCTCGGCGCTGCCGCCGTCACACTCGCTGCAGGCACGTCGCGCCTGGCGCTGGCGGCGGCCGACACCGACCGGCGCTTTGTCTTCGTGCTGTTGCGCGGTGGCATGGATGGGCTGGCTGCCGTCGCGCCCTATGGTGACAACGACTATGCGCGGCTGCGCGGCAGTCTTGCGCTCGCAAAGCCGGGCGAAGCCGACGGCGCGCTCGATCTCGACGGATTCTTTGCGCTGCATCCGTCGCTGGCGCCAATTCATTCTTGGTTCAAAGAAGGTGCATTGCTGCCGGTGCATGCGGTTGCAACGTCGTATCGCGATCGCTCGCATTTCGACGCGCAGGATTTGCTCGAAAACGGAACCAAGGCACCGCACGCGGCCAGCGATGGCTGGCTCAACCGAACTTTGTCGTTGCTGCCGGGGGCGGGCGAGCGGCGTCTCGGCCTCGCGGTTGGACAACAAGTGCCGCTGGTGTTGCGCGGCCCGGTGCAAGTCGCGTCCTGGGCGCCATCGAACATTCCTGCGGCGCAACCTGGCTTCCTCGACCTGGTGCGCGAAATCTACAAAGGCGACAAGCTGTTTTCGACCGCGCTTGCCAACGGTATTGCAGCCAGTGACGGCGCGTCGTCGGCGTTGGGCGACGACATGAAAACGATGGGCAAGCCGCCTGCGAACGGCGCACCGCGTCCCGCTGCTGCAGTCACGTTGGCGACGGCGGCGGGCAAGATGCTGGCCGAAGCGAATGGGCCGCGCATCGCCGTGCTCGAACTTGGCGGATGGGACACGCATGCGGGGCAGGGTGCTGCGCGCGGGCGGTTTGCGGGCGCTGCGACCGCACTCGCCGACAGTCTCGTCGCGTTGCGCACGTCACTGGGGCCGGCCTGGCAAGACACAGTGATTGCGGTCGCGACCGAATTCGGACGCACGGCCGCGGTCAACGGCACCGGCGGCACCGATCACGGTACAGCGGGCGCGGCGTTCCTCGCCGGCGGTGCGGTCGCGGGCGGACGTGTTGCCGGAAAATGGCCGGGCCTCGCCGCCGACAAACTCTATCAGGCGCGCGATCTGGCCCCGACCACCGATCTGCGCGCGGTGCTGAAAGGCGCGCTGCGCGATCATTTGCGGCTGCCGACGGCAAAACTCGATACGGCGGTGTTCAAAGACAGCAGCGACGCGCCGCCACTTGCAGGCTTGATCCGCGTCTAGTTTCATCGCCTCGATGCAGATCGAGGCCGCCGCTCCTGGTCAAGAAATTGGCCGTCCCGAAATCACCCTCCGCCTGTGCCGCGGCGTGCGCCGCGCGCTGACCGATTGGGGTTGGTCGAGCGTGACGGAATTCTGGCTCGCCAATGGACGCCGCGCCGATATTTTTGCGATCGACCCGGCTGGGCGCGTTGCGATCGTCGAAGTCAAAAGCGGGCTCGAAGATTTTCGCTGCGACGCCAAGTGGCAGGAATATCGCGAATGGTGCGACGAGTTCTATTTCGCGGTCGAACCCGATTTTCCGCACGCGCTGATTCCCGACGATGTCGGCCTGATCATCGCCGATTCCTTCGCCGCCGAAATCGTGCGGCCCAGCCTGGAAGCGAAACTGGCACCGGCGCGGCGCAAAAGCCTGCTGCTTGGATTCGCGATGCATGCCGCGCAACGGCTGCACCGGCTGGAAGATCCCATGATCCGTGGCTAGCCAGCGCGCGCGTATTCTGGCTGCGGCCGACGGTTCGCTGCCGATCCCGTTCGGTGCCAGCGGCACGCGCGAAGCATTGCTGATCGGATTCGTTGCCGCGGGCGGAAACTGGGTGGGAAGTTTTGCGCGCGGCACGACCGACACCGGCCTCGACGCTGCCTTGCACGATGTCGGTCCGATCACCGTCGTGATTGCGTCGGGCACGGCCTATTTCGTCGATCGCGAAGCGCAGCTGCTGGTGCACGCGGCCTTACCGGGAATCGACGCGGTGCTGACTCATGCCGATGGTTCGCTGACTTTGTCGGACGGATCCTTCCTGCACACGATCGCACGCGACTGCGGTGTGACGCGCAGTGCGCGCATTGCTTGGAACGGTATCCGCGCGCTATGCGAAATCGACGGCGTCATTCACGGCGAAGCCTATTCGGCGCGTGATCGCGGCTGGAGCGAGTTTCAGCTGCCGCGCGCCGACAATGCAGGCCAGGCCAAGCGCGTGCCGACGGCGTAGCTGAAGCCGTACAGCAGCACGATCGACGAACTCCAGATCCAAAAGCTGCTGTCGAATGGCGCGATGCCGAGCACGGCCGGCGCCAAGGCCAAGCTGCGCAATAGATAGATCGCGCTGATCGCAACCAGCCCGGCGCGCAAGAACGGCAAGTGCCGGATCAAACCGGCGCCTGCGAACGCCAGACTCTAGCCGCGCTTGCGATAGGCATAGCGATAGACCGGATCGAATCCGAGCGCGTCATACATTGGCTGCGCTGCTTCGTTGGTGGCGCTGACTTGCAGCACGACCTGGCGCGCTTCACGACGCCACGCTTCGGCCAACAGCGCGCGCATCACGCGGCGCCCATGTCCCTGACGCCGTGCCGTTGCAAGCGTGCCGACGCCTTGTACGACCGCCAGATCGCCGACCAGCACCGTCATCGCGACCGAGACGATGGCGGCGCCGTCATAGGCCGCGGCGAACAAGCGCGGCAACGGCGTACGCCGAAACAGCTCGTCATGCAGCGCGCGTTGTTCGAGCGGCACGCCGTCGGCGGCAGCATGCGTGTCGAGCCACGCCATGTCGGGTGCATGCGTGATCCGCACCGACGCTTCGTCGTTGCGCGCGGGATCGTTGGCGGCCAGCACCAGCGAATGACGGTGCAGCGGCGCGTAGCCGCGCGCGTCGAGCGCGTGTCCGATCGCGGGATCGGTGAAGTCGGGCATGCGGAAGATTGGCGGTTGGCCGCCGTCCGCATAGGCGGCTTCGATGCGCGCAATTCGTTCGTCGAGCGGCAGCGCGCCGGTGCCGGTCGTCGTCGTCGAATTGGCGCGGCCGGTATAGCCACCCGAAAGCCGTACGTCCCAGCCGTCAATGTCGATGCTGCGCAAGGCAGGCCACGCCGGACGCGCGGCCGCGTCCAACGCGACCGGATCGAACTTCATTTTTTCGCCATGCGCGCGATCGTCTTGGTCGTCGACTGATCGGGAACCAGTTCGGCGAGCACGACTTTGCCGCCATAAGATTGCACCAGATCGGCACCGACGACTTGCTCGATCGTGTAATCGGCGCCTTTGACCAGCACGTCGGGATGCAACGCGTCGAGCAGCTGCAGCGGCGTGTCTTCCTCGAACACGACGACCGCGTCGACGTCGGCGAGGCTCGCCAGAACTTGCGCGCGCGCACGTTCATCGTTGACCGGCCGCGCCGGTCCCTTCAGCCGTTTGACCGATGCGTCGCTGTTGAGGCCGACGATCAGCTTGTCGGCGGTCGCGCGCGCCTGCCGCAGCAGATGCACGTGGCCCGGATGCAGAATGTCGAAACAGCCGTTGGTGAACGCGACTTTCAAGCCGCGGCGGCGCCAGGTTTCGACCCGGCCGGCAGCGCCATCGCGCGCGAGGAATTTGGTTTCGTCGTGCAACTCCAGCGCATGCACAAGCTCATCGCGGCTGACGGTTGCGGTGCCTGGTTTTGCGACGGCGACTCCGCCTGCCGCGTTGGCGAGCGCGGCTGCGTCGGTGAGGCTGGCGCCGGTTGCGACCGCGGCGGCCAAGGTCGCCATCACCGTGTCGCCTGCGCCCGACACGTCGAAGATCTCGCGCGCGCGCGCCGGGATATGCTGCGCGTCGGTGGCGCGCACGACCGACAGTCCTTGTTCGCTGCGCGTCGCAATCAGCGCGTCGAAATGATGTTTGGCGATCAAGCTGCGCGCAGCCGCTTCGACTTCATCGTCATGGCGCGCGACGCGGCCCGTGGCCTGTTCCAGCTCGCGGCGGTTCGGCGTCACCGCAGTTGCGCCGTCATAGCGCGTGTAGTCGGCGCCTTTGGGGTCGACCAGCACCGGCACTTTCGCGGCCCGCGCCAGCTTGATGATCCCCTGGCAGACGCGCGGCGTCAGAACGCCTTTGCCGTAATCAGACAGAATGACCGCGCCGGCCTGTTTGAGATTGTTTTCCACTGCACGAAGAACCGCGTCCTCACTGGCGGGGGAGATTGCCGTGGTGGTTTCCTCGTCGATGCGAAGGAGTTGCTGCGTTCCTGCGACAAAGCGGGTTTTGACCGTGGTCGGCCGGCCGGGTTCGACCACCAGCGCGCGTTCCAGCCGCTCGTCGGGAAATCCAGCCAGGACGCGGCCGGCCTCATCGTCGCCGACCACCGCCACGAAGGCGACCCGCGCCCCCAGGGCCAAGAGATTTGCCACGACATTTCCGGCGCCGCCCGGCATCTCGGCCCGGCGCTCGACACGTAAAATCGGGATTGGCGCTTCGGGCGAAATCCGCTCGACCGTGCCGGCGACGAAGCGGTCCAGCATCGCGTCGCCAACGACCAACAGCCGCGCCTGGTCGAGGCTACTCGCCAGGGAAGCGAAATCAGCGCCCTGCAGGTAGGTCACTTAGCCAAATCCTGGGTCAGTTTCATCTTTCGTTCATTACATCTCACGCTATAAAGCGCCATGCCTCCGTTTGAACAGGCGAAGGGTCGCTCCAGCGGTCCAGAGTACGCCCTGCTTGAGTATCTCGAGCGGTTGGAGCGGCACCGCGAGGGCCGTATCGCCGTTCACGTGCATCTGTCGCGTCTGCAACAGCAGAACCGTCGCGAACATCACGTGCGCATCGCGGGTTCCACCTTCGAGAACATCGTCTCCCAGTATGAAGGCCAGCTGTTCAAGCTGCGCAATCATGACCTGGTCTTCGTCTCGCGCGGCGCCTCGGCGAAGCAGATCGACGAAGCCGTGATCAAGCTGCGCTATTTGTTCAGCGAAGATCCGCTGGTTCAGCTCGCTGTCGAAGACAACGACGAGTCCGGGTTCTGCACCTGGTACCGGCTGGATCGCGACTATTACGAATTCCTGGCGGTTGCCCGCCGCCTGCATCAGCTGTCCGACACCCGCCTGCCCACCGACTTCACCAAAGAAGTCACGCAGATGAAGGACGCGCTGGACCCCAAGGGTCTGGCCAAGCTGGAAGAGCTGCTGACCGGCGCCGACGTGTCGAACCTGGTGCGCAACCAGCCGATCTGCTCGTTCGGCAAGGACGGCATCCCGACGCCGATCTTCCACGAAGTGTTCGTGTCGATCACCGACCTCGAAAACACGCTGATGCCGCGCGTCAACGTGCAGTCGAGCCCGTGGCTGTTCCGCTATCTGACCCAGATCCTCGATCGCCGCATGCTCGCCAACCTGGCGCGCGACAGCGAAATCAAGGACCGGACGTTCTCGATCAACTTGAACGTTTCGACGTTGCTGTCGCCCGAATTCCTGAAGTTCGACCAGAACGTTTCCTCGAACATTCGCGGACGCCTGGTGATCGAGCTGCAGAAGGTCGACATCTTCAGCGACATGGGCGCCTACATGTTCGCGCGCGAATATGTGCGCGAACGCGGCTACCGCATCTGCCTCGATGGCATGACGCATTTGACGTTGCCGTTCATCGATCGCGAAAAGCTGGGTCTCGACCTGGTGAAGCTGGCCTGGAGCCCGGAAATGGGCAACTCCGACAAGCCCAGCATGATCGAAGGATTGCGCAAGCTGGTGCAGGATTTCGGCGCGATGCGCGTCATTCTCCAGTACTGCGACAGCGAGCGTGCGGTCGAAGTCGGCCGTCAGCTTGGCATCACGATGTTCCAGGGCCGTTTCGTCGACAAAGTTCTCTACGAAGTCACGCGCCCGGCGACCGCCAACGTTGCGCGTCGCTATCAGTAAGCCCGTCGGTTCAGGACAAATAAAAAACGGCGCCCACTGGGCGCCGTTTTAATTTGTGCGCGATCAGCTGCGCAGGACCTTCGCGAGGAAGCCACGCATGCGCAGAGCAATCTCCGGCCCATTGGTTTCGAGCGCGAAGTGCGAGGCGTCGAGCAGCACGAGCTCGGCCTTCGGGAGATCGCGTAGATAGGCTTTGGCGCCTTCGGCCGGAAAGATGACGTCGTGCTTGCCCCAGACGATCAAGGTCGGCGGCTGGTAGGTGCGGAAATAGGCCTGCCAGGCTGGATATTGCGCCGGGTTGGTTCGGTAGTCGTAAAACAGGTCGAGCTGAATTTCCGTGTTGCCGGGGCGATCGAGCCGCGCCTGATCCAGCGTGTACGTGTCAGGATCGATCAGGCTCGTATCTGCAACGGCGTGCTCGTACGCCCAGCGCGTTGCATCGATGTTGAAGGCCGTGCGCAACGAGTCGCGCTCTGCTGTGCCGCCGGTCTGCCAATAGGCACGGATCGGATCCCAGAATTTCTGCAGCCCGTCTTCGTACGCATTGCCGTTTTGTACGATCAGCGCGGTCACGCGTTCGGGATGCGCGCTGGCCAGGCGAAACCCAACCGGTGCGCCGTAATCCATGACATAGAGCGCGTAGCGTTTGGCGCCGACCTTCTGAACGAACTGGTCGAGCAATTGTGCATAGTGATCGAACGTGTACGCGAAGCGCGTGCGATCCGGTGCTGCGCTGAAACCAAAGCCCGGATAGTCAGGCGCGATGACGCGATAGCGATCCGCCAGAGCCGGGATCAGATTGCGAAACATCTGCGACGAGGTCGGAAACCCGTGCAACAGCAGCACGACGGGTGCGTCGGCGGGCCCAGCCTCGCGATAGAAGAGGTCGACGCCGTCGATCTGGACGGTGCGATAGTGCAAGCGCGTGTCGGCAGATGCGGCGCCGGCAAATGCGATGCCCGCAAAGGCGGCAAGAAGAAAACGGCGGATCATGCAGCGTCTCCTAGTGGAACGCGTGCGAAGATGACGCCGTCACGAACGATTGGAATTGGGCACGGCTGGAAGGGTTCATTCCAGCATCCGCAACGATCCCAGCTTGAATCAAAACGGCGCCCCGTGGGCGCCGCTTCAATTCGTGCTTACGCGCGCGTTAGCCGCGCGGCGCGTGCTTCGCCAGAATGCGCTGCAACGTACGACGATGCATTTTCAAACGGCGTGCCGTTTCTGAGACGTTGCGGCCGCATTGTTCGAACACGCGCTGAATGTGTTCCCAGCGCACGCGATCGGCCGGCATCGGATCCGACGGCGGCGGCGGCAAGGCGCTGTCGCCACCCATATGCATCAGCGCTGCTTCGACGGCGTCGGCGTCGGCGGGCTTGGACAGGTAATCGACCGCGCCGGCTTTCACCGCGGCAACCGCAGTTGCGATGTTGCCGTAGGCGGTCAGCATCACGATGCGGCAATCGGGGCGCGTCTCGCGCAGCACCGCGACGATATCGAGACCGCTGCCGTCGGCGAGGCGCAAATCCAGCACCGCATAGGTTGGGCGGACTTCGCGCGCCAAGGTCTGGGCGTCGTTCAGATTGCCGGCGGTGGTGACGTCGAAGCCGCGCTTCTCCATCGCGCGCGCAAGGCGTTCGCGGAAAGGCTCGTCGTCATCGACCAGCAGAAGAGTGCGGGGCGCGTCGGCGCGCGGATGGTTCGTTGTTTCCATGGGTTCGGTCGATCTAACTCGTCAGCGGCTTCATACGGTCGTTGCGCCAGAAGATCGTCACCGCGGCGCCGCCACCCTTGTCGTTCTCGAAGGTCAGCGTGGCCCCGGTCCGTTCAAGGAGGGTCTGGGCAATGAAGATGCCAAGGCCGAGATGCTCATCGGTGTCCTGGCGCTGCGATAGATAGGGCTCCCCAAGCCGTGAGAGAAGCCCTGGCGGGAATCCAGGCCCATCATCGCGGACCCGAATCTTCAAGCCGTCCTCGTTGCTCTGGGCCGTAACCACAACGCGGCTACGCGCAAAGGACATGGCGTTCTGGATGATATTCCCCAGCCCATGGACCAGTTCGGGGGCGCGTTTCATCACCGGCATCGGCCCGAACGCCTCGACTTGGTAGGCAATCCGCCGGGTCCGGTAGGGGCCGGCGATGGCTTCGAGCAGGGCCGGGACGCCCATGGATTCGAACGGGTCGCCGCCAGCGCTTTCGGGCCGGCGGGCCAATTCGGCCAGAATTTCCCGGCACCGGTCGCTTTGGCTCAGCAGCAGCTCGACGTCCCCGAGATAGGGGCTGTCGGCCGGCATCTCCTTGCGCAGCTCCTTGGCCACGACCGCGATCGTGGCCAGCGGAGTGCCGAGTTCATGGGCGGCCGCAGCCGCCAACGCGCCCAGGGAGGAGATCCGCTGTTCGCGGCCCAGCGCCATCTGGGTTTCGACCAGCGCGTCCGAGATCCGGCGCGCCTCGTCGGCGACCGAAAAATTGTAGATCGCGATGAATCCAGCCGCGAGCCACAGCGCCGCCCAGACGCCGGTGCGATAGAGCGGCGGAAAGTCCGGCATCGGATCGCCGGCCCAAGGCAGCTGCAGATGCACGATCGTCAGCACGCCGAGGCACAACATGCCGAGCAGCGCCAACACCGTGACATGGCCGCGCCCAAGCACGCCGGCCGCAACCGTCATCGGACCCAGCAACAGCACCGCGAACGGATTTTCGATGCCGCCAGTGAAATAGAGCAGCCCCGCCAGCTGCAGCGTGTCGTAGGCGAGATACAGCGCGGTCGAACGTTCCGACAGCGTGCGTCGCTGGGGCCGCATCGTCGCGTGAATATTGACCGCGACCGAGGCCGCGATGAGCAGCAGCGTCGGCGGCAGCATCAGGTCGAAGCCGAACGCAAAATGCACGACGAGAACGGCGACGAGCTGGCCGGCAACGACCAGCCAGCGCATCGAGGTCAGCGTCCGTAGCGTAACGCGGCCCGGCACCACGTTGTCGGCAGGTGATTGCATCATGCGGCGACGCTACTCGCACAGCGCCGCCGCTGGAACCGTTGTCAGCTCTTGGTGTGGGTTTCGATCCAGCTCGCCACGGCCGGAATCAGCCGTGTACGCCGGTCCGCTCGCAGCTCGATTTCTTCTGCGGCGCGTTCGAATTCGGGCTGCTCGTCGCGCTTGGCGTTTTTCTTTGCGAAATCGCGTAACGCATCGGCGCGGTCGCGTTCGATGAAACGCCGTGCGATGCCGGGCGCCCACGCCCACCGGCGGCGCGTGTCGACGCCCAGCGCCGCGTTGTCGGTATTTGCGTTGCTGAAGTCCCAGGCCAAGGCGGTGTGATCGCCCTGCTCGGCGATGCGGCCGATGATGCGACGGCGCAGCCCCATCGGCACCGCGTCGGTCAATGTCGCATCGAGAAGCTTTTTCACCAGCGCCGGATCTTCGACTGTGCCCAGCGCGTCGAACACAAGCTGCGCGTCGAGGAAACTCGGCGCGCTGCGCGCGCTGGCGAACAAGCGATCGAACGTCGCGGCATCGGCGCCGCGCGCAACCGCATCGAGCGTGACGGTCGCAAGCGAACCGAGCTTGGCCGGATCGCCGCCGGCCGCGTCATAGCGCTTGCGCGCTTCGGCGCGCATCGCGGGATCGCCCAGCCGCGACAAGGCAGCCAGCAACGTCTCGCGCGTCAGCGTATCGCGCGGCGGTTCGTTCGCGCGCGCATCCCATCCAACTTGCGTCAGACCCGGGCGCAGTTGCGCGATCGCCCAGGCGCGCAGCTTGGCGCGTTCGGGCATGCCGCGCGCGACGGCGTCGAGTTCCAGCAGATCGTCGGCAACCGAGCCCCACACCGACGCGTCCCGCTCGGATCCGAGACGTGTCACCAGCTCCAGCCACGGATCGACTTTGCTGCGCCCCGCAACCGCCAACGCCCAGCTGTCGTCGAGCAGCACGACACGATCGACCGCGGCTGCTTGCGGGAAGGCATCGGCAATCGCCTGCGCCAGCGCCGGCGTGTAGCTGGTTCGATACCAGCCGGTGCCGCCGTGATTGACGCGCGCCGGCGTGCAGCCTGCCAGCTTGGCGCGCAGCATCGGTTCGGCCAATGCGATCGCGCTGTTCGCACGGCCGTCGATCGTCACCGCCGACACCGGAACGTCCCACGCCAACGGATCCAGCTTGGTCGTCGGCGTCGCCGCGAACCGTTCCTGTTTCAGCGTAAGTTCATCGCGTGCACCGGCGCAGCGATCGACGCTCACCAGCGGCACGCCGGGTTGACGGGTGAAACTGTCGGCGACTGCGCGCACGTCACGCTTCGACGCGGTTGCCAAAGCATCCCACAAATCGCTGGTGACGGTGTTGCCGTAGGCGTGTTGTTTCATATAGGCGCGAATGCCGGCGCGGAACGTGTCGGGTGTCAGCCAGCCTTCCAGCATGCGGATCACCGCCGCGCCTTTCTGATAGGTGATGTCGTCGAAGGCGGATCCGATTTCGGCGGTGGTCGTGATGTGCTGCACGATCGGATGCGTCGCCTTGCGCGAATCCTGCTGCATGACGCGGTCGCGTGACCGTGCATGCGCGCCCTCGACGTTCCATTCCGGATGCAGTGCCTTCGCAACCGCGCCAGACGCCCAGGTGGCGAACCCTTCGTTCAGCCACAGATCGTCCCACCATTGCATCGTGACCAGATCGCCGAACCACATATGCGCGACTTCGTGCGCGATCACCGACCAGACTTGCTGTTTGCGCTGCTGCGAAGCGCCGTCATCGATCAGCAGATAGGCGTCCGAAAAACGGATCGCGCCCCAATTCTCCATCGCGCCGCGCGCGGTCGGCGTTGCCACCATGTCGAGTTTCGGCAGTGGATAGGGCATCGCAAAATAGTCGCTGAACCAGGTCAGCACTTCGATCGTCGCATCCAGCGCGTAGTGCGCGCGATGGATCGCGCCGCGCGGCGTCCAGACAGCGACCTTGGTGTTGCCGGCCTGGCCTTCGATCGATTCGTAATCGCCGACCGCAAGGAACAATAGATAGCTCGACATCACCGGCGTGCGCGCAAAGGTGACGCGCTTGCGCCCGTCTTCGGGCGCGCTGGCTTCGATCGGCATATTGCTGATCGCGACTTCGTCTTGCGGCACGATCGCGGTGAGATTGAACACCGACTTGAAGCCGGGCTCGTCAAAGCTGGGGAACATGCGCCGCGCGCCCGACGACTCGAATTGCGTCGCCAGCAGCCGCTTCTTGCCGCCGTCAGCGGACAGCGCGGTCGACGAGAACAAACCGTAGGCGTTGGTCGAAATCTTGCCGCGATAGGCGAATTTCGCGATGTGCTTGCCCAGCGTGATTGGACCCAGCGGCGTAAAGGTTGCGGTCGCAGCTTCGGGGTCGATCGCGACCGTGGCTGCAACGCCGTCGATCTCTGCGGTGTCGAAGGTCAGGTCGATCGCGTTCAAGGTCAGCGTCGTGATCGGCTTGGTGGTTTCGAACTGCAGCTCGACCTTGCCTGCGAAGGTCGGTGCGGCCGCGTCGGGCGCGATCTCGATCTTGTAGTCGAGCGGCCGGACATAATCGGGCAGGCGCGCTTCCGGCGCCGCATGGGCGGTCGACACGACCAGCAACGAAAGGAACGCGACACGCAGAACAATCATGCGAAGCTCCTTGGGATCACGGATGCGCAGCGACCCATTGTTCGACCGCTGCAGCAAGGCGGTTCTTTTTGTCAGCACGGAAATTGATTTCTTCGACCACGCGCTGGACCGGCTGCCGTGCATCGGCCGGGATGCGTGTTTCGGTAAATTCGCGTAGCTCTTGCGCGCGCGTTGCGTCGGACGAGCCGGCCACGATCGACGCGGCAAAATCCCATTTTGCCGTGGCGTCCAGCGGCTCGATCAGCTTGTCGTAATGCGCTTGCGCAAAGCGCCAGGCCAGCGCCGCATGTTCGCCCGCTTGTGCGACTTGCACGACGACGCTGGCGCGCGATGTCGGCGGCACCCAATCGGCCAGCGATGTGTCGAGGACACGCTGCGCCAGTTGCGGATTGCGTACGCCGGCCAGCGCGGTCAGGAGATTCTGCCGTTGCGCGTGATCTTCTTCGCTCTGCGCTTTGCCGAGCAGAAGCTCGAACTCGCTCGTGTCGGCACCGCGCGCGGTCGCGCGCAGCACGACGCCGCGAATCGAACCGGGCAAGTCGCCACCTGCGGTCCAATCGTGGAAGCGTCGTTTTGCTTCCTGCAGCGTCGGCTCATCGTCGAATGACGACAGCGCGTCGATTAGCACGTCGCGCAACAGAGAATCGGTGGTCGGTTCGTTGGCTTTCGCGCTCCAACCCAGGCGCGCCATTGCGGGGCCAAGCTTGCTACGCGCAAAATTGCGCAACGCTGCGCGTCCCGGCGTGCCGCGTAACCAGCCGTCGATCTCAACGAGCGTCTCGGTCACTTGCTGCCACACCGGCAGCGGCGCATTGGGCTTCAATTGCGCCACCAATGCCAGATAGATGTCGACTTGCAGGTTGCCGGTTTCGACCAGCGCCCAACTATCGTCGAGCAACATCACCTGATCGGCTGCATCCAGTTCGGCGAAATGCTGGGTCAGCGCAGCGCGCAGCTCGGGCGTATAGGTAACGCGCGCCCAGGTGACGCCGCCGCCATTGACCACCACCGGCGCGCAGCCCGGCAGATCGAACTCGCCGCGCGCGTCGCGCAGAAGAATGCGCGATGGCTTGCTGCCCAACGGTTGCAGGATCAACGGAATCGACCAGGTATGCGGTCGCGCATTGGCATCGCCGGCGCTGAAGCGCGATTGCGCCAACGTCAACTTGGTGCGGCCGCCGTCACAGCGCGACGACACGTCGATCAGCGGCAGGCCGGCCTGACTGGTGAAGCTGGCCGCAACTTCGCGCACCGGAAATTTGGAATCGCGTTCCAGTGCGGCCCAGAGATCTTCGGTCGACGCGTTGCCATAGGCATGTTCGCGCATCCAGTTGCGCATGCCGGCGCGGAACGGATCGGTACCCAGCCAGGCTTCGAGCATGCGAACGATGGTCTGGCCTTTGCGGTAGGTGATGTCGTCGAACGCCGCATTGGCCTCGTTGGCGCTGTCGACTTTCTGCACCACCGGATGCGAGCCGCGCCGCGCGTCGAGACGCATCGCGGTTTCGCGCTCGCGGCGCGTCTGCAGCCAGATCTGCCAGGCCGGCAACAGAGCGTCGACGGAATGATTTTCCATCCACGACGCGAAGCCTTCGTTCAGCCACAGATCGTCCCACCACTTCATGGTGACGAGATTGCCGAACCATTGATGCGCCATTTCGTGCGCGACGGTGACGGCGACACCCTGGCGGGCTGCTTCGGCGTTTATCGCGGGATCGAACAAGACCCAGCGTTCAAAGAACAGCAGCGCGCCCCAATTCTCCATTGCGCCAAACCCGCCCGACGCCGGCACCGCGAACAGATCCAGCTTCGGCAGCGGATAGCGCTGCGCGAAATAGCTTTCGTAGAACGGCAACAGGCGCGCCGCGAGATCGAGCGCGAACTTGCCTTTGGCCGCTTCGCCCTCGGCCGCGACGACACGCAGCAAGCGGCCATCGACCCGCTGCGAGATGGTTTCGAATTCACCGGCGGCGAGAAACAGCAGGTAGCTCGACATTTGCGGCGTCGGCGCAAATTCGACGCGCATGCGGCCGTCGGTCAGGTCGGTCCGGCGCGATTCCGGCATGTTCGAAATTGCGAGCTGCCGTTTCGGCACCGTTACGCTGACGTGATAGCGCGCCTTGTACGCAGGTTCGTCAAAGCACGGCAGCATACGGCGCGCATCGGTCGCTTCGAACTGCGTCGCCAGCATGCGCTTGGTGCCGTTTTTCGTCGGGTAGTCGACCGCGAACAGACCGGCCGGCTGCTGCTTGATCGCACCCGCATACGCGATCTCGATCTTGTGCGGCCCGCGCGCCAGCTTCTTGGGCGTGGTCAGCGTCAGCGTCTCGCCTTCGTCGTCGAGCGACGTTTTCGCGACCACGCCGTCGATCGTGGCGCGCGCGATTTTCAGCTCGGCCGCATTCATCACGATCTTGTCGAGCGGCTTGTCGGTCTGCACTTGCAGCGAAACCGTGCCGCGGAATTTCAACTTGTCGGCGTCGGGCTCGATCGCGACGCGGATTTCGGTCGGCGATACACCGCCAGGGAGTCGCGCTTCTGCGTGCGCCAGCACCGGCGCGAGAAGGAGGAGAAGGGCGAGTGCCCGTGTCATTCCACCAAGGAGGCCGCGGCGCGCAGCGCGCTGATTGCGCGCGATCCCATCCGTCCGGTGCGTGCTTCGCCGCCGGCATAGAGAAATGCGTCGCGGCAATGATCGACCGACCGCGGATCGAGCTTGGCCAGCGCATTCGCCGCCGCGCGTGCACCACCGCCATCGAGCAAGACTGGCGTTCCCGCCATACGCGCCGCCAGAATCGCACCAGCGACAGCGGCAAGATCGGGTCCGCCGCGCGCGCCCAGCGCGGGCATCGGATCGGCGCCGCCTGCGATCGCTGTGTCCAACACGCGCGATGCGTCTTCGGCGCCTTCGCCCAGTGCCGACACGACCAGCAAGTCCAAGCCGGGTTCGACCGCGATCATGCCGTACAACATCGCGTGCGCGGTCGCTTGCGGCGACAGCGCGTCACCGACGCGAATGTCGGGCGTCGGATCGTTGAGCGACATTTCATGCAGACGCAGCTCGGCTTCGGCGGCGGCGCATTCTTCGACCCAGGCGCCTTCGCCTGCGATGGCGCGGCGCACTTCGGTGCGGAAATAGGGCAGGTCGTCTTTGGCCAAACCATGCGCGGTCGCGAACAGCGCGACGCGCGGCCGGACGATGCGCGGCTTGCGCCGCCGCTGCCAGGTTGCGAGCCAGCCAACCAAATCGCGCGCTTCTTCGTCGCCGACGCCTTTCATCGCCAGCGCAGTCAGCGCCGCGCTTGCAGATTCAAGGTCGGGATCGGGCAGCGCGCTGGGCAGCGCGCGCATTTCATCCAGTTCAGAGCTCATTCGAATCCAACACGATCAGACGCGGTTGCAGATCGACCAGCACGACCGCGGCAAGAACCAAGACAATGACCAGCACGCCGGCGATATAGAGCGCGAAGGCACGACCGAGATCGCTTGGCGTAACGCGCGCTGTGCCTTTTCCGCTCCAGCGTGGCGGTCCGCCCAACGCAACATGCAGCACGCCGGCAAAGGCGGCGAGTGTGGGACGGTCACGTCCGCTGCTTTTCCATGCTTCGCGTAGCGCCGCAAAATGTCGCGCACCTGGCACGAAGATCGACGCAACCACCAGACACACGGCCAGAACGTGACCCGGTGCAGCAGCCAGCAGACGGTGCGCGGCATGCGCCGCTGCCGCAAAGGGACGTTCGCCGGGCCGCGCGCCACCAACCGCGCGATCGATCACGCGCGCTGCGACGGCAATCACGAACCCGCCGAGACCCAAGAACAAATAGGCCGCGACCGGTAGCGCCAATCCGCTTTCCAACGCGCCTGCCGTTTGTTCGATTGCCGTGCGCATCGCGGTGTGTTCGGCGGCGACTTTGGTTTTCGCCAGCGCGCGGCGCACGGCGACGAAGGGGCGGCGCAAGGCAAGGCCGCTGCTGAGGATCAGCAATTCAGCTGCAAGCCCGCCTTCCCAGCTGCGCGTCAGGCGATGCAGCGCGATGCCGATGGCAGCGGCGAGCAACAGCAACAGCGCGGCGATGATGGCACCGCGCACGGCGAGTACTTGCGGCGTGCGCGCCGGACGATCGAGACGTTTGGTGAAGAACAAAGCCGGGCGCGCGAAGAAGCGCGCCAGACCCGGAATGCGCCCCGCAATCGCGGGACTGCCAAACACGATGTCGAGCAGCAAGGCCGCCAGCAACATTGCCGGCGGTAGCCACGCGATGCCTTGCGGCATCGGGCCATACGGATCGGGAAAGTTCAGCGCTTGGCCTCAAGCAACGGCAGCACGCGGCGGGCGCGAGATTCCTGTGCGTAGGTCAGCGCGTCGCGGCCGGTGAAATCCTGCTTCTTGGTGCTGGCGCCGGCTTTAAGCAGTGCCGTCACTGCTTCGGCATTGTCGCTGCGTGCCGCTGCCATCAGGGGCGTCACGCCCTGATTGTCCGGGTCATCGACGCGCGCACTTTTGCTGAGAAGCGCTTCGATCACGTCTTTGCCGGCCTTTTCGGCCGCGTGATACAGCGGCGTCTGCCCGGCTTTGTCTTTGCGCGCCGGCGAGGCGCGATGTTCGAGCAGCAATTTCACCAGCGCCGGCTCATTCTTTCGCGCGGCGAGAATCAACGGCGTCACGCCGCGTTCGTCGGTCGCGTTTGGATTGGCGCCACCAAGCAGCAGCTTCTGCGCCCAGGCAAAGTCGCCCTGTTGGGCGGCGGTTAAGAGCGCGGGCGGATCGAATAGGCCCTGCGCGTGGATCGGGGCTGCCCCGCAAAAAGCGAAGAGCGCGGCGAGGATCGAAAGGATGCGGTGCGTTTTCACGGCGCGGAACGCTAGCCGAGCCGTCGCGGCGGCGCTACCGGGCGACAAACGATGCGCCCAAATCCTCTTCTGCTGTGTTCCATGCAAGGTAAGGTCCGGACCAGGACCTGAAGAGCCCGAGTCGGGGCCGATAGGAGAGTTGGTGCTTTACACGCTCTATGAGTGGAATCGTGCAGCCATGCTGCCGGTTCGCATGTTGGCCGGCGCAGCCAACATTGCTTTCCAGAATCCCTTCGCCCCCGTGTCCTACACGCAGTTCGGCCGTTCGGTCGTTGCGGCTAGTGAAGTGCTCGAACGCGTTACACGCCGCTTCGAAAAGCCGGAATGGGGTCTCGACGTGACCTTGATCGGCGGCGAGCCGGTGCCGGTCACAATCGAAACCGTCGATCAGACTCCCTTCTGCAACCTGCTGCATTTCTCGCGCGACACCGATCGGAACGATCCGAAAGTTCTATTGGTGGCGCCGATTTCCGGCCATCACGCGACCTTGTTGCGCGGCACGGTCGAAGCGTTGCTGCCGCATCACGACGTCTATGTCACCGACTGGATCGATGCGCGCCAGGTGCCGTTGGCGAATGGTGCGTTCGATCTCGACGACTACGTGCATTACCTGATCAGGTTTTTGAAACTGCTTGGTGCCGACACGCATGTGATCGCGGTGTGCCAGCCGGCCGTGCCGGTGATGGCGGCGGTGTCGTTGTTGGCGTCAGCGGGCGACGCGGTGCAACCGCGCACGATGACGTTGATGGGCGGGCCGATCGATACGCGCCGTGCACCGACGGCCGTGACGCGCCTAGCCGAAACGCGCCCGATTGAATGGTTCGAGCACAGCGTGATTTCGCCGGTGCCGATGATGTATCCGGGCGCATTGCGCAACGTCTATCCGGGCTTCGTGCAGCTGACCGGTTTCATGCAGATGAATCTCGATCGTCATGTCGGCGCGCATGTGAAGCTGTTTCAGCATCTCGTGCGCGGCGATGATGAAAGCGCCGACGCGCATCGCAAGTTCTACGACGAATATTTGTCGGTGATGGATCTCACCGCTGAATTCTATCTGCAGACGGTCGAGACCGTGTTCCAGCGTCATGACCTGCCGAACGGGACGATGAAAGTGCGCGGCGTTCCGGTTGTGCCGGGCGACGTGCAGCGTACCGCGCTGCTGACGATCGAAGGCGAGCTCGACGATATTTCGGCGCCGGGCCAGACCCTGGCGGCGCACGATCTTCTGACCGGCCTGCCGGCCGAGAAGAAGAAGGCCCACCTCCAGCTGGGGGTCGGCCATTACGGCATCTTCAACGGCCGCCGCTGGCGCGAATCGATCCTGCCGGTGGTCCGTTCCTGGATTCGCCAGCACGATGCCGGCCGGACCGAGGTCCCGCCCCAGGATTTGGTGACAAAAACGGCGGAAAAGCTGGCCGCCTAAGCTTCGGATAGGCGCAAAACCGCCTGGGGTCCGGACGGAGCAGGTGGCCGCTTCCCGCGTTCCTGGAACGACGGACGGCCCGATTTTGCCCCCTTCTGGTCGCAGATCCGTCGAGAGGCTTGCGGCGCAGGCCGGCTGGGGGCGACAAAGTCTGGGATGCCGTTGGGATCGAGTCGCGCCAAAGCCGCCAAGTCCAGCCGGACCCGTCCGGCCGAGCTGCGCATTGACGGGCTGGATAAGCCGATCGCGCTGAGGATCAGCCGGCAAGCCCGCAGAATCATTCTGAAAATTCGCCCGGATGACGGGCGGGTCGAAGTTACGATCCCGCCCTGGACATCCCGCCGTGCGGCGGGGGATTTCGCCGCCAAGAACCTCGAATGGATCGAGGAGCGGCTCGAGCTTTTACCGAAGCCCGTACCATTCGCCGCCGGCGCGTCGATACCGCTTCAAGGCGTCGAGCACCGGATTGTGCCAAGCGGCAACCTGCGTGGCCGGGTCCACCGCGACGGCGGCAATCTCGTCGTCCCCGGCGAGCCCGAGCATCTCGCCCGCCGCGTCACCGACTGGCTCAAGGCCGAGGCGCGTCGCGTCATCTGCGACACGGTCCGCATCAAGGCTGCGCGCGCCAACTTGAAGTTCTCGTCCATCGCTGTGCGCGACACGACCACGCGCTGGGGCAGCTGTACGTGCGACGGTTGTCTGTCGTTCAGTTGGCGTCTGTTTCTGGCGCCCGACTACGTGCTCGACTATGTCGTCGCGCACGAGGTTGCGCACCTTCGTCACCTCGACCACGGCGCTCGCTTCTGGAAGCTGACCGCGACGCTCACCGACGGCGACGTCGACCTTGCGAAGACGTGGCTGAACGGGCACGGCCACGATCTCCTGCGTTACGGTCAGTCCGGCGACTAGCGGGGCGGCGACTAACGTTTCTTTTCGGGCTGCTGCACGAGCGGCGCGCATCGGAATCCCCTTTATCGAAGTGCGTTGTTGGAATTCGGCGCGCTCTCACGCGCCGAGATTCTTGAACTCACGTTCCAGGTCGAAATTCGGCGTCGTGACGCGGCGTTCCATGCCGGCAAGGCGCGTGTCGAGATCACGGAACTTGCGGGCGAGATCGCCGACCGTGCCGCCGGGGCGCGTGTTGACCGACTGCCAGAAGGTCTTCTCACCCTGATCGCGAAACAACATTTTCGGCCGCTTCGGCATGATCATCCACATGATCACGTAGCTCATGATGAAGAAGGGCGCGAAGAAGATGGTGCCGAGGACGAAAGCGCCGCGCACCAACGTGCGATCCCAACCGAGATAGTCGCTTAAGCCCGCACAGACACCGGCCAGCATCCGGTCTTCACAATTGCGATAGAGGCGTTTTGGGTCCGGCGGGACCATTTCGTGAAAGCTCACGACTTGCTCCGTTCGTTGGCTTCGAGCACGCGCTCGAGATTTTCAATTCGCTGCTCGAGCCGCTGCGCGCTGGCGTACAGCTCGGTCAGCATCTTTTCATCGTCGGACGAAAGGCCCCGGGTCTTCTTCCACTGCGTGACGTAGTGAAGGATCACGGCGGGTGCTGCGACGAAGATGATGGCGCAGACGGCGACGATGGACATGGTCGGTGGGTCCGATGCGAGGATCATTGCTGGGATCAGGCCTGCGACGGCGTGCGATTGCCAAGTCGTGCCTTCAACTCAGCGAGCTCCTGCTCGACCTTGCTGTCGGTTTCCAACTTGTTGATCTCGTCGTCGAGTGACGGCTTGCCCGGGCGGCCCAGATCGTATGCGTCGACCTTGCCGTCGAGTTCGTCGAGCGTGCGCTCCACCCGCTGCATCCGCGACAGCGCATCGTCGACGCGGCTGTCATAGATTGCACCGCGTGCCTTGAGGCGCGTCTGCGCCGACTTGGCGCGCGCCATCATCTGACCTTCGCGCTGCTTAGCGTCGTCAAGCTTCGCCTGCAGCTGGCCGATGTCTTCATTCTGCTTGGCCAGGCCGGCTTCGATGTCGGCCAGCTGTGACTGACCGGCGGCGACTGCTTCGGCGGCGCGGTTCTTGGCGTGCAGCGCGCCCTTGGCCAGATCTTCGCGGCCCTTTTCCAGCGCCAGCTCGGCCTTGTTCTGCCAGGCGTCGTGCTCGCGCTGCAGGGCGTTCACCTTGCGCTCAAGCTCTTTCTTGTCGGCGATGGTCTTCACCGCGGCCGACCGAACCTCAACCAGCGTGTCCTCCATCTCCTGAATGATCAGGCGGATGATCTTCTGGGGGTCCTCGGCGCGATCGAGCATCGCATTGAGGTTGGAGTTCACGATGTCGGTGAGCCGAGAAAAGATGCCCATGACGGAGGGTTCCTACAAAAACGTTTGACGACGAACCCTCTATTGCAGCCCGCGTGCCAGAAGCCCATTCGTGGAAAATCAATGGGTTAGCCTTAGGTGCCGGAGTAAGCGGTCTCCCTTCCTGTCACTCGATGAGAGAATCTGTTATCGACCACCCATGCTTGACGCGCTGGTGGGTGAGAGCCCGCTTTTCACCGAGATCCTCAACGACGTTTCGGCCCTGGCGAAGCTCGACCGGCCCGTGCTGGTCGTGGGCGAGCGAGGGACGGGCAAAGAGCTGATTGCCCAGCGTCTCCATTATCTGTCCCGCCGCTGGGATCAGACGCTGATCAAGCTCAACTGCGCGACCTTGTCGGAGTCGCTGCTCGACAGTGAGTTGTTCGGCCACGAAGCCGGCGCCTTCACCGGCGCCACCAAACGTCGCGAAGGACGGTTCGAACGCGCCGACGGCGGCACGTTGTTTCTCGACGAAATTGCGACTGCATCGATGGCGGTGCAGGAAAAGCTGCTGCGCGTGATCGAATACGGCGAGTTCGAACGGTTGGGCGCCAGTGAAACGGTGGCGAGCGACGTGCGCGTCGTTGCCGCGACCAACGTCGATCTTCCGGCGCTGGCGGCACAGGGAAAATTCCGCGCCGACTTGCTCGATCGTTTGGCGTTCGCAGTCGTTACGGTTCCGCCGCTGCGGGTGCGGCCCGAAGACATTCTGGCGCTGTCACGGCATTTCGGAACGCAGATGGCGCAGCAGATGAAACGTGAAGTGTTCAGTGGGTTCAGCAAATCGGCCGAGGCGCAACTGCTCGATTACCGCTGGCCCGGCAATGTGCGCGAATTGAAAAACGTGGTGGAGCGTGCGGTCGCGTCGGCGGTCGATCCCGACAAGCCGATCGACCAGGTGCGTTTCGATCCGTTTGAATCACCGTGGCGCCCCGGCGCCGAGCTGCATGCCGGCGCGCTGGCCGCAACGGCGCAAGCCGCCGCCGACGATCCGGCCGGCGCCTATGATTTCGCACAGCATGTGGCGCAGACCGAAAAGCGGCTGCTGCTAAAGGCGCTGCAACAGAACCAGCACCAGCAGAAGCGCACCGCGACCTTCCTCGGGCTCGAATATCACCAGCTGCGCAACCTGCTGCGCAAATACGGCATCATCGGTCCTGAATCAGCGACCCGCGCTGCCCCGGGAGCGCCGCAATGAGTCGCGAACTTCGCGGCGTGCGACTCACCGACAAACTTCCCGACGACGAAACACCCAAGAAACCCGCAAAACCGCGCGCGCCCAAACGCGGCGGCGGCGGCGGTGGCGGTGGACGTGGCAATGGTGGCAACCGCGCTGGCGGTGGCGGCAATTGGTGGTCGCGCCGGCATCCGTATGTGCGCCTGTTGCTCAAAGCGACGGCGATCGCTGCGATCTGGGGTTTCATCGTTGTCGGCGTCGTGGTCGCCTATCTCGCGGCGGGATTGCCCGATGTGCGCCAAGCCGTCGAGCTGAAACGCCGGCCCGCAATTACGCTGATCGCTGCCGACGGTTCGCTGATCGCGCGCGTCGGCGATTTCTACGGCCAGACCGTGGCTGCGTCCGAGCTGCCTGCCTATGTGCCCGAAGCGATCATTGCGATCGAAGACCGCCGCTTCCGCTATCACTGGGGCGTCGATCCGATCGGTCTTGCACGCGCGATGTATGTGAACTGGCGCACCGGCGCCACGGTGCAGGGCGGTTCGACGCTGACGCAGCAGCTCGCCAAAAACATGTTTCTCTCGCCCGAGCGCACGATGAAGCGCAAGGCGCAGGAAGCGTTGCTCGCGCTGTGGCTGGAGCATCTCTACAGCAAGGAACAGATCCTTACCGGTTATCTCAATCGCGTCTATCTCGGCGCCGGCGCGTTCGGCATCGACGCAGCGTCGCGTACCTATTTCGGCAAGCCCGCAAGCGAACTGACCGTGCGCGAAGCGGCGATCATTGCCGGCCTGTTGAAAGCCCCGTCGCGCTATTCACCCGCGACCAATCCCGACGCGGCCTGGACGCGGGCGCAGATCGTGCTGGCGGCGATGCGCGCCCAGGGCAAGATCACCGACAAGCAATTCGCCGACGCAACCGCGCCGAACCAACCGATCGCGCAAAAGAAGCCGGGCGTCGGCGACGGTGTTCGCTACTTCGCCGATTGGGTCGTCGAACGTCTGACCGGCTATATCGGAACGGTCGAACAAGACGTGACGATCACGACGACCTTGGACGGCGCGATGCAGCGCGCCGCCGAACAACGTCTTGCGGCGACATTGGACGGGCCCGGCGTCAAAGCGCACGTGACGCAGGGTGCAATCGTTGCGATGGCGCCCGACGGTGCGGTCAAGGCGTTGGTCGGCGGACGCGACTATCAGGAAAGCCAGTTCAACCGCGCGACGCAGGCGATGCGTCAGCCCGGTTCGACCTTCAAGCCGCTGGTCTATCTCGCAGCACTCGAAGCTGGTTTGCGTCCGGACACGCTGGTCGACGATTCGCCGATCCGCATCGGCAGTTGGGCGCCCGCAAATTACGAACCCGGGTTCAAAGGCATGGTGCCGGCGCGCGAAGCGCTGGCGGAGTCGATCAACACCGCTGCCGTGCGCGTGCTCGACTATGCCGGCATCGAACGGGTGCGCAAACTTTCGAAGCGTCTCGGCCTGTCTGAAACGCTGCAGCCCGATTTGTCGCTGGCGCTCGGCACCAGCGAAGTCACGTTGCTCGATCTCGCCAGCGTCTACGCTGTCTTTGCCAATGGCGGCGACGTCGCGACGCCGTACGCGATTCTCGAAGTGAAAGATCGCAACGGCACGGTCCTGTACAAGCGCCAGGCATCGCCAGCCGAACAAGTTGTGCAGCCTTGGTTCATCGACGACATCAATCTGATGATGGCGGGCGTGATCGATCACGGCACTGGCAAGTCGGCCAAGATCGGCCGGCCGGCTGCGGGCAAGACCGGCACGACCAACGACTATCGCAATGCGTGGTTCATGGGATTTACCGGCGATCTCGTTTGCGGCGTGTGGCTCGGCAACGACGACAACAGCCCGATGAAACGCATCACCGGCGGCAGCCTGCCGGCGGCGACGTGGAAAGCCTTCATGCTTGACGCGCTGAAAGACAAGCCGTCGCGCGCGCCGCCGGGATTCGAACGCCGTTCGCCGTCGCCGCAGGCGCCGAATGCAGAAGCGCGCGTCGCCTCAACCGTCAGCGCGCCGGCGCCAAAACAAGAAGAAGGGATCGGCGGCCTGCTGAAGAAGTTGTTCGGCGGGTGAAAATCGTCGTTCTGACCGGCGCGGGGGTCAGCGCCGAGAGCGGCCTTGCGACCTTTCGCGACGCGGGCGGCATCTGGGCGCGCTATCGTATCGAAGACGTGGCAACGCCCGACGCCTATGCACGAAATCCGGCCAAGGTGCTCGACTTTTACACGCAGCGCCGGGTGCAACTGCGCGATCCCGCAATTGACGCCAATGACACGCATCGTGCACTGGCGCGGCTGGCTGCAAGCGGAACACACGAAGTTCTGCTGGTGACGCAGAATGTCGACGACCTGCACGAGCGCGGCGGCAGCGAGGACGTGCTGCACATGCATGGCGAGCTGTTCAAGACGCGTTGCCTGGCCTGCGACGCGCTGTTCGACGATCGCGACGACCTGACTCTGCAGCGTGCCTGTGCTGCGTGCGGCGCCAGCGGACGGTTGCGCCCGCATGTCGTGTGGTTCGGCGAAATGCCGCTCGAACTCGACCGCGTCTATGACGCGCTGACGGACAGCGACCTGTTCGTGTCGATCGGCACGTCCGGCAATGTCTACCCCGCGGCCGACTTCGTGCGCACGGCGCGGTCGGCCGGTGCACGAACGCTGGAGCTGAATCTCGAACCCAGCGAGGGTGCCAGCCTGTTTCACGATGCGCGGTACGGACCCGCATCCAATCTGGTACCCGCCTGGGTCGACGAAATTCTGGCGTGACGGAGACACTCGAAGCTTTATCGGCGCGTGCGCGCGCTTGCCGGCTCTGTGTGGATGCGCTGCGACCGTTCGAGCCGCGCCCGACCTTTCGCGCCCATCCGGCCGCCCGTTTGTTGATTGTCGGGCAGGCGCCCGGTTCGCGCGTGTATGAAACCGGCATTCCGTGGAACGACCGGTCGGGCGACCGGCTGCGCGATTGGTTGCAGCTCGATCGTGATCAATTTTACGACGCGACGCGTGTCGCGGTTCTGCCCGCCGGCTTTTGCTATCCCGGCGTCGACAAACATGGCGGCGATAAGCCGCCGCGTCCAATTTGTGCGCCGACCTGGCATGCCGCGTTTCGCCAGCACATGCCCGATATCGCGCTCACCTTGCTGATCGGTTCCTACGCGCAACGATTCTATCTCGGCGCCGACGCCAAGAAATCGCTGGGCGCGACGGTTGCGTCGTGGCGCGATCATCCGCCCAGCCTGCTGCCATTGCCGCATCCAAGCTGGCGCAACACGGCGTGGCTGCGCCGCAATCCCTGGTTCGAATGCGACGTGCTGCCGGCGTTGCGCAGCCGCGTCGCTGCGCTCTTCGCGTGATCAGCACCGCACGCCTCGATCTTGTGCCGTTGTCGCGCGAGATGATGCGCGCCTTAGACAACGACCGCGCGCGCTTTGCCGAATTGCTCGATGCCGAGGTCGCGGCGGCGTGGCCCCAAGCGGATTTCGCTGAGGTTCTGCCGTCGATTCGCGAGTGGGTCGAGCGCGACCGTGCGTTGGAGATCTGGACCTACGTGATCGTGTTGCGCGAACCCAAGCGCGTGCTGGTCGGCGAGATTGGCTACAAAGGTCCGCCGGATTCCGAAGCGACAGTGGAGATCGGCTATGCCTTGCTGCCGGAAGCGCGCCGCAACGGCTATGCCAGCGAGGCGGTGACTGCGCTGGTGCGCTGGGCGCTGCAGCGCAACGACGTGCTGCGCGTCACCGCCGAAACGGTGATCGGCAACGACGCGTCCGAACGCGTCTTACAGCGAACCGGCTTTCGCCTGATCGGAATCCGCTCGGACTCACGCTGGTGGGAACACGTCTAAGGCGAAACGCTCAGCTCGTCTCAATGCGATGAATGTCGTCATCGCTGAGACCGAGATGATGACCGATCTCATGGATCAAGACGTGGCGGATCAGATGCGCCAGCTCGACACCGGTCGCGCACCATTCATCGAGGATCGGGCGGCGATAGAGGAAGATGCGGTTGACGTCGTGCAGCGGGCCGGCGCTGTCGGCGATGCCGATCGGCACGCCGCGATAGAGGCCGGTCAGCTCGAACGGATCCTCGATCCCCATTTCATTCAGCGTGTCGTCGTCGGCGAATTCGTCGACCGACAAGGCGACGCCTTCGATGGCGCGGCGGAATTGCAGCGGTAGCGTCGCCAGCGCCTGTTCCGCGAGATCGGCAAGCTCGTCGAGGGTCGGTGCAAACTTGGCGGGCTCTTGAGGCATCTGCTAGGAAGTGCCGCGCTTCAGCTCGCGGCACAAGCGGGCGATGCGCGACAGGGAAGTTCTGGGGATACCGACATGCAACAGCGTCTGGACGCAGCTTCGCGCGCGGCCGCCTTGGCCGAGCTTGCGGGTTGGCGCCTGGTCGACGGCCGGGACGCGATCGAAAAATCCTTCCGCTTTGCCGATTTCGGCGCGGCCTGGGGCTTCATGTCGCGTGTTGCGTTGGCCGCCGAGCGGCTGAACCATCACCCCGAATGGTCGAACATCTACAACCGCGTCACGATCGTGCTTTCGACGCATGATGCGGGCGGGTTGACCGCGCTGGACGTCACATTGGCACGCCAGATTGAACAAGCAGCTTCGGGACAGACGGTATGAAACGCTGGGCAATGTTGATGGCGACCGCTTCGTTGGTCGCGTTGTCCAGTGCGGCTGTTGCGCAAAGCAAACACACGACCTTGACGATCGGCGTGTCGCAGTTCGGTTCGAACTTGCTGCCGCCGGTCGAGAACATGGTCGCGAAGGAATATCTTCTCGGCTTCACCCATCGTCGTTTGACCGTCTACGGCTATGACTGGAATTTGGAGTGCCAGATCTGCACCGAAATTCCGACGGTCGAAAACGGCCGCGTCGAAGCGGTAACGCTTCCCGACGGGCGCGCTGCACGCAAAGTGCGCTTCACCTTGAAGCCCGATTTGAAATGGGGCGACGGCGCGCCGCTGACGACCAAAGACGTGTTGTTCAGCTACGAATACGCCAAACATCCGCTGTCGGGTGTCTATAACGGCACGTTGACCGGCGTCGACATCGTTGACTTGAAAGCGCTCGACGAGCGCAGCTTCGTCATCACGCGCACGCTCAACCAATGCACGCCGGCGCAGATCAATGATTTTCGCGTCCTGCCCGCGCATCTCGAAGAAGCGAAGTTCCGCGAAAATCCGGCCGAATACCGATTGAAGAACGGCTACGACACCGACCCGACCAATCCCGGTCTGTGGAACGGCCCATATCGCATCACGTCCTACGACCGCGGCGCCAACACGGTGATGGAGCGCAACCCGTACTGGACCGGGCAGAAGCCGTACTTCGATCGCATCGTCGTGAAGACGATCGAAAACACGGCGGCGCTGGAATCAAATTTGAAGTCGGGCGACATCGATTTCATCTCGGCCGAGAACGGCCTCACCATCGATCAGTCGGTTGCCTTCCAGAAGCGCAACAAGGATGCGTTCGATCTCGAGTTCAAGTCGCAGCTGATGTACGAATATTTGAACGTCAACCAGGACGATCCTTGGTTGAAAGATGTGCGCTTGCGACAGGCGCTGCTTTACGCGTTGGATCGCGCCGCGATTTCCGCGCGCATCTTCGAAGGCCAGCAGACTGTCGCCGACACGACCATTCATCCGCTCGACAAGGTGCACACCGACGACGGCGTGACCAAATACGGATTCGACAAAGCCAAGGCGGTCGAACTGTTGGTTGCAGCCGGTTGGACCAAAGTTGGTTCGGACGGCATCCGCACCAACGACAAGGGCGAACGCCTGTCGCTCGAACTGGGCACCACTGCCGGCAACAAAGTCCGCGAGCTGGTGCAGCAGGTGATGCAAAAGATGTGGAAGGACGTCGGCGTCGAAGCGCGGTTGAAAGTGCTGCCGCCGCGCGTCGTGTTCGGCGAGGCGCTGCGCAAGCGGCAATTCCCGCATCTGTATTTGACGGCCTATTCGACCTCGCCGGGCCTGCTGCCCGAAGCGACCCTGCACAGCCGCGGCATCCCCAGCGAAGCGAATGGCTGGGCCGGGCAGAATTATTCGGGTGCCAAGATCCCTGCGCTCGATCACGCCATCGACGATGCGCAACTGCGCTGTGGTGCCGACGAGCAGAAAAAAGATTGGGGCGACATCCAACGGCTAACTGCGGCGGATTTGCCGATCATCCCGCTTTTCTTTCGGGTCAACACCAACGTGACGCCGAAATGGTTGCATGGCGTGCGGCAGACCGGTCACCAATACAGCTCCACCATGTGGGTCGAGACATGGACCGCCGACTGATCGCTTCTGCCTTCGCTTTTGCCGCCTGCACCTTCCTGCTTGTCGCGTCGCCCGCACATGCGGCACGGACGCAGCTGACGATCGGGGTGAATCAGTTTCCCTCGAACTTCCACCCGATGGTCGAATCGGGCGTCGCCAAACAATTCGTCCAAGGCCTCGTGCTGCGCCGGCTCACGATCTACGGCTATGACTGGACGCTTGAGTGCCAGCTCTGCACCGAAATCCCGACCGCAGAAAATGGCCGCGTCAAACCGGTGACCTTGCCCGATGGGCGAACGGCCCGGGCCGTGTCCTTCACCCTGAAGCCGGACATCTTCTGGAGCGACGGCACGCAAGTGACGTCCAAGGATTTCGTCTTCGCCTGGAACTGGGGCAAGGACCCGCAGTCGGGCATCGTGAATTACAATCTGGTGTCGAACGACATCGTCTCGGTCGAATACAAAGACGACCGCAATTTCGTGATCACGCGCACGCAGACCTTGTGCAACCCGGCCGAGTTCGGCGATTTCGTGCCGCTGCCGGCGCATGTCGAACGGCCAATCTGGGAAAAGTCGAAAGCCGACTATCGCAATCGTAGCGCCTACGACGCTGACCCGACGCGCGCCGGTCTGCATGACGGCCCGTACAAGATCGCAAAAGTCGAACGCGGCTCGACCATCGTGTTCGAGCGCAATCCGTATTGGAAAGGCCAGAAGCCGCAATTTGATCGCATCATCATCAAGGCGATCGAAAACACTGCGGCGCTTGAAGCCAACCTGAAAGCGGGCGACATCGATTTCATCTCGGGCGAGAACGGGATGAGCTTCGACCAGGCCGTGTCGTTCCAGAAACGCAATGCAGACCGCTTCGACATCGAGTTCAAGTCGATGTTGATGTGGGAATTCGTCAACGTGAATGTCGACGACCCCGTGCTGCGCGACATCCGCGTGCGCCGCGCCTTGATGCACGGGCTGGATCGCGTCGCGATTTCGAAACAGATCTTCGAAGGCCGCCAGTCGATCGCCGACACGATGTATCACCCGCAAGAGCCGATCTACACCGAAGAGGGTGTGGCGAAATACGAGTTCGATCGCGCCAAGGCGATCGCGCTGCTGACCGAAGCGGGCTATGGCAAAGTTGGCGCCGACGGTATTCGCGTCAACGACAAGGGCGACCGTTTGTCGTTCGAGCTGGGCACCACCGCCGGCAACAAGACGCGCGAATTGGTGCAGCAAGTCATGCAGCGCATGTGGCGCGAGGTCGGCATCGAAATCCGCCTCAAGACTGCACCGGCGCGCGTCATGTTCGGCGAGATCCTGCGTCGCCGGCAATTTCCGCACATGTATATGATGGCGTTCGCAGCCTGGCCCGCGAACAATCCCGAGACGATTCTCGGATCGCGTTCAGTACCGGCAGAATCGAACGGCTGGTCGGGACAGAATTACGGCGGCTATCGCAGTACGGCGATGGATGCGGCGATCGAAAGATCGCAAACGCAATGTGAGCCGGCCGACCAGAAGAAAAACTGGGGCGACATCCAGCGCCTGTATGCCGCCGACCTGCCGCAGCTGCCGCTGTTCTTCCGCATCAACACGCAAGTGACGCCGAAATGGCTGCACGGCGTCACCCAAACGGGTCACCAATACGCATCGACCTGGTGGGTCGAACGTTGGACGGCCGACTGAGATTCCAACATGGCTCGCTTTCTGACTGAAAGACTGCTCCAGGCGCTGCTGGTGCTCCTGGTGATGTCCTTCGTCGTGTACATGCTGATCGGCCTGATGCCGGGCGACCCGATCGATCTGATGATCGCGTCGGATCCGAATCTGACCGCGGCCGATGCGGCGCGTTTGAAAGCGCTGTACGGCCTCGATAAGCCGGTGATCGAACGCTACTTCAACTGGTTGCTCGCCGCTTTGTCGGGTGATCTCGGCTATTCGCGTCTGGCGGCGCAGCCGACCTTGGCGGTGGTGCTGCCGCGCATGGGCAACACCGCAATCCTGATGGCGTGCACCTTGTTGCTGGCGTTGGGGATCGCCTTGCCCGCCGGCATCTACGCCGCGCGCAAGCCCTACACCAAGCTCGACACGCTGGTGAATTTCCTCTGCTTCGGCGGCATCTCGATGCCCAGTTTTTGGCTGGCGTTGCTGCTGATCATTCTCTTTGCCGTCACGCTTGGCTGGCTGCCTGCATCGGGCATGGCGCCGGTCGGATCGGAAAGTTTTGCGGCACGGTTGCCGTATCTCGTCATGCCGGTGATGACGCTGACCTTGTTGAATGCCGGCGTTCTGACCCGGCACATTCGTGCCGCGATGCTGGAACAGCTGCGCCAGGATTATGTGCGCACAGCCCGCGCCAAAGGCGTCGCCGAGACGACGGTCGTATGGAAGCACGCGCTGCGCAACGGCATGATCCCGATCGTCACGATCATCAGCCACGATATCGGCACGTTGTTTTCCGGCGCCGTCGTGACCGAAACGATCTTCGGTTATCTCGGCATGGGAAAGCTCATCTACGACTCGGTGATGGGCAACGACTTCAATGTCGCGCTGGTCGCGCTGCTGGCCGCGACGGCGATGATCCTTCTCGCCAATCTGATCGCCGACGTCGCCTACGCGGCGCTGGATCCGCGCGTCACCTTCGCCGCACGAAAAGCCTGACCATGACCGTGCAAGATCCGGCGCCGTCGCTCGAAGCCGAGCAGAGCGGCATCACCCAGCCTGCGCACACGCCGTTCAGCATGGTGCTGCGCCGCTTTCTGCGCCATCGCGCTGCGGTGGTCAGTGCGGTGTTCCTTGCGTCGCTGGTGCTGGTCTGCGTGGCTGCACCGTTGTTCGAAGCGTGGCTGGGCACGACCTTTGCCGACCAGGATCTGTTCGGCCGGTACGCGCCGCCGTCGCCGGGCCATCCGTTGGGCCAGGATGAAATCGGGCGCGACGTGCTGATCCGTCTTCTCTATGGCGGCCGCGTGTCGCTGCTGGTCGGCGTCGCCGCCGCTTTGTGCGCGGCGGTGATCGGTTCGCTGGTCGGGTTGCTGGCGGGATTCTACGGCGGTCGTCTCGATGCGCTGTTGATGCGCTTCACCGACGGTGTGATCGCGCTGCCGATTTTGCCGTTCCTGATCATCCTCAGCGCCATCGATCTGAAAAAGCTCGGCGTGCCGCAGACGATCGCATTGTCGGACGAGGTCAGCCTGTACCGGATCGTGATCGTGGTTTCGCTGTTCGGCTGGACGACTGTGGCGCGGTTGGTGCGCGGCGGCGCGTTGTCGGTACGGCAGCGCGAATATGTGCGCGCCGCGTTGGCGCTGGGCGCCTCTAACGCGCGCATCATGCGCGTGCATGTGCTGCCCAACGTCGTGTCGCCGATTGTCGTCGCCGTCACGCTGTCGATTGGCCATCTGATTCTGGTCGAGTCGACCTTGTCGTATCTCGGCGTCGGGATTCAGCTGCCGCTGCCAAGCTGGGGCAACATGCTGGTGAATGCGCAGGACCTGATCTATTCGGCGCCGGCGCTGGCGATCTATCCCGGTCTGATGATTTTCCTGACCGTGATCGCGTTCAATTTTCTGGGCGACGGCCTGCAGGACGCGCTCGATCCGCGCGCCACGTCGCAAAAGCGTTGATGTAGGCGCGAAGCGCCTCCCGGTTTTCAATTCGTGATTTGAAATCCGGGAGAGCGCTGCGCGCCCTAATTTAACCGGAAGGCGCGCGGGCTGCTCAGCAGCTTTTCTTCGATCGTCTGCCGGCGTGGCAGAGCTTCTTGCGCACCCAACGCCATGCAGGCGAGCGCGCCCGCGACGTTGGCGCGTTCCAGCGCACCTTGGATCGGCGTGCGACGGTCGAGTGCTGCGGTAAAGGCACCGCAGAACGCATCGCCGGCGCCGGTCGTATCGACCGGTTTGATCTGCAGCGCGTCGACCATCCAGACTTCGGTTGGCGTCGCGGCGATTGCGCCCTTGGCGCCCAAGGTGATGACGAAGGTCAGGCCGAGCGCTTTGGCCAGCGCGCCGATCATCTGGTTCGGATCACGGCCAGCCGGCGCACCCAGCGACGTTATCAGGACGCTCGCCTCGTGCTCGTTGCAGATCAGCACGTCGAGATCTTTGAGCGACGCGGGCGGCACCGGCCGCACCGGTGCGAGATTCAGCACGACGCGCGCACCGCGCGCCTTGGCGCGCTTGGCCAATGCCCAGACTTCTGCTTCGGGCACTTCCATCTGCATCAGCACGGTCGAGCCCGGGCCAAGCCGATCGTTGTGAACGTTGTCGCCCTTGGCTTCGAGATTGGCGCCGCTGGCGACGCCGATCTGATTCTCGGCCTGCGGCGATACCAGAATTGCGGCGCAGCCGGTCGGTTTGGTGCCTTTGCCGATCCCGCCGACATCAACGCCCTGGCGTTGCAACGACGCCAGCGCCATGCGGCCGAACTCGTCATCGCCGATCGTGCCGATCATGCGCGTCTCGGCGCCAGCGCGTGCGGCTGCGACTGCCTGGTTCGCGCCTTTGCCGCCGGGGGTCAGAACGTAAGACGGTCCGAGAACCGTTTCGCCGGGCTTCGGCAGGCGCTCGACGCTGAGCGCCAGATCCATGTTCAGAGAGCCGAAGACGAGAATCACGAGCGGCGCGCCGTTGCTTCCGCCTCGGCAAGGCTCGAAAGGATCTCGTCGTCGGTGAACGGCTTGCCGACAAAAATTGCGTCGATGTCTTGCACTTGGCGTACCGCCTGATCGAGATGGCCGGTCACGAAAACGACGCGCGTGCCATAGCGCGCCGCGAGTTCGCGTCCAACGGTCATACCGTTGATGCCGCCCTGAAGCGACACGTCGACGATCGCAAAACCAGGCCGCTCGCGTTCAGCGATGACCATCGCTGTTTCGGCGTCCATAGCGCGGCCAGTCACGTCCCACCCCGACCGTTCGAGCAGTGCGGCCAAGTGGTCGGCGATCAACATCTCATCCTCGATGATGAGGATCCGACGTGTGGCAGTCATGCGAGTCCGGGATCTCCGGCGGAGCTGGAAGGTGGCGCCGGTCCGGCGACGCACGGGTGCCGACCATCGGTCGAAACCCTTACCAAGATGTTTACCTCGATCGTCGGCACGGGCCACTAACGCCTGGATCAAACCCTTGATCCAGGGGGCATCTCCGAAAGTCACGAACCTTTTTCGCGGTCGCTTGTTTCAATGTGACCCCGAGAGAGCCCCATGGACAATTTGGAACAAAACCAGCCCCGCCAGACCGAGGAAGACTTCCCCGGCCTGCGTGCCATCGAATCGCCCGCCGATCCGGCGTTCGATCAGTGGCTGACGCATCACCTGCGCCAGCTCTATGACCCCGTCGTGCAGGAGCCCATTCCGCGCGATCTCATCAAGCTGCTGGAAGCGCGGTTGAAATGAGCAACGAACACACGCCAATGGAAGCTTCCATTCAACAAGCTGCTTCGACTCCGTCGCCCGTCGATGACGCGGCGGCAGAAGCCGAATTCCAACGCGAGCTGATCGCCAACATTCCACACTTACGGGCGTTCGCGCGCTTTGTGACGCAGAATGCCGATCACGCGAACGACTTGGTGCAGGACACGATCGTGCGTGCCTTGCGTGCGCGGCATCAATTCCAGCCGGGCACGAACTTCAAGGCGTGGACCTTCACAATCCTGCGCAACCTGCACGTCAACAATCTGCGGCGGCAGCGTCTGAAGTTCGACTCGATCGAGGACGGCGCGCTCGATTACTTCGCCGTGGCGCCAGGCCAGGAAGCGCGCCTCGAGTTCCAGGAACTCAAGCGCGGTATGGCCAAGCTGTCGCGCGAACATCGCGAAGTGCTGATCTTGGTCGGCGCCTCGGGCTTCTCGTACGAAGAAGCGGCCGAGATCTGCGGTTGTGCCGTCGGCACGATCAAAAGCCGTCTGTCGCGTGCCCGCACCGAGCTGTACCGGCTTCTCGTCGGTGAAGAAGCGGCTGCGAAAGCAGACGCGGCTGCGACCGAACCGAGCGGCGACGTCGGCAAATCACGCCGCCGTCCCGGACGCAGGCTGGAAACGACCGTGGCGGTTTAGCCGCGGCGGATCGCACAAAAGAAAAGGGCCGCGGAAATCCGCGGCCCTTTTTTCATGTCCGGTGCCGTGCGCAACGCCGCTTTGCGAAGCTTTGTTGGCGCCGCGCTTTACGCGGCCTTGCGCAGTTGCAGCCGGCCCCAGATTTCGGTCAACGATGCGACCAGATGGTCGAGATCTTCGGTCGTGTGCAGCGGCGACGGCGTCAGGCGCAGGCGTTCGGTGCCGCGTGGCACGGTCGGATAGTTGATCGGCTGCACGTAGATATTGTGGCGTTCGAGCAGCTCGTCGGTGATGCGCTTGGTCTGGACCGGATCGCCGACCATCACCGGCACGATATGCGTGTTGCTGTCCATCACCGGAATGCCGGCGGCCAGAAGACGACGCTTGGTTTCGGCCGCCATGCGCTGCTGGCCGTCGCGCTCGACGTTCGAGTTGCGCAGATGGCGCACGCTGGCGAGCGCGCCAGCCGCAACCACCGGGCACATCGCCGTGGTGAAGATGAAGCCTGGTGCGTAGGAGCGGATGAAATCGACCAGATGCTTCGACGCGGCGATGTAGCCGCCGACCAGGCCGAACGCCTTGCCCAGCGTGCCTTCGATTACGTCGATGCGATGGGCCAGGCCCGCCTGTTCAGCGACGCCGGCGCCGGTCGGGCCGTACATGCCGACCGCGTGCACTTCGTCGAGATAGGTCATCGCGCCGAACTCGGCCGCGACGTCGCAAATCTCTTTGATGGGGCTGATGTCGCCATCCATCGAATACACACTTTCGAAGGCGACCAGCTTGGCGCGGCCGGGTTCGACCTGCGCCAGCAACTCGCGCAGATGCGCCGCGTCGTTGTGGCGGAAGACGCGCTTCTCAGCGCCCGAGTTGATGATGCCCTGAATCATCGAAGCGTGATTCAGCGCGTCGGAGAAGATGACGCAGTCGGGCAGGTGCTTGCCCAGCGTCGACAGGGTCGTCTCGTTGGCGACGTAGCCCGAGGTGAACAGCAGCGCCGCGTCCTTGGCGTGCAGCGCCGCCAATTCCTGCTCAAGCTCGACGTGATAGACGCAGGTGCCCGAGATGTTGCGCGTACCGCCGGCGCCGGCACCGACGCGGTCGATCGATTCGTGCATCGCAGCGAGCACCGACGGGTGCTGTCCCATGCCGAGATAGTCGTTCGAACACCAGATCGTGACTTCGCGCGCCACAAATTCGCCTGCGGGGCCTTCGTGGCGAAGGATCGCTTTGGGAAAACTACCGGCTGAACGTTCGAGGTTGGCGAAGACGCGATACCGCCCCTCAGCGCAGAGCTGCGCGAGTTTCTCAGCGAAGAAGGCGTCGTAATTCATTGCCAGCTTTTCGGCTGCTGGACGCGAAACGCGCCCCTGAGCCGCCCTCGGAAAAGATGGCCGCTAATGAAGCACCTGCCCTGGCCCGATGCAAACAAACGGCGGTCCCAGCGGCGAGAGGCCGCGACTACAGCCCGCGGCCGGGAAACGCGCGATCCCGCGGACCTCGCCCACAAACTTGTTTGAATCACGCGATTTTCGCGGGATTTGTCACGAGTTGGTTGGCTTGCCACCCGAGTCGGCCGCGTGAGAGAAGGGTCCGCGCCCGCCGTTTCGAGGAGTTGCCGCACGTGCCTTTTGTCCGCCGTCTTCGTCCCTGGATCGCCGCCGCCTGCGTTGCCGGCGCGATCGCCGGTCCCGCTGTCGCCGCGACCTCCAAATCCGCCAAACCGGCCGCGCCCGCCGCGGCGAAAGAGTGCAAGCCCAGCGCCGAAGAAGTGGCGATCCACGTCCGCGCGCTGAAAGAAGAAATGATGGTCGGCGCGCTGTCCTGCGATTCGCGCATCGGCTACGGCGAGTTCGTGCGCAAATTTGAAAAGCAGCTCACGACGAGCGGCAAGCACATGCAGAGCGCGTTCAAGGGGCATGGCGGCGTGTCCGAGATGGACCGGTTCAACACCAAGCTCGCCAATGAAGCGATGCGCCAGCACATGGAGAAGGGCACTCCTGTCTTCTGCGCTGACTCTAAGAAACTCTACGACGAAGTTCTTGCGCTAAACGGCGACGCTTTGATCGATTACGCGCAGAAGCGTCCGGTGCCGATTGCATCGCCGATCCGTTCGAACTGCCCGGTGCCGAAGACGGCGTCGGCGGCGCCGGTTGGCAGCAGCGGTTCTTCCAAGTGACGACACGCTAGCGTCGTCACCCCGGTGAAGGCCGGGGCCCAGGTGGAATGAAAAAGGGCGGTGCATCTCGCGATGCACCGCCCTCATTCTTTGCGCTGGATCCCCGCCTGCGCGGGGATGATCCAGCGCTACGCGCTAGATCACTTGTAGACGATCTCGACGCGGCGGTTCTGCGGCTCGCGCACGCCGTCCGGCGTCGGCACCAGCGGCTGCGACTCGCCCTTGGCGAAGACAGCGATCTGGTCGGCCGGGATGCCGTCGCGAACCAGCTCGGCCTGCACGGTCTGCGCACGGCGCTGCGACAGGCGCTGGTTGTAGGCGTCCGAACCCGAACGGTCGGCGTGACCCGTCACTTCGATGCGCGTGACGTTGCCCGACTTGGCGTTGGTTGCGGCCGTACGGACGATGTTGGTGCCTTCCGGCGTCAGGTCCGAACGATCGAAGTCGAAGAACACGAGGTAGCTACGCGGTGCCTTCACTGGCGCCGGCGCCGGTGCCGCAACCTTCTGCTCGACGACGGCCTGCTGCTGCACACCGAAATTGTAGCGCAGGCCGATCAAAGCCATCTGCGACGAGTAATCGTTGCGGATGCCCTTCGGGCCCGAGCTGCTGCCCAGCGGCGTTTCGAAGTAGCGGTACTCGAGGTTGAGCGCCCAGTTCGGATTGATGTTGTACGAGACGCCCGCGATCGCCTGCCAGGCGATGTCGCTCGTGTCGTCGTTGACGCGAATGGCGCTGTTGGTCAGGCCGCCCTTGACGTCCCAGTTGGCAACACCGAGGCCGCCGCCGACATACGGCTTCAACGGGAACGAGACCGGAATGTCGTAGTAGACATTCGCCATCGCGCTCCAAACCTGCGCACGGCCGTTCATGCCGCCGACGCCGAGCGCCGTCTTGAATTGGTTTTCCTTGTAGCCGATTTCGAATTCGGTGCGGAAACCGTTGGTCCAGGCATAGCCGACCGCGCCGTTGATCGCGTAGCCGTCATCATGCTTGGCCTTGTACGTGCCCGTCGCGCCGGCAATGCCGAGCGTGCCGACATCGACCTTCTGGTTCTGCGCCCAATTCCAGCCGCCGTTCAGGCCAATGTAAAAGCCGTCGGCGTGCGCCGGCGCGGAGAACGCAGCGGCTGCTACAGCGAGCGCCGCGGCAGTGCCGCGCAGGGACCAGTTCCGAGTCATGTTTTCATTCCTTCCGATTGTTTTCTTCTAACGACGAAATCTGTGGACCCACGTCGCGCTTGGGCGGGGCCGACCAAGCTACCCTCCCGGGATGTCCGGTGGGCGAACGTGGATTTAACAACCACGTTCCTGATTTCATTAGCTGCATCACAGCCATGCGGCTTTGTTTTCAGAGCCTGATGCAGAAATGCAACAGAGTTGGGAACGATCTCGCAGCTGGGTGGTTATGGGGCTGAGGGACGCACAAACGCCCCAATCCAAGCCGAGTTCCACACCATGCGCGCGATAATCATCTCGATCGGGCTGACCATGGGGCTGCTCGGCACCGTACAGACTGCACATGCAGTGCCGTTCGATCGCGTCACGGTCCGGCTGGGTCGTGCCGAACCGCTGTTGGCAGTGCCGAGCACCGCGCCCGCGCCGGTCGCAATCGCGCCCCGCGCCAAGCAGCGCCGCGAACGCGCGGCCTAAACGCCGCTATTTACCGATCGCCAGCCCTTCGCGGCGAGGGTCAGCGGCGCCGATCAACAAGCCGTTTTCAAATGCGATCGCATGCAGCCCGCTCGATTGCGGCGAAACCCGCACCTGGTGACCCATTGCTTCGAGCGCTGCTTTGAACGTGCTGGTTTCGAGTTCGGTCGTACCGTTGCGATTGAAGACATGCGGCAGATCCAGCGCCGCCTGCAGATCCATCTTCCAATCGAGCCGGGCCACCAGGCTCTTCATCACATAGCCGGGAATGGCGCTGCCGCCCGGCGATCCGATCGTCAGCACCGGCAGCTTGTTCGCATCGAACACGATCGTGGGCATCATCGATGAACGCGGCCGCTTGTTCGGTTCGATCCGGTTTGCCACCGGCGCGCCGTCGGGCCCGGTCGGCGCCAGTGAAAAATCGGTCATGTGGTTGTTCAGAATGAAGCCGCCGACGATCAGGCGCGATCCGAACGCGGTTTCGATCGAGGTGGTCATCGACACGACCAGCCCGTCTTTGTCGACGACGGTCAGATGCGACGTTCCCGGGCGCTCCAACGAACGGTCTGGTGCGCGCGACGGCGGTGCGCCTGCAGGCTCGCCCGCTGGTGCGCGTTGCACCGTGACGCGGGTTGGATCGATCGTCGCCGCACGACCGGCGAGATAGGCGCGATCCAGCAGTCCCTGCACCGGTACTTGCACGAAATCGGAATCGGCCATGTAGCGTTCGCGGTCGGCATAGGCGCGCCGTTCTGCTTCGGCCAACAAATGCCAGGCGCGGGGATCGTCTGGCTTCATCGACGGCAGGTCGAAATTCGCCAACATGCCCAGCGCTTCCAACGTCGTGGCACCGCCCGAACTCGGCATGCCGGCGCTGCACACACGATAGGCACGATACGGTTCGCAAATCGGTTCGCGCAGTTTGGTGCGATAGGCGACTAGATCGCTGGCTTGCATGCGCACCGTCACCGGCGTTGATGCGGTCGCCGCTGCCTGTTGCAGCTTGGCCAGCAATTGCCGCGCGAGTTCGCCTTTGTAGAAGGCATCGGCGCCATTCTTCGCGATGTCGCGCAGTGTCTTTGCCAAGGCCGGATTCTTGAACGTCTCGCCGACGCTGAGCGGCGTGCCGTCGCCGTGATAATAGACGGCGTGCATGTCGGGCGTGTTGTCGAAATAGCGCTGCCCTTGCGCCAGCAAGGTGGCCAGGCGCGGCGACACGGCAAAGCCGGTTTCCGCAAGTTTGATTGCGGGCTCGAACAAGGTCGCCCACGGCAATTTTCCATGCGCGCGATGCAGCGTTTCGAGCAGGCGCGGCAAGCCCGGCACTGCAACCGCGCGACCATTCTCGATTGCGGTGAAGAAGCCGAGCGGCTTGCCGTCGGGCCCAAGAAAATCCTGCGGGGTCGATGCGGCCGGTGCGACTTCGCGCCCGTCATAGCTGCGCAACTCGCCAGTCTTTTTCGACCAGGTCAGAACGAAGGCGCCGCCGCCCAAACCGGACGATTGCGGTTCGACGAGATTCAAAACCAGCTGTGCGGCGATGGCTGCATCAACCGCGCTGCCGCCGGCCTCGAGCATCGACGCTGCAGCGCGCGATGCATGCGGATTGGCCGCAACGGCCATCCATTGTTTCGCCGTTACCGCCTGTTTCGCGGTGCTCTTGGTTGCAGCTTCAGGATCCGGCGATTGCGCTGCGGCGAACGGTGCCAGCAGCAGGAAACACCAAACCCCGAATTGCTTCATGTGCTCAGTTCCACCGGGAAATTATCAATCAGGCGCGTCGTGCCGATGCGCGCCGCAGCCAAGACGCGCAAGGCGCGACCGCTTGCGACGGGCGCTGGCTGCATCGTTTCAGCATCAGCAATCTCAACATAGTCGACGCTGTCAAAGCCAGCTTCGCGCAGTCGCGCCGGTGCGGCGCTGCGCGCGTCCGCAATGTCACCCTTGGCGGCCTTGCTTGCCACGTCCTGCAGGATGCGATTCAGCTTCTGCGCGGTGATCAATTGCGCGGGCGTCAGATAGGCGTTGCGCGACGACAGGGCCAAACCTTCGCTGTCGCGCACCGTCGGCACAGTCAGAATTTCCAGCGGCAGGTCGAGATCGCGCACCAGCTGCTTAATCACCTGCAATTGCTGCCAGTCTTTTTCCCCGAAGAACGCCAGGTCGGGACCGATCTGATTCAGCAGCTTGGCAACGACGGTGGCGACGCCATCAAAATGGCCGGGCCGGTGTGCGCCTTCCAGGCTTGTGGTCAGCGGTCCGGCGATCGACACGGTGGTTGCGAACCCGTCCGGGTACATCGCTTCGAGCGGCGGCGCGAACAACAGATCGACGCCCGCTGCACGCAGCAGATCCAGATCGTCGCCTTCGCGGCGCGGATAAGCGCCGAAATCTTCGCGCGGTCCAAACTGCTTCGGATTGACGAAGATCGAGACGACGACGCGATCGGCCTGCCGACGCGCGTGATCGATCAAGGCGCGATGCCCATCATGCAGCGCGCCCATGGTTGGCACCAGGGCGACGCGTTGTCGTTCGGCGCGCCATTCGGTGACGCGTGCGCGCGCCGCGCCGACCGTGCGGGCGACGCCGGTCGCGACTTTGGAAATCATTGCGCCGCTTTCGGGAAGAAGATGTGAGCTTTGCCGGGAAAGCGCCGGGCGCGAACGTCGTCGGCGAATTTGCGGGCTGCTTCGTCGATCGTCGCCGCCAGGTCGGCATAGCGCTGCACGAAGCGCGGCGTCGCGTCGCCGGTCAGCCCAAGAATATCGTCGGTGACCAGAACCTGGCCGTCGCAATCCGCCGACGCACCGATGCCGATCGTCGGAATGGCAATCGTCTCAGTGATGCGGCGCGCCAACGGCTCCATAACACCTTCGATCACGACGCTGAACGCACCCGCCTCGGTGATTGCGCGCGCGTCATCGATGATCTTCTCGGCTGCTGCTTCGTCGCGGCCCTGCACGCGGAAACCGCCCATCGTGTGCAGCGATTGCGGCGTCAGGCCGATATGGCCCATCACCGGAATGCCGCGTTCGACCAGAAACGAAATCGTCGCCGCCATGGTGCGGCCGCCTTCGAGCTTCACCGCCTGCGCGCCGGCAGCGAGCAGTTTTGCCGATGCGTCGAACGCCTGTTGCGGCGACGATTGATAGGTGCCGAACGGCAAGTCGGCGATGATCGCTGCGCGCGTCGAGCCGCGCTTCACCGCTTGCGTGTGCAGCACCATCATGTCGAGCGTGACGCCCAACGTGTCATCCATGCCGTGCAGAACCATGCCGACGGAATCGCCGATCAACAGCGCGTCGACATGTGGATCGAGCAGGCGCGCGATCGGTGCCGTGTAGGCGGTCAGGACAACGATCGGCTGGCCGCCTTTGCGGGCAGCAAGCTCGGGGATCGTCACGCGCCGTGTCAGCTTTGTTGTGCTCAATTGCGTACGCTTTGTTGCGCCGGCTGGTTCATTGCCCAGCCGCGGATTGCAGGGCGAGGCGCGGTCCGGCAGGTTCGCGGGGCGGCAGAACCTAGCCGCCACCCCCAACTCGAGCAACGCCATCCCTGCAATGCAGCTCGCCGTCCAAATCGAACGATTTCCACTTCGCCAGGTCTTTCGCATCGCCCGTGGGGCCAAGACCGAGGCCCCCGTCGTGGTGGCAGAACTCACCCAAAACGGCGTCCGCGGTCGTGGAGAATGTGGGCCGAATGCGCGCTATGGCGAGACCGTCGAGTCCGTGGCCGCAACAATTGAGTCTGTGCGCGGTGCGGTCGAGGCTGGTTTGGACCGAACCGGGCTGCAAGCCCTGCTGAAACCGGGCGCGGCGCGCAACGCGCTCGATTGCGCTTTTTGGGACCTCGAAGCCAAGCAGGCAGGCAAGCCGGCGTGGCAATTGGCCGGTCTGGCCACGCCCAAGCCGGTTCATACCGTGCTGACGATCAGCCTCGACGATCCCGACAAGATGGAAGCAGCCGCGCGTGCAGCGGCGGATCTGCCCTTGCTCAAGCTCAAACTCGCCGGTGACGGCAACGACGTGCCGCGTGTTGCGGCGGTGCGGCGCGGTGCACCGCAGGCGCGTCTCATCGCAGATGCGAATGAAGGCTATCGCCGCGAGTTCTTGATCGCCGACGCGCCGCAACTTGCTGCACTTGGCATCGAGATGCTGGAACAGCCGTTGCCCGCGGCCGAAGACGAATTTCTGCGCGACTTCGATTCACCGTTGCCGCTCGGCGCCGACGAAAGTGCGCATGCATTGGATTCGTTGCCGGCGCTGATCGGCAAATACAGCGTCGTCAACATCAAGCTCGACAAGACGGGCGGCCTGACTGAAGCGCTGGCGCTGGCAAAAGCGGCGCGCGAAGCGGGGTTCGAGATCATGGTCGGCTGCATGCTCGGCTCGTCGCTTGGCATGGCGCCGGGCGTGCTGGTGGCGCAGATGGCAAAATATGTCGATCTCGATGCGCCGTTGCTGTTGGCCAAGGACCGTGTACCTGCGCTTGCCTATACCGGCGTGCAGATCGCACCGCCTGACCCTGCTTTGTGGGGCTGAAAGCGCGGGAGCGGCTTGTTCGGCGGGGCCGCGTCGGGCACAACCACCGGCCTCATGCTTCGCCCGGACCAGCTGAATCGCGTTGAATCGCGGTGGATCGAATTGCGCGACGCGCTGTCAGGCGCCATCGCGCCCGATGAATATGTCCGCCTGTCGCGTGAATATGCCGAGCTGACGCCGGTCGCCGAGGCGATCACCGCCTGGAAGCGCGCGGTCGCCGACAAAGAACAAGCCGAAGCGATGCTGACCGATCCTGAAATGAAGGATCTCGCAAGCGCCGAACTGGCCGAACTGGAAGAAAAGCTGCCCGCGCTGGAACAGGCGGTGAAGCTGGCGTTGCTTCCCAAAGACGAAGCCGACGCCAAAAACGCAATTCTCGAAGTGCGCGCCGGCACCGGCGGCGACGAAGCGGCGTTGTTCGCAGCTGAACTGTTCGGCATGTACCAGCGCTACGCGCAGCTACGCGGTTGGCGGTTTGAAATTCTGTCGGGCGCCGAAACCGATCTCGGCGGCGCGCGCGAAGCGGTTGCGTCGATCACCGGCGCCAACGTGTTTGCGCGGCTGAAATTCGAAAGCGGCGTGCATCGCGTGCAGCGCGTGCCCAAGACCGAAACGCAGGGCCGCATTCACACCTCGGCGGCAACCGTCGCAGTTCTGCCCGAAGCCGAAGAAGTCGACATCGACATTCAGGACAAAGACATTCGCATCGACGTGTTTCGCTCGTCGGGGCCGGGTGGACAGTCGGTCAACACCACCGACAGCGCGGTGCGCATCACCCATTTGCCGACCGGCATCGTCGTGTCGCAGCAGGACGAGAAGAGCCAGCACAAGAACAAGGCCAAGGCGCTGAAGATTTTGCGCTCGCGCATCTACGACGCCGAACGCGCCAAAATCGACGCGGCGCGCGCCGCCGATCGCAAAGGCCAGGTCGGCAGTGGCGACCGGTCGGAGCGAATTCGCACCTACAATTTCCCGCAAGGGCGGGTCACCGATCACCGAATCAACTTGACGCTCTACAAAATCGACAAGGTGATGGCGGGTGAGGCGCTGGACGAGGTCGTCGAAGCGCTGATGCAGGCGGATCAGTCGGAACGACTGGCGGCGCTGTCATAAAAAACAGGGGGTTTTCGCAATGCGTCTTTCGATCCTCGCCACTGTTGCAACGCTTGCGCTCGTGGGTCCCGCTGTTGCGGCGGTGACGCCGCCCGACACGATCCGCGCCGACGGCGTGCCCGAACTGTCCGACGCGCTGCAGGCCGACGTCGCCAACTACACCGAATTCAACGGCGCGAGCTTTGTCGGCTTCGATCCCAAATCGAACGGCATTCTGATTTCGCGCCGCGCCGGCAACGTCACCCATCTGCATCGCGTCACCGCGCCGTTGGCCAAGCCGGAACAATTGACCAAAGGCGACGATCCGGTGTCGGGTGCGGCCTACGCACCGTCGCGTGGCGACGTCATTCTGTATGCGCAAGACAAAGGCGGCGCCGAGTTCTGGCAGCTCTATCGCCTCGACCCGAAGAGCGCCGCAGCGACCTTGGTGACCGACGGCAAGTCGCGCAACCAGACGCAGCATTGGAACAACGACGGCACGCGTGTGGCGTACGCTTCGACGCGCCGGAACGGCAAAGACAACGACATCTGGGTGATGGATCCGCGCGATCCGTCGACCGACAAGATTGCGCTGCAAGTCGATGGCGGCGGCGAAGGCTGGACCGTCACCGGCTGGTCACCCGACGGCAAGAAGCTGCTGGTGAACGAGTCGATCTCGATCAACGAATCCTATGTCTGGCTGGTCGATATTGCGGCCGGTACCAAGACCGCAATCACACCGCGCAACGGCATCAAAGGCGCCAACGACCTGGCGCAGTTCGATCCGTCGGGCGAGGGCATCTGGTACGCGAGCGATGTCGGCGCGGAATCGAAGCGTCTCGTGCGCTACGACGTGAAGACCGGCAATCGTGACGTAGTGACGCCCGATCTGCGCTGGGACGTGGAAGAACTCGCGATGCCGACGCGCGGCGACGTCGCCGCGTATTTCGTCAACGAGGCAGGTCGCTCGGTGTTGCACCTGATCGACCTCAAGACGCGCAAAGAACGTCCGGCGCCGAAACTTCCCGAAGGACAAATCGGCACGGCGCGGATCAGCGATGACGGCAGCAAGCTCGGCCTTGGCATCACCAGCGCGAAATCGCCTGGCGACGTGTTCGTCGTCGATCTGAAAAACGGCAACGCGGTGCGCTGGACGACGGCCGAGACCGGCAACATGAAGCTCGACCGGTTGCGCGAGCCTGAACTGGTCAAGCTGAAGAGCTTCGACGGTCTGGAGATTTCCGGCTTCTATTATCGCCCCGACCCGAAAGCATTTCCGGGCAAGCGTCCGGTGATCATCGACATTCACGGCGGGCCAGAAGGCCAGTCGCGTCCGAAGTTTCTCGGACGCGCCGGCTATCTCGTCGCCGAATTGGGCGTCGGCATTTTCTATCCCAACGTGCGCGGGTCAGAAGGCTACGGAAAAACCTTCCTGGAGCTCGATGACGGGATGAAGCGCGAAGACTCGGTCAAAGATATCGGCGCGGTCATCGACTGGTTGAAAGCAGACGGCGCAACCGACGGCGCGCGCATCGGCGTGCAAGGCGGTTCGTACGGCGGCTACATGACCTTGGCGGTGATGACGCATTATTCCGACCGGTTGCGCGCCGCGATCGACGTGGTCGGCATCTCGAACTTCGTGACCTTCCTGACCAACACCTCGCCGTACCGGCAGGATCTGCGCCGCGTCGAATATGGCGACGAACGCGATCCGGCGATGCGCGAGTTTCTGCAGAAGATCTCGCCGCTCACCAACGTGGCGAAGATCACCAAGCCGATGTTGGTCGTGCAGGGCGCCAACGATCCGCGCGTGCCGAAAACCGAAGCCGACCAGATGGTGCAGGCGCTGCGCACCTTGGGCACGCCGACCTGGTACGTCGTCGGTCTCGACGAGGGTCACGGCTTCAAGAAGAAGAAAAACGCCGACTATCAATTCCTCAGCGGCATGCAGTTCTGGAAACAGCACCTGCTGGCCCCATCTAGCTGACCCATGTCGCAACGTCAGTCCCTCAAAGACGCGGTCGCGCGGTTGCGCGCGGCCGGCGTCGAAACACCCGTTCTCGATGCGCGTCTGCTGGTGCAGCACGCGTTGGGTGCCGATTGGAATCAGCTCTATATCGGCCCCGACCGCGATTTGACCGACGACGAACGGTCCGAGCTGGGCCGGTTGATCGATCGCCGCGCCGCGCGCGAACCCGTGTCGCGTATTCTCGGCAATCGCGAGTTCTGGAGTTTAAACCTGCTGGTCGGGCCCGACACGCTCGACCCGCGGCCGGATACCGAAACCATCATCGACTCGGCGCTGAAACTGGTGCCCGACCGTGACCTGCATGTGCGCGTGCTGGATCTCGGCACTGGCACCGGTGCGATCCTGCTGGCGCTGCTGACCGAACTGCCGAACGCGACCGGGCTTGGGATCGACCGCGCGCCGGGCGCGGTCGCAACCGCGACCGAGAATGCCCAGCGACTCGGCCTCGACGGGCGCACGCGGTTTCGCAACGGCGATTGGGGCAAAGGGATCGACGAGCGATTCGACCTGATTGTCAGCAATCCGCCGTACATTCGGCGCGGCGACATTGCCGGCCTGTCGCCCGAAGTCCGCGACTTCGATCCGGTGTTGGCGCTGGATGGCGGGCCGGACGGACTCGATGCCTACCGCGAACTGGCGCCGGACCTGCAACGGCTGCTCGATCCGGGCGGTTGTGCCGTGCTGGAAGTCGGGCAAGGCCAGGCGCCCGCGGTGATGCGGATCCTGGAAGAGGTCGGCTTGCGCTCGGCCGGGAGCGCCCGCGATCTCGGCGGTATCGAGCGCTGCGTCATCGCGCAGCGCCAATAAAAGGCTGGTTGGCGGCTCAGGCGCGATCGGCTAGGTTGGCTCCAGCGGCAGATGGCCGTCGATCTTGATCGACCGCCCAGCCAAGCGACCCGGACCCTTCGACGACGAATGACCGTGTCCTGACGCATTCAGCGTCCGACGCCGCTCCCTGAAACCTCGTGACGTTCGAGGACGTGACCAAATCGTGATGCGCCAAGGACAGAAGAACCGCTCGCGGGGACGCAACAACAATAACAACAACAACCGTCGCCCCGGCGGAATGCCGAGTCGAAACCAGACCTATGATTCCAACGGTCCGGACGTTCGTATTCGCGGCAGCGCCTATCAGGTGCACGAGAAATATCTGGCACTGGCGCGCGACGCGCAGGCCGCAGGTGACCGCGTCACGGCGGAAAACTACCTGCAGCACGCCGAGCATTATTTCCGCATCATCGCCCAGATCCAGGACTCGCAGGGCCAACGCCCGCCGTACAATGGTGGTCAAAGCGGCGACAATTTCCGGCGTGAATTCGGCGAAGGCTTCGACGAAGAAGGCGACGGCGAAGGCGGCAACGGGAACGGCGACGGCTATGAAGGCGGCGACCAGCCCCAGCAGCCGCACTACCAACATCCGCACCAGCCGCGCGAAAATCAAAATCGCGATGGGCAAAACCGCGATGGCCAGAATCGCGATCGTGACGGCAATCGCGACGGTGGCCAGAACCGCGAATATCGCGGCGACCAGCAGCCGCGCGAACCGCGTGGCGAATATCGCGGCGACGGACAGCAAAATCGCGAACCGCGCGAGCCGCGTGAACCCCGTGAAAATCGTGGTGAGCCGCGCGAAGCCCGCGAGCCGCGTGGCGACGCTGGCGAACGTGCGCCGCAGCCGGTGCGCGAGCCACGGGAAGTGCGCGAGCCGCGTGAACCGCGCGAGCCGCGGGAACCCCGCGAAGCAGCACCGCGCAGCGAAGAGGCCCAGGCCGAAACGCCGCCGCGTCCGGTGCGCCGCGAACGCGCCCCGCGTGGCGAACCGCGCGAGCCCAAGGAACCCCGCGTCGAGCGTGAACCGCGAGCGGCGACCACCGACCATCGCTCGCTGGCCCAGCGCCTGAACGAAAAGCTCGACGACGAGACCGAAGGCGAAAACGCCGCCTGATCGACCCCGGTCGCCAGAAGCCTTGGCGATCTCGGTCGTGCTTCCCATCTAGGGGTTCGGGCCCGCGCCTTCGGGGCGGGCCCGAATTCTGTCGGCGGCGTGCTTCGGGCGTCGCGGAAAAGGGGAGTGCCGGATGGACTTCGAAAAATACACCGAGCGTGCACGCGGTTTCGTGCAGGCGGCCCAGGCGCTGGCGTTGCGCTCTGGCCATCAGCGTCTGACGCCCGAGCATCTGCTCAAGATTCTGCTCGACGACAAAGAAGGCCTCGCGGCCAATTTGATTCGCGCTGCGGGTGGCGATCCTGCGCGCGCGCTGTCCGCGGTCGAAGCCGAGCTCAACAAGATTCCCAAAGTCGAAGGTGCGGGCGCGGGCCAGGTCTTTGCGACCCCCGAGATCGCGCGGATTTTCGACCAGGCCGAAAAGATCGCGCAGAAGGCGGGCGACAGCTACGTCACCGCCGAACGTCTGCTGCTGGCCATTCTCGTCGACGGTCAGACGCCGGGCGCACGTGCGCTGCAGGCAGCCGGCGTCAATGCGCAGAATCTGAACGCGTCGATCGAAGCGGTGCGCAAAGGGCGCAAAGCCGACAGCGCAACCGCCGAGCAGAGCTACGACGCGTTGAAGAAATATGCGCGCGACCTGACTGCGGCGGCGCGTGACGGCAAGCTCGATCCGGTGATCGGCCGCGACGAAGAAATTCGGCGCACGATTCAGGTTCTATCGCGCCGGACCAAGAACAACCCCGTGCTGATCGGTGAACCCGGCGTCGGCAAGACCGCGATCGTCGAAGGTCTGGCGTTGCGCATCATCAAAGGCGACGTGCCCGAAGGTCTCAAAGACAAGCAGCTTCTGTCGCTCGATCTCGGCGCGATGGTTGCGGGTGCCAAATTCCGCGGCGAATTCGAAGAACGGCTGAAAGCGGTTCTGGCGGAAATCCAGTCGGCGGCCGGCGAAATCATCGTCTTCATCGACGAGCTGCATACGCTGGTCGGTGCCGGCAAAGCCGACGGCGCGATGGATGCGTCGAACATGCTGAAGCCTGCGCTGGCGCGCGGCGAGCTGCATTGCGTCGGCGCCACCACGCTCGACGAATATCGCAAGCATATCGAAAAAGACGCAGCGCTGGCGCGGCGCTTCCAGCCCGTCTTCGTGTCCGAGCCGACGGTCGAAGACACGATCTCGATCCTGCGCGGCCTGAAAGAGAAATACGAGCTGCATCACGGCGTGCGCATCACCGACGGTGCGATCGTCGCGGCTGCGACTTTGTCGAACCGCTACATCACCGACCGGTTTTTGCCCGACAAAGCGATCGACCTGATCGACGAAGCCGGTTCGCGCCTGCGCATGGCGGTCGATTCCAAACCGGAAGCGATCGACGAACTCGACCGACGCATCATCCAGCTCAAGATCGAACGCGAAGCGCTGAAGCTCGAACATGACGACGCGTCGCGTGATCGTCTGACCAAGCTCGAAGCTGAACTGACGGGGCTGGAAAAACAGTCGGCCGATCTGACCGAACGTTGGCAGGCGGAAAAAGAGAAGCTGTCGCTGTCGCAGAAGATCAAAGGCGAACTCGAAGCGGCGCGCACCGAACTCGACCAGGCGCAGCGCGGCGGCGATTGGGCCAAAGCGGGCGAGCTGACCTACGGCAAGATTCCCGATCTGGAACGCCGTCTGACCGAAGCCGAAAAAGCCGCCGGCGATCGCATGCTGAACGAAGAAGTGCGTTCGCAGGATATTGCCGGCGTGGTGTCGCGTTGGACCGGCATTCCGGTCGACAAGATGCTGGAAGGCGAACGCGAAAAGCTGCTCCACATGGAGTCGGCGCTGCATGCGCGCGTCATCGGCCAGGACGAAGCGATCACGGCGGTGTCGAACGCGGTGCGTCGCGCGCGTGCCGGCTTGCAGGATCCCAACCGTCCGATCGGTTCGTTCCTGTTCCTAGGCCCGACGGGCGTCGGCAAAACCGAACTGACCAAGGCGCTGGCCGGATTCCTGTTCGACGACGACCAGGCGATGATCCGCATGGACATGTCCGAGTACATGGAGAAGCACTCGGTCGCGCGTCTGATCGGTTCGCCGCCCGGCTATGTCGGCTACGAAGAAGGCGGTGCGCTGACCGAAGCGGTGCGTCGCCGTCCGTATCAGGTGATCTTGTTCGACGAAGTCGAAAAAGCGCATCCCGACGTGTTCAACGTGCTGCTGCAGGTGCTGGACGACGGTCGCCTGACCGACGGCCAGGGCCGCACGGTCGACTTTCGCAACACGCTGATCGTGCTGACGTCGAATCTCGGCAGCGAGATTCTCGCCAACGAACCCGAAGGCGAATTGCTGCCGGTGGTGCGCGACAAGGTGATGGAAGTCGTGCGGCACTCATTCCGTCCGGAATTCATCAACCGGTTGGACGAGATCCTGCTGTTCCGTCGTCTCAGCCGCGGCGAGATGGGCGGCATCGTCGACATCCAGCTTCGCCACCTGCAGAAGCTGCTCGACGATCGCAAGATCCAGCTGTCGTTGGACGAGACGGCGAAAACCTGGCTCGCCAATGCCGGCTACGATCCGGTCTATGGCGCGCGCCCGTTGAAGCGCGTGATCCAGCGGTCGCTGCAGAATCCGTTGGCCGAAGCGATCTTGCAGGGGCGCATCGCTGATGGTTCGACGGTGAACGTCACGGCGAATGCCGACGGGCTGTTGATCGGCGATGCGGCGCAACGCGCCGCCGCGTAAAAGAGCGCGAACAGAGAAAAGGCCGGTACGGAGCAACCCGTACCGGCCTTTTTACTTCAGTAGCGGCCGTAATAGCCGTAGGGGCGATATACGACGCGCGGCGGCGCGTAATAGACCGGCGGCGGGCCGTAATAGGCGGGTGCCGGAACGACCACGACCGGATGCGGGCGCCAATAGTGATGGCGGTGCCACGGGCGGACGATGACCGGCGCCGGCGCGTAGCCATAGCCGTAACCGTAAGACGGACCCACCGAAACGGTGAGCGACGGGCTGTGGGCGGCGGCCGGACCGGCAGCGCCGAGCAACAGCAGCGGCAGAGCCAAGAGCAACTTCTTCATGGGGCCAACATGGGTGTCGATTGCGGCAGCAGCGCGGCGATGGTTCGATGCGCCATGCGCTTCCCCAGAAAGTTTGTAACGCTCATCGCAATGACCGGAATTCTCGGCCAGCCTCTCGCCGCAACCGCCGCCGACATTGGTCGCGGCGATCGCCTCACCGGTCTCAAACTTGCGACGCGCAGTCCGGTTGTTGCGCCGCACGGCGCAGCGGCGACAAGCCAGCCGCTTGCGACACAGGTCGCGATTCAGATTTTGCAGAAAGGCGGCAGCGCGATCGACGCCGCCATCGCCGCCAATGCGACGCTCGGTTTGATGGAGCCGACCGGCAGCGGCATTGGCGGTGATCTCTACGCCATCGTCTGGGATCCCAAGACGAAGAAGCTCTACGGCTACAACGGATCGGGCCGCAGTCCGAAAGGGCTCGATCTTGCGAAGGTGAAAACCAAAGGCGACGCGCAGGGATTCCTGCCGCAATACGGCGCCATCTCGGTGACCGTGCCGGGCACGGTCGACGGTTGGTTCGCGCTGCACGGCAAGTTCGGCAAGCTGCCGATGAAAGATCTGCTGGCGCCCGCGATCGGCTACGCCAAAGACGGATTTCCCTGGTCGCAATATATCGGCATGGCGATCGCGCGCAGCCTCGGCATCTTCGAAACCAAACACAAAAGCGGCGAACTCGAAGAGATCGACAATGCGCGCAAGCTGTGGATGCCGGACGGCACCGCGCCGCGCGAAGGCCAGATGTTCCGCAATCCCGATCTTGCCAAGACCTACGAGGCGATCGCGGCCGGTGGGCGCGACGCCTTCTACAAAGGCGCGATCGCCAAAACAGTCAGCAGCTACATGCAGCGGATCGGCGGCTGGTTGCGCGAAGAAGATTTCGCCGCGCATCAAGGCGAATGGGTCGAACCGGTCTCGACCAAATATCGCGGCGTCGATGTCTGGGAGCTGCCACCCAACACGCAGGGCATCGCAACCTTGCAGATGCTGAATCTGATGGAAGGCTACGATCTGAAAGCGATGGGCGCGGGCAGTGCCGATGCGCTGCATGTGATGATCGAAGCGAAGAAGATCGCTTACGCCGATCGCGCCAAACTCTATGCCGATCTCGCTGCGATGACGGTGCCGGTCGAATCGCTGGTGTCGAAAAGCTACGCCAACGAACGGCGCAAACTGATCCGCATGGACAAGGCGCTCGAAGCGGTGGAAGCGGGCGCGCCGACCGGACATGGCGGCACGATCTATCTCACCGTCGCCGACAAAGACGGGATGATGGTGAGCTGGATCCAGTCGAATTTCCGCGGTCCCGGTTCAGGCCTCGTGCCCGACGGTCTCGGTTTCATGCTGCAGGATCGCGGCGGTCTGTTCGTCACCACCGACGGACATCCCAACCAGTACGCGCCGTCGAAGCGTCCGTTCCACACGATCATTCCTGGCTTTGCGACCAAAGACGGAGAGCCTTGGTTGTCGTTCGGCGTGATGGGCGGCGCGATGCAGCCGCAAGGCCACGTGCAGATCCTCGCCAACCTGATCGATTTCGGCATGGACGTGCAGGAAGCGGGCGACGCGGCGCGCTGGCAGCATTTCGGCAGCGGCACCGCCGACGATCCGCACGGCAAGCCCGGTGGTGAAATCGTGCTGGAAAGCGGCATTCCTGCCGCGTCAGTTGAAGAACTCAAAAAGCGCGGCCACGCGGTGCGCAGCTATGGCAGTGGCAAAGAACATTACGGCTCGTACGAAGCGATTTTGTGGGACGCGAAAGAGAAGGTCTATCGCGCCGCCACCGAAAGCCGCGTCGACGGTATGGCGGCGGGGTACTGACGATGGCCGCGATCTTCAGTGTGATGTACCCGTCCGCGCCCGGTGGTCGCTTCGACATGGATTACTACATGTCGGTGCATATGCCGTTGGTCGAAGACGTGTTCGGCCCGACCGGTTTGCGTAGCTGGACGGTTGTCGAAGGCGTGCGCGCGTTGGGCGGCGGCGAGCCCACCTTTCGCGTCATGACGCATTTGACGTTCGACACGATGGCGGATCTCAACGCCTCGGTCGAAGGTCCCAACGCCCACCGCGCGTTCGCCGATATTCCGATGTACACCGACATCACGCCGGTGAAGCAGATCAGCGAGACTGTGTAGCGCGCAGCAATTCGCCGGCGTCTAATCCAAGCACGTCACAGGCGCGCTTGAATTCCAGCAAGCTCAGCTGGCGGGTGCAGGTCTCGACGCGCGACACCGCATCCTGCGTCAGCCCGATCAGCGCGCCGAATTCTGACTGTTTCAGCCCGCGGTCAAACCGCGTTTGCGCGATCCGGTTGATGATCGCGCGGTAGGCGTCTTCGTCCGGCGACTTGCGCGCCATTTGGCTCTACAGCCGTCGCACGTCCGGCGCGCGATCGACGCGGGCGACCAGGTCGGCCAGCGGCTCGCGCACGACACTCATCCAATGCGCGTTGGCATGCACGATCTCGGTTTCGTTGACCGCCATCGCGACATGGCCGGGCCAGAAACACAGATCGCCGCGCTGTAAGCGCACGTCGCCGACGACGCGCTGGCCCAACTTCTGCGACTGCGGACCGGAATCGCGTGGCGCTGCGATGCCGGCTGCTGCCAGCGACAACTGCACCAGCGCCGAACAATCGAGACCCAGGCTGGTGCGGCCGCCCCACAAATAGGGAACGCCGAGAAAGCGCAGTGCGGTTGCAACCGGATCGGTTTCGACATGGTCGAGCGCAACAAGGTGCCGGTGATAGATCCAGCCTTCATGCTCGATTTCGAAAAAGCCGTTCTTCTCGCCCGTGACCTGGACGGTGCTGAGAAACGACAGCGCGGTCAGCGGCGTCGTTTTCATGTTCGGCTCACCATACACGAAGCCGCGCAGGTCACCGATCTTGTGCGTGGGTTGCACCGAGTCCGCATCTTCGCCCAACGTCTCCGCCGGCACGAAACCGCGATAGCCGTCGGTCGCGTTCACAACTTCGGCCCAGTCGTCGCGGGCGAATCCGACGGTCACGCGTTCGCCGAACAACAGCTCGGTCGCAAGTTCGGCCGCGAAGTCGGGTCGTCCCTTGAGCGGCGCTGCGGCGGCGATGATGCGGGCAGGCACGCTCATTTCGCGCGCCGCGCGATCAGGCGGTACAGCGCGAACAGATTGCGCGCTTCGCCGCCTTCGGGACGGCCGGGTCGTGCCTTCGAGTTCCAGCCATACGTGTCGAGATGGATCCACTTCACAGCTGGATCGACGAAGCGCTGCATGAACAGCGCCGCATAAATCGCGCCGGCAAAGCCGTTGCTGGAAATGTTGTTCAGGTCGGCGATCTTGCTGTCGAGATCCTTGGCATAAGCGCTGTGCAGCGGCAGGCGCCACAACGGGTCGCCGGTTTCGCGCGCGTCGTTTTCCAGCTCTGCTGCAAGCGCGTCGTCATTGGCGAACATCGCCGGCAGGTCCGGGCCCAGCGCGACGCGTGCGGCGCCGGTCAAGGTCGCGAAGTCGATCAACAGATCGGGCTTGTCCTCGCACGCCAAAGCGAGCGCGTCGGACAGAATCAAACGGCCTTCGGCGTCGGTGTTGCCGACTTCAACCGTCAGACCTTTGCGCGTCTGCAGCACGTCGAGCGGGCGCATCGCGTTGCCGGCGATTGCGTTCTCGACCGCGGGAATGATCACGCGCAAACGCACCGGCAGCTTTGCCGCCATGACCATACGGCCCAGCGCCAGCGCGTGCGCGGCGCCGCCCATGTCCTTTTTCATGATCAGCATGCCGCTCGACGGTTTGATGTCGAGACCGCCTGTGTCGAAACACACGCCTTTGCCGACCAGCGTAATCTTTGGATGGGCCGCGTTGCCCCAGGCGATGTCGATCAGGCGCGGTGCATTGGTCGCGGCCCGGCCGACCGCATGCACGGCGGGATAATTTTCGGTCAGCAGCGCGTCGCCGACCGTGACATTGCAGGTCGCGCCGAATTCTTTGGCCACGGCTTGCGCCGCGTCGGCCAATTGGCTGGGGCCGAGATCGTTGGTCGGCGTGTTGATCAGATCGCGCACCAACGCCATCGACGCGGCGTCGCGCGCGACCTGCGCGCGGTCGGCCTTGCTCGGCCAGATGAGCTGCGCCACGTCGCGCGACGGCTTCTTGTAGCGCGTGAAGCGATACGACCCGAGCGCCCAGCCCAGCGCTGCTTGCGTCGCTTCTTCGTCTGTCAGTTCGCCGTCGATGCGATAGACGCCTTCGGGCAGGCTTTGCGGCAAGCCGGCAAAGCTCCAGCGGTCGATCGTGTCGCCAAGTCCGATCAGCACGGCCGGCTTGTCGCCGGGCAGACGCAGCACCGCGTGCGCCTCGGCTTCGAAGCCGCAGCTAATGACCCAGGCGCGGATCGGTTCGGCTTGTTGCTGCTGCCAGGCAGCAAGCTCGGATTTGCGGACGGCGACGATCGCGATTGCGTCGTCGATCGGTTCGATCAAGGAGTCGGTCGACATGGGCGCGCACCATGCCGCAGAGGGCCTTCGATGGACAGATGGCGACGCGAGAACCTACCCTGCGGCATGTCTTCGCTCGCACTCGTCATCGGCAACAAAGCCACCAGCTCCTGGTCGTTGCGTCCCTGGATCGCGATGGTCCATGCCGGCATCCCGTTTCGTGAAATTCAGATCCGGTTGCGCCGCAGCGATACCAAGGCGCAGATCGCGAACTGGACCGCGTCCGGCAAAATTCCGGTGCTGCTCGATGGCGGCGAACGGATCTGGGAAAGCTACGCAATCCTCGAACATCTGGCGGACCGGTTTCCCGATCGTGGCCTTTGGCCCGCCGATCCCGCTGCGCGCGCCCATGCGCGCAGCATCAGCTGCGAGATGCATGGTGGGTTCGCCGCGCTGCGCCGGGATCTGGCGATGGATGTGCTCCACGATCTGCGCGGCCAACGTTGGTCCGACGAGGCCCAGGCCGATATCGACCGGATCAGCGCCATCTGGCGCGAGGCGCGGGGGCGGTTCGGGGCCAGCGGCCCGTTCCTGTTCGGACGTTTTTCCAACGCCGATGCGATGTACGCGCCGGTCGTGACACGTTTTGCCACCTACGGCGTTTCTTTGGGCGTGGTCGAGCGAAGCTATGTCGATTCGGTGCTGGCCCACCCGGCCATGCAACGATGGATCGACGAGGCGAAGGCCGAACCTCCGATGGGGACCTGATGGCCAAAGACGACGAACATTCCCGCGAAGTCGCGGCCAAGATCGCCGAGCTGAAGGCCAAGGCCACGCCGGAAAAGATCAAGCGCATGACCGCTTTGTTCCAGGCCGAGGTGGCGCGGCGCGATGCGGCCAAAAAAGCCGCCGCGCGGCCGACCGCGTCGGCTGCCCCGCCGGGCGATTTCGCGAAGGGCCTCAATTCCCATGCACTCGAAGTGCTGAAGCGCTGGCGCGACAAGCGCTGAGCCCTATCTTGGCTGGGCATATGACCCCGCCGATCACGCCCCCGCCGGAAAAAAGCTCCGGCGATCTCCGCACCATCCGCTCCCTGCTTCCGTATCTCTGGCCCGCCAACGAGCCAGGTCTGCGATTGCGCGTGGTGCTGGCGGTTTTCTGTTTGCTGCTGGCCAAGGCGGCGAACGTCACGATTCCGCTGGTCTATGGCCGCGCCGTCGATGCGCTGTCGCCGGGACGCGAACATTTGGCGCTGCTGCCGCTGACGATCATTCTGGGATACGGGCTCGCACGCCTGTCGGCGGCCTTGTTCGACCAGTTGCGCAGCGCCGTGTTTCAGCACGTCGCGCAGCGCGCCATTCGCCGTGTCGCCTTGACCGTGTTCCGGCATCTCCACGCGCTGTCGTTGCGCTTTCACGTCGAACGTCAGACCGGTGGCCTGTCGCGTTCGATCGAGCGCGGCACCAACGCGATCGACAACATCCTGTCCTTTGCGCTGTTCAACGTCGTACCGACTTTGGTCGAGCTGGCGCTGGCGGCCGGTATTTTGTGGCATCTGTTCGGCGTCAACTACGCCATCGCGACGGTTGCGACGGTCGGCATCTATATTTTCTACACGATCAAAGTCGCAAACTGGCGCATGTCGATCCGGCGCGCGATGAATGAAAGCGACAGCGCCGCCAACACCAAGGCGATCGACAGTCTGCTCAACGCCGAGACGGTGAAGTATTTCGTCGCCGAAGAGCACGAAGCGCGCCGCTACGACGAAGCGCTGGCGAAATACGAACGCCATGCGGTGCGCACGCAGACGTCGCTGGCCTGGCTCAATATCGGCCAGTCTTTCATCATCGCGCTGGGCCTGACGGTGGTGATGACGATGAGCGCCTACGCGATCGAAGCGGGCGAGATGTCGGTCGGCGATTTTGTGCTGGTGAACACGTATCTACTGCAGCTGGCGGCGCCGCTGGGCGTGTTCGGCTGGGTCTATTCGAGCCTGAAACAGGGGCTCGTCGACATGGAGAAAATGTTTGAGCTGTTGCGCGTCGATCGCGAAGTAGCCGACAAGCCGGGCGCGCAGCCATTGCAGGTGCGCGGCGGCGAAGTCGCGTTCGAGAATATCCGTTTCGGTTACGATCCGCGGCGCGAGATTCTGCACGGCGTGTCGTTCCGCGTGCCGGCCGGCAAGACCTTGGCGATTGTCGGTCCCACCGGTGCAGGCAAATCAACCATCAGCCGTTTGCTGTTTCGGTTTTATGACGCGGCCGACGGGCGCGTGACGATCGACGGGCAGGATGTGCGCGACGTGACGCAAACCAGCGTGCGCGGCGCGATCGGCATCGTTCCGCAGGACACGGTGCTGTTCAACGACACGATCTATTACAACATCGCCTATGGACGCCCCGGCGCGACCAAGGAAGCGATCGAACACGCGGCCCGCATGGCCGAGATCCACGACTTTGTGATGACCTTGCCCGACGGGTACGAAACCAAGGTCGGCGAACGCGGATTGAAATTGTCGGGTGGTGAAAAGCAGCGCGTCGCAATTGCGCGCGCGCTGTTGAAAGATCCGCCGATCATGTTGTTCGACGAAGCGACCAGCGCGCTCGACACCGCGACCGAGCGCGGCATTCAAGCCAATCTGCGCGCCGCCAGTTCAGGGCGCACGACCTTGATCATTGCGCATCGCCTGTCGACCGTGATCGACGCAGATGAAATCGTGGTGCTGGAAAAAGGACGCGTTGCCGAACGTGGAACGTTCGATCAATTGCGCGCGGCCGATGGAATCTTTGCGACGATGTGGGCCAAGCAGCAGGAACAGCAGAATCTAGCCGCGCAAAGCGCGGCTCCCGGTTTTCAGCTCGAAGGTGAAATCCGGGAGCCGCTTCGCGGCTAGATCTTACGGCGTGGCGATGTGCCAGACGCTGTTGACGCCGTCGCCGGTCGTGTCGCCGGCCTTGGTGTCGTTCTTCCAGGTGTAGAGCGGCTTGCCGCCGTAGGCCCACTGCTTGCTGCCGTCTTCACGGGTGACGACCGTGTACTTGCCTTCTGCCTTGGCGTCGGCCGCGGCGGCGAAGGGCGGCCAGTTCACGGCGCACGGGCCGTTGCACACCGACTTGCCGGCTTCGTCCTTGTCGAACGTGTAGAGCGTCATGCCCTTGGCGTCGGTCAGGGCCGGGCCCTTGGCGGTGGTTGCGGTCTTGGCCGGGTCGGCGGCGAAGGCCGGCAAAGCAAGGCCGGCGATCAACAGACCGGCGGCGATACGGACGAGATGGCTCATTGGGGTTTCTCCAAAGGAGTGTTGTTTGTTGGCAGGGCAGGTACGGAGCGGCGGGGGTCTTATATTCCGCCTGCGTCGCCCCGCCGCACCCAGTTCCCGGGAATAGGCCAAATCTAAGCGCCGGAAAGCTCCCTTTCGTTGACTCGTGCGGCGGCCTCCGTCATGTTCCGCGCCTCGCGCGCTGGGGGTCTCTCCGGCGCCGTCGTCATTTTGAGGGGGCTGCGGCCCTTACGGTTCGAGGATCAGACTATGTCCCGTCGTTGCGTTGTTACCGGCAAAGGCGTGCAGACCGGCAATAAGGTCAGCCACGCCAACAACAAGACCAAGCGCCGCTTCCTGCCGAACCTGCAGGAGACGTCGTTGTTCTCGGAGTCGCTGGGCCGTGACGTTCGGCTGCGCCTGTCGACCAACGGCATCCGCACCATCGAGCACAAAGGCGGCCTGGACGCCTGGTTGGTCAGCGCCGCGAGCGATGACCTGCCGAGCGAGCTCAAGGCGGTGAAGAAGCTGATCGTGAAGGCCGTCGCCGCGCGCGCCGCCGCCTGATCTGATCCTTCTCGTACGAATTAAACGGCCCCGCCTCGGCGGGGCCGTTTGCGTTTGAACGGCCCCTTTTGTTTTTTCCGACCTGCGTCGGTGGGCCGTTTGCGTTTGACCATCCCTTTCGCGTAATCCCGGCGCGCCATGTTTCCCCTTTCGCCCGAACCGCTGATTGCGTGGCTCCACGCGCTGCCCGTCGAGGCGATCGAGGCCATGCTGCTCGTCGTCTGCTACGGCGGCTGCATGTTGCTGCTGCGCCAGTTCGGTGCCGCCGGCCTCTATTCCTGGATCGTGCTGGCGGTCATCGCCGCCAACGTGCAGGTGCTGAAAGAAGCGCAGTTCGCGGCCTTCCCCGAACCAGTCGCGCTGGGCACCGTCGTGTTTGCCTCGACCTATCTCGCAACCGATCTGCTGGCCGAACATTACGGACGGCAGGCAGCGCTTGGCGGCGTGCTGGTCGGTTTTGCCGGCTATCTGTTGTGGACCGTGCTGATGGTGCTGACCCTGGGCTACAAGCCGGTCGAAGGCGCCGAGATCCAGCCGCACCTCGCCGCGATCTTCAAACCGGCGCCGTCGCTCTTCGCCGCCGGCATGGTGTCGTATCTGATCAGCCAAAGTTTCGACGTCTGGGTGTTTCGCGCCGTACGGGCGCGCACCGGGCGCAAATATCTGTGGTTGCGCACCAACGCCTCGACTTTGTTGTCGGCGCTGCTCGACACGATCGTGTTCTCGACGTTGGCCTGGATGGTGTTCGCGCCCGAACCGGTCAGCCTGCACACGCTGATCTTCACCTACGTGCTGGGTACCTACGGGCTGCGGGTTCTGTACTCGGTGCTCGAGACGCCGTTCATGTATGTGTCGCGCTGGCTGGTGCAGCGCGCGCCGGATGCGGGGTTCCGCCGTGTCGACTGAATTCAGTTTTGAAGTTCTGCAACGGTCCGACGACAGCGCGGCGCGCCGCGGTCGGCTGACGACGCCGCACGGCGTGGTGCAGACGCCTGCGTTCATCTTCTGCGCCACCAAAGCCGCCATCAAAGGCGTGACGATGGCGCAGATGCGCGACGCGGGCGCCGAGATCGTTCTATCGAACACCTATCACTTGATGATCCAACCCGGCGCCGACGTGGTCGAAGCGTTGGGCGGTCTGCAATCGATGACCGGTTGGAACGGCCCGATGCTGACCGACTCGGGCGGATTTCAGATTTTCTCGATGGGCCACGGCTCGATCGCCGACGAGATCAAAGGACGCCGTTCGCCGAATGGTGGGCGCGCGACCACCTTGCTCAAGATCGAAGAAAGCGGCGCCACGTTCCGCTCTTATCTCGACGGCCGCAAACTGACGCTGACGCCGGAAGAATCGGTGCGCATCCAGCGCAAGTTGGGCGCCGACCTGGTGGTGCAGCTCGACGAATGCACGCCGTTCCATGTCGACCGCGACTACACGCGCAAATCGATGCTGCTGTCGCAGCGCTGGGGCGATCGTTCGCTGGCCGAATTCGCGCGCCTCAACGATGACGGTCGTCAGGCCATGTACGGCATCGTGCAGGGCGGCACGTTTGAAGATCTGCGCCGCGACAGCGCGTCGTGGACGCGCGACCGGGATTTCTTCGGCACCGCCGTCGGCGGTACGCTGGGCGGGTCCAAGGCGCAGATGGAAGACGTCGTCGGCATGGCGATGGCGCATGTTCATCCCGACCGGCCGGTGCATCTGCTGGGCATCGGCGGCATCCGCGACATTTTCATGGGCGTGGCGCTGGGCATCGACACGTTCGACTGCGTGTCGCCGACGCGCATCGCGCGCCATGGCTGGGCGCTGGTCGAAGGCGCGCCCGGCGAACGCATCAATCTGCGCAACGCTGGGTTCAAGACCGACACCGGTCCCCTGGACCCACGCTGCGCGTGTTACGCCTGCAAGACGGCAAGCCGCGGCTACGTGCATCACCTGTTAAAAGCGGGTGAGATGCTGGGCGCGCAGCTTGTATCCATTCATAACGTGGCGACCATGACTCGGCTGCTGCGCGAAGTTCGCGCGGCGATCGAAACCGGGACGCTCGCCGATGCGCGGCGCCGCTGGGTCGCGGACGAACCTGCGAGTGAAGAGGCCGCCTGATGCGCGAACATCCCAATTTTCAGCGACTGTTCGTGGTCGATCACCCGCTGGTCCAGCACAAGCTGAGCCTGATGCGCGACAAAAACCGTTCGACCAACGGTTTCCGGTCGCTGCTGCGCGAGATCGCGCTGCTGATGGGCTACGAAATTACGCGCGATCTGCCGACCGAGCTGGTCGAGATCGAAACCCCGGTGGCGCCGGCCCAGGTGCCGAAGCTGGCGGGTAAGAAACTGGCGGTCGTGCCGATCCTGCGCGCCGGGCTGGAAATGGCGGACGGGCTGATCGAACTCGTCCCCTCGGCGCGCATTGGCCATATCGGTCTGTTTCGCGATCCGGTGACCAAGCGGCCGACCGAGTATTTTGTGAAATTGCCCGAGGCGGCAGATGGACGGCTGTTCGTGGTCGTAGACCCGATGCTGGCGACCGGCCATTCCCTGGCCCATGCTACCCAGATCCTGAAAAAGCATGGCGTCCCGCCAAGCTTGATCCGGGTCATGGCGCTGGTCGCCGCACCGGAAGGTGTCCGCGCTTTTCATGCGGTGCATCCGGAGATTCCGGTCTATGTCGCATCGCTGGATAGCCACCTCGATGACCATGCCTACATTGTTCCTGGCCTCGGCGACGCGGGCGACCGCCTGTTCGGGACCAAAGAGCGAGAGTAGTAAGAGTCAGTAGCAACCGGCCCAAAGCTGGGGGGACGTCGCATGAATGAGTTGGAGCGCAAGTGCGTCTCCGCCGGGCTGAAGATGACCGATCAGCGCCGGGCTATTTTGAAAGTGCTGGACGAGTCCGGGGATCATCCTTCGGTCGAGACCGTCTATGTGCGCGTCAAAGAGATCGATCCGTCGGTCTCAATCGCGACGGTCTATCGCACGCTGAATCTGCTCGATCAGCTGCACCTGGTGCAGAAGCACGGGTTCAATTCGAACTTCGCGCGCTTTGAAACCAAGCTCGAGCATCATCACCACTTGATCGACGTCGAGACAGGTACGGTGATCGAATTCCAGGACGACAAGCTGGAAGAGCTCAAGCGCGAGATTGCGGCTCGGCTTGGCTACGACATCGTCGAAGACATGCTCGAACTGTACGGGCGCAAAAAGCAGCTCAGCTAGCCGCCGCTTTTTTCGAGTAGCACCAGCTTGGACGAACTCTGGACGTTGCTTCGCGGCATCGCGATCGGGCTTGGCGTTGCCATCCCGGTTGGGCCGCTTGCACTGCTGTGCATGCGACGCACCTTGGATCGCGGCGTGCTGCACGGCTTCGCCACCGGCGTCGGTGCTGCGATCGCCGACGGCATGTATTCGCTCGCGGCCGCGTTCGGCATCGCCGCGATCGCCGAATGGGTGACGCGCTGGCAGGGGCCGATTCGTCTGGTCGGCGGCATCGTTCTTTTGTGGTTCGCGGTGCAGACCTGGCGGCACGATCCGTTGCCGCCCGTCGTCGAAGCGCGCGCCCGACATCTGCCCGGCGATTTTGCGACCGGGTTCGTGCTCGCTTTCACCAACCCCATGACGATGATCGGCTTTGCGGCGATCTTTGCATCATTCGGTCTCGGGACCGACCTGCACGATTTCGATCGTGCCGCTGCGCTGGTTCTGGGCGTATTTTTAGGCTCGTCATCCTGGTGGCTGGCCTTGTCGGCCGGCGTTGCACGCGTGCGACACCTGATTTCGGTGAAGACGTTGCGGGCGGTGAATCTGGGCGCTGCGGCGATTCTGCTCGCTTCTTGCGTCTACGCTTTGGTCAGTGCCGCCCTGATCCTCACGCGCGGGTTGCGTTAGAAACCCGCGTACAATTTGTTTGCTTCATCTTCGGGTAACGAACCGAAGGTACGGTCCCGGCCCATGTCTCCGGCTTCCCCGGCGTCGTCCGGCGCGCATGACGGTCCGCTTTTCTCAGCGGTCCCTGACCAAGAGCGGCTGGCTGCGGCGCTGACCATTGCGCTCGCTGCTGCGGGTGACGTCGGCTACGAATGGGATCTCGCCACCGACGAAGTCCATTTCTTCGGTGCGGTCGTCGATTTGTTCGGCGCCGACGCGCCGCCCGCGACCGGGCGCGCATTTCATGACGTCGTGGTTGGTCAGGATCTGTCGGCACGTTTGGCTGCGCTCGATTCGCATTGGACCGACGCCGGCATCTTCGATTGCGAATTTCGTCTGCTGCTCGCCGACGGTCGGTATCGCTGGGTGCATGACCGCGGTCAGGCGGCGCGCGGCGCCGACGGTGCGCCGCGGTTGGTGCGCGGCGTGTTGCGCGCGATCGACCGTCGCAAACAATACGAATTGTCGCTCGAACAGAACGCGAATTTCGACGAGCTGACCGGCCTGTTCAACCGGCCGCGCCTGCAAACCGCGCTGACCGAAACATTGGGCCAGGTGCAACGCTATGCGGCGGTTGCCTGCTACATGGCGGTTGCGGTCGACAAGCTGCCGGTGGTGGGCGAAGGCTTCGGCCGCGCTGCTGCCGATGCGGTGTTGATCGGCGTTGCGCACCGGCTGGAACGGTTGCTGCGTGAGCGCGACGTGATTGGGCGCGTCAATGTCGACATGTTCGGCGTCATTCTGCATCGCTGCGCGCCCGACCATATGGCTGCGGTGGCGCAGAAGCTGCTGCAGGCCTTGCGCGCCGAGCCGATCGACACGCCCGACGGTCCGATCCACGTAACCTTGTCGATTGGTGGCGTTGCGCTGGCTGATGCCGCGTCGGACGCCAACGAAATCATGGCCAAGGCCGAGCTTGCGCTTGGCAATGCGCGCGGCCGCGGTGCCGATTGCTTCGTCGAGTACGAATGGTCGCGCGCCCAGCGCCGCGAACATCGCGTGCAGATGGAAATCGCCGAACAGGTGCTGCGCGCGTTGAAGACCAACCAGGCACGCTTCGCCTATCAGCCGATCGTCGATTCAGGGACCGGCACGACGTCCTATTACGAAGCGCTGTTGCGCATCGAAGGGCCGGACGGGTCGGTGCTGCCGGCCGGCGCGTTCCTGCCCGCAATCGACCGGTTGGGATTGAACCGGATCGTCGATCTGCACGTGCTGGATCTCGCGGTTGCCGAGCTGATCGCGCATCCCGAGATCGCGCTGGCGGTGAACGTGTCGGGTCTGACCGTGTCCGACCGTCCGTGGCGCCACCACGCCGAGCAATTGCTGCGCGGCCGTCCCGACGTTGCGTCGCGCCTGATCGTCGAAATCACCGAAACCGTGGCGATGCAGGACGTCGCCGAAGCCGAGCGTTTCGTGCATGCGATTCGCGCGCTGGGCTGCCGCGTCGCGCTCGACGATTTCGGGGCCGGCTACACGTCGTTCCGCCATTTGAAATCGCTGTCGGTCGACATCGTGAAGATCGACGGCAGTTACGTGCAGGGGCTGCCGGTCAACACCGACAACCAGCTGTTCGTGCGCACCTTGCTGGCGCTGTGCGACGGGTTCGGTTTGAAGACCGTCGCCGAGTTCGTCGAAACCCAGGCCGAGGCCGATCTGCTGCGCGCCTACGGTATCGGCCTGTTGCAGGGCTATCACTGCGGTAAGCCGCAGCTCGACCGGCCCTGGCTGCGCGACCTTTCTCCGTTGCGCGTTGCAGGCGACTAGAGCAGCGAACGTCTCAGCGTATTTTCGCTGCCGGTAGGCGGCTGGTTTACGTCGAGGAAGTGGGTCCATCGGTTTGACATGGCGCGTGGCAGGAAAGCCCCCACGCCCATCACAACGGACTCCGCACATGCTCTCGCTCGGACTTGCGATCAGCTTTCTTGCCGTCGCTGTTGCAGCGACGCCGACTGACGATGCCAGGCTCGTTGCGCAACTCGATCGCGACTATCAGGCCGCGGTACGCGACAACGACATCGCTACGATCAATCGAATTTTGGCCGACGATTTCGTGCTCGTGACCGGACGCGGCCAGACCTTCAACAAAAAAGACATTCTCGACGAAGCCCGCGCCAATCCCACCTATGAGCGGCAGGACGAAGAAGCGGGAACCCAGACCGTGCGCGTCTGGGGCGACACCGCCGTCGTGACGGCGCTGCTATGGTGCAAAGGCGTGCGCGACGGCAAGCCGTTCGACTACAGGCTTTGGTTCAGCGACACCTATGTGCGCACCAAAGACGGCTGGAAGTACGCGTTCGGGCAGGCGTCATTACCCCTGCCCAAAAGCACGTGAACTAGCGCAGAACTCAGCCTTTGGTTTGGCGCTGCAGCTCTTCCATACGGCGCTTCAGCACTTCCATCTCATGTTCAGCGGTCGGCTTGGTGCTGCCCGGCGCGACCGGCGTGAACATGCGCATGGCCTGCTCGAACATCTGCATGTTCTGCTTGCCCATCTCGCCCAGCGCATTGCCGAACGGGAACATGCCGCCGAACGTGTTCGCGAAGTAATCGCGCATGCGATCCTGTTCCTTCGTGAACGCGACCATCGCCTGATCGAGATAGGTCGGGACCATCCATTGCATCTGGTCGCCGTAGAAACTGATCAGCGTGCGCAGGAAGCTGATCGGCAACAGGTTCTGACCCTTGCCTTCTTCTTCGACGATGATCTGCGTCAACACGCTGCGCGTGATGTCATCGCTGGTCTTCGCGTCGTAGACGACGAAGTCGACCCCGTCCTTGACCATCTGTGCGAGATGGTCGAGCGTTACATAACTGCTGGTCGCAGTATTGTAGAGACGTCGGTTCGCGTACTTCTTGATCGTCACCGGCGAAGCGGCGTCTTGCTTCTGCTGTTCGGCTGGTTCCGCCATGACATTGCATCCTTCGCTACCGCCGCAAACGGCGGCTTCGACACACCTACGCGACCGGGACCGTTCCGCGCAAGCTAAGCGAGGCCGAGTAGTTCACCGCCATGGACCCGACCGACCAAAATCCAGAAGACCTCGCGCGGCGCTGGCTGGCGCTGTGGCAGGACCATTGGGCGCAAAGCCTGGGCAGTCCCGAGACCGCCGAGTTGGTCGCACGGCTTTTCCAGGGGTTTGCGCGTGACGCGCAAACTGCAGCCCAGGATGGGGCCGCGGCCCTTGCCGCTGCATCTACTGTCGGCGGCAGCGGCCTGGTCGAGTGCGAGCGCCGGATTGCCGAACTCGAACGGCGTGTGGCCGAGCTGGAGTCCGAACGCGCCGGCGGATCTCAAGGACGCGCTGGCGAGCCTGCCCCGGCCGGTGCTGGACGCGGCCCTCGGCCGGACGATCCTCGCTAGATTCGACGCGTTCCTCACCGGTCTAGAACGGTATCGCGCGCATCCATATTCCCGCGCACTGCTCGATCCGCCCGTCATGTGGCGGGAAGGTGCAACCAGCCTGCTCGATCACGGCGGTGAAGGCCCGATCGTCGTGCTGGTGCCGTCGCTGATCAATCGCGGGTACGTGCTCGATCTGGATGAGAAGACCAGCCTCGCACGATGGCTTGCGACGCAGGGGTTGCGTGTGCTGCGGCTCGAATGGGGCGCGCCAGCAGCGGACGAGCGCGACTACGACGTGGCAGCGTATGTGCTGCGACTCGAACGCGCCCTGGAAGAGCTGGGCGAGCCGGTACATCTGCTGGGCTATTGCATGGGCGGTCTGTTGACCGTCGCTGCGGCGATCCGCATGCCCATTCGCGTACGCTCGTTGTCGTTGTTGGCGGTGCCCTGGGACTTTCACGCCGACGCACCCGATCGTGCGCGCACCTTGGCGTCGATTCACGCGTCGATCGCGCCGTTGATCGACCGGCTTGGCGGCATGCCGCTCGATCTCATCCAGGCGCTGTTCGCGTGGCTCGACCCGCTGGGCGCGGCGCGCAAATTTTCCAAGTTCGGCACGATCGATCGCGACAGCGCGCAGGCGCATGCATTCGTCGCGCTCGAAGATTGGCTGAATGACGGTGTGGAATTGACGCCCGGCGTCGCGGCCGACGGCATGGCGCGCTGGTATGGCGACAACGATCCCGTTCATGGACGTTGGCATGTCGACGGTGTCGCGATCGATGCGCGGCAGGTGCGTGCGCGTTCGCTGTTGCTGGTGCCGCAAGGCGACCGGATCGTGCCGCCTGGATCGGCCAATGCGCTGGCGGCGCAACTTCCAGATGCCGAAGTGATTTCACCGCCACTCGGTCATATCGGCATGGTGGTCGGATCCCGCGCGCGACATGCGACGTGGGAGCCGCTGCGGAACTGGCTCAAGTTCGGCGCCCCAGGTTGACCGCAGCAAGCGGCGGTCCTTAGCTTCAACCTGCTTCTTTTCCTCTGGCCCCGAGGGTCTTCCATATGTCCGCAATCGTCATCGTCGCCGCGCAACGTACGCCGATCGGCGCGTTCAACGGCGCCTTCGCCAACCTGCCTGCGCATGCGTTGGGCAAGGTCGCGATCGAAGCGGCGTTGCGTCAGGCCAAAGTCAGCGCCGACGAAATCGATGAAGTGATCCTGGGTCAGGTTTTGACCGCCGGCGAAGGGCAAAACCCGGCGCGGCAAGCCTCGATGGCGGCCGGCATCCCGAAAGAACGCACCGCCTACGGCATCAACCAGGTGTGCGGTTCGGGTTTGCGCACCGTCGCACTTGGCATGCAGGCGATCCTGGCGGGCGACAGCCGCATCGTCGTCGCGGGCGGCCAGGAAAGCATGAGCATGTCGCGTCACTGCGCGCATCTTCGTGCCGGCACCAAGATGGGCGGGCTCGATCTCGTCGATACGATGATCAAGGACGGTCTGTGGGACGCATTCAACGGCTATCACATGGGGCAAACGGCCGAGAACGTTGCGCGCGAATGGCAGATCACGCGCGAACAGCAAGACGAGTTTGCGCTGGCCTCGCAGAACAAAGCCGAAGCGGCGGTGAAGTCAGGCCGCTTTAAGGACGAGATCGCTGCGGTGACGGTCGCGTCGCGCAAAGGCGACGTCGTGGTCGACACCGACGAATATCCGCGTTTCGGCGCCACCATCGAAGCGATGCAGAAGCTGAAACCAGCGTTCACCAAAGACGGTTCGGTCACCGCCGCCAACGCGTCGGGTTTGAATGACGGCGCCGCCGCCCTGGTGCTGATGACCGAAGAAGAAGCGGCGAAACGCGGCCTGACGCCATTGGCGCGGATCGCAAGCTGGGCGACGGTCGGCGTCGACCCGTCGGTGATGGGAATCGGTCCGGTGCCGGCGTCGCGTCGCGCCTTGGAAAAAGCCGGCTGGAAGGTCGATGATCTCGACCTGATCGAAGCCAACGAAGCGTTCGCGGCGCAGGCTTGCGCAGTCGGCAAGGAACTCGGCTTCGATCCGGCCAAGCTCAACGTCAATGGCGGCGCGATTGCGCTGGGTCATCCGATCGGCGCGTCGGGTGCGCGCGTGCTGACCACCTTGCTGCACGAAATGGGCAAGCGCAGCGCCAAGAAAGGCCTTGCGACGCTCTGCATCGGCGGCGGTATGGGAATCGCCATGTGCGTGGCGCGTGACTAGCACGCGCCGCACAAACAATATGAGCGTGGCGCGCGTTGCGCGCTTCACGCGTTGCGTCGAGCGCTAAGCGCAGTCTGACAACGGGCCGCTGGAGCAACCGGCGGCCAAACTTTTGGAGCGGGAGGTTTTATGGCTCGTACGGCAGTTGTCACCGGCGGCACGCGCGGCATCGGCGCCGCGATCGCGATCAAGCTGAAAGAGAACGGCTACAACGTCGCTGCCTGCTATGGCGGTGACGAGGCGCGCGCCAAGTCCTTCACCGAAGTGACCGGCATTCCGGCCTACAAGTTCGACGTCGGTGATTTCGAGGCCTGCAAGGCGGCGTTGAAAAAGATCGAGCACGAAGTCGGCCATGTCGACGTGCTGGTCAACAATGCCGGCATCACGCGCGACACGACGATGAAGCGGATGAGCTTCGAACAATGGAACGAGGTCATCCAGACCAACCTCTCGTCCTGCTTCAACATGTGCCAGGCAGTGTGGGACGGCATGCTGACCCGCTCGTTCGGCCGCATCGTCAATATCGGTTCGATCAACGGCCAGGCCGGTCAGTACGGGCAAGTGAACTACGCGGCTGCCAAGTCGGGCATTCACGGTTTCACCAAGGCGCTGGCGCAGGAAGGCGCTTCGAAAGGCATCACGGTCAACGCGATTGCGCCGGGTTACATCGACACCGACATGGTGCGTGCGGTGCCGCCGAACGTGCTGGAAAAGATCGTCGCCAAGATTCCGGTTGGTCGTCTCGGCCGGGCCGATGAAATCGCACGCGGCGTGATGTTCCTGGTTGCCGACGATGGCGGCTTCATCACCGGATCGACGCTGTCGATCAACGGCGGGCAGCACATGTATTGATGCGGAACACGCTGCGATGAATCGCGAATATCCGACACGTCCCTGGGTCGGCGTCGGTGTCGTGGTTCGTCGCGGCGACCGCGTCTTGCTGGTGCGGCGGTCCAAAGCGCCGCGCAAAGGCGAATGGTCGATCCCGGGTGGTGCGATCGATCTCGGCGAAACGACGATCCAGGCCGCCGCGCGCGAAGTGCGCGAAGAAACCGGCCTCGACGTCACCCCGACCAAACTTCTGACCACAGTCGACGCGATCCAGCACGACGCGCAGGGCCAGGTCGCGTTCCACTATGTGCTAATCGATTACCTCGCGCGCGCCGATGACGATCAGGTCGCGGTCGCGGGCGACGACGTCGACGCGGTGCAATGGGCGACGTTGGACGAGGCCGTCGCGTTGCTGCCGTGGCAGAAGACGCGCGACCTGATCCGCCAGGCGCTGACCGAGGTCTAGCGCTGCCGGCGGCGCAACGCGCCGAGTCCGAACAGCGCCGAGCCCAACAGCAGCAACGATGCCGGCTCGGGTACGTTCGGGCTTGCGAGCAGGCCAGTCGCGATATTGTCGATCTCGAACGAGACGCCGGGCGAAATCAGGTGGACTTCGTCGAACGTCGTGCCGCCGTCGAAAACGAATTCGACAAAACGATTCAGGTCGGGCGCCGTATCGCCGTTGGCGCGATTCCAAATGTCGTTGCCGCTGAAGCGCGCGACCGTCTGGCCTTGGCGAAAGAAGGAGATCTGATTGAAGTCGTCGATCGAGCCCCAATAGAGGCCGAAATAGTTGCTGGCGTTGAAGAAGAGCGGGATCGGCGAATTGTCGGGATTGAGGCTGAGATAGATGCTCGTGTCGCCGAGCGGCGCGGTGAAAGACGCGCCCGACCCTTGACGGAAGAGACCGCCGACCGTTGCGTCGTTGAAGTCCTGCGTCGTGACGCCAGCGCGCGTGCTGCTGAGTCCGTTCGGATTGCCGCCGCCCGCGATCGACGTCACGTGCACACCTGCCAGCGCCGGTGTTGCGCAGGAAATTACCGCAAGCGTCCAGAGAAGCGCGCTGCCGCGCTTTGCCAAGTTCGACATCCCAAATCTCCTGTTGTCGTAGAATTTGATTTGCGTCAGCGACGGCGTTGCCGCGCGACGCCGAGTCCGAACAGGGCCGCGCCCAGCAGGGCCAGCGACGCCGGCTCCGGTACGCCGGTGTCAGGTCCGGTATTGTTGAGCCGGCCGAACGCGACATTGTCGAATTCGAATGAATTTCCCGCCGACAGGAAGCGCACCGTGTCGAAGCTTTGTCCGTCGCCGAAGACGAAATCGACGTAGCGGCTGCCGGTGACCGGATTCCAGATGTCGCTGCCGGTGAAGCTCGCGACCAGCGCGCCGTGGCTCCAGAATTCGAGCTTGTTGAAGCTGTCGAGCGTGCCCCAGTACAGGCCGAAATAATCCTTGGCTCCGCCCAGGTTCAACGTTGCCATCGTCGTCGTCGCGTTGCCGACCGCGAAGTAGTTCGTCGTGTCGCCGAACGGCGTCGTCCATTTCCCTTTGATGGTGCCGTTCTCGATCGCGCCGCCGCTGAAGCCCGCGGCGAGGCCGTTGTTGAAGTCGATCGTCGAGGTGCCTGCGAAGGTGGTGGTCAGCCCATGCGGCGTCACGCCGGCCGTTCCGCGGCTCTCGACGAGAATCGTTGCGAAGGACGGTGACGCGATCGCGCTCAACGTTACGCAAAGCGCAAGCGCGAAACGGCGACGAGCGAACGAGGGAAGGAACATCGGGCGGCTCCGCATGTTAGGTCGGTGTTGAGGATCGCAACGACTGTGCCGTTGGCGGATTCATTGGCGTGGCCAGGTGCGCGCACGTGGCGCTGTAAATCCAATCGACAGTTATTTCCTGTTGAGTTCGCGGACTTCGGTCGCGCGCAGCGCGCCGATGGCAAGCAAGGCAATGCCGAGCAGCAGAAACGACGCGGGTTCGGGCACGTTCGGCGCAGCGCCGACCTCGAGAATGCCGATTGCAATATTGTCGAACTCGAACGAGTTGCGCGTCGACGACAGAATCACTTCGTCGAACATCACACCGTCGTCGAAAAAGAAGTCGACGAAGCGGTTGGTGTCGGCCGAGGTCAGATTTCCGTTGGCAGGATTCACAATGTCGCTGCCGGTGAATCGCGCAAGCAGCGTACCGTGGCGCGAGAACTCGATCGTATTGAATGCGTCGATCGAACCCCAATAGAGGCCGAAGTAGTTGTTGACGCCGAAACTCGCATTGAACAAGGGCAGCGTCGTCGGACCGATCGACGCGTAGATGCTCGTATCGCCCAGCGGTTCTCGCGATGGGCTGTGTTTGAAGACAGTCGCGAGCGTCGTTTCCGAATTGAAATCGAAAGTGGTCATGCCGGGCTGCGTCGTGCTGAGCCCGTTCGGATCGCCGCCGCCCGTGCGCGACGTGACATGGACGCCTGCATTGGCTGCCGTTGTGAGCAAGCCGCAGACGAGCGCGGCAAGGACGCTTCGGAACATCGGGATCTCCTGGGGTTGAGCCGCAGGAGATCCGGCAAGCAACGTGCCGTTGGCGCGCTGCTTTGTTTTTCGCTTGCCGATCTACGCCGTTGTAAACTCGGCAAACATCAGCGCGTTGATTCGTCGTCTTTGCTTGGCGCTTTTCGGTGCGCCGCAAGCCGCGCTTCTTCGAGCGCGCGCTGTGCCTCCGACAATTTCTTGTCTTCTTTGGTGCGGCCGAACGCGACGCGATTTTCGGCCGCCTTCTTTTCTTTGTCGGCGCGCGCTTTGTCTTTGCGCGCTTTGCGCAGATTGACGATGTCAGCCATCACGCAGCTCCGCTTCGCTTGAGACGATCGACAACCCAGACGCGGATCGCACTCGACAGATTGCCGGTGCGTTGCGCGTCAATGTCAGCAACCAGCTGCGCGATCGAGCGGCCGTCGTCGGTCGCGGCACGCTTCAACTCGTCCCAGAAAACCGGCTCGAGACTGATCGAGGTCTGATGACCCGCGATCGTCAGCGAACGTTTCTTGAGAGTCAGCGCGCCGCTCCCCGAACTTACTTGCTGGGCCCGATCATGTTCTCGGGCTTCACCCACTGCGCGAACTGTTCCTTGGTTAGAAGGCCCAGCGCTTCGCCGGCTTCGATCAAGGTCGTGCCTTCGTGATGCGCCTTCTTGGCGATCTTGGCCGCGTTGTCGTAGCCGATATGCGGGTTCAGCGCGGTGACCAGCATCAGACTGTCATTCATCAGCTTCTGCAGACGGTCACGATTGGCCTGGATTCCGACGACGCAATTCTCGGTGAAGCTGATGGCTGCGTCGGCAAGCAGGCGGATCGATCGCAGTACGTTGGCGATGATCACCGGCTTGAACACGTTCAGTTCGAAATGACCGTTCGAACCCGCGACGGTGACAGCGACGTTGTTGCCCATCACCTGCGCGCACACCATCGTCAGCGCTTCCGACTGGGTCGGATTGACCTTGCCCGGCATGATCGACGAGCCGGGTTCGTTTTCCGGCAGGCTGATTTCACCAATGCCGCTGCGCGGGCCCGAGCCCAGCATCCGAATGTCGTTGGCGATCTTCATGCACGACACGGCGACGGTGTTCAGCGCACCCGAACATTCGACCAGCGCGTCGTGCGCCGCCAGCGCTTCGAACTTGTTCGGCGCGGTGATGAAGTTGAGGCCGGTGATCTTGGTCACTTCGGCGGCGAAGGCTTCAGCAAAACCGATCTTGGCGTTGAGACCGGTGCCGACCGCGGTGCCGCCCTGGGCCAGTTCGCGCAGACGCTTCAACGTGCCTTCGACGCGGTCGATGCCGTATTCAATCTGCTTGGTGTAGCCACCGAATTCCTGGCCCAACGTCATCGGCGTCGCATCCTGCAGATGGGTGCGGCCGATTTTGATGATGTCGGCAAATTCGCGCGACTTGGCTTCCAACCCGTCATGCAGCACGCGCAGCGCCGGCAACAAGCGGCGCTCGATCTCGGTCACGGCTGCAATATGCATCGCGGTCGGGAAGGAGTCGTTCGACGACTGGCCCATATTGACGTGATCGTTGGGATGGACCGGCTTCTTCGAACCAATTTCGCCGCCGAGAATTTCAATCGCGCGATTCGAGATCACCTCGTTCGCGTTCATGTTGGTCTGCGTGCCCGAACCGGTCTGCCAGATCACCAGCGGGAAGTGATCGTCGAGTTTGCCGTCGGCGACTTCGGTCGCGGCCTGCTCGATTGCAGCGCCCAGCTTCGCGTCCATCACGCCCAACGCCATGTTGGCGCGGCAGGCGGCTTTCTTCTGCACGCCCAGCGCATGGATCAGCGGCAGCGGCATGCGTTCGCCGCCGATTTTGAAGTTGCCCAGGCTGCGCTGCGTCTGCGCGCCCCAATACACGTCCGATGCAACATCGATCGGGCCAAAGGAATCGGTTTCGACGCGGTTCGCCATAGCTCTCGGACTCTCTTGGAAGCGGAGGAAATTCGTGAGGGTTTTTAGCCCTGTTGGGGCGTGCGGGCCAGCAGCCGGGTGACATGGCCCATCTTCCGTCCCGGGCGGGTCTCCAGCTTGCCGTAGAGATGCAGCCGCGCACCCGGGTCGGCGATCAGCACCGGCCAGCGATCGACCTGATCGCCGATGAGATTTTCCATCTCGGCGTCGGCGAAGCGATCGGTCGGACCCAAGGGCAGGCCGCAGACGGCGCGGACCTGTTGCTCGAATTGGCTGACCGCGCAGGCATCGATCGTCCAGTGACCGGAATTGTGCGGCCGCGGCGCCATCTCGTTCATCAACACACCGCCGTCGAGCGTCACGAACAACTCGACCGCCAGCACGCCGACATAGTTCAAGGTCTGCGCCAGCAGGCGTGCGATGCGATCGGCTTCGGCAGCGACGGCAGGCGACACGCGTGCCGGCGCAATGGTCGAAGAGAGAATGCCGCCGGTGTGATGATTTTCGACCGCGGGATAGGACGCGATCGATCCGTCGAGACCGCGCGCCAACACGACCGAAATTTCCTGCACGAAGTCGACGCGTCCTTCGACGATCGCTGGCGCGCGACCGATCGCGGCAAAGGCGGTTTCGGCGTGATCGGGATCTGCGATCACCGCCTGGCCTTTGCCGTCATAGCCAAAGCGGCGCGTCTTCGCGATTGACGGGCCCAGTTCGCGCACCGCGTCGGCCAGGCTGTTCGCGTCGTCCGCGATACGCCACGGCGCCGTGCCGATGCCGAGTTCGTTGGCGAAGCTTTTCTCCGCGACGCGATCCTGCGTGATTGCTAGCACGCGCGCGCCAGGGCGCGTCGGCTTCAACGCGGCGAGCAACTCCAGCGCCGGCGCCGGAACGTTTTCGAATTCGAGTGTGATGACGTCGACGGAGTCGGCGAACGCGGCCAGCGCTTCTTCGTCGTCCCAATCGGCAACGGTTTCAGCTGCGCAGGCTTGCGCGCAGGGACCGTTCGGTTCCGGTGTGAAGACGTGCGTCTTGTAGCCGAGACGTGCTGCGGCAAGTGCGGTCATGCGGCCAAGCTGGCCGCCGCCCAGCATGCCGATGATGGATCCCGGCGGGATCGTCATGCGTCAGGCGAATCTGCGACGTCGTCGGTCTGTTGCGCGCGGAACGCGTCGAGCTTGGCGGCAACCTGCTTGTCCTGCAGCGCGATGATCGCGCCCGCCAGCAAGCCCGCGTTCTTCGCGCCCGCTTCGCCGATCGCAAGCGTACCGACCGGCACGCCGCCCGGCATTTGCACGATCGACAGAAGACTATCGAGACCCGACAACGCTTTCGAACGAACCGGCACGCCCAACACCGGCAGCGCCGTCATTGATGCGACCATGCCCGGCAGATGTGCAGCACCACCGGCGCCGGCGATGATCACTTGTAGGCCGCGTCCCTTGGCCGTCGTCGCGTAGGCGACCAGACGCGCCGGCGTGCGATGCGCGGAGACGACTTTTGCTTCGTACGGCACGCCCAACAGCTCGAGCGCGTCGGTGGCGAATTTCATCGTCTCCCAATCCGACGTCGATCCCATGATCACGCCGACGACGGGCGGTGCGCTCGTCTTCTTGTTGCGCGGCGCGGCCGCTTTACGCGTCGTGTTCTTTTTCTTGGTCACGCGATGATGTCCGGCAAGAGTCGGGATTCGATTTTCAGAATGGCGTCTTTGAGAATCAGCTTGCGCTTTTTCAGTCGCTGCATCTGGAGCTGGTCGAACGGTTTGTTGTCTTCGGCCATGCGCGCGATGACATCGTCGAGGTCGCGGTGCTCTGTCCTCAGCTCTTCGAGCTTACGGCGCATTATTTCTTGTTCGAGCATCGGCGTGCTGTCGGGAAACCGGGTGTCCTCGAGAAGGGGAGGAGAAAGCACCCGACCCCAACCAATGCAAGCTTTGTGAGGGTCGACGGGCCCTGCGTTCCACGCGCGGCTCCGCGGGCGTAGGCCCGCTTCTTTGTGTTGGCGCGGAACGCGCCGGCCAGCGACTTGCGCCCTGCGCCGGGCTCGGGAACTCTCGGTCAGCCCACTGCCCGCACGATCCGACCCCGTCGGATCGTGCTTCATTTTGTTTTGGCGCGTTTTCCCGTCGCGAACCGGTACCCACTTCGCGGGAAAGAGCGCCATGAGGACCGCCATGACCAAAACGATCGGTATTCTGACCTCTGGCGGCGACTGTGCAGGTCTGAACGCGGTGATCCGGGCCGTCGTGCATCGGGCCGCGCATTACGGCTGGACCGTGCTTGGCATTCGCGACGGCACGATGGGCCTGCTCGACCGGCCGATGCGCTATGAAACGCTCGACGTCACCAAGGTCGACGGCACTGTGATGCGGCTGGGCGGCACGATCCTGGGCACCACGAACAAGGGCAATCCGTTTGCCTTTCCGATGCCCGATCGCAGCACCAAAGACCGGTCTGACGAAATCATCGAGGCGGTGCGCGAACTGAAGCTCGATGCGGTGATCGGCATCGGCGGTGACGGGTCGTTCGCGATTCTGCGCCGGCTTGCAACGCAGGGCGGCTTCAATCTGGTCGGCATCCCGAAAACGATCGACAACGATATCGGCCTGACCGAAGTCGCAGTTGGTTTTGACACCGCTGTGTCGGTCGCGACCGAAGCGCTCGACCGGCTGCAGCCCACCGCTGCGAGCCATGCGCGCGTGATGGTGCTCGAAGTGATGGGACGCGACGCCGGACATATCGCGTTGCACGCGGGCATTGCGGGCGGCGCCGACGTCATTCTGTTGCCCGAGATTCCGTACGACCTCGACGTCGTGGCAAAGAAGATTCTCGACCTGCGCGCCGGCGGACGAAACTCGGCGCTCATCATCGTGTCGGAAGCGGTGCGCACGCTCGAAGGCAAGATGGTGAAGGTCGAACATCACGGCGGCGCGCGCCGCTATGGCGGGATCGGCCAGTATCTCGGCGAAGCGATCTCGCAGGCGACGGGCGCCGAAACGCGCGTCACTGTGCTCGGCCATGTGCAGCGCGGCAGCCCGCCTTCTGCACAGGATCGTTTGGTTGCAACTGCGTTCGGTGTGCACGCAGTCGATCTCGTCGCGGACGGGAAATTCGATCGCATGGTTGCGTGGTCGAACCGGCGCGTCGTCGACGTTCCGATCGCCGATGCAATCGCACGTTATCAAGCTGTTGATCTCGAGAGCGACTTGGTAAAAACCGCGCGCGCGTTGGGGATTTGCCTGGGCGACCGCTAACGCCCAAGCAAATTTCTGGGCGAAATTTGCACGCGCAGATTGCGCTCAAAATCCAACGCGCGGATGCGATTTTACACCTAAGAAATTCGTCCACGCTTTTGTTGGGGACATATACGTATTCGGTCTTGGAAGACGCCGAAACTCGTGGGACGGTTCACGCGGGCAACCCGAACCGCGAGGTACGACATGCCGTTAGAGGACCGCCTCGAAAGCCTGCGCACAAAGCACGCTTCTCTCGAGACCGCTCTTCGCCGAGAAAGCCACCGACCTTATCCCGACAGCGAAACTGTCCTGAAACTGAAACGCGAAAAGCTTCGCGTGAAGGACGAGATGCAACGGCTGGTACCGGTTCAATACCCGGCCATCTGACGTCAGGGATTCACAAATAAAAACGGCGGCCTGAGGGGGCCGCCGTTTTCGTTTCTACCAAGGCTTCGCTGGTCAGTGTTCAGCGTGCTCGGTGCTTTCGTCTTGGATCTCGGCGTCCGGCTCGTCGTACGACGCGTCAACCGGCGCCATCGAACCGGCTTTGGCGCGGATCTTCGAAATCGCTTCGTCGAGTTCCGCCTGCGTGCACAGGCCAAGCAAGACCGGGCTCTTCGGCTTGATGGTCGACGCGGTCTCGTGGGTCTTGTTGCGCACCGACTGGATCGTCGCCTTGGTCGTGCCGATCAGACGGCCGATCTGCGTGTCCGACAGGCTGGGATATTGCTTGATCAGCCAGGCGATCGCGTCGGGCTTTTCGGCGCGCTTGGTCACCGGCGTGTAGCGCGGGCCTTTGGCCCGCTTCACCGGCGCGGGCAGGTCTTTGTGGATCAACGTGAGGCGCGCGGCCGGGTCGGCTTCGGCCGCAGCCAAGGCTTCCTTCGAGATCTGGCCGCCGGCGACCGGGTCCAGCCCGACCATGCCGATTGCGACTTCGCCGTCAGCGATGCCCTGAACCTCCAGCTTATGCAGGCCGGTGAAGGCGGCGATCTGATCGAAGGTCAGGCCGGTGTTCTCCACCATCCAGACCGCGGTCGCCTTCGGCATCAAGGGAAAGGCCATTGTCCAAACTCCAAAAGAGGCGGGCCGCGCCGCGCCCTAGCCGGGCGCCGGGCGCGGCCCGTGTAATTCCAGGCCGTTATATGGACGGCCCCGGCCCGGACGCAATCGGAACCGCGATTCGGCAGGCCGCCTGCGTCATGTCGCCAGGACGACCTTCCCGACATGCTCCCCGCCCTCAAGCGCCGCGTGGGCTGCGGCGGCCTCTTCCAGCGGGAAGCTCTTCCAGATCTGCGGCTTGATCCGCCCGGTTTCCAGCAGCGGCCAGATTTTTTCCCGCAATTGGGCGGCGATGGCGCCTTTCTCGGCCACGGACCGGGCCCGTAGCACCGATCCGGTCAGGGTCAGGCGTTTGCGCATCACCGGGACCAGGCTGATCTCGATCTTGTGGCCGTGTTGGGTGGCGATCGAGACGTGGCGGCCAAATTCGGCCAGCGCCTGCAAATTGCGCGACACGTAATCGCCGCCGACCATATCGAGCACCAGATCGACGCCGCGCTTGTCGGTCGCGGCCAACGTCGCTTCGACGAAGTCGGTGGTCGCGTAGTTGATCGCGTGTGCAGCGCCCAGCGTGCGACAGGCCGCGCATTTCGCGACGGTGCCAGCGGTGACGATCGCCGTTGCGCCCATTGCGGCGATCATCTGGATCGCGGTCGTGCCGATGCCGGATGCGCCGCCATGCACCAACGCAGTTTCGCCGGCGCGCAGACCCCCGATGTCAAACACGTTGCGCCACACGGTGAAAAATGTTTCGGGCAGCGCCGCTGCTTCGATCATCGACAGGCCGCGCGGAATCGGCAGCGCCTGCGGTGCCGGCACGATGCACCAGCGCGCATAGCCGCCGCCCGCAACCAACGCGCACACCTCGTCGCCGACACGAACGTCGCGCACCTCAGCGCCGATTGCTGCAACCGTGCCCGCGACTTCCAGTCCCGGAATGTCGCTGGCGCCCGGCGGCGGCGGATATTGTCCCGCGCGCTGCATCAGATCGGGGCGATTCACGCCGGCGGCGGCGACCCGCACCAGCAACTCGTTCGGGCCAGGCTGCGGCACGGGCCGGCGGACCGGGCGCAGAACCTCGGGGCCACCATGTGTGGTGATCTCGATCGCGACATCGTCCTGTGGGATCTCGGCCATGCGGTCCTCGTTCGAGTAAGATCGGTTCAAATAGCGAAAAGCGGGGAGGAGATCATGGCCTTCGACGAAGAACTCGACGTGCGCAAGCCGAAGCCGGCCCTAAAGCCGCTCGACGACATGTCGGTCGACGAATTGCAGGCGCTGATCGGCGAACACGAATCCGAAATCGCGCGCATCCGCGCCGCCATCGCCAAGAAAGAAGCACACCGCGCAGCGGCGGCGAGCTTCTTCAAGTTGCCAGGCTAAACGCTGCACACTGCTTTGCGCTGTTCGCTGACCGGCAGGCGATAGACGCGGCGCATCCAGGAATCGACGGCGCAAGCATAGCGAATCCGTGCGGCCGGATCGGTATCGCCATTGTAGTCGATGACCGCGCGCGTCCAGCTTTTGCGGCGGTCGTATAGCTCGCGCAGATAGGCCGCCGCGTACCAAACATTCACTTCGGGATCGATGCCCCATTCCGGCGTGCGCACGCGTTTCAAGTGCCACGCCATGTTGAGCTGCATGCAGCCAATCGAAATATCGGTGCGCGGTTTGCCGTCGGCGCGGCGCAGATAGGGGCGCGCCGCGTCCAGGCTCGGTGCGTAGATGGACGGCGATCCGTCGAGAAACGCGATCGTCCACGGATGTGGGCGCAAGCGGAAATTGCTCTCGACCATCGCGATGCCCAACAGAATGCCGGCCGGAATACCGTAATGGCGCGACGCGCGCTCGATATGGGCCTCGCACCGCGGCTCGGCCTGCGCCGTGCCGGCAAGGAGCATTGTCGCAAGGAGAATTGCGGTAACGACTTTCACGATGATAACGTAATAACGTTGCTTTCCGTGTTCTTCAAGTTAATCTCATGGCTTTCCTGGGTCGAGAGGCGTTGCGTGGACGAGCAAACCGACGAGACGGCGCCGCGTGCGCCCTGGTGGTTGCGGCCGCAGGCGGGGTTGGTGCTGGTCGTGTTGTTGGTCCTGTTGGATCGCTGGAGCGGCGGCGGCTTGATCGTGCCGCTCGCAATCTTGGTTTCGGCGATCGCGTTCGTCGTGTTGGCGCTTGCGGCCTTCGTGCCGCGCTTTCGCGCACGCTGGTTTCGATGAGCGGCTGGTTTCGCTTTGCCACCAGCCGCCGGCGCATCGTCGCACTGGCTGCGATCGGGTTGTTCTTCTGGCTTGGCCTGTGGGCGCAGCCGCATGCAGCCGTGCCGATTGCCGGCGGATTGCGACCGGTCGTGGCGCAATCGGTGACGCAGGTCGCAGCGAGCAAGAAGGACGAAACGCCGGTCAACCCGGCCGCGCTCGCCAATGCGATCACCTATCAATACGTGTCGTTCGTGAAGAGCTGCGCGATGTGCGATGTGATCGGCACCGTCTATCAAGGCGCGGCCTTGCTCGCCGCGACCTTGTTCGTCGCCTTCACCGTCTATTTTTACGACGCGCTGGTGACCGGATTTGCGGTCTTCATGGTGTTCTCCATTTTGCGCGTCGCGCTGGCGTTCGGCGATGCGCAGCGCGGTCCGGCCATGTTGCGCAGCCTGTTCCTGCGGTCGCTGTTGCTGGTCGGCATTTTGCTGTTTTTCGGCGGCGGGCGCCCTGAAACGCCAGTCGTGACGATCTGGGACGCGCAAGAGGCGCAGAATTATCCTGGGCTGCGGCGCTATCTCGATTGGATCTACCAACCCTTCACAGCGACCTTGGTGGAACTGCCGCGCATCATTCTCGCAGCTGGTGAAATGATTTCGCCCAACGGCTCGTTCGCCACGGCCTCGATGGCGGTGTCGCGCGGGGACGGAACCGGCGATGTCGACGGGCTGGATCACATTCCAGGCTGCAACCTCAATGCGTTTGCGATTCTGGGCGTCGCCGGCGACAGCCCGGAATCCTACGTTCTGCGGCCGATCCTGACGCAGCAAAGCGCGTCGATCGATCAATCGTCGGTCGGCGTCACGGTGAACAATGCTGCGATCGGCGGCATGTTGTGTTCGCTGGCGCGCATGAACCGCATGATCGCCGTCGGTTTTGTGCTCGGCGGCAAGATGGCGACGTTGGACAAGCACAACATCCTGATGGAATCCGCCAATACGATCCTGCGCGACGGCATCACCACCGGCACGCAAGAAGTGCTGCAGCAAGGCGGCGGTTGGTTGATCATGGGCCTGTACGGCTTCTTCACCGTGCTGATCGCGTTCTATCTGATCGACACGCTGGTTGCCGCGACCTTGTTGACGGTGATGGCGCCGTTCTGGTTGGCGGCGCCCGCATTTCCCGGCGGCGGAAAATACTTCATGCAGGCGCTGCGCATGGCGCTGCATGCGATGTTGACGGTCGCGTTCGTAGCACTGCCGGTGGCGCTGGTCGCGGCGCTGATCGCCTATACGCCGGCCATTCTGTCGACTGACTCGGTGACCTTCACCAGCTTCAAGGATCTGTTCGACGCGATTGCCCGGCGCGATCCGGCACTGAACATGTCGCTGTTCGATTCGCGCTTTCTCTACATGCTGCTGATTCCGATGATCGGCATCGGCTTGATGGGCAAGGCTGCTGCCTATGCCAGCGCGTGGGCGCAAACGCAGGATACGGGCGGCGGCTTTGTGGGCGCAGCCAGCCAGCATGGTCAGCAGGCTGCTGCTTTTAGTGGCGGAAGGTTCAATTGGAAGACGTCGAAGCTGCCGTCGCCCAATTCTTCGAAGAGCCGTACGTAGCGGCGATTCCAGAACGCTTGTCTCTTGCGTGAAGACAAGACACACGTGCGTGATGCGACGCGACTGGCGACCGACTGTATGACTGAGATTCTGATTGTCGATGATAACGCCACCAACCGTTTGATTCTCGAACGGCTGGTTCGCGGCATCGAGGGCGACGCGATCGTCCGGACATTTGCCACACCCGACGAGGCATTGCTCGCGGTGCGTGGGGGTGACCCCGATCTGATCATCACCGATTTTTCGATGCCAACGATGACGGGCGCCGAATTTGTACGGCGGTGCCGCGCCGATCCAAACTTCCACGGCGCGATCATCGTTGTTACCGCGCTGCGCGACCGTGCGACCTTGTACGAATCGTTGGAAGCGGGGGTTGCAGATTTTCTGTCGTCACCGGTCGATCACCGCGAACTTGCGATCCGCGTCCGCAACACGCTGTCGGCGGCGCGCGCGATGAAACAGCTTGCGATCGACCGGCTGGCGTTGGGTCGCGAACGGGCGCTGGACACAGTGCGGATCGAAGAAGAAGTCGGACAGCGTACGCGCCGCTATCGCGACGTGTTGGATGCGATTATCTGGCCGGTGCTCTCGGTGGGACCCGATCAGCGGGTCGGATTCGCCAATCGCGCCTTCGCCGCCATGACGGACAAGCGGCTAGACGAGCTGCCGGGCAGCGCGATGACCGAAATCCTGTCGCCGCTGCGGCTCGAACGCGACGCGCTGCGCGCCGAAGCCAAGGCGCGGCGCGAGCGCGGGCCGATCGTGATCGCAACTTCCATGCATGGCGGCAGCGGCGCGCCGCTCAATCTGCGCCTGCACGCTTGTCCCATCGGCGATGGGGACAACGGGGAAATTGTCCTTCTGTTCGCGCCGGCCGAAGCGACCGCCGATCCGGCTGCGATGTTGGCTGCTGCGCTGATTCCCTGAGGCGCCAACGACACGCTCCTGTTACACGCGGAGAAATTCCTGCGTGAATCCGCGTGCCGAACAGGTCGGCGATTCGCAATTTCAGGGAACTGCGCGGCAAAGTCGCGGGTTGGCGCATGCGGGTTCACCGCTTGCGCGACATGAACTTGGCCTAATAATCCTGCGGAATAGCGGCGTTTATCGGACTGAACGATGCTTGCGGCGCAGCCGGATTCTCCGTTTGCATCGCCGCGCTTTCGAGTTCTATGGTGCCGCGCCCTCGCCGGACTCGGCCGCGCGGGGCGCATGTACACAGGGAGTCTTCCGCCCGTCCTCGTGGGCGGGCACCGGCGCCGGAAAGAGGCGGCTTCGGCCGCTACTGCGTTGTACGCGGGCGTCGGATCGTTGAATCAACAATGAAAGTGGAACCATGCGAGCTTCGTTTCTGACTTCGGTGCGCCTCCGTCTCGCTCTGGCTGCGATCGTCGGCGTTGCCGCGCTCGCCACGTCAGCGCCGTTGATGGCGCAGCAGACGCCGGCAGCGCCGGCTGCCCCGACGACGGCAGCCCCGGCCCCGACGACACCCCCGAGCAGCGCGCCGACGGCGACCGCGCCGGCTGCCCCGAGCACCGACGCCGCCGCGCCGAGCGCCGGCGCCCCGCCGCAGCTTGCACACGACCTGTCGCCGGTCGGCATGTTCATGAACGCGACCATCATCGTGAAGGTCGTCATGATCGCGCTGGCGCTGGCTTCGGTTTGGACCTGGGCCATTCTGCTCGACAAGAGCTTCTTCTTCGCGTCGCTGAACCGCCGCTCGGAACAGTTCCTGAAGACGTTCCGCAACTCGTCGACGCTCGATGAGGCCTACGCCAAGGTTCAGAACGAAAAGAACCACCCGCTGATCAACATCTTCAAGTCGGGCATGGAAGAGCTTCGCCTGTCGCTGACGCCGGGCGCTGCTGCGCATCCGGAACTGCGCGCACACGTCGAAGACCGCACCCGTACGGCGATGGAAATCACCGAAGCTGCCGAAAGCCAGCGCCTCGGCGCCGGCATGGGCGTGCTCGCCTCGATCGGCTCGGTCTCGCCGTTCGTCGGTCTGTTCGGCACGGTGTGGGGCATCATGAACGCGTTCATCGGCATCGCGAACACGCAGACGACCAACCTCGCGGTTGTGGCGCCTGGTATCGCGGAAGCGTTGATGGCGACCGCGATTGGTCTCGTTGCGGCCATCCCGGCGGTTATTTTCTACAACAAGTTCGCCCGTCAGATCGGCGACTTTAATAACCGCATGAACGGCTTCGTCGGCGAATTCCAGACGGTTCTGTCGCGCTACCTCGACCACAAGGTCTGAGCCTCGATTTAAAGGGGACTCAATCCTATGGGAGTACAGCTCGGCAAAGGCGCGCCTAGCGCCGGCGGGTTCGCTGAAAACGCGAACATCAACGTGACGCCCTTCGTGGACATCATGTTGGTGCTGCTGATCATCTTCATGGTCTCGGCGCCTCTGGCGACCGTGAACACGAAGGTCGATCTGCCGCCGACCAACTCGACGCCGTCACCGCCGGACGAGAACAACAAGCCGCTCTTTATCAGTCTGCAGCAGGACGGAACTCTGTATGTCGGTGACACACAGATCGCTTCCGTCGCTGAACTGCCGGCCGAAATCGACAAGCAGGTTCCTCTCGAAAAGCGAGACGACAAAGCCGTCTACATCCGCGCAGACCTCGACGTTCAGTACAAATCCGTCATGGATCTGATGAACCTGCTGCGCGACGCGAAGCTCAAAAAGATCGGACTGGTCGGCGAAAGCACGACCGGCTGACGACGGGGAAGCCAACGCAATGGGCATGAAGCTCGGAGCCGGAGGCGGCGGAGGGAAGAACGCCGCCTTCGACGAAAATAGTGAGATCAACGTCACGCCCTTCGTGGACGTGATGCTGGTTCTCCTGATCATTTTCATGGTGGCGGCACCGCTCGCCTCCGTGAACGTGAAAGTTGAACTGCCGAAGTCGAATGCGAATCCGGAAGGAAACCCGAACAAGCCGGTGTTCCTGTCGCTACAGCAGAACGGCAAAGTCTATATCGGCGATAACCCGATCGGTTCGATCGAAGAACTCGGTGCGAAGCTCGAAAAAGAGATTCCGCCGGAAGCGCGCGACACCGCGCGTATCTATCTTCGTAGCGATCAGACGACCCAGTACCGCAAGGTGCTGGAGTTGATGAACCGGCTGCGCGACGCGGGCTTCTACAAAGTCGCGCTCGTCGGCGAAGAGCTGGTGAAGTAGTCGAATGCGCCCAGGCATCATCATCTCGTTCGGGGCACACGTCGTGCTCGCGATCTACCTGGCGTATGCGCTGAGCTTCCACGCGGTCGAACAGCCGCCGGAAGAGCAGGTCATCGACCTCGTCGCCCCGCCACCACCGCCACCGCCACCGCCACCCCCGCCGCCGCCGCCGGAACAGCCGAAGGTGCAAGAGCGTCCGCTCTTCATCCCGACTCCGTCGAAGATCGTGCAGGTGCCGACCACGGTGCCGGATCTGCCGATCCCGCCGCAGCCCAACTTGGAACGTCGTCCGGGTCCGCCGACCACGATCACGACCGACAAAGTGCTGCCGATGTCGCAGCCGCAGAAGAAAAGCGGTCCGCAGCCGACATATCCGGAGCGGGCGCAGGAGCGAAACATCGAGGGCTACGCCACGATGCGCTTCACCATCAAAGCCGACGGTACGGTCGCGGACGTCGAAGTCATCGAGGAAAGCCCCGAAGGCTATCAGTTCGCGTCGGCCGCCAAGCGCGCCTTCGAGCGTTGGACGTTCGATCCGGGCACCAAAGACGGCAAGCCCGTCGACAGTCCCGGCCGTCAGTACAAGGTCGTGTTCAAGCTGAAATAAGCAGCGCCAACACCGCCGAAACGACAAACGCCCGCCAGCTTCCCTGGCGGGCGTTTTCGTTGGTGCGCGGCGCTTACTGCAGCCCGCGCGGCGTTTCTTTTTCGACCTGGTCGCGCGCGTATTCGAGTAGCTCGGCCAGCACGTCCATCGTCGCGTTCCAGCCCAGCTGGTCGGCCATCATGCCGACGCCGATCAACATCGGCCGCTGCACCACGGTTTCGCGCGTGACGCCTTCGCAACCCGACAGCGCCGCCTGCATGCCGCCTTCGACCAGACGGTCGACAAAGGCGATGGCACCCGGCTGCCCGATCTCTTCGACGGGCGGCACGCAGGGCAGGTCGGCCGTGTCGATATCGATATGCGACGCGGCCTGGTGCGCCAGCCGCAGCATCTCGACCGCCGTATCGCGGTCGGCATTTGCCAGTGCGATCGCGACCAATTCCCCGACCATCGTCGCCAGCGTGTCGATCGTGCGGGCGCCGCTTTCGATGCCGGCGAGAAATACATTGCCTACCGCCCACCGAAGTTGGCGACGGATTGCATCGCCGTGACGGTCGTTGAGTGCCACTGGCCCACTCGAAGGCATCGGGATCGAGACATGAACTTGCGGCGTGTAGACCTGCCGCTCGGTTAGCCGTTTGAAGATCGTGACGACATCTTCGAGCATTTCGGGAAACCCTGCCTATCCGTCCTGTGGCTGAACCTACAGGTCGTTCGGCAGAGCAGGCAACCGTCGGCAAGGCTTGGCGCGGCCAGATACCAAGCCTAAAACGCGGCATCTCCACGACACCGTGAACAGAAATCGCCCCATGCAAATCCATGATGTGCGCGTCCATCCCGAACGCGACCGCCTGCCCAAAGCCGACCAGCTAGCCTGGAAGATCGCGGAGGTCGCGTCCGACCCCGTCGCCGTCGAAAGCGACGTGGTCGACATGATCGTGAACCGCATCATCGACAACGCATCGGTCGCCATCGCCGCGATCAATCGCGGTCCGGTGACGACGGCGCGCGCGCAGGCGCTGGCGCATCCGCGCGCGAACGGCGCCACCGTGTTCGGCTGCGGCCCCGACGTGCGCGTGCACGCCGAATGGGCGGCCTGGGCGAACGGCACCGCCGTGCGCGAGCTCGATTATCACGACACGTTCCTGGCGGCGGATTACAGCCACCCGGGCGACAACATTCCGGCGATCCTCGCGGTCGCGCAGCAAGTCGGCAAAGACGGCAAGGCGCTGATCCGCGGCCTCGCCACTGGCTACGAAATCCAGGTCGATCTCGTCCGTTCGATCTGCCTGCACAAGCACAAGATCGATCACGTCGCGCATCTTGGACCTTCGGCCGCTGCAGGCCTCGGAACGCTCTTGGGGCTCGACACCGATGTGATCTACCAGGCGGTGCAGCAGGCGCTGCACGTCACCACCTCGACGCGCCAGAGCCGCAAGGGCGAAATCTCGTCGTGGAAAGCGTTCGCGCCGAGCCACGCGGGCAAACTCGCGGTTGAAGCGGTCGACCGCGCGATGCGCGGCGAAGGCGCACCGTCGCCGATTTACGAAGGCGAAGATTCGGTCGTTGCCTGGATGCTCGACGGTCCGGAAGCGCAGTACAAAGTGCCGCTGCCGGGCAAGGGCGAATCCAAGCGCGCCATTCTCGACACCTACACCAAAGAACATTCGGCCGAATATCAGAGCCAGGCGCTGATCGATCTCGCCTTCCGCATGGGCAAGAAGATCAAGAACTGGGACGACGTCGAAAAGATCGTCATCCACACGTCGCATCACACGCACTACGTGATCGGCACCGGTTCGAACGATCCGCAGAAGTTCGATCCCAAAGCGAGCCGCGAAACGCTCGACCATTCGATCATGTACATCATCGCGGTCGCGTTGCAGGACGGTGAATGGCATCACGTGCGTTCTTACGCGCCGGAACGCGCACAGCGTCCGGACACCGTCGCGCTGTGGAAGAAGATCAGCACGGTCGAAGATCCGGCCTGGACCGCGCGTTATCACTCGTCGGATCCGAACGTGAAAGCGTTCGGCGGCAAGGTCGAAATCACGCTCAAGAACGGCGAGACGCTGGTCGACGAACTGGCGGTCGCCAACGCGCATCCGCTGGGTGCGACGCCGTGGGTGCGCCAGCACTATGTGCGCAAGTTCCAGATCCTGACCGAGGGCATTCTCGACGCAGCTGAGTCGAAGCGCTTCCTCGATCTGGTGCAGCGCCTGCCCGAATTGTCGGCGCAGGATCTGCTGGGCCTCAACGTCGCCTTGCCGTCGGGCAAGTTGAGCGTCGGCAAACCCGGCCTATTCTGATTGCAGTCTGAGGACGGCGCGCCCCGATCAAATTTAGATCACCGGACGCGCCGTTTTCGCATCGGAGATTCCAGATGATCTATCTCACCGCAGCCGACCTGCCGACCAAGCCCGCGGGCGAACGTTTCCGCGAGCTGCTTGGCCGCAAGCAGATCCTGCAGTTGCCCGGCACGCAAAACGGTCTCGCTGCGCGCCAGGCCAAAGCGGCCGGCTTCGAAGCCTTGTACCTGTCAGGCGCGGCGATGACCGCGTCGATGGGCTTGCCCGACCTTGGCGTCATCACGGTCGATGAAGTGGCCTTCTTCGTGCGCCAGGTCGCGCGCGCATCGGCCTTGCCAGTGCTGGTGGATGGCGACACGGGCTATGGCGAGGCGCTCAACGTGATGCACATGGTGCGCACGTTCGAAGATGCGGGCGCCGGCGCGGTGCATCTCGAAGACCAGCTTCTGCCCAAGAAGTGCGGTCACTTGAACGACAAGAAACTTGCCGACGCGCACGACATGGCGGCGAAAGTTTCGGCGGCGGCCAAGGCGCGCCGCAACCTGGTCATCATCGCGCGCACCGACGCGGCCGCCAGCGAAGGCATGGACGGCGCCGTCGCACGCGCCAAGCTGTATATGCAGGCCGGCGCCGATGCGATTTTCCCGGAAGCGCTGACGACGCGCGAGATGTTCGAAGAATTCGCGCGCCGCATGCAGGGCACGCCGCTGCTCGCCAACATGACCGAGTTCGGCAAGACGCCGTTCTTCACGGCCAGCGAATTCGAAGCGATGGGCTACAAGATGGTGATCTGGCCGGTCAGCGCGCTGCGCTGCGCCGCCAAGGCACAGGAAGATCTGTTCAACGCGATCCGCCGCGACGGCGGCACGCAGAACATGGTCGACCGCATGCAGACCCGCGCCGAGCTGTACGCCGCGATCGGCTATCACGAATACGAAGCGCTCGACGCGTCGATTGTGACCACCGTGATCCCGCAGGGCATGCCCCAAAAGAACTAAGACGCGCTGCAAAGCACGCGCATCATTCAAAGAGGAAACGCTGATCAATGTCTGACGCGATCGATATCAAAAAAGGTCTGGCCGGCGTCTATGCCGATACGACCAAGATTTCGAAGGTGATGGAGGAGACGAACTCGCTCACCTATCGCGGCTATCCGGTGCAAGAGCTGGCTGCGCTCTGCAAGTTCGAAGAAGTCGCGTATCTGATCTGGCACGGCGAATTGCCGATGCGCGAACAGCTGATGCATTTCGAACGCCAGGAGCGCGAGCATCGCTGGATCGGCGACGATCTGATCGAAGTGATGCGCAAGTTCCGCAAGACCGCGCATCCGATGGATACGCTGCGCACCGCGGTGTCGTTCCTGGGCGTGCAGGATCCGGAAACGGAAGACAATTCGCCCAAAGCGAATCTCGAAAAATCGATCAAGATGATGGCGCGGATTCCGACCATCGTTGCGGCCGACTATCGCCTGCGCAACGGTAAGGAACCGATCAAGCCGGATCCCAAGCTCGGCTTCGCAGAGAACTTCTTCCATATGTGCTTTGGCGAAGTGCCGGCGCCGGAAGTGGTGAAGTGTTTCGACGTTTCGCTGACTCTGTACGCGGAACACTCGTTCAACGCTTCGACCTTCACCTCGCGCGTCATCGCGTCGACAACGTCGGATATTTATTCGGCGGTGGTTGGCGGCATCGGCGCGCTGAAGGGGCCGCTGCATGGCGGCGCCAATGAAGCGGTCATGCATATGATGCTCGAGGTCGACGATCCGAAGAAGGCCGAGGCCTGGCTGCTTGGCAACATCGCCGACAAGCGCCTGGTGATGGGCTTCGGTCATCGCGTCTACAAGCACGGCGACAGCCGCGTGCCGACGATGAAGAAGGCCTTCCTCGAGATGGCCAAAATCAAGAACGGCCAGAAGTGGGTCGAGATGTACGAAATTCTCGAGCGCACCATGCTCGCGAAGAAGAACATCCATCCCAATCTCGATTTCCCGACCGGCCCTGCCTATTACCTGATGGGCTTCGACATTCCGATGTTCACGCCAATCTTCGTGATGAGCCGCATCACCGGCTGGACTGCGCATGTGATGGAACAGAACGAAGACAACAAGCTGATCCGTCCGCTGGCTGCCTATGACGGCTCGGCGCAGCGCAAAGTGCTGCCCGTCGCCGAACGTTGAGATCGTGGCGCGGCCCACACAGGGTCGCGCCACTGGTCCTTTGAAGTTCTGCCGATCTGGTTCCTGACCGCGGCGAGTTGCTTGTCTAGCCTTGCGGCATGAACCGACTTCGCCCCGTTGTGCTTGCGACCTTGATCGCCGGCACGCTCGACTTCCTCGACGTCATCGTCTTTTACGGCATCCGCAACGGCACCAACCCGATCCGCATTCCGCAATCGGTTGCGACCGGCCTGTTGGGCCCCGCCTCGTTTCAGGGCGGTGCGGCGACGGCGGCGCTCGGCACCGTGCTGCATTTCTCGATCATGTTCGTGGCTGCGCTGGTCTTCTTCGAGATCGTACGCCGCGTCTCGCTGCTCACGCGCTCGTGGCCGCTGACCGCAATCGCGTTCGGCCTCGGCATGTTCTGCGTGATGAATTACGTGGTGGTTCCGCTCTCGGCGGCGTCGTCATCCAGCAACCCGACTGTGCTGGTGGTCGCGAACCAATTGTTCGCGCATATCGTGATGTGCGGCGGCCCGATCGCTTACTTCGCGATACGGGCCGCTCGCCCAATTCCAGATTACGCCGCAGCCGCCTTCAGCTCGCCGCGCACGAGGCGCGCATAGTCGTCGCGCAGCGCGCGCGTGATCGGACCGACTTGCAGATTGTGACCATCAACCTCGCCGACGGCGGTGACTTCGGCCGCGCTGCCGGTGAGGAAGATTTCGTCGGCGGTGGCGATTTCATACGGCCACATCGGACGCTCGATCACTTCGATGCCGCGCTGACGCGCCAGGTCCATCACCGTGCGGCGCGTAATGCCGTCGAGGAAACAGTCCGGCACCGGCGTGTGGATCTTGCCGCCTTTGACGACGAACAGATTGGCGCCGGTCGCTTCCGACAAACGGCCGCGATAGTCCAACATTAGCGCGTCGTGGAACCCGGCCGCTTCGGCTTCGTGCTTCGACATGGTGCAGATCATGTAGAGGCCGGCCGCTTTCGACGCGCTCGGCGCCGTGTCGGGCGCCGGACGACGCCAGCGCGCCCAGGTCAGGCGGATGCCGCGCTCGCGCAGCTCCTCCGAGAAATAGCTGCCCCAATCCCACGCCGCGACCGCGACGTGAATCTTGGTCTGCTGGGCCGCAACGCCCATCTGCTCCGAACCGCGCCACGCGACCGGACGCATATACGCATCGGTCAGCTTGTTGGCGGCCACAACCGCTTCGCAGGCCTTGTCGAGTTCAGCGACCGAGTAGGGGATTTCAAACCCAAGCAGCTCGGCCGACTTGCGCAGGCGCGTCGAGTGGTCGGTCAGCTTGAAGACCTTGCCGTTATAGACGCGCTGCCCTTCGAAGACGCAGCTGCCGTAATGGAGCGCGTGCGTAAGGACGTGAATCTTGGCATCGCGCCACGGCTTCAGCTCGCCATCGATCCAGATCATCCCGTCGCGATCGTCCATCGGCACCAACGCCATCACACCCTCCGATAAATAAGAGCGGCGACGATACGCAACACGACAAAACGCGGCCAGCCGTTGTCGTGCAAAGCAGACAGAACGCAGCGTCGTTGCGCGCAGCGCGGGCCAATGTGCGGTGAACGTCCTTCTGCGACCGTCTTCGCGCAGCCTCGTTGCGGGCCCGCGCGGCCTCGTGGCAAGGTAGGTCACCATGGCTGACCTAAAGTCCGGCGTGAATCCGCTGTTCCTGCGCGAAGAAGATCTTCGCCAGGGCATGGAGCTGCTGTTTTGCGGCTGGCGCGATTTCGCCGGCGAGCCCGACCAGCTGCTCAACAGCCGGCAGCTCGGCCGCGCCCATCATCGCGCTGTCTATTTCATCGGCCGTCATCCCGGAATCACGGTCGGCGAGCTGCTGGCGATTTTGAAAATCACCAAACAGAGCCTCGGCCGCGTTCTGAACCAGCTCGTGGCCGATGGGCTGGTGATGCAGATTCCGGGCGCACGCGATCGGCGCCAGCGTTGTTTGAAACTGACCGCGACCGGCGAAACGCTCGAACGCGAATTGACCGAGACCCAGCGCCAACGTTTGGCGCGCGCCTATCGGACGGCAGGTGCCCAGGCGGTCGAAGGATTCCGGCAGGTGCTGTTGGGCTTGGTCGATGAGCGGGATCGTGCGCGGCTGGCCAATACCGCAGCGCCCGCGCCCAATAAGCCGCAGCACCGCTGATGGCCGACCTGCCACATGTTCTGGTCGTCGATGATGATGCGCGCCTGCGTTCGCTGCTGCGCCGCTATCTCGCCGAGCACGGGTTTCTCGTCACCACCGCCGAAGATTCGGCCCAGGCGCGCGCGCTGTTGCGGTTGTTCCGCTTCGACGTGCTGGTACTGGACGTGATGATGCCGGGCGAAAGCGGGCTCGATCTCGCGCGCGGCCTGCATGCGTCGAATCCGGTTCCGATTCTGATGTTGACCGCACGCAGCGAAGCGGAAGATCGCATCGCCGGTCTCGAAGCGGGCGTCGACGACTATTTGCCAAAACCGTTCGAGCCGCGCGAATTGGTGTTGCGGTTGGCGTCGATTCTGCGCCGCGCGCCCAGCCCAGCCCAAGGAGCGTCGGTGCGGTTGGGACGATTCCGCTTCGATCCGCAACGCGCCGAACTCGACAGCGATGACGGACCGGTCAAGCTGACCGAAGCCGAAGCGTCGTTGCTGCGCGTGCTGGCGCAGGCGCCGGGCGCGATCGTCAGCCGCGAAGATCTCGCCGAACGGTCGGGCGCCAGCGTGAACGCGCGCTCGGTCGACGTGCAGGTGACGCGCCTGCGCCGCAAGATCGAAGAAGACCCAAAACTGCCGCGCTATCTGCAGACGGTTCGAGGAGCAGGCTATGTCCTCCGTCCCGACTGACGCGCCGGCATCGCCGGTCGCCGAGCGCACCGGCTGGTTGAAGCGCATTCTGCCGCGCACGCTGTTCGGTCGTTCGCTGCTGATCATCGTGACGCCGGTGATGCTGCTGCAGGTGGTGACGACCTATCTGTTCTTCGATCGTCATTGGAGCGCGCTGACGCGGTCGCTGGCGTTTTCGGTCGCCAACGAAATCGCGCTGGTGATCGACGATATCGAACATGCGGCCAGCGAAACGCAGATCCCGTTGATCGTCACCGCGCGCGGCAAACAGTTGGATCTGTTGATCAGCTACGAACCGCGCGCGACCTTGGGCGATCAGGTGCTGGTGCCGTGGAATCCGTTGGTGCGCCGCATTCTGGGTCAGGCGCTCAACGAGAAAGTGCACCGCCCCTACGAGATCGGCACCTACGTGCCGGAAGACTGGGTCGAGATTCGCGTGCAGCTTGAGCGCGGCGTGCTGACGGTTCTGTCGCCGCAGCGCCGCTTGTTCAGCTACACGACCTATCTCTTCGTGCTGTGGATGTTGGCCGCGTCGATTCTGTTGGCGGCGGTCGCGATTCTGTTCATGCGCAACCAGGTGCGTCCGATCCGCCGGCTGGCGATTGCCGCCGATCTGTTCGGTAAAGGCCGCGAAGTCGAAAAATTCAAACCCGAAGGTGCGTTGGAAGTGCGCCAGGCCGCGGCCGCGTTCCTCGGCATGAAGGATCGCATCAAGCGCCAGATCCAGCAGCGCACCGAGATGCTGGCTGGTGTCAGCCACGATCTGCGCACGCCGTTGACGCGCATGAAGCTGCAACTGGCGCTGCTGCCCGAAGGCGAAGCACGCGAAGGTTTCGCCGACGACGTCTCCGAAATGGAGCAGATGATCGAAGCCTACCTCGCCTTTGCGCGCGGCGAGGGGACCGAGGCGCCGGCCGCAACCGAACTGGATCAGCTGGTGGCGGAATGCGTCGATCGCGCGCGGCGCGGCGGGCGCACGATCGAACTGACTTTGGTCGAACCCATCCGCGCCACCTTGCGCGCGCAAGCGATGAAACGCTGCGTCGACAATCTGATCGGCAATGCGTTGCGCTATGCGCGCAGCGTGTCGGTGACGGTGCGGCGCGACGGGCCGGTTGCAGAAATCGTGGTCGATGACGACGGGCCGGGCATTCCCGCCAATCGGCGTGAAGATGTGTTCCGTCCGTTCATGCGTCTGGAAGGATCGCGCAATCCCAAAACCGGCGGCGCCGGTCTGGGGCTGACCATCGCGCGCGATATTGCGCGCGGGCATGGCGGTGACGTGTTGCTGTCGGACTCGCCGATGGGCGGGCTGCGTGCGCGGGTACGGTTGCCGCTTTAGTACAGCCGCCCGCCGTTCGGCACCGGGCGTTCTGGTTTCAGCAACATGACGTCGCCGGTTTCGTCCGGCACGCCCAGCACCAGTACTTCGGACATGAACGGACCGATCTGGCGTGGCGGGAAATTGACGACGGCGACGACCTGGCGGCCGACCAGCGTTTCGGGCGCGTGGTTCTTGACGATTTGCGCCGAGGATTTTTTGCGCCCGATGCCGGCGCCGAACTCGATTTCGAGTTTCAGCGCCGGTTTTCTTGCTTCGGGAAATTGCTCGACCGCGACGATCGTGCCGACACGGATGTCAACCAGTCCGAACGCGGCGAGGACTTCATTCATCCGTGCGGCTTCGCCTTGTGCATCGCGTCTTTCAACTCGCTCAGCCCTTCGCTGACGCGCGACGACAGAACTTCGGCGGCTTGCGTGTTCGACTTGGCGATCGTCTCGCTGAGTTCGCGCATGTGGTTCAGCGTCTTTTCGAACGACGCCTTCACCAGGTCGGTCGAGCGCGCGACTTTGTCGGTCGGGCTTCCCTGATCGGCGGCGACACCCTTCGCCATGTCGGCGAATTCGGTGGCGAAGGCGCGCACTGCTTCAGCCTGGCGCTGCATGACTTTCTGCATGCCTTCCAACGCCAGTTGATTGGCCTTGGTCAGCGCTTCGAGATTTTTCCGCTGCGAGGCGATGATCGACTCCATGTCGACGCCCGGCACTTTCATCTGCTCGAACATGCGCGCGAAATCGGTTGAAAACGGATCGGCCATTTTGTCCTCCCAGGACGTTCAAGTAAGGCCGAGCCACCGCTCGGCGCGCCGCAAATTCTGATCGAGGGACGCCATCGTGCGCGGACTGTCCTCACCCTCGTCGGACAGCCAGGTGCGAAAGCTCACGGCATAGAGCGCACCCAGACCCGCAACGCGCAATGGCGCCAGCGGACCGGTGGCCGGCACTTTTGCCGCTTCGAGCATCCAGGCCATAGAACGACCGAGCGCGCCCAACAGTGCCGCGGCTGCGACAGGATCGCCGCCGAAATCGCGCAACACGGCGCGCAAGCCGGCGCGATAGGGGCGCAGCGAGTCAAATCGCTGCATCAGCACGTCAAACAGGCGTTCGCGCGCCGGATCGTCGAGCGTCAGATCGGCCGCGGCGCGCAACACGGCGCGATCGGCCTCTTCGGTGATGCCGGTCAGGATCGCTGCTTTGTCGATCGCGATGTCATGCAGAGTCGCAAGATCGCGGCCCGAAGCGGCGGCGATGTCGCCCATCGTCGTGCGTTGCCAGCCTTGCTCGGCGGCCAGCCGCATCGCGGCGCCATAGACGGCTTGGCGCGTCTCGTTCTCAAAAGGCTCGGTCATGTGGGTCTCTAGATACCCCGGCTGCGCCAGGCCGCAACTGCAACCAGCAGCCAACCCGCAAGGAAGGCGAGGCCGCCGACCGGTGCCACCGCGCCCAGCCAGCTCGGGCCTTGCAAGGCCAGCGCGTAGAGCGCGCCCGGAAATGCGACCAAGCCGACCGTGAAACAAATCCCGACCGCGCGGGACGGGACCAGGGCCAGGGAAGCCAGCAGCGCGACCGTATGGAGCAGCTGCCAGGTCGCGCCGGTTGTCAGCAATTGCTGGGCTTTTGACCCGGCCGGTACCGCATGGGCGCCGAACGCACCGGCCGCGACCGCGATCGCGCCGCTAACGGCTGCGACGGTGCACCACGCCGTACGCTCGCTGGCGATCATATGGTTTCTCCCCGCGCGGAATCGCGCTCCCGATTATACTTGGCGCCGACCCGCGCCCACGGTTACAGGAAGGTCCCGCGCCACCGGCGTGATTTGACGAGCCCATTTTTTGTCCGAGATATCAAACGCTGCAGCTTCTTCCATGTCGGCGCCGTCCATCGAACTCTCGGTGGTGGTGCCGGTCAAGAACGAGGCCGACAACATTCTGCCCTTGATCGAAGAGATTGATCGCGCGCTGACGCCGACCGGTGTCGCGTACGAGATCATCTATATCGACGATGGTTCGAATGATGCGACGCCGGCCAAGCTCGCCGAAGCAGCACAACGCTTTCCGCGTCTTCGTCGTTTGCGTCACCAAAAAAGCTGCGGCCAAAGCGCTGCAATTCGCAGCGGCGTATTTGCCGCGCGCGGACGCGCGATCGCGACCCTCGATGGCGACGGACAAAATGATCCCGCCGACCTGCCGCGCCTGTGGACTGCGTTCAACGCGCCGGGTGCAACGCTTGCGATGATCGCGGGCCAACGCGTGAAGCGACAAGACACGCTGGTGCGCAAATGGTCGTCGCGCATCGCCAACCGCGTGCGCGCCGGCCTGCTCGGCGACGACACGCCCGATACCGGATGCGGGCTGAAGCTGTTCGGCCGCGACGCGTTCCTGCGTCTTCCCTATTTCGACCATATGCACCGATTCCTGCCGGCGCTGATGAAGCGCGAAGGGCTGCAGGTGGGCTTGGAAGCGGTCAATCACCGCCCACGTGAACGCGGCACCTCGAAGTACGGCATTAATAATCGTTTGTGGGTTTCGCTGGTTGATCTAGGGGGCGTGATTTGGCTGCAGGCGCGTGCGCGCCATCCGGCCGGTCGGGCGACTGAGATCCGCGACTAACTCGTTTCAGCTGAAAGCTCGAAGAATGACCGCTCCCCGTTTTGACGTGCTTGGCATCGGCAACGCGATTGTCGACGTGATCGTGCAGATCGACGACGACTTCCTCGCGGCCAACCAGGTCACGCGCGGTGCCATGACGTTGATCGACGACGAACGCGCCGAACAACTTTACGCGGCGATGCCCGCGGGACTGGAAATGTCGGGTGGTTGTGCCGGCAACACGGTCGCTGGTGTCGCGTCATTGGGCGGCAAGGCCGCCTATATCGGCAAAGTGCGCAACGACCAGCTGGGCAGCGTGTTCACGCACGATATTCGCGCCGGCGGCATCGAATTCACCACGTCGCCCGCGATGATGGGGCCGCCGACTGCGCGCTGTTTGATTCTGGTGACGCCGGACGGCGAACGTTCGATGAGCACCTTCCTCGGCGCCTGCACGACGTTGTCGCCCGACGACATCGACGCCGAGATCGTCAGCGCATCTGCGGTAACCTATCTCGAAGGCTATTTGTTCGATCCGCCCGCGGCGCAGCAGGCCTTCTACGAAGCCGCGCGCATCGCGCACGCAGCCGGGCGCAAAGTTGCGCTGACTCTGTCGGATTCGTTCTGCGTCGATCGCCATCGCGCTGCGTTCCGCGATCTCGTCGAGGGCCATGTCGATATTCTGTTCGCCAACGAACATGAAATCGCGTCGCTGTATGAAACGTCGTTCGACGAAGCAGCCGCGATCGTGAAGACGAAATGCGATCTCGCAGCGCTGACGCGCGGCGCCAAAGGCTCGTTGATCGTGTCGCCGGCCGAAAATGTTGTGGTGCCGGCAGCGCCCGTGACCAAGGTCGTCGATACGACGGGCGCGGGTGATTTGTACGCGGCTGGGTTTCTGTATGGCTGGGCCACCGGCCGCTCGCCGGCGGAATCGGGTCGCATCGGCTCGATCGCAGCCGGCACGATCATCGCGCAGGTGGGTGCCCGCCCGCAGCGCCGCCTGTCAGATTTGATCTAATCTAATCTAATTCAATCTGACCTGGCTGATTGGTCAGCAACTTCCCTCCATGGCGGCGATCTGCGTATCGTCGTCCTAGAGCGAAGCATTTGCGAGAACCGATATGGCCCGAATTCTCGTGGTCGATGACGAACAGGTCGTGTGCGATCTCGTCGAATCGATCTTACAGAGCGCGGGTCATGTGACGCGCCGCGCGCTGGATGGGGCCCACGCAGTCGAGCTGATCGCACAAGAAAAATTCGATCTGATCCTGACTGACATTTTCATGCCGGGCGAAGACGGTCTGGGGTTGTTGCGGCATCTGCGGCTGTTGCAACCGGCGCTGCCGGTGCTGGCCTTCACCGGCAAGTCGGACGCAACCTTCGATGCGCTGGAATTTGCCGCGAAGCTTGGCGCGGCCGGCGTGCTGCGCAAACCGCTTGAACGAAGCACGCTGCTCGCAGCGGTCCATCGCATCGTGCCCGCGACGACATAGGCCTGTCCGACAGGCGAACAGCTTCTTGACGCGCGAGTCGCGGCTCCGCATCCTGTTCTTTAGGTTTGATTCACCACGTCCCTGGGCCCGCCTGTCCTGATGCAGCCGCCGACTCTTCTGATTGTCGACGACGACGTCGCTATTCGCGATCTGCTGGCGGTCATGTTGGCCAGGGCCGGCTATGTCGCGCTTTGCGCGTCGGACGGCCTCGATGCAGCCGAGCAGCTGCGCCGCCACCGCGTCGATCTGGTTCTGACCGACGTCTATATGCCCGGCGAAGACGGGCTCTATGTGTTGCGCGCGGCCTCCGATCTACGCATCGGCGTCGTGGTTTTCACCGCCGAACGCGATGCGGAATATGACCCGCTGCGCTCGGCCGAACGGTTGGGCGCCAAGGCGGTGTTGCGCAAACCGTTCGATCCCCAACTGGTGTTGAACACGGTCCGCGACTGTCTGGCGCTGTCGGGTGGAACCGACGGAACTGTCTGCGCCGCATGACCTTGCCCGCCGCGATGACGGTTCTGCTGATCGAAGATCAGAAGCAGAGCCGCGAGCTCGTGGCGTACATGCTCCAGTCGCTAGGCGTCGGAAAGGTGGCGCAGTCGCCGGGCGGCGTTGACGCGATCGACCAGCTGCGTGCTGCGCAACAGCCGTTCGACGTCGTTCTATGCGACTGGATGATGCCGGGCGTAGATGGTCTCGGCGTGTTGACCGAGCTGAAAAAACGCTGGCCTGAAACGCCTTTCCTGATGATGACGTCGCGCGCCGACCAAGCCTCGGTGGCCGAGGCGATTTCCGCGGGCGTCGCGGGCTATCTGCGCAAACCCTTCTCGATGCAGGATTTGCAGGCGCGGCTGATGGCCTACGCGCGGAAACGGTGACCGTGGGCGTCGTCCAAGAAGACTCGGAACATACAGGCTGACTCGGTGCTTTCTGCGGGTAGACACCAAGAGGACTGTCCCGCGATGAAGTATATTCTGCTCTGGGCGATCGGTATTCCGCTTCCGATTCTGCTGATCATCTATCTCTTCTTCCGCTAAACGGCCGGCCCCTGGTTGCAGGGGCTGACCTTCCTATTTCGGGCGCGCGATCTGGCCGGTATCGTCCGGCCATGATCGCGATGCCTGACCCCGACACGCAGATTCTGGCTCGCCGCGACGAGATCGCGGCGCAATTGCGCATGCTGCTTCCGGCCGCGAGCGTCATCGCCGAAGCCGAGCGGATGCGGGCCTATGAAAGCGACGGGCTGACCGCTTATCGCCAGATGCCGCTGGTCGTGGCTTTGCCTGAAACAACCAAGCAAGTCGCTGCGGTGCTGCGCTGGGCGCGTCGCGAAGGAATCAAAATCGTACCGCGCGGCGCCGGCACCTCGCTGTCGGGCGGCGCATTGCCGGTTGCCGATGCAATCGTGCTCGGTCTCGGCAAGTTCAAAGCGGTGCTCGACATCGACTACGCCAACCGCACCGTCACGGTGCAGCCCGGCGTCACCAATCTCGCGATCAGCAAAGCCGTCGACGCGGCCGGGTTTTATTACGCGCCCGATCCGTCGTCGCAGATCGCTTGCACGATCGGCGGCAACGTCGCGGAGAATTCGGGCGGCGTGCATTGCCTGAAATACGGTCTCACCACCAACAACGTGTTGGGCGTCGAATTCGTCACGCCCGACGGCGAGATCGTGCGCATCGGCGGCAAGCATCTCGACGCGCCCGGTTATGACTTGCTGGGTTTGCTGACGGGATCGGAAGGGCTGCTGGGAATCGTCACCGAAGTAACCGTGCGCATTCTGCAGAAGCCCGAAACCGCACGCGCGCTGCTACTGGGATTTGCGACCGCCGAAGAAGGCGGCGACTGCGTGGCTGCAATCATCGCAGCGGGCATTATCCCCGGCGGTATGGAGATGATGGATCGGCCCGCGATCCACGCCGCCGAGGCCTTCGTCCATGCGGGTTATCCGCTCGACGTCGAAGCGTTGCTGATCGTCGAGCTCGACGGTTGTGCCGCCGAAGTCGATCATTTGATCGAGCGCGTCGAAGCCATCGCCAAATCGCACGGCGTCGTGGTCAGCCGCGTGTCGACCACCGAAGCCGAGCGCATGAATTTCTGGGCCGGGCGCAAAGCCGCGTTTCCCGCCGTCGGTCGCATCAGCCCCGATTACTACTGCATGGACGGCACGATCCCGCGCGCAGCGCTGCCGCGCGTGCTGGCTGCGATGCGCGACATGTCGACGAAATACGGACTCGGTGTCGCCAACGTGTTTCATGCCGGCGACGGCAATCTCCATCCGTTGATTCTGTACGATGCGAACGTGCCGGGCGAACTCGACCGCGCCGAAGCCTTTGGCGCCGACATTCTGAAACTCTGCGTCGATGTCGGCGGCGTATTGACCGGCGAACATGGGGTTGGCGTGGAGAAGCGCGACTTGATGGAATATCAGTTCGACGCCATCGACCTCGAGCAGCAGCACCGGTTGAAACGCGCCTTCGACGAAGATCTGCGCTTCAATCCCGGCAAAGTGTTCCCGACCTTGCATCGCTGCGCCGAAGAAGGCCGCGTGCATGTGCATCGCGGCGAAACACGTTTCCCTGATTTGCCGCGTTTCTAAATCGTGACCGACCTTCCAAACCGCCTGCGTCCGCGCGACGAGGCTGATCTGGCCGAACTCGTGCGCAGCGCAAGCGGTCCGCTCGAACCGATCGGCGGCGCAACCAAACGCGCGCTGGGTGCGCCGGTTGCTTTTGAACAAGGTGGGGCCACCTTGCTCGATCTCGCCGCCTTCGACGGCATCGTCGCTTATGAACCGGCCGAGCTGACTCTGACGGTCGGCGCCGCGACGTCGCTGGGCGTCGTGCAACGCGAACTCGACGCCAAGCAGCAGATGCTGGCGTTCGAACCGATGGATCCGCGCGTGCTGCTGGGCAGTGTCGGCACGCCGACCGTGGGCGGCACAGTTGCGGCTGCGTTGTCGGGGCCGCGCCGAATCAAATCGGGCGGCGCACGCGATCATCTGCTGGGGCTGAAAGCGGTGAATGGCCGCGGCGAGCCGTTCAAGGCCGGCGGCCGTGTGGTCAAAAACGTCACCGGCTATGACGTGCCGAAATTGTTTGCCGGCAGCTGGGGCACGCTGGGCGTGATGACCGAGCTGACGTTGAAAGTTCTGCCGGCGCCCGAAACCGAACGCACCTTGCTGATCGACGCTGACGACGCATCGATTGCAATTTCGATTCTGTCGCGCGCGTTGGGCTCGTCGCATGAAGTTGCGGGCGCAGCGGTGGTCAACGGTCGCGCTGCAATCCGGATCGAAGGGTTCGGTCCGTCGGTCGCCTGGCGTGTCGACGCGCTGGCGCGCGAATTGGGTGCGCCAACGATCGAGGTGCTCGACGCCGACATCTCGCGCGCTTTCTGGCGCGACGTGCGCGATGTGCGGCCACTGGCGACCGCACCGATCGTCTGGCGCGTATCGACGACGCCGTCGCTTGCGGCTGCGTTCGTCGCGCGGGTGGCGCAAACCACCAGCCTGCGTGCGCTGTATGATTGGGGCGGCGGTTTGATCTGGTTGGGTCTCGACGCGCCGCATGCGGATGCGGTGCGCGGCGCGCTGGTCGACGGGCACGCGATGTTGTTCAAGGCACCAGCCGAAATTCGGGCGCGCATTCCTGTGTTCCAGCCTGCGCCGCCCACGCTCGCCGATCTCGAACGGCGCGTGAAGCAAAGCTTCGATCCCGACAACCGCCTGAATCCCGGCCGCCGCTGATGCAAACCAATTTTACCAGCGAGCAGCTCGCCGATCCCGACGTCGCCGCGTCAGAAAAGATACTGCGCGCCTGCGTCCATTGCGGCTTCTGCACCGCGACCTGCCCGACCTACGTGTTGCTGGGCGACGAGCTCGATAGTCCGCGCGGCCGCATCTATCTGATCAAACAGATGCTGGAAGAGGGCAAGCCGGCGACGCGCGAAGTCACGACGCATCTCGACCGTTGCCTGTCGTGCCTGTCCTGCATGACGACCTGTCCGTCGGGCGTGCATTATCAGCATCTGATCGATCACGCGCGCGCCCATGTCGAAGAAACCTACCAGCGCCCGTTCCACGATCGCGCGCTGCGCGCGGTGCTGGCCTTCGTGCTGCCCTACCCGAAACGGTTTCGTGTCGCGCTGCTCGGCGCGGCACTGGCGCGGCCATTTCGTTTCCTGCTGCCGAAAGGTCGGCTGCGCGCGATGCTCGATCTTGCGCGCGACGTACCCGGCCCCGGTGCGGCCGATCGCGACGGCGTGTTTCCCGCCCAGGGCAAGCGCGTCGCGCGTGTCGCGTTGTTGGCTGGATGCGCGCAGCGCGTGCTGGCGCCGTCGATCAATGCGGCGACGATTCGCTTGCTCAACCGGCACGGCGTCGAAGTCGTCGTCACCGGCGGCTGTTGCGGCGCGCTTCCGCATCATCTGGGCAAGGTCGATCCCAGCCACGATCTGGCGGCGCATCTGATCCGGCAATTTACCGCCGAGATCGACGGCGCGGGGCTGGATGCGATCGTCGTCAACGCGTCGGGCTGCGGCACCCAGGTCAAAGATTACGGCTGGATGTTCCGCAATGATCCGCATCTGGCGGCCGACGCGGCGCGCGTGTCGGCGCTGGCGCGCGACGTCACCGAATTCGTCACGACCTTGAACCTGCCGGCGCCGGCGCAAGGTAGTCGGCTTGTCGTCGCCTATCACAGCGCCTGTTCGATGCAGCACGGGCAGAAGATCACGCACCTGCCGAAAGCGTTGCTGCAGGCAGCCGGCTTCACTGTGCGCGAACCGCTCGACGCGCATCTCTGCTGCGGGTCGGCCGGCACCTACAATCTGCTGCAGCCCGAAATTTCGTCGCAACTGAAAGCGCGCAAAGCCAGCACGCTGGTCGCGACCGGCGCCGATGTGATGGCGACGGGCAATATCGGCTGTATGACGCAACTTGCCGACGCGGTCGGCATGCCGGTCGTGCATACGGTCGAGCTGCTCGACTGGGCGACGGGCGGACCGAAACCAGACGCGCTGCGATGAGCAACGGCGACTTCGAACAATTCCGCGCCTGGATCGGGCGCAGCGAAACCGCGCATGACACGGTCGAACCGTGGCGCGCGCAGGCGCTGGCGGGCGCGCTTGGTCGTGCCGAACCATGGCCGCGCGTCAGCGAAGCATTTCCAGCGTGCTGGCACTGGATTCTGTTTCGTCCGCTGGTCGCTGCATCGGCGACTGGTGACGACGGGCATCCCGCGCGCGGCGGATTTCTGCCGCCCGTGCCGCTGCCGCGTCGCATGTGGGCGGGCGGCCGTTTGCAATTTCACCAGACGCTGGTGATTGGCGAAGCGGTGCGGCGCGTGTCGACGGTGAAGAACGTCACCGCCAAACAGGGCAAGAGCGGCCCGCTCGTTTTCGTCGAAGTCGAACATCAGATCGAAGGCACCAAAGGCCTCGCAATCACCGAACAGCACGACATCGTCTATCGCGGCGTCGAAGGGGCTGCGGTCGCGGCGAGCGACGTGCCGGCCGAAACGGGACAATGGACGCGCGTCTGGACACCCGACGACGTGCTGCTGTTTCGCTATTCGGCGCTCACCTACAACGGCCACCGGATTCACTACGACCGGCGGTACGTGACGCAAGTCGAGAACTATCCCGGCCTGATCGTGCACGGCCCGCTGATCGCGACCTTGTTGCTGGAACTGGCACACGAAGCGACGGGCAAATTTCCGTCCAGCTTCGCCTTCCGGGCTCGCCGCCCGGTGTTCGACGGGACGGTCCTCACCACCCATGCCGCGGCAAATGGCGACGGTCTGCGCCTGTGGGCGACGGACCAGGCGGGGGCTTTGGCGATGGAGGCCGAGGTGGGCTACGCGCCACCTTGACGAGGGGCGGCCCGCCGGTGTTTTTCGCCCTCATGATGAACTTCCTTGCCGACCATCTGGACTACGTCGTCATCGGCGCCGCGGTCCTGTTCTTCCTGTTCCAGACCGAAGTCGCGGGCCGCTCGCACTAATCCAGATCGTTTTCGCCACGCGAAACACGATCCAGCCCGCGCGGAGCGCGGGCGCAAGCGGCATCAATTCAGCGCGACGATTGCCCCGTTCAGGGTGATCGCGAACGTGACCCAGGCCAGGTAAGGCAGCAGCAGCGCGCCCGCGCGCGTGTCGATGCGCCAGAATTTCGCGACCGTGGTCGCGATCAGTAGCCACAGAACCAGCATCTCGGCCAACGCCCAGACAGCTGCATGGCCGCGAAAGAAGATCCAGCTCCACGCCAAGTTGAACACGAGCTGCGCTGCCCACCAGTGTAGGGCTTTGCGTTCACCGCGTTTCCAGATCAGCCAGCCCGCAAGCGCGATCGTCGCGTAGAGCAGATTCCACGCAACCGGGAACACCCAGTTGGGCGGATTGAAGCTCGCCTTCTGCAGGCCCGCATACCAACTGCCGGGACCGACTTCGGTCGCCAACCCGCCCAGCGCCGCGACGGCGTAGGTGACGACGAAGAAGACAAGCAGCGCGCCAATCGCGCGTCCGCGATCAGTAGAGATAATCGCCTCGTGCCTGCGCGTCGCCGGGCGCCACGCTCATCAGCGCGCCTTGCGCATTGAACAGGCAATGCCAGCCTTGCGGCGCCGTGCCCGGTCCAGCAGCAACATTAATCGTCACGGCGCGAATGCCCGGACGCGTCAGAACCGACGGCGGCGTGACGATGTTGATCGGGCGTCCGCCATACGACGACGCGCTGACTTCGGCGCGGCAAACTTCGGCTTCATGTTCGGCCCCACGGATGTTGCGTCCGACTGCATAGTGCGGCGGTTCGGCGGCGCAGCCGGATAAGGCGATCAGTGCAAGCGGGATGATCCTGCGCATCTCCAACTCCTCTAGCGTCGTCCTTCGCGCCACCAGGCACCCGCCAGCGCAACGGCAAACAAAGCGAGTGCGAGGGACGGCGGCAGCAACGGCAATTCGCGCGTGCCGGTGACTTGATAGCGGCCGTTGCGCACCAACCCGATCCAACCGCCGCCAGCGGCAGGACGGTCGGCATCGACGCGGCGCACATCGGGCACGCCCTCTTCCAACCAACGCACCGCGCCGCCGGTTGTTGCGGCGACAGGCGCGAGCTTGGTGTCGGTCGAGCGCGCATCCATCAATTCGGGCGGGTTGAGACGGCCGACCACTGCGAACGCGACTTTGTCGTCCTGGGTCAGGCGATGCACGCCGGGTTCGTTGGCGACAAAGCTGCCGCGTGCGACGCCGTCGCCTGGCGTCGTGGTCAGCGGCACGTCGAAAATATGCCCGCCCGGTTCGGTGACATGCACGGGACTGTCGACGCGTTGCAGGCTTTGCCGTTCGACCGTGACGCGCGCGCCGTCGACTTTGGCGCGCAGCTCGTCTTCTTCCAGCTCGGGTTCTTTCATCAGCCAATGCGCCAGACGGCGCAGCAGCTCGGCTTGCGGACCGCCGCCTTCATAGCCGCGCGACCACAGCCAGATTTGATCCGACGCAAGCTGCGCCACGCGCCCGTCGCCGACACGGTCGAGCAGCAACAGCGGACGTTGCTGTGCGCCCTGCATCACGACCTGGCCGCGTTGGGGCGAGATATCGACCTGGCGCAGCCAGCTGCCCCAGCTTGGCGTTTCACCGACGTCGCCCGCTCCCGGCAATGCAGCGGTAACCGGATGACGGCGGCCCAGCTCGGTGATGCTGGGACGGAACGCGCCCATCACCGGACCCGATCGTGTCGGCGCGCCCGGCAACACGCTGCGCAGCGCGGTGCGATAGAGCGACAGCGGCGTCGAGAAGCCCGGACCGCTCGCTTCCAGAATCGCGCCGCCGCGTTCGACGTACTGCGCCAGGTTTTCGTAATAGGCCGGCGGCAGAATCCCACGCTGTTCGTAGCGGTCGAAGATGACGAGATCGAACTCGTTCAGCTTCACTTCGAACAGTTCTTTGATCGGGAAGGCGATCAGCGACAACTCGCGGATCGGCGTGCCGTCCTGCTTGTCCGGCGGACGCAGAATCGTGAAGTGAACCAGATCGACCGACGGGTCGCTCTTCAACAGGTTGCGCCAGGTGCGCTCGCCATTGTGCGGCTCGCCCGAAATCAGCAGCACGCGCAACCGTTCGCGCACGCCGGTGACGACGATGGCGGCGCGGTTGTTGGCCAAGGTGATTTCACCGCCCGGTGCGGCTTCGACTTCGATTTCGAAGACGTTGGGACCGCCATGCACGATGGGCAGGTTGACGTTGCGATCGATGCCAATCGGCAGATCGAACGTCGCGCTGTCGGTACCGTCGCGCGTGATGCGCACCGTGGCGCGCGTCGCGCCGATGCCGGCCGAGTCCTCGACCTTCAACGTCGTCTGCGCCGTCTTGCCGACGATGCCGTAGGTCGGCGCGCGCTGCACAGCCAGGCGGCGATCGCGCTCGTCCTGCTTGCCCGAAATCAAGCCATGCACTGGACCCAGCCCGTCGGGCTTGGCCGGCACGTCGTGCACTTGTCCGTCGGTCAGCAGAATCGCACCTGCGCGGCGATCACGCGGCACATCGCCATACGCAGTCTCCAACGCGCCGAATAGACGCGTCTCGTCCATCGGCTTGCCGTCATCGCCGACCGTGACGACGCGCGTTTCGAGATCCGCGAAGGTAGCGAGCTTCTGGCGCAACGTGTCGAGCGCGCTGCGCGCTTGCGGCAAGCGATCGCCCATACGCTGGCTCGGCGACGCGTCGAGCACGACGACCGCGACGTCTTTGACTGGCTCGCGCTTTTCTTCGACCAGCGACGGTCCGGACAGCGCCAGCGCAAACAAGGTCACGCCCAGCGCGCGCAGGAACGCACCGGCGGCACCGCGCAACGCACCGAACAGAACGACGGCAAGACCGATCGCGGTCAGCGGTGCGATCAGCCACCACGAAACCAGCGGGTCGAAGGCAATGCGGGCGACGTCCATGTTATTGGCCCAGCCGCTGCAGAATGAACGGCACGTGCACCTGATCGGCTTTGTAGTTGCCGGTCAGCGCGTACATGACGAGATTGACGCCAAAGCGCGATGCTTGTTCGCGCTGGCGTCCGCCGCCGGGCGAGACGGCAAACATCGGACGGCCCGCTTCGTCTTCGGCCCAGGCCGCAGCCCAGTCGGCGCCACCAAGGACGACTGAAGAAACGCCGTCGGTTTTGTCGTTGGCGCTGCCATCGACCCACAGTGGTCCGCTTTCGTATCGGCCGGGAAATCCGTTCAGCAGGTAAAAGCTTTTGCTCAGCACGTGATCGGGCGGCGCCTGCACCAGCGGCGGAATGTCGACGCCTTGCAGCGCGGCGCGCAACGCCGGCGACGGCGACGCGGCGCCGTCGCGCGTGTCGATCAACAACAGACCGCCGCCGCGCAGAAATCCGTTTACGCGCTGGCGCGCGGCTTCGGATAGCGGCTTCTGTCCCGCCGTCGACGGCCAATACAAGATCGGATGAAACGCCAGCTCGTCGCGTTCGAGATCGATACCGACTGCGTCGGCTTCGTCGATCGCGGTTCGTTGCATCAAGGTACGCGCCAGCGCCGACAGTCCCGCTTTCGACGTGCGATCGACGGTGGGATCGCCGGTGCGCACCCAGGCCAGCACGGTTTTCGACGCAAGCTCGGCGGCCGGCTTTTCCTGTGCGTGGGCGCTGAACGCAAACAACAGCGCGAGCGCTGCCACGGCGCTGCGCGGACGGCGCAAGGTCAGCAGCCCGCCCAGCACCAGCGCGACCAGCGCGTCGATCACCAGCAAGCCGAGCGCGGTGCTGAAGAACGCGCCAGCCAGACGCGTCTCGCCGGTCGTCTCATAGCCGGCGCGCGTCACGCCGACAGTTTCCAATGGCGCGGGTGCCGGTTCGTTGCTGCCGAGATTGAGCGCGCGCGTTTGTTCTTCCGGCCCGTACAGGCCCGGCGGATGGCGCGGCTCGGCGCGTGCGAGCGCGACGGCGCTTGCCGAGATCGGTACCGCTGCTGCGTCGGGTTCGACCAAGCGCGCGAACGCATCCAGCGCGCGGCGCGGCGCCAGCAACTGCGTGCCCGGCGACGCAGCGACGCCCGCCGACACCGCAACGATCCGGCGCAACAAATCGACATAGAGTCCCGACAGCGCCAGGTTCGACCATTCCGGTCCCGCGCTCGTATGGACCAGTACGACGCGACCGTTGCCGCGACTTGCCGCCGTGACCAGCGGCGTACCGTCGGCGAGACGGGCCCAGCTTTTCTCCGCCAGATCGACCGCGGGTTCGGCCAGCACCTGGCGCGAAATCGCAACGTCGCCCGGAATCGACAGGCCCGCGAAGGGCGAGGTTTCGGGGAAGGGGGCGAGCTTCATCGGCTCGCTCCACGACAGGCTGCCGCCCAGCGCGCGATCGCCGGCGCGCAACCGCACCGGCAACAACGCGTCGCCACCTTGTGCGAGCTTCGGTCCGGCAAAGCGCAGCAGCAATCCGCCTTGTTCGACCCAACGCGTCAGCGTGGTCAGTTCGTTGCCGTCCAGCGCGCCGCTGTCGGGCAGCACCAGCACCGCAAGCTCGCGTTGCACCAACTCGCCGAGATCGCCGACGCGCACTTCGGCGAACGGTGCCAGCGCGCGTTCGAGATAATAGACGTCGGACAGAAGACGCTGCTCGCTCGACGCGCCGCGCACGATGCCGACCGGACGGCGGCGCCATTGTTCGTCGAGCAGCACGGTCGCGCCGGCGCTGTTTTCGCCTTCGACTTCCAGCCGCGCGGTTTCGTTGCGGCGTTCGATCGGCATGTCGAAGGTCGCAACCGCTTCGCGCGCGCCGTTTTCAAATTTTGTCGTGGCGCGGCCGAGAATGCGGCCGTCAGCCGCAAGCGCGCGCACCGTCACCGGCGTCTCGCCATCGCTGCTCGCGCGCAGCACATGCGCCGCCAGCTTGGCATCGCCGATCGGCGGCGGACGCAACAGACGCGACGCGTTGCGCATGTCGGGGACGCGCACGATGGCGCTGCGTTTGGCCAGTTGTTCCGACAAGGCGTCGCTGCCGTCGCTGGTGAGTCCGTCGGACAGCCAGACCGCGCCGCCGATGTCACGCGCAGTCTCAAGCGCCTTGGCGGCAGTGGCGCGATCGACCGCCCATGGTTTCGGCGCCATCGCGTCGACGCGTGCGCGTGCTTCGCCGGCCGGCAGCGGTCCCGCGACGCGTGGCGCTGCACCGTCGTTGCCCGGCGCGGTGGTCAGCAGAATTACCGGGCGACCGGCGCGCGACGCGCTGTCGATTGCGTCACCGGCCGCTTGTTTGATCGCGTCCCAGGTGTGCGCGCTGGCCCAGCCGTCATCGACCACCAGCAGCAACGGACCGTTGCCCGGTGCAGGCGGCGTCGGATTCAACACCGGCCCGGCCAAAGCGACGATCGCCAGCGCTGCAATCGCAAGCCGCAGCAGCAACAACCACCACGGCGTGCGTACCGGCGTTTCTTCGCGCTTCGGAATCAGACGCAGCAGGCGCAGCGCAGGAAAGTCGACGCGGCGTGGCGCCGGCGGCGTCGCGCGCAGCAACCACCACAATAGCGGCAGGCTGAGCAGCGCGGCGAGAACCCAAGGTGTTGCGAAACCGATCACGCCCGCTCTCCGCGCATTGCGGCGTGCAGCGCCAGCAACGCGTCCTGCGGCGGCTTGTCGGTCGTATGGCGCACGATGGCAAACCCGGCCGCGCGCGCGGTGCGCTCCAATGCCTGCGTCTGCGCAACGAACGCGTCTTGATATGCGTCACGCACGGCGCCGACGCGCGGCACCAATTCGTCGCCTTCGCCTTCCAGCCCGTGAAAGCGCACGCGGCCTTCCCACGGCAGCGATACTTCAGCGGGATCGAGCAACTGCACGATGGCGCCGCCGATTCCGCGCGCCGCCTGCACTTGCAGCGACGCAGCGAGATCGTCCAATGGATCGAGGAAATCGCCGATCAACACCAAGGACGAATGGCGCGGCAGCGGATGCGACGGCATCGCGGCGCTGTCCGTCAGCAACGACCGGCCGAGACGTTCCAGCGCGCCGCGTCCGCCGACTGCCGACGAACCTGGCAGCGCAACCCGCTCGCCGCCTTTGAGCAGCAACGCAGCCAGCGCGAGCGACAACAACTCGGCGCGCATGCGTTTGGTCGGGCGGCTCGACTCTGCAGTCCATGCCATCGACTCGCTGGGGTCGCGCCACAGATAGACGGTCTGCGCTGCTTCCCATTCGGTTTCGCGCACATAGACGCGATCCGACTTGGCGGATTGCCGCCAATCGATGCGCGCATCGCCGGCCGTGTAAGGACGGAACTGCCAGAAACTTTCGCCGGTGCCGACACGCCGCCGCCCGTGCACGCCTTGGCGGACGGTTTCAGCAACGCGTTCGGCTTCGACCAGCAGCGGCGGCAGACGCGCCGCGAGGGCTTCAGCCCGCGATGTGCGCCCGGCGAGCGTCAAGCTCGCCTCTTCACATCTAGGACTGGGAGACTCACGAAAGCGGTGCCTTCAACGAGTCGATGACCGAATCGAGCGTGACGCCATCAGCGCGCGCCGCGAAGGACAGTGCCATGCGATGGCGCAACACCGGATGCGCCAGCGCCAGAACGTCGTCGACCGACGGTGCAAGACGACCGTCGATCAGCGCGCGTGCGCGTGCAGCCAGCGCCAGTGCCTGCGACGCGCGCGGGCCCGGGCCCCAGGCAACGTTGCGTTGCACCGACGACGGCGCGTCGGCGGCAGGGCGTCCGGCGCGCACCAGTTTCAGGATCGCATCGACGACGCGCTCGCTGAGCGGCAGGCTGCGCACCAGACGCTGCGCTTCGAGCAGTTCGTGCGGTTCCATCGCGCGCGTCGGCTTGGCTTCGTTGAGACCGGTCGTCGCGATCAACATGCGACGTTCGGCATCTTCGTCGGGATAGGCGATGTCGATCTGCAGCAGGAAGCGATCGAGCTGCGCTTCAGGCAGCGGGTAGGTGCCTTCTTGTTCGATCGGGTTTTGCGTTGCCAGAACGTGGAACGGTTCGGGCAGCGGACGCGAACGACCGGCAACCGCGACTTGCCGTTCCTGCATCGCCTGCAGCAATGCCGATTGCGTGCGTGGGGATGCGCGGTTGATTTCGTCGGCCATCAGCAGCTGGGTGAAGACCGGACCCGGAATGAAGCGGAAGGCGCGCGCACCGTCGGCGCCTTCTTCGAGCACTTCCGAACCCAAAATGTCGGCGGGCATCAGATCGGGCGTGCATTGTACGCGGCGCGAGTCGAGGCCGAACACGACGCCCAGCGTTTCGACCAACCGCGTCTTGGCGAGACCCGGCACGCCGATCAGCAACAAATGGCCGCCGGCCAGCAGACCGGTCAGCGCCTGTTCGACGACATGCTCCTGGCCGAAAATGACGCGACCAATCGATTCACGCGCTGCGCGCAATCGCGCGCCGGTACGTTCAATATCGGCTTCCAGGCGGGCGCCGCTTTGGGGCGTATCGACCATGGTCATGTAGGTGCCTCGGTAGGTACAAACGAAGCGCGCGGCTTCGAGGAGAAATCAACGTGCAATCTAGCCCGCTCTTTACGGCAGACGACAAGCGGCCGGACGAGAATTATCCCATTCGGATCGCACGTGACGGCACCTGGTTCCATGAAGGCGCGCCGATCGGCCGCATCGCGTTGGCGCGTTTGTTCGCAACCGTCCTCAAACGTGACGAAGTTGGACAATATTGGCTGGTAACTCCGGCCGAGCGCGGTCGTATCCAGGTCGAAGACGCGCCTTTCATCGCAGTCGCGGTGCGACAGGAGGGCGGTGCCCTTATTTTCCGCACTAATCTCGATGATGAGACGGTCGCTGGCCCCGACCGTCCGATCCGCGTCGTCACCGATCCCGCCACCGGCGAGCCGTCGCCCTACGTGCTGGTGCGCGACCGTCTGGAGGCGCGCATCAATCGCGCAACTTTCTACGAGCTGGCGAGCCTTGCGGTTGAGCATGTGATCGACGGTCGCGTACGCTCTGGCATATGGAGCCAGGGCGCATTCTTCCCGCTGGATCCGGACTCAACGTCCGATCTTTGAGCGAAGCCGAGATCCGCGCCGCATTTGCGCGCGCGACGCCCAGTGGCGTGCGCGGTGTTGTGCAGGAATCGGTGCATGAACGGGGCGACCACGATCTCAATCCCGGCCTGACCTTGCCACGAACCTTGCGCGACGCAGCCGTGCTGGTGCCGATCGTCACGCGCGATGACGCGCCGACCTTGCTGTTTACGCTGCGTAACGCGTCGCTGGCGGCGCATGCAGGACAGATCAGTTTTCCCGGCGGCCGCATCGAACCTGGCGACGATAGCGCGACCGCAGCGGCGCTGCGCGAATCCCAAGAAGAAATCGGACTCGACGCACAGCATGTCGAACCGTTCGGCCGTCTCGACCGCTATGTCACGCGCACCGGCTTTGCGGTGACGCCGATTGTCGCCTTTGTGCGTCCGCCGTTCGAACTGAAGCTCGATCCCGGCGAAGTCGAAGACGCGTTCGAAGTGCCGCTGGCGTGGATTCTCGATCCCTCGAGCCAGCAAGTGCACGGCGCCGAATATCAAGGCGTGACACGGCATTTCTACGTATACCCGTACGGCGAGCGACGCATCTGGGGCGCGACTGCCGGCATGTTGGCCAATCTCGTGGAAGTGCTGACGACATGAAGGAAGACGTGCCCGAATTGGCGGCGCGTGCGGGCGCCGTGCTGGACGCGTTTGGCGCGACACCGATCCGGTTCGTCGGCGGCTGCGTGCGCGATGCGCTGCTCGAACGCGAGCCGACCGATCTCGATCTTGCGACGCCAGCGACGCCGCAGGATGTGATGCGCATTCTGGGCGAAGCGAAGATCCGCGCCATTCCGACCGGCGTCGAACATGGCACCATCACCGCCATCGTCGACGGGCGTCCGTTCGAGATCACCACCCTGCGTCGCGACGTTGAAACCGACGGACGGCATGCCGTCGTCGCCTTTACCGACGACTGGCGCGAAGACGCGGCGCGGCGCGACTTCACCATCAACGCGCTGTCGGCCGATCGGTCGGGCTTCGTCTACGACTATTTCGGCGGTCTCGAAGACCTGACGCACCGCCGCGTGCGGTTTGTCGGCTATGCCGACGAACGGATCCAGGAAGACTACTTGCGAATCCTGCGTTTCTACCGGTTTTCGGCCTGGTACGCGGCGAGTTTCGACACCGAAGGCCGCGCCGCCTGCGCCGCCAATGTCGACGGGCTGGCGCGGCTGTCGGGCGAACGCGTGCGCTCGGAATTGTGGAAGCTGCTGGCTGCACCGCGCGCGGCCGAAGCCTGGCGCGCAATGCGCGTCGACGGCGTCGTCGCTGGTCTTGTTCCGCAAGCAACCGACGTTGCGTGCCTGGAACGGGTCGTCGCAACCGGCGAAGGCGATCACGTCACGCGCTTTGCTGCCTTGCTGCCGATGATGGAGGCAGCGCCGCTCGACGAGATCGAAGACCGGCTGCGCCTGTCGCGCGCCGAACGCACGCGGCTCAACGGCGCGCGCTTTGATGGGCTTGCGGCGCGGCGTGCGCTGGTGGCGCAGAATCAATTTGCGCGCGCTTTGTACGGCACGCCGTTGCTGCCGCTGGTCGACGCGGTGTTGATCGATTCCGGCATACGCGCCGACCGCGCCGCCGAATTTGCGCGCTTTGCCAGCAACTGGACCTCGCCGCGCTTCCCGCTCAGCGGCAACGATTTCCAGAATGTCGGCATCAAGCCGGGGCCCGAGCTCGGGGCGTTGCTGCGCGAGCTCGAATCCTGGTGGGTCGAACGCGATTTCGCGCCGTCGCGCACCGATCTGCTCGATCGGCTGGCGAAGATTGTTCAAGCCGGCGGCGCTCTGCGCGCGTAGGACGTCGCGCGACCCTGCTTTTCGGGCAATAAAGCTGCAGATACGGCGTGCCGCCGTATCTCGGTTTGTTTTCCACGCCGTCCTATGCCAAACCGCAGCCTTATGGACGAGCTGATTGAAGGTTACCGCCGCTTCCGCGCCCAGAACTGGGACCGGCAGCGCTCGTTGTTCCGCAATCTGGCCGCGCGCGGACAGCGCCCGCATACGATGGTCATTGCGTGTTCGGATTCGCGCGTCGATCCCGCCATTCTGTTCGACGCTGCGCCAGGCGAAATCTTCTCGGTGCGCAACGTCGCCAACCTGGTGCCGCCCTACGGCCCCGACAGCCAGTATCACGGCACGTCGGCGGCGCTGGAATTTGCCGTCACGGTGCTTGGCGTCGACAATATCGTCGTGCTGGGCCACGCCCAGTGCGGCGGCGTGCACGCGCTGCTGCACGAGGAAGAGACACGCCGGAATTTCGATTTCGTGGGATTGTGGATGCGGCTGGCCGTGCCGGCGCGCGAACGCGCCATCGCCGCGGGCGGCGACGAGGCTGCCATCCAGCGCCGCTGTGAACAGGAAACGGTGAAGGAGTCGCTGATGAACCTACGCACCTTCCCGTGGATCGCCGAACGCGTCGCCGATGGGCGCCTAACCTTGTACGGCGCCTTCTTCGGCATCGAAGAAGGGCAACTGTTCCGCCTCGACGCCAAAGGCGACTTCGTCGCGGTGGCGTCATGATCAAGCGGGCGTTGGTTGTCGCCGCGCTGCTCGCGATGCCGAGTCTGGCCCGGGCCGAAGTCGACAAGCCGGTCGTCGTGCCGATGATGACGCCGCCCAATCTCGTCATCTGCATCGAAGAAAAAGACCTACGCGAAGCGCTGCGTCTGGCGCGGATGAATCAGCTCGGCCGCGCGACCATGCCGAAACAATGCGGCTGGGTCGAAGCGGGGCTGCGCGCGATCGAACTTGGCGGCGACGAAGTCGTGCGCAAGCTGCGTATCTGGAAAGAAGGCAGCAACAGCGTCGTCGTCTGGGGCTCGATCATCCCGAAAGGGCAGTGACCCCTAAGCCTGCTTCGCGACGCTGAGCGCGTGGTCGATGCGGGTCGCCAGCTCGCTCAGCCGGTACGGTTTCTTCAGCACATCTTGGTCGGCGAGGTCGCTGCCGAATTGCGCCAGGTCGGCATAACCGCTGACGAACAGCACGCGCAGATGCGGCCGCATCAAGCGCGCGCGGCGCGCCGTTTCGACGCCGTTGATCTCGGGCATGGCGACGTCGGTCAGCAACAGCTCGATCCCCTGTTCGCGCTGCAGCAGGTTGAGCGCGGTCAGCCCGTCCGCCGCCGCGATGACGCGATAGCCCAATTGCTGCAGCAGTTCGACGATGGTGACGCGAACGTCTTCGTCGTCATCGACCACCAAAATGCGCGCACCCGGCCGTTGCGGCACAATATCGGCGCGCAACGGTGTGACCGTGGCGGTTTGGGTTGCGGCGCGCGGCAGTACGATTCGCACCGTCGTGCCCGCACCGGGCGTGCTTTCGATCGCGACCGAACCGTCGGACTGTTTGGCGAAGCCATAGACCTGACTTAGGCCCAGGCCCGATCCTTTGCCGGTTTCCTTGGTCGTAAAGAATGGTTCGAAGACGCGCTGCAGGATTTCCTTTTCCATGCCAACGCCGTCATCGCGGATCGCGATCGTCACCCAATGCCCTTCGGCAAGATCGGCTGTGCTGCCGTCGAACGCCGCGGTTTCGATCCGCAGCGTGCCGCCGCCCGGCATCGCATCGCGCGCGTTGATCGCCAGATTCAAGATCGCCAGTTCGAGCTGCGTCGCGTCGGCCATCGCGGGCGCGCCGCCGGCGCCAAGCACGGTCTCGATGCGGACCGACGGGCCCAAGGTGCGCGCCAACAGATCGACATGGTTGGCAAGCAGCCGATCGACATCGACCGGCATCGGCGTCAGACGCTGTTTGCGCGAGAAAGCGAGTAGCTGACTGGTCAGTTTGGCGCCGCGTTCGGCGGCGCGCAGCGATTGTTCGACCATGCGCCGCAGCGGCGATTCCTGCAGGCGCGCTTCGAGCAGGTCGAGATTGCCGATCACGGCCGTCAGCAGATTGTTGAAGTCGTGCGCGACGCCGCCGGTCAATTGCCCGATCGCTTCCATCTTCTGCGCGTGCGCCAGCGCCGCTTCGGTCCGTTCGCGCTCGGCGATTTCAGCCGTCAGCCGGTCGTTGGCGTCAGCCAGTTCGCGGGTTCGTTCGGCGACGCGCTGTTCCAAGGTCTGCGCCAGTTCGCGCGCCTCGGCTTCGGCCCGTTCGCGCGCCGCGAATTGGGCCGCGGCTTGCAGTTGCCGGCTGCGTGCACGCAGCGCCTGTTTTGCGGCGCTGAGCAAGGTGACCACGTGCAGCGGCCGTTCCAGCAAGGTGACGTTGCCCAACATCGCCGCGTAGTTGCCGGTCAGGTCCGGCGTGTTGGCGGCGCCGCGATGGGTCAACAGCACGAAGGGAAAATCCGACCAGGCCGGCTGTTGTGCGATCCAACGGCTGAGCGGGCGCGGATCACCGCGCCGCAACGCCTCGATCGCAATGATGGCGGCGCCGGCACCCGAATCGAGCTGCGCCACCAGCGCATCGATGTCGCTGGTTACGTCGGCTTCGATGCCGGCGCCTTGGAGCATGCCGGCCAGCACCGGCGCGTCGCGTCCGACCGGCGCCAGGATCAGGACGCGCCCGGGATCTGTGTTGCTATCTGTCATCGAATCCGGTTTTCAGCAGCTGGGCGTTTTCGCCGAGAAACTCAGGAACGCCGGTCAAGACGCCCTGGAATTCGTCGAGCGGCGCGCCGACACGAATGCCCTGGCTGCTGATGTTCAGCTCACGAATCGTGGCTTCGTGCGCGCCGGTCCGTTTCTTCAACACCGACAGCGCACGGCGGATCCGTCCGCCAGCCTCGAAATAACGCAGCAACAACACCGTATCGCTGACATAGGTCAGATCGACCGAGGTCTGCATCGGTCCGACCAAGCCGTGCTGTGCCAGCACCATGATCGTGACCACACCCTGCTGGTTTAAGTACGTCAGCAGCTCGTGCATCTGCAGCAGCAGATGTTGCTCATTCAGCATCGCATGCTGATAGCCGCTCAATGAGTCGAGCAGCACGGCGCGGACGCCGTCCTTGTCGACCGCATCGCGCACCATGCCGCTAAGCTCGCCCGGCGACAGTTCGGCTGGATCGACCTGCGCGATGCGCAGCATGCCGTTGCGATGGAACTTGTCGGTGTCGAAACCGAGACCCTTGGTACGCCGCAGGAAGATGCGTTGGGTTTCGTCGAACGCGACGATTAGTGTTTTCTCGCCGCGCTCCATTGCGGCGTAGAGATATTGTAGCGCGACCGTCGACTTGCCCGCACCCGACGGGCCGAGGATCAACGTCGACGTGCCGCGGTCGAGACCGCCGCCCAAAATCGCGTCCAGCTCGCCGACGCCGCTTTCGATGGTTCCGTCGGAATAGTCGCGATGATGTTCGGCCGCGATCAGGCGCGGAAAAATATCCAGTCCGCCGCGACGGATGACATAGTCGTGATAGCCGCCACGGAAGCGGCGCGCGCGCATCTTGAAGACGCGGATGCGGCGGCGCTCGGCGCCGTAGTCGATGGCCAGCTGTTCGAGACGGATGACACCATGCACCAGACTGTGCAGATCGACGTCGTTCTCGCTGCTGGTCAGATCGTCGAGAAACAGCACCGTGGCGCCGTGCTGCGCGAAGAAATGCTTCAGCGCCAGCACCTGCCGGCGATAGCGCATCGCGCCCTGTGCCAGCAGGCGAATTTCCGACAGGCTGTCGAACACGATGCGGGTCGGTCGCGTGCGCGCGACTTCGTCGAGCACCATGCGCACGGTTTCGCCAAGTTCGAGGTCGGATGCGTAGAGCACGCTTTGCGCTTGGTTCGGATCGAGGCTCAGCTCGGGCGGGATCAGTTCGAAGATCTCGATCCCGTCGAGCGTCCAACCATGCGTGCCGGCGACTTGCAGCAGCTCGTCGCGCGTTTCCGACAGGGTGATGTAGAGGCCGCGTTCGCCGTTGCGGACGCCCGCCAACAGAAACTGCAAAGCCAGGGTCGTCTTGCCGGTGCCAGGTGAGCCTTCGATCAGATGCACGCGATTGGGTGCGTAGCCACCGGCGAGGATCGAATCCAAACCGTCCGATCCGGTCGGAACCGATTTCATTGTCTGCACTGCGGTGTCCATCCATCTCCTCGCGCGTCGTGTCCTGCGCGCGAAAAACGATCACACCGGCATCATGGCCAGGCGACAGCGGGCGGCAGCGACATCAAAATAGCTTCAACGTTGCCACCCGTCTTCAATCCAAACGTCGTTCCACGATCGTAGAGTAAGTTGAACTCCACATAGCGGCCACGGCGAATGAGCTGATGTAGTCGATCTTCATCCGTCCACGGCCGCGCCATGCGCTCGCGCACGATCTGCGGATAAACGGCCAGGAATGCGCGCCCGACATCCTGCGTAAAAGCGAAATCCTGCTCCCACGCACCGGTATTCACGCGGTCGTAAAAAATCCCGCCGGCACCGCGGGGTTCGTCGCGATGCGGCAGAAAGAAATACTCGTCGCACCATTGTTTGAAGCGTGGGTAGTAGGTCGCGTCGTGCTTGTTGCACGCGGCTTCGAACGCAGCGTGGAAATCGCGCGCTGCGTCTTCGTCAGGAAACATCGGCGTCAAGTCGCCGCCACCGCCGAACCAACCTTCGCTGGTGACGATCATGCGCGTGTTCATATGCGCAGCCGGCACGTGCGGGTTCTGCATATGCGCGACCAGCGAGATGCCGCTGGCCCAGAATTGTCCGGTCTCGCCCGCGCCCGGAATCTGGGCGCGAAATTCGGGCGAGAAGGTGCCCGACACGGTCGAGACATTGACGCCGACTTTTTCGAACACGCGACCGCGCATCACCGACATGACGCCACCGCCGCCATCGGTGCCGCTGACGTCGGGGCGGTTCCACGACGTGCGTTCGAAGCGGCCGGCTGGCGTGCCGGTGTCGAATTCATCCTCGATCGCTTCGAACGTGGCGCACAGCTGATCGCGCAGCGTTTCGAACCAGGCTTTCGCCTGTGTCTTCTGTTCGTCGCTGAACTTCGTCGCTTCGCTCAAGGCAATCCTCCGGTCTGGCGCAGCGCTTCGGCGAGTACGATGGCGCCGGCTTGCGCGACGTTCAGCGAGCGCACGTCGGGGCGCAGCCGGATCACGACCGACGCGTCGACCTGGGCGTGCACCTCGTCGGGGACGCCGGCGCTTTCGCGTCCCAGCAGCAACGTGTCGCTGGGCGCGAAGGCGAAGTCGACATGCCGCGTCGTCGCGCGGGTGGTCAGCAGCACCAGCCGGCCCGCCTCCTTGCGGGCCGCCAGAAACGCGTCCCAGGAGACATGTCGGTGCAAGGTCAGGTGCTGGCGGTAGTCCATCGCGCTGCGGCCCATGCGCCGATCGTCGATCACGAAGCCGCACGGCTCGATCAAATCGAGCTCGACGCCGAAGCAGGCGGCGAGGCGCATCAAGGCGCCGGCGTTCTGCGGAATGTCGGGTTGGTAGAGGGCGAGGCGCACGTCGAGGGGGTCGCTTTCCGGGCCGGATCAGGTTTCGCGACACTATGTCCGGCACCCGCCGCTAGCACCTCGAAGGAGCCAAGCTTTGCAAGCGCATGGCCGGCCTGTATATCGGCCCCTCGGCGGGGCAGAAAAGCCCATTCGCGGGCCCGGTCCTTGCCCTGCCTCTCAGTAGAATCCGAACGCTGATGTACGGGCTCCGTACCAGGCGGGAGAGGACGGTCTCGGCAGCATGGAAAAAACGGCCTCAACGACGGTCGACCACTCGCCAGAAGCGGGGCAAACGCGCCGCGACTTTCTGTATTTGGCCGCTAGCGCGGTCGGCGCGGTCGGTGCAGCGGGTTTGGGATGGGCGCTCGTCGATTCGATGAACCCCGCCGCGGATACGCTGGCGTTGTCATCGACCGACGTCGATCTGGCACCGATCGCGGTCGGCCAGGCGATTACGGTGACCTGGCGTGGCAAGCCCGTCTTCGTTCGCCGCCGGACCCCGGCTGAGATCGAAGAAGCAGCCAAGGTGAACGTCGCCGAGCTGCGCGATCCCGAAGCCGACAATAAGCGCGTCCAGAAGCCCGAGTGGCTAATCGTGGTCGGCGTCTGCACCCATCTCGGCTGCATTCCGCTGGGCCAGAAGACGACCGAGCCGCGTGGCGATTTCGGCGGCTATTTCTGCCCCTGCCACGGCTCGCACTACGACACGGCTGCCCGCATCCGAAAGGGACCGGCGCCGAAGAATCTCGAAGTGCCGACCTATAAGTTCGTGTCCGACACCAAAGTTTCGGTCGGCTGAGGAGAGATCGCATGAGCGGCGCCCACGATCTCGTTGCCTTCAAGAACCCGGTCATTCGCTGGGTCGACGAACGGCTTCCCGTTTTCTCGATGATGCAGAAGGAATACGGCGTCTTCCCGACGCCGCGTAACTTCAACTACCTGTGGAGCTTCGGCGCGATCGCGATGGTGATGTTGATCACCATGATCCTGACCGGCGTCTTCCTGGCCATGTCGTACACGCCGCACACGTCGCTGGCGTTCGACTCGGTCGAACGCATCATGCGCGACGTCAATTACGGCTGGCTGTTGCGCTATATGCACGCCAACGGCGCGTCGATGTTCTTCATCGCGGTCTACATTCACATGTTCCGCGGTCTCTATTACGGCTCGTACAAGAAGCCGCGTGAGCTGCTGTGGATGTTCGGCGTCGTCATCTTCCTGCTGATGATGGCGACTGCGTTCATGGGCTACACGCTGCCTTGGGGCCAGATGTCGTTCTGGGGCGCGACGGTTATCACCAACCTCTTCTCGGCCCTGCCCATCGTCGGCAAATACATCGTGTCGCTGCTGTGGGGCGGCTTCTCGGTCGACAATCCGACCCTGAACCGCTTCTTCGCGCTGCATTACCTGCTGCCGTTCGTGCTGTTCGCCGTCGTGTTCCTGCACGTCTGGGCGCTGCATATTTCGGGCTCGAACAACCCGCTGGGGATCGAACCGAAGAGCGAGAAGGACACGCTGCCCTTCCATCCGTACTACACGATGAAGGATGGCTTCGGCGTCGTCGTGTTCCTGCTGATCTATGCGCTGTTCGTCTTCTACGCGCCGAACTTCATGGGTCACGCCGACAACTACATCAAAGGCGATCCGCTGGTGACGCCGCCGCACATCGTGCCGGAATGGTACTTCCTGCCGTTCTACGCGATCTTGCGTTCGATCCCGGACAAGTTGATGGGCGTCCTCGCGATGGGCGGCTCGATCGTGATCCTGTTCTTCCTGCCCTGGCTCGATACGTCGAAAGTGCGTTCGCTGCGCTTCCGCCCGATCATGCGCTGGTGGTTTTGGATCCTGGTCGTCGACGTGATCATCCTCGGCTATTGCGGCGCCAACCCGCCGGAAGGCTTCTGGATCACACTCGGCCAGCTCGCCACCGCGTATTACTTCCTGCATTTCCTGGTGATCACGCCATTGACGGGCAAGCTGGAGCGGCCGTTGCCGCAGCCGCCTTCGATCGCGCAAGCCGTGCTCGGGGAGAAGGCGTGATGTTGCTGCGTACTCTTGCGCTCGCTGCCGCTCTCGCTGTCGGCTTCGTGCTGCCGGCTGCGGCCGAAGACGAGATCCATATTCCGAAACAGGAATGGCACCACGACGGTGCGTTCGGCACCTTCGATCGGGCCCAGCTGCAACGCGGCTTCCAGGTCTATTCGAAAGTCTGCGCCACCTGCCACGCGATGAGCCTGCTGTCGTATCGCAATCTGGCTGCGCTGGGATATGGCGAAGCCGAGATCAAAGCGATCGCGGGTTCGGTGCAGGTCTCGGACGGTCCGAACGATCAAGGCGAGATGTACGAACGCCCGGGTCTGCCGAGCGATCGCTTCAAGTCACCCTTCCCGAACGAGAAGGCTGCACGCGCCGCCAATAACGGTGCGCTGCCCAAGGACTTGTCGTTGATGGTGAAAGCGCGTCACGGCGGCGAAGATTACATCTACGCGCTGATGACCGGGTATGTGGCGGCGCCGAAGGATCTCAAAGTTCCGGACGGCCAGTACTACAACCAGTATTTCCCGGGTCACCTGATCTCGATGCCGCCGCCGTTGCAGGACGGCATCGTGTCGTACGCGGACGGCACCGCGACCTCGGTGCCGCAGATGGCGAAAGACGTTGCCGCGTTCCTCACCTGGGCGGCAGAGCCCAAGCTGGAAGAACGCAAGCGCATGGGCGCCAAGGTGATGATCTTCCTCGGCGTGTTCACCGCGCTGATGTACCTGGTGAAGCGCAAGGTCTGGGCCGACGCGCACTGAGCGTCGTCGAGCCGGTACGAATAAGGGCGCTCCCGCGGGAGCGCCCTTTTTGTTGCTTAGGTCAGCAGCCAGTCGGCGCTTACCTTGGCTTGGTTTTCCGGTGACTCGCCGAAATTGATCAGCAACTGCGCGCGCGTCGTGCCGTGTGACAGCGCGTTCACTTGCACGTCGAACCCGCCCTGGTCGGGAATGCGGCCCAGCACGTTGGTGTAGAGCGCGGTGACATAGGCGACGTCACTGGGTGCCGCGCCATAGCGCGCGGCGAACTCGGCCGATGCGATGAAATTGTTCGCCAGCTGCGTCGTCGTCGTGCCGCCATGGAGCGCGCCGAGCTGCACGCCAAGGCCGGCTGCATCGGGCGCGCGCGCGAAGGCGGCGCCGTAGAGGCGCGCGACCGTCGCGTCGGTACCGGTCAGCGCGAACAAGGTCTTGTCGCTGAATTGAAGCACCTCGACATGGCGAACCGTGTCAGTGCCCGCCGTGCCGCTGACCGTGAACGAGGTGCTGGCTTTGCCGGTGATCACTTCGCTCGCACGCGTCGCGGCGAAGATGACCGTGTCGTACCCTGTTCCACCGTCGATCACGTCGTTGCCGCTGCCGCCAGTAATCCGGTCGTCGCCTTCAAGCGCGAACAGCTGGTCGTTGCCTGCACCGCCATCGATCGTGTCGCTGCCGTTCGACCCGAACCAGATGTCGGCGCCGGCACCGGGCGTGTTCGACACCATCCCCGCATCATGCAGGATCGCAAGATCGACCAGCGAGTAGTTGCGCGACGAGCTTGCATTGGCCGCGTAATAGAGAAGGTCGGTGCGATCGGTCAGGTGATTCCAGCGCGAACCTTCGCCGTGCGTCGTGTCCAGTGCGACCGGACCGCCGGCGACTTCACGCACCGCTTCGCTGTCGTAGGTGCCGCCGCCGTTGGTGGTGAACAGGTCGAACGGCGCGCGGGCGTTGTCGTCGAACGAGCCATCGAAATTGCGAAAGCTGATAAAGCCGAACGTGTGGGCCAGCTCGTGCAGGATGGTGCTGAGGAAATCGACTTTGCCGAACGGCGGCAGGTCGGTGCGGTCGTCGGGCGTCGGATCGAACCAGAATTCATTGAGGTTGGCCGGGTTAATCTGCACGTTGGCGTCGTTGTCGGCGCCGTTGGGGTCCCGACCGGTCAGCAGCTCGTAGGTCGTGATCGCGGTGTAGACGTTCGATGCCGGCCCGCTATTGGTGAGCGAGTAAAAGCCGTTCGGCCCGGCGCTGGCCAATGTGTCGGCGTCCTGGCTCACCCAGGTGACGACGACGTCGACCGTGCCGCGTCCGGTGAAGAACGTGCCGAGATAGCGCAGCGCTGCATTGATGTCGGCAAGCACGAGATCGCGCGTCGTCGCGTCGATCTGGTTGGTATCGCTGAGCGTGACTTGAAAGTTGAATGCCAAGACATGCCCCACAATGCTGTGCGCTGCGCCGAGTATCCCGGATCATTCTTGCTGAATTACAAAGAAGCGCGCAATTGCGGGCGCAAGCTTCAGGCGAGCAGCCAGTCGGCGCTGACTTTGACCTGGTTTTCCGGTGACTCGCCGAAATTCAGCAGCAGCTGCGCGCGCGTCGTGCCATGTGCCAGCGCATCGACCTGCACGTTGAACCCGCCCTGGTCGGGGATACGGCCCAGCACGTTGTTGTAGAGCGCGGTGACATAGGCGACGTCGCTGGGTGCTGCGCCGTAGCGGGCCACGAATTCAGCCGAACCGATGAAATTTGCAGCAAGCTGCAGCGGGGTCAGTCCCGCATGCAACGCGTCGAGCTGCACGTTCAACCCGGCCGCGTCGGGTGCACGCGCAAAGGCGGCGCCGTAGAGGCGCGCGACGGTCGCGTCGGCGCCGGTTGCGTTGAACAGGGTCTTATCGCCAAAGCGCAGCACTTCGACGTCGCGCAACGTGTCGCTGCCATCAGGGCCGCTGACGGTCAGGGTGCCGTTGCCGTTGCGCGTCACCGTCGCGGCCGCGCGACCCTCGACAAAGACGGCGGTGTCATAGCCGGTGCCGCCGGCGATGAAATCGTTGCCTGCGCCGCCGGTCAGCGTGTCGTTGCCGTCCAAGCCAAACAACGTGTCGTTGCCGGCGCCGCCATCAACACTGTCAGCGGCACCGTCGACGCCGAACCAGATATTGTCGGTCGCGTCGGGTGTTGCCGACACCATGCCTTCGTCATGAAACACAGCCAGATCGACGGCCGAGAAGGTGCGGACGCGGTTCTCTTGCCAGAACATGATGTCGGCAGCGCTGGCGAGATGCGCCCAGCGCGATCCGTTGCCGTGCGTCGTGTCGATCGCGACCGGCCCACCGGCTGCTTCACGCATCGCGACACTGTCGTAGAAGCCCGCGGCGCTGGTGTGCAGATCATAGATCGTGCGCACGTCGGTGGTGAAACCGCCGTCGAAATTGCGCGCCGGATCGAAGCCGAAAATATGCCCCAACTCGTGCGTCAGAATGGCGAGAAAATCGCTTTGCCCAAACGGCGCCGCGTCGCTGCGATCGTCGGGCGTCGGATCAAACCAGAAGCGCGATAGAAGGTCGGTATTGACCTCGATCAACCCTTCCGGGACTTCGGGTCCGTTGAAGTCTTTGCCGGTTTGGAATTCGGGCAACCAAGTCGGCTTCAAGATGCGAAAGCCGGTTGCGGGATCGGGCGTCAGCGCCGGCACATAGGCGTTCGGTTGCGCTTGCGCCAGCACGCTGCTGCCGAGCGCAGAGAAGTTGATCTGCAGATCGAAACTGCCCTGAGCTTGGAAATATTTCCCGTAATAGCGCAGTGCGGCTTCGGCATCTTGCTTGATCAGCGCCTGGATGGCGGGATCGATCGACGAGAAGCTTAGCGAGACGGTGAAATTGAAGCTCATATGCTCGCTCGTACTGTGAAACTGCGCGCTTAGGCCAACATCCAGTCGCTCGTCACCTTAGCCTGATTTTCAGGTGAGTCGCCGAAATTGAGCAGCAGTTGCGCGCGCGTCGTTCCGTGCGCCAGCGCATCGACTTGCACGTTGAAACCGCCCTGGTCGGGAATGCGGCCCAGCACGTTGTTGTAGAGCGCGGTGACATAGGCGACGTCGCTGGGCGACGCGCCGTAACGCACGACGAACTCGGCCGAGGCGATGAAGTTGGCGGCGAGTTGCAGCGGCGTCAGCCCTTGATGCAGCGCGTTCAACTGCACCGCCAACCCGGCTGCGTCGGGGGCGCGCGCAAAGGCGGCGCCGTAGAGACGTCCGACGGTCGCGTCACTGCCGGCAAGATCGAAATAGGTTTTGTCGCCGAACACGAAAACTTCGACGTTGCGCACCGTGTCGCGCCCGTCTTGCGCGCTGTTGATGGTGCGATTTCCGGCGGCGCCGGTGATCTGCACCTGCGCCTTGGTCGCGATATAGACCGCGGTGTCGACGCCGTCGCCGCCATCCAGCAGGTCATTGCCGGTGCCGCCGGTGAGACGGTCGTCGCCGCCCATTGCAAATAGATGATCGTCACCCGCAAGGCCCGCCACGATGTCGGACGTGTCGTTGCCGAACCAGATGTTGCTGTCGGCATCCGGCGTTACCGACTGAATGCCGTTGTCGTGCAGGATTGCGAGGTCGATGTCGGACAAGGGGCGGCGCACACCCGATCCTGCTGCCCAGAACAGCAGGTCGGTTGGCACATCGACGTGATACCAGCGCGACCCCAACCCATGCGTTGCATCGACCGGAACCGGATTGCCGTTGTTGGCGGCGCGCACGGCGGCGCTGTCGTAGATCCAGAGGCCGTTTGCATCCTGGCGCGTTGCGAGATCGTAGGGCGAGCGATCGAGATTGGCGAAGTTGCCGTTCAGGTCGCGCTGGTTGCCGGTAAAGCCCAACGCGTGCAGCACCTCGTGCACCATGACATTTTCAAAATCGATCAAGCCGACCGGTGGGCCATCGCTCAGATCGTCGGGTGTCGGATCGAACCAATAGCGGCCGATCAGATCGACATTCAGGCTGACGTGAAAATCGGGCGTGGCGCCGTTCGGATCGCTGCCCGTCACCAATTCATAGGCGGGGCCGGCGGCGATCAGCGAACCACCGCCTGCAAGCGGCGCTACGGACGGGAATGCATTTGCATCGGCGTCGGCGAGATAGCCGGTCGTGCCGACCGACACGCCCATCGCGGCTAGTTCGAGCGAGCCCTGTCCTTGGACGTAGCGTCCGATCCAGCGCAACGCGCCTTCGAGATCGCCTTTGATCAGCGCCTGGGTTGCGCTGTCGAGACGGCCGGTGGGATCGGTCAGCGTGACGTTGAACGCGAACATGCGGCAGCGTAACGCCGCTGCAGCCGATCAGACCAGCAGCCAGTCGGCGCTGACCTTGATTTGGTTTTCCGGCGACTCGCCGAAATTCAACAGCAGCTGCGCGCGGCTGAGACCGTGCGCCAGCGCATCGAGCTGCACGTTGAAGCCGCCCTGGTCGGGAACGCGTCCGAGCACGTTGCTGTAGAGCGCGGTGACATAGGCAACGTCGCTGGGCGCCGCGCCATAGCGTGCGACGAACTCGGCCGAGGCGATGAAATTGGCGGCCAGTTGCAGCGGCGACAGGCCGGCATGCAGCGCGTCGAGCTGCACGGCCAGGCCGGACGTGTCGGGCGCGCGTGCGAAGGCCGCGCTGTAGAGCCGGGCGACGGTCGCGTCGCCGCCGGCGAGATCGAACAGAGTCTTGTCGGCGAATTGCAGCACTTCGACATGGCGCAGCGTGTCGCGCCCTTCGCTGGCGCCCGCGCTCGCCTGCACAACGCGGTTTCCGGTTGTGCCGCTGATCGCATATTGCGCGCGGACGCCGGCATACTCCGCCACGTCCAGCCCGTCACCGCCGTCGATCAGATCGTCACCGCTGCCGCCGGTGACGTGGTCGTTGCCCGCAAGCAAGTAGAGATGATCGTTGCCGGCCGCACCGTTGACCGCGTCGGCGCCGTCATTGCCGAACCAGATATTGTCGCCGTCGTCGGGCGCTGCCGACTGCAAGCCGCTGTCGTGCAGAATTGCGAGATCGATGTCGGACGGATGCGGGCGTACGCCGCTAGCCCCGGTCGGCGTCTGGAAAAACAACAGGTCCAGATCGTTGCTTGGATCGGAATCGTGCGTCAGGTCGAGATGATACCAGCGCGAACCTGCGGCATGCGTCGAATCGACGGGAACCGGCCGGCCGCCATAAGCGGCGCGCGCCGCTTCGGAGTCATAGACCCAGCCGAGTACCGGATCGAACCGCGTCGCGCTGTCGAACAACGACTGGCTGTTGTCAGGAAAGCTGCCGTCGAAGCTGCGTTTGCCGGTTGCGCCAAGCGCGTGAAACAGCTCGTGCAGGACGATCGATTCGAAGTCGCTCAGCAGGTCCGGCGGAACGTCGCTATGTTCGTCGGGCGTCGGATCGAACCAGAAAAACCGCAATGCATCGGCGTTGATATGGACATGCAGATCGTCAGCCGCGCCGTTTGCGTCTTGTCCGGTAACAAGCTTCGACGCTGCATCGGTGCGCAGCAACGTCCCGCCTGCGACCTTACCGACGGGGACGAAACCGTCAGGACCTGCCTCGGCATCGAACGCACCACCGGCCGCGACGACGTCGACGGCAACCTGCAGCGTTCCAGTACCCTGTATGTATTGGCCGACCCAGCGCAGCGCCGCTGCGGTCGCGGTTTGTATCTGCGTCAGCGTCGTAGCGCTGAGCGTTCCCGTCGGATCGGTCAGTGCAACCGTGAAGGCGAACATCGCCCGCCTGCATAGACCGGCCTCGTTGCGCGGCCCAGATATCAATTCGATCGAGATCTACCAATGGTCGGCTGACCGGTTGTCGCTAGTGATCGCGACTAAACGAGCAACCAGTCGGCCGAAACCTTGGCTTGGTTTTCCGGCGACTCGCCGAAATTCAACAGCAGCTGCGCGCGGCTGAGACCGTGCGCCAGCGCGTCCATCTGCACCGCGAAGCCGCCGCCGTCGGGCACGCGGCCCAGCACGTTGCTGTAGAGCGCGGTGACATAGGCATTGTCAGTCGGGTTGGCGCCATAGCGCGCGACGAACTCGGCGCTGCCGAGAAAATTCTGCGACAGATTCAGCGGCGACAGACCGGCATGTAACGCGTCGATCTGCACCGAAAGGCCGGCCGCATCAGGCGCGCGTGCGAAGGCGGCGGAATAGAGACGCGCAACCGTGGCGTCGCTGCCAGCCAGATCGAACAGGGTCTTGTCGGCGAATTGCAACACTTCGACATGGCGCAGCGTGTCGCGCCCTTCGATGCCGGTACTGTCCTGCACCGCGCGGTTGCCGGTGCTGCCGCTGATGGTGAATTGCGCGCGGCTGCTGGCAAAGGCCGACGTGTCGAAACCATCGCCGCCATCGATCAGATCGTTGCCCTGCCAACCGTCGAGACGATCGTTGCCCGACAGGCCGTAGAGATGATCGTCGCCTTCGCGGCCGACCATGCCGTCAGCGCCGGTGCTGCCAAACCAAACATTGTTGCCTGCGTCGGGCGTGACCGACTGAATGCCGTTGTCGTGCAGAATGGCGAGATCGACGTCGGAGATGCCGCGACGAATGCCGGGCGACGCGGCCCAGAACATCAAGTCGTTCGACACCGCCAAGTGATACCAGCGCGAGCCTTCGCCATGCGTCGAATCAATCGTGATGGGATTGCCGTTGTTGGCGGCGCGCACTGCTTCGGAATCGTAGACCCAACCCAAATTCGCATCGAGCCGCATGGCTTGGTCGTAGGGCGACCGGTCGGCGTCGAAGAAGCTGCCGTCGAGTTGGCGATTCCCGGTGAAGCCCAGCGCATGCATGATTTCATGCACCATCACGCCTTCGAAATCGGTTTGCGATGACGGTGGCCGGTCGCTGAGATCATCGGGCGTCGGGTCGAACCAGAATTGCGACATCCGATCCGAATTAATCGTGACGTGGAAATCGGTGCCGGTCCCGTTGGGATCACGGCTGGTGCTGAGCTCGTAGGCGGGGCCAGGCTGCTGCAGGAATCCGCCGCTGGGCAGGCGGCTGATAACGCCGAAAGCATCCGGCCCGGCCTCGGCCAGGAAGGAACTGCTTCCTTGGCTTGCGGTGGTTGCAACGACTTCCAGCGAGCCGAGGCCCTGGATGTACCGGCCAAGCCAGCGCATGGCGCCGGCGATGTCGTTCTGGATCAGTGCCGCGGAATCGCCGCTGACGGTCCCGGTCGGGTCCGCGTAGGAAACGTTAAAAGCAAACATGACGCAGGCAGCATAAACCTGCCGATCGTGACTGGACGATGGCAATGAAACACTGATTTTACTTGTGTATTTTGCGATCTACACGCTGCGCGCAGGGCGGTTCTTTTCCGCATTCCACAGCGATTTTAAATCCTCGTTCACAAAGCCTCGTTACGCAGCAGGCTCGGGCGAACGGCGCCCGGCCAAAGGCGGGGAACGGAGTAAAAATGAACACGGACATGAAAGTCCTGGTCGTCGACGACTACAAAACGATGACCAAGATCGTGGCCAATCTCCTGAAGACGATCGGCTTCAAGGAAGTCGTCGAACTGAACGATGGGGCCAGTGCGCTGCAGGCGTTGCGCAAGGACAAGTTCGGTCTCGTCATCAGCGACTGGAACATGGAGCCGATGACCGGACTGCAGCTGCTGCAGGAATGCCGCAAGGACGCGCAGCTGGCCAAGATCCCGTTCATCATGATCACGGCCGAAAGCAAGACCGAGAACGTCATCGCCGCCAAACAGGCCGGCGTCGACAACTACATCGTCAAGCCGTTCAACGCTGAAACGTTGAAGAGCAAGGTCGAAAGCGTTCTGAACAAGCCGGCCTGACCGTCGTCGTAGCGAGGATTTGAGATGCCGATCGACTCACAAGGCCTATCCGTGCTGGCCGAGGTCGCGGACAACTATCAACCGGTTGCCAAGCGCGAAGCGATGGCGGCGGCGATGCGTGCGTTGGCGCAAGCCATCGAACGCGCTTTCCGCGATCTCGCCGAGATCAACGCCGGTGAGTTGGCGGACAAAGAAGTCCCGACCGCGTCCGAGCAATTGGAAGCGGTGGTGCAGGCGACTGAGTCGGCGACCAACGCGATTCTGTCTGCTGCCGAAAAGATCGAAAAAGTGCAGACCGAAGTCGGCGAGGCCCAAGCGGCCAAGCTGGGTGAGATTGTCGGCGAGATCTACGAAGCCTGCTCGTTCCAGGACATTACCGGTCAGCGCATCGCCAAGGTGCTGCGCGCGCTGCGTACGATCGAAGAGCGTCTGGCCAAGATGGCCTCGACGTTGGATCGCGCCGGCCAGGCCGCACCGGCACCGACCGGCGACACGCGCACCGGCGACGAAGCCTTGCTCAACGGTCCGCAGCTTGCGGGCCAGGCGATGAGCCAGGCGGATATCGACGCGCTGTTGGCTGATCTCTGATCGCAGGCATACGAAATGAAAACGGCGGCAGTCGCGAGACTGCCGCCGTTTTTGTTTTAGGCGTGTGCGGTCAGTTCCAGCCGCACTGACGTCCTTTGTTCTGCTCGTCGAGCCACGTCTTCAACGGCGCGAAGTACGCGAGCATCGCCGATGCATCCATCTTGTCGGTGCCGGTGAAGGCTTTCAGCGCTTCCGGCCACGGCTTCGACGCGCCCATTTCCAGCATCGCGTTGTAGCGTTTGCCGACTTCTTTGTTGCCGTAGAAGGTGCAGCGATGCAGCGGGCCGGTCCAGCCAGCCTGTTCGCACGCTGCTTTGTGGAATTGGAATTCCAGCACATGCGCCAGGAAGTAGCGCGTGTACGGCGTGTTGCCCGGGACGTGGAACTTGGCACCCGGATCGAACGCATCGGCGTCGTCGGCAAGCGGACGCTTCACGCCCTGATATTTTTCGCGCAACGCCCACCAGGCTTTTTCGTAGTCGGCGGGTTTCGTCTTGCCCGCGAACACATCCCAGCGCCAACGGTCGATCAACAGACCGAACGGCATGAAGGCGACTTTGTCCATCGCGCGCTTCAGCAGCAGGCCGATATCTTTTGACGGATCGGGTTCTGCGGTCAGCAGGCCGATCTGTTTCAGATAGGACGGCGTCAGCGCCAGTTGGATCGTATCGCCGATCGCTTCGTGGAAACCGTCATTGGCGCCGCCGCGAAACAGCGGCGACTGATTCTTGTAGGCGCGTTGATAGATGTTGTGGCCCAGCTCGTGATGCACGACCTGGAAATCTTCGTCGGTGCCCGACATGCACATTTTGATGCGCAGATCGTCTTTGTTATCGAGATCCCACGCGCTGGCGTGACACACGACTTCACGGTCGCGCGGCTTCACGAACAGCGAGCGTTCGTAAAACGTCTTGGGCAACGGCGCGAAACCGATCGAGGTGTAAAAGCCTTCGCCGGCTTTGGTGATTTTGATCGGGTCGTAATTCTGCTCTTTCAGCAGCTTGTTGAGGTCGTAGCCCGGATCGGCATCGGCCGGTGCAACGACGTCGAAGATTTCGCCCCAGGCCTGGGCCCACATATTGCCCAGCACATGCGCCGGGATCGGGCCGGTCTTCGACACGACGGCATCGCCGTATTTTTCGTTCAGCTTGCCGCGCGCATAGCAATGCAGCGACTCGTAGAGCGGTTTGACCTGGCCCCACAGGCGATCGGTCTCGGCTGCGAATGCATCGGGCGGCATGTCGTATTTCGACCGCCACAATGCACCGACGTCGCTATAGCCAAGTTCGCGCGCGCCTTCATTGGCCAGCTCGACCATGCGCGCGTATTTCGCCTTCATCGGCTTGGCCTGTGCGTGCCAGCCCGCCCATGCGGCCAGCAGTTTCTGCGGATCGCGTTCGCGCCGCATCAGATCTTCCAGTGCGTTGCCGTCGATGCACTTGTCGCCCTCACACCATTTGGCGGCGCCGTACATGGCAGGCAGTTCGGATTTGATCTGCGCCAGCTCGGTCGCCTTGGCCTGGTCTTTCGGCGACGGCAGGGTGGTGCCGCGCTTCAACAGTTCCAGCTTGCGGCGCACCACCGGATCGACCTGCACCTGATCGAACTTCTTGGCGTCGGTTGCGAACTGCACCGCGGCAGTGGTGACGCGCTTTCCGTTCAGCGCCGACAATTTGATCGTGTCGACGGTGATGAAGTTTGCCTGCACCCAGCTTGCCGCGGCGCTTTCCAGCCCCAGCGCTTCGAGTTCTTTTTCGGCCTTGTCGACGAAGGCGGCTGCTTCGGCGGCGGTGGGTTGGGCTGCCTGCACCGGCATCGCAAAGGCGAGCAGGGCGGCAGCGGCGACGGACACGATCAATCTGTTCAAGGTCGGCGCTCGTCTGGAGTTGCAATGAGGATCCGTCCTAGCGGCAAGGACGGCACGCGGCCAGCAGACAATGCCTGGTGCAGTGCGATAGAGATTGCGGCGCGACAGATTGTGTCGCCCCGGTGACCTTTTCCCACCAGGTCCGAACAGGCACCGTCGAAGACGGATCGGAGAGCGCCATGGAAATGCATCAAGTGCGATACTTCCTGGCCGTGGCGCGCACGCTCAACTTCACGCGCGCGGCGGAGGACTGCAACGTCACGCAGCCGTCGCTCACCCGCGCCATCCAAAAGCTGGAAGAGGAGCTGGGCGGGTTGTTGTTCCGCCGCGAGCGCGCCTTGACCCATCTGACCGATCTCGGTCGCGCGGTGCAGCCGCACCTGCAACGGACCTTCGACGCCGCCGAGGCGGCGAAGGCGTTGGCCGATCACGTAAAGCGTGCCGATGTGGTGCCGCTGGCGTTGGGCGTCGTCGATGCGCTGCCGGTGCACGAGCTGGTCGAACCTTTGCGCCATCTCGACAGCGCGATCGGCGGCTTGGAACTGACGTTGGCGACGGGCGCGCAAGCGACGCTGCTCGAAGACGCGATGCATGGCGATCTCGATGCGCTGCTGATCACCCATGTCGGCGATCTGCCCGAACGTGTTGAATCCTGGACCTTGGCGCGCGAACCGATCTTGGTGTTGCTGCGCGCCGACGACCCGTTGGCATCGCGCGAATCGATTTCGCTCGATGCGTTGCGCGGAACCAGCTGGATCGAATGTGGTGCATGCCCGACGCGGCGTGCGTTCGTGCAACTGGCAGAAGAACGCGGCGTGGCACTGGCGATCCGCCATCGCGCGGCCGGCGAAGCGCAAGTGCAGCTGCTGGTCGCGGCTGGGCTGGGCCGTTCGCTGATCGGTGCGTTTCATCCGCTGCGCGACGGGCTGGTGACGCGGCCGTTCGAAGACGTGCAACTCGATCGCGCGCTTGCCGTCGCGACGGTTGCCGGACGTCGCCGCTCCGCCGCCGCCGATGCGTTCGTGCGCGCAGCGCGGGCGCGCGCTTGGGGTGTTGCGGCTTAGGCCGCGCTCTGCACCGCGCGCAGCACCGCGTCGGGATCGGCGCGCTGGCGAAAATCGACATCGACATGGGCAAAGCGAATCGTACCGCTGCGATCGACGACGAAGGTTGCGGGCACCGGCAAGAACCATGACGCGTTGCCATACAGCGTCGTCAGGTCCAGCCCCTTCGCGAGATAGGAACGGCGCACATCGTCGGTGAGCCGGAAGACCAACCCAAGCGTCAGCGCGACGCCGCTATCGACATCGCACAAGACCGGATAGTCGAGCGACAATGTTGATCGCAGCAGCAACGCGCCGCCGCCGATTTCCGGCGTGATCGCGACCACCTTGCCGCCCGCGGTTTGGATGGCCGCGGCCTGCGTCTGCAGCGACTGCATTTCTTCGCGGCAATAGGGGCACCAGCGGCCGCGTTGGAAACTCAGTACCAGCGGACCGGTTGCGTAGAGCGACGCGGGCGTCACCGGCCGGCCTTCGCCGTCGGGCAGCGCGAAATCGGGAAGCGGGTCGCCGATCTTGGGCGCGTCCTCGCCAACGCCGGCGGCACGTAGCTGCGCGACCAGCTGGTCGTACAGCGTGACAGTCTCGGTCTTCGGTCCCTCGGTCATCGTCGACACAGTGCGCCGCCGCCTTGCAGGCGCCAAGCGCAAGCCATGCACCGAGACAATAGACGGCGCGTATCGAACCAGAGCGTGCGGAGACGCTTGCACCCGGTCCGCGCCCGGCGTTCGATGGTCCATATGGAGGCATCGTCCAACCTCGGATCCAGCGCTGGGCGCAAACACGTCGTGATCGTGGGCGCCGGCTTTGGCGGGCTGTGGTGCGCGCAGGGCCTACGCCCATCCAAGCTCAAGGGGGCTGATCTCGAGATCACGATCGTCGATCAGCACAACTACCACCTGTTTCAACCACTCCTGTATCAAGTTGCGACCGCGGCGCTGTCGCCGGCCGACATTGCGGCGCCGATCCGCAACATCGTACGCGGCCAGCAAAATGCGCGCGTGCTGCTCGACGAGGTGATCGGCGTCGATCGCCGCGCCAAACGCGTGCAGCTCGCATCGGGCGACACGCTCGACTATGACCGGCTGGTGTTGGCGACCGGCGTACGCCACGCCTATTTCGGCCATGATGAATGGGCGGAATTCGCGCCCGGCCTGAAAACGATCGACGATGCGACGCGGATTCGCCGCCACGTCCTGCTTGCGTTCGAACAGGCCGAGGTCGAACGCGATCCAGCCCGCCGCGCAGCGCTGCTGACCTTTGCCGTCGTGGGGGCGGGGCCGACCGGCGTCGAAATGGCGGGCGCGATCGCCGAGCTGGCGCGGCATGCGATCGTCGGCGATTTCCGCACCATCCAACCATCGTCGGCGCGGATCATGCTGCTCGAAGCAGGGCCGCGCGCGCTGCCTGCATTTCGGGACTCGCTGTCGCAAGAAGCGGCGCGATCCTTGGCAACGCTGGGCGTCGAGCTTCGCACCGGCGCCAAAGTCGAAGCGATCGATGCCGAGTCACTGACGATCAATGGCGAGCGCGTACCGTGCCGCACCACGATCTGGGCGGCTGGTGTGCGCGCGTCACCGGCTGCGAGCTGGCTCGGCGTTGCGGGCGATCGCAACGGGCGCGTGCCGGTCAACGACCATCTCCATCCTGATGGAATCGACGACGTCTATGTCATCGGCGACACCGCCGCGGTGTTGGCGCCGGACGGAAGTTTCGTCCCCGGCATCGCACCGGCGGCAAAGCAGATGGGAAGCTGGGTTGCGCGCGAAATTGCTGCGTGGGCGACGGGCGGGCCGGCGCCGTGGCCGTTCCACTACAAGCATCAAGGTTCGCTGGCCACGATCGGGCGCAAATCCGCCGTCGTCGATTTCGGGCGGATGCATTTCTCGGGCTTCATCGCCTGGGTCTTGTGGTGTGTCGTGCACGTGTTCTTTCTGATCGGATTCCGCAATCGCCTGGTCGTGGCGTGGAACTGGTTGTGGCAGTACCTGACCTTCCAGCGCGGTGCGCGCCTGATCACCGGAAACGATCGCCAGGATTCGTGAGTCTCCGCACACTTCTTCTCGGTCCGCCGCCGCCACCGCTTCCCACACGCGTCGCTGACGAGCTGGAACGCCAACAGCGCGCCAGCGAAATCACCATCGGCTGGGTGCAGCTGCTGGGCGTTGCGTTCTTGGCGCTGCTCGACGAGCTGACGCCTGCTTCGCTCGATGTCGGCGCCGGTGCGATGCTGGTGGTGCCGGTACGCGCGACCTTTGCCGTCTATGCGGTGCTGACGGCAGCGCGACTATGGCTTGCCTATAAGAATCGTCTGACGCCGCCGCTGCTCGCGACCGGGATTGCGATCGACGTGGCGGTGTTGCTGGCCCTGATCGTCTCGATCGCATCGGTCTTTCCCAACCCCGAACAATCGGCGCTGAAAGTGTCGTTGCAGGCCTGGTTGCCTTGCGTGATCGCGTTGCGCGCGTTGCGCTTCGATCCACGCTGGGTCGCCTGGGCGGGCCTGTTTGCGGCAGGCGGCTGGTTGCTGCTGGTGGTGCTGGCTTCGTCGGCTGCACCCGAGCAAGTCACCGAAGATGCGCGCTCCTATCTCAGCGGTGCGGGCATTTTGTTTGCAGCCGAGGCCGACAAGATCGCCGGCCTGCTCGCCTTGACCGCGGTGTTGAGTTTGGCGTTGGCGCGTGCGCGCGCGACCTTGGCACGCGCGGTCGTCGCAGCCAGCGCGCAAGCCGAGCTGGGCCGGTTCTTTGCACCGTCGGTCGCGGCGCGCATCGTCGAATCCGACCGCGTGCTAGTGCCCGGCGGGGGCGAGCTGCGGCCGGCTGCGATCGCGATGTTCGATCTGCGCGGCTATTCCATCGCCGCGCGGCAGCTGGATCCGCATGCGTTGCTGGCGCTTCTGGGCGAGTTTCATGCGCTGGTGTTGCCGATCGTGCGCAGCGGCGGCGGCAGCGTCGATAAATTCCTCGGCGATGGAATCCTGGTCAGTTTCGGTGCCGTCGAACCGTCATCGACCTACGCAGCCGATGCGCTGCAAACCGTGCGCGACGCGGTCGAGGCGGGGCAGCGTTGGAGCGCGGACCGCGCCGCGCGCGGTCTGGTCGCGCCGTCGGTTGGCGCTGCTGTCGCGGTGGGCGAGGTGCTGGTCGGCGCGATCGGTGTTGAGGACCGGCTCGAATTCACCGTCATCGGCGATGCGGTGAACACCGCCGCGAAGCTGGAAAAGCACAACAAAGAAGAACGGGTGCGCGCGCTGGCCAGCGGCGAAGCCTTTGCCTTGGCGCGCCAGCAAGGCTCAACCTTGCAGCTCGAATTGCGCGCCGCGCGTGCTGTCGCCGGGCTGGACACGCCGATGGATCTCGCCGTGCTGGTTCCCTAGCGCGTTTTCCCGCGAAGTGGGTACCGGTTCGCGGAGGGAAAACGCGCAAACTTAAGAAGAATAGCCAGCGAAGCTGGCGACGATACGCGCTGGCTATGAAAGCGATGGCGTAACGGCACTTCCGAGGCGGCGAACCCTGGGGCACTTGATGTCTCGAAAGGAACGCCTGATGCGCCGCCTCGCTTTTGTTCCGCTGGCCTTGGCCGCTGTTCTATTCGCCGGTTCGATCGTATCGACCGCGATTGCGGCCGAACCGATCTATACGTCGAGCTTCAGCGACGTCGCCGTGTCCGGCTACGACCCGGTCGCGTACTTCACCGACAACAAGCCGGTGAAAGGCTCGAAAGAATTCTCGACGCGCTGGGAAGGCGCCGAATGGCACTTCGCCTCGGCTGCGCATCGCGACGCGTTTGTTGCCGACCCGATGAAATATGCGCCGCAATTCGGCGGATACTGCGCCTACGCCGTCAGCCAGGGCGCGACCGCCTCGGCCGATCCGACGGCGTGGAAGATCGTCGATGGCAAACTGTACCTGAACTACGATCACGACATCGCGACCAAGTGGGAACAGAACATTCCCGGCTTCATCGCCCAGGCCAAAGAAAAATGGCCGGCGGTTCTGGCGAAGAAATAAGGAGGGCCGGGTGATGCGCAAATATCTGCCGACCGTGCTGACGCTTTGGATCGCCTTCGTCTTCGTGCAGTCGCTGTTCTTCAAATTCAGCAACTCGCCTGAGACGCAGCATATTTTCGGCACGCTCGACGCGTGGGGCGCATCGCTCGGTTTCCCCGGCCTGTTCGCACCGTCGGGGATTTTCAGCCAGTACGTGATCGGCAGCGCCGAGCTGGTTGCGTCGAGCCTGTTGCTGTTGGGCTTGCTGCCGCGCTTGCGCATTCTCCGTCCCCTGGGGGCGCTTGTGTCGGTGGCGGTGATTTCAGGCGCAATCCTGTTTCACCTCTTTACGCCGCTGGGCGTCGTGATCGACGGCGACGGCGGTTTGCTGTTCGGCATGGCGTGCAGCGTGTGGATTGCGGGGCTGGTTCTGCTGCTCCAGTCGCGCGATCTGCTGCTGGCGCGTCTGCACGCGGTGACCGCTTGATGCGGCATACCGAGGATGGGCTGCCGGTCACGACCGACGCGGACGACGTCGTTCAAGCGCTGAACCAGTTCGGCAACGAACTGCTCAGCCACGGCAAAGGCGCTGCAGTCGTGTTCGAGGCTGCTGCGTCCGATCCGGATTGCGCCTTGGCGCAGGCCTGGGCGGCGGCGGCCTATTTGTTCCTGATGACCGACGAAGGCCGCCGCAAGGCGCAGCCGTTTCTCGATCGCGCGATTGCAGCCGCGCCGCACGCGAATGCGCGCGAACGCATGCTGGTCGCGGCGATCTGCGCCTGGGCTGCCGATGACGTGCCGCGCGCGATCGCGCTGCACGGCGACGTGCTGACGCAATGGCCGCAGGACCTGACCTCGGCGAAGTTGCTGCTGATTCACCAGCTCAATGACGGCGACGTACGCGGCCAGCTTGCGACGGCCGAGAGCTTGCTGCGCGCCGATCCGACCCGCCGCTTCGTGCATGGGCTGCACGCCTTCGCGCTGGAACAGAATGACCGGTTGCGCGAAGCGGAATTCGCCGCGCGCACCGCGTTGGCTTGTGACGAAGCCGATCCATGGGCCGAACACGCGTTGGCACATGTCTTCGACACCGAACGCCGCACCGAAGAAGGCTTGATATGGGCCGATCGCTACGGCGCGCGCTGGGACCGCTGCAGCTCGTTTCTCTACACGCATAATTGGTGGCACGCGGCGCTGTTCCGCATCGAAGCGGGCGACCACGACGGCGCGCTGGCGCTGTTCGACCGCCGCGTCTGGGGCGTGCGCAAAGACTATGTGCAGGACCAGGTGAACGCGGTCGCGCTTCTGGCGCGGCTCGAACTGGCAGGCGCCGTGGTCGGTGCTCGCTGGCAAGAGTTGGCCGATCATCTCGAGCGCCGGATCGGCGATCGCAGCAACGCCTTTGTCGATCTGCACACGCTGTACGGGCTGGGTCGTGCCGGGCGCGATACGGCCGCGCACCAATTGCTGCTGGGCTTTGCGGCGCGCGCACGCCGCGACGACGCGCGCTGCGACGTGTGGGGCGAAGTGGCCTTGCCGGCGGCGCGCGCGCTGCTGGCGCATGCGCGCAACCGCAAGCGCGAAGCGTTGGACCTGCTGACGCCGTTGCTGCCGCGCTTGATCGCGGTTGGCGGCAGCCACGCGCAGCGCGATTGGTTCGACCGCATGCATCGCGACTGTCTTGCCGATCGCACGCCGCAACCGCGCCGGCGGTTGGCGGCGTGAGGCGCATCGTGGGCCTGGCACTGCTGCTTGCGCTGGCTGCGTGCGAGCGTCCGCCCGGACCGCATGCGCGGCCCGAGGAAATCGCCGCGCTACAGCGCGCACGTTTGCCTGCGCGCGAGGCCGGGCCCGCGGCAGGCATTGCGCTGTCCTATCTCAGCGCCGGCGATCCCGCCGGACGCAGGATCATTTTCGTGCACGGCACGCCGGGCGACGCGCGCGGCTGGGCCGATTTTCTGCGCGCCTGTCCGCCGGGCGCCTATTGCATCGCAGTCGATCGTCCCGGCTTTGGTGAAACCACACCGTTGCAACCGGTCGCGTCGTTGCAGGTGCAGGCCGACGCAATCGCGCCGCTGCTGACCGTGATGCAGGGACAGCGCGCGGTGCTGGTCGGACATTCACTGGGCGCGCCGATCGTGGCGCAGCTTGCGCTCGATCATCCCGACCGGGTCGGCGGCTTGCTGTTGCTGGCCGGTGCGATGGATCCCGATCTCGAACGCGTCATGTGGGTGCAACGCGTCGGCGCGTTGCAGCCGATCGCATCGATCGTGCCGCGTATGTGGCGCACAACGAACGAAGAGCTTCTGCCGCTGCAAGGCGAGCTGCGCGCGCTGGCGCCGCAGCTCAACCGGTTGCGCCTGCCGATTGCGGTCGTGCACGGCACCGAAGATCCGCTGGTGCCCTATGCGAACGTGCGGTTCGACCGCGTGATGATGATCAACGCGCAGCTCAGCGTCGACACGATCGAAGGCCAAAATCATTTTCTGCCGTGGAACGAGACGGCCCGCGTGCAGGCAGTGCTGCACCGGTTGCTGCAGGAGGCGCAGGGATGAGCATGGAGATGATGAACCCCGCGCTGCTGCTGGCAGCCTTGTTTCTTGCGACTTTCGCGCTGGAAGACGTCGCGACCGCGACGGCGGCCAGCCTGGTCGCGGAGATGCATCTGTCGCCGCTGCCGGCGTTGTTGTCGGTGCTGGTTGGAATCATTCTGGGCGATCTCGGCCTGTATCTGCTCGGCCGCGCCGCGCATCGCATGTCCTGGGCGCAGCGTATTGCGCGCAATCGCCGGCTAGTCGCGTTCGGTGCGGCGGGGCCGCAGCGCGTTGCGACCGTGATCCTGATCGCGCGTCTCGTGCCGGGATTGCGCTTGCCAACCTTCGTTGCCGCTGGCTTGGCACGCGTACCCGCGCTGCAATTCGCCGTGCCTGCGATCATCGCCGCGAGCCTGTGGACCGGCGTGTTGTTCGTCGCGCTGTGGCAGTTCGGCGTGCAAGCGCAAGCGCTCGGTTCAGCGCGTTGGCTGGTGCCGTTGTTGCTCGTTACGGCGCTGTTGCTGTTGCCCCGTCTCCGCAAGGTGCAAGCATGACCGATCTGACCATGTCGTCCTGTGGGATGCCGCCGCTGTCGCTCGATCCGGCGCGGCCACTGTCGCATTTTGAATTCTGGCCTGGCGAAGCCTTCTACGCGCCGATCGCGCTGTATGCGTTGTGGCTGGGCTTTCGCTACGGCTTCCGCAGCAGCACTTGTGCCAATCCAACCATCGAAGCAGGCGGACTGGTTGGCGAAAGCAAATCTGCGGTTCTGTCCTTGGCGACCGGCGACGCGTGCGACTGGATCGCGCCCTGGACCAGCATCGTGCGCGGCACGGGCGACAGCGCGACCGAAGCCGATCGCGCCGAAGCTGCGTTGCGCGCGGCGAATTTGCCGTATCCAGTGGTTGCCAAACCAGATCTCGGTTGTCGCGGCATGGGTGTGCGTCCGATCGCGTCGCGCGACGAGCTGCTCGCCTATCTCGACTCGTTCCCGCACGGGCAGCGTCTGGTGTTGCAAACACTGATCGATTGGGAACCCGAAGCAAGCGTGTTGTGGGCGCGTGGCCCCAATGATCTGCAGGGGCGCATTCTGTCGCTGACGCTCAAATATTTTCCCCGCGTCACCGGCGACGGCATGCGCACGCTGCGCCAGTTGATCGAGGCCGATCCGCGTGCGGGCAAAGTCGCGCATCTCTATCTGGCGCGGCATGCAGCGCGGCTCGACGAGGTGATTGCAGCGGGCGAGCAGGTGCGTCTGGTGTTTTCGGGCAGCCATTCCAAAGGCGCCATCTTCCGCAACGGCAAACATTTCGCGACCGAAGCCTTGGCGCGCCGGCTGGACGCGATTGCGAACGACGTGCCGGGGCTGCATGTGGCGCGGTTCGACGTGCGCTGCGCTTCGATCGCGCAGCTGGCGATGGGCGAAGGATTTCGCATCGTTGAAATCAACGGCGTCGGTGGCGAAGCGATTCACGTCTGGGATTCACGCACGCGCCTGCTGACGGCGTGGCGTGATCTGTGCGCCCAGACGCGCACCTCCTATGTGATCGGCGCTGCCAACCGCGCGCGCGGTGCCAAGCCGCTGTCGTGGTCGCGGCTCTATTTCCTGTGGCGCCGCCATCTGCGGCTCAAGACCGCCTTTCCGACCACGGCGTAAACAGACGTCCTGCTTTCCTGGGCAGCTTCGTTGTCGGCGAGGTGGGCCGACCGCTATACCGGCAGGCATGACTCTTCCGCTTGCCGGCATCCGTGTTCTCGACCTGTCGCGTGTGTTGGCGGGGCCGTGGGCGACGCAGATGCTCGCCGATCTCGGCGCCGACGTGATCAAGATCGAACGACCCGGCAGCGGCGACGATACGCGCGGCTGGGGCCCGCCCTATCTCGGCGACAGCACGACAGAGTCGGCGTATTTCCTGTCGTGCAATCGCGGCAAGAAATCGGTCGCGGTCGATATCGCAAGCGCCGATGGACAGCGCTTGCTGCGCGAGCTTGCAGCGATCAGCGACGTGGTGGTCGAGAATTTCAAACTCGGTGGGCTTGTGCCGTACGGGCTCGACTATGCGTCGCTAGCCAAGATCAATCCGAAACTCGTCTATTGCTCGATTACTGGTTTCGGACAGGACGGTCCGTACGCGCATCGCCCCGGCTACGACTTTGCCATTCAGGGCATGGGCGGCTTGATGTCGATCACCGGCGAAGCGGGCGGCGAGCCGCAGAAAGTAGGCGTCGCCGTCACCGACATTATGACCGGCATGTATGCGACGATTGCGGTGCTGGGCGCGTTGCGCGCGCGCGATGCGAACGGTGTGGGACAGCAGATCGATCTGGCGCTGCTCGACGTGCAAGTCGCCTATCTCGCCAACCAGGCTTCGTCCTATCTCGTGTCGGGCAAGGTGCCGTCGCGGCTCGGCAACGCGCATCCGTCGATCGTGCCGTACCAGGCGTTTCAAACCGCAGACGGTTGGATCGTGCTGGCAGTCGGCAATGACGAACAGTTTCGCCGGTGGGCCGAACTTGCGGGCGCAGCCGAGCTTGCTGCCGACGAACGGTTTCGCACCAATGCAGGCCGCACGCGCAATCGCGACGCGTTGGTGCCGCGTGTTGCCGAACTGATGCATGCGCAACCAAGCGCGTGGTGGATCGAACGTTGCGAAGCAGCCGGCGTGCCCTACGGACCGATCAACGATATCGCGCAGGTCTTCGCCGATCCGCAGGTGATCCATCGCGGCATGAAGCTCGATCTGCCGCATCCGACTGCGGGCACCGCACCCGGCGTGCGCAACCCGATCCGCTACGGCGCGACGCCGATCACGCACGACGCGGCGCCGCCGACCTTGGGCCAGCATACCGACGGCGTGTTGGCGGATTTGCTGGGGTTGGACGCAGACGCGATCGCCAAGCTGCGCGCGACCAAGGCGATCGGCTGAAACTTCGCTGTTGACGGCCCATTAGGGCTGTGCTGGTCTGTATGCATACATGCCTACAGACACGGATCCCGTCCTGGCTTCGCTGCGGATCGACCGTAGTGGTGTGCCGATCTACCTGCAGCTGCGCGACCAGCTTCTGCATGCGATCGGCGATGGCCGGTTGGTCCCGGATGCGCGGCTGCCGACGATGCGCGAAGTCGCGACGTCCTTGTCGGTCGATCTCAACACAGTCCGTCGCGCCTATGACGCGCTGGCGCGCACCGGCGCCATTCGTGTCGTGCCTGCGCGCGGCACCTTCGTCGCCGAACGTCCGCCAGCACCCGACAAGGCGCTGCGCGACAAGACGGTCGACGCATTTGCACATCGTGTGATCGCGCTTGCGAACGCGGCTGGACTCGATCCGGCGGCGGCGGCCAAGCGCGTGCTTCAGATCCAGAAAGGGGACGAACGATGAATCCGATTTCGGGGCTTCTGTTCTTTGTGCTAATCGGCGCCGGCGCGCTGATCCTCGGCATGGGCACTGCGTTCGGCGGACTACGTCTGCCGCTGGGCGGCTTGCTGGTCGTGCTGGGCGGTTTGGCACCGCTGGCACTGCTGATGATCGACCAGTGGGAACGCGTCGTTGTGCTGCGTCTCGGCCGGTTCCAGGGCGCCAAAGGTCCGGGCCTGTTCTGGATCATTCCGTTCATCGATCGCGTCGCAGTGCGCATCGACCAACGTATTCAGACGATCGCGTTCGGTGCTGAAAAAGCGCTGACCAAAGACACGGTGCCGGTCGATGTCGACGCGGTGATTTTCTGGCAGGTGCACGATCCCGAACGCGCCGCGCTGGAGATCGCCGACTATCGCGTCGCGATCGCGCAGGTGGCGCAAACCTCGCTGCGCGAATCGATCGGCTCGACGCCGCTGACGTCGCTGCTCAGCGAACGTAAAAAGGTCGACGAGAAACTGCGCGAAGAAATCGGGCGCAAGACCGCCGAGTGGGGCGTTGCGGTGATCTCGGTCGAAATTCGCGACGTCGCCATCCCGCTGTCGCTGCAGGACGCGATGAGCCGCCAGGCCCAGGCCGAACGCGAACGCGAAGCGCGCGTGATCTTGGGCGCAGCCGAAAAACAAGTGGCACAGCAATTCCTCGAAGCGGCCGATACCTATTCGAAGAATCCCGCGGCGCTGCAGCTGCGTGCGATGAACATCATCTACGAGACGACCAAAGAACGTGGCGCTACGATCCTGATTCCGACCGCGATGGTCGATGCGATGAATCCGGGCGGCGTGCTGGGTCTGGTGAACAGCGCCAATCCGTCTTCGACGCCGGGCGCGGCGCCGGGTCCGTGGGGCAAGACGTCCTAAATCGGAGATGCGAGATGGCTCCAGCATTCTGCGCGCAGCAACCGCGACGATCCATGTTCGAGCCCGGCCCGCATCTACTGCGCAGTGCAACGCGTGCCGGCATTCTCTTTGCGCTGGCCGCAGCGGGCACGTTTGAACTGGCGCACGTGCTGGGGAAAGGCCCGCTGCAGACGGAAACAATAAGCGCGCAATTTCTGCTGTTGGCACTGCTGGTCGCGCCGTTGGTGCAGGCGGCGCTGGTGGCCGGACTTGTGATTGCGGCGGCAGCGATGGGCGCTGGCTGGCTGGCGCCGTTGGCGACGTTCGGGCTCGCCTTCGCAATCTATGCGCAGCACGACGTCGCTTTCGTCGCGGCCGCGGTTTGTGCCGGCCTGACGGCGATTCAGTTTCGCGTCTGGGCGGCGCGCACGCGCAAGCCGGTCGCGGCCTTTGCCGCCGTCGCCTGGACCACTTTCATCGCCAACGCGACGCTGATCGAACTTGCGGACCTGGTCAGGCGAGTGATCTGAACCACCAAGGCTGCGGACCGGCGCCGCGGCTTTTGATCAGCAGCTTCTGGCGCAGGAAGCGGCGGATGCTGGTCGGCCCCATGCGGCTGCCGCCCAGGCCGGACAGTTTGAACGACATCTTTTCGCCGTCCGACACGACGGCAGTCAGCGTCGCATCGTTGATCGACACCGCACCGGCATCGAGCCGGCGGGCAACCAGCTCGGCTTCTTGTTCGCTGGCGGCGAAGACCGCGGCCGACAGGCCGTAGACACTGTCATTGGCAAGCGCGACTGCCTGCTCGACCGTGTCGAACGCCATCACCGGCAAGATCGGGCCGAAGGTTTCTTCGGTCATCACCAGCATCGTATGATCGACCTTGGTCAGCAATGTCGGCAGCAGATAGGTGCCGCCCTCCAGCACTTGCAGCTCGCCGCCCGTCACCACGACAGCGCCTTTCGCTTTCGCGTCGTCGAGTTGCGCGCGCAGGATTTCGGCCTGGCGCGCGAAAATCACCGGACCGATTTCGCCGTCATTGGGTTTGGGAAAGGCCAGCTTCAACCGCCGCAGTTTGTCGGCGAGCTGCGTGACGAACCGGTCGTGCAGGCTGCGATGCACGTAGATGCGCTCGATCGATTGACAGGCCTGGCCCGCATTGGCGGTTGCACCCCACGCCAGCGCCGACGTTGCGCGATCGAGATCGGCGCCGGGCAGAATGATCGCGGGATCCTTGCCGCCAAGTTCGAGGAACGCGGGAATGAAGTTGCGCGCGCAGGCTTCACCGACGTTGCGACCGGTCGCGACCGAGCCCGTAAACACGACCATGTCGACGCGCTCGATCAGCGCCGCGCCGACTTTGCCGTCGCCCAGCACGTAGCGCAGCACCGCGGCCAGTTCGGGCACCTGGTTGATCGTCGCGATCAACGGTTCGACGAAGCGCGGCGTCACTTCGCTTGGTTTGACCAACACCGCGCTGCCTGCGAGCAACGCCGGAATCGCATCGATCACCGACAGGCCGAGTGGAAAATTCCATGGGCTGATCACACCCACCAGCGGATAGGGAACGAGTTGTCCCGCCAGCTTGATGGTTTCGACCGCACTGGCGCGTTCGTCGAAGGTCGCCAGCTGCGCCGGCGCGTCGCGCAGCCAGCGCGCCAAGGTGCCGCGAAACAGATTCATTTCGGCATGGGTTTCGCCGAACCGTCCCGTGTCGTGGATCAGCGCCTCGATCAGCGCGCCGCTGGCGGCCTCGACTGCATCGCCCCAGCGACGCAACACGGCGACGCGCGCTTCGACTGGCAACGCAGCCCAGTCCCGCTGTGCTTCGCGCAACGATGCAGCATGCGCGTCGAGATCTGCTTCGGTTGCCGGCGCGAATTGATAGTCGTCGCGACCAGTGCGGGGATTGCGAACCTGAATCACGTCAGAGCACACCGCGTGCGGTCAGGGCGGCGATGACGTTGCGCTGTCGTTCGACGAAGACGCTGCGATCGGGCACGGCGACCTTGCCGTCGCGCCACATCGTATTCTTGGGATGGATCTCCGCTGCGTAGGTTTCGCTGAACGGGCCCAGCGCCTGGCGCGCCAGCAGATTGCCCATGCCGACGCGCGCGCGATTGCGACGTAGCGCGGCGAGATCGAGTTCGGCATTGGCCGCCATCGTCTCGCCTGTGTCCGCAACCGCCAGAACGCGCCCGGTATAGTCGATCAGTTTCGACATGCCGTCGGTCGAATTCTCGGGCATCGGCGTTCCTTCGATACCGCCCGAATTTGCCGAAACGACATAGACGAGGTTTTCCAGCGCACGCGCGCGCTTGGCGATGTCTTTCGGCGTCAGGTCGGGCGATCCGGTTTCGCTGGTCGAATGCAGCAAAATCTCCGCGCCTTTCACCGCATGGGCGCGCGCTATTTCGGGATAGAGGATTTCTTCCGACGCGATCGCAGCCAGCTTGCCGATCTCGGTTGCCGCGACCGGGAACACCGCGTCAATGCCGTAGCGATCGAGAAACGCGTCCCACACATCCCACGGCGACGGTGCGAACATCGAGATCAACCGGCGATAGCGCAGCACCAGTTCGCCCGATGGTGACCAGACCAGGCACGACTGAAAATAGAGATCGGGGAAGCCCGGGTCGGTTTCGTAGGCATTGCCCGCGAGAAAGACATTGTGCTTCTGCGCCACCGCAGCGAGCGCGGTTGCTTCGGCGCCGTCCGGTGCGATCGCTGCTTTGTCGCGCCATGCCGGCAGCGGATCGCCGACCGGAAACGAGGTCAGGAAATACTCGGGCAGCACGACCAGCCGAACGTCACTGCCGATGAAGCCTTTGCTGGCGCCAATCTGCGCGTCGATCCGCGCGATCGTGGCCAGCATCGACGCACGCGCCTCGTCCTTGCCGAGAAGATTCACCGCGCGACAGCGAACTTGCAGTGCGAGCGCTCGGTAGGCGGTCGTCTCTGTCATTCTGCTTCCTTGTCGCTCACATTCGGCCTTGCATAATGTCCGGACAAATCGCCGGGGTCGCAAGCCCCGTTCATGAGGAAAGATAGATGCCGCTCGATCTCGGGCTGCTCGCGCTCGTGCATGTGTTGCTGCTGGTCTATTGGCTCGGCGGCGACCTTGGCGTGTTTTATTGCGCGGGCTTTCTCATCAAGCCCGAGCTTCCCGTCGCGACGCGGCTGACGGTGATGAAGATCCTGCATTTCCTCGATCAAGCGCCGCGCATTTGCCTGGTGCTGATCCTGCCCGTCGGCACGACATTGGGTTTGCGCGCGGGCTATCTGCGCTTCGATCCGATTCTGTTGCTGCCGCTTTGGATCTTCGCCGCTGTCTGGCTGTGGATGGTGCTGGTGTTGGCGACGAAAGCGCGAACCAAGCTCGGCCGGTATGTCGCCAAACTCGATCTTGCCATGCGCTTCGTCGTCATCACCGCGTTGCTGTTTGTCGCATTGCGATCGCTGGCTGGTGACGGGCCCGCGACCGGATCGAATTGGCTGGCAGCGAAACTGATCGTCTATGCGCTGCTGATCGTGAACGGCTTGATGATCCGCCTGACCTTTCGCCCGTTCGGCCCTGCGTTCGGTGCGTTGATCCAGACCGGCTCCTCGCCCGACGTCGAAGCGACGTTGCGACGAACCGTGCATCGCGTGCGGCCGGTGGTGCTGACTTTATGGTGCCTGCTCCTCGTCGAAGCCTATCTCGGACTAGCGAAGCCATTCTGATGGACGCAAATCAACTCGCCGACAAGTTGGCGCAACGGCTTGGTGCCGAGCAGATCGTGCGCGACGAAACCGAACGCGCTTTGTTCGGCATGGATGTGTACGAGGCAGCCAAGTTCGTGCCCGCGCTGGTCGTACGCCCGGGGTCGACCGAAGAACTTGCCGCTGCGGTGCGCATGATCACCGCGGCCGACTTTGCCGTGGTGCCGCGCGGCGCGGGCATGTCCTACACCGGCGGCTACCTGCCGGTGTCGGATCGCAGCGTCACGATCGACATGTCGCGCATGGACCGCGTGCTCGAAATCAATCGCGACGACATGTATGTGCGCGTCGAAGCGGGCGTGACTTGGGCCAAGCTGCATGATGCGTTGTCCGACACGGGTTTGCGCACGCCGATGTGGGGCACCTTGTCGGGGCTGCGCGCGACGATTGGCGGTGGCCTGTCGCAAAACTCGATCTTCTTCGGCAGCGGCCTGTACGGCACGACCGCCGACAGCGTGCTTGGTCTTGAAGTGGTGCTGGCCGACGGCAGCGTGCTGCCGACCGGCTCGGCCGCGGTCGTTGGTGCGCAACCCTTCATGCGTTGGTACGGGCCCGATCTGACCGGGCTGTTCCTCGGCGATACGGGCGCGTTCGGCGTCAAAGCAACCGCGACCTTGAAATTGATTCTAGCCGCGACCGAGACGCGTTTCCTCAGCGTCGCGTTCGAAGAGTCGACCTCGCTCTATGCTGCGATGGCCGCGCTCGCGCGCGAACAGCTGGTCAGCGAATCTTTTGCATTTGATCCGGGCCTGCAGCAGCAGCGCTTGAAGCGCGCCAGTCTCGGCAGCGACCTCAAAGCGCTGAAAGGCGTCGTGACCGGGCAGGGGAGTTTGCTCAAAGGCGTGCTCGAAGGCGCCAAGGTCGCGGTTGCGGGACGGCGTTTCATGGATGACGTGAAATGGTCGCTGCACGCCACGGTCGAAGGGCGCGACGCCGATTATGTGAAGCGCATGGCCGATCGTGCGCGCGCCATCTGCGTGCAGCATGGCGGACGCGAGATCGAAAACACGATTCCCAAAGTGATGCGCGGCACGCCGTTCGGTCCGCTGATTTCGATGCTGGGTCCGGTCGGCGAACGCTGGATTCCGGTGCACGGTTTGATGCCGTTGTCGCAAGGGCCGCGCTTGCAGGCGGCGCTCGACGCGTTGTGGGCGCAGCATGCAGACGCGATTGCACAGCACGGGATCGTCGTTGGACAGCTGGCGGTGACGGTTGCGACCAACGCGATGTTGTTGGAGCCGATCTTCTGGTGGGAATCGGATCGGCTGCCGCTCCACGATCGCGCGCTGGGCGCCGAGTTCGTGGCCAACCTGACAGATTTCCCAGCCAATCCGGCGGCCGACGCGCTCGTGCACATGCTGCGCAAAGCCGCAGCCGAGCTGTTTTTGGCCCATGGCTGCACGCATTTCCAGATCGGCAAATCCTATCCGTACCGCCAGGGGTTGCGGCCCGAGGCGTGGCGCGTCGTGGAAGGCGTGAAGGCGCTTTTGGATTCAGAATGTCGTGTGAACCCGGGCTCGCTCGGTCTCGCGCCCGGCACGAATCGTTCGGTATGATGTCGCCGGCGCGTTTTCCCGCGAAGTGGGTACCGGTTCGCGGAGGGAGAAACGCGCGGACAAAATATTAGAGGAGAGCGGAATCCGATTTGAACAAATCGGATCTCGCTCGGGGAGACTGCGTGATGGCGACTGCCAAAAAGACGACGACTGCGAAGCCGACCATGAAGGTCGTTTCGTCGAAGGGCCCCAAACTGGTGCGCGACGAAGTGATGACGGCTGCACCCGAGATCGACAAGGTTGCGATCCGTGCACCGGATCCGGTCGAAGACCTGCCGGGCTTCGTTGCCGTTGCGCGACTCGCCAAAAGCCTCGAGCGCGGCAAGCTGGTGCAACGTCTGCGCACGACGGCAGAGAATTGGGAACGCTACGGCGCGCCCGCATTGCGTGGTCTGCGCATCGGCATGGCGGCGCTGCATCACCGCATCGATCGCGTGCCGCCGCCGGCACTGGTCGATGAAATTCGCGGTTCGCGCGAATTGCCCGAAGCAGCCCAACTTGGCCTCTACGCAACCGAACGCGTTGCGTACGCGCTCGGTGTCGAAGGCGATTCAAAAGAACAGCTGGCCAAGATCCAGACGCAGATCGACCTGCTGGAACGCCGTCACCGCACCATCTAGTCCCTGCGAAAGCAGGGATCCATTCAAGAGCCGCAGCGATGCGGCTCTTTTTGTTTGGCCCTTTGTTTTGCAGCAGGGCGTCGGCGCGATGGACCCATGCTTTCGCAGGGGATGTTTACGCAGCTCGCCGTGCGCGGTCCTGCATCAGTTCGGTGATGATCCAGTCTTCAAAAGCGCGGATCTTGGGCGTGTTGGCGCGCGATTCGGGATAGACCAGGAAATAGCCCTGTTCTAGCCGAACGCTTGTCGCGAAAGGCTGCACCAGCCGTCCCTGTTCCAGCTCGTCGCCGAACATGCCGACCGTCAGCAACGCTACGCCCTGACCCGACATCGCGGCCTGGCCCAACATATGTTGCGTCTCGAAGGTCGAGAACGGACCGGTCGGTTGCAGCTGCACCGGTTCGCCTGCAGCGTCGAACCAGCGTTCCCAATTCTCTTCATCGGGCGCCAGTAACGGCAGTTGCAGCAGATCGCGTGGACGCGTCACACCGCCAACCTTCGCCAGCAACGCTGGCGCAACCATAGGCGACAATTCCACCGTCATCAGCGGCACCGCGACAAGACCGGGCCAACGGCCGGCGCCGCCGCGAATACCGACATCGACATCTTCGCGCGCGAAATCGACGAGGCGCGCATTCGCTTCCAGCCGCACCGCGATCTTGGGCTGCGCGACTTGGAACCGGCCGAGGCGCGGCACCAGCCAGTTGGTCGCGAATGTATTGATGCTCGAAATCGACAACACGCCTTCGGCGCCTTCAGTCAGATCCGAGATGGCGGTGCGCAGACGCTGAAACGTCTCGGTCACAACCGGCGACAATTTCTGTCCTGCATCGGTCAGCGCCAACTGGCGCGTCAGGCGCCGGAACAGCGCCACGCCAAGCCGGTCTTCCAGCAGCTTGATCTGGTAGCTGACCGCCGCCTGGGTCATCCCAAGCTCGGAGGCGGCCTGGGTGAAGGACAGGTGACGCGCCGCGGCCTCGAAAACCCGGAAGGTATTGAGGGGTGGAAGCGGCTTGCTCACAGATAAGGCCTCCTTATGCGGGCGATCAGGAAGTCTCGTTTGTAACTGGCGGTATACCCCAGCATCTTCGCCACGTCACCTCGCGCGGCGGCTATCGGGCACGGACCCGGTAGATCGAACAAGCTTATCCGTCGGCGCACAAACGAACCTGGGATGGAGAAGCTCATCATGCGTGCATTGCTCACTCTGGCTGCCGTGGCGGCCCTCGCCGTCGCCGCGCCGGCCCTCGCCGCCGAAACCCCGGCCCCGATGGCGTCGGAGCAGGCCATGTCTGTCAACGAAGCCAAGCAGGTCGTCCGCAAGATGCTGACGGACGAGAACTCGTCGCTGCGCGTCGGCACGGCCGAGCGCCAGGGCGACACCGCGGTGGTCACGCTGGTTTCGGCCGAAGGTATTCCGGCCAAGAAGATTCGCATCGACCTGCGCACGGGTCAGCCGACCGGCTGAGTCCTGCTGATGCTTGTCTAGGTACGGCGGGTTGCGCGTTTCTTCCCCTTTCGCGCACCGGCTCGCACCAAACGGCCGCTTGTCCTTGCGACGGCGGCCGTTTCTTTTTGCGGCTCGCGTTGTGACTTTGCGCGCAGACCTGCGAAAGTCGGACATCGGTTCGATCGTGAGGTTCGCAATGCGCCGTCTTGCTCTGTTCGCTGCGTTGTTGGTTGCAGCACCGGCTTGGGCCGCTGACGGCGATCTCGATCGCAGCGTCGCTGCCATTGCCCGAATCGGCAGCGCGGGTTCGCCCAGCTTCTCGCCCGACGGAACCCGAATCGCTTTCGTCAGCAATCGCAGCGGCTCGCCGCAAGTCTGGGTGATGCCGGCGGCGGGCGGCGACGCAAAACAGATCACGACGCTGACCGATCCAGTCCAGTCGGTGCATTGGTCGCCGACCAACGACGATCTTGCCATCGACGTCGCGCCCGGCGGCGGTCTCAACGTGCAGATTTATGTGTTGAAGCCTGACGGATCGGCGCTGCGTCGTTTGACGCCGGGCGGGCAAGAAAACAACAGCCTCGCCGGTTGGACGAAAGACGGGCGTTTTTTGCGCGCCGGTTCGAATCAGCGCGACCCGGCGGCGTTCGACGCGTTGCTGCTCGATCCGCGCACCGGCACGTCGAAAGCGATCGTCGCCAAAGCGGGCAATAACGGCGTGCTCGACGTCAGCATGGACGGCAAATACGCGGTCGTGACGCGGCTGATCAGCCGCGGCGACAACAATCTCTATCTCGTCGACATGAAGAGCGGCGCCGAAACACTGCTGACGCCGCATGAAGGTACCGGCAGTTTTTATTGGGGCCAGTTCTCGCCCGACGGCAACCGCGTCTATGTCTCGACCAATGGCGGGCGTGACCGGATCGCGTTCGGCTATGTCGAACTCGACAAGTCGCACAAGCCGGGGCCGATGAAGATCGTCGCGTCGCGCGACGACGCGGAAGGCGACGGCGCCATTCTCGATCGCCAAGGCAAACGTGCAGCCTTGTTGTGGAACGTCGCGGGCCGTAGCGAGCTGTCGTTTCTCGACACTGCAACCGGCAAAGTTTCACCGGCGCCGAAACTACCTGCCGACGTCACCTACACGCTGCGCTTCTCGAAAGACGGCAGCCGGCTTGCGGTGGTCGCAACCGGATCGGCAATCACCACCGACATTCACGTGCTCGATATCGCAAGCGGCACGTTCACGCGCCTGACCAACAGCCCGCATGACGGTGTCGACCTTGCATCCTTCGTCGAGCCGACGCTGGTGACGTACAAGGCGCATGACGGTCTGGATTTGTCGGGCTGGTTGACGCGCCCGCGCGGCGTCACCGGACCGGGGCCGGTCGTGTTTTCGTTTCATGGCGGACCGGAAGGACAATCGCGTCCGGGCTTGAGCGACGTGACGCAAGCGCTGGTCGCGCGTGGCATCAGCGTGTTCGCGCCCAACGTTCGTGGTTCAACCGGCTTCGGCAAGAAGTTCATGAATCTCGACAATGGTGCGCTGCGCGTGAATTCGGTGCGCGACATCAAAGCGAGCGTCGATCACCTTGTCGCGACTGGCGTCGCGCAGCCGGGGCGTCTTGGCATCGTCGGCGGCAGTTACGGCGGCTACATGGTGATGGCGGGCGTCACCGAATATCCCGACATGTTCGCAGCCGGCGCCAATCTGTTCGGCATCGTGAATTTCGCCACGTTCTTCAAGCACACCCAGCCGTGGATGGCGGCGATTTCGAAAGTCGAGTACGGCGATCCCGACAAAGAGGCCGCGATGCTCGCCAGCCTGTCGCCGATTCACAAACTCGATCGCATCAAGACGCCGTTGATCGTGTTGCACGGCGCCAACGACACCAACGTGCCGGTGATCGAAGCCGAGCAGATCGTCGCCAGCCTCAAAGGCCGCAACGTGCCGGTCGAATATGTGCTGTTCCCCGACGAGGGACATGGCTGGCGCAAGATGCCCAACCGCGTGAAGTCGACCGTATCGATCGTGCAGTTCTTCGATCGCTATCTGAACGGCAAGCCACCGGGCTGAGTCTGGCTGCAATTGACCGGTCGCGGTGATTTAGCGAAGGTCGGGCGATGCTGCACGCACTCAGCGACCATTTTCTGATCGTCTTCGCGGCGCTGTTTCCGATCATCAATCCACCGGGAACGGCGCTGCTGTTTCTGGCGCTGACGCGGCATCTGCAAAAGCAGGATCGCGCGCTGTTGGCGAAATGGGTGGCGATCTACAGCTCGATCATCATGGCGGTGTCGCTGGCGATCGGTTCGTCGTTTCTGCAGCTGTTCGGCATCTCGGTTCCGATCCTGCGCATCGCGGGCGGACTGGTCGTGACTCTGTCGGGCTGGCAGTTGCTGCGCGCGCCCGCCAGCGGACCGGTTGCCGGCGGCGTGTCGACGGGCGATGGCACCGATCTCAAACAATTCGCCTTCTATCCGCTGACGCTGCCGCTCACGACGGGACCGGGCACGATTGCGGTGACGATCGCGTTGTCGACCGGTCGTTCGCAGCGCGCCGACATGACGAGCTACGCGCTCGGTTCGCTGGCGGCCGTATTGGCGATGGGTCTGTTGATTTTCGTGTCGTACCGCTTCGCCGATCGCATCGGCAGTGCGCTTGGAAAATCCGGCACCGACGCGCTGGCGCGTCTGTTCGCCTTCATTCTGATCTGCATCGGCGTGCAGCTGTTCTGGAGCGGCTTTACCGAAGCCTGGTTGTCGTTGCCGGTGCGCTGAGCGCACAACGAAAAACAAACGGGGATGAGAATGTCATTGCGCAGCCTGCTTGCCTCGATGTCGCTGTTGTTCGCAATTACGGCGTGTTCGACGTCGCCGGTTCCGACGTCTGCCGCGCAGCCGGTGCCGAGCGATCGTTTGCTCAACCGTGCCTATCTGCAGCCGCGGCCCGACTCGGCGGAAATCGTACTCAAACGCGACAGCGGGTTTGCAAGCGTCACCGCGAAGATCCGCGTGTTCATGGATGGCGTGCCGATTGCGGATCTGTACACGTCCGAGAAGGTCACGATCTATCCGCCCGCGGGATATCATGTTTTCAGCGCCAATTATCCGCAGGCGCTCTTCGGACTCGGCAACATCCCGGAGGTCGCGGCAGAGCTACGGCCGGGCGATCGACGTGCGTATCGCGTCGGCATCCTCGACGGCATTCTTGAAAACAGTCTCGTGATCAGCCCGACAGCGTTCTGATCCGTACGAAACGACAAAGGGCCGCCCTCTCAACGAGGCGGCCCTTTTGGTCTGACGGGGTTTGGTGGGTGCACAAGGACTCGAACCTTGGACCCGCTGATTAAGAGTCAGCTGCTCTACCAACTGAGCTATGCACCCACGATACCCGGCAGGGCGCGGAACATACCCAGAGGGGTCCGCCCCGTCCATAGGGGCAGGCCCCTTTTTTCGGGGCTCAGATCTCCCCGTTCCGCATCCGGGAATCCCGGTGCACCAGCACTGAGAGAATCAGCCCGAATCCGATCATCACGGCCATCATCGAGGTGCCGCCGAACGAAATCAGCGGCAACGGGACGCCCACGACCGGGATCAGCCCCATCACCATCGCGGTGTTGATGAAGACGTAGAGGAACAGGTTGATCGACAGGCCCAGCGCCAGGATGCGGCCAAATTGGTTGCGGGACCGCAATCCCACAAAGATCCCGTAGGCGACCACCATCGCGAACAGGGTGAGCAGGCTTACGCCACCCCAGAAGCCCCACTCCTCGCAGAGCAGGGTGAAAATGAAGTCGGTCTGTTTTTCCGGCAGGAAGTTCAGATGGCTTTGCGAGCCGAGCAGAAAGCCTTTGCCCCACAGCCCGCCCGATCCCAGCGCAATCTTTGACTGGGTGATGTGATAGCCGGCGCCCAGCGGATCGGTCGACGGATCCAGGAACGTGGTCACGCGGCGCTTCTGATAGTCCTTCATGAAACGCCAGACGAGCGGCACCGCGCCGACGCCGCATGCGATTAGCAGCCCGAATTTCCACAGCCGCACGCCGACCAGAAAAAAGATCGCGCCGCCCATCATCAGCAGCATCAACCCGGTGCCGAGATTGGGCTGCGCCAGCACCAACCCGACCGGCACCAGCACCATCGCGAGCGGTGCGAGCAAATAGGTCGGCCGGCGCACGTCTTCCAACGTCGCGTCATGAAACCAGCGCGCCAATCCCAGGATCAGCGCGATCTTCATCAACTCGGATGGCTGCAGCTGCACGAAGCCGAGATTGATCCAACGTTGCGCGCCAAGACCGCCGATCTTGCCGTAGGCTTCGACGCCCGCGAGCAGCAGCAGATTGGCGAAATAGATCGGGTACGCCATGCGCGCGAGAAAGCGGATGTCTATCAGCGCGATGCCGATCATGCCAACGAACAACACGCCAAAGCGCAGCGCGTGTCGGCCTGCCCACGGCTCCATGTGACCGTTGGCGGCCGAGTATTGCCCCAACACGCCGACCGCACCGAGCGCCAGCACCAGCACGACGAAGACGCGGCTGATCTGCCAGACCTTGGCGGCCAGCGACAATTCGGGCGTACCGAAAGCATGTGACGTGCGCGACGACGCGGAAATCCAACTCATCGCTACACCACCGCGCCCGGATTGCGCTTCTGCACTTCCAGCAACAGGTCGCGCGCGATCGGGGCGGCGACGGTGTTGCCGTGGCCGCCATGCTCGATCACGACGGCGCAGGCGTAACGCGGCGCGTTCGCCGGTGCGTAGCCGACGAACAGCGCGTGGTCGGCTTCGTCCCAATCCAGATCGTCGCTATGCACGCCTTCGTCTCGTTCTTCCTGGGTGATGCGACGGAACTGCGCGCTGCCGGTTTTGCCCGCCATCTGCATGCCGGGTTCTTTGATCTGCGCCGCTGCCGCCGTGCCGCCGGGGCTGCATACCGCTTCCAGCCCGGATTTCACCACGTCGAGATGCCGCGCCTCGAACGGCAGGCGCGACCATTCATTGCGCACGCCGGTCTTGGTGAGATGCGGCGATACCGCCGACCCACTCGCAAGCCGCGCAACCATCAACGCCAGTTGCAACGGATTGGCGCGCACGTCGCCTTGTCCGATGCCGACCGACGGCGTTTCGCCGGGGTGCCACACGTCGCGGCTGACTTTCTTTTTCCAAGCCGGGTTCGGCACCCGGCCGGCGCTTTCATGCGGAAGATCAACACCGCTCGGTTGGCCAAGGCCAAGCGTCGATGCCGCGTCGTAAATCGCATCGATGCCGGCGCGCGTCGCGACGTCATAGAAGAACACGTTGCAGGATTTGGCGAAGGCCTGCGCGAAGCCGACGCGGCCGTGCCCGCCCTTCAAGTGACAGTGGAATGTGTGATCGCCGACGGTGAAATGGCCGGCGCAGTTGACGGTGTGGTCGGGTTCGACTTTGCGCGTGCTGAGACCCGCGAGCGCGGTCGCGACTTTGAACGTCGAGCCTGGCGCGTAGACGCCGGTGATCGCCTTGTTCATCAACGGCGTCGCCGGATCCTGTACCAGCTCGGTCCAGACGCTCTGCGGAATCGGGCGCATAAACAGATCCGTTGCGATGCCGGGATAGGACGCAAGCGCATAGATCGCGCCGGTATGAATATCCAACACCACCGCCGCACCCGATCGTTTGGGTGCGAGTTTTTCATAGGCGAGTTTCTGCAACTCGGCGTCGAGCGTCAGCGTTAGTTTCGGTCCGGCTTGCGCATCGTCGCGCGCCAGTTCGCGCACGGCGCGGCCGACGGCGTTGACTTCGACCTGTGCCGTACCCGCGACGCCGCGCAGCGTTTGTTCGTGCTGCCGTTCGACGCCGTTCTTGCCGATCTTGAAGCCGGGCAGGGACAGGATCGGATCGCGGTCGGCTTTGAGGTCGGCTTCGGTCACGGCGCTGACGTAGCCGAGCAAATGGCTTGCGGCCGGTCCCAGCGGATAGGCGCGAACATCGCCAATTTCGATCGTCACGCCCGGCAGGTCGGGCGCGTGCACTTCGATCGCGGCGACCTGCTCCCACGGCAGGTTGTCGCGCAGCAGCACCGGCACGAAGCCGCGCTTGCGTGCGACGTCGCGTTCGATCCGTTGCAGGTCGTCGTCGTTCAGCGGAACGATGGTCTGCAACGTTGCAAGCGTGCGGTCGATCGACGGCGTGCGTTCCGCCACCAGCAAGGCGCGGAAGTTGCGTTCATTGTGCGCCAACGGCGTGCCGTAGCGATCGACGATCGTGCCGCGCGACGGCGCCAGCAGCCGGATCGCAATCCGGTTCTCGTCAGCCAGCGTCTGATAGCGTTCGCGGTCGCGGATCTGCAGCTGGTACATGCGCGCGCCCAGCAAGCCGAGCATTCCGACATGCAGCCCGCCGAGCATCGCTGCACGACGGCCGAGCGTACGCCGGCGCGGCAGGTCGGCGGGCAGATTCACGAAATGGCGCCGGGATCGCGTCTTTGCGCGGCCAGCATCAGATCGTGCGCGACCAACGCTGCGGTGGCGCCGTGATTGCCGTGCTCGCAGACGACGGCGCAGACATAGCGCGGATTGTCGACCGGGGCGTAGCTGACGAACAGGCCATGGTCGCGATCTTTCCACGGCAGCTGTTCCGACTTCACGCCGCGCTCGCGTTCGGCGGCGGTGATGCGGCGCACCTGCGCGCTGCCGGTTTTGCCCGCCATCTGCATGCCGGGCTCTTTGATCTGGCTGCGCGCCGCGGTGCCGTACTGCACGACTGCGGTCATGCCGAGACGGATCGCGTCGAGATGCTGTTGCTTGAACGGCAGACGTGGCCAATCGGTGCGTTCGCGGCCGACATCTTGGATTTCTTTGGCGAGATGCGGTTCGACCGCAAAGCCGCTGGCGATGCGCGCGCACATCACCGCAAGCTGCAGCGGCGTTACGACGACGGCGCCTTGGCCGATCGACACGGACAACGTTTCACCGGGATGCCAGATGTCGCCGGTCGCGCGCTTCTTCCACGCCGTGCTCGGTATCAAACCCGGACGTTCGTACGGCAGATCGAGACCGGTCTTGCCGCCGAACCCCAACTTGGTTGCGGTGGCCCAGATCGCATCGATGCCGGCGCGCCGTCCGACGTCGTAGAAGAAACAGTCGCAGCTTTGCGCGAAGGCATAGGTCAGATTGACCGAACCGTGTCCGCCCTTCTTCCAGCAATGGAAGACGTGATCGCCGAACGGGTACTGGCCGTTGCAATGGACCGTGTGGTTGAGATCGATCGCACCGCTGTCGAGACCGGCCAGCGCCGTCGTCATCTTGAAGGTCGAGCCCGGCGGATAGACGCCGCCCGACGCTTTGTTGTTGAGCGGCAATGTCGGCGACGATTGCAGCTCTTCCCACAAATCGAGCGGGATGCCGCGGCTGAAAATATTGGGATCGAAGCCGGGGAAGCTCGCCATCACGTAGATCGCGCCGGTATGCGCATCCATCACGACGGCGGCGCCCGACTCTTCCTGGCGCAGCCGTTCGTGCGCGACTTTCTGCAGCTCGGCGTCGATCGTCAGCGTCAGACGATGGCCCGCCTTGGCGTCGTCGCGCGCAAGCTCGCGGATGGTGCGGCCGTAGGCGTTGACTTCGACCTGCGTGGTTCCGGCGCGACCGCGCAGATTGAGTTCGTGATGTTTCTCGATGCCGTTCTTGCCGATCTTGAATCCGGGCAGCGCGAGCACCGGTTCTTTCTCGTCTTTCAGTTCGGCTTCGTTGACCGCGCTGACATAGCCGACGACATGGCTCAGCGCGTCGCCGAGCGGATAGGAACGGACTTCGCCGACATCGATCGACACGCCCGGCAGATCCGGCGCATTGACCTGCACGGCCGCGACTTGTTCCCAGGTCAGGTTCTCGCGCAGCAGCACGGGCATGAAGGCGCGCTTCTTCGCGACTTCTTTCAGGATGCGCTGCTTCTCCTGATCGCCCAGCGACAACATGCTGGTCAGTGTGTTGAGCGTGCGTTCGACCGACGGGGTTTGTTCGCTGACGATCAGCGCGCGGTAATTGCGTTCGTTGAGCGCTAGCGGCTGGCCGTAGCGATCGACGATCGTACCGCGCGACGGCGCCAGCAAACGCAGATTGATGCGGTTGTCGTCGGCGAGCATCTGGTAACGCTCGCTTTCCAACACTTGCAGCCAGTACATGCGCGAACCGAGCACACCGAGCATGCCCAGCTGCAGCCCGCCGAGCATCGCCGCACGGCGGCCCAGCGTGCGAAACCGGTCTGCGTCGCGGTCTGCGCTCATGGCTTCAGGATACCACGCCGTCGTTGGCGAATCGTTGCGCCGGTAGCAGCACGAGGCGGACAACGATGGGAAATAACGCCACACCCAGACCGGCGCGGATCAGTCCGCTTTCGATCGGCGGAATGCGCACCGTCAGCAGCGCGTAACACACCCACTCGAGCACGGCCGCGACCGCGGTGACCAACGCGAACGAGCCCCAGACGAGCAGGAACGGTTGCGCAGCGAGAAAGCGGCGCTGGCCCGAAATGATCCATTGTGTGATGACCAGCAGCAGCGCGCTTTGTCCGATCGGCGCGCCCGATGCGAGGTCCTGCAGCAGGCCGATGCCGAACGCGACCGACGGCGGAATCGATTGCGGGCGATGGATCGACCACCAGAAAATCGCCATCAGCAGAAAGGGTGGCGTGACCTGGCCCCAACCGGGAATGCCCAGCGGCAGCAGCGACAGCAAGGTCGCCAATATCAGGATCAGGCCTGGGACCAGGGCGCGCGCCGTCTGGTCCAGCCGGTGCCAGACGCTCGTCGGGGTCACGACCGCCCGCGGGCCTTGCGCGGAACAGTGCCGGGAGCAGGGGCGACAGGCGGTAGAGCAGGGGCGGTTTCAGGCGTCAGCGACGACATGCTGGTGTCGATCAGCTGCAGCAACTCCAACCGCGACAGATCGGCGAGCGGTGCGATGCGAATGTCGTTGCCGTTGACCGAACGCACGATGCCGACCGGCAGGCCGACCGGGAAAATCCCGTCATGGCCCGACGTAACGACGCGCTGACCGGGAACGATGCGCGCATCCTGCGCGACGAAGATCAGGCGCGGGAAATCCGAGTTGTCGCCCGAGACGATGGCGCGCTCGCGGCTCTCTTCGATGATGACCGGAATGTTCGAGTTCAAATCGGTCAGCAGCAGAATGCGCGACGACCAGAACCCGACGTCGGTGGCGCGACCAACCAAGCCGGCGCCGGTCATGGCCGCTTGGCCTTTGGCGATTCCGTCTTTGGTGCCGGCCATCACCAGCACGCTGCGCACATACTGGCCGGCCTGATCGCCGACCACGCGCGCGGTGCGCGTCTGCACGGCGGGATCGGGCTTGTAGGCGAGCAGCGAACGCAGCGATGCGTTTTCGGCTTCGAGTTTCAGCGCGGAATCCTGCCACTGGCGCAGACGCATATTTTCTTCGCGCAGCCGCGCATTCTCGCGCACCAGCGCAAAGAGATGTGTGCCTTCTTCGAGCCAGTCATTGGCGCTGGAAATCGGTTCGCTGACGAACGCCAGGACGGGGGCGATGACGTCGCCGGCGCGTGCCCGCACGCGTTCGGCCAAGGTCGCATCGAGCTTGCCCATCACCATCAAGGCGATTGCGGTCATGGCGAGCAGAAGCGACGACAGGCGCTGTGCCGTAGCGCGCCATTGCTGGACCGTCCCGATGGCGGCCCCTCGTCCGTCTCGCTTCCCCAATGCCATACGACGGTGGGTCCCTTGCCCCTGAGGTCTCCCTCGGGGAAACCTCATCCCTTTATGACTAAAGCGTTTTCAGTCGAAAACGCTTAGCCCGTCGAACGCCAGAGATTGCCCGTTTGGCTCTCTGATCAGCTTCCGTTTACCACGATTCGTTAAACGAATCCTGAGTCTCGACCGCCTTTTGGACGGTTTTTTCAGGTACTTAGTAAGCGTTGATGATGACGTTCTTCAACGTCTTCATCTCTTCCAGTGCCCGGCCCGAGCCCAGCGCGACGCAGGACAGCGGGTCGTCTGCGATCGAGACCGGCAGGCCGGTCGCGTGGCGCAGCACGAAGTCGAGATTGCCCAAGAGCGCGCCGCCGCCGGTGAGCACGATGCCCTTATCGACGATATCGGCCGCCAATTCGGGCGCCGTGTGCTCCAGCGCGACCTTGACCGCTTCGACGATGGCCGAGACCGGTTCACCCAGGCTCTCCGCGATCTGCCGTTCGGTGATCAGGATTTCCTTGGGCACGCCGTTCATCAGGTCGCGGCCCTTGATCTCCATCGAACGGCCTTCGCCATCGGCGGGCGGGCAGGCCGAGCCGATTTCCTTCTTGATGCGCTCGGCCGAGGACTCGCCGACCAGAAGGTTATGGTTGCGGCGGATATAGGCGATAATCGCCTCGTCCAGCTTGTCGCCGCCGACGCGCACAGAGCGCGAATAGACGATGCCGCCGAGCGAGATGACGGCCACTTCGGTGGTGCCGCCGCCGATATCCACGATCATCGAGCCGGTCGGCTCGGTCACGGGCAGGCCGGCGCCGATCGCGGCGGCCATCGGCTCTTCAATCAGGAACACGCGGCGGGCACCGGCCGATTCAGCGCTCTCCTGAATGGCGCGGCGTTCGACTGCGGTCGAACCCGAGGGCACGCAGATGATGACCTGCGGGCTCGCGAAAGAGCGGCGGTTATGCACTTTCCGGATGAAGTGCTTGATCATTTCCTCGGCGACTTCGAAGTCGGCGATGACGCCGTCGCGCAAGGGGCGGATGGCCTGGATGCCACCCGGCGTTCGGCCCAGCATCTGCTTGGCTTCGTCGCCGACCGCCAGCACCTGCGTTTTGCCGCGATGCTGCGCGATGGCCACGACCGAGGGTTCATTGAGGACGATGCCGCGATTCTTGACGTAGACCAGCGTGTTCGCCGTGCCGAGATCGATCGCGATGTCGCTCGAAAGAAAGCCGAACAGATTGCCAAACATGTAGGGAGGAAAATCCACTGGAAGCGGTGCGAATTGCACCAAGTGCAGTGGGTTGGATAGAGCAAGCTCAGATCCTTGCCAAGCATCGCGCCAGCGTTCCGATGCCGCGTCTTTTATCGATCCGGGCAAACGAAAACGGGCAGTCCGGAAGGACCGCCCGTTTTACGCGTGCGCGGGTTTTGTTGGCCTCAGCGCGAACGCCGCCGCCGGAGCAAGAACCCTAGCCCAAACAGGCCCGAGGCGAGGCTGACCAGCGAGGCCGGCTCGGGGATGACGGCGTTGCCACCGCCGCCCGCGATCAGCCGCCCGACGGTGATGTTGTCGAGGCCCCAGCCGTCGGCGTTCAGGTGGTTGCCAGTGTTGACGAAGTCGATCGCAGCGTCGGTGACGAAATGGTCGAACTTGATGACGACGTAGCGCGTGTTGCCGTTGCCGCCGCCTTGGACGGTAACGGTCGCCGCACTGCCGTCGTTGGCAGTAATGTTCAGCAGCGCACCCTGGTCGCCGGCGTCCTGCAGAAAGAAACCGATCGCGTCGAATGCAGTGGCCGACGTTGCGTGCCACGTGACGCCGGTTGAGTCGCGACTCTCAAGAAAATTTCCGCTGAACGGCGCGAGCCCGCGCCCGGCAATCGGTCCGTCCGCGATCGAGATGATTTGTCCCTGCTGCCCGGCAACGGTGGAGGCGAATGTGCCGACTGCAGTCGAGACAGAGGATCCCGTCGTGCGCGGGCTCGCATTGAAAGTTTCGCGTGTGTACGAGCCAAGCGACGAGACGAACGCGTTCTCACTGACCTGCGTCCCGTCGTTGATGTCAAGTTCGGGAATCGCCCACGCGCTTGATGCGCATGCGAGGCTGCCGACAAGCGTTGCTAGTCCAAGTATCCGCATCTCGCCTCCGTGGATCCGCTTGTGCTCTCCAACGGCGTGAAGCGAGTGCGACGGGTCTCAGTTCCGATTTCCGCTTCGCAACTGCAAATGAAACGCCGTGATTGCTGATGCAGTCACGGCGTTGTCACAACATCAGGCGCTGAGCGCTGCCGGCGCAGTCTTAGCGCGTTTCACATAGAGCTTGTTCAACGCGTGCAGATAGGCGCGCGCCGACGCGACCAGCGTGTCCGCGTCAGAACCCTGGCCTTGTACAGTCTTGCCCGCTTCTTCGAGGCGCACCGTCACTTCGGCTTGCGCGTCGGTGCCTGACGTCACTGCGTGCACCTGATAAAGAAGCAAGCTCGCGTCGTGCGGGATTGTCGCTTTGATCGCGTTGAACACGGCGTCGACCGGACCGGTGCCGCTGGTGGTTGCGCGTTTGGTTTCGCCGTCGACGATGATCTCCAGCCCGGCCATCGACGGGCCGTGGCTGCTGGCGGTGACTTGCAGCGACATGAATTTCACATGCTCGTGATCGCGGACCTCGTCATCGACGAGCGCGATAATATCATCGTCAAACACGTCTTTTTTCTTGTCGGCGAGGTCTTTGAAGCGCGTGAACGCGTCGTTCAGCGCATTGTCGCCGAGGTCGTAGCCCAGCTCTTTCAACTTGCTGCGGAACGCGGCGCGGCCGGAATGTTTGCCCAGCACCAAATTCGATTTGGTCAGGCCGACCGAGGCCGGCGTCATGATTTCGTACGTGCCGGCATGTTTCAGCATGCCGTCCTGATGAATGCCGCTTTCATGCGCGAAGGCGTTGGCGCCGACGATCGCTTTGTTGGGCTGCACCATGAAGCCGGTGATGGTCGAAATCAGGCGCGACGCTTTGGTGATCATCGTCGCGTCGACGCCGGTCGTGTACGGCATGCGGTCGTTGCGCACTTTCAGCGCCATCACGATTTCTTCCAGCGCTGCGTTGCCGGCGCGCTCCCCGATTCCGTTGATCGTGCATTCGGCCTGGCGCGCGCCGGCGCGAATGCCGGCCAGCGTGTTGGCAACCGCCAGACCCAGATCGTTGTGGCAGTGAACCGAGAGGATCGCCTTGTCGATGTTCGGTACGCGATCGAACAGCATCTTGATCAGGTCGTGATATTCGTCCGGCGTCGTGTAGCCGACCGTGTCGGGAATGTTGATCGTGGTCGCGCCCGCTTTGATCGCGGTCTCGACCGCGCGGCACAGAAAATCATGTTCGCTGCGGCTGCCGTCTTCGGCCGACCATTCGACTTCGTCGGCCAGACCCGCCGCCAACGACACGCTGCTTTCAATCAGCTCGAGCACCCGGCTCGGCTCCATCTGCAGCTTGTACTTCATGTGCAGCGGCGACGTGCTGATGAAAGTGTGGATGCGCTTGTGCTTGGCCGGCTTGATTGCTTCGGCGCAGCGTTCGATGTCGCCGCGCGCAGCGCGGCACAAGCCGGTAACGGTCGCGCGATCAACCGCGCGCGCGATCGCCTGCACCGCTTCAAAGTCGCCGTTCGACGCGGCCGGAAAACCAGCTTCGATAATATCGACGCCCATCTCCTGGAGCGTTTGTGCGACGCGCAGCTTTTCCTCGAGGTTCATCGAGCAGCCGGGCGATTGCTCGCCGTCGCGCAACGTCGTGTCGAAAATTCGAACATAGGAAGAGTCAGTGGTCGCGGTACGCTGGGTCATGATCTGCAAGTCCGTGAAAAAGACGGTGGGCGTTCGGGCTCGGACCCCTGACCTGGCGATGGACGGCAGCGCCGTCCGCGGCGGATCAGGGGACGATAAGTCGAAGCGCCAGAAGCGAGAGCGCTTCTGCAGCCGTAAGACGCGCGAGCGCAGCCGCGGAAGCGGCTTGGCGATCGAAAGATGCGCGCGGATCGGTCATGACGACCCGTTCATTCCCGTTTTGGGCCTGCCAAGTCAAGCTTCTTGCCCGGATGTGCGGCGATGCGCGCTGCACTGACCCCGTTTTATGACCCGACCAGCGGCACGGTCGCCTGGGTCGTCGCCGATCCCGCCACCGGCCGGGCTGCGCTGATCGATGGGGTGCTGGGCTGGGTGGATGGGCGGATCGATCCGACCCCCGCCATTGCGCTGGCCGACTTCGTCCAGGCCAACGGTCTGACGGTCGATTGGGTGCTGGAGACGCATATTCATGCCGATCACGTCGCCGGCGGGCGGTGGTTGAGCCAGGCGGTTGGCGGTCAGCTCGGCATTGGCGAGGGCGTGGTCGAGGTGCAGCGCGCCCTGGCTGCACGCGCGGTGAAAAAGACTGGCGGCAGCGCCACGGGGTTCGACGTGTTGTTCGCCGACGGCCAGCGCCTGACGCTGGGGTCGCTGGAGATCGAGGTTCTGGCGGTGCCGGGTCATACGGCGGGCTGCGTCGCCTATCGCGTCGGCGACGATTTGCTGGTCGGCGACACGCTGTTCATGCCCGATGCGGGCACGGCGCGCTGTGATTTTCCAACCGGTTGCGCCCATCGCATGTGGCACTCGGTGCGCCGCCTGCTGGAATTGGCGCCGCTGACACGGCTGCATCACTGCCACGACTACGGACAAAACGACGTCCGTCCGCCGTCCTTCAGCAGCACCGCGACGGAACAGCGCGCACACAACATCCATGTGCGCGATGGAATCGACGAAAACGCCTATGTCACCATGCGCCAGGCGCGCGATGCGCATCTCGCGCCGCCGGCGCTGCTCGACGCCGCAATCCGCGCCAACCTGTATGGCGGCGTGACGGAATAGGGCTATTCTCCCTGGCTTCGAAGGAGTTTCGAATGCCCGTCTATAACCGCATCGCGCATTTCGCCGACGACATGACCCAGTGGCGCCGCTCGATTCACGAGAATCCCGAGCTTGGCTACGAAGAGGTCAAAACCGCAGCCCTGGTCGCTGAAAAACTGGCCTCGTTTGGCGTCGATCAAGTCGTGACGGGTCTCGGCAAGACGGGTGTGGTCGGCGTCATCAAAGGCGGCCCCGGAAAGCGCAGCATCGGTTTGCGCGCCGACATGGATGCGCTGCCGATGAGCGAAGAAGGCGACGTCGCCTACAAGTCGAAGAATGCCGGTCGCATGCATGCGTGCGGACATGACGGCCACACGACGATGTTGCTGGGCGCTGCGCGCTATCTTGCGGAGACGCGCAATTTCGACGGCACCGTCTACGTCATCTTCCAACCCGCCGAAGAAGGTCTGGCTGGCGCACGCGCGATGATCCAGGACGGGCTGTTCGACAAGTTTCCGATGGATGCGGTCTACGGCATGCACAATTGGCCGGGCATGCAGGTCGGACATTTCGCGATCAAGCACGGCACGATGATGGCTGCGGCCGATCGCTTCGACGTCACCATTCGCGGTCGTGGTTGCCATGCGGCCCAGCCGCATAACGGCATCGATCCGGTGTTCATCACGTCGCAAATCGTCGGCGCGCTGCAATCGATCGCCAGTCGTTTTGTCGATCCGGCAGAACCGGTCGTCGTCAGCGTGACGGAAATCAAAGCCGGCAGCGCCTACAACGTCATTCCCGAAACTGCGTATTTCCGCGGCACGATCCGCACCTTGACGCCCGAGACGCGCAAGCGTGCCGAAGAACTGTTCCGGCAGATCGTGAACGGTGTCGCCGCAACGTTCGGCGCCGCGGTCGAATTGCAATATCACCTGGGCTATCCGCCGACCGTGAACGAGTCGAACGCAGTCGATCTTGCACGCCGCGTTGCCCGCGATCTCGCAGGCGACGAGTCGGTGCACGAGTTTCCCGCGGCGAGCATGGGCGGCGAAGATTTCGCGTTCATGCTCGAACAGAAACCCGGCAGTTACATTCTGGTCGGCAATGGCACCGAAGGCCGTCACGCGCGCGGTCTGCACAACGCGTCGTATGATTTCAACGATGCAGCCTTGCCGGTCGGTGCCAGCTACTGGGCCAAGCTGGTTGAGACCGCGCTGCCGAAAAGCTGACGGACGTCGCTGTTCCGCGGACCAGCCGCGTCGTGCGCAGCTATAGCTTCGGCCCGTCCGCAGTGGCATGTTGCGCCGCGGCAAATGGCATCCTGTAGGAGCAGACGATGGTGAAAGGTCGGACCGTCCTGGTCACTGGCTCGACGAGCGGCATCGGCCTTGGCATCGCCGAGGTGTTCGCCGCCGAAGGCGCCAATATCGTCATCAACGGTTTCGGCGATGCAGCCGCGATCGAAAAAGAACGTGCTTCGTTGGAACAGCGCTTCGGCATTCGCGCGCTGTATGACGGCGCCGACGTTTCCAAATGGGAACCGATCGAAGCGATGGTGCAACGCGCCGAGCGCGAGTTCGGCAGCGTCGACGTCGTCGTCAACAACGCCGGCATTCAGTTCGTCGCCAATATCGAAGACTTCCCGCTCGACAAATGGGACGCAATCCTCGCGACCAACTTGTCGGCTGCATTCTTCGGCACGCGCGCAGCCCTGCCGGGTATGCGCAAGCGCGGCTGGGGCCGTGTCATCAACATCGCATCGGCGCACGGTCTCGTCGGTAGCGCCGGCAAGTCCGCTTATGTTGCTGCCAAGCACGGCGTGCTGGGCCTGACCAAAGTCGCAGCGCTCGAAACTGCGGGCACTGGCATCACCGTCAATGCGATTTGCCCCGGCTGGGTGAAGACGCCGCTGGTCGAAAAGCAGATTGCCGATAACGCGGCGAAGAAGGGCATTTCGGTGCAAGCCGCCGAACATGAACTGCTGGAAGAAAAACAACCGTCGCTGCAATTCGCCACGCCGCAACAGATTGGCGGTCTGGCGTTGTTCCTGTGCAGCGACGCGGCCGCGCAAATTACCGGCGCGCCGCTTTCGATCGACGGTGGCTGGACCGCACGATGAGTGACGCGAAACCCGTCACCCTCGCCTTGCAGGGTGGCGGATCGCACGGCGCCTTCACCTGGGGCGTGCTCGATGCGTTGCTCGAAGACGGGCGGTTTCATTTCGAGGGCGTGTCGGGATCCAGCGCAGGCGCCATCAACGGCGCGTTGCTGCTCGATGGATTGGCCGAAGGCGGCGCCGACGCGGCGCGCGCCAAGTTGCGCAGCTTCTGGCAACGCGTCGCGCATGCCGGCGTATTCGGTCCGCTCAATCCGCCGTGGCTGGAACAGTTGGCGGGACAGAACGGCTACGACGTCGCCAATGTCGGCTATCAGGCGTTCGACGTGTTGTTCCGGCTGTGGTCGCCGTACCAACTCAATCCGTTCAACTACAATCCGCTGAAAAACATGCTGCTCGAGCTGATCGATTTCGATCGGCTGCGCGCGCTGCCGGATTCACGCTTGTTCGTCGGCGCGACTGAAGTGCGCGCGGGCAAATTGCGGATCTTCGAAACCAAGGAATTGTCGGTCGACGTGTTGTTGGCGTCGACCTGTCTGCCGTTTCTGTTTCAGGCGGTCGAGATCGACGGCACGGCCTATTGGGATGGCGGCTATCTCGGCAATCCGCCGCTGACGCCGTTGGTCGAACGTTGCGCCGCGCAGGATCTGTTGCTGGTGCCGATCAACCCGATGCAACGCGATGAATTGCCAACCACCGGCATGACCATCGTCGATCGCATCAACGAGATCAGCTTCAACGCCGCCTATCTCGCCGAGCTGCAATCGATCGACACGATCAATCGGCTGATCCGCGCCGGGCAGATCGACCCCAAGCGCAGCGGGCTGAAAGAAATCCGGCTGCACAAGATCGGCGACGAGGCGCACATGTCGCGCTATTCCGCCTCGACCAAGCTGGATGCCGACGCCGCCATGATCGACGCGCTGTTCGGCTTCGGGCGCGACGCGGCGCAGGTCTTTTTACAAAGCTGCGGCGGCAAAATCGGCCGCGATGCCACCTTCGAAACGGTGCCGAAAAGTGGATTCACCCCTCGGTAAGAGCGGCGGGCATACGCTGCTGTCTGGTCGCTGGCTCCTTCCGGCCGGCGCCCATCTTTGGAGTGATCGACCTTGCGCCGTCCGCCATTCGCGGGCGGCGTCTTTATGAGTCGGCCCATGGATGAGCCAGGCCAGACGCGCGAAACTTATCGCGCCTTCCGCACCATCCCGACGCGCTGGATGGACGTCGACGTCTACGGCCACGTCAACAACACCGTCTATTATTCGTGGTTCGACACCGCCATCAACGCGTGGATGGTCGAGAGCGGCGTGCTTGATCCCGCATCAGGCGAGGTGATCGGCGTCTGCGCCGAAAGCGGTTGCCGCTATTTGCGCGCCGTCGAATTTCCCGGCGCGATCGAAGCCGGCATTCGGGTTGCGAAACTCGGCCGTTCGAGCGTGCGCTGGGAAATCGGAATTTTTACCGCGAGCGAAGCAACCCCGGCGGCGCAGGGATTTTTTGTGCACGTCTTCGTCGATCGCGCGACGATGCGGCCGACCGACATGCACGACGCGTTGCGCGCGGCGCTCCAGTCGCTGCTGGTCTAGATGCGCGAACGGCGCCTGGATTGCTCCAGGCGCCGCCACACAGGTTCTCTCGATAACTGCAATTACGAGAGAATTACGCAGCCTTCTGCTCGATCTGCGGCGCGGTGCCGGTGCTGATCGCAACTTTGCGCGGCTTCAGCTGTTCCGGAATTTCTCGAACCAGTTCGACCTGCAGCAGGCCGTTCGCCAGATTGGCGCCTTTCACCTGCACGTGATCAGCAAGCTGGAAGCGACGCTCGAAGGCGCGCGCAGCGATGCCGCGATACAGGAACGCGTTGTTGGCGGTGTTGTCGTTGTCGCTCTTCTGCTTGCCCTTGATGATCAGCGTGTTTTCGTGCGCGACCAGTTCAAGTTCATCTTCCGAGAAGCCGGCAACCGCGAGCGTAATGCGATACGCATTCTCGGCGGTCTTCTCGATATTGTAGGGCGGATAGGCCTGCTCTTCGCTCGGGGTCGCCTGCTCCAGCAGGCGGGTCAGTCGGTCAAAGCCGACCGTCGAACGGAAAAGCGGCGCGAAATCGATCGTCGTACGCATCAGATATCCTCCTTCAAGCGATATCAATTTGGGTGAGCCCGCCCGATGGGCCGAACTCGGTTTCGTCGTGGAACAGGCCCTTGCGGCGCCGGTTCTAGAGGGCAGATGGAGACCGACCCCGCCCCGTTCAAGCCCCGCCCGCGCACCGAATTTGTGCAACGTGAGGGACGCGTTTTGTCGCTGCGCGACCGCATCGTCGAACGTACCTACCGCGAAGCAATCGATCTGGCCTTGGCGACTCGCGACTATGTGCGCGACCGGCAGCAGGCGCATTTGAAGCAAGCCGAGCCGATGCTGAGTATGCGGATCAGCGGCGAAGCGTTGCGCGTGACCGCGCGCCTGACCCAGGTCGTCGCCTGGCTGCTGACGGAAAAAGCAGCCGCGATGGGTGAAATGGAAAAGACGTCGCTACGCGACCCGGCGCACCGGATCGGCGGCGGTCCGAGCACGGTCAGCCCCAAGATTGAATCGGCGGAGGAACTGCCGGCCGAGCTGGTCGATCTGCTGAACCGGTCCTGGTCGATCTATGACCGGGTGCGGCGGCTCGACGCGGAGTGGCGGCGCCTAGCGGCATAGCCAACAAAAAAGCTGACCGGCGACGGCCGATCAGCTTTTTCTGTGCACCGCCGACGAGGTCGGCGGTCGGCCCGAAGGCCTTTATTCCTGACCCGACTTCAGGCCGAACTTCTGGAAGCGCTTGTTGAAGCGCGCCAGCTGGCCGCCTTGGTCGAGCATGCGCGACTGGCCGCCGGTCCAAGCCGGGTGGGTCTTGGGGTCCACGTCCAAACGCAGCGTGTCGCCCGGCTTTCCGTACGTGCTGCGCGTCTGGTACGTGCTGCCGTCGGTCATCACCACGTTGATCTCGTGGTAATCCGGGTGGATGTCCTTTTTCATCGCCACGTCCTCAAAAAGAAGCGCGCCTTATAGGGTGTTGGCCCCGGCCGCGCAAGCAAACACGCGAGCAATGCTGGTGCGCCTGACCCCGTGAGCCGTTTTCGCGAACCGAGCCCCGCCGACCGCCAAAACGCGGCCCCCAAATCCCGTGATCTGCGGCCTTTGGCCAGGCTTTGGCCCTTCTTGCGCGCCTATCGCGGCCGGGTGGTCGCTGCCTTGGCGGCGCTGACGGTCAGCGCCGGGACCTCGCTGGTCTTCGGCCTGGTCCTGCGCCGGCTGGTCGATCGCGGCTTCACGGGGGGCGATGCCTCGGTCCTGGACGATGTCTTACTGGCTGGGGTCGGGCTGGTCGCGCTGATCGCGGTCGCATCCTTCGCGCGTTTCTATCTGGTGACTTGGCTCGGCGAACGCGTCGTCGCCGATCTGCGCAAAGCGGCGTTCGATCACGCGCTGACGCTCGACACATTTTATTTTGAGACTGCCAAAGCGGGCTCGTTGGTCGCGCAGCTGACCGCCGACACGACGTTGCTGCAGTCGGTCGTGTCGACCGCGCTGCCGATCGCGTTGCGCAACGGGCTGATTTTGACCGGCGGCATCGTCATGCTGCTCGCAACCAGTCCGCGTTTGACGTTGTTCGCGTTGCTCGCCGTGCCGATCGTCGTCGGATCGATCGTCGTGCTGGGCCGGCGCGTGCGCAAACAATCGCGCGCCTTGCAGGATCGAATCGCCGATCTCGGCGGTGCGGTGGAAGAATCGCTGGGCGCGATCCGCACCGTGCAGGCGTTCGGACACGAGCCGCATGCAAGCCGCAACTTTGCGCGCGTCGTGACCGCCACGTTCGACGCCGCAACGCGCTATGCACTGTCGCGCGCGGGGCTGAACGCGTTCGTGATTCTGATCGTGTTCGGCGCCATCGGATTGCTGCTGTGGCGCGGCGGGCACGACGTCGTTGCCGGTCGTATCACCGGCGGCGATCTGTTCGCTTTCATCTTCTATTCCGGCCTTGTGGCGGGCGCTGTCGGGGCTCTATCCGAGGTCGCAACCGACCTGCAGCGGGCTGCAGGCGCCACCGATCGCCTGTTCGAATTGCTTGCTACGGAGCCCAGTATTCGTGCGCCGGCGGCCCCGCATGTGCTGCCGGTGCCCGCGATCGGTACGGTCGCGTTCGACGACGTGTCGTTCCGCTATCCGTCGCGCCCCGATCTGCCGGCGCTCGAACATTTGTCGTTCCACGTCGCACGCGGTGAGACGGTTGCGCTGGTCGGTCCCAGCGGCGCCGGCAAAAGCACGGTGCTGCAATTGCTGTTGCGCTTCTATGATCCGCAATCCGGCCGCGTGTTGCTCGATGGCGTCGATGTGCGCGACGCCGATCCGCACGATGTGCGTTCGCGGCTTGCGATCGTGCCGCAGGATCCGGTCGTCTTCTCCGCCGACGCGTGGACCAATATCCGCTACGGCCGGCCCGACGCGACCGACGAGGCGGTGCTTGCCGCAGCACGCGCGGCGCATGCCGACGAATTCCTGCGTGCTTTGCCGGAAGGCTACAGCACGTTCCTCGGCGAGCGCGGCGTTCGGCTATCAGGCGGCCAGAAGCAACGGATTGCGATCGCGCGTGCGATTCTGCGCGATCCCGCCGTGCTGCTGCTCGACGAAGCCACCTCGGCGCTCGATTCGGAAAGCGAACGCGCGGTGCATCAGGCGTTGGAAACACTGATGCGGGGACGCACGACCTTGGTCATCGCGCACCGGCTTTCGACCATTCAAAGCGCCGACCGAATCATCGTGCTGGATCATGGAAAGCTCGTTGAAGTCGGTGTGCATACCGACCTGGTCCGCATGAACGGGCTTTACAGCCGGCTGGCGGCTCTGCAATTCGACACTGGCGCGGGGATCGTGCAGTAGATTCGCCAGCGGGTTAGCGACCTGCTTGGTTGAATCTTCAGCCCTGGTCCGTCAAAATCGACACGCCCAATCCGCGGGCAGGGGGACTCGAGGACCAGAATGGCAAAAGTCGAGCCGAAGGCGGCAGCGGCGCAGGACCGCTACGACCTTTCCAAGCTCGCGATCCTCGTGGTCGACGACAACCTGCATATGCGGCGCCTCGTGCGCGACATGCTGCACGCCTTTGGTGTGGGCCAGGTACATGAGTCGGCTGAGGGTGGCGCAGCGCTGACCATTCTGCGGCAAACCTGGATCGATATTCTGATTTGCGACTGGGTGATGGAGCCCGTCGACGGATTCGAGCTGACGCGCATGCTGCGTGCGGCAACCGACGTTCCCAACCCGATGCTGCCGATCATCATGATGACCGGCTACACCGAAGCCCATCGCGTTCTGGCCGCGCGCGACGCCGGCATTACCGAAATGCTCGCCAAGCCTTTCTCGGCCGGCAAGCTGTATCAGCGCTTGATCGCGACCATCGAATATCCGCGCGCCTTCATCCGCAGCCCGCGCTACACGGGCCCGGATCGCCGCCGATTCAACAATCCGAGCTACGAAGGGCCGGACCGCCGCGCCAAGAGGACCGCCTTCCGGCCAGGCGCATAAGGCCAGGCTAAGTTTTGCGTAACTGATTTGTTTCTACGGTGCGACGGCTGCGAAGTGCGCAAGGCGGGAAGAAACGATGTCTGAAAAGATGATGGTCCAGATCATCCCGCCTAATCACAAGTTGAAGGCGAAGGCGGCTGGCCCGAATTCCATGACCAAGGAACAGGCGCTCGGTCGCGCCGAAGCGGTGGTCAAAAGCCGTGCAGCCGAATTCCATCAAGTGTCGATCGCCTCGATCGCGATGCTGGCCGACTTCTGGCACGCCACCGCAAAGAAGCCTGGCGAGTTCGACGAGAAGGACGTGCGCACCCTCGCCAAGATGGCGCACGACCTGAAAGGCCAGGGCGCCACCTTCGGCTATCCGCTCGTCACCGACGTTGCCGCGTCCTTGTTCAAGCTGCTCGATCGGCCGCCCTTGAAGCATCCCGCGTTCAAGGAAGTGATCGAAGTCCACGTCTCCACCTTGCAGGTGATCATCGCGCACAATATGCGCGGCGATGGTGGGGGTGCCGGACAGGCGCTGTTGAAAGGCGTCTCGGCCGCGGGCGAGAAAGTCATCAACGCAACGCCGAGCCTCAAAGGCATTCTCGGCGGCGAACAGCCCGAAGACGACGAAGACGACGACGATTTCGATCGGTTCGCGCCGCTCTAATTAGCGCTGATCGAGTTTCAGCTCGATCCGACGATTCTTCGCCAGCGAGCTCTCGTCGCTGCCGGCCTCGATCGGCTGGAATTCCCCAAAGCCCGTTGCCGCCAATCGCTCTGGCGGTACGCCCTGTTCGATCAGGAATTGCACGACGGCGACGCCGCGCGCGGTCGACAGCGCCCAGTTGCTGGGAAATTCCGATGTGCGAATGGGGCGGCGGTCGGTGTGGCCGTCGACGCGCAGAATCCAGTTCAGCCCCGGCGGAATCTTGGCTGCAATTTCCAGCAGCGTTTTGGCGAGCGAGGCGAGCTGTCCTTTGCCGCCCTCCTGCAACGTCGCCGAGCCCGACGGAAACAACACTTCGCTTTGAAAGACGAAGCGGTCGCCAACGATGCGCACGTCGGGACGGTCGCCCAGCACCGCGCGCAGCCGTCCGAAGAATTCCGAACGATAGCGCGCCATTTCTTCCATGCGGCCGGCCAGCAATTCGTTCAGCCGCTTGGTCAGATCCTGCAGCTTCAGTTCCTGTTCGTCTTTCGACGCTTGCGCCAAGCCCAGCGCATCGTTGATGCGTTTCAACTGTTCTTCCAGTGCGGCGATCTGCTCTTGCAGCGTCTGAACTTCGTTGGTTTTCGTCGCGACGGCTGCGTCGCGTTCAGCCGTGAGGCTGGCGATGGTTTGTTTTTGTTCGGCCAGCGTGCCGGCCTGGATGCCCAGCGCGCGATTTAGCTCGGCGAGTTTGGCGCTGAGTTCGGCCAGCGATTTGTCTTTGCTGACCAGGGTCGATTGCAGAAACACCTGCCCGACCACGAACACCATCAGCACGAAAATGACGACGATGACGAGCGACGACAGCGCATCGACCCAACCGGGCCACGCGTCGATCTGCTCGCGCCGGCCGCGCCGTGAAAGCATCAGCTATTCTGTTCCCGCTCGGCGATCTGCGCGATCGTGCGCGTCAACCGTTGCAGTTCGGCGCGGTTCTGCACCAGCTCGGCATGAATTCGTTCCAGTGCGGCCAGCATCGCCGGTCCGGTGTCGGCGGTCTGTTCCAGCAAGGTCTGCATGTAAGCGCCGCCGCTGACTTCGCCGCCGTCGCTGGCGGCACCACGCACCAGCCGCGCCGACGATGACAGCCAGTCTTCGAGATCGATGAAGAAGTGATTCTGCGCTTGCCCCGTCTGCAGATCGAGAAAGCCCAGGATCAACGAACCGGCGAGACCGAACAGCGATGCGGAAAAAGCGGTGCCCATGCCGGCGAGTGGCGCGGTCAGGCCTTCTTTCAAATTCTGGAACATCGCCGCCGAGTCACCGCCCAAGGTCAGCGTGCTGATCACGCCGCCGACCGATCCGACGGTTTTGAGCAACCCCCAGAACGTGCCGAGCAGTCCGAGAAAGATCAGCAGGCTGACGAAGTAGCGGGAAATCTCGCGCGTTTCATCCAAGCGCGTGGCGATACCGTCGAGCACCGAGCGGATTGCGATCGGCGACAGGCTGAGCGGTTGGCCGCTGCGATCCGCCATCATGCGCGCCAACGCACCGATCAGTGGCGGCTCGTCGAGTTCGATCGCGGCGCGGCGATCTCTCTGCACCGCGCGCACCCAGTCGATTTCGGTTTTGAGGCGTGTCGTCTGCCGGATGACGTAGAGGCAGCCGAACACCAGAACGCCGATGATGACGCCGTTCAGAACCGGGTTGGCCATGAAGGCCGGAAACCACACCGGAAAGGTCAGAACTGCAACCGCACCGACCACCGCGAGGAACAACGCCATACGAGTCAGGTAGCGATTCAGGCGTGACATTGGGCGCTACTCGAGAAGGCCGATATCGACGCGGTCGGCGGTGCTGTTGTCGTCGGGCGCGCCCAGCGCGCGCACGTCGATCCGCGCACCGTCAATGCCGTGCGCGATGAAGAAGTTGCGCAGCTCTAACGCGCGGGTCAGTGCGATGCGCTTGGCGCGGCCGGCAGAGTCGTCCGACGCGGCGGCGTAGCCGCGCAGAATGATGCGCGCCTTGGGCGTGGCTTTGAGCGTGTTCAACACCGGCGCCAGCGAACGTTCGACATCGGACGGCAAAACCGTCGCGTCGGTGCTGAATTGCAAACGCACCGCGCTGCGTTCGCCTTTTTCCGGCGCAGACGGCGACACGCTGGATTTGTTGCTTCCGTCGGGCGCAGCGATGTTGGGTGCAGGCGTGGCTTGCGGTGCCACCGGATTCGGATCGGCGGGCTGCGCTGCATGCGCTGGCGGTGCGGTGCCATCCATCTGGCCGGGCTTGGGCGGCACTTTCGTTGTCGGCGTCGACGATTGCGGTGTCGTGCGCGGCGCCGGAATTTTCGGCGTCGGTCCCAATGCGGCCGGCGGCGGCGGTTCGCTGGCAACGAAGGCAAGACGTTCGTTGATCACCGGCGTGACCGACGCTGCTGCCGAGGGCGGCGGTTCGCGCAGCACCGCGTTCTGTACGCGCTGCGTTTCCAGTTGCGGTGCAACGCTTGGCGGCAATGGCGGCGGTGCTGAGGGGCGCAACACGGCCAGTTCGAATTGCGGTGCGACCACGCGCGTCAGATTGTCGAGCTGCGGCGCGGACACGGCGCTCACCACCTGCACCGCATCGATCGGTGCGGTTTGTGGTGCGCGCAGATTGGCCGGCAGTGCGCGTTCGCTGGCGCGGAGCGCAGGCGGTTCGGCGTTGGTCAGAACCGCTTGCGCGATCAGCGGGCGCGGTTCGGGCGGAACGATGCTGGCTGCGCTGCGCACCGGCAGCGCGAACGAAACCGTCGCCGCTTCGATCGGTGCAGCGCGTTCGATCGCGTCGGCCTGCGGTGCGGCCAGATGCGGCGCGACAAGCCGCGTCGTCAGGCGGGGTGCTGCATCGGCTTGGACGTGGGTGCGCAGTTGCGGCAGCTCGGCCACCGGCGCGCGCAACGATACGCGCAGCAAATAGGGCGAGACCGTCAGCGACGGTGCTTCGCGCGTCGCCACATCGCGCGGCGTGTTCACGGCGCGCGGCTCGGGCGCAACGATGCCGCTCGCTGCAAACAAGGCGGCCGGTGCAACCGGGTCTGGGGCGTGCGATTGCCGTTCGAGTTGCAGGGGCGCGTCGGGTAGTTGCCGGGCCGGCGCTTCGAGACGCGGCGACAGCAGAACCGGACGCGCGTTCAGTTGCGGTGCTGCGAGATTGGGAAGTTGCGACGGCGCGCTTGGCGTCGACACAGCAGGTGCGCGCAGCGAGGCGCGCACCACCGGCGTGTCGAGATCGGGTGCGTTGCGCGGCGCGATCAACGGCAGTGTCGCCAACGACGCTGGCTCAATCATCGCCAGGCTTGCGCTGCGCAATCTGGTCTCGGCCGGCGGTGCAACCAAGGCTGCGTTGAAGCGCGGTGCTGCTTCGGGTTGCAGGTTCGGCAGTGCGGCGAGCGTGCCGGGTGACGGCGGCGTCAGGCGTGCCTGCAGCGCACGCGTCTGCAAGTTCGGCGCATCGCGATCGGCCAGCGTGCGCGGTGCGTCGACCGGACGCGGATCGGGCGCGGTCAGAACTGCGTCGCGCAGCAAGGCCGGCGTCGCGTCGGTGCGATCAAGTTTGGGCAGCGCGTCGAGTGACGGCGCGACCGGGCGTTCAAGACGCGGCGACACCAGCACGTAGCGCGGCTGGAACGGTGCGACGGTCGCGCCGGCAATCACCGGTGGTGCAGCGGGAAGAGTCGCATCGGGCGCACGCAGCGCGGCGCGCTGCAAATGCAGCCGCGTGGTCAGCGTCGGCGGCTCGTTCGCGCGCACAGTCGGCGCGTCGCGCAGCGCCGGCGCTGTCGGTGCGGCGAGTCCGACCGGCACGCGCAACGCAGAGCCGGTTTCGATCGGCGCATGTTCGACGCGCGACGGGACGGTCAGCGACGCTGCAACCGGACGGTCGAGCGACGGTGCTGCAAGTCGCGGCGGTGCCACGCGTGCGAGGTCAAGCGACGGCAGGCTGGCACGTTCGACCGGCGCAACCGGTGCCAGGGCGGTGCGTTCGGGCGCAGATGGCAGGGTCGGGCGCAACACCGCGGCGGGGCGAACCGCAAGCGCGGCGGGTGCCAGCTGTGCAGGCAGCGACGGGAGCGCAGCGGATGGGGCCGTGAAGGTGGCGCGTGCGAGCGGCGTCGGTTTGTTCGGACGCAACGCATCCAGCGCCGACAAATCGACCGACACGTCCGGCGGCGTGGTCGGGGCCGGGCCGCCAATCACGACCTGCGCGCTCGCGACCGGCGCGAGGGCGAGGAGGGCGATAGCGGGAAGAAAGGCCGAGCGGGCCATGCGACGCGTCGTTCCGTAGAAGTGCGCGCCGAATCTAACGAAAGCCACGGCGCGCCACCAGCACGCGTCCGTGACGGACTGCGACCTATTTCGTCGCTGTGTCTTTGCTGTTGGCTGCTTTGTCAGAGGCGGTCTTCGTCACCGTCTTCACCGCGCGAGCAACCGTCGGTTTGATCAACTTGTTGAGATGCGTGTGCAGGATCTGGTTCGTGGCGAGCACGGAGTCGCCATAGATCGGATTCTTGCCACCGCCGACTTCGGTCACGAAGCCGCCGGCCTCGGTCACCAGCAGCATGCCGGCCGCGGTATCCCACGGCGACAAATGCCATTCCCAGAAGCCGTCGTAGCGACCCATCGCGACATAGGCGAGGTCGAGTGCGGCCGAGCCAAAGCGGCGTACGGCGGCAACTTCGGCCGAAACACGCTCCAGCTCTTGGGGGTAGGTCGGCGACGAGGCGCGGCCTTTGAACGGCATACCGGTCGCGATCATCGCCGCGTCGAGGTGCGAACGGCCTGACACGCGCATGCGCTTGTTGTTGACGAAGGCGCCCTGGCCCTTCTCGGCCATGAACATCTCGTCTTTGACCGGATCATAGACGACCGCGGCGACGACTTCCTTGCCGTGCTCCAGCGCGATCGAGATCGCCCAGTGCGGCACGCCGTGCAGGAAGTTGGTGGTGCCGTCGAGCGGATCGACGACCCAGCGCGTGTCCTTGTCCTTGCCCGGTGCTGCGCCCGATTCTTCCATCAGGAAGCCGTAATCGGGCCGCGCCTTTTTCAGCTCGGTCTTGATGATCTTCTCGGCCGCCATGTCGGCCGACGAGACGAAATCGGCCGGGCCTTTGCGGCTGACCTGCAGGTTCTCGACTTCGCCGAAGTCGCGCACCAGCGAGCGCGCGGCCTTCTGCGCCGTCGCGGTCATCACGTTCAAAATGGCCGAGCGACGGGCCGCCATGACTCTGTCTACCTTTCGACGTGCGCCGGCTTAGCCGCGCACGCGCTCCACGTAGGTCGAATCCGCAGTACGCACCATGATGCGCTCGCCGTTCTCGACGAAGGGCGGCACCATCACGCGCGCACCATTTTCGAGGATCGCGGGCTTATAGCTCGACGACGCGGTCTGGCCTTTGACCACCGCATCGGCCTGCGTGATGCGCATCGTCACCGTGTCGGGCAACGTCACTTCGAGCGGCTGGCCTTCAAAGGAACGGATCGAGCAGATCATGCCGTCCTGCAGGAACTGGGCGGGTTCGCCGACCACGTCCCGCGGCACCGTCATCTGTTCGAAGGTCTCCTGATTCATAAAGGTCAGGACGTCGCCTTCGGCGAACAGGAACGAGTATTCGCTCTCTTCCAGCTGGGCGCGTTCGACCGTTTCCTGGGTGCGGAACCGTTCGTTGGTTTTGATGCCGGTTCGAATGTCGCGCATTTCGACCTGCACGACCGATGCGCCTTTGCCGGGCTGAAAGATCTCGCTCTTCAGCACGACCCACAGCTTGCCATTGTGATCCAGCACGTTGCCCTTGCGGACCGTGATCGCGGAGACCTTCATCGTACTTCCTGGCTGAAACTTGATCCCGGGCGCGGACCTCGAAGTCCTTGCCTCTTAGGGGCGCGGACCCTACCAGCACGCCTGTCCCAAGCAAAGCCTCGGAGAGTGATGGTGGACGTCCCTTCCTGGCGCCCGGACCGCTTCGCCCAGCGCCGGCCCTACCTGATCGAACGGGCCCGGCTGACCACCGAACTCCGGGCGGTTTTCACCACGCGGGGCTTTGTCGAAGTTGAGACGCCGTGCCTGCAGGCAGCCCCCGGGCTGGAGCCGCATCTGGCCGGATTTTCCACCGAATTGCTGGGGCATGACCGGCAGCGGGCCCGGACCCTGTGGCTCCATACCAGCCCCGAATTCGCGATGAAAAAGCTGCTCGCGGCCGGGATGGAGCAGATCTGGCAGTTGGCGCGCTGTTTCCGGAATGGCGAGCGGTCGGACCTGCACCACCCTGAATTCGCGATGCTGGAATGGTACCGGACCGGCGCCGATTGGCAGGCGATCGTCGATGACGCGCAGGCGCTGCTGATTTCGCTGGCGCCGGGCGGGCTGCGACGGGCCGACGCAATCGTCGATCCCAAACTGCCTTGGGACTTCGTGACCTTCGAACAGGCCTTCGCCGCGATCGGGATCGACGACGTTTTGTCGATCGATGGCGACGTGGACGCACTGGCCGCGAAAGCGCGCGCGATCGGCGCGCGGGTTGGCGACGGCGACCGGTTTGACGATCTGGCGCTGCGCATTCTGGGCGAACGGATCGAACCGACCTTGGGCTTCGATCGTGTTGCGGTGCTGCACGACTATCCGGTCAGCATGGCGGCGCTGGCGCGCAAGTCGCCGTCCGATCCGCGCGTCGCCGAACGGTTCGAGATTTACGTCGCAGGTGTTGAACTCGCGAACGGCTTTGGCGAATTGACCGACGCCGCCGAACAGCGCGCACGCGCCGAAGCCGATCTCGCCTTGAAGCAACGTCTCTACGGCGAGACCTGGCCGCTCGACGAAGATTTCCTCGCTGCACTCGAACATGGTCTGCCCGATTGTGCCGGCATCGCGTTGGGATTCGACCGGTTGGTGATGCTGGCGACCGGCGCAAAACGCATCGACGACGTGTTGTGGTCGCCGGTGGTGGAGGCGTGATGCGCGCGTTGCTGCTGTTGTTGTTGCTAGGCGGATGCGCGTCGGCGCCGATGTGTCAGAAGCCGACCGAGCCGCAACTGGTGGCGCAGCTCTTTTTTGGCCGCGAGATACCCGGCGGCGGCGCGATCGGCGAAGCCGCGTTCGAGCGGTTCGTCGACGAAGAAATCACGCCACGCTTTCCCGACGGGTTCACCTTGAGCGCAGCGACCGGACGTTGGCGCGACGCGCAAACGCGCCAAACCATCCGCGAACCGTCGACCTTGTTGCTGGTGGTGGCCCCCGACGAGCCCGCAACGCGTGCGCGGCTGGATGCGATTGCCGCGTCGTACAAGACGCGGTTTCGGCAGGATGCGGTCGGGCAGGTTCTGACGCGCGGCTGCGCCGCGTTCTAACTGGCCTTACGCTGCGGTTCTTCCGCTTCGTCGGGTTCGTATTCGAGCAGATCGCCGGGCTGGCAGTTCAGATATTTGCAGATCGCTTCCAAGGTCGCGAAGCGCACGCCTTTGACCTTGCCCGATTTCAGCAGCGACAGATTGGCTTCAGTGATGCCGACCGCGCGCGCAAGTTCGTTCGAGCGGATTTTGCGCTTGGCCAGCATGACGTCGAGACGGACGGTGATCGCCATCAGACGAACTGCGACCGTTCTTCTTCGGCATCGCGCGCCAGTTCCATCACATGCGCGATCGCGTACACGACGCCGGCGACCGCAAACAGGATCAGGTCGGTCCCGCGTACGCCCAGCATGATGTTGATTTCGTGTTTGGGCAGCGCCGCGATCGCGCTCATCACGCCGCCGCCGAGCATGACCGACGCGGCGGTCCACAGCAGCGCGCGCGCGATGCGGCGTAGGCAATTGATGTTCTCGGTCGCGAAGAATTCGCCGCGCGCGTAAAGGCGAAACAGATCGCGCACCGCTTTGCATGCGAAGGCCGACGGCAAAGCCAGGACGACGCCCGCAATCATCAAAGCCACGCGCTGCAACGCCGAAATTTCAGCGGGCAGATTCTTCACCCAATATTCGTCGATGGTGAAGTTGCTGTTGCGGCCGACCAGCAAGGCGGCGACGACCGGCGCCACCAGAGCCGCGACGCCGAAGAACGTAAAACAGACTGCGAGACGGCGACTGGTTTTCGCCAATCGAGTCTCGTCGACCTGCGTAAGTGCAAGCACGTTGCTCACCATCACGTCACCTCGTTCGCATGTAGTCGCGCAGCGGGCTGTCGCGTTGTTGGATCGGGCGCGCCATCTCACCGCGCAGCCGCCCGACATCGGTCTGGCCCGGCGGATCGGGATCGAACTTCTCTTTCAGCCGCTCGTACTCGGCGCGGTGACGCGCATCGACTTCGTCTTCGGTCGCCCACAGACGCCGCGGCGCCGTGACCGTGACTTCGACCTCGCCGGACACATTCGGTGGCGGCGCGGCCTCGGACGGAGCGGCGAACAGCAGAAGAAGAAGGAGCAGGACGGAGCGCACGCCGCAGCTAAGCGCCGTCCATAATTTCTGTCAAACGATAATTATTTGCCGGATAGCTTGGCGAAGCGGCGGACCGCGTCGGCCGGGCCCTGCGGCCAGTCCCACACGCCGCCCGCGACGGCGAGGAAGTCGGCGCCCGCTTCGACCAGCGACGTTGCGTTGTCGGGCGTGATGCCGCCGATCGCGACGCAGGGCGTCTGCATCATCTCGGCCCACCAGCGCACGATCTCGATGTCGGCTGGTGTCGTGTTGTCTTTGGTGCGCGTCGCAAAGAAGGCGCCGAACGCGACATAGTCGGCGCCGGCTTCGGCCGCTTCCATCGCAAGGTGCCGGCTGTCTTTGCAGGTGACGCCGACGATCGCGTCCTTGCCGACGATGCGGCGTGCTTCGGCGTAGGGTGCATCTTCGGCGCCGATATGCACGCCGTCGCAACCAAGCTTGGCCGCAAGATCGGGGCGATCGTTCAGGATCACCGCAACGCCGTATGTTTGCGCCAATGGTTGCAGCGCATCGACTGCGCGTTTGATCTCGTCGTCGCTGGCCGGTTTCAGGCGAATCTGCAACGACGCGACCGGCCCTGCATCCAGCGCGCTCTTCAGCACAGACGCGAACGCCGCCGGCTCGAAGGCCGGCGGCGTCACAAGATAGAGCTGCGTGTCGGTGTTGCTCACTTCGCCGCTTTGTAGATGTCCATGATGTCGCTCAGCAGCTTGATCGCTTCGTCGCGCGGACGCTGGAATGCGTTGCGGCCCATGATCGAACCGGTTGCGCCGCCAGCTGCGATCTCCTTGATCTCGCCCAGCAGCGCAGCCGTGTCGCCCTTGGTTTCGCCGCCCGAGAACACGACCATGCGACGGCCGTTGAAGCAGCTGCGCACCACGTCCTGAATACGCTCGGTCAACGAACCGGTCGCGATCTTGCCCGCCTCATACGCCTTCTTGGCAGCGTCGAGTTCGAACGCACCGGTCGGCGGTTTCACCTTGATGATGTGGGCGCCGAGCAGCGCCGCCATGTGCGCTGCGTACGAGATCACGTCGACCGCGGTTTCGCCCTGCTTCGACAAGGTGCCGCCGCGCGCATAGCTCCACAACACGACCGCGAGGCCGACCGACTTCGCTTCTTCGGACAGTTCGCGGAATTCTTCGAACTGCGCGAAGGCCGTGTCCGAACCCGGATAGATGGTGAAGCCGATCGCGGTGCAGCCGAGGCGCAGCGCGTCGCCGATCGAAGCGGTCACAGCCTGGTCGGCGTCTTCTTTCAGACGCGACAGGCTGTTCGAGCTGTTCATTTTCAGGATGGTCGGGATCTGACCTGCGAAGGTCGATGCGCCGGCTTCCAGCGGGCCCAACGGCGCCGCGTAGGCGTTGCAGCCCGCATCGATCGCCAACTGATAGTGATAGTGCGGGTCGTAGGCGGCCGGATTGACCGAAAAGCTGCGCGCGGGACCGTGCTCGAAGCCCTGGTCGACGGGCAGGATCACCATTTTGCCCGTGCCGGCCAGTTTGCCGGTCATCAGCATGCGGGCGAGGTTGCCCTTGGTGCCGGGATTGTCGCTCTCATACCAGGAGAGGATCTCGCGGACGCGCGGCGTGATCTGCATCGGCAGGCTCGTTTTTTCTGGTGTTACTGGGTGGGGAGGGGAAATAGCGGAAGCGCCAGGGACGCGCTACCCGCCTCGACGAATGGTCGCGATCGGAACGCTGAAATCCGGCGGAAGTTCGGCCAGCTCGGCGCCCAACGCGGTCAATTTGGCGGCCACTTCGTCGCTGCCGGTAAAGGCGATTCGCCGGATTCCGGCGCGTAGCGCCGCCATCGCGTCGCCGGCCCTGTCGCCGCAGGACAAAGCGACCCGCCCATCGGCGCCCGGCACCGCACTGCGCGCCGCGTCCAGGACCGCGGTCAGCCACAACCCGCCTTCTTCGTCGCTGGCCGCCCACAGCACCGCCGTCTCGCGCGCCGCATGCGTTTCGGTCAGCAGCTCGATCGCGTCGGCCAGACTTCGGATTCTTCGTTCGCGCACGATGCTCTGCGTAACCGCTGTCGGCTGAGGCTGCTACTGCGTTTTCGCGTGACAGGGGAAAACCGCCATCTGCGCCGACGAAGCTTCTGTGAACGTACGCTTAGGGACGTATCGCGCACCCTGCGTGTCCGTAAGATCAGGCAAGATGACGACCTTGTTCAGCACAGTGCTCGATTTCTCACGCGGCTTCGCAATTCTTGCGACGCTGTTGCTTGCGCATGTGTTGTTTGACCGGCCGTCGCGTGTGCATTGGCGCACGGGCGCGGTGACCGCGTCCTACATGCTGGTGGGCGGGCTCGGCATGTTGACGCCGATCCAAGTTGCACCCGGATTTTTCTTCGATCTACGCGCGGCCGTCGTCGGCATGGCCGTGCTGTTTGTCGGTCCGTTGCCGGGACTTGCGGTCGCCGTGGGGCTGAGTGCGTTGCGTCTCGTGCTGGGCGGTGGCGGTGCATGGATCGGCGTCGGCGCAGTGCTGGTTGCGTATGTCGTCGGTCTCGCTGTGTGGATCGGCTTTCGCACGCGACCGCGGCACGCGCTGGTTTCGCTCGGCGTTGCCGAAGGCGTCTTCAGCGCGATCTGGCTGACGACGATGCTGCCACGCGCTGTGGTCACGCCAAGCTTTACAATCTCGCAGGGCGTTGCAGTTGCGTTCGGTGTCATCTTCGCGGGCCTCGCGCTGCGGATCGATGCCGCGCGTCAGCGCGCCGAAGCCGATGCGGTGCATGCGCGCGATGTCGCCGAGCGCGCCAACCAGGCCAAGAACGTGTTTCTCGCGCATATGAGTCACGAATTGCGCACGCCGTTGAATGCGGTGATCGGCTTTGCGGAATCGCTGCAGCTCGAAGCGCTGACGCGCGATCCCGGCCGCGTGCGCGAGTACGGCGCGCATATCGCCAAGGCCGGCAACCATTTGCGCTATATCGTGTCTGACCTGCTTGACCTGGCGCGCATCGAATCCGGCCGGCTGGATTTGCACGAAGTCGATTTCGATCCGCAGGACGTATTGGATTCGGTGATCGCCGGCGTGCGGCCGCAAGCGGAACAAGCGTCGCTGCGCTTTGAGGTTCACTGCGAGATTGACGGTTGGATCCATGGCGATCCGCTGCGTCTGGCGCAGGTGCTGATCAACCTTGCCGCCAATGCGGTCGACGCGACCGAAACCGGTTCGGTGACGGTGACGTGCAGCGCAGGCCCGCACGAAGAAATTCAATTCCACGTCGCCGATAGCGGCAGCGGCATTCCGGGCGAAGCAATTCCCAGCCTGCTGCGTCCGTTCAACCAGCGCGGCAGCGTGTTGGTGCGTCGCAAGGAAGGCTCGGTCGGCATCGGTCTGCCGCTGTCACGCGCGCTGGTCGAGCTGCATGGCGGCCAATTGACGATCGAAAGCACGCTCGGCGCCGGTACGGTCGCAACCGTCATCCTGCCCGCATCACGCCGCCGAACGCGCGCACACGCCGCTTAGGTTTTTTCCGGCCGCGCTGCATCGAGCCAACTCACCGGCGTGTCGCCGCGTGCGCGTTTGATCGAGGTTTCGATCAGATCCAGATCGCGCGTCAGTTCGATTTCCGCGTCGTCGCCGATCAACCCGCCTTTGCGCATGCGCAGGACCGTCGCCCGTTCGGCCTCGATCGCGGCCAGACGGATGGCTGCGCGCAGATCGTCGTCGGTGACGCCGCGCTCGCGGTCCTGGCTGATTTCCTGCAGCCGCGTGATGTATTCGCTGCGCACGTCGTCGAGCGTGTTGCGCGGCAGGCCTGGCGTTTCGGCCAGTTGGTCGATCGCCGCGATCGCAGCGGTGGCTGCTTCCGACCGTGCGAGATTGATCTCGCGTTCGTTAGAGCCCGAATCAGATATGCGCAGCAGGCGGATCAACGGGCCCAAAGTCAGGCCCTGGAACACCAAGGTGCCGAACACGGCGGCGAAGGCGAGCCCCAACAGAAGATCGCGATAGGGAAACGGCTCGCCATTGGCAGTGGTCAGCGGCAGAGCGAGCGCGGTGACGATCGACACGAGGCCGCGCATGCCGGCCCAGGAAATTACCACGCCGCCTTGCCAGGTCGGCAGCATGAAATGGGCTGGCGCATTGACGCCGTGCACCGCGTTTTTCGCGCGCACCACCGAATTGTAAAACATCACCCAGACGATGCGCACGACGATCATCGTCGCCACCATCGCAAAGCCCAGCTCCAGCAGGCGCAGCAGCGGCCAGTTCGGATCCAGCTCCTGCACGATCGGTCGCAACTGCAAGCCGATCAACACGAAGCCCAGCACGTTCAGCAGATAGACGATCGATTCCCAGATCGGAAAACCGGCCAGCCGTACTTCCGGGCGGTTGATTGCGGGCACGCGCCAGAAAAACGTGACGCCCATCGCAACCACGGTCAGCACGCCCGACAATTGGAGACGATCGGCGATCAGGAACGCCGCTGCGACGGCGACGAACCCGATCAGAATGATGGTGATCGGATCTTCGAGCCGGCGCGACAGAAACAGCAGCACCAGCGCGCAGACAAAGCCCAGCGCGACGCCGCCGACGGCGACGAAGACGAAATTCACCGACGCGTCCTGCAGCGAGAAACTGCCGGTGACCGCGGCGACGACCGCGAATTTATAGAGGATCAGCGCCGTCGCATCGTTGAGCAGGCTTTCCGCTTCGAGGATCGTGGTGATCCGTCGTGGAATATGCAGCCGCTGCAGCACCGCGCTCGCCGCCGCCGCGTCGGGCGGCGCCACGATCGCACCCAGCGCAATTGCGATCGCCCACGGCATGTCGGGGATCATCCAATGCACCACCGCCGCAACCGCAAAGGCAGTGGCCAGGATCAACCCGACCGACAGAAGCAGGATCGGCTTCCAGTTGTCGCGCAGATCGCGCCATGACGCCGAATAGGCGCTGTCGAACAGGATCGGCGGCAGGAACAGCGCCAGCGCCAATTGCGGGTCGATTCGCACTGCGGGTGCGTTGGGGATGAAGCCGATCACCAGCCCGCCGATCACCAACAGCGACGGGTAGGGCACGGCCAGCCGGTGCGCCACGGCCGACAGAAGCAGCGCGAAGGCGAGCAGGGCGACGGTGAGTTCGAACAGTTCCATCGCCGCCGAGCCTAGCAAAAAGGGCGCGACCTTGCAGCCGCGCCCTTTGCTGTTGCGAGAAGCGGTCGCTTACTTCGCTTTGTGCATCGCGATGGCGGTGTCTGACATGCGCGTCGAGAAACCCCATTCATTGTCGTACCAGGTCATGATGCGCACGAAGACACCGTCGATGACTTTGGTTTCCTTCAACGCGAAGATCGACGACAGCGGATCGTGGATGAAGTCGGTCGACACCAGATCTTCGGTGTAGGTGCCCAGCACGCCTTTCAGCTTGCCGTTGGCCGCATCTTCGATCGCCTTGTTCACTTCTTCGACCGTGGTCGGACGCTTGGTCGTGAACTTGAAGTCGACCACCGACACGTCCGGGGTCGGCACGCGGATCGAGGTGCCGTCCAGCTTGCCCTTCAGTTCCGGCAGAACCTTGCCGACTGCCTTTGCAGCGCCGGTCGAGGTCGGGATCATGTTCAACGCAGCGGCGCGGGCGCGATGCAGATCGCTATGCATCGTGTCGACGGTGCGCTGGTCGCCCGTGTAGCTGTGGATCGTGGTCATGAAGCCACGTTCGATCCCGATCGCGTTGTTCAACACATACGCAACCGGTGCCAGGCAGTTGGTGGTGCAGGACGCGTTCGACACGACCGTGTGCGACGCTTTCAACTGGTCGTGATTGACGCCGTAGACGACGGTCAGATCTTCATCGGTGGCAGGCGCGGAAATCAGCACCTTCTTGGCGCCAGCAGTCAGATGCTGCTCGGCGCTTTTGCGGTCGGTGAAGCGGCCCGAACATTCCATCGCGATGTCGACGCCCAATTCCTTCCACGGCAGCTTGGCCGGGTCCGAGATCTGCGTGCATTTGATGGCGTGGCCGTTGACGACCAGCATGTCGCCTTTGACTTCGACCGTGCCCGGAAAACGCCCGTGCACGCTGTCATACTTCAGCAGATGCGCGTTGGTGGCGACCGGGGCGAGGTCGTTCACAGCGACGAATTCGATATCGGTGCGGTTGTTCTCAAGTGCCGCGCGCAGCACCAGCCGCCCGATCCGCCCGAACCCGTTGATCGCTACCTTGACCGTCATTCTTGTTCCTCTCGCGTGCAGACCCCGAAACACGATCCAGCGGATCGTGTTTCTAGTTGTTGAGTTGGCGCGGGACGCGCCGGTGCCCGCGCGAAGAACGCCGACGGGCCGGGAAAGTCGCTGATGTAGCGCGCCGCTAGCCCGGCGACCACACACGAGGGGACAGGTCAGGTCAGAGGCGAGCGCGTACGGCGCCGCGCCGCGCAGGCGGCGAACGATTAGAGACGGGCGCGTACCGCGCCCGTGACGGCGGCGGTGGTGATCCCGAAACGCTCGTAAAGCTGCGCATACGGCGCGGATTCGCCGAAGCCTTCCATGCCGATGAAGATGCCGTCGGGTCCGATCCAACGGTCCCAGCCCATGCGCACGCCGGCTTCGATCGCGACTTTCAGCGTGTTGGCGGGCAGTAGCGAGCGGCGATAGGCCTCGCTCTGTTTCTCGAACAGCGACCAGCACGGCATCGACACGACCGAGGTACCGATACCGGCATTCTCCAGCTCGCGCTTGGCGTCGAGCGCGATACCGATTTCCGAGCCGGTGGCGAGCAAGGTGACGCGCTCGTCCGCGGTTGCAGCGGCCAGCTTGTACGCGCCGCGCGCGGTCAGGTTTTCAGCGCCCGCATCGGTGCGTGCGTGCGGCACCGCCTGCCGCGTCAGCGCCAACAGCGACGGGCCGTCGGTGCGCGTCAGCGCCAATTGCCAGGCTTCTGCGGTTTCGACCGCATCGCACGGACGCAGCACGAGCAGGTTCGGCATCGCGCGCAGCGACGCGATGTGTTCGACCGGCTGGTGCGTCGGACCATCTTCGCCGAGCCCGATCGAGTCGTGCGTCATGACGAAGATGCTGCGCTGTTTCATCAGCGCGGCGAGACGGATCGCGGGGCGGCAATAATCGGCGAACGACAGGAACGTGCCGCCGTATGGAATGACGCCGCCATGCAGCGCCATGCCGTTCATCGCAGCGGCCATGCCGTGTTCGCGCACGCCCCAATGGACGTAGCGGCCGTTGAAATTGCCGGCTTCGATCGCGCCCGAGTTTTTGACGCGCGTATTGTTCGACGGCGTCAAATCGGCCGAACCGCCGATCATTTCCGGCATCGACGGCGACAGCAATTCCAGCACCTGGCCCGATGCCTGGCGCGTTGCGATCTTCGGCTTTTCCGACGCGACTTTGGTTTTGTACTGCTGGATCAGCGCGTCGAGGCCGCGCACGTCGCCCGCGATCGCCTGATCGAAGGCGGCGCGCTGGCGATGCTGTTCGTGCTGCTTGCTCCACGCCGCCGACGCGTCGCGGCCGCGCACGCCGAAGGACCGCCACGCGTCCACGATTTGATCGGGGATGACAAACGGTCCGTGCGGCCAGTCCAGTTTTTCACGCGTCGCAGCCAACTCGGCTGCACCGAACGCGTTCGAATGTGCTTCCGACGTGCCGGCGCGGTTGGGACTGCCATAGCCGATGATGGTGCGGCACGCGATCAAGGTCGGCTTGTCGGCATTCATCGCCGATGCCAGCGCGTTTTCGATCTCTTCCGGATCGTGCCCGTCGACCGTCGCAACGTTCCAGCCATACGAGCGGAAGCGATTGGCGGTGTCGTCCGAGAAGGACAGCGACGTCGGCCCGTCGATCGAAATGCCGTTGTCGTCGTACAGCACGATCAGACGCTTCAGCCCGAGATGGCCGGCGATCGAGCAGGCTTCGTGGCTGACGCCTTCCATCAGGTCGCCGTCCGAAGCGATCACCCAGGTGCGGTGATCGACCAGCTCGTCACCGAAGCGCGCGTTCAGAATCCGTTCCGCCAGCGCCATGCCGACGGCGGTGGCGATGCCCTGGCCGAGCGGACCGGTGGTGGTCTCGACGCCCGCCAGCACGTCATGTTCGGGATGGCCCGGCGTCAGGCTGTGCAACTGGCGAAAGCGCTTCAGCTCGTCGAGGCCGACGCGCTTGTACCCGGTCAGCCAATTGACCGCGTAGAGCAGCATCGAGCCGTGACCGGCCGACAGAACGAACCGGTCGCGATCGGGCCAGTCCGGACGGGCCGGGTCGAATTTCAGAAACTTGCCCCACAAGACCGTCGCGATGTCGGCCATGCCCATCGGCAAACCGGGATGGCCCGAATTTGCTGCCTCGACCGCGTCGAGCGAGAGAAAGCGGATCGCGTTGGCGAGCTGCGAATGACCGACATGGGTTGGGGTCGTGGCCGTGCTCAAGTCAGTCATTTCCGCTCGGAATCGCTTGGATTATTGGGGACTCAGGGATGGTCCGGGGCGAGGACGCGCGACCATGCCGACCGTGCTTGGGAGCGTCAACCGGCGGGCCCGGAAAACCAGCTACGCGCCGGGCTGCGTTTCGCTGGGCGGGTTGCCGCGTTTGCGCCAGCGATGCTCGGCCCAGTGCTCGATCCATTTGATCGGCACTAAGACGATCAGAACCAGACCGGTCGCGGTCGCCGCGGCGACGTAATAGCCCGCACCGCACGCAATCCCGATCACGCCCGCAATCCACACCGCCGTTGCGGTCGTGATCCCGCTTTTGCGGTCGCCGCGCTGGATCAGGGCGCCGGCGCCGATAAAGCCGACCGCGCTGACCAGGCCCTGAATCGCCCGATTGGGGTCGATATTGTTGAAATCGGCGCCCAGCGCGATCGCCACCGTCACGGTCAGCGCGCTGCCGATCGCGATCAGCATGTGGGTTTTCACGCCCGCCGGTTTGCGCGCCAGTTCGCGGTCGAGGCCCAGCAGAAAGCCGGCCAACGCCGCCGCTCCCAGCCGCCACAGAATTTCGGGAAATTCGACCACGCTGCCCATGTTCGCTCCTGGTTTGCAGTTGCGCGCCGCAGAACCTAGGCTTGGCAGCGTATCGGACAGAACAGGAAACAGGCGGATCGCATGAGCGAAACCCCGCTCCGGGCCGCGCTCGAACGGCTCGACGAAATGATCGATCGGATGGAAGCGTCGTTGGCGCGCCGCGAGGCGCAATTGCCGCAAACCGGTCCCGATGGCGGGGCTGGCGAACCGCGGAAAGCCGACCCGCGCCTGGCGCTCGCCGCCGACCGGCTCGATCGCGTCATCGCCAAGCTGGAGGCCGCGTCGCGTGGCTAGAGTCGAAATCGCCATTAACGGGCGGACCTACACAGTCGCCTGCGACGAAGGCCAGGAAGATCGCGTGCGCGAACTTGGCGCCTTCGTCGACGAAAAACTGAAATCACTCGGCGGTGGCGGTGCCAGCGAAGCGCAGCTTCTGGTGCTGACCTCGCTGGTTCTGGCCGACGAATTGATCGAACAGCGCCAAGGCAATGGTGCGATCGATTCCGATGAAGAACGCGTGCTGTTGGGCGCGGTCGAACATTTGACGCGTCGCGTCGAAGCGATCGCGGCCCGCCTCGATCAAGGATGACTCGATCAGGGATGACATTCGCGCGACCGACCTTGTCCCACTTGGCAAGCGTCCCTACTTTCCCAGACCGGAAGGGCCTGTGCGGTGCGTCAGGTACACTGATCCCAGGGGCCGATGACTTTTCTGTAGGGAGCTGTCCCTGACCGGATCTTGGTCCGGCCACACGGCGCCCCCCTGGTTTGCCAGGGCCACTGCGGAAAGTAACGCCAACGGCCGTCGCGGACCCTTCCACCTCTCCGCAAACGTCGATGTCTGAAAATGCAGCGCTCCGCGCCCGCCACGCAGGGCGTGGCGATCATGAATAAAGCCTCGCTCCGCGAGGCGGCGCGTGAAGCGCGCGAAGCTGCATTCGAAGCGGCGCCGCACGCGGCGCACGACCTCGCGGCGCAATTTCTGCGCGCGCTCCAGCCGGGCCGGGTGATTTCGGGCTATTCGCCGATCGGCAGCGAAATCGACATCGTTCCGCTGCTCGCCATGCTGGCGGTGCAGGGCGCCACGCTGGCGCTGCCGGTGGTGCGAAAAGCCACGCGAATTCTGGAGTTTCGCGCCTGGTCACCGGGCGACGTGCTGGAAGCGGGCGTGTTCGGCACGCGCCATCCCACGCAAGACGCGAAGGTGGTCACGCCCGATATGGTGCTGGTGCCGATGCTCGCCTTCGACGATACAGGGCATCGGCTCGGCTATGGCGGCGGCTATTACGACGCGACGCTCGCAATGTTGCGCGCGGCCGGGTCCGTCACCGCGGTCGGTTGTGCCTTTGCCGCGCAACGCGTGCCCTCGCTGCCGGTCGAGAGCAACGATCAAAAACTCGACTGGCTTGTCACCGAACAGGACGCAATCCGCTTCTCATGAAACTGCTTTTTCTCGGTGACATTGTCGGCAGGACTGGACGCGACGCGGTGATCGCGCAGCTGCCTGCGTTGCGCGCGCAGCTCGATCTCGATTTCGTCATCGTCAACGGCGAGAACGCGGCGCACGGCTTCGGCCTGTCGCCGGTGATTGCAGCCGAACTGCACGCTGCCGGCGTCGATTGCATCACCACCGGCAATCACGTCTGGGACAAAAAAGAACTGATCCCGCATCTGGATCAGGATCCGCGCGTGCTGCGCCCGATGAACTATCCCGAAGGCACGCCGGGGCGCGGCTTTTCCGTGCTCGAAGGGCGCGGCGGCAAGCGTGTGCTGGTGATCAATCTGATGGCGCGATTGTTCATGGATCCGCTCGACGATCCGTTCGCGTCGATCGAACGCGTGCTGAAAACCTACCGGCTGGGGCGTGATCCGGCCGCCATCGTGCTCGATTTCCACGGCGAAGCCTCGTCCGAAAAAATGGCGATGGGCCACTGGCTCGACGGGCGCGTCAGCCTGGTCGTAGGCACGCATACCCATACGCCGACCGCCGACACGATGATTTTGCCCGGCGGTACCGCCTATCAGACCGATGCCGGCATGTGCGGCGACTATGATTCGGTGATCGGCATGGGAAAAGTCGCCGCGGTGACGAAATTCGTCCGCAAAATGCCCGGAGAGCGCTTAGCGCCCGCCGAAGGCGAGGCCACAATATGCGGCGTTTTCGTCGAGACGGATGACGCCACCGGTCTCGCCAAACGTGCCGAGCCGCTGCGCCTCGGGGGGCGGCTCATCGCCACTGTTCCTTCGGCGACTGCGACCGCGTAGACACGCACGCGCCTTGCGCCGTACCGGCCGTGGCGATTCAATTCTGTTCCTGATTCGGACCGAGCGCGCAGCCGATGGCCGGCCATTCCAAGTTCAAAAATATTCAGCACCGCAAAGGCGCGCAGGATTCCAAGCGCGCCAAGCGGTTCAACAAGCTCGCCCGTGAAATCACGGTGGCGGTGAAGCAGGGCATGCCCGACCCGCAGTACAATCCGCGCCTGCGCGCGGCGCTGGCTGCTGCGCGCGTGCAGAACATGCCCAAGGATCGCATCGACCGCGCCATCAAACAGGCGTCGGGCACTGAAGGCGCGATCTACGAAGCGGTGCGTTACGAAGGCTACGGACCGGGCGGCGTCGCGCTGATCGTCGAAAGCCTGACCGACAACCGCAATCGCACCGCCGCCGAAGTGCGCAGCGCCTTCACCAAGCTGGGCGGCGTGCTGGGCGAAACCAATTCGGTGTCGTTCCAGTTCGCGCATGTCGGCCAGTTGCTCTATCCGGCCAAAGTCGCCAGTGCCGACGCGATGTTCGAAGCCGCGGTCGAAGCCGGCGCCGACGACGTCGAGTCCGACGGCGAGACCCACGAAATCACCTGCAGCATCGAAGCCTTCGCGCAGGTGCGCGACGCGCTGGAAGCGAAATTTGGCGGCGCCGACGGCGCCGGCCTGGTGTGGAAGCCCACCGTCTTCTCGACGCCGTCGGAAGAACAGGCGACGTCGCTGCTCAAGCTGATCGACGTGCTCGAAGACAATGACGACGTGCAGAGCGTCGCGGCCAACGCCGAATTGTCGGACGAGCTCGCGGCGCGGCTGGCTGGGTAGAGATGCGCATCATCGGCCTCGATCCCGGTCTGCAAGCGACCGGTTGGGGCGTGATCGAAGCTGCGGGCAATCGGCTGACACATGTCGCGCACGGCATCGTGCGCACCACGACCGACGCGACGCTTGCGATGCGGCTCGCCTTCTTGTCGTCATCTTTGGCCGAATTGATCGCCACACACGCACCTGAAGAAGCGGCGGTCGAAGAAGTGTTCGTGAACGTCAATCCGGCCTCGACCTTGAAGCTCGGCATGGCACGCGGCGTCGTGATGCTGGCGCCTGCCGCGGCAGGCCTGCCGGTCGCCGAATATGCCGCGACCCTGGTCAAGCAATCCTGCGTCGGCACCGGCCGTGCCGACAAAGCGCAAGTCGCGATGATGGTGTCGCGCCTGCTGCCCGGCTGCAAAGCAACCGCCGACGCGGCCGACGCGCTGGCCGTCGCAATCTGTCACGCACATCACCGGCAGACGCAGCAGAAGTGGAATCCCTCTCCCCTCGGGGAGAGGGAGGGGCCCGCGAAGCGGGAGGGTGAGGGGGCTGTCTCCACCGAGGCGAAGCGCAAGCCGCCCTGGGGCGAGACCGCACGTGCGCGCACGCTGCGCACCAACGCGACGACCGCTGAAAAGCTTCTGTGGCAGAAGCTTCGCGCTGATCAACTCGGTGTGAAGTTTCGCCGCCAGGAACCCATTCTCGAATACACAGCAGACTTTGTCTGTCATCAGCACCGCTTGGTCGTCGAACTCGACGGCGAACAACACGCGGGCTCGCAACACGACGTGGCGCGCGATCGTCGTTTGCAAGCTGCGGGCTTCCGCGTGCTTCGTTTCTGGAACGATGAGGTGTTCGGCAACATCGACGGCGTACTGACCAAGATCGCCGCTGCGATGGCCCCCTCACCCCAACCCTCTCCCCGAGGGGAGAGGGAGGTATCATGATCGGCAAGCTCACCGGCAAGATCGACACGATCGGTACCGACAACGTCATTCTGGATGTTGGCGGCGTCGGCTACATCGTCGCTTGTTCGACGCCGACCTTGGCGCGCTTGGTCGTAGGTGCGCCCGCGTCGCTGCTGATCGAAACCCGCGTGCGCGACGAGATCATGGCGCTGTACGGCTTTTTCGACGCGGCCGAACGCGACTGGTTCAAGCTGCTGACGACGGTGCAGGGCGTCGGCGCCAAAGTCGGCCTGTCGATCCTGTCGGCTGTGCCCGCCGACAAGCTTCAGCTCGCCATTGCCAGCGGCGACAAAGCCTCGGTGCAACGTGCCGATGGCGTCGGCGCCAAGCTGGCGCTGCGCATTGTCACCGAACTCAAAGACAAGGCCGGCTCGATCGGCGTCACGTTCGAGCCGATCGCACGCGGCAACGCATCTGAGCCGGTGCACAACACGCCGACCAACGACGCAGTCTCGGCGCTGGTCAATCTCGGCTATGCGCGTGCCGACGCCTATGGCGCGGTCGCAGCCGCGGCGAAGAAGCTCGGTGACGGCGCAAATCTGGGCGCGTTGATTCCGGCGGCGCTGAAAGAACTCAGCGCATGAATGACAGCGCTCGCCTGATCGATCCTGCGCGCGACAGCGACGACATTGATTCCATGGTCCGGCCACAGACGTTGGCCGAATTCGTGGGGCAGGCGCAGGTGCGCGAAAATCTTGCCGTGTTCGTGCAAGCCGCGCGCGCCCGCGAAGAAGCGCTCGATCACGTTCTGCTGCATGGTCCGCCCGGCCTCGGCAAAACCACGTTGGCGCAGATCGTGTCGCGCGAACTTGGTGTCGGGTTTCGCGCCACGTCGGGCCCGATCCTGGCCAAGGCCGGCGATCTGGCGGCGATTCTCACGAACTTGCAGCCGCGCGACGTGCTGTTCATCGACGAGATTCATCGCCTCGCACCCGCGGTCGAGGAAGTTCTCTATCCCGCGATGGAAGATTTCCAGCTCGATCTGATTATCGGCGAAGGGCCGGCGGCGCGTTCGGTGCGCATCGATCTGCCGCCGTTCACCTTGGTTGGCGCAACCACGCGCGCTGGTCTGCTGGCGACGCCGTTGCGCGACCGGTTCGGCATTCCGTTGCGGCTCGATCTGTACGAGACCGCCGATCTGACAAGTATTGTTGCGCGCGGAGCGCGCGTCTTAAAAGTTGAGCTGACATCGGACGGCGCCGCCGAAATCGCGCGCCGCGCACGCGGCACGCCGCGCGTTGCGGGACGTCTGCTGCGCCGTGTGCGCGACTTCGCAGCGGTTGCAGGCACCGCGGTGATCGACGCCAAGGCCGCCGACGCAGCGTTGGCGCGGCTCGACGTCGATGCGCGCGGGTTGGATGCGATGGACCGGCGCTATTTGCGCTGTATCTCCGATCACTATGGCGGCGGTCCGGTCGGCGTCGACACCTTGGCGGCGGCGCTGGGCGAACAGCGCGACGTGCTGGAAGAAGTGGTGGAACCCTATCTGATCCAACAAGGCCTAACGCAGCGTACGCCGCGCGGCCGCATGTTGTCGGATTCGGGTTATCGCTATTTGGGTCTGCCGGTGCCGTCGACGCCGACGCGCCAGCTCGATCTGTTGGCGGGTGCGCCCGATGTCTGAACATCACTTTCCCGTGCGCGTGTACTGGGAAGACACCGACGCTGGCGGCGTCGTGTACTACGCCAATTATCTGAAGTTCGCCGAACGCGCGCGCACCGAGCTGGTGCGCGAACGCGGTTTGGATCAACGCGCGATGGCCGAGCGCGACGGCGTCTGGATCGTTGTACGTCGCGCGTCGCTGGATTATCGCGCGTCGGCGCGGCTGGGCGACGAATTGACCGTAGCGACCGAGATTTTGAATACGAGTGGCGCGCGCGTGCGTTTGGCGCAGCACGTACGTCGCGGCGAAGAGCTTTTGGTTGAAATCGGGTGCGAGCTGGCGGCGATTGGCCGCGACGGCCGTCCGGTTCGTTTCCCGCCCGCGCTGGTCGCGGCGTTCGCATAAGTTAGAGAGAAGGACGAAGTCATGGATCCGACGAGGGCTGTCGACGCGGCGCAGTTGGGCGGCAACGCGGCGGTGCACGATCTGTCGATCGGTGCGATGTTCATCAACGCCGACATCATCGTGAAGCTGGTGATGATCGCGCTGCTGATCGCCAGCGTGTGGAGCTGGGCGATCATCTTTGAGAAAACCATCCGCCTGCGCCGGCTGAAGGCAGCGGCGGACGCGTTCGAAGACGCATTCTGGTCGGGCGGCTCGCTCGACACGCTGTACGAACGCGCGATCAAGAAGATCAAAGACCCGATGACGGCGGTGTTCGCCGCCGGCATGCGCGAATGGAAACATGCGAGCGAGCGCGGCCTGGCGCCCGGTCACGAAGTGCGCGCCGGTCTGCAGCAGCGCATCGACCGGGTCATGGCGGTCACGATCGCGCGCGAAATGGGCTCGGTCGAAAAGTCGATCGACGTGCTGGCCTCGGTGTCGTCGACGGCGCCCTTCGTCGGCCTGTTCGGCACCGTCTGGGGCATCATGAATTCGTTCAACTCGATCGCCGCCAGCCAGAATACCAGCCTCGCGGTCGTGGCCCCTGGCATTGCCGAAGCCTTGTTCGCGACGGCGGTCGGCCTGGTCGCGGCGATCCCGGCCTCGGTCGCCTACAACAAATTGTCGAACGCGGTGGCGAATTACGGGGACCGGTTGGACGCATTTTCGTCGGAATTCAGCGCCATCCTCTCCCGTCACCTTGAGGAGAAGCACTGATCATGGCGATGGCGACCGCGGGACGCGGCCCCAAGCGCGGCGGCAAATATCGCCGCCGGCCGCTGGCCGAGATCAATGTGACGCCGATGGTCGACGTCATGCTGGTGCTGCTCGTCGTGTTCATGGTGGCGGCACCGATGATGACCAACGGCGTGCCGGTGGACCTGCCAAAAACCAATGCGCGCGCGATCAGCAACAATGACGACAAGCCGCTTGAGATCAGCGTCGACAAGGCCGGCGACGTCTATCTGATGCAGACCAAGGTCGACATCGACTCGCTGGTCCCGCGCCTGACCGCAATCGCGGGCGCCAACAAAGAAGCGCGCATCTATCTGCGCGGCGACAAAGGCATCGACTACGGCAAGATGATGCAGGTCCTGTCCAGCATCACCAATGCCGGCTTCAGCAAAGTCTCGCTGGTTTCGACGCCGGCGCCGGACGCGAAAAAGAAGTGATGACTGTAAGGCCCCATCTGGCGTTGACGCTGCTCGCCGTCGCGACTTCGTCGATGGGCGCGTCCGCGGCTGAGAAACAGATTGTGCCGGCGATCACGCTGATTGACGACGATACGGTGCAGTTTGCCGGCGAGCGTATTGCGGTGGGCGCGATTCCGATCTGGAACCAGCGCCACAACGGCGCCATGTGCCCAGGCAACGACGCGCGTTTGTTCGGCGGCATCCGCGCCGTTGCCGACGACAATGCGATTCGTCGCGCCGTGAAAATGCTGAACGAAGCCGGCTGCAAGCGTGTCGCGCTTGTTACCGAAGAGCTGGTGCGTTGAACGATGCGCCGCTCGGTTTGGTTTTCCATCGGTGTGCATGCGGCGGTGATCGTGCTCTGTCTGGTCGGGTTGCCGTTCCTGCACTCGAAGCCGGTCGAGCTGCCGCCCCCGGTGCCGGTCGACATCGTGTCCGACGTACCGACCACGACCAAAGTCGCCGAGCCGACGCCGAAGCCAAAAGATCCGACGCCGGAACCGCCCAAGCCGGTGCCCGAATTCAAGCCGCCGCCCGCACCCAAAGTTGCGGAAGTGCCGTCGCCCGAGCCGCTGCCGACGCCCGATATGCCGAAGCTGGAAAAGGCCGCACCGCCGCGCGATCCGCTGGCGATGAAGATGCCCGATCTGGCCAAGATCGAGCCCGACCAGAACAAGCTCGAAATGCCGAAGATCGAGCTGAAGAAGAAAGAAGAGCCGAAGAAGCCGGCGCCCGATATGGATTCGGTGCTGAAGAATTTGTCGAAGCTGCAGCCGTCGCCGCAGAAGACAGATCAGCCGACCAAAGAAAAGACCGCGCCCGTACAACAGCAACAAAGTGCGATCGCGCAGGTTGCGCAGCAAATGAGCGCGGGCGAGATGGACGCGCTGATTCAGCAGCTGGGCAAATGCTGGAACATTCCGGCCGGCGCGCGCGACGCGCAGAACTTAAACGTCGATATCCGCATTCAGGTGAACCCGGACCGAACCGTGCGGTCGATCGATATCGTCGACAAGGCACGCTATGGCTCGGACGGGTTCTTCCGCGCCGCTGCCGACGCTGCGGTGCGCGCGCTGCGCAGCCCAGCCTGTTCACCGTTGGCCTTGCCTCCGGACAAGGCTTCGTTGTGGAAAGACATGGTGATCGGCTTCAACCCCAAGGAAATGCTCGGATGAATCTTTTCCGATCGCTCGCATTCGCCGTCGTGGCCCTGCTGGCTGCTGCCGCACCGGCGCATGCCGAGGTTCGTGTCGACGTGAATCGCGGGCGTGCAGCGCCGCTCCCGATCGCGATCACCAATTTCGCCGGCGATCCGGCGGGTGCCGACATTGCGCGCGTGATCACCAACGATCTCGCGGGCTCGGGCCTGTTCAAGCCGCTCGATCCCGCGTCGTTCATCCAGACGCCGGAGCAGATTCAGCAAAAGGGCGTGGAATACGCCGCCTGGAAGCCGCTCAACGTGCCGGCGCTGGTGACGGGCCAGGTCGTGCCGTCGGGCGACGGCCGTATCCGCGTCGAATTCCGCCTGCACGACGTGTTCGCGGGTGCATCCAGCGCCAGCGGCGGCCAGATCATCGGCACCGCCTTTACAACGGCGCCGCAGAATTGGCGCCGCACCGCGCACATCATTGCCGACACGATCTACAAGCAGCTCACCGGCGAGAGCGGTTATTTCGATACGCGCGTCGTCTATGTCGCCGAAAGCGGCCCCGGCGAACGCCGCATCAAGCGTCTCGCGATCATGGATTATGACGGCGAGAATGCGCGCTACCTGACCGACGGTTCGCAGCTTGTGCTGACGCCGCGCTTTTCGCCGACCGCGGCGGAAGTCACCTACATGGCGTTCGGCAACGGCAAGCCGCGCGTGTTCCTGTTCAACGTCGACACGCAGAAGCGCGAGCTGCTCGCCGATCTGCCGCAGATGACCTTCTCGCCGCGCTTCTCGCCGGATGGGAACAGCGTCGTCTTCTCGATGTCCGAGAATGGCCAGACCGACATCTATGTGATGGATCTGCGCTCGCGCCAGATTCGCCAGCTGACGCAGACGCCGTCGATCGACACGTCGCCGTCGTATTCGCCCGACGGTTCGAAAATCGTCTTCGAATCCGATCGCGGCGGTACGCAGCAGCTGTACGTGATGTCGGCGACCGGTGGTCCGGCTAACCGCATTTCGTTCGGTGACGGGCGCTATGCCGGCCCGGTCTGGTCGCCGCGCGGCGACCTGATCGCCTTCACCAAGCAACAGGGCGGTCAGTTCTTTATCGGCGTGATGAAGCCCGACGGCAGTGGTGAGCGTCTGATCACCCAGGCGTTCCACGTTGAAGGCCCGACCTGGGCCCCGAACGGACGCGTGCTGATGTACTTCAAAGAGCGGCCGGGCCCGCGCGGCAAGACTGCCCGCCTCTACACGATCGACGTTACCGGCCAGAACGAACGCGAAGTTCTCACCCAGAGCGACGCGTCCGATCCGGCCTGGTCCGGCCTGTTGCCGTGACCGCTACTCGGGATTAGGACCAACGATGAAATACGAAAGACCAAAGGAGTCGCGTTCCATGTGGAAGACCTCGTTTGCCGTGCTGGCCCTGGTGCTGGTGCTCGGCGGCTGCTCGTCGAAGAAAGACAGCGCAACTGATTCGACCTCGACGACGGGCGCCGGTGGCGTCGGCAGCGGCATCGACCGCGGCGCTGTCGGCCCGGGCACGCAGGCCGATCTGGTCGCCAATGTCGGCGACCGCGTCTTCTTCGAACTCGACCGGTCGGACATCACGCAGGAAGGCCGCGCGACGCTCGGCCGTCAGGCTGAATGGCTGAAGAAATATTCGAACGTGAGCATCACGATCGAAGGCCATGCCGACGAACGCGGCACGCGCGAATACAACCTCGCGCTCGGCGAACGTCGTGCAACCGCGGTGAAGAACTATCTCGTCGCCAACGGCATCCCGTCGTCGCGCATCCAGACGGTCAGCTTCGGCAAGGAGCGTCCGGCTGTGTTGGGTTCGGATGAAGCCTCGTGGGCGCAGAATCGTCGCGGCGTCACCGTCGTCGGTGGTCCGAGCTCGTAATGCGTCGTCTGCTGCTCGCCCTTGCGTTCGTCTTTGCAGCGGTTCCTGCGTTCGCGCAGGAATCCGCACTGGCTGGTTTCGAGCTGCGTTTGCAGCAGCTCGAAGCGCAGATCCGGCAACTGACGGGACAGGTCGAGCAGCAGCAATTTCAGATCCGCACGTTGCAACAGCAGCTCGAGAAAAGCCGACAGGATCTCGAGCTGCGCGTCGGCGACATCGAAACGCGCGGCGGCGCTGCGCCCGTAGCACCAATTGCCTCGCAACCGTCGCCGATCATTCCGCTGCCGGCGCCCAGCACCGCGGTCAATCCGGGTGTGGTTCCGCCGACGCAGATCATTCCGTCGCAAACCGTTCCCGGCGCGCAACGTCCTGCAGCGGTTGCACCGCCGCCGGTTGGTGCTCCGCCGGCGGTAACGCCGGGTACTGCACCTGCAACGTCGCCGACGGTCGGCGTGTTGGGGCAGACGCAACCAACGCCGAAACCGGTGACGGCCGAAGCGTCGTACGAACAGGCCTACACGCAGCTCACCAACGGTGATCCGGCGGGCGCCGAAGTCTCGTTCAAACAATTCATCGCCGCGCATGCCAACGATCCACGCGCACCGAACGCGGCCTATTGGTTGGGCGAGACCTATTATGTGCGCCAGCAATGGCAGCAGGCAGCCGTCGCGTTCGGCGACAGCTACAAGAAATATCCGACCGGCCCGAAAGGTGCGGACTCGCTGCTAAAGCTCGGCCTGTCGTTGGGTCAGTTGAAACAGAACAGCGACGCATGCACCGCGCTGTCGCAACTCGATCGCCAATATCCGACCGCAAGCGCCAACGTGAAGCGCGCTGCGACGCAGGAACGGTCGCGTCTGAAGTGCTGACCGCGGCAGCAATTGATGCTGCTGAATTTGACGGTCTGCTCGCAACGCTCGGCCCGTTCGAACCCGCGCCACATCTCGCCGTCGGTGTGTCCGGCGGCGCCGACAGTCTGGCGCTGACGCTGCTTCTCGACGAATGGGTTCGTGCGCGCGGCGGCATGGTGCACGCGTTCACGGTCGATCACGCGCTGCGCGATGCATCTGCTGCGGAAGCGGCGCAGGTCGGTGCGTGGCTTGGCGCGCGCGGCATCGCGCATACGGTGCTGCCCTGGACTGGTCCCAAACCCGCCACTGGATTGATGGAAGCGGCGCGCGATGCGCGGCGCGACCTGTTGACGCGCGCCTGCCGCGAACGCGGCCTGCTGCATCTCTGCCTCGGCCATCACCAGGACGATCAGGCCGAGACGGTTCTGCTGCGTCTCGCCAAAGGCAGCGGCGTCGACGGGTTGGGCGGGATGGCACCGCTGACCGAGACGCCGCATGTCCGTCTGCTGCGCCCCTTGCTCGACCAACCCAAGGACCGGTTGCGCGCGACCTGCGTCCGGTTCGGCCAGAAAGTGATCGAGGATCCATCCAATTTCGACCCGCGCTTTGCCCGGCCGCGGCTGCGCGCGGTGGCCGAGGCGCTGGGCGAAGAAGGGCTGGGTGCGGCCGCTTTGTGCGCCACAGCGGCACGCGCCCGGGCGGCCGCGGCGGCGCTTGCGGCGGCGACCAGCCAGCTTTTGGCGCGGCGGGTCACGATTGGCACCGACGGCGTTTATTTGAATCGCGGTGATTGGCTGGACGAGCCGGTGGAATTACGGCTGCGCGCCTTGGCCGCTGTGCTGGCGCGCACCGGCGGGCGGACTCCGGCACCAAAGCGGGAGAAACTGGCGTCTCTGGATCGTTCTCTTGCCGAACCAGCCTTTCCCGGCGCCACGCTTGGCGGGTCCAGGATCAGCCCGGCAGGGAGCGACGGCGTGATTTTCTTGCCCGAACTGGGCCGCGCTGCCGAACCACGGCCGCTCACTGCCGTTGCAGGTGCGGTTGTCTCAGGATTCCGGAACATTATCTGAGGACCTGCGCGTATAGTCGGCCGGTCGGCGCGAGACGCGCGAGGAGAGTGCGACGTGAGTAATTTCGGTAAGAACCTGCTGCTCTGGGCCATGATCGGCGTTCTGTTGCTGCTGCTGTTCCAGCTGTTCCAGAACCAAGCCGGCACGACCCCGAATACCTCGCTCGCTTTCTCGGAACTGCTGGCCGACGCCAAAGCGGGCAAGATCGCCGACGTGACCATCAAAGGCTCGACGGTCACCGGTCACTACGCCGACACGCGCGTCTTCTCGACGTACGTCCCGGAAAAGATCGACGTCGCGACCAAGCTCGCTGACGCTGGCGTGCGCGTCGTCGCGCAGCCGGACGACAGCAACGGTCCGACCATCTTCAGCGTGCTGCTGTCGTGGATGCCGATGCTGCTCGTGTTCGGCGTCTGGATTTACTTCATGCGCCAGATGCAGTCGGGCGGCGGCAAGGCGATGGGCTTCGGCAAAAGCCGCGCGCGCCTGCTGACCGAAAAAGCCGGACGCGTCACGTTCGAAGACGTGGCAGGCATCGACGAGGCGAAGCAGGAACTCGAAGAAGTCGTCGAGTTCTTGAAGGACCCGCAGAAATTCCAGCGACTGGGCGGCAAGATTCCGAAAGGCGTTTTGCTGGTTGGCCCGCCCGGCACAGGTAAGACCTTGATCGCACGCGCAGTCGCGGGCGAAGCCAACGTGCCGTTCTTCACCATCTCCGGTTCGGACTTCGTCGAAATGTTCGTCGGCGTCGGCGCAAGCCGCGTGCGCGACATGTTCGAACAGGGCAAGAAGCACGCGCCCTGCATCATCTTCATCGACGAAATCGATGCGGTCGGTCGTCATCGCGGTGCCGGCCTCGGCAACGGCAATGACGAGCGCGAACAGACGCTCAACCAGTTGCTGGTCGAGATGGATGGGTTCGAAGCGACCGAAGGCGTGATCCTGATCGCTGCCACCAATCGTCCCGACGTGTTGGATCCGGCGCTGCTGCGTCCGGGCCGCTTCGACCGTCAGGTCGTGGTGCCGAACCCCGATGTCGGCGGTCGCGAAAAGATCCTCAAAGTCCACATGCGCAAAGTGCCGATCGGTCCCGACGTCGATCCGCGCACGATTGCGCGCGGCACGCCGGGTTTCTCGGGCGCCGATCTCGCCAACCTCGTCAACGAAGCCGCACTGCTTGCAGCGCGCGGCGGCAAGCGCGTGGTCGGCCAGTGGGAATTCGAGCAGGCCAAGGACAAGGTCATGATGGGCGCCGAACGGCGCTCGATGGTGCTGACTGAAAAAGAGCGCGAACTCACCGCGTATCACGAAGCGGGTCATGCGCTGGTCGGTCTGTACGTGCCCGAACACGATCCGCTGCACAAAGTGACGATCATCCCGCGCGGTCGCGCGCTGGGCGTCACGATGAGCCTGCCGGAACGCGACAAATTCTCGATGTCGAAGATCGAGATGGAATCGCGCCTGGCGTCGATGTTCGGCGGTCGTGTCGCGGAAGAGCTGATCTTCGGTGAAGAGCAGGTGACGACGGGTGCCGCCAGCGACATTCAGCAGGCGACCAACATTTCGCGCCGCATGGTCACCGAATACGGCATGTCCGAGAAACTCGGCCGTGTGCGGTACAGCGCCAACGAACAGGAACTGTTCCTGGGTCACTCGGTGACGCAGACGCAGAACATCTCGGAAGAGACGGCCAAGCTGATCGACGCCGAAATCCGTCGACTGGTCGAAGCGGCTGAATCGACCGCGCGCAAAATTCTGGTCGAGCACATGGACCAGTTGCACAAGGTCAGCCAGGCGTTGCTCGAATATGAAACGCTGTCGGGTGATGAAGTGCGGGCGTTGGTGCGCGGTGAAGACATCGTGCGCGACGAACCGCCGGAAACACCGTCGCGTCCGGCAGCACCGCCGCGTCGCGGCTCGGTGCCCACCGGCGGCCGCAAGGCACCGCCGAGCGGCCCCGGCCTCGAACCGACACCGGTTGGATAGTTTCCGACCGGGTTGCCCCCGGTAACGAACGGCCCCGCTGGAAACAGCGGGGCCGTTTCGTTTCGAGCATGACCCGATCGGATCGGGTCATGCTCTCCTTTTTGTTTGACGGTTTTCCCTCCGCGAACCGGTACCCACTTCGCGGGAAAACCTAGGTCAGCCGGCGCTGAGCGGCAGCACGATGTTCACGACGATATAACCGAGCGCTGCGACGGTGAGCGTCACCATGTCGAACGACCGCGACAGTTCCTTGTCGCCTTTGATGGCCGCGATATAGATCGAGACGATCGTCGCGATCAGCGAGAAGAAGATCGTGAACAGGCCGAGGAAGGTCACGAACTCGACCAGGCCGAATTGTCCCGCCGACGGAATCAGCGAACCGGCGAGATACGAGTTGGCGACGGCGCCGAAATAAGAACCGGCCAACATCGAGAAGCGCGGATTCATCTCCGACGCGCGCAAGCCAAAGCTCGCGAAGGCCAGCGTGATGCCGGCGAACAAGCCGATGAAGACTTTGAAATAGACGCCCATGCCGGCGCGCGCGACGTCGATGCCGTACGAATACATGCTGAAGACGCGGTTGCCGTCGCCTTCGACACGCGGATCGCCATAGGTGGTTTTGTAAGCGTGCGCCTTTGCGACTTGCTGCGCCTGATGCGCGACATTGTAGCCCGACACCTGCACGCGCGAGCTGATGCCCGTCGCCGGATCGACGACATAGCGCAGCTTGGTCGCGTCGAAGCGCGAATCTTCGACATAGATGTTGAGCTGGTGGCCGTCGCGCGGCACGCGCGTCGTGTTGAAGAACTTGGTGATGCGCGCGCTGACGCGGTAGCGCTGATAGTTGTTGCCGTCGGCGCCGTAATATTCGTCCTGCAGATCCTTGCGCGTGATGCTGCCGTCGACGAGACGGAAATTGCCGCCAGGGTTCAGCGCCTTGTCGCCGTTCCAGCGGAACCAGATGTAAAACGTCGGTGTCCAGAACGAGTCGCGCAGCGACATCGTTTCGATCCCGTCGAGATAGAGGCCGGTCGTGACCGGAACGAAGTTGCCCGGCGGCAGCGCGTCGGCCGGGCCGGCCGTCATGCGCGCCTGGTGACTCTTCTCGGCCGCGACGCGCTCATCGTGAATGGTGGTGAAGCCCGCCGTGCCGATGGCGAGATAGATCAGCGCGATCAGCACCGCCCATCCGGCCAGCAACATGCGTTTGCTGACCCCGCGGCTGGTGGCGGGGGTCGTCGTGTCGGTCATTGCGTTCTGCTCCACGGCCGGTGTTCTCCCAGCCGCGTAGCATCAGTCGCTTGAAGAAGCGCTGAAAATGAACGGCGTTTGTGCGCCGTTCATGACAGCTTGCGGTCAGCCGTGCGTGTTGAACCAGGCTTGCACACGCGCCTGCTGCGCTTCGGTCAGGCGCAAGCCCAGCTTGCTGCGCCGCCATAGTGCGTCGTCGGCGCTCATCGTCCATTCGTCGCGCTGCATGTGCAAAAGTTCGGCTTCGTACAGGTCGGCACCAAAATGAATCCCAAGGTCCGCCAGCGACTGGGCCTTGCCCAGCACGCGTTCGATGCGCGTGCCATAGGCATGCAGCAAACGCGTGCGCATCGCGTCGGACAGGAACGGCCAGCGCAACGACGCCTCGCCCAGCATCGTCATATACCCGGCATCGCCGCCCGGTAGCGGCTCGTCCGCGGTCCAGCGCGCCTGTCGTTGTCCCAGCGCAACCGTCAGCTTGTCGGTGGCGCGTTCAGCCAGGTGGCGATAGGTGGTGAGCTTGCCGCCATAGACGCCCAGCAGTGGCGCCAGACCGGGCGGCGCGTCGATGTCGAATTTATAGTCGCGCGTCACTTGCGATGCGTTCGCCTTGCCGTCGTCGAGCAAAGGCCGCACGCCGGCATAGGTCCAGCGTATGTCGGCATCGGTCAGTTGTTTGCGGAACAGGCTGTTGGCGACCGAACGCAAATAGTCGCGCTCGTCCTGTGTGGCGCAGACGCGGGCAGGATCGCCGTCGATCGGCGTATCGGTGGTGCCGATCAAGGTGAAGTCGCGCTGGTACGGAATCGCAAAAACGACGCGGCCGTCTTGTGCCTGCAGCGTGTAAGCCTGGTCGCCGTCATAGAATTTCTCGACGACGATATGGCTGCCTTTGACGAGACGGATGGCTCGCACGGGCAAGTTCTTGCCGTCGATGCGCGCCGCGCTTTCGCTGACCCAGGGGCCGGCGACATTGGCGATGGCGCGCGCTTCGACGATTTCTTCTTTTCCGTCGTGTACCAACGTCGCGCGCCAGACATCGCCGTGACGTGCAGCACTGCGAAGTTCGGTGCGGGTGCGGATATCCGCGCCGCGTTCAGCCGCGTCGCGCGCGGTCAACACAACCAGGCGCGCATCGTCGACGGCGCAGTCGGCATAGACGAAGCCGTTGCGCATGCCGTCGCGCAACGGCGCGCCGACCGGATCGCGATCGAGCCGCACCGAATAGGCATGCGGCAGGCTTTTTCCTTGCAACAGGTCGTAGAGAAACAGGCCGAAACGCAGCATCCAGCGCGGACGCATGCCGGGAAAATGCGGCAACACGAACCGCACCGGCCGCACCAGATGCGGTGCGATGCGCAGCATCGTTGCGCGTTCGAGCAGCGACTCGCGCACCAGCGCGAACTCGCCATGTTCGAGATAGCGCAGGCCGCCGTGAATCAGTTTGGAGCTGGCGGACGAGGTCGCACCGCCAAGATCACCGCGCTCGACCAGCAGGACGGACAGGCCACGGCCGACTGCGTCGCGCGCAATGCCGACGCCGTTGATGCCACCGCCAATCACCAGCAGATCGAATCGGGCCATGACTCTCTGAATCGCATCTCCCCTTGGGGAGAGGAAGGGGCCCGCGCACGCAGTGCGTGGGAAGGTGAGGGGGCTTGCGCGTCGACAGTTGCGCGCCAACGCCCCCGCACCCCATCCCTCTCCCCGCGGGGGAGAGGGAGCACCGCCTTGACCGTGTCTCGATCGCTTCGCAAGGTCGCTCTCACATGGCTCATTTGCTTGCGCTCGATCAGGGCACAACCAGCACGCGCGCAATCGTCTTTGACGAGCGCGGTGCAGCATTGGCGCGCGCGTCGCGACCTTTGGTGCAATCCTATCCCGCGCCCGGTTGGGTCGAGCACGATCCCGAAGCGATCTGGACCGCCGCGCGCGAGGTCGTCGCCGACGTCTCCGCCAACCGTCGCATCGACGCCATCGGCATCACCAACCAGCGTGAAACGACGGTGTTGTGGGATCGCGCCACCGGGCGCGCTGTGGCACCCGCAATCGTGTGGCAGGACCGGCGCACCGCCGATCGTTGTATCGCGCTGCAGGCGCGCGGCGTCGAAACGCTGATCCGTGCGCGCACCGGCCTGCTGCTCGATCCGTATTTCTCTGCGACCAAGCTGGGCTGGCTGCTTGACCAACAGAATTTTCGCGCGCGCGCCGAACGCGGCGAGCTGGCCTTCGGCACGATCGACTCGTTTCTGTTGTGGCGTCTGACCGACGGCAAGGTGCATGCGACCGACGCAACCAATGCGGCGCGCACGTTGCTGTTCGATATTCACCGCAACCAATGGGACGACGAGCTTCTGTCGCTGTTCCAGATTCCGCGCGCGCTGCTGCCGACCGTCGTCGATTGCGCCGGTCCGATTGCGAAAACCAGCGACGGTATTCCAATCACCGGCTGCGCCGGCGACCAGCAGGCTGCAACGGTTGGGCAGGCATGCTGGGCGCCGGGTACGGTGAAGGCGACCTACGGCACGGGCTGTTTTCTGGTGGTGAATACCGGCGACACGCCACTGATGTCGAACAACCGTCTGCTGACGACCTCGGCCTATCGTCTCGGCGGCAAGACCACCTACGCGCTGGAAGGATCGATCTTCGTTGCGGGCGCGGCGGTGCAGTGGCTGCGCGACGGGTTGAAACTGTTCCAACGCGCCGACGAAACCGAAGCGCTGGCGCGCGCCGCGTCACCGTCGGCGAAAAGCGTGTTTTTGGTGCCGGCTTTCACCGGACTCGGTGCGCCCTATTGGGATCCACAAGCGCGCGGTGCGTTGCTGGGCCTGACGCGCGATACCGGCATTGCCGAAATCGTGCGCGCCGCGTTGGAGGCGGTGTGTTTCCAGACGCGCGACCTGACCGACGCCTTGGCGGCGGACGGCGTGCCGGACCTCACCGTGTTGCGCGTCGATGGCGGCATGGCGGCGAATGATTGGGCGATGCAGTTTCTCGCCGATCTGCTTGGCGTGCCGGTCGAACGTCCGGTCGAACTGGAAACGACGGCGTGGGGCGCGGCCGTGTTGGCCGGTCTGGGCGCAGGTGTGTTTCGCGATACGAGCGAAACCGAACGTTTGTGGAAACTCGACCGGCGCTTCGAGCCGTCGATGTCGAGCGACGAGCGCGATGCGCGTCTCGCCGGCTGGAAAGACGCAGTCGCGCGCGTGCGCTCGTCGATTGCCGGCTAGCGTTTTCCGCGAAGTGGCTACCGGTTCGCGGAGGAAAAAGCGCCAAACGAAAAGTTAGGGTGCTTCTTTCTGCGCCGCTTTCATCGTGTCGGCGAGAACCGTGTAGACGACGGTCCAGGCTTCGCGCGTCGCGGGCGTGAAGTCATCGCCCAGGCCGCGTTCCAGCGTCCATAGCAGCGCCGCCGCAACCGTCGTGTAGTGCGAGTCGATGACGCCGTAGCGATTGTGGCGCCGGCCGAGCGCCTGGACGGCAGGAATCAGCACGTCGAGCTTGTCGAGGTTCGACACAGCCGTGCCGATCATCGCCATCAGCTTGCGGCCTTGCTCGTTCATGTCGCCTTTGAAGAGCGGCTTCAGCGCCGGGTCGAGTTCAAACAACTTGCCGTAGAACAGCGCTGCCGCCGCGCTGGCGATCGGCTGCACCTTGTCGAAGCTGGCGCGAACCAGCGCTTTTTGAGCAGGAGTCATCGCGTCTTGTCGCTGCACGCGGCGCCGTGTGCAACTTTTTCCAATCGCAGATGCCGTCTCAATTCGCGTCTCACCGCAAACTGGTCACGCCGTGTGCATGCGTGATCGAATCTCGTGCAACGCGGCCGGTAGCAGCCAGTGTCCTGCCTTGCCGATATCAGAACCGCCAGCGCGCTTGCACCAGGAACGCGCGTGGCAATTGTGGGAAGGCCGCCGTCGGACCGAGATTGCCGCCGACCAACTGCGCGTAGCTGCGGTCGAATAGGTTGCGTACCGTTGCTTGCAAATCCAGCCGTTCGACCGGCCTCCAGATCGCGGTGGCGTTGGCAATCCAGAAGCCGCCGGCGGTCACGCTGTTGGGATTGTCGACCGCGTAATCGCCTTGCGCCTCAACCCAGCCGCGCAGGCTTACATTGATTGCGTCGAACCGACGCTCGACGCTAACCGAGCCCGCGTGGCGCGGCACGCCCGCAACGCGCTTGCCCGAGAAATCGAAATTCTGTCCCAGATCGGAATCGAAAAACCGGTCGTCGATCCAGCGTGCGCGGGTCAAGGCGTAGGTCAGCGCGACCGTCCACGCCGTGTCGGGACGCCAGCGCGTTTCGAGTTCGAACCCTTCCGATCGTTGCGCGCCTGCATTCACCGTGCGCGCCGACGGCCCGTCGGTGATCAGTTGAATCAGATCGTGCCGGTCGAGCCGGTAGACCGAAGCTGCGCCGTCGAATGCACCTGCAGACCATTTCACGCCTAGCTCGTAGTTGCGCGCGGTTTCCGGGCGCGTGTCGGTGGCGCGATTGATGAACGACCAGATCGGGCCAAAGCCCGGGCTGAAGGCTTCGCCGTACGACGCATAGGCTTCAACGCCGTCGACGAGACGCACGCCGACCGATGCTTTGGGCGAAAGATGGCGATCTTGGTCGTGTGCGTTGGCAGGCGGGTTGGGGCCAAAGCCGGTTGCAGTCGGACCGTACTCGACGTTGCGCGAGAAATGATCGAGCCGCGCGCCCGCGGTCAGGCGCAACCAGGGCAGCGGACGAAACTCGTCTTCGAGATACGCCGCCAACGCGGTTTCGCGGCTTGCCGCGTCAAGCAAGTGATCGCTGATCCAATCGCCTTGATTGACATAGGCGCCGGTGCGCACGTCGCGACGCTTGGTATAGAACAGCGCGCCGAAATCGAATTCGCCGGTCCAGGTTTCGACGTGGCGCGCATTGATGCGCTCGGCCGAAAGACCAGCGACGAGACGGTTGTTCGACGTGCGCCACGTCATTTGCTGTTCGCCGAACCAGGTATTGTCGTCGGCATGCACCGAAAAGCCGGTGAAGCTGATCAGGAAGGTCGCGGGATCGTAGCCGCGATAGAAGGCTTGGTTCGCCGTCGTATCGGCGCCGCGGCGATGCAGCTTGGTCGTCAAGGTGACGCCGTCGGCGATCTTCCAGTCGAGGATGGCGGTGCCGTAGGTGATGCGTTTGGCAAAACCCGCATCGTCTTCATTGTAGTTCGCTTGCCGCCCGCGCGGGTTCGGCAGCGTCAGCAGACGCGCATTGGCATCGACCGGCAGCTCGCCCGCCAGATCCTGATCGGCGCGCATGCGCGCGCCCCACAGAGTCAGCGTTGCGTTGTCGCCGAGATCAATCTTGGTTTTGCCGAAGAAGGTCCGCCCGTCGCGCGCCGTGTGATCGCGCCAGCCGCCGCCATGTTCGTCGGTGGCGAGCAGCAGGACTTTGCCGTCCAACGCTGCGCTGGCTTCGAACTTGCGATAATCCCAACTGCCATACGTCGTGCCGGCGCTGACCGTCGTCGTATTGGGGATCGACCGAGTCAGATAGTTCAGCGTGCCCGACACGGCGCCGCGTCCGTACAGCGACGAAGACGGGCCGCGCAAAACGTCGACGCGTTCGGTTGCGTCGTACGGAATCTGTTCGAGATCGATTTCGTCGTCGCCGGCCACCATCGGAATTCCGTCGACCAACGCAAGCAGCGTGTCGTTGTGAATCCGGTTCGGCACGCCGCGCAAGGTCAGCGACGTATACGTGCCGCTGTCATTCCGCTGCAAAGTCAGGCCGGGGATTTGGGCGAGCTCGTCGCCGATAAACAGCGCGCCGCGTTTTTCCCACTCTGCACGGCCGATCGTTGAGATCGCAGCCGGCACCTCCCGAGCCGGTTCTTCCGTCCGCGTCGCCGTGACCACGATTTCCTCTGCTAGAGGTCGCGTCTGGGCGTGTGCGGTGAGGGGGAGGAGGGTGAGAAGGGTGGCGAGTGTCGTCGTTTTTGTGGAGTGCAATGTCCGGGCACCAGTCAGCGCCGCCAGGGATTGGCGACGCGCGAGGGGCGGAGAGATGCGCCGGAACAAGGTGTGATTTCAAGAGGTCGATCTCGCGCCAACACCAGATTTGTTGCTTGGCGACAGCAGGAATGCGCGCACGGGCCTGCAATTCGGGCGTTATCGGGGGCAGATTGGCCACCAGGTCTTTTGCAGGAGAGTCGGATGCTGCCCAAACGCACGATCGGTGAACTGGACGTATCCGCGCTCGGCCTTGGCTGCATGGGGATGAGCCATGCCTACGGCACGCCCGACGACGCAGAATCGATCGCGACAATCCATCGCGCGATCGACCTTGGCTGCACCTTTCTCGATACGGCCGAAGTCTATGGTCCGTACACGAACGAAGAATTGTTGGGTCGCGCGCTGGCTGGCGGCAAGCGCGAGCAAGTCACCTTGGCGACCAAATTCGGTTTCGTCATCGGCTCGTCGCTGCAGGGCGTGAACAGCCGCCCCGAACATATTCGCGACGTCGTCGAAGCGTCGCTCAAGCGGTTGCAGACCGATCGGATCGATCTTCTCTACCAGCATCGCGTCGATCCGGCGGTGCCGATCGAAGATGTTGCAGGCACGGTGCGCGATTTGATCGCGCAGGGAAAAGTGCTGCACTTCGGCCTGTCGGAAGCGAGTGCGGCGACCATCCGTCGTGCGCACAAGGTGCAGAAGGTGACGGCGCTGCAAAGCGAATATTCGATTTGGGAGCGCGGCCTCGAAGCAGACATCATTCCGACGTTGAGCGAGCTTGGCATCGGCCTGGTGCCGTTCAGCCCGCTTGGTCGCGGCTTTCTGACCGGCACCGGCAAACGCGCCGAAGAACATGCAGCGGGCGACTTCCGCGCCAAAAACGACCCGCGCCTGCAGGGCCAGAACTTCGACGCCAACCAACGTATCGCCGATCTCGTGCGCGAGATTGCGATCGCGCACGGATCGACGCCGGCGCGCGTCGCGCTGGCTTGGCTGCTGCAACGCGGCCCGCACATCGTGCCGATCCCGGGGACCAAACGGCGGACCTATCTCGAGGACAATCTCGGCGCGGTTGCGCTGACGCTGACCGCGCAGGATATGGAGCGTCTCAACCAGGCCGGATCGGCGGTGGCGGGGCCGCGCTATCCAGCTGCGTCGATGGCGATGGTCGATCGCGGCTAGGCCTGCCGCTCCTTGGGCAGCACAGAACTGCGGTGGGGAATCGGATCGGATCCGCGGCGTTCATGACCACGCGACTAGCGGCGGCGGGGGCAAACCCGGTAACGTTTTTGCCATCTGGCCCGCCTACGGTCGCGCTTCCCTCCCTGCAGGCTTCGTCCCCATGACCCGCAAACTCTTCGGCACTGACGGCATCCGCGGCCGCGCCAACGACACGCCGATGACGGCCGAGATCGCGCTCAAAGTCGCGATGGCCAGCGCCGCCGTGTTGCGTCGTGGCGAACACCGCCACCGCGTCGTGATCGGCAAGGACACGCGCCTGTCGGGCTATTTGTTCGAACCGGCGCTGGCAGCGGGCTTCGTATCGATGGGATTCGACGTGACCATGGTCGGTCCGTTGCCGACGCCCGCGGTCGCGATGTTGACGCGCAGCTACCGCGCCGATCTGGGCGTGATGATTTCCGCCTCGCACAACCCGTTCGAAGACAACGGCATCAAACTGTTCGGCGCCGACGGCTACAAACTGTCCGACGCGATCGAGATGGAGATCGAATCCAAGATCGAAAGCGGCGCGCATGGCGAGCTTGCGCATGCAAAGCAACTTGGTCGCGCGCAGCGTCTCGACGACGCGCCGGGCCGTTACGCCGAATATGTGAAGTCGAGCTTCCCCAAAGGCCGCTCGCTCGAAGGACTCAAGATCGTCATCGATTGCGCCAACGGTGCTGCGTACAAAGTTGCGCCGCGCGTTTTGTTCGAACTCGGCGCCGAAGTGATCCCGGTCGCGGTCAATCCGAACGGCACCAACATCAACGAGAAATGCGGCGCGGTTGCGCCCGAAGCGATGCAAGAAGCGGTCGTGCTGCACGGTGCCGATCTCGGCATTGCGCTCGACGGCGATGCCGATCGTCTGATCCTCGCCGACGAACGCGGCCGTCGCATCGACGGCGACCAGATCATGGCGCTGATCGCGACCTGCTGGGCCGATGCAGGCCTGCTGACCGGCGGCGGCGTGGTTGCGACGGTCATGTCCAATCTCGGACTCGAACGGCATCTGCAAAAGCGCGGCTTGAATCTCGTGCGCACCGCCGTCGGCGATCGCTATGTCGTCGAGCGCATGCGCGCCGACGGATTCAATATCGGCGGCGAACAGTCGGGCCATCTGGTTCTGTCGGACTATGCGACGACCGGCGACGGCTTGCTGGCGTCGTTGCAGGTGCTGGCTGCGATCGTGGCGCAGGAAAAGAAGGCGAGCGAAGTGCTGCACGTCTTCGATACCGTGCCGCAAGTGCTGAAAAACGTGCGGTTCGACGGCACCCCGCCGCTCGAACGCGCCGACGTCAAAGGCGCGATCGCCGAAGTCGAAGCCTTGCTCAACGGTCGCGGACGCGTGCTGGTGCGCAAGTCGGGCACCGAGAAGCTGATCCGCGTCATGGCTGAAGGTGACGACCGTTCGACGGTGGAAAGCGCCGTCGACAGGATCTGCGACGTAATCCGTGCCGGCGATGCACCGGCCGCGTCGGCGGCTTAATTCGTCGCAATCTCGCGCACGAAATGTCCGGGCGCCACTTCCCGTAGATCGCCGGCGCCGCGGCTGATCGCACGCACACGGTCGGCTTCGACGCTGAGGCGCGTCGAGCCGAACGGGCGGCCGATTTCGGGCACCGCTTCCAACAACAGTTTCGTGTAGGGATGGCGCGGATCGTCGATCAGGCGATCGGTCGGTCCCATTTCGACGATGCGGCCGCCGTACAGAACCGCGGTCTCTTCGGCGACGTAGCGCGCCGTTGCGATGTCGTGCGTGATGTACAGCATCGCGATGCGACGTTCGCGCTTCAACGGCGCGAACATGTCCAGCACGCTAAGCCGGATCGACATGTCCAACATCGAAGTCGGTTCATCGGCGATGATCACGGCCGGATCGACCGCCAATGCGCGCGCAAGATTGACGCGCTGGCGCTGGCCGCCGCTCAGCTCGTGCGGAAATTTGCGCAAGGTCGTGGCTGGGTCCAGTTCGACCTGACGCAGCAGCGCCGACGCGGCTTCGGTTCGTTCGGCGCGGGACAGATTCGGTTTGTGCAGCGCCAGCGGCCGTTCGAGATGATGCTGCACCGAATGGGCGGGGTTCAGTGCCGCGAACGGATCTTGGAACACCATCTGCACGTGGCTGCGATAGGTGCGCAGGTCCGACCGCCCGCGCAGCACGGTGACGTCTTCGCCGCCGAAATGAATCGTGCCTTCAGTCGGGCGCAGCATGCGCGTCAGCAACTTGGCGCAGGTGCTTTTGCCCGAACCGGATTCGCCGACCAGCGCCAGGCAACGCCCTTCATGCAGCGCGATGCTAACGTCGGAAAGAGCCGCGAGCTTCTGCGCCCCGAACGACATGCACAGGCCGCGTGTTTCCAACACCGGTGTCATTGGCGCTGTACCTGACCACCTTGGGGCCGCAGCGGCCCCTCAAGCGGATAAGAGGGTGGATGCAGCGGCGGAATCGCGTTCCACAAAGCGCGCGTATAGGGATGGCGCGGGGCTGCAACCATTTGCGTCGGCGTTCCCAGCTCGACCAGCTCGCCGCGCAGCATGATGCCGATCCGGTCGCAGAACTGACTCATCAAGGCGAGATCGTGCGTGATGAACAGCACGGCAAAGCCGAGCTTGCTGCGCAGGTCGGCGACTTCTTCCAGCAATTCGCGCTGCACCACCACGTCGAGCGCGGTGGTCGGCTCGTCCATGATCAGCAGCTTCGGGCTCAGCGCCAACGCCATGGCGATCACGATACGTTGGCGCATGCCGCCGCTGAACCGGTGCGGATAGTCGTCGAGACGCGCCGGATCGATTCCAACCATGTTCAGCAGGTCGGCGCTGCGGGCGCGGATCTCTTTACGGTCGTGAATGCCGTGCGCCTGGAACATGTCGCGGAACTGGTCGGCAACGCGCAGCAACGGGTTCAGCGCATTCATCGCGCTTTGCAGCACGACCGCAACCTCGCGCCAGCGCCAGGCGCGCAACGCTTCGCCGTCGAGCTGCAGAACGTCGGTGCCGTCCAACGTCACGCTGCCGTCGCTGATGAAAGCGGGCGGGCGGTGCAGCCGCGCGATGGCGAAGGCGACGGTGCTTTTGCCCGAGCCGGATTCACCGGCCAGCCCCAGCACTTCGCCCGGCGCGATGTCGAACGAGATGTCGCGTGCGGCATGCACAACGCCGTCTTCGGTGGCGTAATCGACCGACAGGTTGCGGACTTGCAGCAAGGTCATTTCGCGAACGCCGCGCGCAGGGCTTTGGGAATGCGCAAGCTGCGCAGGCGCGGATTGGCGATCTCGTCGATGCCGAAATTGATCAGCGACAGGCCGCTGCCGAAGATGGCCAGCGCCAGCGACGGCGCCACCACTTCCCACCAGGCGCCGACGCGCAACGCCGAGGTCGTCTGCGCGTGATACAGCATCGTGCCCCAGGACAGCGCCATCGGATCGCCCAGGCCCAAGAACTCCAAGGTCGCTTCGGTGATCACGGCATAGAGGACGCTGCCGATGAAATTGAAGCCGATGATCGAAATCAGATTCGGCACCAGCTCGATCGTAATGACGCGCCAGGCCGGTTCACCCAGCAGCTCGGCCGCCAGCACGTAATCGCGTTGCCGCAGCGACAAGGTTTGCGCGCGCACCACGCGTGCGCCCCAGCCCCAACTTGTCAGGCCGATGATCGCTGCGATGACGAACGGACTCGTCTGTCCCAGAAACGCTGCCAGCACCAGCATCAGCGGCAGATTCGGAATCACCAGCGAGATGTTGGTCAGTAGATTCAGCGCTTCATCGACGCGGCCGCCGAAATAGCCGGCGGTCACGCCGATGCCGACGCCGATCACGGTCACGATCAATCCCGCCGCGAATCCGACCAGCAACGAGGTGCGGCCGCCATGGATGGTTTGCGAAAGCACGTCGCGCCCCATGCGCGTCGAGCCCAGAACATGTTCGGTCGACGGCGGCTCGTGCGGTTTTGCGGCGCGCTGGTTGGGCGCGTAGGGCGCCAGCAAAGGTGCTGCGGCCGCAAGCGCAAGGAACAGGCCGACGATGGCAGCGCCAAAGGCGGCTTTGCGATTGCGCAGCAGGGTCTTGAGGATGGTGCGCAAATCAGGCTCGCAGTCGCGGGTCGAGCGCCAGGGTCAGCAGATCGGCGATGAAATTTGCGCCCAGCATTGCCAGGGTCATGATCAGCAACTGTCCCTGGATCAGCGGATAGTCGCGCGCTGCGATGCCTTGAAACAGCGTGTAGCCCAGGCCGGGATAGTTGAAGACGATCTCGGTGATCAGGCTGCCGCCGAACACGGCGCCCAACGTCATCGCGAAACTCGTCATGGCTGGCAGCAGCGCGTTCAAGCCCGCATAGGCGAAGCGCAAACGCGCATCGCCAAGTCCCTTGGCTGTGCCCAGCACGATGTAATCTTCGCCCAGCAGATTGATCATGCTGTTGCGCATCGTGATCAGGTAGCCGCCGATCTGCGCCAGCGCGAGCGTCGTCACCGGCAAAATCGCGTGCTGCGCGACCGAGGCCATGAAGGCAAAATTCCAACCGGGATCGAGTTCCGCACCCCAGGCGAAGCCGGTCGGCAGAATCTTGAACTCGATCGCGAAGACGTACAGCGCGACCAATGACGTCACGAGCGGCGGCACCGCCTGCATCATCAACGCAGCCGGCGCACCGAAACTGTCGAACCGTCCGCCGCGGCGCCACGCAGCCGCAACACCTGCCAGCGATCCGACCGAGAACGCGATCAGCGACGACGTCAGCACCAGCAGCAACGTCCAGGGCAGTGCGCGCCACAAAACCTCGTTCACCGTCAGCGGGTGAAACTTGATCGACAGGCCGAGATCCCAGGTGAACACGCTGGCGAGATAGCGGCCGTACTGCAGCGGCAGCGGCTGATCGATGAATCCGAACGTCGCGCGCAGCGCCGCCATGCTTTCGGGCGGCAAGGCCGTGCCCGATTGCGCGAACATGGTTTCAACCGGATCGCCCGGGAGCAGGCGCGGCAGCAGAAAATTGAACGTCGCAGCCACCAGAAAGGCAGCGACGTAGAAAGCGATCCGGCGCAGGAGAAAAGCCATGGTCGCGAATGCCTGGGATCAGGAATTGCCGACCGGCTCGATCGCCAGCAGATGCAGCAGGCGTTCGGGCGTTCCGTCGAACACGTCGGGACGTGCGACCGGATTGTCGGCGTTGAACCAGCCTTTGAAACGGCGCGTGTTGTATTCGTACCAGATTGGATTGCTGAACAGCGGCACGTACGGCGTGTTCGCGGCCAGGATCATTTGCACCCGGTCCATCGCCTGGCGCTGCGCCACCGGATCGATCGTCGCGATGAAATTGTTGAGCGCCGTATCGAGTTCCGGATCGGTGAAGCGCGTTGCGGCAAAGCGGGACTTGCCGACATGGCGCGAATGAAATGCCATATCGAGCGAACGGTGCGGCGTCTCACCGGTCAGATAGGCGTTGATCGCCATGTCGTAATTGCCGCTGATCAGCTTCTGCGTCCAGGCTGCCGGCTCCGGTGTCGAGACGCGCGCATTGATGCCGATTGCGTTCAATCCTTCGGCGACGAGCTGCGAGGAGTTGACCCAATCGGTCCAGCCGTTCGGCGCCAGAATGTAAAAGCTGATCGGGCTGCCGTCGGGATTCTCGACGAAGCCGTCGCCATTGACGTCGCGGAACCCGCTTTCCGCCAGCAGTGCACGCGCCGCGTCTTTGTCGAATTTGGTGAAGCGGCTGTATTTCCGCTCTGCTTCCGCGTTGGTCCAATCCTGATAGGTGCGGCCGAGACCCGACGCGTATTCGTTGACGATCGGATAGCCATAGCCAGCGATGTCGACGATGGCGCGGCGATCGATCGCCATCGAAACGGCGCGGCGGAAATTGACGTTGCGGAAGGCAGCGCGGTTGCCGGCGTCGCGACTATCGAAATTGATGTTGATCGCAACCGTGCCGCCCGGCGGAAACCAGTAGCGGTGATGTTGCGGGTCGGCCGCGACATAGGTGCGTTCGATGTCGGGCAGGAAGGCGCCGAACCAATCGATCGAACCAGCCGCTGCCGCGATCAGCAATTGCTCGTTGCTGCCGACTTGCGGGAAGGACAGACATTCGACTTTGAGATGCGCCGCGTCCCAGTAATTCGGGTTGCGGCACTGGGTGTAGACCTGGGACGTGAAGCGTCGCACCTCGGTCATCGGGCCGGTGCCGACCGGGTTCTCGTTGGTGAAAGTCACCGGGTCGGCGACTTTCGACCAGACATGCTCGGCCACGATCGGCACGCGCACGACCTCGTAGGCCATGTTGGCGTTGACGCGTTTCAAGGTGAACACGACCGTGTGCGCGTCGGGCGTTTCGACCGCAGAAATCCGGTCCCAGATGTCCAACGTGTCGAGCGGGCGGAATTTGCGCAGCAGCTCGAAGGTGAAGGCGACGTCCTTCGAGGTGAAGGCCTGGCCGTCCGACCATTTCACCCCGTCGCGCAGCGTGAAGGTCAGTTTCAGCAGGTTGGGCGAGAAATCGAAATTGGTCGCCAGCCGGAAATGCGGCCGGCCATTGTGCATCGCGTTGAAGACGACCAGCGGCTCGTAGACGAATTCGCGCACCGAATGGAGGCGCGTGGTTTCGTTGAACGGGTTGAAGTTGCGCACCCAGCCGGTGGTCAGGTTGGCCACGATGTTCAGCGTGGTTGGTGCCGAAGTCTGCGGCGTCGACGTCTGAGCGGACGCGCCGCTGGAAACCAGCAGGGCGGCGAGGGCGAGGCGTCGAACGACACGATTCATGATGCGCACTGTCCCAAGTCCGGCCTGCTGCCCGCTAGTCGTAAACTCGTTGATTTCGTCACCGCTGCCGTTCCAACGGTTTCTTTTGGCGGTTTCACGCCGCAAGTTGCCGCGTAATCGCCTGCACCGCAGAGTCAACATCGACGGTTTCGACCGCAATTTCGCGCCGTGCGAGGCGTCGCTGCGCGTCGTGGGTCAATGGACGTGCAGCGGCCGCGATCTTGGTCCAGTCGGTAACGTCGCCATGGCTCGACAGCGCGATATCCATGCCCGACGCCAGCACGTCGCTGCAACGTTGCGCCAGATCGCCTTGCAGCGCGTCCATGTAGATACAATCGGAAATCAGCACGCCACTGAAACCGAGCCGCTTGCGAATCAGGGTTTCGACCACCGGTTTTGACGTCGAAGCGGGGCGCAGCGGATCGATCGCGGGATAGACGATGTGTGCGACCATGCCCCACGGCGCGTCGGCCAGCGCACGGAACGGTGCGAAATCGGTGCGGTCGAGTTCGTCGAGCGGCGTGTCGACGGTCGGAAGCTGTTTGTGACTATCGACCGTTGCGCGCCCGTGGCCGGGAATATGTTTGATCACCGGCGTGACACCCGCTGCGCGCATGCCGTCGACGAAGGCGCGGCCCATTGCGATCACTTGCGCCGGCGTCGAACCGAAGGCGCGTTCGCCGATCACCGGATCGGCACCTGCAACCGGCAAGTCCAGCAGCGGTGCGCAATCGACCGTGACGCCGTGCTCGCGCAGCAGGTTTCCGATCGCATTGCCGTTCAATCGCACCAGCTCGAGCGCAAGCGCGGGGTCGCGCGCATAGAGGCGGCCGAACGCGGCAGGAGCCGGGAACGCCGGCCAGACCGGCGGGTCCATGCGCTGATGCTGGCCGCCTTCATGGTCGATCAGAATCGGCGCGTCCCGGCCCACGGCTTCGCGGAAACGAGCGCAGAGTCGCTTGAGCTGGTCGGGGCTCTCGCAGTTGCGGCTGAACAGAATCAGACCCAGCGGATCGGCATCGCGAAAGAAGTCGAACTGGTCCTGCGTCAGGACCGTGCCAGGCGTGCCGAAGACGACTGCGAGTGGTGTTGTTCCCATGGCAACAGAGCTTCTGGATCGCGCTTCTGCGATCAAGGCTCGCTTGTCGGTTGAACGAACTTGACGGTATGGTCTCAGGGAAACGCGCAGCCGCGGCCAAATAAACCGACGGCAAAATCGTCAAAACAAAAGACGAGACGCGCAATGTGGCAGGGGAGCAGACGTGCGCTGGGTTCAAGCGCTACGCAATAATGGGGCAGCTTACCTGCTGCCATTGATCGCTGCCTTTGTGGCGGCGTTGCTTCTGCTTGCCGATACTATCGAGAGCAAGACTCAATTCCAGATCGAGTTCGCCCGTTCTTCGGCAGAACATGATCTCGGTACCTTGGTCGAGTTCGCCAAGTCGCAGAGCGCGGCCTTCGCCAGCACCAGTTTCATCGGCTACTCGATCGGCCGGTATTACGGATTCGCGCCGGCCTTCGGCCAGATCTCGCCCGACCCCGAACGCGCTGCCGCGTTGCTGCGCCAGGTCTATGTCCAGAATCAGATCCAGCCGCAGGACATGCCGTCGGTGCTGCCGCCCTACGCCAACGTGCATGAGCGGTTTCATCCCAGCTTTCAGGCGATGATCGAGACCAGCCTGTTCGACGATCTCTATCTGATCGATCGGGTTGGGCGCGTCGTCTATTCCCTGCGCAAAGACAGCGCCTTTGCCACCGATCTCGCGGCTGCGCGCCAACGCGAAACGCCGCTCGCCGAAGTGTTTCGCGAAGTGATGGCGCGGCTGCAGCAATCGACCGATCCGAACCAGATCCTGGTCGTGTCGGGCTTGAAGCGGCTCGACGACAGTTTCGGCGTTCTGCTGGCGCGTCCGGTGGTGCGGCACGGCACGGTCGAAGGCGTCGTCGCCTTCCGTCTGCCGATGGCGAATCTCGAACAGCGTTTGACCGCGTTGCAACGGCCGGGTTTGCGCTTTCATTTGCTCGACGCGCAGGGAACGCCGATCGCGCCGACGCAAGTGGCGCGTGGTGAGCGCAGCTACGGTCCGTACGCGGTGCCCGAAACCGGTTGGAAATACGCGGTTCTCGCCGATCGCAGCCAATTGGCCGGTACGGCGTGGCTGTATGTATGGGCGTTGGCGTTGTTCGGCCTGCTCGCCACCGCGGCCAGCGTACGACTCCTTATGTATAGGCAGACGCCGGCTGCGCCCCGGCCGGTGGCGCTGGTCCATCCGCTGACGGTTTCGAATGGCGCGGTCGCGAACGAGCCCGATCCGCAGGACATCGACGCGGCCGACGCCAACGAACATCCGCCCCATCCGTTGGATCTCGATGACGGCTATCGCCGCTGCATCGTCGAAGTGATGGTGCTGGCGCTCGATTGCTGGCAACGCAGCAAGGGCAAAGGAAAAGTCGAGCTGGCAGAGGAAAGCGGTCTGTGGCGCGTCTATATGGACCGGTCCTCGCTGCAGACGCGGACCATGGACAAGTACTTCCTGGTCGAAACCTTGCCGCGCAACCCGCGTTGGCGCGACGTCGTGCGCACGGCTGAATATGTATTGCGCAACTGTCCCGACCCGGCGCGCGAACGCGCCGCGCTCGAAGCCGCACTGTCACAACTCAAGGCGCATTTGCGGCAAGCGGCGTAGGTTTCGGCCGCGTCCTTTCTGTCAATTCCGGCTTTTTGCCGGAATTCGCCTTTCGCCGTTTCCTGGAGAGCTTTCCATGGCCCCCGCGCAGTCGGGTTTCCGTCTGCGATTCGAATCGCCGGCGCTGGGAGCGCAGCGGTCGATGCGCTGCCCAGGGAATTAAGAACAGGGAGATGGCGGATATGGGTTTGAACAGGTTGCTCCTGCACAGCACCGTCAGTGCGGTCGCCGTGCTGCTGCTGGCCGATGTGGCCCGAGCGCAAGTTGCTACGCAAAGTGCGCCCGAAGAAATCGTGGTCACCGGCATCCGTGCCAGCTTGCAGCAATCGGTTGCGACCAAGCGCAGCGCCAACGCGATCGTCGACGCGATCACTGCCGAAGACATCGGCAAGTTCCCCGACAAGAACGTCGCTGAATCGCTGTCGCACGTGCCCGGCGTCACCGTCGACCGCGACTTCGGTCAGGGCGAACGCGTCTCGATCCGCGGCACCGACCCGGCGCTGAACCGCACCTTGCTGAACGGCCAGACCGTCGCGTCGGCCGACTGGTTCATTCTCGATTCACCTGGCCGCACCTTCAACTACACCTTGCTGGCACCGGAAATTGTCGGCCGCCTGCAGGTCTACAAGTCGCCCGAAGCACGCCTCGACGAAGGCAGCGTCGGCGGCACCGTCATTCTCGAAACGCGTCGCCCGCTCGATCTGTCGAAGCCGATCTCGCTCGGCGCGTCGGCGGAAGTTGCGTACAACGACCGTCGCGGCAAAGCCTCGCCCAACGTCTCGGGCTTCTTCGGCTACAAAGATCCCAGCGACAAATGGGGCATCATTCTTTCGGCGTTACACCAGCAGGAATATCTGCAGCGCGACGGGTTCGAAACCTTCGGCTATCCGAACGCGGCTGATGCCGGTTTCCCGACTGCGCCGCTCGGCACCAACAATCCGGCGACGCTGCGTTTCCCCAATGCGATTTCGTCGGGCCTGTTCCAGCAGGAACGTACGCGCGACGGCGGCACGATCGGTTTGCAGGCGCGTCCGAACGACCGTCTCGAACTGAATCTCACCGGCCTCTACGTCAAAGCCAACTACGACAACTACAACCAGAGCCACTATTTCTTTAACGGCATCGGCAGCGCCATGTCGCCAGGCGGCGTCACGGCGGCGACGGTCAATAACGGTCTCATCACCGGCGCCACGATCGCACCGGGCCGTGGCGACGTTTTGCTCGACGCGATCTCGCGCAAATCGTCGGTCGAAACCTACGCCGTCGATCTCAAAGGCGATTACCTGGGCGACCGCTGGAAGCTGACCGCACAGGGCGGCACGACGCGCGCTACCGGCGGCACGCAGCAGCAATATTTCGGCGAGTTCGAGAACGCGCAGGGCTATAGCTACGACATCAGCGGTGCGCCCGGCCGCATCGCCAGCGTAACCGGCGCCACGCGCGACAATACCAGCCCGGTCGGCAGCGCCATGACCTTCGCGCAGTTGCGTCGCGAACCGACCACCGACGAAGAACAATATGGCCAGCTCGACTTCAAACACGATCTGTCGGGTCTGGGCGTGTTCAACTCGTTCCAGATCGGCGGCAAATACCGCGATCACAAGACGACGCGCGACGCGCAGTTGATCAGCGTTCCCGCCGGCAACACGCCGCTGGCGAATCTGCTCGGCGGCGTGACGCCGAGCGGTTTCGGTGACGGCCTCGGTCTGTCACCATCGATCACGCAATGGGCGACGGCCGACAAGAGCAGGCTGGAAAATCAGCTCGGCGCTTCCAATGCGACCTACCTGCCGTTCCTGCCGGAACAGTTCGCAGTCGAAGAAAAGATTTCGGCCGCCTATGGCCAGCTCAATTTCGACGGCGGCAATTTCCGCGGCAATTTCGGTCTGCGCTTTGTGCACACCGAACAGACCAGCAGCGGCAAGCAGGACATTACGGGAAATGCGATCCCGACCAGCAGCGCCACCGTGCGTTCGGTCGTGTTCAACAAGACCTACAATGACTATCTGCCCAGCGTGAACATCGCCTTCGACGCGACCAAGGATGTCGTCATCCGCTTCGCCGCGTCACGCGTGATGGCGCGCGCCAACTACGCCGATCTGTCGGCGTCGGTGATCACCACCAACACGGTGCGCACCGGTGACGGCGGCAACCCGAATCTCGACCCGTACCGCGCCAACAACTTCGATATCTCGGCCGAATATTATCTCGGCAAGGAAGGTCTGGTCTCGGCCAACGCCTTTTACAAAGACATCGAGTCGTACATCTTCCGCGCCAGCGCGCCGGAAACCGTATTCAACACCGACACGAACCGGCTCGAGACGTTCCAAGTGTCGCGTCCCCGCAATGGTGGTGCTGCGTCGATCAAGGGCTTTGAAGTCACCTACCAGAACCAGATCTGGAACGGGTTCGGCATCCAGGCCAACTACACCTTCTCGTATGCTTCGTCGGATGGCGTGACGCCGCTGCCGTTCAACTCGCGGCACTCGTTCAACCTGACGCCGTACTACGAAAACGATTGGGTCAGCGCGCGCATCACCTACGGCTATCGCACCAAGTACTTCCGCGCGATCGACCGTGCGACGCCGGTGTTCAACGACGAGTACAACCAGCTCGACGCATCGATCGCCTTCAAAGTGACGCCGCAGATCCAGCTCACCTTCCAGGCGCAGAACCTGCTGGACGAACTCCAGTACCAGTATGCCGGCACGCCCAGCGCGCCGTACGCAGCCTTCGAGAACGGCCGCCGCTTCTTCGGTGGCGTCCGGTACAATTTCTAACCTACGAACTTCCTCCCAACTTCACGGCCCGGGATTTTCCCGGGCCGTTTTCTTTTATGCGGTCTCGATCACCGGTTCGTGATGGATCGGAAAGTTGACCGAATTCGCGACGTAGCATTTGCGGTTGGCGTCGTGATGCAGCCGCATCGCCAACGCGGCGTCGCTGCCGGCTGCGATCGTCACGTGCGGACGCAAGGTGGCGCTGGTGAAACGGCCGCCGCTGTCTTTGTCTTCTTCCATCGTCGCGATCGCTTCGTCGCGATAGGCAGTGACGATCACGCCCGCATCGGCGCACAGATGCAGATACCAAAGTTTGTGACACGCAGCGGCTGACGCCAGCAGTAGCTCTTCCGGATTCCAGCGCGCCGGGTCACCGAGAAAACTCGGATCCGACGAGCCCGGAATGTCGGGGTTGCCGTCGGCGCTGATGCGATGATCGCGCCCATACTTCCGATAGCCGCTTGTGCCGGTACCGCGATTGCCGGTCCATTCGACCGCGACTGCGTAGTGATGCTGCTTGCCCACGAAACTCCCCCGGCGGGAGTTAGTTGGATTGCCCGCCAATCCAGGTTCCATGCACCTGCAACGCGTCGTCGAGTAGAACCAGATCCGCGCGCAGGCCCGGGGCCAATCGGCCGCGATCGCGCATGCCCATGAATTGCGCCGGATAGAGCGCCGCCATGCGCAACGCTTCGTCGAGCCCAAGCCCCAGCAGCGACATCGTATTGCGCACCGCCTGCGACATATCCAGGTCGGCGCCAGCCAACGTGCCGTCGTCGGTGACAAGCTTGCCGTCGCGCCGGTGAATCATCTGGCCGTACAGTTCGAAGCTGGTCGCGTCGGTGCCAAGCGGCGGCATCGAATCGGTGACCAGAAACAACTTGCCGCGCGGCTTGGCGGCCAGCGCCAGTTTCAGCATCGCGGGATGCACGTGCACGCCGTCGACGATGATGCCGCACCAGCTGGCTGGATCGCTGAGCGCAGCCGCTGCAATGCCGGGCGCGCGATTGGCCATCGGCGGCATGGCGTTGAACAGATGCGTGAAGCCGGTCATGCCGCGCGCCAGCGCGTCGACCGTCTGTTCGTAGCTGGCAGCCGAATGCGCGCCGGCGACGATCACGCCCGCCGCCGCCAGCCGCGCAATGTCGGCGGGCTCGACGATTTCGGGTGCCAGGGAAATCAACACGTGCGGCAGTTGCGCGGGCAGGCTGCACAGAAACTCGATGTCGTTGATCGCAGGCCGGCAGACATAGCGCGCGTCGTGCACGCCGCGCCGTTCGAGCGAAATGAACGGCCCTTCGAAATGAATGCCGCTGCCGGCTTCGCGCGCCGCCTGCAGCGCGTCCTGCATTTTGGCTTCGGTGTCGGTAATCAAGGTCGGCAGCAAGGTCGTCGTGCCGAATTTGCGATGTGCGGTTGCGATTGCGCGAATGCCGGCCGCAGTCGGCGTCTGGTTGAACAGCACGCCGCCGCCGCCATTGACCTGCGTGTCGATGAAGCCCGGCGCCAGCAGCATGCCGTCGCGCAGGTTGGGCCTGTCGCGCGCGGGCACGATGTCCAGAATCTGCGCGCCGTCGATCACCAGCGCGTGATCGTCGAGCATCGCATCGCCGGTGAAGATGCGCGCACCAGTGAAGGTCTGGCGCATCAAACCGTCTCCGTCACTTTCTTGAGATTCGGCGGCACGTCGGGATTCAGTCCGCGCGCCTGCGCGACTTTGTGAATCGCTAAATAGAAGCTCAACACCTGCCCCAGCGGCGCGATCTCGGGCGGCAGATCGGGAACGACCGGCAAGCCGATGGTACCCGCAACGGGATCGGTGCTGAGCACGGTGGCACCCAACGCCACCATTCGTTCGATCACGGCGCGGTTGGCGTCCAACGTCGCGTCGTTTTGGGTCAGTGCGATCACGGGAAACTCAGGGCCGACCAGCGCCAGCGGTCCGTGAATGACTTCGGCGGCGCTGAAAGCTTCTGCGTGAAGCCGGCTCGTCTCTTTGCATTTGAGCGCCATCTCCAGCGCCGCACCATTGCCGAGTCCGCGCGCGATCACATAGAGACCGGTCGTCATGTTCAGCCGCGCCAGCGCGTCGCTCCAGTCGCAGCGCGTCGCATCGTCGAGCGCCTGCGGCGTCGCGGTGACGGTGTGCAGCAGCGCGCGGTCGTTTTTCCAATGCGCGACTAGCTGCAGAAACGCAAAGGCCGACATCAAATACGACTTGGTCGCCGCGACGCTGATTTCGGGGCCGGCGCATAGCGGCAGGAAATAATCGCAGCTCGTCGCCAGCGGCGACGTCTCGTCATTGACGAAGCCGACCACCAGCGCGCCGCTGGCGCGCGCGCTTGCCACCAGGCGCAGCAAGTCGGGGCTGCGACCGGATTGCGACACGACGACGAACAACGCACCTTCGAGATGCAGTTTGGTGTCGTAGAGCGATGCGATCGACGGGCCGATCGACGCGACCGGTAGGCCCAGCTGGGTTTCGATCAGATATTTGCCGTAATAGGCGGCGTGATCCGAACTGCCGCGCGCGCAAGTCACGACCAGCTTGGGTTGCAGCTTGCGCAGCGCCTCACCCAGTTGGGCAAAGCCGGCGCCACAACGCGCGATCTGGCGGCGCGCGGCTGCACCTGACTCGGCGGCTTCGACGGCCATTTGCGGAAGCTTGCTCATCACTTGGTCTCGTTCAGGTTCAATTCGACGATCACGTCATAGGCGTCGCCGCGATATTGCGACCGCATCAGCTCCAGCGGCCGTCCGTCTTTGAGAAAGCTGCGTCGTTCGATCGACAGCGCAGGCGTGCCGGCCGGCACGTCGAGAATTTTGGATTGTTCGGCGTCGAGCACGATTGCCGACAGGCGTTGCAGCGCGCGGTGCGGTGCATTGCCCAGCGCGCGCAGTTTTTCGTACAGCGAGCCGCGCACCGCGTCGGGATCGGGCAGAAACCGCGTTGCGATGGTGGCGTGCTCGATGGCGATCGGCGTGCCGTCGATCAGGCGCACGCGGTGCAGCCGGCTGACCATCTCGCCCGGCTGCAGCCCCAGCGCCATGGTTTCTTCGGGCGACGCAGTCGCGACGCCGCGATGCAGAAACTGCGAGCTGGGTTCGAGACCGCGCGAGCGCATGTCTTCGGTAAATCCGGTCAGCGCCGACAGAGCTTGCACCACATGCACGCCACGGCTGACATAGGTGCCGGCCCGCGCACGTTGCTGCAGCAGGCCTTCATCGACCAGCTCCTGCAGCGCCTTGCGCACCGTGACGCGCGACACGCCAAACCGGTCGGCCAGCTCGCGCTCGGCCGGCAAGGCCTGTTCGACCTGCAATTGTCCGTCGGCGATCAGTTTGCGCACATGCCGCGCGAGCTGGAGATACAGCGGCGCATCGCCGGCCAGCGCTTCGCGGTGGAACATCGGACTGTTCATGCGGCGCGTCGTGCGAGTAGCAGCGCGCCGTCCATCGCGTCGCCTTTCGGTGCGACGAGCGATGCGCGCGCCCAATCGGCAAGGAACGGTTCGATTGCGCCGGCGGCGCCGCCCATCAGACAAATCTGCGGCGCGCCGAGTTCCAGCAGGCGTTTGATATGCGCGTCGAGACGCGCAGCGCCATGCCGAATGATCTCGAGCGCGACCGTGTCGTTCTGCAGCGCGTGTTCCAGCACCAGCGGCGCAAAGCTCGCGTAGTTGCCAGGCTTGGCTGTGCTCGCCCATTCAACGATGCGTGCTGGCGGTCCAAGTTTCGCCAGTACTGCGTTGGTCAGCCCGCTCGCGGCGCTGAGTCCGTCATGCGCACGCACGGCCGCGCGGATTGCGGCGCGCCCCATGGCAGCGCCGCTGCCATCGTCGGAAATTTCGAATCCCCAGCCACCGATCGACTGCGCGACGCCGCCGATCAACGCGTAGCCGACACTGCCGGTGCCGATGATCAGAATGCCGCCGTCGCCGCCTGCGAACGCGCCCAGGCATGCGGTGTGCGCGTCGGTTTCGACTCGCACGCTCGCGAACGGTGATTTGCCGCTCAGAAGAAAGTCGACGTCTGCTGGACCGCACACACCGGCGAGACCAAAACCGGCGTGAATCCGGTTCAATATGTCGGCATTCAAACCGGCTTCACTTAGAGCCTGGTCGGTCGCCCCCAGGATTGCAGACCAGGCGGCATCCAGCCCCAGCCGGATATTGGCCGCGCCGGTGATGCCCTCGCCCAGCTTTTTGCCGGATTCGTCTGTCAGGCGCGCACGGCAGCGGCTGCCGCCGCCATCGATACCTAGGAAGAATGTCGGATCGCCCATGGTCTGCCCTCACGCTCGCGGCGACCATACCAACATGATACCAATTCAAGCCAGACTGATTTTCCGACCCAACTTCCATGGAAGCGCGGCCGGGGAATTAAGTGCTCTGTAAAAAGTTGGCTTGTGGATCAGGGCAGGGCCGGGCTTTGTGCCGCGACCGAGCAAGGAGCAGTCGTCGTGAAAGGTCGCGTACTCGTCGTCGCAGGATCGGATTCGAGTGGCGGTGCCGGCATCCAGGCCGACATCAAAACCATCACTGCGCTCGGCGGCTATGCCGCGACCGCGATTACCGCGATCACCGCCCAGGATACGCACGGCGTGCACGGCGTCATGCGCGTGCCGCCTGAAATCGTCGTCAAGCAGATGCGCCTCGTGCTCGACGATATCGGCGCCGATGCGATCAAGGTCGGCATGCTGGCCGATGCCGAAACGGTCGAAGCCGTCTCCGACGTGCTCGACGACGTGATGCATATTCCGCTGATCGTCGATCCAGTCATGACCGCCAAAGGTGGCGCAACCTTGATGGATGGCGCCGCGGTCGAAGCAATGCGCCGCCGCCTGGCACTGCGCGCAACCGTGCTGACGCCCAACATTCCCGAAGCCGAGATGCTGGCCGGCTGCAAGATCGACGACGTCGTCATGATGGAACACACGGCCGAGCTGTTGCTGACCTTGGGCTGCAAATCGGTGCTGCTCAAAGGCGGCCATATGGTCGGTGACGAGATCGTCGACATTCTCGCGACCAGCGACGGTCTGTTCCGGTTCGAAGCGCCGCGCGTGAAGTCGCGCCACACGCACGGCACCGGTTGCACGCTTGCGTCGGCGATTGCGATTTCGATGGCGCAGGGCCTGTCGCTGCAGGATTCGGTCGCGCGCGGCCGCGCCTATGTGCAGCGCGCGATCGCGACTGCGCCGGGCTATGGCGGCGGGCATGGGCCGCTCAACCACGCGCATACGTTCGAACGGTTTCATCCGTGAGCGCGCCGGCGTGAACGACTGGGATCCGAAGCTGTATCTGCGCTTCGGCGACGAGCGAACCCGCGCTGCAATCGATCTTCTCGCGCGCATTCCCGAAGACGCACCCGCGCGCGTCGTCGATCTTGGCTGCGGTCCCGCGAATTCGACTGCGCTGCTGGCGGCGCGTTGGCCCGTTGCAACGCTCGACGGTGTCGACAGTTCGGCGGCGATGATCGAGCAGGCGCGCGCCGCACTTCCGTCAGCGCGTTTCGAACAGGCCGACATCGCCAACTGGACCGCTTCGACGCCGTACGACGTGGTCTATTCGAATGCGACGCTGCAATGGCTGCCCGACCACGCGACGTTGATTCCGCGCCTGTTCGAGGCGGTGGCGCCGGGCGGCTGGTTCGCGGTGCAGATCCCCAACAACAAGGCCAGCCCCAGCCAGTCGGTGTTCCGCGCGCTGGCGCAGACGTCACGCTGGCGTGACAAGCTCAAAAACGCGGCGATCTCGCCGCCGATCGGCACGGTCGGTCTCTATGACGACGTGCTGCGTCCGGCGGCGCGCAAGGTCGATATCTGGGAAACCGAATATCAGCACCGGATGAAAGACGCGGCCGCGATCGTCGAGTTCGTGCGCGCCACCGCGATCAAGCCGTATCTCGATTGCCTGGTCGCTGACGAACAAAGAGCCTTCCTCGACGAAGGCACCCGGCTCATGGCGGATCAATTCGAACGGCGCAGCGACGGATCGTTGCTGTTCGCGTTTCGGCGCCTCTTCTTCGTGGCGCAGCGCGCGTAGGCGCGCAAACAGCAACCTCGCAACTTTCGCATAGCTGCGGCGCGTGCTGCGGCAAGAATGTTCGTTGACGCTTCCGTCGTTCCCGACGTACCACCGGACCGGGCCACGCTCCCCCACCGGAGCGCTATCGTCTGGAAGGACGGTTTGCAGATGACGACACACGTGTCGGCGAAGCCAAGCGCTCGCCCGAAAAATCCCCAATTCAGCTCTGGTCCTTGCGCCAAACGTCCCGGTTGGTCGGTCGACGTTTTGAAAGACGCGTTTCTGGGCCGTTCGCATCGTTCGAAAGAGGGCAAGGCGCGCCTGAACGATGTGATCGAGCGCACGCGCCGCATTCTCTCGATCCCCGACGACTATCGCATCGCCATCGTGCCTGCGTCCGACACGGGCGCGGTCGAAATGGCCTTGTGGTCGCTGCTGGGTGCGCGCGGCGTCGATCTGCTGGCGTGGGAAAGCTTCGGCCAGGATTGGGTCACCGATGTCGTGAAGCAGCTGAAGCTGCAGGACGTGCGCAGCTTCGATGCGCCGTACGGCGCGCTGCCCGATCTGACCCAGGTCGACTTCACGCGCGACGTCGTCTTCACCTGGAACGGCACTACGTCGGGCGTTCGCGTGCCAGACGGTGCGTGGATTCCGAGCGACCGCGAGGGACTGACAATTTGCGACGCGACCTCGGCCGTCTACGCGATGGATCTGCCGTGGCGCAAACTCGATGTCATCACCTGGTCGTGGCAGAAAGTGCTGGGCGGCGAAGCGCAGCACGGCATGTTGGTGCTCAGCCCGCGCGCTGCTGAACGTCTCACCAGCTACACGCCGTCCTGGCCGTTGCCGAAACTCTTCCGCCTGACCGCCAAAGGTGCGCTGTCGGAAGGCGTGTTCAAAGGCGAAACCATCAACACGCCGTCGATGCTGTGCGTCGAAGACGCGCTCGACGGTTTGCAATGGGCGGAGAAGATCGGTGGGCTGAAGGCGCTGATCGCACGATCCGAAGCCAATCTGACTGCAATCGCCACCTGGGTCGCGAAGACCCCCTGGGTCGAATTCCTGGCGTCGGTGCCGAACACGCGCAGCAACACGTCGATCTGCTTGGTCTTCACCGACGGCAGCGATGCGGCTGCGATCGCCAAGCTGCTCGAAGCGGAAAACGTGGCACTCGACGTTGCCGCCTATCGCGCAGCACCCGCGGGTTTGCGCATCTGGGGCGGGGCTACGGTCGAGACCGCCGACATCGAAGCGCTGCTGCCCTGGATCGAATGGGCGCACGCCCAAGCCGCCGCCTGAGAGCGAAGGAACATATTATGCCGAACGTTCTCGTTTCCGACGAATTGTCCCCGCGCGCGGTCGAGATTTTCCGCGAGCGCGGAATCGACGTCGACTTCAAGCCCGGCCTGAAACCCGATGAGCTGAAAAAGATCATCGGCCAGTATGACGGCCTCGCCATTCGCTCTTCGACCAAAGTCACGAAAGAGCTGCTGGAGCACGCGCTGGCGCTGAAAGTGATCGGTCGCGCCGGCATCGGCGTCGACAATGTCGACGTGCCGGCCGCGTCGTCGCGCGGCGTCGTGGTGATGAACACGCCGTTCGGCAATTCGATCACCACCGCCGAACATGCGATCGCGATGCTGTTCGCGCTGGCGCGCGACATTCCGCAGGCCAACCAGTCGACGCGCGCAGGCAAGTGGGAAAAGTCGCGCTTCATGGGCGTCGAGCTGTACGGCAAGGTTCTGGGCGTGATCGGCGCCGGCAATATCGGTTCGATCGTTGCCGACCGGGCGCTGGGCCTGAAAATGAAAGTCGTCGCCTACGACCCGTTCCTGGGCGAAGAGCGTGCGCGCGATCTCGGCGTCGAGAAAGTCGAGCTGGACGAGCTGCTGACGCGCGCCGATTTCATCACTTTGCACGTGCCGCTGACCGACCAGACGCGCAACGTGCTGAGCGCCGCGAATCTCGCCAAGACCAAAAAAGGCGTGCGCATCATCAATTGCGCCCGCGGCGGACTGATCGACGAAGTGGCGCTTAAAGCCGCGATCGAAAGCGGACATGTTGCGGGTGCTGCGCTCGACGTCTTCACGGTCGAGCCAGCGAAAGAGAACGCGCTGTTCGCGCTGGAGCAGGTGATCTGCACGCCGCATCTCGGTGCGTCGACCAACGAAGCCCAGGAGAATGTCGCGCTGCAGGTCGCTGAACAGATGAGCGACTTCCTGTTGCATGGCGCGGTCACGAACGCGCTCAACATGCCGTCGCTGTCGGCCGAAGACGCGCCGAAATTGAAGCCGTATCTGAAACTCGCCGAACAGCTCGGCGCCTTCGTCGGCCAGATCATGGAGCCGGGGCTGAAGCGGATCGAGATTCGCTATGCCGGCCAGGTTGCGTCGTTGAATCTACGGCCACTGACCGCAGTCGTGCTGAAAGGTCTGCTTGGTACGCAGGTCGAAAGCGTCAACATGGTCAACGCACCGATCCTGGCCAAAGAACGCGGCATCGACATCGTCGAAACGCGGGTCGAAGAATCGATCGACTATCAGACCGAAATCACGGTGCAGGTCACGACCGAGCGCGGCACGCGCACCGCGGTCGGCACCTTGTTTGCTGAGCGTCCGCGTGTCGTTGGCATCGACGGCGTGCCGACCGAAGCCGAATTGACGCCGCACATGCTGCTGGTCTCGAACCAGGACAAGCCCGGCTTCATCGGCGCCTTCGGACGCATGTTGGGCGATGCCGGCGTGAACATCGCGGGCTTCCACAATGGCCGGTCCGGCCCGGGGGGCGTCGCGCATTGCCTGGTCTCGGTCGACGAACGCGTCGACGACGGGCTGCTGCGCAAAGTTGCGCAGCTTCCCAACGTCGTCTCGGTGCGCGCGCTGCGGTTTTAGCTTAGCCCAGCGTCGGATCTGCAAAGCCGGCGAATACCGCACCCTTCAGCGGCGCACCGATGATGGCAAGTTCTTCGGCCGACGTTGCGAAATTCAGCAGCAGCTGGGCGCGCGATACGCCTTGTGCCAGCGCGTTCAGTTGCACTTGCAGGCCGCCTGCATCCGGCGCGCGGCCGAACGAGTTGTCATAGAGCATCGTGACGAAGGCCGTGTTTGTCAGCGACGGCAATGCCAGCGCGGCGGCTTCTTTCGAATTCAGGAAATTCGTTGCCAGCTGCAACAGGCTGACATTGGCGTTCGCGGCTTTGATCTGCGCGTTGAGACCCGCTTCATCGGGCAGACGATCGTACGCGACCTGATAAATGCCGGCGATGGCTGCGGCCTTCGGGTCTGGGTTCAGAATCAACACACCATCGTCAAATCGAATCCGGTCGATATAGGCCAGCCGGTCGTTTCCATTGGGGCCGGTCACACTGATCGTATTGTCGTTGGCGTTGCGTACGATCAAGTTCTGGATCAGCAGGGTTCCGTTCTCGAGCACCGTGTCGGGCGTGTTGGGATTGCCCACGAACGTGTCGTCGCCATACGTCCCGATCAGCGGATTCTTTTTTCCGTCGGTGATCGTATATGGCGCGGTGCCGGATGTGGCTTTGGTCAGATCGAGCGGGCCGAGATATTTCAGGTTGACGCCCGAGCCGCTGCTCACCACGGAAAAATTGTTGCTGAAGTTTCCGGTCAGCGCGATCGCTGCCTTCGTGACGCCGTTCGATTTGACCGTCAGCGTGCCGGCCGAGAAATTCACGTAGACGCCGGTCAGCGGAACGTCGGTGATCGTGATCGTGTCGTCGGTGTCGAGATCGGTGATCGTCGAGACGCCGAGATTTGCGGCCGTGTCGACGAAACTGTCGGCGCCGCCACCGCCGGTAAGCTTGTCCGCACCACCACCGCCGGTGATCGTGTCAGCGCCGGTGGTGCCCACAATCGTATGCGCGGCGGACGTATCTTTGATCGCGACGCCGGCCGTTCCCAGCGCCTGAATGGTTGTGATCGACGTGTCGACGGTGATCCCGGTCAGGTCGAATTTGGTGCCGTTGGCGCGCAGGACGTTGTTGGTACCGACGCCGGTGATGGTGGTCACGCTGCCGCCGTTGGTGGCGAGCTGGGTACCGTCGACCGTAAACGTCCCCGCCACGGTCGTGCTCAGCTTCTGCACATTGGTCAGAGCGATGCCGCGCAGGTCGAGCGCACCCGTCGTCGATACCAGCGAATTGCTGGTCCCGTTGTCGGCTTTGATCGCGACGATCGAACCGCCGCTCGCGGTAAGAAGTGTGTTGTCGAGCGTGATCAGCGCGCTGGCGCCGGTCGTTTCCAGGGTCTGGACGTTCGTGACGGTCACGCCGGCCAAGGTAAGCGCCGTGTCCGCGGTCTTGATCGAATTGCCGGTGCCGGTGGCGTTGATCTTGGTAATTGACGCGCCCGCGCCGGCCACTTGCGATTGCGCTAGCACAAAGCTCGTGCCCGCGGTGGTCCCGCTCATCGTCTGGACGTTGCTAAGCGTGACGCTATGCACGTCGAACGTCGTGCCGGCGCTGACCAGCGCGTTGTTGGCACCCGTTGCGGTGATTGCTGTGATCGAACCTCCCACCGTACCGGTCTTCAACTGCGCGGTGTCGACCGTGACGGTCGAACCTGCAGTGGTCGCGGCAAGCGTCTGGATACCGCTGATCGTCACGCTGTGGACATCGAACGCGATGCCGGTCGTGGTCAGCGTATTGCCCGTGCCCACGCCGGTGATGGCGGTGATGCCGGTTGCGCCGCCAAGTTGGTTCAGCGCGATTTTGATCGTGGACGGGCTGTCGGCGGCGACGGTTGGCACGCGCGTGAGCGTGATCGCCGAGAGATCGAAGATGCCGCCATTCTGCAGATTGAGACGATTGAGGCCGTCGCCGCCGTCCAGCGTGTCGCCGGCTGTCAGCGTCGTCGCGATGCAGTTGAAAATGTCATCATCGCCGGCCGTGGCCGTGAGTACGTCCGCGGTCGTCAACAACGTCCAAGTATGCGTCGGCATCTAACGCCTCATCCATTCTCAGTAGGCAGGTGCTCAGTGTTCGTCTTCGGCCGGACGTTCCCCCGGGGCTTTCCGGCGCACGGCCGGCTGCTTGGCGGTCGCGGGGCCGCCTTGTTCGGGCGATGGCAGCATTTTGACCTGCGTCGTGGCGAGATATTTGCGCGGATTGACGACGCGCGGACGATCCTGCTCGGCCAGCACCGCACCGGCTTCGAGCAAAGCTTCGACGGCGCGGATCGTCTTTTGCCGCGCCACCGCCAATTCGCCTTCACGCGCTTTGCCGCTGCTTTCGAATTCAGCGATGCGCGCAAACAGGCCGATTTCCTTTTCCAGAATTTCGACGCGACGTTCGGCGCGGCTTTCTTTGAGGAAGATCGTGACGTTCAGAATTTGCACCAGCGCGTCGCGGACGGTTGCGATCGGTTTGGCCGAGCCCACGAAGTCGATCGATTTGTCGCTGCCCGAATCGAGACCAAGCACCAGGATCGGATCGAAGCTGTCGCTGCCCAGCACCATGGCCACGTCGTAGAGATCTTCGATCGCGCTCATCGCGGTCTTGATGCGCGCCGGCGTCGACAATTCGTCTTCACCTTCAGGCAGCACGATCGACAGAACCTTGTTGCCGCCGCTGACCGCCTTCTTGGCGTTCTCGAGCGCAGCCGTGGTGGCGCGGGTTTCGATCAGGTCGAGCAGCCGCGGCAGGTAATTGACCACGAAGGCCAGCGAATGGCGCGCCTCGGTGGCGGCGCGCAGCAACTCGCTCTGGTCCTTGGGGCGCGCGATCGCCTGGCGCCAGAATTCGTCGGCGAAGACGATCTCGAGATCGAGGATCGCAATCGTCTGTTCGATGACCGGCGAGATCAGCGGCTTGAAGCGGCTGATCGACTGGATCGAATGCAGGATTTCGGCGACCGGCAGGTCGATCTTCTCGTCGCGCAGCGACAGTCTGAGCTTGGTTACCGCGTCGATCAGGTTGGCTTCCTCGATCAGGTCGAGGAGCCGGTTGACGCCTTCGATAATCTCCAGACGGCGCATGTTTCTTCCCTGATCTGCTTGCTTGCTTGGAGCGACCGTAGACGGGGACGGACTCTGCTGTCCACGCGGGTTGCGGCTGCCGCCGCCGCCGGCGCGGCGGGGGCATGACCTGCGGGCCAGATCTGCGGTGTCCGGCCATCGACGGCGCGGGAGATCCGGTTTACCCATGCGCCCGCCATGCAAGACGCACTGCACGCGGCCCTGCTGCCGCAGGGTCTGCACGATCTTCTTCCGCCCGACGCCGGTCACGAAGCCGTGATCGTCGAACGCGCCCTCGCATCCATCACCGCGCACGGCTACGAGCGCGTGAAACCCCCGCTGGTCGAATATGAGGCGGGGCTGCTGGCGGGCGTGGGCGCGGCTGATCGCGACCGGATTTTCCGCCTGCTCGACCCCGTGACCCAGCGTACCATGGCGGTGCGTGCCGACCTGACGCCGCAGATCGCGCGCATCGCGGCGGTGCGCCTGGCCCATGCGCCGCGGCCGCTGCGGCTTGCCTATACAGGCGAGGTGCTGCGCGTCGTCGGCGACCAGCTGCGTCCGGAACGGCAATTTCGCCAGGTCGGCTGCGAATTGATCGGCAGCCTGGAGCCCACCGCCGACGCCGAGATCATCGCGCTGGCCGCCGAAACCGCGCTTGGAATCGGCATTACCGGCCTGACCGTCGATCTAGCCCTGCCGACCCTGGTGCCGGCGCTGCTCGAAGCGCACGGCATTACCGGCGCTGCGCGCGCCGAGCTTGAAACCGCGCTCGATCGGCGCGACGCCAGCGTGCTTGCCGCCCGCGGCGACGAGGTCGGCCGGATGCTGGCGGACTTGGTCAATCTGGCAGGCCCGGTCGACTCGGCGCTGAAACAATTTGCGTCCTTGGCCTTGCCCGCATCGGCCGAGCCCGATCGGGCGCGCCTGTTTGCCGTGGTCGCGCAATTGCGTGGCCGCGTGCCTGCAGTGCCGTTGACGATCGATCCGGTCGAACGGCGCGGCTTCGAATTTCAGACCGGCCTGTCCTTCACCTTGTTTGCGCGTGGCGTGCGCGGCGAACTTGGTCGCGGCGGCCGCTATCGCGTCGCTGCGTCGAACGAACCGGCGGTCGGCGTCACCTTGTTCAGCGACAGTCTGTTGCGCGCACTGCCGCCGCCTGCACGCACGCTCCGCGTGTTCGTGCCGGTCGGCGGCGACGCTGCAAAACTGCGCGAACAAGGTTGGATTACGGTTGCGGCACTTGGGCCGGTCGACGATGCGCGCGCCGAAGCCAAGCGGCTCGGCTGCACGCATGTCTGGATCGACGCGGCTGTTTCGGAGATTGCGTAATGGCGAATGTTGCAGTCGTTGGCGTCCAATGGGGCGACGAAGGCAAAGGCAAAATCGTCGATTGGCTGTCGAGCCGCGCCGACGTGGTGGTGCGGTTTCAAGGCGGCCACAATGCCGGCCATACGCTCGTCGTCGGCGAGCAGGTCTACAAACTTTCGCTGCTGCCGTCGGGCATCGTGCGCGAACAGACCTATTCCATCATCGGCAACGGCGTCGTGGTCGATCCCTGGGCGCTGCTGGCGGAAATTGAGCGCGTCGAAAAACAGGGGCTGCATGTCACGCCGGCCCGTTTGCTGGTCGCCGACAATGCGGCGTTGATCCTGCCGGTGCATGGCGCCGTCGATCGCGCCCGCGAACTGGCACGCGGCGAAGGCAAGATCGGCACGACCGGGCGCGGCATCGGTCCAGCCTACGAAGACAAGGTCGCGCGTCGCGCCATTCGTCTGTGCGATCTCGCGGACGAACGCGTGTTGGCGCGCAAAGTCGACGAGCTGCTGTTTCATCACAACGCGCTGCTGCGCGGGTTCGGCGCCGACGAAATCGACCGCGACGGCTTGCTGGCGCAGCTGCGCGAGATCGCGCCCAAAGTGCTGCCCTATGCCGGACCGGCGTGGCAGGTGCTGGGCGACCGGATTCGCGACGGTGCGCGCGTTCTGTTCGAAGGCGCGCAGGGCGCGATGCTCGATGTCGATCACGGCACCTATCCGTACGTGACCTCGTCCAACACGACGGCGGGCAATGCCGCCGCAGGTTCCGGCGTCGGTCCCGGTTCGGTCGGGTACGTGCTGGGAATCTGCAAGGCCTACACGACGCGCGTCGGATCCGGGCCCTTTCCGACCGAGCTGACCGACGCGATCGGCGAGCGAATCGGCGAGAAGGGACGCGAGTTCGGCGTCGTGACCGGACGTAAGCGCCGCTGTGGGTGGTTCGATGCCACCATGGTGCGCCAGGCGATTCGCGTCGGCGGCATCGACGGAATCGCGCTGACCAAGCTCGACGTGCTGGACGGGTTCGACGAGCTGAAAGTTGCAGTCGGTTACGAACTCGACGGCAAGCGACTCGATCGGCTTCCTGCGGATGAACGCGCCCAGGCTGCGGTGGTGCCGATTTATGAAACGTTCGAAGGCTGGACTGATTCGACGGCGGGTGCGCGGTCGTGGCGCCAGCTTCCTGCCACCGCGATCAAGTATGTCCGCCGCATCGAAGAGCTGATTCAGGCGCCGGTGGCCTTGTTGTCGACCAGCCCCGAACGCGACGACACGATTCTGGTCACCGACCCGTTTGCGGCGCGCTAGCGCGCTTTTCCGCGAAGTGGGGACCGGTTCGCGGATAAAAAAGCGCGCCAATACATAGATAGCCAGCGAAGCTGGCTGAGGCTTTTTCCGTTAACGCGCACCCCCGCTTCACGCGCTTTCCGGCTTGATGGTCGCGGAATGGGCAGAAAAACCGCTGTCCGGCTTACGGTTCTTTGGAAACGCAGGGTTAACAGCTTTTAAGTAGGCTGCCCGCGCGGCTAGGATGCGGCCGCCCGAAGAAGCCGAGCTTTCAATGACCGACGCTGCCACTGCGGTAACGGCCGAGAACAATGCGCCGCCGCCGCCGCCTGAGATGACGCCGCCTCCTTCAATGGAAGGCGCGCCTGACGAAGAGGCTGCTGTCGAGCAGGCCATTGCGCGTGGCGTCGATGGCCTGGTGCAGATCGGTGATCGCTACGAAGTTCTGACCAACGCGTCGGCGGTGATGACCGACGCGACCCAGCAGCAGACCTATCTCGCGCGCCGCATCGGCCAATCACAGCCGCATGCGTTTGCGATCGTGACCGGCACGCGCCCGGTTGCGCGTTCGGAAATTCTCTCCGGTCTGCGCACAGTCGAAAATCCTGGTCTGCTGCAGCTCGTCGATTGGGGCGTGGTGAATTGGCCGCTCGAACGGCGCCAGCGTCTGCTGTGCGTGTTCGAACGTCCGCACGCGCCGCGTTTGATGAGCTCGATGAAAGAGCATCGCGCGCCGATGGGCGAAGACGAAGCGGTGCGCGCGATCCTCGATCCGTGCATCAACGTTCTTGGCGATCTCTACAATCGCGGCATCTTCCACGGCGCGATCCGTCCGACGAATCTCTATTACAACCCCGGCGGCAGCGCGACCGCGATCCTGGGGCAATGCGTATCGGCGCCGCCGTCCTTCGGGCAGCCGACGATCATCGAACCGATCGAACGCGCGATGGCGATGCCGTCGGGACGTGGTCCCGGTACGATCGCCGACGACATTTATGCGCTGGGTGCCACGCTCGCGGTGCTGGCGCTGGGTCACGACCCGTCGCAGGGCATGACCGACGAGCAGTTCATCGAACAGAAGATCGATCGCGGTTCCTATCCTGCCATCATTGGCAATACGCGCATTTCGTCGGGCTTGATCGAGCCGCTGCGCGGCATGTTGTACGACGATCCGCGGCAGCGCTGGACGATCGACGACATCCGCCAGTGGCTGGGCGGCCGCCGCCTGTCGCCGAAGCAGCCGCAGATCGCGCGTCGCGCGCAGCGCGCTTTTGCGCTGGGTGGACAGGAATTGTGGCGTCCGCGTTCGGTCGCGATGGCGATGCGCGACAACGTCGTTGAAGCGGTCAAAGTGATCGACAACGGCGAGCTCGATCGCTGGCTGCGTCGCACCTTGGGTGACAACGGCATGGCCAACCGCGTTGCCGAAGCGGTGACGACGGCGTCGTCGTCGGGTCGCGGTGGTTCGTTCGAAGATCGTCTCGTCGCGCGCGTTTCGATGGCGCTCGATCCTGCTGCACCGATTCGCTACAAGGGCAACGCAATGATGCCGCTCGGCATCGGCGATGCGCTTGCCTATGCGGTTGGCGAAGGCCAGGGCCCGCAGGAAATCTGCGAAGTCATTACCGGCCAGTTGCCGTTGTTCTGGATCAACTGCCAGACCGACGCGAAGCCGGAACATACCGGCTACATCAAGCAGTTCGACCAGTACAAAACCTATCTCGAACGCAGCGCCTACGGTTACGGACCCGAGCGTGTTCTGTACGAGATGGTCGGTTCGATGCCATGCGCGTCGGACATGCTGCAGGAATTCTACGTCACCTCGTCCTACGAGCTGATCCGCGCCTTCGAAGTCGTGGCGATGAAGGGCGAACAACGTCCATCGGCGCCGATCGATCGCCATTGCGCTGCATTCATCGCCGGACGCGACCGACGCGTTGCTGAAATCATGCTCAACGCGCTTGGCACCGGCAAAGACGGTGACAGCGGCAAGGTGCTTGCGACCTTGAACATTCTGACGTCGATCCAACGACGCTTCGGTCCGCCACAGCTGCCGAACCTGGCCGGCTGGTTCTGCGACCTGATGCTTCCGGTGATCGAACGTTTCCACAATCGCAACCTGCGCAAGCGCCTCACCGAAGAAGCGCAGCAGGCGGCCCGCAAAGGCGATCTCGCCGAATTGCAGGCGCTGGTCGACGATCCAAAGACAATCCGCTCGGACGAAGAAGGGTTCATGGAAGCGCGCCGCAACTTCGTGTTGCTGGCCGCGGAAATTGCCCGCTTGAAGAAGGAAGTCGCCAACCGGTCGACGCTTGAACGCGGTGCCGGTCGCGAAGCTGCTGCGGTCATCTCGGCCGTGCTCGCAGTCATCGTGATCGCCGGCATCGTTGTCGTTCGTGCCACCGGCATGGCGGGCCTCTGACATGCAGTCTGGCTGCATGTCAGATTCGGCGTTGGTCGCGTTGTCGACGGCGCACCGGTCCCCGGTTCGCCTGACAAAGCTCTAGGAGACGGACGATGGCAGCGACGACGAAAGCTCGGCCGGTTCGCAAAAGCGACGCGAAATGGAGCACGCGCGTTGCGATGTTCTTCACGCTCGTTGTTGCGGGCGTGATGTTTCCGGTCACGATCATCGTCGGCGTCGGCATGTTGCCGACCGCGGTCGCTTTCTACGTCGATCGTAGCCCGCAGAAATCGACGGCGCTCACCGTCGGCGCGCTCAATGCGTGTGGCGTGGTTCCGTGGGTCATTCAGCTGTTCCAGGACGGGTTCAGCATGCAGCACGCGATGCTGATCCTGGCCAAGTCGAACACTTGGCTCGCCATGTATGGCGCGGCTGCAGCTGGCTGGATGATGGACTACATCGTGCCGCCCGCCGTCGCGCACGGCATGGTGATGCAGCACGGCGTGCGCATCCGCGATCTCGAACGCCGCCAGGACGTACTGCGCGAAGCGTGGGGTGACGAAGTCGGCTACAACGCGATCCAGCAAGCCCACGCGGCCAATGCGATGAAGGTCAACGACCTTTCGGCTGGCACGATCGCCGGCGGTCCGAAAGCGCGGACGTAATTTAGAACTGCGAAGCAGTTCTCCCGGTTTTCAATTCACGAACTGAAAGCCGGGAGGCGCGCATTGCGCGCCTAGAAGCTCAGAACGTCAGCTTCTTCACTTCGGCTTCTTTCTTCATCGCTTTCTGCAGCTTTTCGAATGCGCGCACTTCGATCTGGCGCACGCGTTCGCGGCTGATGTTGTATTCCTTCGACAGGTCTTCGAGCGTCATCGGCTCGTCCTGCAGACGGCGCGCATGCAGAATGCGGCGTTCGCGTTCATTCAGCGACTTCATGCCTTCGGCCAACAGCGACTGGCGCTGATTCAGCTCCTGGCGTTCGCCCAGCGACGCTTCCTGGCTTTGCGTTTCGTCGACCAGCCAGTCCTGCCATTCGGCGCCTTCAATGTCGGCGCGCAACGGTGCGTTGAGCGAGCTGTCCGGGCCGGCCAGGCGACGGTTCATCGACACGACGTCGGCTTCGGGCACGTCGAGCGTGGTGGCGATCTTGGTCACCGCTTCCGGCGAGAGGTCGCCTTCTTCGATGGCTTTCATCTGGCCTTTGAGGCGGCGCAGATTGAAGAACAATTTCTTCTGCGCAGCGGTGGTGCCCATCTTCACCAGCGACCAGCTGTGCAGGATGTATTCCTGGATCGACGCGCGGATCCACCACATCGCGTAGGTGGCCAAGCGGAATCCCTTGTCGGGATCGAACCGCTTTACCGCCTGCATCATGCCGACATTGCCTTCGCTGATCAGGTCGGTCAGCGGCAGGCCATAGCCGCGATAGCCCATCGCAATCTTCGCCACCAGGCGCAGATGCGACGTCACAAGACGATGCGCTGCCTGCGTGTCGCCGTGTTCCTTCCAGCTTTTGCCCAGCATGAATTCTTCTTCGGGCGTCAGCAGCGGAAACTTGCGGATGTCCTGCAAGTAGCGGGCGAGATTGCTCTCACTCGAAATGACGGGGAGGGTGGTTGTGGCCATGGTGTCGTCTGTTCGTTTGAGGCGCAGCGTTTGTCACGCCGCTTTGTTCCAAATCAGTCGGGTGCGTCGAGCAGCGCGCGGAGATCGTCCGGCACGTCACTGGTAAAGGACATTTCTCGTCCGTCGATCGGGTGCACGAACGCAATCGCGGTCGCGTGCAAGGCCTGGCGCGGAAACCGTGCCAAAGCGGAGTTTTCGTTGCGCGTCCGCCCATAGAGCGGGTCGCCCACGAGCGGATGGCCTTGCTGGGCCATATGCACGCGAATTTGGTGCGTCCGTCCGGTCATCAGTTTGCATTCTACCAGAGACGCTTTGGCGCCGACTTGCGCGATTGTGGAATAAAGCGTGACCGCCTCGCGCCCGCCATGCCGAACCACCGCCATTTTGCGGCGATTGCTGGGGCTGCGTCCGATCGGTGCGTCGATCCGTCCCGCACGCGGCGCCGGCGTTCCCCACACGACCGCGTTGTAGGTACGCGACAGCGTCCGGTCGGCAAGTTGCGCCGACAGGCCGCGATGCGCCGCGTCGGTCTTCGCCGCCACCATCAAACCGCTCGTGTCTTTGTCGAGCCGATGCACGATGCCGGGACGGCGCACGCCGCCGATGCCCGACAATTGTTCGCCGCAATAGGCGAGGAGAGCGTTCACTAACGTCCCATCCTCGTTGCCGGCGCCGGGATGCACGACCAATCCCGCCTGCTTGTCGATCACCAGCAGATATTCGTCTTCATAGGTGATGTTGAGCGGGATCTTCTGCGGCAGCGGTATGGCGGAGATCGCTGCGGGCACGTCGATCGTGACGACAAGCCCGTCGCGCACTTTCGCGTTGCCATCGGTCCACGCAGTTCCGTCGACGCTAACGGCGCCTGCAGTGATCAGCGCCTGCAACCGCGCACGCGAAAAATCCGCCAGCGACGCGGCCAGCGCCTTGTCCAACCGCTGGCCTGCCAGCGACGCGTCGATCGTGACGACGCGCACCTCGCCGCTACCGGCCGTCGCCGGTACTTCGTCGGCGGGCAGGTCGTCGAGATCGTCGTCAAAAACATCTTCCATGGCGCGCGGAGACTAAGCGCCGGGCGTAGCCGGCGCCATGGCGGCAATTGCAGGGCGGCGGTGGTTTCGGCTATACGACCGGGCTCGCTTGGCCCACGTCCCCATCGTCTAGTGGCCCAGGACATCGCCCTCTCACGGCGAGAACAGGGGTTCAAATCCCCTTGGGGACGCCACGCGTCGAATATCGCAGCGTTACGCCTTGCTCCGGGAACGCAGCGCGAGTGCAAGCGCGCCGAAAACCAGCATGACTCCGCCCCAACAGAGATTGAGGTCGAGTCCAGCCAGACGCTGGTGGGCGCCGGACTCATTCGTCAGTCCGGCAAAAATGAGGATCACGCCGAGGCAGACAAACAAGAGGCCGAGCGGCGTGCGAATATCGATCTGCATCGGTCAGCCGAAAACCAAGTTGAGCGCAATCGCAGCCGCAAGAACGGCGAGCCCCAGATGCACCGGGCGTGCATACCAAGCCTTCGCCGTGGTCACTTCGCGCGGCGTCAAGGAATAGACAAGACCCACCAGATCCTTCTCCGCGCGCGGGCGCGTGACCAGGCTCAGTGCGATCGTCACGAGCATGGCGGCGGTCCAGGCGAAAATCGCAGTCCAGAAATTCTGTGCCATCTCGCTTGGATAGATGTGCACGACATCGATCCAGCCGCCTGCGAGACCGGCCGTCATGCCGCGCGGAAGACTCAGCGCGTGGTGCAACGCCGCCGCAAGCGTGCCGCATAAAAGACCTGCGAAGGCGCCATGTCCCGTCGTGCGCTTCCAGAACATGCCGAGAAGAAACGTTGCGAAGAGCGGCGCATTCACGAACGCAAAGACCAGCTGCAGCAGGTCCATGATATTGTTGAAATGCGCCGCGAAATACGCAGCTCCGACCGACAGAATAATGCCGCCCACGGTGGCGATGCGCCCCATTGTCAGGTAATGGCCGTCGGGCGCATCCCGCTTGATGTAGGACTGGTACAGATCGTAGGTCCAGACGGTGTTGAACGCCGTGACGTTGCCGGCCATGCCGGACATGAAACTGGCCATCAGCGCCGTCAGACCCAATCCAAGCCGATGTGCCCGGGCTCCCGCAACGCAGTTTTGCGCACTGAGCAGGATCATGCCGCGACGCGCCGGTCGCAGGTTGCGATCCGGCCCCGGCGCCAATAAAGTCCGCGCCCCAATTCACGTCGAGTAGCGTATGAGCGGCATCTCCCGGACCATTCCGTCGATCATTGCATCGGAAATCGGCGCGACGCCGCAGCAGGTGGTCACCGCCGTCGCGCTGCTCGATGAAGGCGCAACGGTTCCGTTTATCGCGCGCTATCGCAAGGAAGTGACCGGCGGCCTCGACGACACGCAGCTGCGTAATCTGTCCGAGCGGCTGATCTATCTGCGCGAACTCGAGGCGCGCCGCGAAGCGATCGTTGCGTCGATCAACGAACAAGGAAAACTGACCGACGATCTGCAAGCAAAGATCGCGGCCGCGACGACCAAAGCCGAACTCGAAGACATCTATCTGCCGTACAAGCCCAAGCGGCGCACCAAGGCGGACATTGCGCGCGAAAACGGGCTTGGCCCGCTCGCCGAAGCAATCCTGGCCGACCGCGCGGCGACGCCGTCCGAACTGGCGACTTCCTATCTCAGCGACAAGGTTGCGGACGTCAAAGCTGCGCTCGACGGTGCGCGCGATATTCTGTCGGAACAGTTCGCCGAGAATGCCGATCTCGTCGGCCGTCTGCGCACCTATTTGCACGAACGCGCCTTCCTGCGGTCGCGCGTGATCGACGGAAAGCAACAAGCCGGCGCGAAATTCTCGGACTATTTCGATCACGCTGAGCGTTGGGCCAGCGTGCCGGGCCATCGTGCACTGGCGATGATGCGCGGCCGCAACGAAGAATTCCTCAGCCTCGAGATTGAAGTCGACGCAGACGACCTGTCGCCGGTGAAGCCGGTCGAACGCATGGTTGCGCAGACCTACGGGATCGGCGGCGAGCTGCCGGGCGATCGTTGGTTGATGACGGTCGCAAGCTGGACTTGGCGCGTGAAGCTGTCGCTGCATTTGACGATCGATCTGATGTCGACCTTGCGCGAACGCGCGGAAGAAGAAGCGATCCAGGTCTTCGCGCGCAACTTGAAGGATCTGCTGTTGGCAGCACCGGCTGGCTCGCGTCCAACGATGGGGCTGGATCCCGGCATCCGCACCGGCGTGAAAGTTGCGGTGATCGATGGCACCGGCAAGCTGATCGCCACCACGACGGTCTATCCATTCCCGCCCAAAAACGATGTGCGCGGTGCCCAGGCCGAAATCGCAAGCCTGGTGCGCCAACACGGGGTCGAACTGATCGCGATCGGCAACGGAACCGGCAGCCGAGAAACTGAAAAGCTGGTGGCTGAGTTGCTGGGTGATATGCCCGCGCCGAAGCCGCTCAAAGTGATTGTCAGCGAAGCGGGTGCGTCGGTTTATTCAGCGTCGGCGACGGCCGCGGCGGAATTTCCCGATCTCGACGTGTCGCTGCGCGGTGCGGTTTCGATCGCGCGCCGGCTGCAGGATCCGCTGGCCGAGCTGGTCAAGATCGAACCGAAATCGATTGGCGTCGGCCAGTATCAGCACGACGTCGACCAATACCGGTTGGCGCGCGCGCTTGAAGGCGTGGTCGAAGACGCGGTGAACGCGGTCGGCGTCGATTTGAATACCGCATCGGCCTGGCTTCTTGCGCGGGTGTCGGGCCTCGGCGCATCGGTGGCGGAATTGATCGTCGCGCATCGCAACAATGCCGGCCCATTTTCCAGCCGCAAAGAATTGCTCAACGTCACCAGGCTTGGGCCGCGCACCTTCGAACAATGCGCGGGCTTCCTGCGCATCCAGGGCGGCACCGAACCGCTCGACGCATCGTCGGTGCATCCCGAAGCCTATGGTGTCGCCAAGAAAATCGTCGCTGCGTGCGGCCGCGACCTGCGTTCGTTGATGGGCGACAGCGCGACGCTCAAAGCGCTCGATCCGGCCGCCTTCGTCGACGAGCGGTTCGGCCTGCCGACCGTGCGCGACATCATCGCCGAACTGGACAAGCCCGGCCGCGATCCGCGCCCAAGCTTCAAGACCGCGACGTTTGCCGACGGCGTCGACGACATGAAGGATTTGAAGCCGGGCATGTTGCTCGAAGGGACGGTGACCAACGTGGCCGCCTTCGGTGCCTTCGTCGATATCGGCGTGCACCAGGACGGGCTGGTGCACGTCTCGCAGCTCGCCGACCGGTTCGTGAAAGACGCGCACGAAGTCGTCAAAGCCGGCGACGTGGTCAAAGTCCGCGTCGTCGATGTCGACATCCCACGCAAACGCATCGCGTTGTCGATGCGCAAAGACTCGAGCCAGGGATCCCGGCCCGAGCCGCGTGACGACAGCAAGAAACATGCGAATGCACGGCCGGCGCAGGCCCGGCCGCCGAAGGTGGAGGCCCAGGGGGCGCTTGGCGCCGCCCTGGCCGAAGCGTTGCGGAAGCGTAGCTAGAGTCGAGCTACGCGATTCCCCATAGACGCTGCGCCTCTTCGGCGATCACGTCGGGAAACTCTTCCGGGAAGAACAGGCGACCGCCATAGACGCGGCGAATTCCGCGCGAGTTGGGAAACAGCGACGCGACATAGACCGCGTCGCGCAGCGGGAAAATATCGTCGGCTTCGCCCCAGACCAGCCGCACCGGCAAGCGCAGTCGTTTCAACTGCGCTTCGGCGCCCGCCAGTGGATTTTTCTCCAGCGCCAGACCATAGGCGTCGGCCAGCGCGCAGCGTTCCTTGTTGCGCGTCAGCGGCTCGATATAGGTGTCGATCGCTTCGTCGGTCGGATGCACACGATAGGTGTAGCAACCGCCGCCAATTCCTTTGTCGGACCGTGCGAATTCCTTGTCGGTGATCAACTGGCGCAACATGCCGTCGGCGAAGGTGCCGGCATGGGCGCCGTCCAGCACCGGCTGCAGCTGCGGCGGCGGGCTGTTGATTTCGACGTCGCAATTGGTCAGCAGCAAGCTGCGAACACGCTTGGGAAAGCGGATCGCAAAAAGCTGCGCCACCGCGCCACCGCTGTCATTGGCGACCAGATCGACCGACGTGACGTGCAGATGATCGAGCAGTGCGGCCAGCATCTCGACTTGCGCGTCGGGGCCGACGCTCTGGCCTTTCGCGGGTTCGGTGTAGCCGAGCCCGAGCATGTCGGGCGCGATGCAACGGCGATGCGCCGATAGCCGATCGATCGCGCCGCGCCACTGAAACCCGTTCAGCGGAAAGCCGTGAATGAACAGCGCGGCGTTGCCCTGGCCGCGCTCGTAAAAGGCGATGCGGCCGAAGCGAAGCTCGGCAAAGCGGCGCGCGGCGTGAAACGCGGCAGCGTCCATTGGTTTCCCCGGCGCGGGTTTTGCGGTCGCGGCGTTGGCGTCAGTTGCGAGGCTGGCGAGGCCGCTGGCGACGAGCGCGCTGGCGCCGACTTCGAAAAATGCTCTGCGATCCATCGGTCTGTTCCTCAAGCGAAGTTCGATGGCGCCGATATGCACGGGGCGCCGCGTGCAGCGCTATGACCTCAGAGGTCATGGAAATCGCCGTGCCCGGCTTCTAGGATCCGTGCCTATGGAGACACGTCCGTTTGCCGCAGCGACTGCGGCACCTGTCGGCGCATTGCTGCGCGAATGGCGCGCGTCGCGGCGCTGGAGCCAGTTGGATCTTGCACTGGAAGCCGGCCTGTCGACCCGGCACCTGTCCTGTATCGAAACTGGCAAGTCGCAGCCCAGCCGCGACACAGTGCTGCGTCTCGCCGACACGCTCGACATGCCGCTGCGCGAGCGCAACACGTTGCTGACCGCGGCCGGCTATGCGCCGATTTATCCGGAAACCTCGCTCGACACGCCGCAACTGACCGAGATACGGCGCGCGATCAATTTCATTCTGGCGCAGCAAGAGCCGTACCCGGCCTTTCTGGTCAATCGGCACTGGGACATTTTACAGGCGAATGACGCGGCGGCGCGTGTCGGCGCGTTCGTGATGCAAGGGCGCGAGAGCCAGCACACCAACATGCTGCATCATATTTTCAATCCGAACGAACTGCGCCCCGCCTTTGCCAATTGGGAAGAGGTTGCGGGCGATCTGATCCGGCATCTCCACGCGGTGATTGCAGCGACACCATCCGACGTGCGCGCGCGAAGCCTGCTCGACGAAATCCTGGCCTATCCCGACGTGCCGCAAAGTTGGCGTACGCGCGACCTCAGCCGCAATCCGGGCCCATTGATGAATACGGTGTTTGACGTGGCCGGGCAGACGCTGCGCTTTTTCTCGACCATCACGACGTTCGGCACGCCGCGCGACGTGACGATCGAAGAGCTGCATATCGAATGCTGCTTCCCGGTCGATGAAGCGACCGCCGCCTTCTGCCGCAAGCTGGCTGCCGAAGGCTAAGCGTCAGACCGTCTTGTAAAAGAAACAGCAGGTGGCGCGCATGCTGTTGTCGGCCGTCATCGCGTAGCCCGGCACTTCGCCGAATTTGATCCAGCCTTCGCGCGCATAGAGCCGGTCGCCGGCGCTGTCCTTTTCGGTGTCGAGCACCAGCAGACTGCGCCCCGCTTTGCGCGCTTCGTCTTCGGCGGCGCGCAGCAATCGCGCACCCAGCCCGCGACCGCGCGCGGAGCTGTGCACCAGCAATTTGGAAATTTCGGCGCGGTGGATCTGATTTTCCTGCGGCGCGAAAATCACCTGCACCGTCCCTTCGATGCGTCCGTCCAGTTCGGCGATCAACACCAGCCGTTCGCCGTGCAGGTGGCTGGCAAGCGCGCCATCCCACCAATGTTCGGCTTTGGCACGCGTCATCGGCCAGACGAAATTGACCGACGCACCATGCTCGACCGAATCGACCAGCAGATCGACCAATGCATCGCGTGCGTCGTGCACGGGCGGCAGAACGCGAATCGCATGCGCCGTCACGCAACCGACTCCAACGTCAGAATGACCGCGTAGCGCGCGGGCTTGCTGGTCGTATTGCGAAACGTGTTGCGGTCGACCAACCGCATATGCAGGCAGTCGCCCACCGACAATTTGTAGTGCTTGCCGCCGCTTTCGATTTCGATCTCGCCTTTCAACGCCCAGACATGTTGGTCGATGACGCGATGGCGGCTGCGTTCGAACGACACTTCCGCGCCGGGCGGGAAATCGATTTCGACGATCTTGACCGGCGATCCCGTGCCGGCCGGCGCAATGTCGCGCCTGATGTAGCCGGTCGACGGATCGGTCCAGACGGTCTGCTCGGCGCGGCGCAACAAGGGTGAGGTCGTTTCGCGCGCAAACAATTCCGACAGGCTGATTCCGAGGCCAGCGCATAGTCGGTCGAGCACGACTGCGCTGGCGTGGACTTCGCCGCGCTCGATGCGCGAAACCATGGCGCGGCTGACGCCGGTGCGTGCCGCGATGTCGTCAAGCGACAATTTCAGCGCCGCGCGCCGTTCGGCGACGCGATTGCCGATCAAGTCCGAAAGCTGGCTTTCTTTGGCGCTTTCACTATCATCCACGATCTGAGAGTATCCGTCTCATATCGTAGAGTCCAGGGTGATCGTCATGCAGAAGCAAAGCTGGTCGCAGCGTACGAACGTTGCGCAGGCGCTGGGCAAGATCGACGGCGAAACCCGCGCAGTCGTGCCGCCGATCCATCTTGCGACGACCTTCATTCGCGACGACGACAACCAGTACCGGTCGGGCTTTGTCTATGGACGACCCGACAATCAAACGGTGCGCGAAGCTGAAGCCGTGATTGCGATGCTCGAAGGTGCTGCGGCTTCTATGGTGCTGTCGTCGGGCATGTCGGCAGCGGCGGCCGTGTTCATGTCATTGGCGCCCGGCGATCATGTCGTCGTGTCGAAAGTCATGTATTGGGCGCAGCGCAATTGGCTGCTCACCGACGCCAAATCCTGGGGCATCGAAGCGACCTTCGTCGACAGCGACAATCTCGATGCGGTGCGCGCCGCGCTGATCCCTGGGCGCACCAAACTGGTCTGGATCGAAACCCCGGCCAATCCGCTATGGACGGTGACCGACATCGCGGCGGTTGCTGCGTTGGCGCATGGCGTCGGCGCGCGGCTGGCGGTCGATTCCACCGCAGCGACGCCGGTGCTGACGCGGCCGCTCGAACTTGGCGCCGACATCGTGATGCATTCGGCGACCAAATATCTGAACGGTCATTCCGACGTCGTTGCCGGCGCGTTGGCAACGAACAAGCAGGACGAGTTCTGGGAACGGATCGCCCGCTTCCGCCGCAGCGTCGGCACGATTCTCGGACCGTTCGAAGCGTTTCTGTTGATCCGCGGCATGCGCACGCTCGATCTGCGCGTGCGTGCGGCGTGCGCCAGCGCGCTGGATCTCGCCGCGCGCTTTGACGGACATGGCTGCGTGTCGACGGTGCTCTATCCCGGTCTCTCCACCCATCCCGGACATGCGATTGCGGCCAAGCAGATGAGCGGCGGTTTTGGCGGCATGTTGTCGATCCGGGTCAAAGGCGGCGAGGCGGCTGCGATCAAAACCGCGGCGCGCGTCGCGTTGTGGAAACGCGCAACGTCGTTGGGCGGTGTCGAAAGCCTGATCGAACATCGTGCGTCGGTCGAAGGCGCGGGATCGCCGTGCCCGACCGATTTGCTGCGCCTGTCAGTCGGCGCCGAAGATCCAGCCGACCTGTTCGCGGATCTCGATTCAGCGCTGCGCGACGCGCACCGGAACTAGCGTTTTCCGCCGGCGAGTTTCTGCGCTTCGCTGCGTGCGCGCAGCCGGCTCATCGCAACAACGCCCAACGCCGGCCCGATTGCCAAGGTCGCGAAAGCCCAACGCCAGCCCATCGTGTCGAACGCGTACGGGATCAGGTGGATGCTGAGCAGCGTGATCAGAAAGCCGACGCACATCTGCACGGTCAGCATCGTACCGGTCAGGCTGCGATCGCTGAGTTCGGAAACCGACGCCGAGAATTGCGCCGAGTCGGAAATGACTGTGATGCCCCACACGAGTGCGACCGCCAGCGTGATTGCAGCCGGGCCGCCATAGCTGAATCCGATCAGCACCGCACAGCTGCCGCTGATCGCCATCGACACGATCGTGACCAGGGTGCGTCCCCACCGGTCGGCACTCCAGCCGCCGCCGAGACAACCGATGGCGCCGGCTGCAACGACGGCGAAGGCTGCGTAGCGCGGATCGAGCGGCGGCGTATCTGCGTAGCGTGCGGCGAAGCTCGCAGCGAGAAACGGGCCGATCCAGGCCCACATCGCATACAGCTCCCACATATGGCCGAAGTAACCGAGATTGGCCAACAACAGCGGACGGTTGCGGAACGCCTGCAACGCATTGCGCGGTTGCAACGGCGGTGCTGCAGCAAGCGGCGCGCCGATTGCGACGAAGCGGATCAACATCGCCGCGAGCAACGTGCCTGCTGCAGCGCCAGCGATCGGAATGCGCCAATCGACACCGCCAAGTCCCGCCAACGCATGCGGCAGCGACGATCCCAAGGTCAGCGCGCCAACGAGCAATCCCATCAACAGGCCGAGATCGCCTTTGGCCCAAGTCGACGCGAGCTTCATGCCGACCGGATAAATCCCGGCCATGCACATGCCGGTGACAAGGCGCAGCAACGGCACCGCGATCGATGTCGGCTCACACAACAGAATCAGCAAATTGGCGATGCAGGCGATGAGCGCGGAGGCGCAGAACAAATTTTGCAGATCGAACCGGTCGGGCAGGCTCAGCAGCGCGCTCGTCAGCGTGCCGATCACGAATCCGGCTTGCACCGAACTCGTCAGCAACGCTTCGTAGAACGGCGTCAGTACCCAATGTTGGCGAATCGCAGCAAGCGAGGCGGTGGTTGCGAACCACGCCGACATCGCCGCAACGATCGCGACGGTGAGCAAGGTCAGCGACGCAAATTTACGCGCGGCCCAGTCCGGATCCTGGCGAACGATGCTTGTCATGGAATGCGATCACCCTGCCAGCCACGGATTCGGCGGACAAGCGCCGCTGCCGCCAGCCTCATGCCATGAAAGACAGAATCCGTCTGTACAATATGTGCTGACATGGCATCTTTCGGCCGCCCCGAATTGCGGGGCCGACAGAAGGGGGAGATGTTCCAGGATGAAGCTCACGACCGCTTTGGCACTGGCCTGTTTTGGACTTGTTCTGGCCAGCGCGCCGGCGTCGGCGCAGAACGCCGATGACGCGAAATGGATCAAGCGCTGCGTCGACGACAACAAAGACGAGAAGCAGACTCCCGCCGTGATCGCGGCCTATTGCTCCTGCATGACCGCGCTGATGGATTCGAACGAAACCCAATCGGTTTCGCAGTGGGAAAAGACCCACAAAGCCGAAGAAAATAAGTGCGGCAAGCAATCGGGTTGGGTCGGTAAGTAAGCCGCCCGTACTGTCACCGATGCGAGAGGCCGCGGCATTGCCGCGGCCTCTTTTGTTTTGCGTCGCGCGGTTCAGCCGAAGGCAGGATCGGGGAAGGGCGAGAAAAGACCGTTTTTCGTTGCTGCACCGGTCAGCTGCACATTTTCGTTCGCGTCGGCGAAGTTGAGCAGAAGCTGCGCGCGCGACATGCCCGCATTCAGCGCGTCGACCTGTACCTTCAATCCCGCCGGATCAGGCGCGCGACCCAGAATGTTCGTGTACATCGCCGTCGCAAAGTCGTTGTTGTTCAGCGTCGTTCCAAAGCGCGCAGTGAATTCGGCGGCGCCAAGAAAATTCTGCGCCAAAGTCAGTTTTGCCGTGCCTGAATCCAGTGCGCCCGCCTGCACGCGCAAACCGCCCTCGTCGGGTGCACGACCAAGTGCTGCTTGATATAGGCGGTAAGCCGATGCGCCATTGCTGCCGAGATCGGTCAGCACGACACCGTCGTCAAAGCGGATACGCTCGATTCCGGTCATCGAGTCGGTGCCGTCGGCGGTCGTGGTGACGAAGGTCGCAGTCGAACCGATCGTGATCGTTGCGGCGCTCCATTTGCCATTGAACACAGCCGTGTCGCGACCGGCGCCACCATCGAGCGTGTCGTTGCCCGCACCACCGACCAGCGTGTCGTCGCCACCGGCGGCGCCGAGATTGTCGTTGCCGTTGCCGCCTTCCAGCCGATCCTTGCCCGCACCAAGCGCGAGATTGGCGCCTTCGCCGAGACGGATCACGTCGTCCGCGTCAGTGCCTTTGAGCAGCATCGTGCCGGTGACGGCGAGCGACAGCGGCTGATCGGAAATCGTGACGCTAACGCCGTCATTGCCGCCGCCGACATCACCGAAATAGAGATATTGGTTGTTCGTCGAATTGACCGGGCGCCAGCGCAGCAGCACCGCGCCACCTTCGCCCAGCGAAAGGCCGCCGACCGGCGTCGAGCTGTCACCGTCCATCCGCCAGAACGTGGTGCTGGTGTAGTCGATGCCGCCCGCCGCCGTCGAACCGACGAGGCGTCCGTTGCTCCAATATGCGGGATCGGTGGACAGAGTCGGCTGCTGATAGCCGCCGCGGAAGCTGATATTCGCGTCTTCGATTGCCAGGCTGTAGCTGTTGTTGCCTTGCGCGTTCGCCGGCAGGCTGAGCGGATTGCTGGTCAGAATGTTCGACCAATAGAGAAAGTCGAGGTCGAAGCCGGATGCCGCGCCACGGCCGCCCGACACGACGTGATCGTCCTCGATCAGAATCCAGACCGTGTCCGATCCGCTGAAGGCGGACAGGTCGACGCGATAGGCCCCGGTCTCTTTGCCCGCCATGCCGAGATAGGTCGGGGTCAAAGTCACAGTCGGCATCGATTTCTCCCGCAGCGGTTGGTTCGCGGCCAAGCAACCGCAAGCTTCGGGCGTTTCGCATCCTTCATTTGAAGGAGCAGCGTGCGTCTCGTAAATTTTTTGGCAGGTTTCGGCGCCTTAATTTCGGCGCGTGCCGCCCATGCCTGAGGACCGCCTGCTACGCCTTATCGCCGCAATCTATGACGCGGTGACGGATGACGACGCCTATGCCGGGTTGGCGGAACTTCTCGCAGCAGAAACGGGAGCGACCCACGCCTGGTTTCCGCTCTGCGATGCCCAGGGCGAGCTGCTCGGCGTGCCGATGCATAATTTTCCTGTCGCAGATGTGATCGGACCGTACGGCGCTCACTACGCGAAAATCGATCCGTGGAAACTCGCGCTCGACATGCTGCCGGCAGGACGGCCGTGGCGGCTCGACGGATTGGTGCCGGTCGAACGCATGCTGCGCAGCGAAATCTATAACGACCTGATCGAGCCGACGACCGGCGGTGTCGTCCATTGCATGGGAACGCCGTTTGTCGCCCATGACAGCAGGGGCACGCTGAGCCTGATGCGCTCGCAACGCGCCGGAAGTTTCGACGACGATGATGAGGCGCTGGTCGCACGGTTGGCGCCGCATCTTGGCCAGATGCTGAGTTTGCGTACGCGCTTACAAGGTTCGGGGCGTCGCGCTTTGTATGCAGAAGACGCGTTGGACACGGTTCCATTTGGCGTGCTTCGCTGCCGCGTCGACGGGCGTGTCACCTTCGCCAACCGGCAAGCGCGCGCGATCTTCGATGCGAATGACGGGCTTCGTACGTCGCCCTTGTTGGAGTGCGCGCTCCGGTCCGCGCAGGCCGCCTTGTTGACGCGGTTGCGCGCGGTCGTTCGCGGCGTTGTCGCCGAAAGTGCTTTGCAGGTCGAGCGGCCGTCCGGCGCACCGTCCTATCGCGTGATCATCTTACCGTTCGCGACCTCGCAACGTACCGGTGACGATGAGGCGCTGGTGTTCGTGCACGATCCCATGACGCAGGATGCCGGACTGCAACAACGCGCGGCGGAGCTGTTCGGATTGAGCCCGGCCGAAGCCGATCTCGCGGTTGGATTGGCGCAAGGCGAAACCGTGCAAGAGATCGCCGATCGGCGGCAGGTGCGGATCTCGACTGTACGCTCGCAATTGCAGTCGGCGTTGGCCAAGACCGGCGCTGCGCGGCAGGCTGATCTTATTCGCGCGGTTCTCTCGGTGGGAACCGCGCGCCGGCTCTAGCCTACAAAGCTGCGACGCAATCGATCTCGATGTCGAAATGGCCGGGCCAAGCCGGCACGTTGACGAAAATCCGCGCCGGCGGATCCTTGGGGAAATAGCGCGCATAGATCGCGTTCACGACAGCGAACTTCGCAACCGACGTGCAGTACACGTTGCATTTGAGAACCTTGTCGAGCGACGAGCCGGCAGTCTCGACGCACAGTTTCAGTTGTTCCAGAACCAGTTCGGTCTGACGTTCGATCGGTGCGTCGACAATTTCGCCGGTGGCGGGATCGAAGGGCGGAAAGCCCGACACGTAAATCGTATCGCCATGCCGCGTGACCGCGGATGTCGGCGCTTTCCAACGTTCGAGCCAGGTCGATAGTGGTTCGACGCGAATGATTTCCCGGACGGCCATGCGAACTCTCCAGCTGCGAACCGGCGATCATGCGCAGTCGGCGTCGGCAGGCCAGCGAATTCGTTTCGGTGAAGCGACCGGTTAGGTATCGAGAAACGCAGCGAAGGATGCGGGCGGCTCGCGGTCGGTGATCAGTTGATTGGCCAATGCCGCTTCGTCCGCGTGACCCAGCGCCATGCCGCACACGACGACCTGATTCGGATCGAGCGCTAGTTCGGTGCGAATGACGTCGTGATAGCTCGCGAACGCGGCTTGCGGGCAAGTGTCCAGGCCGAGATGCCGCGCGATGGTCGAAATGTTCTGCATGAACATGCCGAGATCCATGTAGGACGCGATGGCGAGGTCGCGGTCGAGCGTGAAGATCATGCCGACCGGCGCGCCGAAGAAGCGGAAATTCTGATCGCTCCAGGCGCGCGCCTGGTCGCGGTCGCCTTTGCCGATTCCCAACAGCGAATAGAGATCCCAACCGACTTTGCGCCGGCGCGACAAATACGGTTCGGGCCAGGCCGCGGGGTAGTAGCCGTATTCCGGGCGCGGTTCGTGTGCGCCGTCGGCGCGCGCCGCCAGGATCGCATCGGTGAGGCGCGTCTTGGCCGCGCCGGTCAGAACATAGACGCGCCACGGTTGCGTGTTGTTGGCGCTGGGCGCGCGCGATGCAGCGGCAAGAATCTGTTCGATCGTATCGCGCGCCACCGGCGTGTCGAGAAAGGCGCGGACCGAACGGCGGCTCGTAATCGCATCGAGCAAGAGCGTTACCCTTTTTTCTTTTTGCGTGGCGCAGCGGCAGGGAAGGCCTGCAAGGTCATTTCGATCAGATCGTAGAGTTCGTCACGCGCAACACCGCTGGCCGCCTGCACCGCGGTCCCTTGCAGCATCGTCGATACGTAGCGCGCAAGCGCTGCCGTATCGGTGCCGGCAGGCAGGTCGCCTTCTTTGACGGCACGCACGTAGCGCGCCCGCAGCATCGCTTCGTTGTCGCTGCGGCGGCTCGTCAGTTCTTGTTTGATCGCGTCCGAACTTTCGGCGCAGGCGAGCGCGCCGTGCACCAGCAGACAGCCGGGACCGTTTTTGCGCGTCTGCGAGTCGATCGTGCCGCGTAGGAAGATCGCCGTCGCTTCCCGCGCGGTCGGCGCCGCCATCGCGGCTTCGGCGACAGCGCTATACGCGTCCGTGTAGCGATCGAGCGCCAGGCGGAAGAGGCCTTCTTTGTTGCCGAACGCGGCGTACAGGCTGGGCGGATTGATGCCCATCGCGTCGGTCAGCTCGGCCAGCGACGCGCCTTCATAGCCTTTGCGCAGAAACACCTGCAGCGCATCATCGAGCGCCTTCTCTTTGTCGAAGGCGCGGGGGCGACCGACCGCCATCAGACCCTCTCTTTGTCGATCTGCGACATTTTATACAGGTCACTACATAAGTCGCTTGACCCGGATCGTCCAGAGGCACATCTGTAGCGGGCGTTACAGAAAAAGCCCCAAGCGGCTATGGAGAACCATCATGGCGAAGACACTCACTGGCAAAGTCGCGATCGTGACCGGCGGTGCCCGCGGCATCGGCGCTGCGGTTGCCAAACGGCTCGGCGCCGACGGCGCTGACGTTGCGATCAGCTATTCGGCCTCGGCCGACCAGGCCAATGCAGTGGTGCAGGAGCTGAAAGCGAAAGGCGTGCGGGCAGTTGCGATCAAGGCCGACGCATCCGACCCGAAACAAGCTGCGAAACTGATCAGCGACGTGGTCGCGCAGTTCGGCAAACTGGACATTCTCGTCAACAATGCGGGCGTCTATGCGCCCGGCGCAGTTGGTGACGCAGCCGCCGACACGGCCGCGTTGGATCGTCAGCGCGTGGTCAATTACGACTCGGTCGTCGCCGGCATTCGTGCTGCGGCACCGGTGATCAGCGATGGCGGCCGGATCATCACGATCGGTTCGTGCCTGGGCCAGGACGTTCGCTTCCCCGGCATCGCCGACTATGCCGCGACCAAATTTGCGGTTGCTGGCTATAGCCGCGGCGCTGCGCGCGATTTGGGTCCGCGCAACATCACCGTCAACGTGGTGCAGCCGGGTCCGATCGACACGGACATGAACCCGGCGGACGGCGAGCATGCCGACGGCCAGCGCGCTGCCTTGGCGTTGAACCGCTATGGCAAGCCGGAAGATATCGCGGCCGGCGTTGCGTTTCTGGCTGGTCCGGAAGCGTCGTTCATAACCGGCACGACGCTCAGCATCGACGGCGGTTTCGGCGCGTAATCGGAAAACTTGGCGCAACCGGTCCGCTGGCGGACCGGTTGCAGCTGGTTCATTTACGGGTTGTTTCCTGTTCCGCCGCAGCGTCGGTGCAGGAGATCCGGCGATGTACAAATTCCTCATCGCGCTGTGTTGCGCGACCGCTCTTACGACAAGTGCTGCGTTTGGCCTCGATCTTACGGCGGAATGGGAAGCGCTGGGCCGCACCTACATTCTATCGTGCCAATCCAACAATACGCTCGACATCGCGCCGTTGCGCGGCTTGTACACGGACGACGCGGTCGAGGTGTTTTTCTCGCCACGCGCTGCGCCGCGCGTCACGGTCGGTGCCGCGGCGATCGAGGAAAATGCCGAGCGCAATTTCCGGCGTATGCGCCAAGGCAACGTCAAGTCGGTCCTGCGTTACAAGATCGTCGACCGGCAGGAACAGAACGGCACGGTGGTCGATCGCGGCTTCTACCGGATCCAAGGAATGGGCCCGCACGGCGAGATGGACGAAATCGGCCGGGTGGTGATTGTGCAGCGAAAAGGCGCAGATGGGCGCTGGCGGCAGCAATTTCACGGCAATGTGCCGGCCACGCGTGAAGAGTTCGAGGCCGCCGAGGCGATCGCGCTCTACTGACTCTGCTTGACTTGTTCAGCCGCCGGCGGCATCGCGACGGACCATTTCTTCGTCGGAGTTGCCGTCATGGATTCGCTGTCGCTCGACCAGGCCCGTACCATGCTGCGCGGCGTTTTCGCCAAGTCGGCTGAGCTGCAACTGAAACCGCTGGCCTGCGTCGTTCTCGATGCCGGCGGCATCCTGATCGCGTATGAGCGCCAGGACGGCAGCTCGAATCTCCGCTTCGAGATTGCACGCGGCAAAGCCTATGGCGCGCTGGGCGTCGGCGTGTCGTCGCGCGCGATCGCAACCATGGCCAACGAACGCCCGGTTTTCGTGCAGTCGCTGATCGACGCGTCGAACGGGCGCGTCGTGCCTGCTGCCGGCGGCTTGTTGGTGCGCGACGCAAGCGGCCGCGTGCTCGGTGCAGTCGGCGTCACCGGCGATACGTCGGACAATGACGAACGTTGTGCCGCCGCCGGCATCGAAGCGGCCGGCTTGCTGACCGACCCGGTCCCGAACGCCTGATTTAGCGGCGAAACCGCTCCCGGTTTTCATTTCTGATCATGAACTGAAATCCGGGAGGCGCTGCGCGCCTATCTTACCAGCGCCATTGCCGGTGCATCCGGCAACGTGATCGTCACCGTGGTTCCGTTGCCGGTGCCGCTGATCACGGTCAGCGAACCGCCATGCAGTTCGGCCAGGCGCTTGGCGATCGGCAAGCCCAGCCCGACGCCGTCATGCTGCCTTGTCAGCGCGTTCTCGACTTGGCCGAACGGCTCCAGCGCGACGCGAATTTCGCCCGGCGCCATGCCGATGCCGGTGTCGGTGACCTGCAGCACGAATCCAGTTGCCGCGTCGTGCCGCGCAAGGACGGTGACGTTGCCGTCGCGCGGCGTGAATTTGATCGCGTTGGTCAGAAGGTTGAGCAACATCTGGCGCAGGCGCGTCGGATCGCAGACCGGCTCCAGCCCCGCTTCGATATTCGCCGCCAAGGTCACGCCGCGCTGCGCTGCTTGCGGGCGCACCAGATCGAGACAGCCTTCGACCAGCGGCGCCAATGCGACGCAGCGCACATCCAGCCCCATCTTGCCGCCTTCGATCCGCGCCAGGTCGAGCAGGTCGTTGAGCAGCGCCAATAGATGGCGGCCGGCATCGTTGATGTCGGTGCCGTATTCTTTGTAGCGCTCGGACAGCGGGCCGAAGAGCTCGCTCTGCAGGATTTCGGAAAAGCCGATGATGGCGTTGAGCGGCGTGCGCAGCTCGTGGCTCATATTGGCAAGGAACTGCGTCTTGGCGCGGTTGGACGCTTCGGCTTCGTCTTTCGCCGCAGCCAGGCGGCGTTCGCTTTCGACGCGTTCGGTGATGTCGTTCTGGACCGCGACATAGTGGGTGACGCGGCCATTCTCGTCGAAGACCGGGGCGACGCGCAGTTCGCAGTGAAACGGCGATCCGTCTTTGCGCGTGCCGATCAACTGCACCGTACATTCGCGGCGTTCCAGCAAGGCGCGGCGCAACTCGACCATGGTCGCGCTTTCGTCCTTGCCGGTCAGTAGCAGATAGTTGCTGCCGATCGCTTCGTCGCGCGTATAGCCGGTGATGCGTTCGAACGCCGGATTGACGTCGACGATCGGCATCTCCTTGTGGCGCGCATCGATGATCACGATCGAGCTGGCGCTGGCATGGACCGCGCGCGCCGCCGTGCGCATACGCTCCAACATCGATCGTGCGCGTGCCTCGGATTCGGCCAGCGCGCGGCTGCGCGTATGAAGCCGGTCGAGCAGATCGTCGAACGCGTGTCCCAACCGCCGCAGCTCGTGGCTGCCGCGCATCAACCGCACGCGCGCGGCTTCGTCGTCGCGTTGCCGTTCGATCGTGGTCAGCAACTGTCCGACCGGGCGTGCGACGGTGCGGCGCCAGATCAAGGTGATCGACACGGTGCTAAAGGCGAGTGCGGCGAGAAACGCTACCAGCTCGCTGCGCGTATCGGCGCTGACGGCGCCCAGCAGCTCGGTCTCGGGCAGCGAGACGCCGATATAGAACGCGTTCCAGGGGTCGTTGGCCGGCGGCTCGAAACCGACGATGCGCGGCGCACCGTCCTTGTCACGCGCGGCGCGGACACCGGCATGGGTTGCGGTCAAATCCGGCGCATGCAGTTCGGGCGGCTGACGTCCGACCTGTTCGGGATCGTAGGGCAAGCGCGCAATGACGTTGCCGCGCCGATCAGTGATCAGCGCAGTCGCACCGGGGCGCAACGGAAAGTCGGCCAGTTTCCGGTTCATCTCGTCGACGCGAAACGCGGCGACCAAGGTGCCGATGATGCGGCCGGCTTCGTTGGTGATCGGATAGGCCAGCGGAACGATCTGCTGCAGGCTGACAAAGCTGGTCGTCAAATCACCGACGACGAAGCCGCGCGTTTCGCGCGCCGCGCGCACATGCGGCCGTTCGGACAGGTCGATACCGTGGCCGCTGCCGCATTGGACGATGCCCTTCTCGTCGGTGGCGATGATGGCGCCGTAAATCGGAAAGCGCAGATAGAGCCGGCCCAGCAGACGGTCGCATTCTTCGACGCGACGTTCGAGAATTGCCGGAAGGTCGGCGACCGACGTCAGCAGCTGCTGACCGCCTTCGATCGCCGCGCGTAGTTCGGTGGCGAGCTGGCGCGCCTGCATCTGCGCCGCGAGCTGAACCTCGTACACGCGCTCGTCATGCTGCCGCGCCTCGTGCAGCGCGACGACACCCAAGGTGGGCAGCACCGCCAGGGCGATCAGCAGCAACAGGCGCGTAAGCAGCGACATCCTTCCTCCCCCTGCTAGGGGGCGCAGAGGTGCTGAAAGAACCCCTAACTACCGCGACGAAGCGAGAACATTGCGGCTTCCAGCCGCAATTGCGGGTATTAACGAAGCAGTCACATCGCCACCTTACGTAGGCGCCACCATGCGCAACGGCGAACGGCGACAGATCCATCTCGGCATCGCCGCGATTCTGACCGTGCTCGGGCTGCTTGCCTTCGATTTGCACCAAGATCGTGAGGCGCGGTTCGTTGCGGCCGAGTCGCGCGCGTCGGCGCTCGCGTCTGGGTTGGTCGAACATGCCGACCGCACGTTCGAGACAATCGATCTATCGCTCGAACTCGCCGTCGACGCGTTGCAGGCGTCGCCGCAATGGGCGATGGGCGCGACGCGTCCGGCCTTGGCGCGTGCGATCGAAAAACTGCCGCACATCCGCAACCTGGTTCTGGTTGGCGCCGATGGCGTGATTGCATCCGACACGACGCCGTCGCTGGACCGACCGTCGGTCGCGGAACGTTCCTACTTCATCGCGCATCGTGACAATCCCAGCCTGGGTCTGTTGCTCAGCGCGCCGTTGAAGGGCGTGAAGACGGGCAATGTCTGGATCCCCGCGTCGCGCCGTATCGTCGACGCCAACAACAAGTTCCGCGGCGTCGTGCTGGCGACCGTCGACCCCGAGTTCTTCCGCGCCTTCGTGCAGCGCATGTCGCTGCGTGACGATCAAGGTTCGGCCGCCTTGCTGCTGCGCAATGGCGCCATGCTGGCGCGCTTTGCCGCCGATGCGCCGGCCGCACCTGCAATCCCGGGTACGGCTGCCGCCGATCGCGGCAAGAATCTGATCACCGATCTGTTGCCCGCCGTCGCCAACGGCAGCACGCAGCATTTCACCGCGTCGGACGGATCCGATCGCGTGATGGCCTATCGGTCGAGCGAAAGCTTTCCGATCGTCGTCTGCATTACGATTCCGCGCGCCGCGATCGCGGCCGGCTGGCGCCAGCACGCGTTCCTGGCGACCGGCGTCGCGGCGGGCGCGATTTTGCTGATCGGATTTTCTGTCTATGCCGCGCATCGCCGGATGCGCGCGCTGCAGCTTGCTGCCGAGAACGCGCAGATGGCGGCCGAACATGCGCAGTCGGCGGTACGGACGCGGGCACGGTTTCTGGCGCGCGTCAGCCACGAGCTGCGCACGCCGCTCCATGCAATTCTGGGCTTTGCCGATCTTATTCGCGACGAGTCGCCGGGCACCGCGCTTGCCGAACATGCAGGGCAAATTCATCGCGCCGGCATCGAGCTCCATTCGCTGGTCGAAGATCTGATCGATCTCGGCCGGATCGATGCAGGCCACACGCGGATCGAACCCGAACCGATGCGGCTCGACGAGTTGGTGCGCCGCGTTGCCGCCGACGTCGGCGAAGCGCATGGCGCCGTTGAAGTCAGCGATCTGCCGCCGACCGTCGTCACCCATGATCGCCGAGTTCTGTCGCGTGTGCTGCGCCGGTTCTTTGAAGAGACGCGCACCGGCACGCTGGCTGGTTCGCCGGTGCGCCTGTCCTTCGCGGTTGCTGCCGAGATGATCGAACTCAGCCTAGCGCGCGGCGGCATCGCCGATGACGAGCTACGCACGCGTCCGGAAAATTCCGGCGTCGAAGCAGTCGCGCCTGATGAATCGGGCGGTGCGGGCGCGCTGCGCCTGTTGGAGCTGGTCGGCGGTCACACGGTCGGGCTGGAAGTTGGCGGCGCAACCGTCGGCCGTCGTTTGCGCCTGCCGCTGCAGGCACCGCTCGCGGCTTGATCTAATCGTCGGCGCTACCGCGTAGCTTTTTGATCGTGCCGCGACGGGTTTTGCCGTCGAGGCGACGCGTCTTGCTTGCTTTCGTCGGTTTGGTCGGACGGCGCGGCGGTGGCGGCGGTTCGGCTGCTTTCAACAACAGCTCATCGAGCCGCTGTAGCGCGTCGGCTTTGTTGCGTTCCTGCGTGCGCTGCTTGTTGGCGACAATGATCAGCACGCCTTCTTTGCTGACGCGCTTTCCCGCCAGCCGCACCAGCGGCCACAAAATACGATCGGGTAGACCCGCTTGCGGCAGGTCGAGGCGCAATTCGACCGCGGTCGAAACCTTGTTGACGTTCTGGCCGCCCGGGCCGGTCGCCAGGACGAAGCGCAGCTCTAGCGCGCGCTGATCGTAGTCAGGCACCTTCATCGGGAACTGCCCGCCCGCGTTGTGGGTTTCACAGTTGCAATCTTTCGAAGGACGACCGCCATGATCCGTACCTGCATGGTCGCACTTGTTGTGACCGGTTTCGCTGCGACTGCGCTCGCCCAATCAGACAGCGAATCGCGTTGCGCAACCTACCGGACAGAGGCCGACCGCGCCGAGTGTGTTCGCACCCAGGCGCTGAATGAGGCGGCCAAGACGCCGACCTCATGGACCTTGACCGAGCCGCCCGCGGTTCCGGTCCCGGTCGAAACCAGCAAACATGTTTCGACCACCTACGAGACCGGCACCAGCCGCGTCACGCGCACGCTTGACGAACGCGTCACCGACTCGCCGGCGACCGGGTATCAGGAAAAGACCACGACGGTGACGAAGACGACGCGCTAGACGCCGCGCTGACCCAGCACGACGCGCGCGTTCTGGTTGCGGCCGGCCGCTTCGATCGCGCGTGGCAGCACGGCGGCAGCGGCACGAATGCGCGACGGCGACGCTGACGCGAAACCAAGTAGAAAGCCGGTTTGCGGCGGCCCTGCGAAGCTGGTCGACAGCGGCTGAAGATCGACGCCGCCCTGTGACGCGGTGTGGCGCGCTGCAATGTCGTCGACCGGCGTGCGGCACCAAGCGGCGACTTGCGTGCCCGCATTGGACGGACCCAGCGCCAGCAGATCGTCATAGGCGGCAACCGACTCGAGCAACGCCAGGCGCCGCTCGTCATAGGCGGCGCGCATCGCTGCGAGATGCGCGCGCAAATGTCCGTCGAGAATGAAATGCGCCAGTGCGCCTTGGTTGATCGCGGTCGTGTGGCCGTCGAACAGATGCTTGGCCGCGACCATCGCGTCGACCAACGCGTCGGGCACGATCGCAAAGGCAAGCCGCAGCGAGGGGAACAACATCTTGTTGAAGGTGCCGACATAGATCGTGCGCGCACCGCCGCTTGCCTGCAGCGATGCGAGCGGGCGACCGACATAGCGAAAGTCGCCGTCGTAATCGTCTTCGACAATCACCGCGTCGGCGCTCTCGGCCCAATGCAGCAAGGCGCGGCGCCGCGTCGGCGACAGTTCGACACCGGTCGGGAATTGATGCGCCGGCGTCACATAGGCCATGCGCGCGGTGGGCGATGCGGCGATGCCGGCGGCAACGTCGAGCCCTTCGCCGTCGACCGGCACCGGAATCACGTTGGCACCGACCGCTTGCAGCAGCGCACGCGGAATGCGCCAGCCGGGTTCTTCCATCCAAACATCGTCGCCGGGATCGAGCAGCACCGAAGCGGCAAGCGCCAAGGCTTGTTGCGAGCTGGTGGTGACGATCACCCGACCGGGATCGACGCGCGCGCCGCGCGTCGCCGCGACATGCGCCGCGATCGCTTCGCGCAGCATTTTCAAACCGGGGCTGGCGGCATAGCCCCACAAATCAGCGCCAGCGCCGCGCGCAGCACGCGCCAACAGCTTCGCCCACAGCGCGCGCGGAAACAGATCCATCGCAGGCAGGGACGGCGAGAACGCACCGCCGCCGCCGGCATACGTCTGTCCCGGAATGGCCGCGATGGTGCGGCCGCGGATCGAGCAGCGCGGCGCGGTCGCGTCCTGCTCGGGTGCCAGCGACGGCGGCAGCGCATGGTCGGGCAGTGGATCGGCGACGAAACTGCCCGAGCCGCGACGGCGCTCGACGAACCCATCGGCTTCCAGCGCCGCCAGCGCCGCTTCGACCGTGTTGCGGGCGAGGTCGAGATCGCGCGCCAGCGCGCGGGACGAGGGCAGGCGCGCGCCCGGTTTCAGCGCGCCGTCCAGGATGGCGCGGCGCAGCCGGCTCTGGAGCCGCACATAGCGTGGCAGAGCGTCGCCCTGAGGGTCGTCCTCGGCCAGCGCCTGCAGCAAGATTCCACCCGCCCGGGCGCTCATGGCAGCAGCCGGCCCAGGGGGCGTTCGGGGAATAGACAGGCGACGTCGCGCATCCAAGCCTCGTCCCGCGTCCGCGCCCGCGGGTCAAGCTCGGGTAACGCCGCGTAACCCGCGCCGGAATGGTCGAACGACGTAACCGCTCGGGCTTTGCCGCGGGGGCTGGGGCGCGTACAGGAAGGTCGGATGCGTACCGGACCGCACATTCTACTTGTCGACGACGATCGCGAGATCCGTTCGGCAGTTTCTCATTTCCTCACCGAACACGGGTTTCGCGTGTCGACGGCTGCTGACGGGCGCGCCATGGCGCGCACGATGGAGACGGCGAAGATCGATCTCGTGATCTTGGACCTGATGCTGCCCGGCGAAGACGGGCTGTCGCTCTGCCGGCAGCTGCGGTCGACCTCGTCGGTGCCGATCGTGATGCTGACCGCGATGGGCGACGACACCGATCGCATCGTCGGGCTGGAAATGGGCGCCGACGACTACCTGCCCAAGCCGTGCAATCCGCGCGAGCTTCTGGCGCGCGTCAAAGCGGTGCTGCGCCGGACCCGCGATCACACGACACCGACCGAAGAACGCGCGCTGGTCTATCTCTTCGATGGCTGGCGCTTTGACCTCGGCCGCCGCGAACTGACCTCGCCGGACAATGTGTTGATCACCTTGTCGGGTGGCGAGTTCACGTTGCTGCAGGCCTTCGTCGAACATCCGCGCCGCGTGCTGACGCGCGATCAGCTGCTCGATCTGGCGCGCGGCCGCAGCGCGCTGCCGTTCGATCGTTCGATCGACGTGCAGGTGTCGCGCCTGCGCCGCAAGCTGGAAAGCGATCCGAAAGAGCCAGGCCTGATCAAGACGGTGCGCAACGGCGGCTATTTCTTCGCCGCTGAAGTAATGCGCGACGACGGCGTTCCGGTCGAAGCCGAGCCGCTGACGGAAGAACACTAACCGCGATGGTGCCACGGCGCGCCTTGGTGCGAGGTGTCGCGTTCCGGATTGCGCTGGTGGTTGGGCTGGCGATCTTTCTGGCGCAAACCGCCGCCGGCATCATCGTCGCGTGGAACCGGCCCGATCCGCCACCAATCTTCACCACGCAACAGCTGATCAACGAAGCCGAACGCGCCCGGCTCGCACTCGAAGCGGCGCCGATCGCCGAACGGCACACGCGCGCCGCCTCGCTCGGCACGGATGAGCTGCATGTCGAATGGCTGGATCACGAGCCGCGCGCGGCCGCTTGGAATCGCGGTGCGTTCGACATGCTGGCGCGGCAGATCTCGGAAGGGATGGGCTTGCCGCGCGAAGCGGTGCAGGTGCGCACGCTGCGCAAAAGCGAAGTCGCCGATCCAGGCCCGTCTTTGTTTGAACGTCCATTGCCCGCACCGACGCCGCTGCGCCGGCCGGCCGGAACCGAGCGGCGCGAATTCACCTTGCGGCGCGACGAATTTGCGGTGCCCGGCGTGTTCGCGCTGACGGTGCGGCTGGATGACGGCAGCTGGGTGTCGCTGTCGCCGTCGACCGAACCGGCCTGGACGCGCTGGTTGCGTTCGACCTTGTTGTGGCTCGCCTGCGCCGCGGTGATTTCGATTGCAGCCGCCTTGATCGTCGCGCGTCGCGTGACGCGACCGATCGAAGTGTTCGCAGCGGCGGCGCAGCGTCTCGGCCGCGATCCCGGCGCCTATCTGATGGACGAGCACGGGCCGAGCGAAATTCGCACTGCGATCGGCGCCTTCAACGAAATGCAGGGCCGCATCCGCCGCTTCGTGCAGGACCGCACGCAGATGCTGGCTGCGATTGGTCACGATCTACGCACGGTGATGACGCGGCTGCGATTTCGCCTGGCGTTGCTGGGCGACGGCGAACAACAGCGGCGCATGGCCGCCGATCTTGAAGAAATGGACAAGATGCTGCTCGCGGTTCTGTCCTTCGTGAAAGATGAAGCGGCACGCGAACCGCGGCAAGCGTTGGACCTCGCCGCGATGGCGACGACGGTCACCGACGATCTCGCCGACATGGATATCGACGCGACCTATGAAGGTCCCGATCACGCCATCTTCACCGGCCAGCCGCTGGGGCTGAAACGACTGCTGACCAATCTGGTCGACAACGCGGTCAAATACGGCGAACGCGCGCGTGTGCTGTTGTCGGATCAGGGCGCGCAGATTGTCGTCACGGTCGAAGATGACGGCCCGGGCATTCCGGTCGATCAGCGCGAACGCGTCTTTGCCGCGTTCACCCGGCTCGAAAGTTCGCGCAGCCGCGAAACCGGCGGCATGGGGCTCGGACTTGCGGTGTCGCGGTCGATTGCGCGCGCGCATGGCGGCGACGTGCATATCGCCGACTCGGCGCGCGGTGCGCGCTTCGTCGTTACTCTGCCGCGCTAACGCCCAAGTCGGAAAATTCCAGGCGGAAGATCGTGCCGCCGCCATCGCGCGCCGCGTGCGCGACTGCGCCGCCATGCAGCTTCATCGCGTCGCGCACGATCGCCAGCCCCAGGCCGACGCCGCGGCGGCGCGCTTCGGTGCGCCAGAACGGTTCGTAAATCTCGTCGCCAACACCGTCCGGCAGGCCGGGGCCGCGATCGAGCACTTCGATGACTTTGTCGGGCCGGTCGCGCACCAGCACTTCGACGGTCTCGCCTTCGGGCGAATGATCGATCGCATTCAGCACGAGATTCGACAAAGCACCTTCCAGCACGCGCATGTCGCCCGGCACCCAAACCGGATGCGGCGGCTCCTCCAGCGCGACTTCGCGCCCGCCATGAATCGCAAGCGGCGCCAGGTCCGACAGAACCGTGCGCGCGATTTCGCGCAGATCGACCCGGCTTTCGATATTGATCTGGCCCGCCTGCAGCCGCGCCATCGTCAGCAACTGGTCGACCAGGTCGGTCATGCGCGCGACGTCGCGCTGAAACCCGGCTTTGATCTCGCGCTCGGTGAGGGAATCGACGCGCGCCTGCAGCACCGCCAGCGGATTGCGTAGTTCGTGCGCCGCATTGGCGGTGAAGCGGCGCTGTTGCTCGAAGGCCTGATCGAGGCGATCCAGCGCGGTGTTGACCGCGCCAACCAACGGCGCCATCTCGCGCGGCGCAGCGCTTTCATCGAGCCGCGCGCGTGCGCCGGGCGCGATGGCGCGTGCTTGTGCGGACAAACGATCGAGCGGTTTCAGCGCGCGCGCAACCGTGCGCGGCACCAGCAACAAGGATCCAACCGCCAGCGCCGCCAGCAGCGGCAACAAGGTCGTGATTAGCTCGGCCCAGATCCAGCGCACAGCGTCGACAAAGCCGCGCTGCATACCGACAGCGGCCAGCATATATTCGCCGCCCGGCGTCGGCATGCGCGTCAAGGCGCCGGGCATCAAACGACCGTCCGGACCGGGCGCTTCGAACTCGGCATAGCGCAGGCTTTTCAAACGCGCATTGCGCGGCAGCGCCGCCATCAATTCGGGCGACGATCCTTCGACCGCGATTCCGGTGGTCGTGTCATAGACCGCAAAGCGCAAGGTGCGTGCGCCCGCGCCCAGTTCGCGCAGACGTTCGCTGGGAACGATGCGTGGAACGCCGTCGTCGTCGAAGGTTAGTGATTCAGCGACCGCATCGGTTAGACGACCGAGATCGCGATCGGCTTCAACCATCGGACCCCACGCCAGCGCAAGATGCACCGCGACCGCGACTGCGACGACGGTGCCTTGCAGCAGCGCGACGCGCACGCGCAGCCGGCGCGCAAGCGACGCGGGGCGATGCATGTTGGAAGGCGCCGGCGGCAGCGTTACGCCGCCGGCTTGGCCTCGAGCATGTAGCCGAGGCCGCGAATGCCATGGATGGCGATGTCCGCGCCCGCTTCACCCAGGCGTTTGCGCAACCGCGAGACATGCGTCTCGATCGTATTGGGCTGCACTTCCTCGTCGGCGCCATAGACCGCCGACTCAACCGCGTCGCGCTGCACGACGCGGCCTTCGCGCTGGATCAGCAATTCGAGAATGGCGAGTTCGCGACGCGGCACGACCAGCGGTCGTTCGCGCACCGTGACTTCGCGCGTGCCGGGATCGAATCCGACGCCGCCGACTTCGACTTTGCGCGGCTGCGTCGTCGATGGACGGCGCAACACGGCGCGGATGCGCGCAACCAGCTCTTCGTGCACGACCGGTTTGACGACGTAATCGTCGGCGCCCATTTCGAGGCCGCGAATACGATCCGGGACGGCGTCGAGACCAGTGACGCAGATGATCGGAATTGCGTCGCCGGCTTCGCGCAGCTCGGCGATCAGCGTGGTGCCGTCGCCGTCGGGCAAGCGCAGATCCACCAGCAACAGGTCGTAGCGGTGACCGCGCAACATGTTGCGCGCTTCGTCGATCAGGCGAACCGCGTCAACGGTGAACCCGGATTTGCGCAGATTGCCGGCCGCTAGGGTCGCAACTTCGCTCTCGTCTTCAAGCAACAGCAAACGCATGGGTACAGGCTACGTCCAGGTGCGGAAGGAAAGAAGCCCCGGGCTTCGGACGACAAACGTCCGCGGCCCGGGGCGTCCAGGAGGGAAGCGACCCGCGCCTGACGACGCGGCCCGCATCCGCAGCATGCCCAGCCTCGCTTGCCGTCCCCTGGCCCGGACCCGATTTGCAGCGAGAAAAATCAATTGGATGGCCGGCCGCTAGATCGGCAGCGCGGTGGTGCGTTTGACGGTCCGCAAGGTCAGGGTCGACTGGATCCGCTGCACACCGGGCAGGCGGGTCAGCACGTCGCCATGCAGCCGCTCCAGCTCGTCATTGTCGCGATACACGACGCGCAGCAGGTAATCCGCGGGTCCGGCCAGTAGATAACATTCGACGATCGCGGTGACGCGCGCGACCGCAGCTTCGAACCGGTCCAGCGCTTTGCGCTCCTGGCTTTCCAAGGTGACATGCACCACGGCTGAGCCGCCGAAGCCGGCCGCGCGATGGTCGAGAATCGCGACCGTGCGGTCGATGAAGCCGGCTTCTTCCAGCGCGCGGACACGGCGCAGGCAGGCCGACGGCGACAAGGCGACTTTGGCTGCCAGTTCGTTGTTGCCGAGGCGCGCATCGGTCTGCAGCAGCCGCAGCAGCTTCAGATCGCGCTCGTCGAGGTTCTGCACAAGATTCACGCGCTACCGTCCGGATTTGCACAATTACATTCGAAAGACGGCGCGGTTGGGGCCGTGTTTGCGCGCCGATTGTGCGCAGGCCGCTCTAATCTGTCGAGACAAACAAGATTTCTGGTTCTGGGAGACCTCGTCATGATCGTTGGCGTTCCGAAAGAGATCAAAACCCTCGAATTCCGCGTTGGCCTGGTGCCGGATTCGGTGAGCGAGCTGGTTCGCCACGGTCATCGCGTGCTGGTGCAGGCAACCGCTGGCGCCGGCATTTCGGTGACCGACGAAGAATATGTGCGTGCGGGCGCCGAGATCGTCGCCGACGCGGCCAAGATTTTCGCCGCCGCCGACATGATCGTGAAAGTGAAAGAGCCGCAGCCGCAGGAAATCGCGATGCTGCGTCCGGGCCAGACCTTGTTCACCTATCTGCATCTCGCCGCCGACCAGAAACAGATGGAAGGGCTGCAGAAGTCGAAAGCAGTCTGCATCGCCTACGAAACCATTCCCGACGCCCAGGGTCGTCTGCCGTTGCTGGCACCGATGAGCGAAGTCGCAGGCCGCATGTCGGTGCAGGTCGGCGCGCATTGTCTGGAAAAAGAAGCGGGTGGTTCCGGCATTCTGCTCGGCGGTGTGCCGGGCGTCCCGGCAGCAGAAATCGTCGTGCTGGGCGGCGGCGTGTCGGGCACCAATGCGATCCGCATGGCCGTCGGCATGGAAGCGCAGGTGACCGTGATCGATCGCTCAATCTCGCGCTTGCGCGAGCTGGATGAAATGTTCGGCAGCCGCATTCAGACGCTGTATTCGTCGACCGACGCAATCGCGCGCTCGGTTGCCAAAGCCGATCTCGTGATCGGTGCGGTGCTGGTGCCGGGCGCTGCGGCACCCAAGCTGGTGACGCGCGCCATGCTGCGTTCGATGCGTCCGGGTTCGGCGGTGGTCGACATCGCGATCGACCAGGGCGGTTGCTTTGAAACGTCGCGTCCCACAACGCATGCGGCGCCGACCTTCGTCGAAGAAGGCGTGGTCCATTACTGCGTCGCCAACATGCCGGGCGCGGTGCCGCGCACCTCGACCTTTGCGCTCAACAACGCAACGCGTCCTTACGTGCTGGCGCTGGCCGACAAAGGTTGGAAGAAGGCGCTGGCCGAAGACACGCTGCTGCGCCAGGGGCTGAATGTGTGGGACGGCCAGATCACCAATGCCGAAGTCGCGGCAGCGTTCGGCGTCGCGTCGATCTCGCCGGATCGCGCGCTCGCCTAAGCAACGACGGAGCTAGACGAAGCGCGTCAATCTGGTCAGCGCTTCGTCCAGCACTTCGTCTTTCTTACAGACGCAGAAGCGGATCAGATCGGTACGTGGCCGCTCGTCGTAGAAGGCGCTGACCGGAATCGCGGCGACGCGTGCCTCGGTGGTGATCCAGCGGCAGAATTCGAGGTCGCTGAGATCTTTGCGCACCTGATCGAAGCGCGCGCAGACGAAATAGGCGCCTTGTGCTTCGAGCGGTTCGAATCCGACGCGCCGCAACCCAGCCCTGAACGTGTCGCGCTTGCGCTGCATGCGCGTGCGCAGCTCGGCGAAATAACGATCGTCGAGTTGCAGACCAACCGCGACCGCCTGCTGCAAATTCGGCGGCGTGGTGAAGGTGATGAATTGGTGGCAGCGCACGATCGGCTCCAGGATCGCTGCATCGGCTTGGGCATAGCCGACTTTCCAACCGGTCAGCGAAAAGCTTTTTCCCGCTGATCCGATGCGCACGGCGCGATGGCGCAAATCGGGATGCGCCAGAACGGTTTTGAAGCTGGCGCCTTCGAAGACGAGATGCTCGTAGACCTCGTCGGCGACGACCAGCAAGTCACGCGCTTTGGCGCGCGACGCGATCAAATCGATTTCGTCCGACGACCAGACTTTGCCGGTCGGATTCATCGGATTGTTGAACAAGATGACGCGCGTCTTTTCCGACAGCGCAGCGTCGAGTGCGTTTGCGGTCAGCGTCCAGCTCGGCGGTTCCAAGCGCACAACTTTGGGAACCGCACCGGCGCGTCGCGCGATCGGTGCGTAGGCGTCATAGAGCGGCTCGAACAGCACGATCTCGTCGCCAGGCGACAGATAGGCGAGCAGCGTATCGGCCAGCGCCTCGGTCGCGCCCGACGTCACCAGCACTTCGCTGTCGGGGTCCAACGTCACGCCGTGGAAGCGTGCTGCATGCGCCGCGACCGCCCAGCGCAGTTCGGGCAGGCCGCGCATCGGCGGGTACTGATTCGAACCGTGCAGCAGCTTTTCGGCGGCGATGCGCAACAGCGCTTCGGGTTCGCCGTGATCGGGAAAGCCCTGGCCGAGATTGATCGCGTCATGCGCCCGCGCCAGCAGGGACATGGTTTCAAACACCGTTTCGGTCATCGAGCGGAAGATCTCGAACGGAGCGGGCAGATGCTGCATGAACCGGCTGTCAGTCCCTGAGGTGGATCACGCTGGACAAATAAAGAAGCAGTATGACTTTCGTAAGCTTTGCCGCCGAGTTTGACAGCACCTCTCGCCAGTAGGCCTGCGCAAGCCTGAATGAGCCGACCGACCGACCACGCATGCTGCAATATGGCGGCGCAATGCTCGACGAGGGAGCGGCCGGGATGCGCCTCGTCGATCATCTCCGCACCTCGCGCCGACCGTACCGCGGTCGCATTTTCACGCGACGTGCCCTCGCACGACGGATTCACCCGATGCGATTCGCGCCGCACTCGCGGCGCTGCTGATCATCTCGATGGCGACGGCGCACGCCAAAGGCCCGCCGCTTGACAAGGCCGTCGCCGAACAAACGACGCCCGCGCGAGGAGGCCCGATCGCGCGCGTGCGCAAATGCAACGAAGAGAACACGCGTCGCTCGCAGGCGGCGCATGTCACACGAAGGTGAGGGTGCAACTTTCGTGCGCACAACGACCTGCGCCCGTAGAAAACGAGAAGGGGAGCATAATGAAAAAGCTTTTGGGAGCAGTGCTGGCGATTGGCCTGCTACAGGCCGACCCGGCAGCGGCCTTCAACATCAAAAACGACACGCCGTGGATGATCTGCGTGTTCGGCAACAGGGGCGGTTACGCAGATCAGATATCGCCGGGCCAGACCAACCAGGGATGGGCGCTCAACAAGACCATCAAGATCAGCATCGTCCCGTTCGACGCCAGCGTCTGCGTCGGTGAGAACGGCGAAAACTGCACCACGAAGTGCAGCAACAAGGCCTATACCGAAGTGGAAGTACCGCCGCACGCGCAGCTGCGCATTTCGGGCACGACCTACGAGCCGGGCGACGTCGGCGACGGCGATCGCAAGGCGCAGTGGGTAATGTGGGCGCTCGGCGCGCCCGCCAAGTACACGTGGAACCTCCAGTAAGCGCGGGGCGGACGAATGAAATCAGTTGTAATCGCCAGCGCCTTCGCACTGCTGCTCGCCAGCGGTGCCTCGGCGCAGACGCAGTCCAAGCCGCTGCTCGACCGTGCCGTTGTCGAGAAAGCGTCGGCGGAGCAGCGCGACGCATTCGCGACCTGCGTCGAAGGCGCCGTGAAGTCTTGCCAGGTCCCGACCTGCAAGGCGGGTAGCAAGGCGGCCGTGCAACAGTGCCACGAGTCGTACGGAAAATGCCAAGCGACCAAGGTCCGGGAATGTTCTGACCGATCGTTGAAGGCGAAGTAGCGAGGTGGCGGGCGCGCGCCGTCGCGTGCCCGCCATTTACCCGGCGATCGCAAACGAAGTCGCCGGCGAACGAAGAAGGGTGCGGGGATGCGAGATCACGATTGCCGACGCGAGCCGAAGAAATCAGCACGCGCGCTGCGCGCCGCGACCTGGGCTGCGCTCATCGCGGCGTTGGGCGGTTGTGCCGGCGACACGCAGCGCACGACCACGGCGTTGCCCAACGCGGCGACGATCAGCGCTGCCCTGAAAGACGGAGCCGACGAGGCCAGCGCCGCTGCGATCCGACGCGCGCTGCAACAGCGGCCGCGCGACGCGGCGCTGCATTTCGCCAATGGGCTCAGCTATCTGCGAAGCGCCGAGGCAGGCTCACAAACGTCGCTCGAACTGGCGCAGGTCGGCTACGAGACCGCAGCCCGGCTCGATCCCGGCTTCTGGCCCGCGCGTGCGGGCCTGGGTTGGCTCGCGTTCGAGCAGCGTCGTCCCGACGACGCGATGCTGCGCTTTGCCGATGCGCTGCTGCTGGCACCCAAGCGGGCCGAGTTGTGGGTCGGGCTAGCCGCGTCCGCCTATGACGCGCACAAGCTTGCCGTCGCGCGCGCGGCAATCGAGCGTGCGCTCGAACTCGCGCCCGAACGCACCGACGCGCGTCGCGTCGCGGCGCTGGTCTTTGCCGCGGCTGGCGACGACAAGGCGGCGCACGCACAGCTCGAAGCGTACGGCGCTGCGGCGCCGCGCGAAGCGTCGTTCCTCGCCGAGCGCATCGACAATTGGGGTGATCTGCATCGCGCCATCGTGCGTGTGCCCGAACCGGGCGGCGCCAGGCTGCAACTCGCAGTGGGCCAGAGTTTCCCGCCCGACACCACAGCGGGCAACAACAGCAGTTCGAGCAGCAGCAGCGCGTCAGACGACTATTCCGACGACACCAACGATTCGAGCAGCGATGGTTCGCCCGGCTCGTATTATGGGCCAAAGGCGCTTCGTCCGCTGAAGAAGCGCGCCGGCGGCGATCCTAAGATGGTGCTGGTCGACGTCGTTATCATCCGCGAAGAAGAGACGACCAGCACCGGAAAAGGCGTGAACCTGCTCGACGGGCTCACTGTGCAACTCGGTGGTTCTTTGACGGCGCAGTCGCAGGTGGGACAAAGCTCGGGCGCATCTTTCACGCGCGTGCTAGCGGGCTCGGTGACGATTCCGGCTGTCACGTACGATCTCGACATCGCCAACGTCTCAGGCACGCGTGCCGAGGTCGTCGCGCGCCCGACGCTGGTCGCGCTCGACGGGCAGGCGTCGCGTTTCTTCTCGGGCGACGAGCTTACCATCGCGCTCGCAGGCCAGTATGGCGGCGACCTCGAACACAAGGCGATCGGCATCGGCCTGTCGGTGACGCCGACCGTGACCGCGCCCGATCGCGTGCTGCTGCGCGTGATCACCGAGCGCGAGTCCATCTCGCCGCAGCTCGCCGGCACGTTCACGCAGTCGGTGCAGACGACGCGCAACACGGTCACGGCCAACGTGGCGATGCGGTTCGGCGAGACGCTGGTTCTGTCGGGCCTGCTCGATCGCGAGGCCAAGTCGGCGCGCTCAGGCGTGCCGGTGCTGCAGTCCATTCCGGGCGTGCAGTACCTGTTCTCGCGCGATGAGGATGCGCGCTCGCAACGTTCGCTGTTGGTGACAATGACGCCGCGCCATCCCGAGGGGGCCAAGCTCGCCTCGCAGGCCGAGAACGCCGAGCGCGACCAGATGCTCAGCGCGCTGCAGGGGCGCGTGCCGACTTTCCGCCCGGACCCCAGCCTCGACCGCGTCGTGCGGCGTCTCGAAGCGCATGGGCTGCTGCGCGAATTCCGCGCCGGCGACCTCGGCATCCACACGACCGACGAGATGCGCGACCGGGGCTTTTTGGAACAGGCGCTGCGCTTCCTCTATTACTGACCGCCCGGGATCGGCCGCCCCGGACGCCTGCGACGACTCGGGACTGGATCCGACCGGCCCGACCTGTTTAGAAGGCGCCCATGAGCCACATCGTGGTCATTGACGAAAACGGGGACGAGCACGAGCTCGACGCGCCAGAAGGCTGGCGCGTGATGGAGATCATCCGCGACCACGGTCTGCGGATGAAGGGCCTGTGCGATGGTGCCATGGCCTGCGCCACCTGCTGCGTCGAGCTGGATCCGCACTGGGCCGATAAGGTGCCGGGGCGCACCGACGACGAAGAAGCGATGCTCGATACGATCGCCGACGTAGGTCCCAATTCGCGTCTCTCCTGCCAGCTGTTGTTTTCCGACGACCTCGCCGGCTTGCGCGTGACGTTGCGCAACGACGATGCCGAGGACGAGATCAGCCCGGCAGCCAGTCGGGCGGCTTGATCCCTTTCGACTTCAGGAACGCAGCGTCGAACATCTTCGACGCGTAACGCTGCCCGCCGTCGCACAGCACGGTGACGATCCGGTGCCCCGGTCCCAGCCGTCGTGCGATCTCGATTGCGCCGGCAACATTGACGCCGGTTGACGTGCCGACATTCAGCCCTTCGTCGCGCAGCAACCGCCAGCACCAATCCATCGCCGTCTGATCGTCGATCCGCACCGCATCATCTATCTGCGCCGCAGCAAGATTTTCGGTGACGCGGCCTTGGCCGATTCCTTCGGTGATGGAACTGCCTTCAGCGTGCGGCGTGCCGGTTTTGATCCAATCATACAGGCCCGATCCGTGCGGGTCGGCGAGAATGACGCGCACGCGTGCGTCCCGTTGCTTCAACGTCTGGCCGACGCCGGCAATCGTGCCGCCAGTGCCGGCCGCGCTGACGAAGGCGTCGATACGCCCGTCCATCTCGTCCCAGATCTCAACGCCGGTCGTCGCCGCGTGAATGTCCCGGTTGGCCAGATTGTCGAACTGGTTGGCGAAGATCGCGCCCGGAATTTCCTGCGCGCGCTTCTGTGCGACGCGCGCGTAGTTGCCGGGGTCGGAATAGGGGACTGCCTTGACCAGTTCCAACTCGGCGCCCAGCACGCGCAGCGCTTCAATTTTCTCGCGGCTCTGCGTTTCGGGCATGACGATCAAGGTGCGGTAGTGGCGCGCCCGTGCCAGCATCGTCAGGCCGATACCGGTGTTGCCGGCGGTGCCTTCGACGATGGTGCCGCCGGGTTGCAGCTGGCCCGCGCGTTCCGCTGCGTCGAGAATGCCAAGCGCAGTTCGATCCTTGATCGAGCCGCCGGGATTCATGAATTCGGCTTTGCCGTAGATGTCGCAGCCCGTCGCAGCGCTGGGGCCGGCGAGACGGATCAATGGTGTCCGGCCGATCGCAGCCGAAACATCCGGGGCAGTTGTGGCGAATGCAGCCATGGGGAAGCGACCCTACAAGCGCCGACAAGGCGCCGCAACGAGCGGGGATTGATGACGTCGATGCAGACAAAACGACTCGTCGTGTTCGACGCCTACGGCACCTTGTTCGACGTGCATGCTGCGGCTGCGATCCATGCCGATCGCGTCGGCCCTGATTTCGCGCGCATGTCGGCCAGTTGGCGCCAGAAGCAGCTCGAATATAGCTGGACGCGCAGCTTGATGCGGCGTCACGCGGATTTCTGGACCTGCACGCAGGAAGCGCTCGATTGGGCGATGGCGCTGTATGGAATCTCGCCTGCGAACGGTCTGCGCGGCGATCTGCTGGCCGCCTATCGCAATCTGCGCCCCTATGACGATGCCGGCCCGATGCTCGACTCGTTGCGCGCCGCAGGCTTCGGACTCGCCATTCTGTCCAACGGCACGCACGACATGTTGCGCGACGCGGTGACCGCGGCCGGCTGGAACGATCTGTTCGCCGCGATCCTGTCGATCGACGACGCCGGCATCTTCAAGCCCGACCCGCGTGTCTACACGCTGGTCGAGACCGCAACCGGCGTCGATCCGGCGTCGACTGTATTCGTGTCGGGCAATCCGTGGGATTCGGCCGGCGCAGCCAGCGCCGGCTTTCGCGTCGTGCGCTTGGCGCGTGCGAGCGCGCCGCCCGAATATATGTTTGCGTCGCGCATGGCCGAGATCGCGTCGCTGGCCAAACTTCCCGCCTTGCTCGGTTGCTGAAGCACAAACGGCGCGCCTCATGGCGCGCCGTTTGGTTGCAGTGCCTGTCGCTATTGCGCGACGAACGCTTTGTTGAAGCTGTCGTGCACGGGCTGGAAGAAATAGTCCCAGGCCGTGCGATAGCCGGTGACGATCTTCACTTCCGCCGGCATGCCGGGAAACAGCTTCAGGTTCGGGATCTTCGACAGCGCCTCTTTGTCGATACGAACCTGCGCCTGGTAATAGGCGGCGCCGGTGCGCTGATCTTCAAACCGGTCGGGCGACACTTCGGTGACTTTACCCGGCATCTGCGGCACGCGGCGCGAGTTGAACGCCGATAGCGTCACCCATGCGTCCATGCCGGGTTCGATCGATTCGATTTCCATCGGCGAGATCTGCGCCGTGATGACCAGATCGTCGCTGGTTGGCACCATCTCCATGATCGGTGCGTAGGGCTGCACGGTGCCGCCGATCGTGTGGTACTTCAGATTCATCACGATGCCGTCGAGCGGTGCCGTCACCGTGGTGCGGCCTAGAACGCTGTCGGCGGCGCGGCTGCGTTCGCGCAACTCGGCGATCTTGTCCTGCACCTGGCGCAGCTCTTCCGACGCCTGATCGCGATAGGTGTTGTTCAAGTCGGTGATCTTGAGGCGCGTTTCGTTCATCGCCTGGCGGATGCGGCCCATGTCAGCGGTGTTCGACGCCATCTGCCCGTCGAGCGCCGATTGGTTGCGCTGCAAGGCCAGCATGCGCGGCAGACGTTCCAGCCCCTGGTCGAGCAGAAACTTCACGCCTTTGACTTCTTCGTCGATGTAGCGGCGTTGCTCGGCGAGCGATTTGTTCTGCGCGGTCAGGCTGACGATCTGCTGCTGCTGCTGTTCGACCTGCTCTTCGTAGATCTTGCGCTTGCCCGCGATGGTGTTGCGGTTGGCTTCAAAGGCGCGACGCTGCCCTTCGACCAGTTCGGCGAGCTTCGGGTCGGTCTTGGCGCGCTCCAGCACTTCGTCGGGGAAGGTGACTGTGTTGGAGTCATCGCGCTGTGCAATCAGGCGCGCTTCGTACGAACGGCTCGCCAAAAGCTGATTGCCGACGATCTCCGACGAGGCTTCGGCCTGCGTCTTGTCGAGAACCATCAGCGGCTGGCCGGCTTTTACGACCGATCCTTCCTGCACCAGAATTTCGCGGATCACACCGCCTTCGAGATGCTGGATGGTCTTGCGCTGCGATTGCACGCTGATCGTGCCGTGCGCGATCGCGCCTTTGGCGAGCGGCACTGCAACGCTCCACAGCAGAACCGACCCGACCGTCAGCAGCCCGACCCAACCCGCCACGCGCACATAGCTTTTGGTGTTGAGATAGGGCGCCAAGTCGGAATGTTCCGGCGCGACGTCGGTCGCGGGCTGGAACAGCACCGGGAGTTTGATATCGCGCAGAACGGCGGGCAGGCGGAAGCCGCCTGAGGGCGCAGGAACCGTGCTCATAATCGCTACCTTATGTTCAGCCGCTCTCGGCGGCATCGGCGGGTGGCGCATCTTCGGTCTGCTGCGTCACCGGCTGGTTGTTTGCGACGACGGTCGGGCGCGTGTAGCGCGCCAAGACTTCGTCGCGCGGTCCGAACGCTTCCGCCATGCCGTTATTCATCACCAGCACCTTGTCAGCGGTCGCAAGCAACTGCAGCCGGTGCGTGGTGAAGATTACGGTGCGGCCTTCTGCTTTCGCATTCGCGACCACTTGTACCAGGACGTTCTCGCCCTCGGCGTCGAGACTTGAATTGGGCTCGTCGAGAATGACCAGCACCGGGTCGCCATACATCGCGCGCGCCAGCGCAAGACGCTGTCGCATGCCGCCCGACAACGCGGCGCCGTTGATGCCGATCTGCGTGTTGTAGCCGTCCGGCAGCGCCAGGATGGCTTCGTGAAGGCCGGTGCGGCGAGCCGCCAGAATGATCGGCTCGGCTTCGAGCGGGTCAGCGAAGCGCGCGATATTTTCGGCGACCGTTCCGTCGAACAGTTCGATTTCCTGCGGCACGTAGCCGACATATTTCGACAGCGCTTCGGTGTCCCACTGACCAAGTTCGGCGCCGTCGATGCGCACCGATCCGCTTGCAGCCGGCCACAGGCCCAGCGCAACGCGCAGCACGCTGGTCTTGCCGCCGCCGCTCGGGCCGATGATCCCGACCACTTCGCCGGGCTGGAACTGAACATTGACGCCTTTGATCACCGCGGCGCGGGCGCCGGGCGGACCGGCGATGACGTTGCTCAACGTGACCACGCCGTGCGGACGCGGCAGCTGCATCACGGGACGTTCTGCCGGCACTGCCTGCAGCAGCGCACGCAGTCGTTCGACGGCAGCGCGTGCAGCGAGAAGCTGCGGCCATTGCGCAACCGCGGCTTCGATCGGGCCCAACGCGAAACCGACCACCATCGCCGCAGCCAACACGCCACCCGAGCTGAGCTCGTTGCGAATGGAAAGATAGGTGCCGATGGCAACCGCAAGCACCAGCGTGGCATAGCGCGCGAAACGCAGCGCGGCGTTCAGCGTGCCACTGCGATCGCCGATCTCGGCCTGAAGTTTGACTGCTTGTACGTGACCGGCGCGCCAGCGATGCAGCATCGCCGGCAGCATGCCCATCGCTTCCAGCGCGTCGGTGTTGCGCAAGCTGGTGCCGACGAAGCTGTCGACGCGCAATGCAGCGCGGTTCGCTTCGCCGAACGTCTTCTTCGTGCGCATGTCGTTGGTGATCGCAATCGCGACGACGGCGATGGCGCCGGCGAGGCCTACAACGCCAACCCAGGCGTTGAACGCAAAAGCGAGCGCCAGAAACACTGGCACCCACACGGCATCTAGCAACGCAAATGCGGTCGAGCTCGTGATGAAGCTGCGCACGCGGTCGAGATCGCGCAACGCCTGTGCGCCCGCGACGCCCGGCGCGCGCGTCGACATCAACGTAACCGCACGAAAGATCGGCGCATCAACCAGCATGTCGAATTTCACGCCGGCGCGAACCAGCAGGCGTGCGCGTACGAATTCGAAGAAGGCGAGCAGCAACGCCAGCACGATCGTCAAGCCGCTCAACACCATCAGCGTATCCACACTTTTGATGGCGAGAACGCGGTCGACGATCTGCATCACGTACAGCGGCGCGATGAACAAAAGCAGGTTGGCGAACAGGCTGACTGCGAGGGCCGGGTAAAAGGCCTCGCGACATTTAACCAGTGCCTCGTCGAGCTCGGTCTTCTTCTTTGGTTGCTGCTGCGGATTCAAAAGCCAGTCCTTGATGCTCGCCGCGGGAGGAGGCCCGCATATGGGGGGCGCAGGGCCGCTGTAAAGCGGCGCGGGACGCGGACCATACACGGATCCGCGATTTTTGCTCGATCAGGCGTTGCTCATGGCCAGGCCAGTTCTACCCAAACAGGGTTAACATGGCCTTTCCGTCTCTTCAAAAACACTTGCGGCCGTTGGCTTACACAAGGAATGGCTGGGGTTCGGCCCTCGTTCCCGCAGCAATCAGGCGTATTTGGCGTAGGCGGCCAGCACATCCTCTACCGAGCCCTCCATGGCGACGCGGCCTTGGTCGACCAGCAACAGGCGGTTGCACAAGTTTCGCAGGATGTCCGGCGCGTGGGTGGCGATCACCATGATCGACGCCGCGTCGACCAGCGAATGCAAACGGTCTTCAGCCTTGCGCAGGAAGTGCGCGTCGCCGGCGCCGATCCACTCGTCCATCAACAGAATGTCAGGTCGCACCGCCGTCGAGGCCGCAAAGGCGAGGCGGATCATCATGCCGGCCGAATAGGTTCGCACCGGCATGTGGAGATAGTCGCCAAGTTCGCTGAATTCGGCGATCTCGGGAGTCTTGGCCCGAATCTCATTCGGCGTAAGTCCCAAGAACAAGCCGCGGAAATAGATGTTTTCCCAGCCCGTCGCTTCGGGATCGATGCCCAGCATGATGTCGAACAGCGGCGACACGCGGCCGTCGAGTTCGACAGTTCCGTTGTGCGGCTCGTATACGCCTGCGAGCAGGCGCAACAGCGTCGTTTTGCCGGCGCCGTTGGGGCCGATCAGTCCGACGCGATCGCCGTGGCGCAGCGTGAGATTCAACCCGTCGAGTGCACGCACGACCACGCGATCAGCAGCGTCGCGTGCGATCTTGCCGCCCGAGCTGCGTCGCAACAGCACTTTCTTGATCGACCGGCTGCCGCCCGAATAAAGCGGGAATTCCAGGCTGACGTTTGTGACGCGGATTTCGGCCATGTTTTTACAGCCAGAACGAAATGCGGCTGCGGAAGCGGCGAAAGAACACCAGCATGATCAGCCAGCTTAGGCCGCACAGCGAAAGCGACACGATCCAATTCAGCGCGCTGGGTGCGTGGCCCAGCCACGGTGCCCGCAGAATTTCCAGAAAGTGCCAGAACGGATTCCACTCGATCAGAATCGCGCGACGTCCTTGCAGCGTGTCGGGCGTCCACAAGATCGGCGTGATGAAGAACACGACCTGCAACAAGCTTGCGATGATCTGCGGGATGTCGCGAAAGCGGGCCGAGATCATGCCGAAGACGAGGCCGACCGCGAACGAAGTCAGCACGAACACGGCGAAGGCCGGGATGAACAACAGCGTCGCCCAGGTCGGGTAGACGCCGAACACCACCGCCACGATGACGAACACGACGAAGTTGTGGGCCAGGATCAGCGTGTTGCGCCAGATCGTACGCAGCAGATAGACGCTGTACGGAATGCGGATCTGTTTGATCACGTGTTCGGCCATGACGAACGTCGTGCCGCTCTCGTTGATCAACGAAGTCAGGTAATTCCAGAACAACAGCCCCAAGGTCAGATGGGGCATGTAGCGCTCGACGGGCTGGTTGAAGATGGCGGCGTAGATCACGCCCATGCCGCCGACCATCAACCCCATCGACAAGGTCAGCCAGAACGGACCCAGCATCGAGCGGCGATAGCGCTGGCGGATATCCTGCCAGCCCATCGAGCTCCACAACGCGCGTGACGCAAGCCCGTCTTTGAGATCTGCGATCGCGCGCGGCCACGAGCGCCACGCGAAATCACGTGCAGCAGGCGCGCGTGCCGCTTCGCTTGTGTCGGTCATCGCGCGCCTTTTTCTGTTTAGAATCGCAACGTGCCGTCGCGAACGCGACGCGCGTCCGCTTCGGCCATCATTGCAACCAAGCCCGGCAGATCGACTTTGCGCTTCCAGCCAAGCTTCGCTTCGGCTTTGGCGGGCGAGCCCAGCAGCAGGTCGACTTCGGCCGGGCGATAGAATTGCGGGTTCACCCGCACGATCACCTTGCCGCTCTTCTTGTCGAGGCCTTCGGTCTTTTCGTCCTGACCGCGCCATTCAATGTCGAAGCCGAGCGGCTTGGCGGCGTTCTCGACGAAGCTACGCACCGTGTGCGTTTCGCCAGTCGCCAACACGTAATCGTCGGGCGTGTCTTGCTGCAGCATGCGCCACATGCCTTCGACATAGTCGCCGGCGAAACCCCAATCGCGCTTGGCGTCGAGATTGCCGAGTTCGAGCACGTCGAGTTGGCCGGCCAGAATCTTGGCCAGCGACAAGGTGATCTTGCGCGTCACGAATTCGAAGCCGCGCAGCGGACTTTCATGGTTGAACAGAATGCCCGACGAAGCGTGCATCCCGTAGCTCTCGCGGTAGTTCACCGTGATCCAGTGACCATAGAGCTTGGCCACGCCATACGGGCTGCGCGGATAGAACGGCGTGTCTTCGGTCTGCGGCACGGCCTGGACCTTGCCGAACATTTCCGAGGTCGAAGCCTGGTAGAAGCGGATGTTCTTGCCACCGTCGATGCTGCGGATCGCTTCGAGGATGCGCGTCACGCCCAGCGCGTCGACATCGGCGGTGTAAAGCGGCTGGTCGAACGACGTACCGACAAAGCTCTGTGCGGCGAGGTTGAACACCTCGTCGGGCTTGGCGGTCTCGATCGCACGACGAATGTTGGAATCTTCCAGCAGGTCGAACGTGACCGTCTTGATCTGGTCGGCAATGCCGAGTTCGACCAAGCGCCAATTGTTGATCGAGGCGGCGCGGCGGGCCGTGCCCCAGACCGTGTAGCCCTTCTCGAGCAGCAATTTGGCGAGATAGGCACCATCCTGTCCCGTGATGCCCGTCACCAGCGCGGTCTTTGCCATCGATCCCTCACACTCTAAGAACGGCGCGTTGTCTACGAAGAAGCCTCTGGTCTCGCAAGCAGCGAGCATCGCCCTCGGTGTCGCGCATCGTGCATGGCGTGCGCTTCCGCACGGCTTTCGGCGGTCGCTATTCGCGACCGTGACGCGGGTTGTAGCACCGCTTCCTTCGGCCGCACCGGCCGGTCCGGGCCCAATTGCCGTCGCCGGCCCCTTGGCCACGGCCAGCGGGCTGGGCCAGGCCGCCCGCCTGCAGCTGGCTGCCTTCGCCCAGGCAGGGGTGGATGTGCGGGGCCTCGACCTGTCGGCCGCCTTCATGGCGGTGGACGAATCAGCCCCGTCCTATCCGCCGGCCGCTCCGGGCGAGGACGGGGTTCTGCTGCTCCACGCCAACGGCCCGTTCGCGCGCTATGCGCTGGCTCAGATCGGCCGGGCACGGCTTGGGTCCAAACGGGTCGTCGGCTATTGGGCCTGGGAATTGCCGCGCCTGCCGGACGACTGGCGCGACGGATTTGCCGCGGTTCACGAAATCTGGGTGCCAAGCCGCTTCACGCAGCAAGCGCTCGTTGATGCGCCGGTGCCGGTGCGCGTCGTGCCCTATCCGGTCGCGCTCGGTGCGCGCGGCGTGCGCGATCGCGCGTCGTTCGGATTCGCCGACGGCGAATTTGTCGTGCTGGTCGCGTTCGACATGGCGTCGACCTTTGCGCGCAAAAATCCGCTCGGCGCGATCGATGCGTTTCAGCGCGCGTTCGGCGCCGATCCGCGCGCGCGATTGGTGCTGAAAGTATCGAACGCAGAACGCGCGCCGGCTGCATCCGCGCTGGTTTCGCGCGCGATCGACGGCTTTGCCAACATGCAGATGATCGCCGAGAAATGGCCGCATGCGCGCGTGACGTCGTTGATCGCTTCGTCCGACGTCGTTCTGTCGCTGCACCGTGCCGAAGGATTCGGTCTGGTGCCGGCCGAAGCGATGCTCGACGGCGTGCCGGTGGTCGCGACCGGCTGGTCGGGCAATCTTGATTTCATGACGCCGGAAAATTCGGCGTTGGTTCAGCACGGCTTCGTTCCCGCAATCGACAGCCAGGGTACGTACGATCACGGCGACCAGCTGTGGGCCGATCCCGATCTGGATGACGCGGCGCGACAGCTGCGTCGCCTGTTCGACGATCCGTCGTTGCGCCATGCGATGACGAGGCGCGCGCGCGCCGACGCCGAACGCCTGTTCGGCGGGCAAGCATTTCTGGATGCGATCGGGCGTGACTGGCTGGCGCGCTGGGTGACGCGCGCCTGAGCGTCAGCCGTCGGCCGGCGACTCTGGCTGGGTGTTCTGCCGGATGCGGCGGACTTCCCATGCGATGTAATAGACCAACGCCACGCCGGCACCGACGATCGTGGCCTCTTTCCAGGCCATTCCGTATTCGTAGTGTGCGGCAAGCGCGACCAGCAGGGTCACCGCGAGAAAGATGCGATTGAGGACGACACGCATGGTCCTGCTATAAGCGGCGCCACGGAATGAGTCGACCCTGGGGTTACATTCGATGCCGCTGATCGCGTACGGCCAGAATTTTGAAGACGTGCTGCTGAACCGCTGCTTCGCGGACCAGGAAACGGGCTTCTATGTCGATGTTGGCGCCTGGCATCCGACCAACGAGAACGTCACCAAGATCTTCTACGACCGTGGCTGGCACGGCGTGAATGTCGAGCCGGTGCCGACCTATTGGAAGATGCTCGAAGGCGATCGTGTCCGCGACACCAACTTGCAGCTCGCGGTCGGCGACAAGGCCGGCACGCTGGAGCTCACCGTGTTCGAGGGGTCGGGCGGATCCAGTTTCGACGATCGCTTCGTGCAGAGCTTCGCGGCCGCGGGGTTCGCGCCGACCAAGATTCAAGTGAAGACGGCGACACTGACCGAAATCTTCGAGCAGTATGTGCCGCGCGGCACCAACGTCGATTTTCTGAAGATCGACGTCGAAGGCTGGGAAGACCGTGTCGTCGCCGGCATGGACTGGAAGCGGTTTCGTCCGCGCGTCGTGCTGATCGAAGCGACGTTGCCGAATTCCTGGACGCCGAACTGGGAAGCGTGGGAGCCGAGCCTGATCGCGCAAGGCTATCGCCAAGTCTGGTTCGACGGATTGAACCGTTGGTACCTGGCGGACGAGGCGTACGAATCGTTGAAGCAGCACTTCAACCGCCCGCCTTGCATCCATGACAATTTCATCACCGCGCCGCATGCCGCCGCGCTCGAATATGTGCGCGCTGCTTGGGACAAGAAAACGCTCGATCCGTCGACCTTGCCGCATGCGAACGCGCTGGCGATCTTGCAATGGAAAGAGATCGAAGCGGCACGTCACGAGCTGGCTTGGTACAAAAGCCACACGCCGTTCAAGCTGCTGAAAGCGCTGCTCGGCAAGAAGCTGACCGACCGCAAATGGAATTCGATCGGCTAGGCCTCGCCGCCGAACAGTTCCATCAATAGAAGCGCGGCGGTATCCGGATCAATCGCGGCGCCTTGGTTCGGCAGCAGCGGCGCCGCTGCCACCGCAAGCGTCGGCGCTTGCACGCGGTCGGACACGAAATCGCAATCGGCTTCGGCGATTGCAAGGTTCAGCGCTGTTTCGAGATCTTTCAGCGCCGCGCGATCGTACACAACCAGTCGCGCGCCGCCGCGCATCGCGTCGATCGACTCGAACCGTCCGCCCGCCATCGCGCGCACCGTCCAGCTATTGCCGTGCAGCCTCGCCGCGACTGCACCCCATCCCGCCGGTGCGCCGAACGATTCAAGATCGGCCGGCGTCGCGACATAAATCCGTTCGCCGCTGGCTTGGGCGCGACGCAAGTTCGCGCGCTGCTGGCGTGCGGCCAGCGCAGCGTTGGTCGCATCTTCAGGCATCGGAGCCGCTTGTTTGCCGCGTGCGCGGGCGCGCAGGCGCGCGTCGCGAAACCACCACGGGGTGCGCACCTGCACCGGCCGGTCGTTGAATCCCTGTACCAGCACGTAATGCAGCCCGTGCGGGATCGACATCAGATCTTGCGGCTTCAGCAATGGTGCCGCTTCGAACGAGCGGCTGCGATGGACGCTGCTTTGGGTCAGCTGCGCCGCCGAACCGGTTCCGCGCTCGCGATCACTGGTCGATAGTTTGACATAGGTATATTGGCCGACGCGGTCGGAGAGAGTCTTGGCTGTGTCGTAGTTGTTCTGGTTGAACACGACGGTAAAGGCGCAGCTCGTCTGCAAGGCCGACGTCTCCGGCGCGCCGTATTTGGTTTCCAGTTGCTTCAAGTCCTGCGCGATCAGCAGAAAGAACACGCCTTTCGACCGTCCCACCGCCGGGCCGGTCAGCGCCGCATCCAGTTTCGGCAATTGCGGCAATTCATCGAGCGCGAAACAGACGTCGAGCGGTCCGGTCGTTCCGCTGTTGCGGTCGCCGCCGACCAGAAACGCGGTCAGCGTGTCGATGAACAGTGCATTGATCACCGCCAGTGCGCGCGCATCTTCCTGGCGCGTACGCAGATAGATGGTCACCGGCTGCCATCTGCCCTTCGCGTCGCGTACGCCGCGCAGATCCGCAAACGAGAAATCGGAGGCGCTGGTGCGGGCGCGCACTGCTTCGTTGCGAAAGATTGCCAACGCGCCGGTCAAGGTCGTCAGCACGCCGTCGCGTGTGCGGTCGGCCGTCGACATCGCGTCGGTCAGCTCCTGCACTGCGCGATACGGATAGTTGTTCCGCTTTGCTTCGGCGATCGCCGCGGCGAAGAACGCAGCCAGCGGATCGGCGCCGCCGCGTTCGCGGGCAGCGATCTGCCCTTCGGTCAGCCAGTCGAGCAGCATCGGCAACGACGCTTCTTCGCCCTGCCAATGCGGCGGCAGACCGTTCCAGCGATTGGCGTCGGTGCCGTCATTGATGCGCGCGACGAGAAACTGTACGCAGCCGGTCAACAATGCCTGGGCTTTGCGCGGCCAGAACGGATCCTGATGGCCTTCTTCGGCGATCAGAACCTTGACCAGGCGATCGATATAAAGATCGCGCTGCGCCCCGGCCGCGGGCATCGAGCCGGGCGACAGCGGGTTCCATCGCGGATAGAGCAGGGCTTTGTCGGGCTCGTCGGTTGCGGCCCAATCAAGAATCCAAACCGGTCCAATGCGCGCGCGATGCGCCGAGGTCAGCTCGGCGATTTCGGGCTTCAGATCGTGCACCACGAAGCTGACTGAATCGGACTCGAGAATCGTCGGCACGACGAACCCCGCCGTCTTGCCGCTGCCGGGCGGTGCCACGACCAACACCGACAGGCTTTCCATCGCGCGCAGCGGACGACCACCGACCAGACCCAAATGCAGAAAGCGTCCGCACCGTGTCGATGCGATGCCGCGCCGTTCCATTCGTGCGAAGTCGAGCGCGCGGGCAAAGCGCGCATCGCCAAAGATCGGCGGTACGCGCGGGAACGGATTGGCGAGCGCAATGCGCAAGCCGACAAGCGCACCCACTGCCAGCGCGATCGCAGCGGCGACAAAGAAACTCGCGGGTGCAGTCGCCTGCCACTGCGCGTATTGCGTCAGGCGATAGGTGAGCAACGACGGCAAGGTCGGCACATAGTCGAGCAGCTGCAGCACCAGGCTGCGCCGCACGCCGCCGCTGGCAAGCAGCGCATAGGCGGGCAAGGCGAGCGCGAAGATCGTCAAGGCGGTCGTGGCGGCGCTCGCGGTCACGACGAACGACCAGATCGGCCGCCAGCGCCACAGGCGATACGGATCGGTGCCGTGCGCGAGCATACTCATGCTGCGTCCAACAAAGCGGGGATGACGCTTTGCGTCACGCCGCGCGCGCTACCGTCGCGGTCGATCTGTACGATGCGATGGAAGGTGCGCTTGAGCAGCTCAAGCGTCGCATCGCGATCGGGCGACTCGCCGTTCTGCGCCATATTCTGCACGATCGCTTCCAGCGCTTCGCGCGGATCGTCGGCATGGATCGTGACCATGAAGTTGCGATGGCCGGTCGTCGCTAGGCGCAGCATGGCGCTGGTATTGGCGATCGAAATCTCGCTACCGACGATCGCGTCCGGCGTCATACGCACGACGCAATCCAGGATCATCCGTTCGCGCCCCGCCGCCGCACCCGCACTGGCATGCGCGGTGACGAGATGCACGCGGTTGGGATGGGTGCGCGACAGATCCAGCTCGCGCGTGTCTTCGACCGTAACGACCCGGTGATGGGCGGGAATCAGGTCTTTGATTACGCGGCGCAGAAAGCTGGTCTTGCCTGTCGAGGTCGCGCCCGAGATCAGCACGTTCTTGCCGCGCCGCATCGCTTCGCAGAAATCCTCGTAGGCGTCGTCGGCGTAGCGCGCCGGCGGCGGTTCGCGCAGTGGCGCTGCAAGCAGGCGGCCGGGCGCGAACTCGAAATCATCGAAGGTCAGTTCGGTTTCGCCGAGGCTGCGCAGATTGAGCGCAACGCCGCCTTCGCTGGCGTCGCGTTCGATCCCGCTCTCGTCTTTCCCGTAGGCGACTGCGTTGCCTGCAATCAGATTGAGGCGCAGGTCATAGCCCGGCACCTGCTTGCGCAAATAGGGATGGTGCTGCGGATCGAACGGCTCGCCAATTTCGTTGGCGATCGCGACCGCCAAGGTTCGCACCAGATAGTCCCAGGTCAGTTCGGGCGCGTCGCGCCGTTCCCACCGATCGGCGCGCCGGCGTTTGAGCCAGATCGCGCCCGGATGCATCAGCGCGATTTCTTCCAGAGTCGGATCGTCGATCCAGCGCAGCAACGGCGCCAGCACGTAGCGCAGCCGCCCATTCATCGCGGCAACAGATCGCGCGCGCTGGCGCCAAGCTGGGTCGGATCGTAAGCGGGCAGGGCGCGGATCGGCAGATCGCTGAAGCCGCGCGTTGCATCACCGATTGCGCGTGACGCGGTTTCGCCAAGCGCGTTGTTCTTTGCCGGCCCCGGATTGAGCGGCGCTTGCACGCCGTCGGCTTGGCCTTCCGGTTCGTCGAGGCGCGGAATGTAGAGATCCTGGCCCAGCACAATGTCGAGTTCGGTGCCGCCTGCGACGATGCCGATCGGTTGTTGGCGCGCGCCTTCAGCGGCGAGCTGGCGCGTCACGTCGGCAAAATCGCGGCGCAACTGGCGCGCCGCTTCCTGGCGCGGCGTCTCCTGACGCGACGAACCCAGCACGCCGTCGGTGACGGTCACGCTTTGATTGCCGGCGAGATATCCGGTCGCGGCGAAATTCACCAACGACGTTGCCATCGCGGTGCCGAACCGATCCCAGAACTGCGTATAGACCTCGGCCGGCAGGCCCGGCCGTCCCATTTTGTCGGCCGCGATCGCGCCTTCCAACGTGACGCTGGCGCCGTCGGGCGTCAGCATGCGTTGCCACAACACGCCCATGCGATAGAGATCGCCGCCACTGGTGCCGAGCACCGACGTGCCAGCGGGAATCAAAATCTCGCCCGTGTCAGGCGAGCGCACCGGGCGCGCCACATGCGCGATGACCCGGCCCGGCATGTTCGAGGTGATCGGCGTCTGCAGCACCGCCTTGATGACGCGGTCTTGTGTGATGATGCGCGAACGGTCGACGGGCCGCGTGAATTTCGCACTGGGAATCGAATGGTCGCGGAAGGCGGCGTTGTAGTGCGGTGCCGCTGGTTCGACGGCGGGCGGGCCGGTCAGAACGCGCGGCGTCGCTGGTTGCGCGCGCAGCAATTGCCACGCGGCAAGCTGTTCCATCGCCGACGGTGCGCGCGGTGCTTGCGGCACCGCGGCTGCGACCGGCGCTGCTTCGGGCGCTTGCATCCGTTCGACTTGAATCTCGGTCGCACGCAATGCGCCGCCGTGATCGATGGTCACCAAAGTTGCCAGCGCCGCGCCACCATCGACTGTCAGCCCGAGATTGCAGCTCGTACCGGCTTGCAGCCAGCCATTGCGCAACGACAGGCAGTCGCCGTCGAACCGTACCGCGCTCGACGGCGACCGCACGGCGCCGATCATGGCCGCGACGCCACCCGTCGCAGTCAACACGATCGCACGACGCTCGCTGGTGCCCGGCCGTGGTGCGAATTCGACTCGCTGCGTCGAAGCAACAACTTGGGCCGCGATCGGTGCGGCGGTGGTTGCGACGCGCACTTTGCCTTCGTCGCTGTCGGGCAGTTTGGGCGGTGCGGTGCCGCCCGAATTTCGCAGCAGCACGATAAAGAGTCCGATCAGCCCAAAGAACACGCCCAGTCCCGCACCGGCCCACCGCAACGTCCGCGCGGTGTCGGGCGCCAGCGTCACCATTTGAACAGCGCAGCCAGCGTGCCGCGTTGCGCTTCCTGCGGTGCGGGCGCGCGTGGTGCGCGTTCGTATTTCACGCACACGGTGCGGTCGCCGCTTTTTAACGCGAAGTCGGATTCGACGACGTCGACGCGCATCAACTGCCCGTTTTCGCCTTTGGTCTCGACATTGGCCAAAGTCTCGACGCCATCGACGACGGCGTAGATGGCCGGCTTGGTCATGGTTGCGGCGCGCGTGCCGAAATCGAAATAGGTGTAGGGGCCAAGGCGGAAGACGCGGTCCGGTGCGATGTCGCGATCGCTGTCCTGTTTGACGTACCAGCGATAGGGAAAATCCAACGGCTCGGCCGCCGGCGGCGCGCCCTTGATCGACGGTGCGAAGTTGGATGGGGTGAGGCTGCTGCCTGGCGTCGGACCAGGTGAACTTGCTTCGACGACCGCGATTGCATCGGGCGTGGTGTTGGCGTTGAAGCCTTCGGCCCGCACATAGAATGTGTAGGTATTGCCGCTGCTGCCGACGACGGTGACCATCGTGTCGTCACCCGCCGCGTGTCCGATCACCATCAGTTTCGACGGCGCGATCTTGGCTACTTCGAACGACCAAGGTTTGGTGTTCCAGATCGGCTCCTGCACGCGCTCCCAATCGGGAAGATAGATGCGCGTGCCGAGATTGACCGGCGTGCGCAGCTGCATCACCAGCATCGGATCCCAGGAAAAGCGCACCACGAACGGCTGCACCTGTCCGCGCGCGGCATTGGGATGGTCGAACTGCCGGTTGATCGAACCGGTCGGCAGCACGCTGCTGGGAAGCTGGGTCAACCGGTCCATCGCGCCATAGTCACCGCGCGACTGCGCTTCGATCTGGCGCGCGGTGCTTTCAATGAGCGGTGGTGGAATTGGCGGTCGTTCGGCTTGCGGCTGTTGCAACGTCGCCGGCGGCGCGATCGGCGCTGCGGCGGGCGCCGCGACACTGCGCACCGGCAATTGCAGCGGATCGACGGCCGCCGTCGCGGGCGCTGCAAGCAGTGAAGTAAAAAGCAGGACTCGTTTCATCGCGGCCATCTTCATCGCAAGGGGCCTTCGGCCGGCTTTTCGCGAATGGCGTAGCCCGTGACTTTCAGCCGGAACGGATTTTCGTATTTGGCCGCGCCGCGCGCGGCTTCGTCGATCGAACGGACAGTGAGGCTCGCGGTCCAACTTGCGCGCGCGACGTCGCGGCCGGTCGCGTCGCGATCGACGGTGACGAAATCGACGGTGAAGAATCCATCGCGGCCGCGCCGGACCGGCGTCAAGGTCGCAACCGCGCGAATGTCGGCGCTGCGCATCAGACCCAGCGCGCGCAGGCGCTGTTCCTCGGCGCGGGCGCGCGTATCAAAAATGCGCAGCTCATTGGCGTCGGTGAATTCGGGGACGAGCCCGCCAGGGCCCCAGATTTTCTGCTGTTCGCCGGCGCTGAGCAGAATTTCGGCGCGGGCTTTTACGTAGGCGCCGATCTGCCGTTCGATCACAAGGTCGGCGCCGTCTGCGTCGATTTCGAACGGACGCACGCGCACGATTTGCTGGTCCAGACCTTCCTGCTGCAACAGCAGCGGCACCACCGTCTTGAGGGGGAAGAGCCCGATGATGAGGAAGGTCTGGGCGCAGTTGCCCAGCAGCGAAAGCGCCAGGCAGAAGCCGAGAATCCAGGACGTTGTTGCTTCGCGATTCGAATTCAGCGGCGAGGCGAAGCGCACGGGATAGGCGGCCAACCGGTCGCCCAGCGATAGGCGGCGCGGACGCACTGTCGCTGCCGCATCGGCCGTCCGATCAGCCGCGACATCGCTCATCCGACTTGCCGCAACAGGTCGGTGCGGAATCGTTCGAGCGCGGGGCCCGCCGGTGGCGGCGTCGTGATCTCGACGCACGGGCTGCCCGGCGCGCCGGCACATTTGCTGCGCTTCAGGTCATTTGCGCCGCTGCCAATGCCGATTGGATCGGCTGTGCTGCTACCGCAGGCGGCGAGCAGAAGCAGGGCCAACAGCGAAACCAGGCGCATGCGCACGAACGACCTCCCGAGGCGAACAGCGGCATCCTGGCGGCCTTGGCAAGCTTGGTCAATCGTTTTCCGTAGAAGCGCGTAAAAACGCGCTATCTATGGAAACAGGCAAAACTGTGCTCTTTCAGTCGCGCTTGCATAATTCATGCGTGATCGCGGCCTTTTGTTCGACTGAACCGGGCGCTGCGGTGTATGGGATGGGCGTGGTGCGTCGTTCAGAACGGGAGATCGCATGCCGGTAAATACTGTGGTGAACAACGGTTCCAGTTCGAACCGGGTCAACATCGTCATTATGGGTGACGGCTACACCCAGGCCGAGCAGACGACGACCTACACGCAGCATATCTCGTCGCTGGTGAGCTATCTGTTCGGCGGCGGCGCATTGACCGAACCGTTCGGTCGCTACGCAAAATTCTTCAACGTCTATTCGATCAACGTCGTCTCGAACGAGTCGGGCTCAGACATCCCGCAGAACGGTATCGTCAAAGATACGGCGCTGAATTCGACCTATCGCTTCGACGGCAGCACCGACCGTCTGCTTTACGTCAACGATACGCTCGCCAACAAAGCACTGGCCGATGGATTGGCCGGCACCGGCATCACCGCATCGATGAAATTCGTGACGGTGAATGCGACGGTCTATGGCGGCGGCGGCGGTACGTTCGGCGTGTTCGCGGGCGGCAACGTGTCGGCGCAGGACGTTGCGGTGCATGAAATCGGTCATTCCTTTGCGCGCTTGGCCGACGACTATTTCGATCTGACTGGCACGTTCCCGGGCGCCGAGCCCAGCGCCGCCAATTCGACCAAGGATCCGACCGGCGCGAAGTGGAAGAACTGGATCGGGTACGACCAGGGCCCGGGCATGGGGGTCATCGGCGTTTACGAAGGCGGCTCGCGCTATCCGCAAGGCGTCTATCACCCGTCGCCGGACGGAAAGATGAACCATCTCGGCAAGCCGTTCGACGTCGTCTCGCGCGAGGCGTTCGTCTTGCGCTTCTACGACTTCGTGCGGCCGCTCGATTCCTTCACCAGCAACACGACCGCGCTGCGCGATGCGACTTCGGTTGCGGTCAAGACGGTCGACCCGACGATCATCTCGACACGTTGGACGTTGGACTCGCAGTTGGTGTCCGACGCGCATGTCGAAACCTTCGACATTGCCGGCAGCGGTGTTTTTGCAGCGGGCACGCATTCGCTGTCGCTGCTCGCCTACGATCCGACCGACTGGGTGCGTGCAACCGACCGCTCGAAGCTGCAGCAATCCGTGTCCTGGTCACTCGAATTCACCCAAACCACCGGTACCGCCAGCGCCGCTGGCTCAACCTTCTACGGCGCCGAACGCAACGACGTGTTCGTTGGGCTGGGCGGGTCGGACCGGTTCATCGCGGGCGCGGGCAACGATCAGATTGAAGGCGGTGGCGGCACCGACGTCGCGGTCTTCACCGGCAGCAAAGCAAGCTACGACTTCACGAAGGCGAGCGGCGGGCTGCAAGTCGCCGACCGGCGCACTGTCGGTGGCGACGGGACCGATACGCTCAACCATGTCGAAGTGCTGCAATTCAGCGACAAGGCGATGTTCGCGCTCAGCGGCGACGAAGCGTCTCTGTCGCGACTCTATTCCGCCGCCTTCGCACGCGCGCCGGACGTGCAGGGTTTGATTTTCCAGATCGACCACGGGCTGCATGCCGGGCTTGCCTTGAACCAGCTCGCGAATAACTTCCTTGCTTCGGCCGAGTTCGTCGCGCGCTACGGCGCCAGTTCGACCAACACCCAGTATGTGACCGCGCTCTACAGCAACGTGCTGGGACGTATCGCCGATCAGGGCGGATTCGACTTTCAGTTGAGCGCGCTCAATACCGGGCAGGTGACGCGCGCCCAATTGCTGCTGAACTTTGCCGACTCGCCCGAAAACAAGGTCAAAGTGGTGGGCGACTGGATGCTGGCGGACACGCTGCTTGGGTAGGGCCCGGCACCCTGGATGGGTGCGACAAGCGATCTAGGTAACCCCGCGAAGACCGATGCGAACCCCCAGAGCGACCCGATGGCGGGCGACCGGAGGAATGCGATGGATCGACGTGAATTTTTGACGGGCACGGCTGCAATCGCCGTGCTGGCGACGATAGGGGGTTCGATGTTCGGAAGCGCCAAAGCAGCCGAAGGCGAGAAGTTCGAGATCACCAAAAGCGACGCCGAGTGGAAACAAATCCTCTCGCCCGCCGCGTACAATGTTTTGCGCGAACACGGCACCGAACGTGCCGGTACCAGCCCGCTGAATGCGGAAAAGCGCAAAGGCCTGTTTCACTGCGCCGGCTGCGATCTGCCGGTCTATTCGTCGGACACGAAGTTCGAAAGCGGCACTGGCTGGCCCAGCTTCTGGGCGCCGTTGCAGAACGCAGTCGGTACCAGCACCGACAAGAAGTTCTTTATGACGCGCACCGAAGTTCATTGCCGCCGCTGCGGCGGTCATCTCGGGCACGTGTTCGATGACGGCCCGGCACCGACCGGCAAACGCTATTGCATGAACGGCGTCGCGATGACGTTCAAGCCAGGCGAGACAGCCTAAACACACCAACGATCACCCCGGCGAAAGCCGGGGTGATTTGCTGTCTGGGGTAACGATGGCCGACGAAATCCGCGCGCTGGTATTCGACGTGTTCGGTACCGTGGTCGATTGGCGCGCCAGCATTGCACGCCAGGTCGAGACGCTGGCGCGCGTGCGCGGCCTGACGGTCGATGGAACTGCGATCGCCGATGCGTGGCGCGGCCTGTATCAACCGTCGATGTCGGCGGTGCGCGACGGCACGCGTCCCTTTGTCGATCTCGACGTGCTGCATCGCGAATCGCTCGACGCGCTTGTCGAACAGCACGGCCTCGGTTCGTTGGACGATGCCGACCGCCACGCGCTGGTGTTGGCATGGCACCAGTTGGACGCGTGGCCCGACGTGGTCGAAGGGCTGACCCGGCTCAAACGCAAGTTCATTCTTGGGCCGTTGTCGAACGGCCATGTCGCGCTGCAAGTCGGCATCGCCAAACATGCGGGCTTACCGTGGGACGTGATTCTTTCGACCGATCTCTATCGGACCTACAAGCCGCGCCCTGAAGCCTATCAAGGTGCGTGCAAGCTGCTGAAATTGGCGCCGAGCCAAGTGATGCTGGTCGCGGCGCACAACAACGATCTTGGTTCGGCGCGTGAGCAGGGGATGCGCACCGGCTTCGTCGTGCGCAACGAGCACGGGCAGGGGCAGGTGATCGATCAGAAAGCCGAGCAGGATTGGGACGTGATCGCCGACGACTTCGTTGATCTGGCGAAGCGCCTGGGCGCGTAAGCTTAGTAGATCACCTCATCATCCTGTCCGCCTTCGGCCAGGATGATTTCGCCGCGCGCGGCCAGGTCTTTGGCGGTGGCGACGATGAATTGCTGCGCTTCGTCCACGTCGCGCAGGCGCACCGGGCCCATCGCGTTCATGTCTTCCTTGAGGATCTTCGCCGCGCGTTCCGACATGTTCGAGAAGAACAGGTTGCGCAGAATTTCCGACGCACCTTTGAGCGCCAGCGGGAAGCGCGTCTTGTCGACCACACGAATGATCGTCTGGATCGCCGACGGATCCAGCTTCTGCAGATCCTCGAACGTAAACATCAGCGCTTTGATCTTCTCGGCGCTGTCGCGGTTGCGCTCTTCCAGTGCGGCCAGGAACCGGTTCTCAACCGCACGGTCGAGATTGTTGAAAATCTCGGCCATCATCTCGTGGCTGTCGCGGCGATTGGTGCGCGCCAGGTTCGACATGAACTCGTTGCGCAAGGTGCGCTCGACGTCGTCCAGAACTTCCTTCTGCACCGCCTCCATGCGCAGCATGCGCATGATGACTTCCATCGCGAAGGTTTCCGGCAGCTGGCTCAGCACGCGGGCCGCATGGTCCGGCTTGATCTTCGACAGCACGACCGCAACCGTCTGCGGATATTCGTTCTTGAGGTAGTTGGCGAGAACCTGCTCGTTCACGTTGCCGAGCTTGTCCCACATGGTGCGACCTGCGGGACCCCGCAGCTCTTCCATGATGGTGCCGACTTTGTCCTTGCCCATCACCTTGAGCAGAAGACGTTCGGTCGCCGCGATGCCGCCGACGATCGTGCCCGTCGACGACATCTGCTCCGCAAACTCGGCAAACAGACGTTCGATAATCGACGACGACACCGAGCCCAGGTTCGACATGGTCTGCGCGATTTCGCGGACCTCTTCGTCGTCCATATGCTCGAACAAACGCGCCGCGTTCTCTTCGCCCAGTGACAGGGCAAAGATCGCCGCCTTCTCGGGGCCGCTCAGGCTTCGATAATCTTCGCGAACGCGTGACGCCATGACCTCTTCTCAACGGCTTCGGGCCGTTTCGTCAACAAGGCCGTTCTTGCACGTTCACGGGCCGACGATTCCAGCGGGGAATGCGCCCGCATTCCCCGTCTCAGCCCCGGTCTCAACCCTACGAAGTCTCGCTCAGTACTGGCGGTAGGAGAGGAATTTTCCCGTCATGGTCAGCTTCACGCGATCTCCCTTGGGGTCGGGCTGCCGCTCCATCTGCATGTCGAAATCGATCGCCGACATGATGCCGTCGCCGAATTCTTCCTGGATCAAGGACTTCCAGGTCGTGCCGTAGACCTGGACCAGCTCGTAGAAGCGATAGATCAGCGGATCGGTCGGCGGGCCCGGCGGCAGCGACCCGCGATAGGGGATTTCCTGCAGCAGTAGAATCTCGTTCTCGGTCAGGCCCAGCACTTTGCCGGCCTTTTTGGCTTCGCCATCGCTGAGCTTCATCTGCCCGTGCAGCGCAGCCGTGTAGTAAATCGGCGAACCCTTGCCGATCGCAGCCGCGATCTTTTTCCAGGTCAGCTTCTTCTCGCGCTTGATGCGCTGGATTTTGGCGGTCAGTTCTTCGCGCGTCGTGGCCATGGTTTCCTCCTAGGCAACCAACCGGATTTCCGGCGGATTTTTGGGGTCATAATTCGTCGCCCCGGCGTCGAAGCCGCGCGACCGTTCGATCAGGAAATCGAGCAGGTGATTGCGCAGCGCCGGATAGGCGGGGTGGTGGTGCACGTCCTGCCGACGGCGCGGGCCGGGTATCGTGTTGACGACGATTTCGGCGATGCGCGCATCGGGACCGTTGGTCATCAGAAAGATCCGGTCGGCAAGCAGCAGCGCTTCATCGACGTCATGCGTGATCATGAACACGGTCTGGCTTGTCTCGGCGCATAGGCGCGCAACCTCGTCCTGCAACGTGCCGCGCGTCAGCGCGTCGAGCGCGCTGAACGGCTCGTCCATCAGCAACATGCGCGGCTGGATCGCCAAAGCGCGCGCAATGCCGACGCGCTGGCGCATGCCACCGGACAGGGCCGACGGTTTTTTCTTTGCCGCGTGCCGCAATCCGACGACGTCGAGCTGATGCGCGACGTGACCCAGGACCTGTTGCGCCGACCAGCGCGGCCAGCGCGAACGCACCGCGAAAGCAACGTTGGATTCCACGTCCAGCCACGGCAACAGCGCATGACCTTGGAAGATCACCGCACGGTCGAGCGACGGGCCGTCAAGCTCGCGATCGGCGAACAGCACGGTTCCGTCGCTGGCTTCGTCGAGGCCCGCCAGCACGTTGAGGATCGTGGTCTTGCCGCAACCGGAATGGCCGATCAGGCAGACAAACTCGCCTTCCTCGATGCGGAAATGCACATCGGCAAAGACTGGCGCGGCGGTGCCGAACCGTTTCATCAAACCGTCGACGCGAACCAAGGGATGCGCGCTCATTCCACCCAGCTCACTTTGCGCTGGGCGAAGGCGAGACCCTGATCAAGCGCCATGCCGATCAAACCGATCAGCAGAATCGCCACCACGACATTGGCGATCGACAGGTTGTTCCACTCGTTCCACACGAAATAGCCGATGCCGGTTCCGCCCACGAGCATCTCGGCCGCAACAATGACCAGCCAGGCGATGCCGATCGAAATACGCATGCCGGTGAGAATGGTGGGCGCTGCAGCCGGCAACACGACGCGAAACGCTTTGCGCAGCGGCTTGCATTCCAAGGTGCGTGCAACGTTGAGCCATTCGCGCCGTACGGTCGCGACGCCAAACGCGGTGTTGAGCAGCATCGGCCACAGCGAACACACGAAAATGACGAAGATCGACGATGCTGCGCTGTCCTTGATCGTGTAGAGCGCAAGCGGCATCCAGGCGAGCGGCGAGATCGGTTTCAGCACCTGGATGAATGGATCCAGCGCTTTGCTCATCAACGGCGACAAACCGATCACAAAGCCGAGCGGAATCGCCACCAGCATTGCCAGGCCGAAGCCCAGAAACACGCGCCCGATCGAATAGAGAAGCTGGATGCCGACGCCCTTGTCGTTGGGGCCGCGATCGAAGAACGGATCGGCGAGATGCTTCGCCAAGGTCGCCGCAACGACGTCGGGTCCTGGCATCGCCGACTTGCCGCCACCCGCTGCTGCCGCGCCAACCAGTTTCGCGTAGGCGGGATCGACCGTCGCCACACCCGGGCCGCCGCGCGTCGCCAGATACCAGCCGGCGATGAACAGCACGAAGATCAACAGCGACAAAGCAGCGGCGCGAACGCCGAGTGAGCGAGTCATCGCCCCACTCACCGTTTAATCGCGAAGCTCGCGAGATAGGCGTCGGGTTTGGCCGGGTCGAATGGCTTGCCCATAACGCTAAAGCTTTTGGACGTATTGGCCGGTGCCAGCAGGCCTTGATCGCGCATCGCTTTGGCGGCGTCGGTTGCAAGGAACACTTGTTCGGCGACTTTGGCGTAGTCGAGATCGCCCTTTACCTGCCCCCAACGTTTCATCTGGGTCAGCATCCAGATCGCCATCGAGTGCCACGGGTAGGGATCGAAATCGATGCGCTTGGGATCGACTTTGATGCCGCCAAGCCCGTCGGCATATGTGCCGGACAGAACTTGTTCGAGCACGACCGGCGGCTGATTCAGATAGTTGGCGGGCGCGATCGCCTCGGCGATCTGTTTGCGGTTCTCGCCCTTGGCGGCATAGCCGGTGGCTTCAACGATCGCAGCCAGCAGTGCGCGGAACGTGTTCGGATTCTTGTCGATGAAACTGCGCGACGCACCAAAGGCGCAGCACGGATGTCCGTCCCACAATTCCTTGGTCAGAAGATGGATGAAGCCGACACCGTCATAGACGGCGCGTTGGTTGAACGGATCGGGACCGAGATAGCCGTCGATATTGTCGGCGCGCAGATTGGCCACCATTTCGGGCGGCGGCACGGCGCGAATCTGCACGTCCTGGTCGGGATCGAGCCCGTGTTCGGCCAGGTAATAGCGCAGCAGGTAATTGTGCATCGAATAGTCGAAGGGCACGGCGAACTTCATGCCCTTCCAGCTTTTCGGGTCGCGGCGATCCTTGTGCTTCATCGCCAAAGTGATGGCTTGGCCGTTGACGTTCTCGATCGCAGGCACGGTCCACGGCGTTGCATTCGCGCCGGCACCCAGCGAAATCGCGAGCGGCATTGGCGAAAGCATATGCGCGGCGTCGTATTCGCCGTTGATCGACTTGTCGCGAATGACGGCCCAGCCGGCGGTCTTGATTGCTTCGACTTTCAAACCGTGCTTGGCGTAGAAGCCCAGCGGGTCGGCCAGAATGATTGGTGTGGCACAGGTGATCGGGATGAAGCCGATCTTGAGTTCTTTCTTTTCCAGCGGGCCGGTCTCGGCCGCCAGCGCGCGCGCTGTGTGCAGCGGAAACACGTCGGCCAGCGCCGCCATTGCGGTTCCGGCACCGACAGCGCGGAGGAAGGCGCGGCGCGTGCGCGCGTCGGGAACGATGGCGCGCAACAGCGCTTCATCGATCGCCGCGGTGAACCGCGTTTCGACGTCGGCATCGTGCGCAACTTGGCTTGAATGTGCACCGCAGCTGCAGCGCGAGACGCCGGACATCGCTTCTCTCCCTCATCGCTTTTCGGCGCGAAGGATTGCACTCGCCGTGCCAGCGTGGAGTCAGGCGGACTCCTATCGCGTGTCAGACGGGCGCCGCGCGAATCCGCGGCACATGCCCGAGTCTTGAGCAGCTAGGCGCGATACCGCGCGAGAAAGGCGCGATCGATCCGGTCTTTGAGCCAGCGCATGGCGCGGCCGGCCAGCCAGAAACGGCGCCATGTCGCGAGGCCGGTGCCGTCGCCGAGATTCAAAATCAGCAACGCATGTTTCTGCGCGCGGTAGCGTCGTTGCGGCGGTACCGCACGCAGCTTGGCGTTGAGATTCGCGAACAGGACCGGCGCCTGCCGCACCGCATGGACGCCGATCATCGGCAGCCTCGTGCCTGCGACAGCGGCACAGTCGCCGACGGCATGCACGCGCGCATCGCCGGACGCGGCGAGATCGTCACCAACCACGAGCGCGCCGTCCTGCAGCTCAAGACCAAGTCCCGCCAGCAGCGGTAACGCGTGCAGGCCGGTTGCGCGCACCAGCAGGTCGAACCCGATCGGGCCGTTGTCGGTCCAGGCCATGTCGTCGACGATGCGCGCGACATTCACCGGCCGCAGCGTCACGCCGCGTGCGGTGAGGTGACTGGCGACGAACGCAGCAGCGCGGCGCGGCAGGCCAGGGAGAAAACGCGCTGCAGCCAACGTGACGGTCGCTTGCGGGTGCGCGGCGATATTTGCAGCCAGTTCGATCGCGCTTGGGCCGCCGCCGACCACCAGCACGCGTTGCGGCTTGGCTTCGACGGCGCCACGAAGATCGGCCAGGCGTGCAATCGGCTTGGCGGCGAAATTGCGCGGATCGTCATCGTCGATACCGGGCAGCGCTGCCACGACGCTGCCGACATCCAGCGACAGAAGATCGAATGGGACCGACTGACCGCTGCTGCACCGAACCTGGGTGCGGTCGATGTCGGTGGCCGATTCGCGCAGCCAGGTCACGCCGCGCAGCAAGCGGTCGAGCGCGATGCGGTCGTCCTCGGGCGACCAGCGTCCGCCGACCATGCCGGTCGCGAGGCCCGAATACCAAAAATCGTCAGGCGCGATCACCGTGATCTGCGCACCCGCATCGACCAGCAGTTGCGCGCGCTTCAACGCATAGAGATGACCGTGGCCGGCGCCGACAAAGACGAGACGCGTCACGCCCGTCGCGCCAGCGGCGGGAAGGTGAGGGGGTGCATGTGAGTCCCCCCTCACCCCAACCCTCTCCCCGCGGGGAGAGGGAGTCGATCGCGCAACACGCCGTCCTGCAGGCGCAGCGCACGGTCGGCGACGCGTACGACGTCTTCGGGCCGGTGGAGCGTCACAAGCACGGCAAAGCCGCGCTCGCTCGCCAGTTCGCGGATCAGGCGCAGGATCGACGCGGCGGTTTCGGGGTCGAGGCTCGACACGGGTTCGTCGATCAGCAACACGCGGCTGCCCTGCGCCAGCGCACGCGCAATCGCGACGCGTTGCTGCTGCCCGCCCGACAGACGATCGGCGCGTTGTGCGGCGTGGGTCGCAAGCCCGACGCGCGCCAAGGCTGCCTGCGCAATCGCAACGTCGTTCGCTGGCCAGTTGCGCGTCAACACGCGCCAGGTCGGAATTTCGTTCAGCCGTCCGCCCAGCACATTGTCCAGCGCGCTGAGGCGGCGAACCAGATTGAACTGTTGGTAGACGAGTCCGATGTCGCGCCGCGCGCGATAAAGTTTGCGGCCGGCCAGATGTGTGACGTCCAGCCCGTGCAGCTCGATCGTGCCAGCATCCGGCTCCAACAATCGCGCCAGGCACCGCAACAAGGTCGTCTTGCCGCTGCCGCTGGGACCGACCAGCGCCACGACTTCCCCGGCCTTCACCGTCACGCTCGCAGCGCGCAGCACGGCGCGGCCGGACAGCGTCTTGGCAATGTTGCGCGCGACGATCACAGCAGCGACCGCCGCACACGCGCGCTGAGCTGATCGATGATCGTGACCATGGTGAGGATCACCAGCAGGATCGCCGCGACGCGCGGAAAATCGAGCAGGTCGACGGCGTTCTTGAGCTCTTGGCCGATGCCGCCGGCACCAACCAAGCCCAGCACGGTCGAGCTGCGCAAATTGAATTCCCAGGTATAGAGCGCGATCGACGCCAGGCTCGGCAGCGCGTCGGGCAGAATGGCAAAGCTGATCAGCTTGATGCGGCTGGCTGCGGTCATCGCCGCGGCTTCCAGCGGACCGGGCTCGCTGGTCTCGATCGTCTCGGACCAAAGTTTGGCAATCGTGCCGGCGGAATGGAGTGCCACGCCGATCACGCCAGCGAACGGGCCCAGCCCGACTGCAACCACGAACAACAGCGCGAAGACGAAACTGTCGATGCCGCGCAGCAGATTCAGCAGCGAACGCGCCGGCCAATAGATCCAACCGTCGGGACTGACATTGCGCGCAGCGAAGATGCACAGCGGTGCCGCCAGGATCGCACCGAAGGTCGAGCCCAACGTCGCCATCGCGATGGTTTCGCCGGCGCGCCGCAGCAACTGCGGGAACTCGCTGAAGTCGGGTGGCCAGGCGCGCAGCACCCAGCCGCCCATCTTGGGCAGGCCAACCAAAAGCCGATGCAGATCCAACTCCGCAATGCGCGCGAGGCCGAGATACAGCAGCGCTGCGAGCAGCCAGAGCAGGAGCGTGCGGGTGCGCATGCTTATTCGTCATCCCCGCGAATGCGGGGATCCAGGTGCGTGTACATGCTGGATGGCGTCATTGCAGCGGATGCACCTGGGCCCCCGCCTGCGCGGGGGCGAAAGCAAGACGCCCGATGGTCGTCATGCTTTCGGCTTCAACTTCCCGACCGCGACACCTGCATCCTGGATCAGCTTGTACGATGCGTGATCGGCCTTCACCCAGCCGGTGTAGTGCGCGGGCATCACGCGCTTGGCAGTATCTTCGTCAATCGCCAGCACGATCTCCTGCACGCGTTTGGTCAGCGCGGGATCGAGCGACTTGCGCACCACCAGCGGATCGTTCGGCAGCGGCTCCGACATCCACACGATCTCGGTCGCGTCTTTGGTGATGGTGCCTTTCTCGATCATCGCATTGCGGTTGCGATCGTAATCGGTGGCGAGATCGACCTGGCCGGTCGCGACCGCAATCTCGTTGGCGGGGTGGGCGGCGCCGTCGCGATACTGGAAGTAGGTTTTGGGATCGATGTTCTGCGTCTTGAACCAATAGGTCGGAATCAACCAACCCGAGGTCGAGCCTGCATCGGCGAATGAGATCGACTTGCCCTTGGCGTCGTCGGGAAATTTCTTGATGCCCAGGCCGGGCTTTCCAACCACGATCGAATGGTAGGTTGGCTTGCCGTCGTACTTCACCATCGCGATGGCTTGCGCGCCGCCTTCATTGTTGGCGAGCACATAGCCCCACGGGCCCATCCAGGCGATGTCGGCCTGGTCGTTGGCAAGTGCGACCGCCAGGCCGGCCCAATCGGTCGTGACCTGGATCTCGTACGCATTCGCACCGAGCTTTTCGGCGAGATAGGCGAAGAACGGCTCGTACGCTTTCTTTGTGTCGGATGCGGTCGGCTGAAAAGGGCCAACGGCGAAACGGATCTTATCGGTCGCATGTGCAACTTGTGACGCGAGCGCAAACAGACCCGCGACGAAAACGACCACGAAACGTCGCATCCGAAATCCCCGTGTGTGTGGTGTGACGTTCGGCCTTGCGGTACGAACGTTACTAGTGTGTCGGATTTGAAGTTCGCCCGACTTGGGACCGGCACCGAGCGAACTTCAAATCCAAAAGACACACTAGAAACATTAATTTGCTAGTGTCCTGATCGATTCCGAAATTCGCTCGAACCTACCACATGCACCTACGAATTTCGGAATCGGGACACTAGCCCATGCGTGAACTTCCCACCCTGCACCCGACCGGCCCGCTCTTCGTGATCGGCGGCCCGTACGGCAATTACGACGCAACCTTGGCGGCGCTCGACGAGGCGGCGCGGCGTGGCGTGCACGACATTCTCTGCACCGGCGATCTCGTCGCCTATTGCGCTGACGCGGCCGAGACGGTTGCGCTGTTGCGCGCGTCGGGTGCGGCGATCGTTGCCGGTAATGTCGAGCAGCAATTGGCTGCGGAAGCGGATGATTGCGGCTGCGGCTTTGAAGAAGGCTCAGCCTGCGACGCATTGTCGGCGCGCTGGTGGCAACATGCGCTGGCCTCGATCGATACCGAGACGCGTGCCTGGATGGGAAGCTTGCCCACGCGCATCGACGTGCAATGGCACCATACGCGCTTCTCTGCGATCCATGGCGGCGCGCGTGAGATTTCGAAATTCCTGTTCGCGTCTGACAAAGACGAGATCTTCGCAACCGAACTCGACCTGCTCGGCACGGACGGCGTGATCGCAGGCCATTGCGGCCTGCCCTTCGTGCGCGAGTTGTATGACGGGCGCATCTGGTTGAATGCGGGTGCGGTCGGTATGCCCGCCAATGACGGAACGCCGCGCGTCTGGTGCGCACAGCTGACGCCGCAAGGCGACCAGATCGAGATTGAAACGATCGCACTCGACTACGATCCGTATCCCGCCGCCAAGCGCATGCGTGCAGCCGGTTTGCCCGAAGGCTACGCAGCAGCGCTGATCAGCGGGCTATGGCCCAGCCTGGATGTATTGCCGCCGGCCGAACGCGCCGCGACCGGCTATCCAATTACGCCGCTACGACGCGTCTACTAACGCCTGGCGCAACCAGCGCCATTGGTACAGCGCGGTCACGCGCAACCAGCCATGGGTGCGATAGGCGCGTGCGCTGGTGGTGAGCGTCGCGGGCACGCGCTGCAGCCGCACGCCGCTACGCCGTGCGCGCCAAACCAGCAGATGATCTTCGCCGTACGCGGCGCTCTCGTCATACGGGCCGATCCGTTCGAACGTCGCGCGATCGAGCGCAAAACCCTGGTCGCCGAACGGCACACCCAGCCAGCGCGCGCGCAGATTGGCGCCCAGCGCGTTGAGCCATACCGGCCCGGCGCCGTCATCGGCAAAGGCAAGATCGAACCAGAACAACGTGTCCGGTCGTAGCCGCGCGGTCAGCGCAGCGATCGCGTCGCTGCCGAGCCGCGTATCGGCATGCAGAAACCACAGATAGGTACGCGTCGCAGCCCGCGCGCCGTCGTTCAACTGCGCGGCGCGTCCGCGTCGTGTGACGAGCCAGCGCCCGACCGGAAGATCGGCGGGTGCTTCGTCGGTTGCAGCCCAAATGATTTCTGCGTCGATGCCGGCCAGATCGTGCGCCAGATCGCGCCAGCATGTTTCGCCGGGGCCGACTGGAACGACGATGCTGATCACGTGCGCAGCACGTCAATCCAGCTTCGCTGCGCCGGCGTCAGCGCAGCGTCCGGCGTCAGCAGCGCCATCTCCAGCGCGTGGCGCGACGGACAGTCGAAGCTGAAATCCTGCGTCGCGATTGCCTGGCGCATCACCGCAACCGCGGTGGCGAGGCTAGCCCCGTAGCGTGCAATCACGTCGGCGACGGTGACATGGGTCGACGGATCATCGCGCCAGCAATCCCAGTCGGTCGCGATTGCAACGGTGCAATAGGCGATCTGTGCTTCGCGCATCAGAAACGCCTCGGGTACGTTGGTCATGCCGACGACGTCGCAACCAGCCGGCCCGCGCAGAAAGAAACTCTCGGCGCGCGTGCCGAGGCGCGGACCTTCGACGCAGGCGTAGGTGGTGCCGGTGCGGATCTTGGTGCCGATCGATGCGGCGGCATCCACAACGCGCTTGGTCAGTTCGGCGCAGGTCGGTTCGGCGGTCGAGACATGCGCCGCGACGCCGTTGCCGAAGAACGTCGCTTCGCGCCGTCCACGCGTCCAATCGAAATACTGCGCCGGGATGGTGAGGTCGCCGGGCGCGATCTCTTCGCGCAAACTGCCGACCGCGCTGACGCCGATTGCGTGCGTGACGCCGACCTGTTTCAGCGCAAAGACGTTGGCGCGGTAATTGACTTCATGCGGCAGCTTGGCGTGCCCGGCGCCGTGGCGCGCCAGAAACCAGATTTCTTTGCCAGCATGCAGGCCGCGGACGAGCGGCGCCGACGGTACACCGAACGGCGTTTCGACCGCGCGCTCTTCCTGGATGTCCAACCCGTCGAATTTGTAGAGGCCGGTTCCGCCGACGATGCCGAGAGTCATGCTGCGAGCGCGCCGCCGCAGGAGCTGCCGGCGCCGGCGGTGCAGCCGAAACAATGCGGCCCCATCGCGATGCGCCGGTCGACCGCAGCCAGCGTATCGATGTCCCAGATCGTGTGGGACGGGCCGGGCAATTTCATCTCCAGCATCTGGTTGAAGTCACAATCATAGAGCTTGCCGTCCCAGCCGACCGACAACATCGACCGGCACATGACGCCGTCGACGGCCTGCGGATTGAAACTGTCGATCAGCAATTGCTGATAGGCTTGCGCTTCGCCGTCACGTTCCAGCGCATGCAGGAAGCGGCTGATCGGCATGTTGGTGATGGTCAGCAGGCGCGAGAATTCGATCCCGAAATCCGAGCGCAATCGCGTCCGGTAATCCTGCTCGAGCGCCGCTTGTGCTGGCGGCAGATGCGCACCGACCGGATTGTAGACGAGGTCGAGCTGCCGCGTCGTGCCATAGCCGAGCCGGTTCAGCAGCTGCAGTGCCTTGATGCTTTGCCCGAACACGCCGCGCCCGCGCTGCGCATCGACATTCTTTTCGCTGTAGCAGGGCAGCGACGCGACGATCGCAACCTGGTGATCGGCGAGAAACTGCGCCGTGGTTTCCTGGCCTGGCTCGAACAGAATCGTGAGGTTGCAGCGATCGATCACGTCTTTGCCAAGCGCGCGCGCGGCGGTGACGAGGCGGCGGAACTGCGGGTTCAGCTCGGGCGCGCCGCCGGTGATGTCGACGGTGCGCACGTGCGGAGCCGACGCCAGCAGCTCGATCAGACGGTCGGCGGTGCGCGCATCCATCATCTCGCTGCGTTTCGGGCCGGCTTCGACGTGACAGTGATGGCAGGCCTGGTTGCAGCGCTTGCCGAGATTGATCTGCAGCACCGTCACCGTGTCGCGGGTGAGCGTGCGTCCATGGTCGGTCAGAGTGGCGGCGAAACTGCGCATCAGGTTCCTCTACGCCAACGGTGATAGCGCGCCGCAACGTTCAATTGCCAGCCTGCAACATGCGCCTTGCGCCACGTGCTGGCTGCGTACTTCGTCGCTTCGGCCAGGGTGGGATAGGCGTGCACCGTGCCCAGGATCTTTTTGAGCCCGATGCCGCATTTCATCGCCAGCACGAATTCGTGCAGCAGATCGCCCGCATGCGGCCCGACGATGGTGGCGCCCAGGATTTTGTCGCTGCCCGGTTTGACCAGCAGCTTCACGAAACCATAGGCGTCGCTGTCGGCGATGGCACGGTCGAGATCGTCGATGCCGTAGCGCACGATTTCGACCGCGATGCCGCGTTCCTTGGCTTCGTTCTCGGACAGGCCGACGCGCGCCACTTCGGGTTCGGTGAAGGTGGCCCAGGGAATGACGCGATAGTCGGCTTTGAGCCGGATCAGATCGCCGAACAGCGCGTTGAACGCGGCGTAGAACCCCTGATGCCCGGCGACATGGGTGAATTGGAACGGACCGGCGACGTCACCCGCGACGTGAATGGTCGGGATCGAGGTGCTGCGCAGCGTCTCGTCATGTTCGATCGTGCCTTGCTTGGTGATTTGCACGCCCAGCTCTTCGAGGCCAAAGCCCACCGTGCGCGGCTTGCGTCCCAGCGCCAGCAGAATTTGATCGAACTCGATCCGCGTGCCGTTGGCGGTGATCAGCACTTTGCCATCGAACCGCTCGGCCTTTTCGCCCAGCACCAGCTTGATGCCTTCGGCGCGGAATTTGGCGGCGACTGCGTCGGCTGCGTCTTCGTCCTCTTTGGTCAGCAGGCGCGGCGCCTGGTCGACGATGGTGACGTCGGATCCGAGACGCCGGAAACATTGCGCCAGCTCGCAGCCGATCGGTCCGCCGCCCAGCACGACGAGGCGCTGCGGCAGCGCGCGCAAATTCCAGATCGTCTCGCTGGTGAGATAGTCGGACAGGCCCGGCAGGTTCGGCACCAACGGCGCCGCGCCGCTGGCAACCACGATGGCGCGCGCGGTCAGGGTGCGATCGCCCAACTGCACGCGCCACGGATCGACGATGCGCGCCTCGCCGCGCAACACGTCGACGCCGAGGCCGCGATAACGCTCTTCGCTGTCATGCGGCTCGACCTGCGCCACGACATTGCGCACGCGATCCATCACCGCCGCGAAGTCGAAACTGGCAGTCATGCGATCGAGGCCGAATTCTTTGGCGCGCGCTGCGTCGGCCAACAGGCGCGTGGTGCGGATCAACGCCTTGGACGGAACGCAACCTGTGTTAAGGCAATCGCCGCCCATCCTCTCGCGCTCGATCAGCGCGACTTTCGCTTTGGTCGCGCTGCCGATCAGCGATGCGACCAGCCCGGCCGAGCCGGCGCCGATCACAATCAGATTGAAATCGAAGCTGCTGGGCTTGGTCCATTTGGACAGTGCGCGCCGCCGCTGTTGTGCAGCCCAGACGCGTTTGGCCACGATTGGAAACAGCGCCAGCGCGAGGAAGGCAGCGAGCAAGCCGCCCGACAGAATGTCTTTGGGGCTGTGAATCGTCGCCAACTGCGTGCCGGCCCAGATGAAGACCAACGTGCCCGGCAACATGCCGATCCAGCTGTAGAGAACGTAAGTGCGCGTCGGCAGCTTGGTCAGCGCCACCACCAGATTGACGAGAAAGAACGGAAACACCGGCGCCAGTCGCAGCGCCAGCAAGTAGGTCGCACCTTCGCGGGTAAAACCTTCATCGATCGAACGTAGGCTGGCGCCAAAGCGACGCTGCACGAAATCGCGCAGCACAAAGCGCGCGGCGAGAAAGGCGAGGGTGGCGCCGGTGACGCTGCCGATCGACGCGAGGACTGTGCCGGTACCGAACCCGAACAACGCGCCCGCCGCCAAGGTCATGATCGCAGCGCCCGGCAGCGACAGCGCCGTCACCGCAATATAGATCGCGAGGAAGAGCAGTGCGGCTTGCAACGGCGCCTGTTCGATCGTCGTGGCCAGCGAGGCACGGCGCTCCGCCAGCGCGTCGAACGTCAGCTGATGCTGCAGGTCCAGTGCGAAGAAGGCGGCGATACTGCCCACCACCAATGCGGCGACCAGCAGCCGGGCGAAACTCTTGTTCATGCTGCGCGCCACCGTGCGTAGGAGTCGCCGTCATCGACATCGTCGAGCCGGTCCGCCAAGACGCAAGCGGCACCGGGCGGCAAAGTTGCAAGACTGTCGGCCAGCGCATGCGCGCTCGACCAACGCACGTCGCGAAACAGACGATGCGGCTGGGCGTGGCGGCGATCGCTGCCGACCAACCAATAGCCACCGTCCGGGGCGGGGCCGAACGTGAAGCGCGCTGCGCCCAGCGCGCGGAAGGCGCGCCAGACATGCGCACGATCCAGCGCAGGCACGTCGCTGCCGACGATCACCGCCGGTCCGCGCGCGATCGCGCTGCGCGGATGCAGCGCGCGCGCCATGCGTGCGCCAAGATCGCCGCGCCCTTGCGCGACAACGGTCACGCCGTGCGGAACCTGCAGCCTGGTGCGATCGGGTGTGACCGCGACGACGACGCGCCAGCGCGGATCGCGCGCCAGACGTTGCAGCAGCGAAGCCAAGTTGGTGCGATAAAAGGCCAGCGCGGGACCGTCGCCGATCGCACGCGCAAGCCGCTTTTTGGCGGCGCCACGGCGCGGCGGTTTGGCAAAGACGATGACGGTGCGCATCGGGGGCTGGTTCGGACGCGCAGGGCGGCGGTTACGGCGACGGCATGCGGCCGAGTACCGCGTCGAGATCGATCGCGGGCGCGGCGGCGCCGAACGTCGCCGCCGGTTCGCGCAAGCGCCAGGCGACGAATGCGTCGGCAATCGCGCGCGGCGCATGCCGTAGCAGCAAACTTGCTTGCAGCAGCACTGCCAGCCGTTCGGTGAGGTACCGTGCACGCCGTTCAACGTCGTCTTTGTTGCCAAGCGCGGCCAAGGTTGCATCCAGCGCCGCGTCGTACGCAGCGTCGCCGCCGCGCGCTGTGTCCAATTCGGCACGCAGTGCCGCAACTGACTCTGGCTCCCGCGCGAAGGCGCGCAGAACGTCGAGCGCGATGACGTTGCCCGATCCTTCCCAGATCGAATTGACCGGCGCTTCGCGGTAGAGGCGCGGCAGCACCGTCTCTTCGACGTAGCCGGCGCCACCGAGGCATTCCATCGCCTCGTAGACCGCGTGCGGTGCGCGTTTGCAGACCCAGTATTTTCCGATTGCAGTCGCGACGCGTGCGAAGGCGCGCTGGTTCGGATCTTCCAGCGCTGCACCCAATCGCAGCGCGAGCCATGTCGCCGCTTCGGCTTCCAACGTCAGGTCGGCCAGCACCGCGCGCATTGCGGGCTGATCGATCAGCCGTTTTTGAAACGCGCTGCGATGCCGCGCGTGATGCGCTGCCTGCAAGGTCGCCTGGCGGATCAGCCCGGCTGAACCAAGCACGCAATCGAGCCGCGTTTGCTGCACCATGTCGATGATGGTGGCGACGCCGCGTCCTTCGGGGCCGACACGCTGCGCCCAGGCGCCGTCATATTCGATTTCGCTCGATGCGTTCGACTTATTGCCCAGCTTGTCTTTCAACCGTTGCAGCTGGATCGCATTGCGTGCGCCGTCCGGCGTCCAGCGCGGCACGAAGAAACAGGTGAGGCCGGCATCGGTGTAGGCGAGCGTGAGAAACGCGTCCGACATCGGTGCCGAGCAAAACCATTTATGGCCAGTCAGGCGGAATTCGTTGCGCGCCGCGTCGAGCGGTTCAGCGCGCGTCGTGTTTGCACGCACATCCGAGCCGCCTTGTTTTTCGGTCATCGCCATACCGGCGGTGCAGGCGCTTTTCTCGTTGGCCGGAATTGCGCGCCCGTCATAGTCGGTCGCGGTGAAACGCGGCTCCCAGATTTTCGCCAATGCTGGCTCGTTGCGCAGCGCCGGGACGATGGCGCAGGTCATCGCCATCGGACAGCACACGCCCGACTCGATCTGGTTCATCAAATAGGCGAGCGCAGTGCGGACGACTTGCGCGCCTGGTTTTGCGTCGCGCCAGCCACGCGCATGGATTTGCCCCCGCATCGCGATCGTCATCAGCGCGTGATAGGCGGGGTGGAAGTCGACTTCGTCGATGCGCTGGCCGTAGCGATCGAACAGTTTCAATTCGGGCGGGAAGCGGTTCGCCTGCCGCGCCAGTTCCAACACGTCGTCACGGCCGATTTCGCGCCCGAAGGAACGCACCTCGTCGATCGCCCAGCCGGCGCCGAATGTTTTCAATGCGCCGAGCAGTGCTGGATCGTCGGCGACGTCGTAGCCCACCAGCGGCGGCGCCTGGTTGGTGACTTCGTGCGTGCGCAGCTGCGTGCGCGGATCGCGCGGGACCATCAAACGTGGACCGGTGCCAGCGCCGCGTTGGTCGCTTCGGCGACCAATCGAATCGCCGACTGCGTATGCGCGACCGGCCAGGTCTCCAGCGGCGGCACATGGACGAACCCGCCGGGCAGGGCCGGCCGCGTCGCGCGCAGATGAAAGAAGACCAGGTTGCAGAGATAGCGGCCGGCATCGTTCGACCGCGCATGCGCGACCGCCGCCCGCAGCAGCGCTGATTCGATGGCCTCGAGCGGCAGCGAACTGGCCAGCGCAGCGGCGGCGCCTTCGATCACCGCCTCGCCGTCGCGCACCACGCCGTCATTGTCGGCGATCCGAAAGGCGAGCTCGTTGGCCGCCCGGGTTTCGAGTTTCAGGTGGGTGGCGCGTTCGTCGACGCCGGTCAGCACGACCGCGATCGGGTCATGCGCGGCCAGCAGCGCGTCCAGTTCGCCCGGTGCCCGCGCTGCCGAGACCGGCAACACCGCGCCGACGATTCGGCGTCCGTCCGCCAGATGCATGCCGTCGAGCGCGCACGCGATCTGCTCGGTTGGGTTGTTCGCGACGCTGCCGAAGGCGCCAAAGCCGGTGACGAGGAGCGGTTGCATGATGTCTCCCTACCCGGCCTGCCGCCGCACTGCGCGCAGCGGCGAAAAAAGAGAGGCCAAGGATCGTTCGAGAACGCGCCGGAGCATGCCCCGAACGCGCCGTCGGTTCATAATTTAGCAAGCCTAGCAGCGCCGAAAACGGCCCTTGAAAACGTGAACGGAAACAGAACATTGTGCGGCTTCAATGCGGTACGGAGCGCGCCGGTGGACCCACTCTCGCCTTCACAAACCAACGATATGTGGTACGGTCGCTCACTCAAGACACAAGACTTCGTGTTTTACATGAAGTTTTCCACACGAGCGCCTGAACGGGTTCGTGGATGAGCAACGATTCGGCGGGGGAGGCGGGCATGTTCGACGTGTTGCAGACGGAAGCTGGAACGCGACTCCGCACCGATCCGTCGCGCGATGCGCTACTGACCGACTTCGGGAAGGCGACCCTTCTCGACCGCTATTTGCTGCCGGACGAGTCCTTTCAGGACCTGTTTGCGCGCGTGGCGCTCTATTACGCCGACGATTCGGAGCACGCCCAGCGGCTCTACGACTACATCTCGAAGCTGTGGTTCATGCCGGCGACGCCGGTCCTGTCGAATGGCGGGACGAATCGCGGCCTGCCGATTTCGTGCTTCCTGAATGAGAGCACCGACGCGCTCACCGGCATCGTCGATCTGTGGAACGAGAATGTCTGGCTGGCTGCCCGCGGCGGCGGCATCGGCAGCTATTGGGGCAATCTGCGTTCGATCGGCGAGAAGGTCGGCCGCAACGGCAAGACCTCGGGCATCATTCCGTTCATTCGCGTGCAGGACTCGCTGACCTTGGCGATCAGCCAAGGTTCGCTGCGCCGTGGTTCGGCGGCGGTGTATCTGCCGGTCAATCATCCCGAGATCGAAGAATTCATCGAGCTGCGCCGTCCCACCGGTGGCGATCCGAATCGCAAGGCGTTGAACCTGCATCACGGCATCGCGATTCCGGACGCGTTCATGCGCGCGGTCGAGAATGACGAAGAATGGGCGCTGACCAGCCCCAAAGACGGCGCGGTGATTCGCAAGATCAATGCGCGGTCCTTGTGGATCCGCATTCTGACGGCACGCATCGAAACCGGCGAGCCGTACCTGCTGTTCACCGACACGGTGAACCGTCACATCCCCGAGCATCACAAGCTCGCGGGCCTGACGGTGAAGATGTCGAATCTGTGCAGCGAGATCACGCTGCCGACTGGGCTTGATCCGTACGGCAAGGAGCGCACCGCAGTGTGCTGCCTGTCGTCGCTCAATCTCGAATATTTCACCGAGTGGCAGGAACACCCGACCTTCGTCGAAGATTGCCTGCGCTTCCTCGACAATGTGATGGACGACTTCATCCGCAAGGCACCGGATTCGATGTCGCGCGCCAAATATTCGGCGATGCGCGAACGGTCGGTCGGCCTCGGCGTGATGGGCTTCCACTCGTTCCTGCAGAAGCTGTCGGTGCCGATTGAATCGGTGATGGCCAAAGTGTGGAACCGCAAGATGTTCCAGCACGTGAAGCTGCAAGCCGACGCCGCGTCGGTGAAGCTCGCCCACGAACGTGGCGCGTGCCCGGATGCGGCCGAATACGGCATCATGGAGCGCTTCTCGAACAAATTGGCGATCGCGCCGACCGCGTCGATCTCGATCATCACCGGCGGTACCTCGCCCGGCATCGAGCCGATCCCGACCAATGCCTACACGCACAAGACGCTGTCGGGCTCGTTCGGCGTGCGCAACCTGCAGCTCGAAGCATTGCTCGAAGAGCGCGGCCGCAACACCGACGAGACCTGGAACTCGATCCTGCTCAACGAAGGTTCGGTGCAGCATCTCGACTGCCTGAACGAGCACGAGAAGATGGTGTTCAAGACCGCGTTCGAAATCGACCAGCGCTGGTTGATCGAACTGGCGGCCGACCGTACGCCGTTCGTGTGCCAGTCGCAGTCGCTGAACGTCTTCATCCCCGCCGACGTGCACAAGAGGGATCTGCACCAGATCCACTTCCAGGCGTGGAAGAAGGGCGTGAAGTCGCTCTACTACTGCCGTTCGAAGTCGATCCAACGCGCCGAAATGTCGTCGATCGACATGGCGAAAAAGACGGTGCCGGCGCAGGTCGAACCGCGTCTCGCGATGGAAACCAAATACGAAGAGTGCTTGAGCTGCCAGTAACGGCCGCTCTCGCGTTCGAGCCTACAAGAGGGGTCCCTGACATGGCCCGCACGTTCCGCCTGGGTGAAGTCATGATCGATATCGAAAGCTGCACGCCGCTCTATCGCGGCACTGCCACACTGCTTCTGACGCAGGACGAACGGTTTGCGCTTGTGGGCCGTGGTGCCGCGCGCGAACTGACCGCCGCGGAAGCGCGTGAGTTTCTGATCGCGCATGGCGAACATGATCTGGTCGAGGAATTCCCCGACCTGTTCCGCAAGCCGGCGGTAGCACCCACGACACGCCCGCAGGAACCGTATTTGTTTCCGTTGCACTGACTCGAGCGGCTGAGTCATCGTTCCCTTTCGTCCGCCGCTTCGAGTCCTGCGCCCATGTCGACACTTCTCACGCCGAATCACGTTTACAAGCCGTTCCGGTATCCGTGGGCGTATGACGCCTGGATGATGCAGCAGCGCATTCACTGGCTGCCGGAAGAAGTGCCGTTGGCGGACGACGTGAAGGATTGGGCGACCAAGCTCACCGATTCCGAACGGAATCTGCTGACCCATATTTTCCGGTTTTTCACCCAGGCCGACGTCGAGGTGAACAACTGCTACATGAAGCATTACAGCCGGGTGTTTCAGCCGACTGAAGTGCAGATGATGCTGGCTGCCTTCTCGAACATCGAGACGGTGCACATCGCTGCCTACAGCCATCTGCTCGACACGATCGGCATGCCCGAGACCGAATACTCGGCCTTCCTCCACTACAAGGAGATGAAGGACAAGTTCGACTACATGCAGGGCTTCAACGTCGACAGCAAAGAAGACATCGCCAAGACGATGGCGGTGTTTGGTGCCTTCACCGAAGGTCTGCAGCTGTTCGCGTCGTTCGCCGTGCTGATGAACTTTCCGCGCTTCAACAAGATGAAGGGCATGGGCCAGATCGTGTCGTGGTCGGTGCGCGACGAGTCGCTGCACGCCGCGTCGATGATCCGTCTGTTCCGCACCTTCATCGACGAGAACGCCGAGATCTGGACGCCGGATCTGCAGCGCGAGATCTACGTCGCTTGCGAAACCATCGTGACGCACGAAGACGCGTTCATCGATCTCGCCTTTGAAATGGGCGGCATCGAAGGCATGACGGCCGCGGACGTGAAAGCCTATATCCGCTACATCGCTGATCGTCGCCTGACTCAGCTTGGCCTGCAGCCGATCTATCGCACCGAATCAAATCCGCTGCCGTGGATGGACCAGATCCTGAACGGCGTCGAACACGCGAACTTCTTCGAAGCGCGCGCGACCGAGTACTCCAAAGCCGCAACGCGCGGTTCTTGGGATGAGGCGTTCGACTAAACGATGGCGCTTCGCGGCCGCAGGACCGCGAAGCAAATCACGCCCGCAATCGAGCAGCTTGCGATGACGATCGTCATCGGTCGTGCCGTGTGATCTTCCAGTGCGCCGACCGTGCTGGCCATGATTGCCGCCAGCGTAAATTGAATCGTACCCAGCAGCGCTGATGCGCTGCCGGCATCGCGCCCGTACGGCGCCATCGCCATCGTCGTTGAATTCGGCGTCACGAATCCGATCGATCCAGCGAAGACGAACAACGGCACCACGATTCCATACAGGCCGAACGTGCCGGTCGAGCCCAGCGCGAACAGCGTAAGTCCGGCCAACAGCTGCACGAACAAGGCGCGGCGGATCACTTGCTGCTGCGACAGGCGTTTCAACGCCAGGCGGTTGAACTGGGCCGCGCCGATCAGCGCAATCACGTTGACAGCGAAGAACAGCCCGAATTGCTGCGGCGGCACGTGATAGATGTCGATCAACACGAACGGCACGCCCGCGATATAGGCGAACATGCCCGCCATGCTGAGCCCGCCCGCAAGCGCATAGGCAAGAAAGTAGCGATCGCTGAGCAAGCGCGCATAGACGCGCAGCGCGCTGCCAAGCGCGAAAGGGCGCGACGGATCCGGTTGATGGGTTTCCGGCAGCAGCGCAAAGGTCGCGATGCATGCAGCGCCGCCGAGAATTGCCAGCAGCCAGAAGATCGACGCCCAGCCGAACAGATCGAGCAACCAGCCGCCGAGCAAGGGCGCCAGCAAGGGTGCTACACCCATCACCAGCATCAGGCTCGAAAACAAATTCGCTGCTTCGGCTGGCGGAAACAGATCGCGCACCATTGCGCGCGAAATCACGCCGCCGGCACAGGCACCAATTGCTTGTACCAAGCGCAACGCGATCAACACGCCGATGGTTGGTGCCAAGGCACAGCCGACCGAGGCCAGCGCAAACAGAAGCAGCCCCGCCATCAACGGGCGTTTGCGGCCGAACCGGTCAGCCAGCGGACCGTAGATCGACTGGCCGCCAGCAAAGCCGATGAAGAACGACGCCAAGGTCAGTTGCGCGCGCGCCGCGTCGACGCCGAAGACCTGCGTCAAGGTCGGCAGGCTTGGCAGATACATGTCGACCGACAGCGGCGCGGCTGCAGTCAGCGCACCCAAGGTCAGCAACAGGGAAAGGCGAGAGACCGGGCGCGCTGTCGACATGGCGCGTCTGTTCTGGTGGCGCTGTGTTGCGCCTGTAAAGCTTTGATTGCTTGTCCGTCCGCGATGGCTGCTCTGCGCCTACGGCTAAAAGCTGCGCTGGAGCGTGATCTGGATCGAATCCCAATTCGACAGGCGCTGCGGCGCGCCGCCGATACCAAGCCCGGTCGTGTCGTTTTTCACGCGTCCAAAGTAATGCGTGAAAGTCAGCTCGGCGCGCCAGGCTTGTTCGAAATCGGCGCGGATCCCGGCACTCAGATCGCCCGTGCCGCGATTCATCGTCGGATCGATCGAAGACAGGCCGACGAAATTATAGCCGGCCCCGAAAGGCAGGCTGAGATCGAGATGCGGCAGCGCCTGGAAAATATGCGGTGCCAGAACCGTGCGGATCGATGCCGCAAATTTGGTGCGATCGAAATTGCGCAGCTGCGCCACGTTGTTGCGGCTGAGAAGTTGGTTGGCGGTGATCTCGCCGCTCCAATCCGCGCCGTTGAAGAATAGCGACGAGGGCGACAGCTTCTGCAGCCACGAAAATTGAGCCTGCAACGCGTCGCCGATCGGCTCGATGCTGCGCGGCGCGACGATTGCGATGTTGGTGCCGGCCGGCAGTGCGATGCCGCCATTGACCAAAGGCACGCCGCGACGCGCCGACAATTCAAACCCGACGCCCGCTTCGCCGAGCGGTCCCGCGACGCTGAGCCCGTACAGCTCGATGCCGCGTACATAGTCGAGCCGGTACGATGCCGGCGCGAAGCGGCCGGGTTGGATCAACACAGTCGGCGTCTTCGCGTCGTAGCGAATGGCGTAGAAGCCGACATCGAGATTGGCGATCTGCCCGCGCAGCGCGACGCCGAATTGCCCGATGTCGCGTGGCTTGTGATCGGTGAGGCGCGTATAGACCGGTGTTGTCGTGTCGCTGGTGTCGAGTGCGAAAGCGCGATTTCCTTCGGCGCCCAACACGTCGCTGGCGCCGGCATAGGCGTCGTGCGGATCGATGCGGCTGCGCCGCCATTCCAGTTGCGCATAGGCTTCGACCGACCAGCCGTCGGCGCGCTGCCAATTCACCGAGATCTGGTTGACCGGCAAAAACGAATCCGCACCGCCATAAGCGCCATGGGTTTGCGGCCGGTAGAGATCGACCGGCGCCTGCGCCGCGGCGATGCCGTTGCTGGTTGCGAACAACGTCTCGCCCCAGACCAGCAACTGCCGGCCGACGCGCGTCGATACACGATCGCCGGCAAGGTCGAACTCGCCGCGCAGATAGGTTTCGGCAAACTCGATCGCCTGACCGCCATGCGCCGACGGGTCGAGTCCGTTGCTTTCGTACTGGCGATCGACTGCGTCGTACCAACTCGACACACCGACATGCGCGCCGAACGAGCCTGCGCTGAGATCGAGCGACGTCGTCAGGTCGATCCGTCCGCGACGCAACCCTTCGCCGTAGGTGCAATCATGTTCGCGCGCCGTGGCAGCGGTGCCGCCGCAGTAATTGCGCAGATTGAGCGCGGCTTTCCCGGGCTGGAGCAACGTCGACAGCAGGACCGTCGTATCCCAGCGCACTGTGACGTCGCTGCCGGTTTCCAAGGTCGCGCTTGTCGCGGGCGCGGCAAAGCCAACGATCAGCGCCAGTGCGGCGCAGAAGCGCTGGTTGCCCAAGCGTGCGAATGGCATTCTCAGCCGAGCCCGCGCATGACCCGAACACTCCGCCTTGTCTGCTGTGCTGCCGCTCTGTTCGTTTGGACAGGGGCAAGCGTTGCATCGGCGCCGCCCGAACAAATAGCGGAACTCGGCCGTAGCCTGACGCCGGTCGGGGCCGAGCGTGCGGGCAATCGCGACGGGACCATTCCCGCCTGGACCGGCGGCTATACGACGGTGCCGCCTGGCTATGTGATCGGCGCGCCGCGGATCGATCCCTTTGCCGGCGAAAAGCCGCTCTATTCGATCACCGCCGCCAATCTCGACCGGTTTGCCGACCGCCTGCCCGAAGGGCAAAAAGCGTTGTTCGCGCGCGATCCCGCCTACCGGATCGACGTCTATTCGACGCATCGCACCGCCGCTTTGCCGACGCGCATCTACGACAATATCCGCGTCAATGCCGCCCGCGCGCATGCAGGTGCACAAGGAATTGCAGCCGGCGTCGACGGCGCGATCGGTGGCGTTCCGTTTCCGATCCCGCGCGACGGGTTTGAGGCGATCTGGAACCATCTGCTCGCCTTCTGGGGCGTGGCACGCGCCGGTCATGTCAGCAATTATTTTATCGCCGCCGATGGCAGGTTGGAGCGCACCAACGCCTATCACGAGCGCGTCGAATTTCCCTACTACGATCCAAGCGCAAGCCTCGGCAATTTCGCCGGCTATTCGTTCAAACGGCGCGAGATGAGTGACGGGCCGCCATCTTTGGCTGGTCGCGGGTATCTATTGTGGCAACCGGTCGATCTGGCGCGGCAACCAATTCAGGCCTGGCAGTATCTGCCGCGCGAACGTCGTGTGCGCCGCTCGCCGCTTTTGTCGTACGACACGCCAACGCCCGACGGCGCCGGCATTGAAAGTTTCGACGACTATTACGTCTATAGCGGCAGCCCCGATCGCTACGAATTCCGCTTGCTCGGCAAGCGCGAGATGATCGTGCCGTACAACAACAACGGCTTTCATCGCAAACCGGTTGCCGACGTGGTCGGGCCCGGCCATTTGCGCAACGGCGCGCTGCGGTATGAGTTGCACCGCGTTTGGGTCGTTGAAGCGACCTTGGCGGCGGGCAAGCGCCACATCGTGCCGAAGCGTCGCTTCTATCTCGACGAAGATACTTGGTTCGCGGTCTACGCCGATGCGTGGGACGCAGACGGGCGTTTGTGGAAGTTCAGCCACGGCACGATGTATCTCGTTCCCGATTTACCGGCTGTCGTTCTCGGCTCGCACATCACGTACGACCTGGTTGGCGGCGGCTATGTCTTTGCCTTCGCTTTCAACGACGAGCCGGTGCAGTACAAGCACGAAGCACCGCAAGGCGATCTGGTGTTCTCGCCCGAAGGACTGGCACGCGAAACGCCAGACTAGCGCGTCAGAATTCCAAGTCGCCGTAGGTCAAAGTCGCGACGCGCAGCATCTCGCGTGCGGTCATGTCGCCGCCCAACATCACGACGCCAAGCGAGTCGTTCTGCCAGATGCAGACTTGCAGATTTGCATGCTGCTGCAGATCGAACCGGTCGCCGCCGGCCGGACCGCGCAGATAGACGGTGAAGGACCGTGCTTTCTGGTCGCGATAGGTGAGCTGCACCGCTTTGCGTTCGGTGCTTTCGTCGAACAGCTGCATCCGCGCCAGTTCGAAACCGGCGCGTTCGAGATCCGGCACGCGGACTGGCAAGCTCAAGGCGGTCTGTAGAACCGCGTCGCGCGCGTCGATCGACGCCAATTGCGCCGCGGAAATCTCGCGCACGGGATTGGTCTTCCCGCTGCGCACGGCCAAGGCTTCGGCGACCAGCGGTTCGGGCGCGGTGCGCAGCGAAGGCGCGATCCACACCGCAAGCAACAGAACGGCGGCAGCAGACAGGCCGGCCCAAACCGGCGCCAGCCGGCGCGCCGGGCGCGGGGCGGTGCCACGACGTACCGCTTCGAGCAGGCGCGGTGGAATCGGCAGATCCTGCAGCGGTGCGTGCAGCCGCGCGATGCGCGCTGTGTCGGCGCGGTACAGCGCGACGCGTTCGGCCAGTTCGGGCGTGGATTCGATCAGCGCTTCGATCTCGGCGCGGCGCGCTTCATCGAGCTCGCAATCGAGATAGGCGTTGAGGTCGATGTCGGTCACGGCGGCGTGGTGCTTCACGGTGAACCTCCGACGCTGCGAATGGAGGAGGGCGTTACGTCGCCGCGTTCGAGCGCATCGCGCAGCTGGGCGCGGGCGCGCGACAGGCGCGACATGACGGTACCGATCGGCAGGCGCAGCGTGTCGGCGATCTCGCGATACGAAAGATCTTCGAGCGCAGCCAGTAGAAGAATTTCGCGATGGTCGGGCGACAAAAGATCCAGCGCGCCGGCGAGTTCTTTCATCGCAAGCCAATCCGACGGAATCGGATCGTTGCCGGCGAGATCGAGGACCGCGTCGAGTTCGATGGGCACGCCACGACGGCGTTCGCGCCGCAGATTGTCGCGATACAAATTGATCAGCGTTGTGCGCAGCCAGCCCATCAGCCGTTCGGGATCCTGCAACAGATCCTGTTTGCGACAAGCGCGTTCGATACAATCCTGCACTAGGTCATCCGCCAACGTGATGTTGCGTGTCAGTGCGATCGCATAGCGCCGCAAGCGCGGCAGGTGCGCGAGAAGCCGGTCCGAGAATTCGGTCGTGGACCCATCTGAATCCGCCTTCCGCTTGTCGTCCGTTTCACGCCCGCCACGTCCGGGAAAAAAAGCGATCAACCTATCCGCCGCATCGAAAATTCATGCCCTGATGGGGCGTTTTGTGGCCCCTTGCGTCGCGAAGACGTATTAGCCGCCGTCTCTATTCCCACCGCCAGTACCGTGATTGGTCGCGGGCGCCTCCGCTGCGGCCGCAAGCAAGGCGCGCCGCCGTTCCGACCAAGTGGCCTCGTCGATCAGGCCGCGCTGGCGCATCGCATCGAGCGCAAAGAGCGACCGGCGCAGATCCTCGGATCCGTCGATGCCGCTCTCTTCGTCCGTGATCCGCGAAGCCGCCGCGGGCGGCTTCGGTTGTTGCCGATCGACCATAGAAACCTCGTTGTGAGATCAAGAGCTTCCACGCCACGGCTGACAAGGAGTCTTGAGTGCCGTACGATGTGGGGGACTGATTCGGTCCCCGAATCTAGCGAGAGGTGAGCGCCGCCATTGCCGCCCCTTCGACCGCCAGCACGTTTTGGTCGTCTACGGCCGTGTGCGTCGTCACATGCCCTGCTTGGGCCGATTTCATTGCTGTTCGTCATGTCTGACCCTGTCGCCTGCGACAGGGTTTTTTGTTTTCACCACCACCGCCCCCTTCGAGGAGCTCCCTGATGGCAAAGCGTAGCGCGCGCCTCCACCATTCCGAGGCCGCGACCAAGGTGCATCCCCTATTCTCAAAAGGTGAGGCCGCCAGAAAAGATGGCGCCAAACGAGACGCGGGGTGGGACCCCCTGGAAGATGAGCGCCGGGATCAAAGCTACGTTCGAAAAATCAAACCGCGCTCGCGCAATCAGGAACAGCTGCTCAAAGCCATCGCCGAACATAGTCTGACATTGGCAATCGGCCCGGCCGGTACGGGCAAAACCTATCTCGCAATTTCCGCCGCGGTCGACGCGCTGGAAGCGGGCAAGATTGAACGCATCGTGTTGTCGCGCCCGGCGATTGAGGCCGGCGAAAATCTGGGTTTTCTGCCCGGCGACATGATGGAGAAAATGGCGCCGTATTTGCGCCCGCTCTACGACTGTTTGACCGACCGGCTCGGCACCAAACGCATGCGTCATTTGATGCAAGAAGGCGAAATCGAAATCGCGCCCGTTGGTTTCATGCGCGGACGCACGTTGAACAACGCGTTCATCGTGATCGACGAAGCGCAGAACTGCACCTACGCGCAGATGAAAATGCTGCTGACGCGGTTGGGCTGGCATTCGACCATGGTCGTGACCGGCGACCCGGGCCAATCGGATCTGCTCGACGGTATGTCGGGCCTGGATCAGGTGGCACATCGCCTGGCGCCATTGCCCGGTATCGCCGTCGTGCGACTGGAAGAGCAAGACATCGTGCGCCACCCGCTGGTGGGGACGATGATCGGCGTCCTTTAGTCGCTCGTAGACAGACATGCGGCGTGCTTTCGCCGCAGATGAGAATGGGGCGCGGCTGGCTACAGTCGCGCCCCAATGGCTTCCCGGCGCCCCACCGCTCACCTGATTCTGCCGCGCGTCATCTTCGCGCTGTTCGGGCTTGGCTTGCTGGTTGCGATCGTCACCGCGTGGAAACTGACCGATCGCAGCGTCGGCGGCGCGGGCGGGGTCGGCGGCGAACTTCGCTTGGTCGATCAGGATGGCCGACCCACCGATGAAGCGTCATTCAAGGGACGCTGGCGGCTGGTCTATTTCGGCTACACCTTCTGCCCCGACGTCTGCCCGACCGAATTGCAGACGATGACCGATGCGATGGACGAGCTGGGTCCCAAGGCCGAGCAGGTGCAGCCGATCTTCGTGACGATCGATCCTGCACGCGACACGCCCGAGAAACTGAAAAACTATGTCGGTCTGTTCGGACATCGCCTGGTCGGATTGACTGGCTCGACCGCGCAAATCCAGGCCGCGACGCGCGCCTATCGCGTCTACTACGCCAAATCACCGGGCGCCGACGCGGACTCGTATCTGATGGACCATTCGTCCTTCATCTATCTGATGAAACCGGATGCGACCTTGGCGACTGTGTTTCCGGCCGGCACGCCGTCTGACGCGCTGGCCAAAGGGATTCGCGAAGCCGCCGGCTTCTAGAGGATCTGCAGCTGCTTGAGCAGCGGCAACATCTCGGCGCGGAATTGGGTTTCGCGCTTTCGCATTTCCGCCAAATTGGCTTCGTCGCCCAGCACCGGTTCTCCGTCGCGCAGCAGCACTTCGCCAAGTTGCGACATGATCTGCCACGCCATCTCGGCGAGCTCTTGGACGTTGCGCTTCTGCGCGAAGACAAACAGACGCTCGACGCGGTCGAGGCGGAATCCGCCGCCGGTTATTGGCGATGCAAGCACGTCCAGTTCGGCTTCGTGCAGCGATTCCAGCAGCACACGATCGTTGAACCGATCGGTCACAACTTTGCGTTCGGTGACGCCGGCGCGCGGCAGGCACGGCACGATCAATCCCGCGCCGACCAGAACCTTCACCGCGTTGACCGTCGTCCCGATGTCGTTGTGTTCGCCGATCGCGTTGCGGATCTGGCCCAGATCCGCCGGGCCATTGCGCAGCGCATCGAGGATCGGCGCATAGACGTCGTGCGCCAATGTCACCGTCCCGACGCCGCCAAGTTCGATGCGCAGTCCAACCCGTGCGCGCGGCATGCTGAGCGCAAAGGTTGTGTCGTTCAGCTGTTGTAGCTGTTCGATTTTGCTGAGGCGTACGCCGCCGCGCAGATACAAGTCGCGGCGCAGCAGCGGGTTGACGCAAAAATCCCGCGCCGTTTCGCGCGCCGTTTCGTCGGAAATACCCGCCAGCAACGCGCGTTGGTCTTCGTTCAAAACCAGCTCGTCCAGACTGTCGCGCATCGACGCTGAGGTCGCGAAATGAAGCTGGGCGGCGTTCAGTTCGGCAGCGGCTTCGTGGTGGTACAGAAGCCGCCAATTGTCGTTCATATATTCGTGCGCCAGATACGCGCCCGGCAACCCGCGCAGCCGGTCCAGCATCGCACGCGCGGGTTCGTTGCCTTTGAACCAGCGCGCATCTGCATCAAGCAACTTGCTGGCGAAGGCCGCGCCGTCGCGCGCACGCGTCGCGCTGTCATGGCCCTGGCCGCTGCGCAGAAGTGCGCGCAACGGCATGATCGGCGCCCAGCCCGGCAACGCGTTGTAGCTGACGAACACGTAACCACCGGGTTTCAGGTGGCGTCGCAGGAACAGCAGGATGTCGTTGCGCGATGCGTCGTCGACCCATGACCAGACGCCGTGCAAAACAACTGCGTCGAGTTTGGGAAGCGGCGCGTCGACATAGTCGGCGAACGACGCGTCGGACATTTCGAGGTTGGTCAGCCCGGCGGCCGCGATGCGTACCTGCGCCGAGGCGATATGCGCCGGCATGAAGTCGTTCGCATAGAACTTCCCATGCGACGCAGCCGCATGAACCTGCACCGACAGGCCGTGGCCGCAGCCAAGCTCGGCATAGGTGAAAGGCTGGTCGAGCTGCGGCGCGCGCCAGCCGGCGGCCAACAACGCGAAGGCATGCGCGGCCGGGTTCAAATACGGATAGTAGCCCGGCGTGTAATTGACGTCCGTCCGGTAGCCGCGCGTCCAGTCGCTCACGTGTCACTCAATCGTCGGTAGCAGGGTCGAGGTCGCGTTTGATCCACTTATAAGCGGCGAAAAGCAACGCAAACACGATGAAGGACAGGAGATCGATGATCACCACGATCGCCAGGATCAACCACAGCGAGAGCCGTCTCTTCAGATTATAGACCGCGTCTGCATCAACGATCGCCAGCGCGCCGATCAGGATGACCAGCACGATCGCCGCCACCATCGCAGCCTTGAGGGCGGCGCGGGCGCGGTGCGGGCTGGCTTCGGTCGGCATCGTCATGGTGCGATGTTGCGGGACCGGAGGTTTCCGAACAAGCAGCTAGCTTGTTTTCCCGCGAAGTGGGGGCCGGTTCGCGGCGGGAAAGCACGCCAACGCAAGATGGCGGATCATGCTTTACGCCGCGTTCGCGATTTTTGACGGTTCGTTGGTCAGTTCGATCCAGCGCGCAACGTTGGGTGCCAGCGGGAGCGGCACCAGCGCCAGCCCCATCGCCTGCTGCAGCTCGTCCGCGTCAACCGTGCCGCCAGGCTTGCGGATCGCTACCTTGACCCAGGCCAGTGCGGCGACGCTGCCGTCGCGACGCACGAATTGCTGTTCGAGATAGAACCATTTGCCGTCCCAGCTCAGCAGCTTCGTCGTCAGCGTGTAGCGTTCGAACGGTGCCAGCGAACGGCGATAGCGTATTTGCGCGGCGGCGACGACTGGCATCCAGCGCTTCTTCATCGCCGTGCGTGCCAGGCCGATCCGGATCATCAGATCGAAACGGCCGAGATCCATGACGGTCAGGTAGCGACCGTTGTTCATGTGCAGATTGGGATCGAGATCGGTCAGCCATACGCGCATGGCCAACCGGCTCTCCTCCATCGGCCCCAGTTTGCGCCCGTACAACGCGCCGAGAATGACGGCGACCAGTCGGACGAACAGCGACAAGGATCAATCCTCGAGCAGCGACGACAATTTCATCGCGACGCCCATATCGCCGGCGACTTTCAGCTTGCCAGTCATGAAAGCGAGCGTCGGGTCGAGATCGCCGGCCAGCAGCTTCTCGAAATTGACGCGCGTCATGGTGATCGTCGTGTCGGCGGGCGCACCCGCGTCGACGAGCACAGTCTGACCTTCAATGCGCAGCGCACCGTCGGCGCCGAGATCGAATTTCACCGTCTTCCCCAAGGGCGGGGACGTACGGGCCTTCATCGCCAGCTTCTGCTGGAGGTCTTCGAGGCTCATCAGAATTGCTCCATGTCGAGATCCATCAGCGACTTCGAACCGGCCATGATCGTGCGGAACCTTGTTTCGGTTTCCGGCAACATCTTCTGGAAGAAGAAGCGCGCGGTTTTGATCTTGCCGTCATAGAAACTGGCACGGCCGTTTGCGTCCGGCAGTTTGGCGACGGCGACCTTGACCATCTTCAGCCACATGAACGCCATCGCAACCAGCGCGAACATGCGCAGATAGTCGGTCGATGCGGCGGCCGCTTCGTCCGGATTGCTCATGCCCTTCTGCGCGATGATCGCGGTCGCTTGCTGCAACTTGCCGAACGCTTTGGCAAAATGCGGCATGAACTCGGCGAGTGCCGGGTTCTCCATTTCGGCTTCGATGAATTGCGAAGCAGGATGGAAGAAGCGGCGAAGCGGACGGCCCATATTCTGCGGCAGCTTACGGCCGACCAGGTCGAGCGCCTGAATGCCGTTGGCACCTTCATAGATCTGCGCGATGCGCGCATCGCGCACGAACTGCTCCATCCCCCATTCGTGGATGTAGCCGTGTCCGCCATAGATCTGCACGCCGAGATTGGCGACTTCCGATCCCATGTCGCTGAAATACGCCTTCAGGATCGGCGTCATCAGCGCCAGAAGGTCGTCGGCTTCTTGGCGCACTTTCGGATCGGGATGTTTTTCGATCACGTCGAGCTGCATGCCCACCCACACCGACAGCGCGCGCGCTGCTTCGGTGAAGGCTTTCATCGTCAGCAGGTTCTTGCGCACGTCGGGATGGACGATGATCGGGTCGGCCGGCTTGTCCTTTTCTTTGGCGCCGGTCAGCGCACGACCCTGGATACGGTCTTTCGCGTAGGCGACCGCGTTTTGATACGAGACTTCGGCGATGCCGAGCCCCTGCATCGCCACGCCAAAGCGCGCGGCGTTCATCATCGTGAACATCGCCCGCATGCCTTTGTGCGGTTCGCCGATCAGCCAGCCTTTGGCTTCGTCGAAATTCATGACGCAGGTGGCCGACGCCTTGATGCCCATCTTGTGTTCGATCGAGCCGCACATCACGCCGTTGCGCGGGCCGACGCTGCCGTCTTCTTTCGGCAGGAACTTCGGCACGATGAACAGCGAGATGCCTTTCACGCCGGGCGGCGCGTCGGGCAGCTTGGCCAACACGAGATGAATGATGTTCTCGGTCAGGTCCTGTTCGCCAGCCGAGATGAAAATCTTGCTGCCGGTGATTTTGTGGCTGCCGTCACTGTCGGCGGCCGATGCTTTGGTGCGGATCAGGCCGAGATCGGTGCCGCAATGCGCTTCGGTCAGACACATCGTGCCCGACCAAGTGCCCGCCACCATCTTATGCAGATAGGTCTGTTTCAGATGTTCGGGCGCCCAATGTTCGATGGCGCGAATGGCGCCGGTCGACAGGCCCGGATACATGCCGAACGACATGTTCGCCGAGGTGACGAATTCTTCCAGCACCGAACCGACCGTATGCGGTAAGCCTTGGCCGCCGTACGCCGGATTGGACGTCACGCCCATCCAGCCGCCGGCGACATATTGGTCGTACGCTTCCTTGAAGCCTTTCGGCGTGCGCACGACACCGTTCTCGTATTTGCAGCCTTCCGCGTCGCCGCTGAGATTCAGCGGCTGGATCACTTCTTCGCAGAACTGCGCCATGCCTTCGAGCACGGCGTCGATGACGTCCGGCGTTGCGTCTTCGTAGCCGGGAAGCTTTGCGATCTCCGACACGTCGAACACTTCATTCAAAATGAAGCGGACGTTTTCGATCGGCGCCTTGTAGCTGGGCATCGTCGCTCTCCCTAATTCCGCAGCGGTTTCCCGGTTTCGAGCATCGTCTCGATCCGGGCCACCGTTCCGTCATTGCGCACGAGCTTCATGAAGGCGGCTCGTTCCAGCGCGGTGATGTCGTCTTCGGTTTTGATCTCGGTGATGTCGGTGTTGCCGCCCGAGAGAATGTCGCCCAACGCGTCCGACACGACCTGGTCGTACGCAGTTGCCTTGCCGCTTGCGACGAACCCATCGACCGCAAGTTTGAACGCTGCTTTCGCAGTCGGTCCCGGCAGGCGAATTTCCGGCGCCACTGGCGGCTTGTAGTCTTTCGACAATTCCAGCGCGCGTGCCTTGGCGTCGGCGAGAAGGCGATCGCGATTCATCGTGATGCCGTCGCTGTCGCGCAGGAACAGATATTCCTGCGCCTGCGCTGCCGAACGCGACACGGTCGCGGTCGAAATGATTTCGAACGCTTTGCCGACCGCCGGCATCGGTCCGCCCGGACGCTTCTTGTTCTGCTGGTGGCGGACGATCATTTCCTTGCAGCCGCCCCAGCCCGGAATCAGGCCGACGCCGACTTCGACGAGGCCGATATAAAGCTCGGCATGCGCCTGTACTGCTGACGCGTGCAGCACGATCTCGCAACCGCCGCCCAGCGCCATGCCGAACGGCGCGACGACGGTGGGGAAGGGCGCGTATTTCATCGCCTTGTAGGTCTGCTGCCCGCCCGAAACCATTTCTTCGACTTGCGGGTACATCGCCAGGTTCAGCGCGAACAGCGCGAGGCCGAGATTGGCGCCGACCGAGAAATTGTCGCCTTCGTTGTAAACGACCAACGCTTTGTACGGGCCGCTCTTGCCGTCGCCGATCGTGCCGATGGCGCGCTGGATCATCGCCATGATGTCCGCGTCCATCGAATTCATCTTGGAACGGAATTCGAGGCACAACACGCCGTCGCCGATATCCCACAACTGCGCCGAGGCGTTCTTGGCCACCGGCTTCGACGCCCGCTTGATGTCGGCGAGCAACAGCACGCCGTCCGGACGTTTGATGTCGGCATAGTCGCCGCTGGGCAGCAGCTGCTGCAGCTTGCCGTTCTCGACCCGGTAGAAGGGACGGCCGTTGGCCACCGCCAGCATCTTCGGAATCGGCTTGCCTTCGGCTTTCAGCTTGTCGGCGAACCAGCCGGTGCCGAGTTCGTCGATCAATTCGAACGGACCGCGCTTCCACGCATAGCCGAGACGCATGCCTTCATCGAGGTCGTGCACCGTGTCGGCGATTTCGGGCACCAGGTCGGCCGCGTAGGACAACGTCGCCGACAGCACCGCCCAGGCGAACTTGCCGCCTTTGTCGTCGCTGGTGACGAGACCTTTCAGCCCGCCGGCCTTCGACGCGTCGAGTGCGGTCAATTGGGCGCGCTGCTCGTTGCGATATTCGCCGCTGACGAGATCGAGCGTCTGTTTGGTCTTGGCGCCGCCGGTGCGATCGAGACGGTAGAAGCCGCCTTTGCCTTTGCGGCCGGTATAGCCGGACTCGATCAGCTTCTTGAACAACGGTACGTCGCGCGCGATGTCGCGATACGCATCCTTGGGCGGCAGCGTCGACAGCAAGCTCGCCGAGATGTGCGGCATCAGATCCAGGCCGACGAGATCGACCAGGCCGAACACGCCGGTCTTTGGAATGCCCATCGGGCGCCCGCTGACTGCGTCGGCTTCTTCGACCGTCAGTCCCAGATCCATCGCGCTGTTGATCGCTTGCTGGATCCAGAAGGTGCCGATGCGATTGGCAATGAAGCCCGGCGTGTCGTGGCAATGCACGACGCCCTTGCCGAGATTCACGTCGCAGAATTTCTCGATCGTCTTGGCGACGTCGGGCGACGTCTTCTTGCCGACCACCAGCTCCAGCAAGCGCATGTAGCGCGGCGGGTTGAAGAAGTGCGTGATGACGAAGTCGCGCTGGAACTCGGCCGAGCGGCCTTCGACCAGTTTATCGAGCGGAATGGTCGAGGTGTTCGACGATACGATCGAGCCGGGCTTGCGCGCCTTCTCGAGCTTTTCGTACAGCGCGTGTTTGATATCGAGACGTTCGACGATCGCTTCGACGATCCAGTCGACGTCGGCGAGCAGGTTCAGATCGTCGTCGAGATTGCCCGGCGTAATCAGCCGCGCATTCTTGTTGTGCATGAACGGCGCGGGATCGGTCTTCAGCAGACGGTCGATCGCACCTTTGGCGATCGCGCTGCGATCACCTTCTTTGGCGGCGACGTCGAGCAGGACGACTGGAATACCGGCATTGGCGACATGGGCGGCGATCGCACCGCCCATCACGCCGGAGCCGATGACGGCAACCTTTTTGATCTCGGCCATCGGTTTAGACCGCTTCCAGAACAGTCGCGATTCCCTGGCCGCCACCAATGCACATCGTCGCCAGCGCGAACTGCTTCTTTTCACGCTGCAGCAGCGACGCGGCTTTGCCGGTGATGCGGCCGCCCGATGCGCCCAACGGATGACCCAGCGCCAACGCGCCGCCATCGAGATTGGCTTTGGCGTGATCGATGCCGAGTTCGCGCATCACGCTCATCGCCTGCGCGGCGAAAGCTTCGTTGAGTTCGAACAGATCGATGTCGCCGATCTTCAGGCCGGCGCGCTGCAGCGCTTTTTGCGATGCCGGGACCGGGCCGATGCCCATGATCTCGGGCGCGCAGCCCGCAACCGCAGTCGAACGGATCTTGGCGAGGATCTTGAGGCCGTGCGCCTTGGCGTAGTCCTCGCTGACCACCAGCACCGCCGACGCACCGTCGGTCAGCGGCGACGAGGTGCCGGCAGTAACCGTGCCTTCGACGCTGAACGCAGGCTTCAAAGTCGACAGGCCTTCGGGCGTCGTGTCGGGACGAATGGTGCCGTCGCTGTCGACGACAATGCCGTTCGTGCTGATGGGCACGATCTCGTCTTTGAACTTGCCTTCAGCAGCAGCCTTGGCGGCGCGCTGGTGCGAGATGGTCGCGAACTTTTCCTGATCGGCGCGCGTGATCTGATATTTGACCGCGAGATTTTCGGCGGTCTCGCCCATCGACATATAGGCGGCCGAGGCTTTCATCAGCGCCGGATTGGGCATCGGGTTGTAGCCGCCCATCGGCACGCGCGTCATGCTTTCGACGCCGGCTGCGATGAACACATCGCCCGAACCGGTTGCGATCGCGCCCGCAGCCATGTGCACCGACTGCATCGACGAACCGCAGAAGCGATTGACGGTGGTGCCTGCAACGCTGAGCGGCAGACCGGCGATCAACGCGATCAGACGCGCAACGTTGAAACCTTGTTCGCCTTCGGGAAACGCGTTGCCGACGATCAGATCCTCAATGTCTTTGGGATCGATCTTGGTTTGCTCGACCAGCGCTTTGACGACATGCGCGGCGAGATCGTCGGGTCGGACTTTGGTCAGGGCGCCTTTGTTGGCGAAATGGAATGGCGACCGGACGTAGCCGGCAATCACGGCGTTCTTCATGGCTTTCCTTCCCTTGCCTTATCCTGGAGCGGCGTTCAGTCTTGCCCGGATTGTTTTGTCAGATGTCGTTCGATCTGCGCTTCGATTTCGCGCAGCTCTGTCAGCGTTTGTTTCCCGTCTTCAATCTGCTGCTCGATCGCGGCGGCGCGTGCGCGCGCACGGTCGAGCAGATATTGCATCTGCCCGACTTGGTGATCGGAGATCGAATAGAGTTCGAGGAACTGTTTGATCTCTTCGAGCGTGAAGCCCAGCCGCTTGGCGCGGCAGATCAAAGACAGTTTGGCGCGGTCGCGGTGTTTGTACCGGCGCGCGAATCCGTCTCGCTCGGGCCGAAGCAGCCCGTAATCTTCGTAGAACCGCATGGTGCGGAGAGTGAGGCCGAATTCCTCAGCCAACTCGCCGATCTGGAAGACGCGGTCGTCGTCCATGTTCGTCATCGCCATCAGCACTCGGGTTCGTCCTGGCACCTTACGTTAACGTAAGGTGCCTATCGGGTCATTGAGAGTCAACGGGGCATACGCCGGGAACGGTCACTAGTCGAAAGGTCGGGAATTTACGGGGGCTTAAAGCCGGGAAACTGGTTTGGCTTGCGGCTAGCGGCCGGGCCTGATACTTAAGCGAGTGCTTAACAATCAAGCCCCGCTCGATCTCGTCTTTCAGGCGCTTGCCGATCCAACGCGACGGATCATGGTCGAGCGGCTGAGCCGCGGCCCCGCCGCCGTCAGCGAACTCGCCAAGCCGTTGGCCATGTCGCTGTCGGCGGTGATGCAGCACCTGCAAGTGCTGGAAACGAGCGGGCTGGTGCGCACGGAAAAAGTCGGGCGCGTGCGGACGTGCCAGATCGAGCCCGTAGCGCTGCAAACCGCAGAACACTGGATCAACGAACGACGCTCGCTTTGGGAACGCCGTTTCGACCAGCTCGGCGACTATCTCGCCGCGCAGGACGACGATCCCGACTCCAAATAGCTCCCCACCGACAAGGAACGTCCAATGTCGAAACACTCGGTCACGCATGCGACCTTCTCGATCGATCGCGTTTATCCCGCGTCGCCGGCGCGCGTCTTCCGCGCCTTCTCCGATCCAACCGCAAAGCAACGTTGGTTCGGCACCACCGAAGGATGGGAAACGAAAAGCTACGCGCTGGATTTTCGCGTCGGTGGCCGTGAGACATGTGACAGCATTCCGCCCGGCGGCGGTGTCGTGATCGCCTATGACGCGCGCTACCAGGACATCGTGCCGAACGAGCGTATCGTGTTGAGCTACGAAATGCGGATGGGCGAAACGCGCATGTCGGTTTCGCTCGCAACGATGGAATTCAAACAAGAAGCGGCCGGTACGCGACTGATCTTTACCGAGCAGGGGGCGTATCTCGACGGTTTCGACAAGGTCGAAGGTCGCGAGGAAGGTTCGCGCGCCATTCTCGAAACCTTGGCCAAGGAATTTGAAGGCGAGCTTGCCTCCGTCTGATCCGGCACCTGCAAAGCTGTTGCGACTTAGAAGCTATCCCCTCCGCGGGGCGATCCGTGTACATCCGTAGCTTGCGTTTCAGCAGGCAGGATGAATTCCAGTGTTTCTTTCCCGCGCGCTTCTCGTCGCAACAGTTTTCCTGAGCGCCGCTGGCGCGAATGCTCGCCCGTTCACCGCACAAGACATGGCGACGCTGGATCGTGTCAGCGCGCCGCGCCTGTCGCCGGATGGAACACGGATCGCCTACCAGCTGCGCGAAGTCGATTTCGCCGCCGACAAAGCATCGACCGGCGTCTGGACCTTGCCGTCCGACAGCGACGCCGCAACGCCGACGCGTTTGACGCCGGCCGGATTCGACGCGACGTCGCCGCGTTGGAGCCGTGACGGGAAAAGCGTTCTGGTTCTGTCGAACCACCAAGCCTGGCGCGTCGCCGCAACTGGTGGCGCACCGATGCAGGTGACCAAGCTGCCGCTCGACGTCGAACATTTTCTTCTGTCGCCCGACGGCACCAAGCTGCTGGTGTCGGTGTCGGTGTTCATGGATTGCGGCGCTGATTTCGTCTGCACCAAGAAACGTCTCGACGATGCCGCCGCGCGTCCGCAAGCGGGCAAGCTGTTCGATCGTTTGATGGTTCGTCACTGGGACGAATGGGAAGACGGTCGCCGCAAACAACTGTTCAGCATCGCGCTCGACGCCAACGGCGCCGCGACCGGAACCCCGGTGTGGTTGAGCCGCGGCATCGACGGCGACGTTCCGGGCAAGCCGTTCAACGACGAAAAAGACATCGCGGTCACGCCCGACGGCAAGACCGTGTTCTTCGCCGTGCGCGCCGTCGGACGTGCAGAAGCCTGGAGCACCAATTTCGATATTTTCCGCGCCGCCGCCGATGGCAGCAGCGCGCCGGAAAATCTGACCAAAGCAAACACGGCCTGGGATTCGGCGCCGTCCGTATCGCCGGATGGAAGCACGCTCGCCTATCGCGCGATGAAAGTGCCGGCTGATGAATCCGACCGGTTCGGCGTGTATCTGCGCGATCTGAAGACGGGTGCGACGCGCGAAGTTGCGTCCAACTGGGATCGTTCGTCGGGCGAATTCCTCTGGAGCAGCGACGGCAAGACGCTGTTCACCGACGCCGATGATGTCGGCAATCACCGCATCTTCGCGGTCGACGTCGCCAGCGGTCAGGTCAAAAAGGTCACCGGCGACGGGCATGTCGGCAGCTACGATCTCGACAAGGACCGCGTCGTCTACACGCTCGATAGCCTGTCGGGACCGCCGCAGCTGTGGACCGCAAAGCTCGATGGCAGTGCGGCCAAGGCGATCAGCAAATTCAACGCCGAGAAGATGCGCGGCATCGAGCTCGGCACGTACGAGCAGTTCTCGTTCAAAGGCTGGAACGACGAAACCGTGTACGGCTTCGTGGTGAAGCCCGCGAACGCACCAGCGGGCAAGAAGCTACCAGTCGCGTTCCTGATCCACGGCGGTCCGGAAGGAAGCTTTTCGAACAACTTCCACTTCCGTTGGAATCCGCAGACCTATGTCGGCGCCGGCTATGCCGTGGTGATGATCGATTTCCACGGTTCGACCGGCTACGGCCAAGCCTTCACCGACGCGATCAAGGAACATTGGGGCGATCGCCCGCTCGAGGATCTGCAGAAGGGCTGGGCGTACGCGCTCAGTAAATACGACTTTCTCGACGGCGACCGCGCTTGCGCGCTTGGCGGCTCGTATGGCGGCTACATGGTCAATTGGATCGCGGGCAAGTGGAACGAGCCGTGGAAATGCCTCGTCAATCACGACGGCATTCTCGACCAGCGTTCGATGTATTTCTCGACCGAAGAACTTTGGTTCAACGAGCGCGAGAATGGCGGCGCGCCGTGGGAGAAGAACACCACGTTCGAAACCTTCAACCCGGTGCAGTTCGTCGACAAGTGGCGCGTGCCGATGCTGGTCGTGCAGGGCGGCAAAGACTTCCGCGTGCCGCTGGAGCAAGGGCTCGGCACGTTCACGGCGCTACAGCGTCGTGGCGTGCCGTCGCAATTCCTCTACTTCCCGGAAGAAAACCACTGGGTGCTGAAGCCGCAGAACAGCGTGCAATGGCACCAGGCGGTTGAAGGCTGGTTGAAGCGCTGGACCGGCGACCAAGGCCGCAGCTAATTCGCGCGCGGGTGCAAGCTGGCGACTAAAAGAAGTACGAGGCGCTGTTGCCGAAATTGTGCAAAACAATCGGCAACAGCAGGCTTCCGGTTCGCTCGCGAAACCACAGCAGTAGCAATGCGGGCACGAACGTCCCGCCGAATGCAGTCGCGGCAAATGCAATCTCGCCGTTTTTGAATTGCAGCGCGTGCACCAGCGCGAACAACGCACACGACAAAAGGCCGCCCCAACCGACCGAGATGCCGCCGATCCGGATCCGGCCGATGAAGGCTTCGTTGAGCGCCAGCAAAAACACTCCGCGGAAAAACAGCTCTTCGTCGAGCCCGGGCATGGTGAGCTGATAGATCAGCGTGTCCGACGTCGCGTTGCGCGTCGGGAACGCGATCGCCAGTCCGACGATGAGCGCGGTAACGAGCGCAGCCGCAAACCACGTCATCGGGCGGCCATTTTCGGATTGGCGCAATGTCCATCCTGTTCGCAGACGGCCGAAGGCGGGCAGGTGCGCGATTGCGAGCATGGCCAAGAATGCGAGCGCCTTGCCGGTCCAGTTCCAACGGCTCGTGCCGATTGGGTCGCGCGGGAGTAACAGGAACCTGTCGAGTGCAATTTCATGCACGACGAAAAGCGCCGCTGCAACGACCAGCCAGCGCCACTGCACGCGGTCTCGTTGCGTAACGCCGATCGCACATGCCGCTGTCAGCACGACGAGAAATGACAGCATATTCGACAAGAAGATCTGCGCCGGGGTCACTTTTGGATTTCGCCAAATGCGCCCCGCATTGTCAAAGCTTGCGCCTAGTGTGAGCGCTTACTTCACTCGACCGCCCCTCGTCACGCTGGCGATTTCGCTGCTTCTTCGTCGAGCAGCGCTTTGCGCGACAGTTTGCCGATCAGCGTTTTCGGCAGCGGCACGTCGCGGAATTCGACCAGCTTCGGCATTTCGATCGGCGACAGGCGATCTTTCAGGAACGCGCGCAGCTCGGCGTCGCTGAGCGTCATGCCTTCGCGGCATTTGATCCAGACTTTCAGCGTTTCGCCGCGATACGCGTCTTTGATGCCGCCCGCGACGCATTCTTCGACAGCCGGGTGCTGATAGATCTCTTCTTCGACTTTGCGCGGATAGATTTTGTAGCCCGACGCAATGACGATGTCTTTCAACCGGTCGACGATGAAGGTGTAACCGTCTTCGTCCATGTAGCCGACGTCGCCGGTATGGAAACGGGCGCCGTTCATCACGTCGGCGGTTTCGGCGGGCTTGTTCCAATAACCCTTCATCACCTGCGGGCCCGAGATACAGACTTCGCCTTTCTCACCGCACGCAACCAAGGTGGTGCGGTCTTCCAGCGACACGATCTCGACGATCGTCTGCGGCACTGGCAGTCCGATCGAACCAGATTTGCTGCGGCCGGTCGGCGGATTGCAGCAGGCGATCGGTGACGTCTCGCTAAGCCCGTAGCCTTCGACCAGGGAACAGCCTGTTCCATGTTCGAACTGTTCTTTCACTTCCATCGGCAGCGGTGCGCCGCCCGAGATACAAAGACGGATCGAGCTCAGATCATATTTGAGACGATCAGGATGATTGTTCATCGCGGTGTAGATGGTCGGCACCGCGTGAAAGATCGTGATCTTCTTCTTCGCGATCGTTTCCAGCGTCTGTTTGATGTCGAAGCGCGGCAACGGCACGATCGTGATGCCGCGCAGGATCGCGAAATTCATCACCGCCGTCATGCCGAAGACGTGAAAGAACGGGATCACGCCCAGCATCTTGTCGCGTGTCGTCAGTTGCAGCCCGCTGCCGCACCACAGCGACGCCTGTTCGGTGTTGGCGCACAGATTGGCGTGGGTCAGCATCGCGCCTTTGGGCGTGCCGGTCGTGCCGCCGGTGTACTGCAGCACTGCAATATCGTTGAGCGCGTCCAGCACTGGCGCGTCGAACTTGCCGTCATTGGCGACCAAGTCGCGCCACGCGACATGGTTGGCGTCGCGCGGCCATCTGGCGATGTCCTTGTGTTTGACCAGCGGGTAGAGAAGCGACTTGGGAAATGGCAGCGCTTCCGCCATCGAACACATGACCAGCTTTTTGATCGAGCTGGAGCCCAACAGCGGCACCAGCTTGGCGTGCAGCATGGCCACGTCGAGCGTGATCATGATCTCGATGCCGGAATCTTCGACCTGATGGCGAACTTCTCGCTCGGTGTAGAGCGGGTTCGAATTCACCACCGTCGCGCCCGCCTTCATCGCGGCGTAGTAGGCGGCGACCGCATAGACGCAGTTGGGCAGGAACAGGCCGACGCGCGTGCCCTTCTTGACGCCAAGCGCCAGCAGGCCTTTGGCGGCACGGTCCACCAGCGCGCCAAGCTCGCGGTAGGACGTGACCTTTCCCATGAAATCGATGGCGGCATGGTCGCCGACCCGCTCGACCGTCTCCGCCAAGACTGTCGGCATCGGTTTGAGTTGCAGCGGGGCGTTCCAGGCGACGTCTGCCGGATAGGCTTTGAACCACGGGTACTCGACCGTTTGCCCAGACGCCAGCTGCACGCGGAGCCTCCCCCATTGATTTCGTTGTTATCCGTTTACCGCCGACGATAGTGCCGCAACGCTCTGGAAAAAAGCCGTTGGCGCCCGTGGATTGGCTGTGCATACAATCCAAGCTTCCGCGACCAACTGGCGCAGGCCTGACTTGTCTCGTCTTGAAGAAGCTTTTGACGGCAGTGGCGACAGCGCCTCAGTCAAGACGCGCCTGAAATGGTTCAACGCCACAAAAGGTTTTGGGTTCGTCTCGCCGACGGACGGGACGCCGGATGCCTTTTTGCACGTCTCGGTGCTGCATCGCGCTGGTCTACAGGAGATTGGCGAGCAGGCCGAACTCGTATGCGAAATTGGCCAAGGCCCCAAAGGCCCGCAGGTCATGCGGATCGTCGAACTGCTGGATCAGGGCACGCTGCGGGCCGAGCGCCCGGCGACGGCGCGCCCCCAACGTGACTTTACGCGCGACAGCGGACCGACCGAAGAGATGGCGGGCACGGTGAAGTGGTTCAAACCTGACAAAGGCTTCGGGTTCATCACCGCCGACGACAGTGCCAAGGACGTGTTCGTCCATAAAAGCGTGCTGCGCCGCTGCGGCCTGAACCAGCTCGAAGCAGGCCAGCGCGTGCAGATGAAGGTGCAGCAGGTCGATAAAGGCCGCGAAGCCACCTGGGTGACGCCGCTCGCATAGCGGCGTAGTTCGTTCTTCCATGACCGTGCTTGTGACCGGCGCTGCCGGCTATATCGGCAGCCATGCCGTGCTCGCGCTCGCTGATGCGGGCCACGACGTCGTCGCCGTCGATGATTTGTCGGCCGGCACGCGCGATCTCATTCCAGCCGCAGTCCCGTTCGTGCAGGCCGATATCGCCGATGAGCCAACGATGGGCGCCATCTTGCGCGACCATCGCGTGCGCGCGGTGCTGCATTTCGCGGGCTCGATCAGCGTTGGCGAAAGCGTGCGCGATCCGCTGCGCTACTATCGCAACAACGTCGCCGGGTCGGCTGCTTTGCTGGCTGCCTGCGTCGATGCCGGCGTGCGCAGCCTGGTTTTTTCGTCGACCGCCGCTGTCTATGGCGCACCCGACGTCACGCCGATCCCGGAGACCGCGCAGCTGGCGCCGATCAATCCGTACGGCGCGTCCAAGGCGATGACCGAGCGCACGCTTGCCGATGTCGGCGCCGCACACGGCCTGCGCTGGGCGGCGCTGCGCTATTTCAACGTCGCGGGCGCAGATCCGCAGCTGCGCAGCGGTCAGGCTGGCGGCGAGGTCACGCATCTGATCCGTCGCGCCGTGATGGCCGCGCTAGGCCGTGCCAGTTTCGCGATCCACGGTGACGACTATCCGACGCCGGATGGAACCTGCGTGCGCGACTATGTGCATGTCACTGACCTGGTCGCGGCGCATCTGACGGTGCTCGACGCGCTGGCGGCCGGGCAAAGCGCGCTGACGCTGAATGTCGGCTACGGCCAAGGCGCATCGGTGCGCGACGTAGTGCATGCGGTCGAACGTGCGGCGGGCCACAAGCTCGACGCGCCCATCGGGCGGCGCCGGCCCGGCGATCCGCCGACCCTGGTTGCGGACTCGACGCGCTTACGCCGGGATTTCGGCTGGACGCCGCGGTTTGAGGATCTCGACACGATCGTCGCCTCGGCGCTGGCCTGGGAGCGCAAGCGGGGCGGCTGATTTGCCGCCGCCTGGGCCCCGACCTATGTGCTACCACCGATGACTATGGACGCGGCCCTGTTGGTCGGCATTCCGGCTGATTTTCGCTATCTCGCCGGGACGCCCTTTCACATCGTCAACGAGAAATACGTGCTCGCCGTCACCGGCGCGCTCGGCGCTGTGCCGGTGCTGATCCCGGCGCTGGCCGAAGCGCTGCCGATCGACGCGCTGCTGACGCGGATCGATGGGCTGTTGATCCCGGGCAGCCCGTCCAACGTCGACCCGGCGCGCTACGGCAACGGGGCCTCGCCCGCGGGCACGCTGAAAGATGCGCGCCGCGACGCCTCGACCTTGCCATTGATCCGTGCGGCGCTGACCGCAGGCGTTCCGCTGCTGGCGATCTGCCGCGGCGTGCAGGAGCTGAATGTCGCGCTGGGCGGCACGTTGCACGAGCGCGTGCACGAAGAAGAAGGCCGTCACGATCACCGCGCGCCGCTCGATGCATCGATCGACGTGCGCTACGCGCCGTCGCACCGCGTGCAATTGGCGCCGGGCGGCATGCTCGCGACCGCGCTGGGCACCGAACAGGCTGCGGTAAATTCCGTCCATTGGCAGGCGATCGACCGGTTGGCGCCGAACCTCGATGTCGAAGCGACTGCCGAAGACGGCACGATCGAAGCAGTCCGCGTTGCCGATGCGCCGAACTTTGCCGTTGGCGTGCAATGGCACCCGGAATATCGCTTCGCCGATGACGCGGTCAGTCGCGCGCTGTTTGGTGCCTTTGCTGCTGCGATGCGCGCGCGGGCGGAAAAATTGCGGCGCGCCGCATGATTGAAAAAGTCGCCAAGGTCGTCGCGGTCGAGCCGGTGACGCACGACATCCGCCGTCTGCGGCTGCGCATGGAGCAGGACTTCGCGTTCCGCGCCGGACAATATGCGCGCCTGCGCTTTCACGGGCACGAGCCGCGCGACTATTCGATCGCGTCCAAGCCCGGCGACGACCATGTCGAGTTTCACATTCGTGACGTTGGTGCCGGCGCCAGCGCGCATGCCTGCCGCGATTTAAAGCCGGGCGATGAAGTGCGCGTGCAGGGACCGTTCGGTGAAGCGGTGCTGTGCGACATTTCCGATCGTCCGATGCTGGTGATTGCAGGCGGTTCGGGATTGGCGCCGATGGGCGCCATCGTCGAGACCGCGTTGGCGCGCGATCCAACGCGCAGCGTGCAGCTGTATTTCGGTGTGCGAACCGAACGCGATCTCTACGGCCAGGAACGGTTCGACGCCTTGTTGTCGCGCCATCCGAATTTCCGCTTCGTACCGGTTCTGTCGGCGCCGGATTCGACGACGCGCTATCGCACCGGCCTGGTCGGCGATGTCGTGCTTGCCGATCATCCGGATTTGTCGGGCTTCGACGCCTATCTTGCCGGGCCGCCGGCGATGGTCGCACATGCGCGCGACCTGCTGTTCGATCACGGCTTGCCGCCCGACCGTCTTTTCGCTGATCTCAGCCCCACACCGAGTACCGTCTCATGACCGAAACAGTCATTCCCGCGCCGACACCGACCACGTTGCCGGTCGAAGGCAGCAGCGCGCGCTTTCCCGTGCGCCGCGTCTTCTGCGTCGGCCGCAACTACGCCGCCCATGCGCGCGAGATGGGGGCCGACACGCGCGAGCCGCCGTTCTTTTTCACCAAGCCCGCCGACGCGCTGGTGCCGACGCCGGCATCGATCGCCTATCCGCGCGCAACCAACGATCTGCATCACGAAATCGAACTCGTGGTCGCGATCGGCAAAGGCGGCGCCGACATCGCACCCGCGGACGCGTTGAACCATGTCTGGGGCTATGCGGTCGGCGTCGATTTGACCAAGCGCGATCTGCAGGCGGGATTCAAAACCAAGTCGCATCCGTGGGACATGGCGAAAGGCTTCGACCAGTCGGCGCCGATCACCTCGATCGTGCCGGCGTCGAAGATCGGCCATCCCGACAAAGGCGCGATCACGCTGTCGATCAACGGCGTCGAAAAACAGCGCGGCGATCTGAATGACATGATCTGGACCGTGCCTGAGACGATTGCAGCGATCTCGCGCTTTGTTGAGCTCGCGCCTGGCGATCTGATTTTCACCGGCACGCCCGAAGGCGTCGGTCCGGTGAAACGCGGCGACAAGCTGGTCGGCAATGTTGCAGGCGTGGGCGAGCTGCAACTCGACGTCCGTTGAGCGGCTGGCGATGAGCGGCGCAGACCTCGAAAAACTGATTCAGCTCCTCGCCAAGTTGCCGGGTCTGGGCCCGCGCTCGGCGCGGCGCGCGGCGCTGACCTTGCTGAAAAAGCGCGAGCAGTTGATGACGCCGCTGGGCGAAGCGATTCAGGCGGCTGCTGCGTCGGTGCAGGACTGCTCGGTCTGCGGCAATCTCGATACGGTCGATCCGTGCGCTGTCTGCAACGACAAGGCGCGCGACAGCCACACGATCTGCGTCGTCGAAGACGTCGGCGATTTGTGGGCGCTGGAACGATCGGGTGCGTTCCGCGGCCGCTATCACGTGTTGGGCGGAACCTTGTCGGCGCTCGACGGGATCAGCCCCGACGATCTGCGCATCGCGTCGCTGGTGCGGCGCGCGCATGACGACGGCGTGCGCGAGATCATTCTTGCCACCAGTGCCACGGTCGAAGGCCAGGCGACCGCGCATTACGTCACCGACCGTCTCGCCAGCACCGGCGTTGCGGTCTCTCGCCTCGGCCACGGCGTGCCGATCGGCGGCGAACTGGATTATCTCGACGACGGTACGCTGACCGCCGCATTGAAAAGCAGAAAGACGCTGTGACCAACGCGCTCAAGAATATCGATAGCTGGATCTTCGATCTCGACAACACGCTGTATCCCGCTGACAGCGATCTGTTCCCGCAAGTGTCGGTGCGCATGACGCGCTGGATCATGGACCGGTTCCAGCTCAGCGAAGCAGAAGCGATCGAAAAACGCGGGGCCTACTACAAGAAGTACGGCACGACGTTGCGCGGCTTGATGCTGCATGACGACGTCAATCCCGACGACTTTCTCGGCTATGTGCACGACATCGATCTGACGTCGCTGGGGCCCAATCCGCGCCTGGGCGCGCTGATCGAAAAACTGCCGGGACGGCGGCTGGTCTATACCAACGGCAGCCGCACCCACGCGTCGCGCATTCTGGCCAAGCTCGGCATCGACAAGCACTTCGTCGAAATCTTCGACATCATCGCCGCCGACTACGTGCCCAAACCGGATCCGCGCCCCTATCTGACGTTGACGCAGCGTTTCGGAATCGATCCGGCGCGCGCCTGCATGGTCGAAGATCTCGCGGTCAATCTCGAGCCGGCCAAAGCGATGGGCATGACGACGGTCTGGCTGGAAGGTTCGATCGGCGTCGACGGCGCCAGGCCGCGCGGACCGTTCGTCGATTACACCATCACCAACCTGACCGACTGGCTGGAAAGCGTCGTCGGTGCTACGGGATGATCGACCCTCGGGTCGATCCCCCTAACTTTTAGTGGCGGATTTTTCCTCCGCGAACCGGTAACCACTTCGCGGAAAAATCCGCTGGACCCAGCATGAGCCAAGATCTCGAAACGACCCTGAACCAGGCTTGGGAAAACCGGGCCGACGTCAATCCCGGCACCAAGGGCGCCGTGCGCGACGCAGTCGAGCAGGCGCTCGATCTGCTCGATCGCGGCGAGCGCCGTATCGCCGAGCCGACGGCGGATGGCTGGAAGGTCAATCAGTATCTCAAGAAGGCGGTGCTGCTGTCCTTCCGCCTCAGTGACTCGATTCCGATGGAGGGCGGCTGGTTCGACAAAGTGCCGACCAAGTTCGGCAACTGGACCGAAGCGCAATTCAAAGAAGCGGGCTTTCGCGCAGTGCCGGGCTCGGTCGTGCGCCGCTCGGCCTATATCGCGCCGGGCGTCATTCTGATGCCGAGCTTCGTCAATGTCGGCGCCTATGTCGGCAAGGGCACGATGGTCGATGGGTGGGCCACGGTCGGCAGCTGCGCGCAGATCGGTGCCAATTGTCATCTGTCGGGCGGCGTCGGCATCGGCGGCGTGCTTGAGCCGATGCAGGCCGATCCGGTCATCATTGAAGACGACGTGTTCATCGGCGCGCGCGCCGAAGTTGCCGAAGGCGTACGTGTCGAACGCGGCGCCGTCTTGTCGATGGGCGTCTATCTCGGTGCTTCGACCAAGATCGTCGATCGCGCCACCGGCGAAGTGTTCCGCGGTCGCGTGCCGGCCTATTCGGTCGTCGTGCCCGGCACCTTGCCGTCGGACAATGGCGGCCCGTCGCTCTATTGCGCGGTGATCGTGAAGCGCGTCGACGCAAGCACGCGCGCCAAGACCGCAATCAACGATTTGCTGCGCGACTGATGTCAATTGACGCGGTCGAGCTTACGCGGGCGCTGATCCGCTGCCCGTCGGTGACGCCGGCGGATGCAGGCGCGCTTGCGGTGCTGGAAGACGCGCTGACCAAGCTCGGTTTTCGTTGCGAGCGCATGCGGTTCGAACAGGACGGCACCGCACCGATCGACAATCTCTATGCGCGTCTCGGCGCGCAAGCGCCGGTGCTGGCCTTTGCCGGTCATACCGACGTTGTGCCGCCCGGTCCTGCCGAGGCATGGCGCCACAATCCGTTTGCTGGCGAGATTGCCGACGGCAATCTCTACGGACGCGGCGCATCGGACATGAAAGGCGGCATTGCCGCCTTCATCGCTGCGGTGTCGACGCATCTTGCGCGCCAGGGCAAGCCGCGCGGCTCGATTGCGCTGCTGATCACCGGTGACGAAGAAGACGTCGCCATCAACGGCACGAAAAAGATGCTCGAAAAGCTCGCCGAACGCGGTGAGAAGCTCGACGTCTGCGTCGTTGGTGAGCCGACCAATCCCGATGCGATCGGGGACATGGTCAAAATCGGCCGCCGCGGCTCGCTGACCGGCACGTTGACGGTGAAGGGCACGCAAGGCCACGTCGCCTATCCGCAGCGCGCCGACAATCCGATCCCCCGCATGATCGCGACCTTGGCGGCGCTCAAGGCGCAGCCGCTCGACGCCGGCACCGAATTCTTCGATCCGTCCAATCTTGAAGTCGTGTCGATGTGGACCGACACGAAAGTGACCAACGTCATTCCGGGCGCCGTCCACGCGCTGTTCAACGTGCGCTTCAACGACACGTGGAACGGCGCCACGTTGGAGGCGCATCTGCGCAAGACCATCGCGGCCCATGCCGGCGCGCATGATCTGGCGGTGCATGTGTCGGGCGAAAGTTTTCGTACCGCGCCGGGCGCATGGACGTCGCTGGTGGCGGGCGCGATCGAAACCGTCACCGGCCGCAAACCCGACCTGTCGACCACGGGCGGTACGTCGGATGCACGTTTCATTGCGCGCTATTGCCCGGTGGTCGAGTTCGGTCTGGTCGGCCGGTCGATGCACAAGATCGACGAGCATGTGGCGCTCGATGACCTGGCGCAGTTGACGCGCGTCTACGAGGCGTTGCTCGAACGCTATTTCGCGTGACGCCAGATGAGATGCTGGCGCGGTTGCTCTATCGCGACGCGCTGATCCTGGTGATCGACAAGCCCGCCGGCCTGCCTGTGCACGCTGGTCCCGGTGGTGGCGACAATCTTGAACAATATCTCGACGCGTTGCGCTTTGGGTTGCCGCGCGTGCCGTCGTTGGCGCACCGGTTGGATCGCGACACGTCGGGCTGTCTCGTGCTGGGCCGGCATCGCAAGGCGTTGGCCAAGCTGGGCCGGATGTTCGAGAGCAAGCGCGTCGGGAAAACCTATTGGGCGATCGTCGAAGGCGCGCCCGAACAGGATAGCGGTACGATCGATTTAGCGCTGGCGAAGAAGAGCGAACGCAAAGATCGTTGGCACATGAAGGTCGATCCAGACGGGATGGAAACCGTGACCGACTATCGCGTGCGCGGACGCGGGCCTGGCATCGCCTGGATCGAGTTCAACCCGCGCACCGGGCGGACGCATCAATTGCGCGTCCACGCGCAGGCAATGGGCTGGCCGATCGTGGGGGATCAGCTGTACGGCAGCGGTGGCGCCGACGGCACGCTGCATCTCCAATCCCGCGCGATCACCTTGCCGCTCTATCCCAGCCGCGATCCCGTGCATGTTGAAGCACCGCCGCCGCCCCATATGCTGGAGCGGTTGCGCCAATGCGGATGGGAGCCAACGTGATGCCGCACAATCGCTCGATGCCCGATGCGACGGTGATTCCGGTCTTGTCCTATCCGGACGTTGCGACCGCGGTGCTGTTTCTTACCCGCGCCTTCGGTTTCACCGAACGGCTGCGCATCGGCGATCATCGCGCGCAACTGCAATTCGCGGGCGGTGCGATCGTCGTCGCGCAAGGCGATTTCGGCGGCGGCGGCAATTCGGTGATGGTGCGGATCGCGAACGCCGATGCGCATTGTGCGCACGCCGAGCGGCATGGTGCGCGGATCGTGCAACGACCAGCCGATATGCCCTATGGCGAGCGGCAATATACGGCGACCGATCCAGCTGGCCATGTCTGGACCTTCTCGCAAACCATCGCTGACAGTGATCCGTCCGCCTGGGGCGGGATTCTGCTGGATCAGTAACCGACGCGCGTCAGCACCAGACCTTCGGGCGGTGCAGTCGGGCCTGCTGCTGCGCGATCGCAGGCTTCGAGCGCTTGTTTGACGTCGTCGGGTGTCCAGCGCCCTTTTCCGACCATCGACAAGGTGCCCACCATGTTCCGCACCTGGTGATGCAGGAACGAACGCGCCTCGGCGATGAAGATGATGCGGTCGCCGTCGCGCGTGATCTCAAGCTTGTCCAGCGTGCGCATCGGCGATTTCGCCTGGCAATCGGCGGCGCGGAAGCTGGAAAAATCGTGATGACCCAGTAGATGCGCAGCGCCTTCGCGCATCGGTTCGATGTCCATCTTCGGCACGACGTGCCAGATCCGGTTCGCTTCCAAGGTTGGCGGCGCGCGCCGGTTGAGGATCGTGTAGCGATAGGCGCGCAGCTTGGCGGAGAAGCGCGCGTTGAATTCGTCGCTGACCGGTTCGGCATGCAGCACCGCGACCGGCAACGGCCGCAGATGCGCGTTGATCGCGTCGCGCACCGTCTTCACCGACCAGTCGCGCGTCAGATCGACATGCACGACCTGGCCTTCGGCATGAACGCCGGCATCGGTGCGGCCGGCCGTGGTGACGGCGGCAGTCTCGCCGCTGAACGCGGTGATCGCGTCTTCCAGCGCCTGTTGAATCGACAACAGGCCGGGTTCCTGGCGTTGCCAGCCGACAAACGGCGTTCCGTCATATTCCAGGGTGAGTTTCCAGCGCATTCGGCGTTCACTAGGCGCAGGAGGACGTGATGGATCCGAAAAAGACACAGACCGACAAAAAGCACGACGAAGACCAGCTCGACGAAGCGCTGGAAGAAAGCTTTCCCGCCAGCGATCCCGTCGCCGTCGACACCGACGAAGACTGAGTCACGACAAGACCGGCGGCAAGGTGAAGCCGCGGCGGAATTCCGTCGCCGGCTGCGCCGCCTTGCCGGCGCGTTGCAATTCGGTGAGGCGCAGCGCGCCATCGCCGCATGCAACGGTCAGATCGTCGTCGAGCAAGGTGCCGGGCGGCGCACCGGCCGGGCCGGGCATGATCGCAGCGCGCAACAGCTTTACCCGTTCACCGCCTGCTTCGAACCACACACCCGGGCGCGGGTTGAGCGCGCGCACTTGCCGATCGAGATCGACGACGTTGCGCGTCCAGTCGATGCGACCTTCTTCGCGCGTCAGTTTGGCGGCGTAGGTGACGCCGTCGGCCGGTTGCGTTTGCGGCGTCAGGTGTTTGATGTCGGCCAGCGCCTGCACGATCGCCTTGGCGCCCAACGCGGATAGTTCGTTGGTGAGCGCGGTCGCCGTCGTGCGCGGCCCGATCGCAACGCGTTCGGTCAGCAGCATCGGGCCGGTATCGAGCCCGACCTCCATTTGCATGATCGTGACGCCGGTCTGCGCGTCACCCGCCAGGATCGCGCGCTCGATCGGCGCCGCACCGCGCCAGCGCGGCAGCAACGACGCATGGATGTTGAGACAGCCATAGGTCGGCGCATCGAGAATGGCGCGCGGCAGGATCAGCCCGTAAGCGGCGACCACCGCAACATCGAGCTTCAGATTACGAAACGCATCGCGCACCGCTTCGTCTTTGAGCGAGACGGGCGTGCGGACTTCGATCCCGTTGGCCTCAGCCCAATGCTGGATCGGTGACGCGACAAGCTTGTGGCCGCGGCCGGCGGGGCGCGGTGGCTGGCTGTAGACGCAGACGATCTCGTGCCCCGCTTTCGCGATCGCGTCGAGCGCTGGGACCGCGAATTCGGGCGTACCGAGAAAGGCGACCCTCATCTCAGTCTTGGTTGCGCTTCAGCTTGGTCATCTTGCGCAGGATCATGTTGCGCTTCAGTGCCGACAGATGGTCGACGAACAACACGCCGTCGAGATGGTCGATCTCGTGCTGCACGCAGACCGCCAGCCAGCCGTCGGCCTCCAGCGTCTTCTGTTCGTTGTTCTCGTCGAGATAGCGGACCGTGACGCGCGCCGGACGTTCGACGTCGGCATAGTGATCCGGAATCGACAAACAGCCCTCCTGGTTCACCGCAGTCTCGTCCGACTTCGCGACGATTTCCGGGTTGGCCATTTTCATCGGCTGCGGCGGCGTGTCTTTCGGCGCCACGTCCATCACCAGCACGCGATCCAGCACGCCGATCTGGTTGGCGGCGAGGCCGACGCCTTGATGCTCGTACATCGAGTCCAGCATGTCCTGCATCAGCGCGCGCACGCGGTCGTCGACCTGGGGCACGGGCTTGGCCTTGGTCTTGAGGACGGGGTCGGGCGCGAGAACGATCGGACGGGCTGTCATGGCCGCGGGAGATAGGGGCTGCGGTCGTTCCGGGTCAAGACGAGCAGCGCTCGGCGACCCCAACAAACGTCAAGACGAGCGCTGGTGCGACTCAAATGGAGCGCGTAAAAGTCGGCAGGAACGAAGCTGGAACATGGCCGATGATCGAGTGGGTGGAAATCGCGCTTTTGGTGGTGCTGATCGTGCTGGCGCTGCTGCGCCTACGCGGCGGCAGCGGCTATGCGGCTGCGACCGAACGGCTAGTGCGGATCGAGGCGGCGGGTATGCGCGCCGAACAGGCGCAGCGCGAGGATCTACGGGCGCTGCGCGAAGAATTGCAGCGTGGCGGGCGCGAGACGTCGCAGGCGCTGCGCGAAGAGCTGACCGCGCTGGGCCAGACCGTGAAGGATCGTCTGGAAACCGTCGGCGCCGAACTGGCGCGGCGTGGCGAAGCTGACGAACGCCGCCAAGAGGCGCTGCGCAAATCGGTCGACGAGCGGCTGGAAGCGGTGCGGCTTGTGGTCGAGCAGCGGCTGGAAGCGCTCAACGTCAACAACGCCGCCAAGCTCGAGGAAATGCGTGCGACGGTCGACGAGAAGCTGCACGCGACTTTGGAAGCGCGTTTGACCGCCAGCTTCGGGCTTGTGTCCGAGCGTCTGGAGAAAGTGCAGGTCGGGTTGGGCGAGATGCAAAGTCTCGCAACCGGTGTCGGCGATCTGAAACGCGTGCTGACCAACGTGAAAAGCCGCGGCGGTTGGGCTGAAATTCAGCTCGGCTGGTTGCTCGAACAGACCCTCGCGCCGGAACAGTACAAGGCGAACGTGCGCGTTCGGCCCGACACCAACGAGCTGGTCGAGTTTGCGATCTGCTTGCCCGGCGACGAAGAATCGGTGTGGCTGCCGATCGACGCGAAATTTCCCAAAGAAGATTACGAGCGTCTGCTCGAAGCCTATGAAACCGCTGATCCGGATGCGATCGAGCGGCACGGCAAGGCGATCGAGCGCGCCATTCGCGACGAAGCGAAAAAGATCTCGGACAAATATGTGTGCCCGCCGCATACGACCAATTTCGCTATCATGTATCTGCCGACCGAAGGCCTGTTCGCCGAAGTGATCCGGCGCCCGGGTCTGGTCGACGACATTCAGACGCGCTGCCGCGTCACGATTGCGGGACCGACGACGTTCACGGCGCTGCTGAACAGTTTGCAGATGGGTTTCCGTACGCTGGCGATCCAGCAGCGTTCGGGCGAAGTGTGGAAGATCCTCGGCGCGACCAAGTCCGAGTTCGAGAAGTTCAGCACCTTGTGGGAAAAGCTCGGCAAGCAGCTTTCGACCGCGCAGAACACGGTCGAAGAAGTCGGCCGCAAGTCGCGCACGATTTCGCGTGCGCTCAAGAACGTCGAAAGCGAACCCGGTGGGGCATTGGGTGCCGATACGGCGCCGTTGCTTGCGCTCGACGACGAGCGCGACGCTGCCGAATAGGGCTTGACCCTCACGTTGCGTGAGGCCGTAGGACGATCAGCGCGATGGAACGAAACGCGCGTACATACACGGTCAAGCAGGTGGCATCCTGGTCGGGAGTCTCGATCCGGACGCTGCATTTTTACGACGAGATCGGCCTGTTACGGCCGGCCGAGATTGGGGCCAATGGCTACCGATATTACGGCCGCGATGAACTGCTGCGACTGCAGCAGATTCTGCTGTATCGCGAGCTCGACGTAAAACTTACCGAGATTGCGCGGTTGCTGGACGCGTCGTCGACCGATCGGGTCGCGGCGCTGCAGGCGCACCGTCTTGCAGTTGAACAACGCGGCGCGCGGCTCGCGACGTTGCTGCGGACGATCGATTCGACCATCGCCGACCTACGAGGAGAAACGGTGATGGATGAACGTGGATTTTTTGATGGATTTGACCCGGCAACGCAGGCGCGGCTCGAACAAGATCTGGTCGACCGGTTCGGCGAACAGATTCGGCCGCATATCGAAGAGTCACGCGCCAAACGGCAAAGCTGGTCGCGCGACGAGCAATTGGCGATCAAGAACGAAGGCGATGCGCTGACGCGCGATCTTGCTGTGCTCGCGCGCGAAGGTGCAATGCCGGACGAACCGCGTGTTCTTGCGGCCGTGCGACGGCACCATGACTGGGTGGCGCAGTCCTGGGCGCCGCGCATGCCGACGCGCATAAGTTACAGCGAACTCGCCAAGCTCTATGTCGAGCACGAACAGTTTCGTGCGCACTATGACGGGTTCACTCCGGGCCTAGCCGATTGGCTTGCCGCTGCAATGAAGAGCTTCGCCGAACGCGAGCTCGCCTAAAGCGTCAGCCGAAGCCGCGCCCGATCAAGGTGCCGGCGCCATGCTGGGTGAAGATTTCCAACAGCAGAACGTGCGGGATGCGGCCGTCGAGAATGACGGCCGCGTCGACGCCGTGATCGACCGCGTTGAGGCAGGTTTCGATCTTGGGAATCATGCCGCCCGAAATCGTGCCGTCGGCGATCATCGCGCGCGCTTTGTCGGCCGTCGCGTGTTCGACCAGGTTCTTGTCTTTGTCGAGCAGGCCGGCGACGTCCGTCAGCATGAACAGGCGCGTTGCGCCCATCGCGGCCGCGATCGCGCCTGCGGTCGTGTCGGCGTTGATGTTGAACGTCTCGCCATTGGGGCCAACGCCGATCGGCGCGATCACCGGAATCAGATCTGAGTCTTCGAACGTCTCAAGAATCTCGGCGTTGATCGTGTGCGGTTCGCCGACGAAGCCAAGATCGAGCACCTTCTCGATGTTGGAATCCGGATCCTTGTAAGTGCGCTTCAATTTGCGCGCCTGGATCAGGTCACCGTCTTTGCCCGAAATGCCGATCGCTTTACCGCCGGCAGCGTTGATCGACGACACGATCTGTTTGTTGATCGAACCGGCCAGCACCATCTCGACCACGTCGACTGCAGCCTGATCGGTGACGCGCAGCCCGTCGATGAAGCTCGACTTGATCTGCAGCCGGTCGAGCATCTGGCCGATTTGCGGCCCGCCGCCATGCACCACGACCGGATTGATGCCGACCTGCTTCAACAGGACGATGTCCTGCGCAAAGGCGAGGCCGGCGCTGGGATCGCCCATCGCGTGCCCGCCATACTTCACGACGAAGGTCGAGCCGTTGTAGCGACGCATGAACGGCAGCGCCTCGGTCAGGGTCGCTGCTTTTTCCAACCACGCTTCTGGGCTGATGACGGGGCGGGTCATGTCGAAAGACGCTCCGATGAAGGTCCGCGCTTCCTAGCGGCGGAACGGCGGGAAAGCTAGCTGGCGAGAAGCTCGGCCAGATCGGCGCGCAACTCCTCGACGCCACGCTTGTCGCGCGAGCTGGTGACGATCGGCTCGGGCAGGGCGGCCGGATGTTTGCGCGCGGTCTCGGTGACTTGGGCGATGATGTCGGCAAGCTCGGCGGGCTTCGGCTCGTCGGCTTTGGTCAGCACGATCCGGTACGGCACCGCGGCCGTGTCGAGCATCTTCATGATCTCGGCGTCGACGTCTTTGATGCCGTGGCGCGAATCGATCAGCAGGCAGACGCGCCGCAAGGTCGACCGGCCTTTGAGATACAGCTTGATCAGACCGGTCCAGCCCGCGAGCTGCTGCTTGGAGACTTTGGCATAGCCATAGCCGGGCAGATCGACGAGCCGCATACGGTCGTCGGCGAGCGTGAAGAAGTTCACCTGCTGCGTACGGCCGGGCGTGTGGCTGACACGCGCCAAGGTCGTGCGGCCGGTCAGCGAATTCACCAGACTCGACTTGCCGACATTCGAGCGGCCCGCGAACGCGATCTCGGGCGGGCCCGCATCGGGCATCACCTCGGTCGACACAGCGCCCGCGATGAAATCGCAGCGCTGCGCAAACAACCAGCGGCCGGCTTCGATGCGCGCAGCGTTGTTTGCGGTTGCGTCGGTCAAGCTGGCTGCTTCTTCGGCGTCGTCGCGCGGCGCAGATATTTCTGCTGCGCGATCGACAGGATGTTGGTCCAGGTCCAGTAGATCGCGAGACCGGCCGGATAGTCCTTCATCATGAACATGAAGATCAGCGGCATGAACTGCATGATCCGCTGCTGCGTCGGATCCGGCATCGGCGTCTGCTTCATCTGGAAATACTGCGTGACGCCCATCAGCAGCGGCCACGCGCCCAGCAGCAGGAACGCCGGCGGCGCCCACGGAATCAAACCGAACAGATTGAAGATCGTCGTCGGATCGGGTGCCGACAGATCGTGGATCCAACCGAAGAACGGCGCGTGCCGCATTTCGATCGTGACCAGCAGCACCTTGTACAGCGCGAAGAAGATCGGGATCTGAATCAGGATCGGCAGACAGCCCGACGCCGGATTGATCTTCTCGCGCTTGTAGAGCGCCATCATTTCTTGCTGGAACTTGGTCGGGTCGTCTTTGTGGCGTTCCTTCAGCGCGGTCAGCTTGGGCTGCAGGTCTTTCATCTTGTTGGCCGAGCGGAAGCCCGCATTGGCAACCGGGAAGACGAACAAGCGCACGATGACCGTGAAGATCAAAATCGCGACGCCGAAATTGCCGACCAGTTTGAACAGCGTTTCCAAGCCGTAGAAGAACGGCTTGGTCAGGAAGAAGAACCAACCCCAATCAACCGAGTCGCTGAGACGATCGATCTTCTGCTCGTCTTCGTAGCGCGTCAGCGTGCGCACTTCTTTGGCGCCGGCGAACAGACGTTCGGCCGACGACGCGCTTTCGCCCGGTGCCAGCGTGACTTTCTGACCGGCATAGTCGGCCTGGTACAGATCGCGCCCTGCTTCGCTGGCGTAGCTGAAACGGGCGCTGACTTTTGCGTCCGACGGCGGCACGGCGACGACCAGCCAATATTTGTCGGTGAAGCCGATCCAGCCGCCTGTACTGCTGTGCTCGACGCCCTTCTTCTTGATGTCGTCGTACGACTTCTCCTCGAGCTTGCTGTCGAGAATACCGAGCGGACCTTCGTGCAGCACAGTGTAGGCCTGCGTCGATGCCGGGTTCTGGCGCGACACCAGCGCGAACGGCGTCAACGACACCGGCTTGTCGGTCTTGTTGGTGACGCGTTGCGTGACGGTGAAGAGATAATCCTGATCGACTTCGACTTTGCGTTCGAAGACCAGGCCCTCGCCGTTGTCCCAGCTCAGCACCAGCGGCTTGCCGGGTTCCAGCGTTCCGTTGGCGTCGCCGCCTTTCCATTCCGTCGTTACGTCGGGCAGCTTGCCTTCGCCGATCCAACCGAACTCAGCGTAGTAGGGATGCTCGGTTCCGCCCGGCGACAGCAACGTCACGTCGGGTGAATTCGGATCGACCTGTTCGCGATATTTCGCAAGGCGCAGATCGTCGATGCGATTGCCGACAAGCGACACCGAACCGTGCAGCGCGGGCGTCTGCACTTTGACGCGCGGTGCTGCGCGCAGTGCTTCGTCGCGCGACTTCGCTGTCGTCGGTGCCGGCTTCACGTCGGTCAGCTGGGCGCCTTGCACCTGCTTCTGACCGGCGGCCTGTTCGACGGCCAGCTGCTGTTGCGCTTGCTGTTCGCGTTGCCGCTGTTGCTTCGGGGCTTCGAAGAAAATCTGGAACCCGGCGAAGATCAGCAGCGACAGCACGACCGCGATGATCAGGTTGCGCTGTTCGGAGTTGCGCGGTGCAGACATGGCTTCAGGTGATCTCTTGAAGAAGGCGCTGCAGAACGCAGCGCGGAATTCAGACGGTTTTGCGCGGTACCGGGTCGAACCCGGCGCCGCCATACGGGTGGCAGCGGCTGACACGCTTCAGCGCCAGCCAACTGCCGCGAAGCGCGCCGTGCTCTTCCAACGCGCCGAGTGCGTAGCACGAGCAGGTCGGTTCGAACCGACAATTCGGGCCCAGCATCGGCGACAGCAGGAGTTGGTAAGCCCGGATCGGGATTCGCAGGACTGCGGCGAACGGGCTCATCGTGACGCCCCGGCCCGCTGCAGCGCGTGGCGTAGATCAGCCTCGAGCGCGGCGAAGTCCCGAGTCGGCGCATCGGCGCGGGCAATCAGGACCAGGTCGTGGCCGGGGAGCGCGGTGCTGGGCAGGACCTGACGCGCCAAGGCGCGCAACCGGCGCTTGGCGCGGTTGCGGGTCACGGCATTGCCGATCTTCTTCGTGACGGTGAAACCGACCCGGAGCGCGTCATCCTCGCGCCGGCGGGCCTGTACGATCAGGCCGTGGGCCACGCCTTTGGAGCGGGTGGCCGCGACGGCAAGGAACTCGGGACGCCTCGTGAGCCGGCCGACGGGGATTTCCGCGGGCACGGCAAAGAACTTAGGCCGAGAGCTTCTTGCGCCCCTTGGCCCGACGGCGCGCCAGCACCTGACGACCATTGGCGGTCGCCATGCGCGCACGGAAGCCATGGCGGCGTTTCCGCACGATTTTGCTGGGCTGATAGGTCCGCTTCACGGCTTCTATCCTTCAAGGAACGGGGTCGAAAAAACGAAGGCGCGTCTATAGAGACGCGCCCCCGCCCTGTCAATTCGAACCTGATTCCGGGGGTTATTTGGCCGGAGTCGTGGTCGTTGTGCTGCTCGTCGTCGATTGGGACGGGCCGCTTGGGCTCGTCGTGGTGGTGGTCTCCGTCTTGCGCTCGATCGCACTGGATCCGGTCGAACCGGCCGGGCTGCTGGTCGCGGTATGGGGTGCCCCGGCCGGAGCCGTGGTGCGCCCACCCGAGAACAACAGGAAAAACCCGACCAACACGATCGCGACCAGCGCGACGATGGCCACTGAAGCTCCGCTTCGCATCTGAAATGCCTCCTCCGAACTACGCTCTTGGTCCAACGAACCGGAGCGGGGAGGGGCGGGTTCCGCTTATTTGCGGTCTTCGATGAAGCTGATCAGCGGGTCCCAGTCCTCGCGGACCAGTTCGCTGCGCATGTCGCCCATATCGAAGATCGTCATGCCGCGGGCCGCCGCCTCTGGATAGAAGCTCGACTCGCGCAGGCGGGTCAGAACGTCATGGCCCAGCTCGGCCAGGAACTCGTCCAGGCGCTGGGCGGCCCGGGTATAGGCCCGGACCCGGTTGCCGACGATGGCGATGGGCTTCTTGTTGCGCCGGATCGGCTTCAGCTCGTCCAGCTTGGACAGGAACTCCTGGCTCGCATTCTGGTCGAAGACCGAGGGCAGGACCGGCATCACGATGATGTCGACCGTATCCAGCAGCGCCTCGACCTGGGTCTCCCGGATGCCCGCAGGCCCGTCGATGATCAGGTAGTGCAGCCCTTTCGGGATGGTCCCGATCCGCTTCGACCAGTCGGCCGATTGAATCGGGGCGAGGTGCGCCGGACGCGACTTGGTCCAGGCAAGGCTGGAGCCCTGCCGGTCGGCATCGGCGAGAAGCACGTTGTTGCCGGCGTCCGCGAAGGCACCGGCCAGGCTCGTTGCGATGGTCGTTTTCCCGCAACCGCCCTTGGAATTGGCAACCAGGATCGACTTCATGGCCCCAGGCTACGGAACTTATTCCGTAGCCGCCACGGGAATTCGCCAATTCGTCCACACACTTGCTCGGGCGGGGATTCGGCCTCACTTGGGGGGAATGGCACCGTCTGCGGGCCGGGTCGTCGCGATCCTCGGCCCCACCAACACTGGCAAAACCCACCTCGCGATCGAGCGGATGCTGGCGCACGCCAGCGGCATGATCGGATTTCCGCTGCGTCTGCTGGCGCGTGAAAATTACGACCGGGTGGTGCGGCTCAAAGGCGCCAACGCGGTGGCGCTGGTCACCGGCGAAGAAAAAATCATCCCGCCGTATGCGCGCTGGTGGATCTGCACCGTGGAATCGATGCCGCTCGAACGCGAAGTCGCGTGTCTTGCGGTCGATGAAATCCAACTCTGCGCCGATCCCGATCGCGGCCATATTTTCACCGACCGGTTGCTGCACGCACGCGGGCTCGACGAGACGCTGTTTCTCGGCGCCGACACGATCCGTCCGTTGCTGCAGCGTCTGGTGCCGCGCGCGGAATTCGTCACGCGCTCGCGTCTCTCGACGCTCAGCTACGCGGGGCACAAGAAAGTCACGCGCTTGCCGCCGCGTTCGGCGATCGTCGCCTTCAGCGCCGCCGAAGTGTACGAGACCGCCGAAGTCATCCGGCGCCAGCGTGGCGGCACCGCCGTCGTGCTTGGCGCGCTCAGCCCGCGCACGCGCAACGCGCAAGTCGCGATGTATCAATCGGGCGAGGTCGACTATCTGGTTGCGACCGATGCGATCGGCATGGGTCTCAACATGGATGTCGATCACGTCGCGTTTGCACGGCTGCACAAATTCGACGGCAACCAGTCGCGGCGGCTGACCCCGTCAGAAATCGGCCAGATTGCGGGCCGCGCCGGCCGGCATATGAGCAACGGTACGTTCGGCACGACCGGCGACGCCGGCGAGCTGGATCCCGAGCTGATCGAGAAAGTCGAAACGCATCATTTCGATACGCTGAAACATCTCTATTGGCGCAACAGCGATCTCGATTTCCGGTCGCCCACGGCGCTGCTGAAAAGTCTCGACGCGCGCTCGCCCGCAGCCGCGTTGATGCGCGCGCGTCCAGCCGACGACCAGATCGCGCTGCAAGCATTGTCGCGCGACGAGGAGATCGAACGGATTGCAACGACGCGCGATCGCGTGCGGCTGTTGTGGGAAGTCTGCCAGGTGCCCGACTTCCGCAAAGTCATGTCGGATGCGCATGCGCGTCTGCTGGCGCAAATGTTCAAACATCTGTCATCGGCGTCGGGACGACTTCCAGTGGATTGGATCGCCAATCAGGTTGCGCGGCTCGATCGCGTTGATGGCGACATCGATACGCTGGTGCAACGCATCGCGCATGTGCGCACCTGGACCTATGTCTCGCATCGCATCGACTGGACGCCCGATCCCGCCCATTGGCAGGAGCTGACGCGCGGTATCGAAGATCGTTTGTCGGACGCGCTGCACGAACGTCTGACGCAACGCTTCGTCGATCGCCGTTCCTCGGCGTTAGCCAAGCTTCTCAGCGACGGCGGTGATTTGCTCGCAGGCGTGACGCCGGACGGTGCGGTGGTGGTCGAAGGCCACCCGGTCGGCAAGCTGGAAGGGTTGCGATTCACCCCCGATCCCGTCGCCCAGGTCGAAGACGGTCGCGCCGTGCTGAGCGCCGCGCGCCGCGCGCTGCGCGAAGAAATGCGCCGGCGCATCGCGGCGCTCGAAAGCGATGACGACAGCAACTTCACGCTCGACGAAGATGGCGCCGTCCGCTGGCGCGAACATCCGGTCGCGCAATTGACGCAAGGCACGACGCCGTTGCAGCCGCGCGTGCGCGCACTGTCGAGCGAGTTGCTTGGTACTGCCGAAGCACAACGCGTCAATGCACGCGTCGAAAGCTGGATCGCGCGCGAAGTTGCGCGCCGCTTGAGCGCGCTGGCGAAACTGTCGGATGCGCAGTTGGACGGTGCAGCGCGCGGCGTCGCGTGGGAATTGGTGCGCGCGCTGGGCCTGGTTCCGCGCACGCAGGTCGAAACGCAACTGCACGCAATGGACAAGACAGCGCGCACGGCGCTGCGCGCATTGGGTGTCGCGATCGGCGCCGAGCATGTCTATCTGACCAGTGCTGGAAAGCCGGCGGCGGCAACGCTGAAACGCGTGCTGTGGCGCATCTTTTCCAACTATCGCGATGTGTTGCCGTCCTTACCGATGGGGCCGGTTTCGATTGCCGCCGATCGCGACGTGCCGGCGGGGTTCTACGACGCGATCGGCTGGCCGCTGGCGGGTACACGCGCGGTGCGCGTCGACGTGCTCGACCGGTTTGCGCAGACATTGATCCGCGCCACCAAACCGGATGGAACATTGGCGCCTGATCCAGCTTGGTCGCGACGTCTCGGTTGCGCATTGAGCGACGCAGAGTCGGTTGTGATCGCGCTGGGTTGGCGCAAGATCGTCGACGAAAACGGCGCGCGCTTTCGGCGGATGCGGCGGCCGCGCGCCAACAACGCGCGGCGGGGAACGCTGCCTGTCGATGGTCCGTTTGCGTCGTTGCAGATGCTGCGTCGAGACAAACAGCGCGGAGACGAATGACGGACGATCAGGGCAAATTCGGCAGGACCATCCGGCTCGACAAATGGCTGTGGCAGGCCCGGTTCTGCCGCACCCGATCCATGGCGGCCGAATTGATCGTGGCCGGGGGCGTCCGGATCGATGGCCGCCCGGGCGCCAAGCCGGCCAGCTCGGTCCGTCCCGGTCAGGTCCTGACCTTTGCGCTCGGACGCCATGTGCGGGTCATCCGGGTGCGGGCTTTGGGCGAACGGCGCGGTCCCGCGGTCGAAGCCCAGGCGCTCTACGAAGACCTTTCGCCCCCGAATCCCGCGACTCAGCTTCCGACCTGACGTCGATATGTGTCTTCACTGCAACAGAGTGACGAGCCCGTAATCGTGGCGTGGATGTCACTCTAGGGGAGGCCTAAAACCGCCTCGGCCACGCAATGGCGGTGCCTCGCGGCCACAGGTTTGCGCCGTGCACCGCGGCCGAAGCCCGCGCGCGTTGACCCATCCTCTGCCGAACCTTCGGTTGGCTCATCCGGTGCCCAGTCAATGCGGCAACCGGGTTCCCGTGGATCTAGTGGGGATATAATGAACCGAAGCTTCGCCGGTCGTTCGATTCGTCGAACGGCCCTTTTCAGCTCCGTAGCGACGTTGTCGCTTATGGCGCTGGCGACGTCTGCCTCTGCGCAGACGACGACCACGACCTCGACCGAGGAAATCGTTGTTACGGGTTCGCGCATTGCGCGTCCGAACCTGACGCAGCCGAACCCGGTCCAAGTCGTGAATGCCGAGACGATCCAATCGCTCGGTCTGACGACCACTGTCGACGTCATCAATCAGCTGCCGCAAACGCAGAACAACCTGACGATGTCGACGTCGAACCGTTTCATCAACGGCGCCGGCGTGTCTTTCGCCAACCTGCGCGGCCTGGGTGAATACCGCACCCTGACCCTGGTTGACGGTAAGCGTCACGTTGGTTCGCTGTCGGGCCGTAACGGCTCGGGCGGCACGTCGCTGGTCGACTTGAACCAGATTCCGCCGTCGCTGATCGATCGCGTTGAAGTTGTCACGGGCGGCGCCTCGGCCGTCTACGGCGCTGACGCTGTCGCCGGTGTCGTCAACATCATTCTGAAAAAGAATTATGAAGGCGCCGAAATCACCTCCGAAATCAAAGAATCGGAACACGGTGGTTATCACGCGTTCAACACGAACGGCGTGTTCGGTGTGAATGTCGGCAACGGCCGTGGCAACATCACGTTCGGTTTCGACTACAACAACGACAAGGGCCTGTTCGGCCGCGATCGCGATTTCGCGACGCAGAACATCAGCCTGCTGACCAACCCGGCCAGCAAGAGCGCGACCGACGGCATCTTCGATCGTCTGTCGTACCGTCCGACCGTCTCGTCGACGGTTGCCGCCACTGGCGCTCCGGTCATCAAGACCGCGCTCCGTGGTGCTGGTTCGCAGTACACGTTCGCGTTCAAGCCGGACGGCACGGGCATCGTTCCGTTCAACCGTGGCTTCCTGCCGAACGGTACGCCGACCAACACGACCTCGGTCGGTGACGCGCAGGCGATCGGTGGTGACGGCGCTGAGACGTCGCAGTACCTGACGCTGCGCGTTCCGAACACGCGCGTTGTTGCCAACACGCTGATCAACTACCAGCTCGCCGAAAACCTCGGCTTCGTGAAGACGATCAACTTCTTCGCGGACGTGAAGTACGCCGACTCGCGCGGTGCAACCGAATCGACGCCGTTCACCAACGGCACCGGTACGGCTCCGACGGGCAACGGTACGGACGGCATCTCGGGCACCGGTTCGCTGGTCGCTCGTGCTGACAACCCGTATCTGCCGGCCGACGCACGTGCGTTGCTGGCTGGCGCCGGCATCACCGGCGCAGGCACGTTCCAGTTCACTCGTCTGAACAACGACTGGGGCGGTCAGCGCGAATATCACTACGAGTACCAGGTGTTCCGCGCCGTCACCGGCTTTAACGGTGAACTGCAGAACGGCTGGAAGTACGAAGCCTTCTACGACTACGGCCGTAACCAGACTTCGTTGCTCAACAAGGATCGCGTGACTGCACGTATCAATCAGCAGCTCGATGCTGCGGTTGATCCGACGTCGGGCCAGATCGTCTGCCGTGACCCGGCTGCGCAGGCAGCAGGTTGCGTGCCGATCAATCCGTTCAAGGTCGGTCCGTTGACGCAGGCGCAGTACAACTACGCTCACGTCATCACCAAGGAAATCGCCACGCTCATCCAAGAGAGCGCCGGCGCCAACCTGTCGGGCGATATCTTCAAGTATCGCACGCCGTTCTCGGGCACCGTTGCGCCGCTCAGCTTCGCAGCTGGTGTCGAATGGCGTCGTGAATACGGCACCGACAACACCGACTACCTGGCTCAGCAGGGCTCGGGTTTCATCTACGGCAACCAGAACGTCGGTCCGACGGGTTCGTACACTTCGCGTGAAGCGTACCTCGAACTCGGCATTCCGGTTCTGCGTGACCTGCCGTTCGCGAAGGCGGTCGACCTCGACCTGGCCTATCGCTACTCGAAGTACTCGACGTCGGGTTCGGCGAACACCTGGAACGCTCGCGCGGTCTGGGCGATCAATGACGACGTCAAGGTTCGCGGTGGCGTGGCTCGTGCGGTTCGCGCTCCGAACCTCGACGATCTGTTCTCGCCGGCTGGCGATAACTTCCTCGGCGTTCTGGACGTCTGCTCGATCACCGATATCGGCAACAACCCGAACCGTACGGCAAACTGCCGTGCCAACGGCGTGCCGGTCGGTTTCGACTCGCGTAACTTCAGCAACCCGTCGGTTCGTACCGGTGGTAACCCCGCTCTGAAGCCGGAAATCGGTTCGACCTTCACCGCTGGTGTTGTGTTCACGCCGACCTTCGTTCCGGGTCTGACGGTCACGGCTGACTATTGGTGGGTTCGTATCACCAACGGTCAGGCGTCGCTGGATGCGAACTCGCTCATCCGTGCTTGCTACGATACGGGCAATCCGGTTGCTTGCGGTGCCATCACGCGTCGTGCTGGCTCGGGTGAAATCTTCCGTATCAACGGTACGGTTCAGAACATCGGCAAGGAACTCACCCGCGGTCTCGACCTCGGCGTGCAGTACTCGTTCGGTCTGGACCGCGTTGGTCTGAAGAACTACGGCGACCTCACCGTCGGCTTCGACGGCACGTGGAACCCGGAGAACATCATCATCCAGAACCCGGCCGATCTGTCGTCGAAGCTGTATCGCGCAGGCACCGTTGGCTATCCGCATCTCCGTGGCACGTTCCGTGCCGTGTGGGATTGGGATGCGCTGTCGGTTACCTGGCAGAGCCGCTTCATCGGCGAGTCGGAAATGTTCCCGAATGCGTCGAACGAAGTTGCGGATTTCCACAACATCCCGACCTTCTGGTACCACGACCTGTCGGCCAAATATCGTTGGCGCAACCTGACGTTCTTTGGTGGCATCAACAATCTCGCGGACAAGAAGCCGCCGCAGTACGCGTTCCTGTATCAGGGCTCGTATCAGGGTGGTTCGTACTCGACGTTCCCGGTCACGACCGGTGGCGGCGGTGCGTATGATCCGATCGGCCGTGCGTTCTTCGCCGGCGCGACGATTAAGTTCTAATCGAAACGAAGAAGGCCCGTGTGCAAACACGGGCCTTCCGAGAACTCAGCCGGCAGAGCTCGCTCTGCCGGCTTTTTCTTTGTCTGAATTTAGCGCGCGCGCGGTGCCGCGCTGTTGCGATCGAGAAGTTCGGCCAACTTTTGCGCAGCACGATAGGTTTGCGTCGCATTGGTGCCGGCGAAACCGCACACCAACGCACGTTGCACGCGCGCCCCGGCGGTCATCGCCGACAAGGCGGCAACACCAAGCCCCTGTTCCTGCGCTGCTTGCGCGACGGCGACGTCCGATCCCGACGACGCAAGTTCCAACGTTGCGACCAAGCCGGCAGGATTGCTGCGCAACCGTCCTTGCCAAGCGGCGCCCAACCCGTCGAGCAGGGCCGCGAGACGTTCTTCGACCGCGCTTTTGAGGCGCGTCAGATGTTCGCCGAATGCGCCTGACGCCATCATGTCGGCGAAGCTCGCCTGCATCAGCATCGAGCCCGGCTCGTCCATCGCGAAGCGACGTTCGATCACCTCGTTGCGAATTTCATCCGGGCACCATGCCCATGCGATCGGCAGGCCGGGAAACGCGATCGAGGCAAATGAACCGACCACGATGGTGCGCGCGCTACGTGCGCGCTTTTTGACGTCGGTCAGCGCAAACCCGCCGCCGCGTTCGTCGGCAACGACCCAACCGTCATGCGCTTGCGCCCAACGATCGAGTCCGTCCATCGCATCGTGCGCGACGCCGGACTCGTCGAAGAAATGCAACGACGGCGAAACCAGCGCGCCGCGTGCGCCGGGCGCAATTTCCTCGGCCAGTTCTTGTTCGATGCCGTCGCGGCCAAGGCCAATCGGCACCGCGCGCAAACGCAACGCGTCGAGTGCGCGCAATTGCACGTGATCGGCAGGATCTTCGAGCCAGATTTGATTGCCCATGTCGGCAAAGGCGCCGAGCACCGCGACCAGCGCTTGTTGGCGCGATCCGAACAGAACCAACTCGTCGGCTGCGACGCGCACGCCGCGTTGATCGCTGAGCCAGCTTGCAATCGCTTCGCGCAATGGACGGAAGCCGATCGGATCGGCGGCGCGCAACACGCCCGAACCCAACATGCGAATGGTGCGGGTTTCAAACCGCGCCCACGCTGCTGCCGGAAACAAGTCGAGCGCCGTTTGTCCAGGTGCCAACGGGCGATGATCGCGCGGGCTCGGGCGGCCGAACGGTTCGAAGGCGTGGCCGGGCGGCAAATGTTCTTCGATCGATGCGTAGCGCGCCGGCGCTGCAGTCGCTTCGTGTGCGCGCACGACGACGAAACGGTCGCCGTCGGGACGTACCAATCCTTGTTCGACCAGCACGCGCAACGCATCGGCGCAGCGCAGCGGCGACACGCCCAGCACAGTCGCGAACGATGCGGGCGACGCGATCCGGAAACCGTCGGGCACCCGCGTCAGGCCAGCGCGGAATGCCTGCTCGATATCGATCAGCCGCGAACCCGGTTCGAGATTGGGTGCGAAGTTGAGGACCGACTCCTCATCCGCCTGCGTGGCCGGCCCAGCCTGTTCGGCGCCGGTGCGCGGCATGCGCGGCGCGCGCCATGCAGGGCGTGTCCGGCCGCGAGATGCCATCGGCGTTTGCGATGGCAGATTTTGCAGAGGATCGGAGGAGCGCATCTGGGGCCAGAACGTGTCGTGGGGGACACACTCATAGCCGATAGACGCAAATTGTAACCACTATTCGGACGTTGTATTCGCGCCGGCCGTCCCGTCGCCAGGTCGTGCTTTCAGGACTGCTTCAGTCGAAAGCCCGCGCAAATCCTGGACGCGTAAAATTGTAACTGCGGCCCCACGCGGTGCGGCGCGCGCCGGATCGGAAGCGTGTGAAAACAGCACGATGGAGGGACAACCGGCGGCCGCGATCAGATGCATCGGGCCGGTGTCGTTGCCGATCGCGAGGACAGCGCGCCGGGCTAGCGCCCCAATTTCGAACAGGTCGGTCCGCGTCGTCAGGTCGCGGGCGCCCGGACAGGCAGCGCAGATGACCCGGGCCGCCTCGACCTCACTGGCCCCACCCAAAATCACGGGCACCAATCCCTGGGCCGCCAGCGCCACCGCGGCCTCGCCATATCGTTCGGCGGGCCAGCGCTTCTCCGGCCGGTGCGCAGCAGCGCCGGGCACCAGCAGCGCGAAGCGCGGCGGCAGCTCGAACCGGGCCAGGTCGGCATCGAGCCAGCCGAGATCGGCGGGCGGGACCTGCGCGATCCCCGCGTCGCGGAGCTGGCCGGCATAGAGGTCGCTGGCATGCAGCGTCGTGCGCTTGGGATCGCGATGGGGGTGCGAGGCGCCGGGCGCGATGCCCGACCATTCCGGGACCGGGCCAGGCCAGAACAGGCGGAAATAAAGGTTGGTCCGTCCCTGGGTCTGGAGGTCGTAGACGCGGTTGAACCGACCCTCGCGCAGGCGACGGCGGAGCCGAAGCCAACCCAGCGGATCCCGCCAGCGCGGCCGGTCGTCGATCCAGACCTCGTCGAACCAAGGCGCACGCTTGGCCAGCGCGGCAAACGGGGCGGTGGTCAGGAAGGTGATGTGGGCATCGGGATGATGGCGGCGGATCGCCTGAAAGGCCGGAAACGCCAGCACGATGTCGCCGAATGCGGACAGGCGGATGACCAGAATGCGGGCGGTTGGGGCCCGGTGGCCGATAGGCGCAATTCTTGACACTTCAGACCCTCACGGCCATCTTCGAATGGCTCTTGCCGGCACGTTTAATGCCGTTCGGCGTTACGCCCCCGGGAGCGACGAAACCGCTGGAAATATGCATCTCACCATCAAGGGGAAGCAGCTCGACGTAGGCGACTCGTTACGCGCTTACGTGACTGAGCAACTCGGCGGCGTTGCTGGAAAATACTTCAGCAACCCGATCGAAGCGACCGTGGTCTTGTCCCAAGACGCCTATCTCTATCGTGCTGATATTTCGGTGCATGTTGGTCGCAACATGCTGCTGCAGGCTGGTGCCGAGGCGACCGAGATCTATCCGGCGTTCGACGCCGCGGCCGAGAAGGTTGGCAAACGCCTGCGCCGCTACAAGCGGCGGTTGAAAGCACACCATGCCTCGAGTGACCACAAGGTCGCACCCGACTCCCTCCCGGCCCGCGAACGTGTAATTGAGGCGGACGCCGACGAAGCCGAAATCGAGGCTGAAGGCACTGAACCGGTTGTAATTGCTGAAATGCAGACTCGGATCGATACGATGTCCGTTGCTGAAGCGGTCATGCGAATGGATCTGGGCGAGCTGCCGGCTTTACTCTTCCGAAACGGTGCACACGGCGAACTGAACATGATCTACCGACGTCCCGACGGGCACGTTGGATGGGTCGATCCGACGAGCAACAAAGGGCGCGCTGCCTGAACCCAGGCGGCGCAATGACCGAATGCTGTTGAACCATCTCACGCCTGATTGCGTGATCCCGAGTTTGAAGGCCGGCTCGAAAAAGCAGGTACTTCAAGAGCTGGCTCGCAAAGCCGCCGATCTCACTGGCCAAGACGAATCCGTCATCTTTGACGTGCTGCTCGAACGCGAGCGGCTCGGCACGACGGGCATTGGCCATGGAATCGCAATTCCGCACGGTAAAATTCCCGCGCTCGATCGCGTCTATGGCGTGTTCGCGCGCCTGGAACGCCCGATCGATTTCGACTCGATCGACGAGCAGCCGGTGGATCTCGTGTTCTTGTTGTTGGCGCCGTCGGATTGCGGCGCCGATCATTTGAAAGCGCTGGCGAAAGTTTCGCGCCTGCTGCGCGATCGCATGTTGTGCGAGAAGATGCGCGGCTCGACGGGCGCGGATGCGATCTTCGCGCTGATGAACCAAGTCGAAGATCGTACCGCCGCGTAACAACGCGCGATCGATCTATCTCAGAACATCAAAGGGCGGCCATTTGGCCGCCCTTTTCGTATTCAGTGCAGGCTGACCGGTTCCAGTTCGTGCTGCTGCATCGCGGCCCACGCGATCTCCGCCGATGGCACGACGGCGAGCTGTGCGCCGTCCGCGCCATGGATGGCGTAGACATGTTCACCGTCGACCGTCAGCGGACGCACATAGGCGACCTCGTTTACGCCGAAGGCGAGCCAGTCGCGGTCGGTGAACCGCTTCTGCAACAATCTGGTGTGCGTATCAGTCATCTTTCGTACTCCTGCCGATCCCGCCTGGGTTCAGCGCTTAAGAGGCTCGCTCAGTACCGTGTCCGCTTTTGGGCACGTCGATCGTGGCTGCATTTCCTTCAACACGCGAAGTCGCCTTTTTGATCTCGACTGTTCGTACCCGGCTGTCGGGCACCGGTCGCGACAGGTCGATGTGAAGCAAACCATCGGCCAAGGCGGCGCCAGTTACTTCAATTCCTTCTGCCAGAACAAAGCTGCGCTGGAACTGCCGCGCGGCGATGCCGCGATGCAGATAGACGCGGCTTGGCTCGTCCAGCTGCTTGCCGCGCACGACGAGCTGGCTGTCTTCGATTTGCACCGCCAAGTCGCGTTCCGCGAAGCCTGCGACCGCGATGGTGATGCGCAGCCGGTCTTCGCCGACCTGTTCGATATTGTAGGGCGGGTAGCCATCGGTCGCTGATTTGGCGATGCGATCGAGCGTGCGCTCGATGTGATCGAAGCCAAGCACCAGCGGGTGGTTCAGTAGCGACAAGCGGGTCGTCATCTCGAAGTGCCTCCTCGATCTCGAGCGAGCAACACGGGCAGATGACCCTCCTGGAGGCGACACCTGCTTCAAGAAATATGGTCGCCCAAGCAGCGGTTCAAGGTTGCGTGCCGCGACGCCCGCCCGCAGGCTCCGGCGCTGCAGATGTCAGCCCCTCCGCCGATTCTCGACCGTATCTCCGCCAATGAGGCTCGTCGCATCGCGGTCGCAGCGCAAGGACTTGCGGCGGCGCGTCCCAGCGGCCGTCTCGACCGCCGCCATTTGATGCGCGTGCTGGCGCGCACGCAGTTGTTGCAGATCGACTCGGTCAGCGTCGTCGCACGGGCGCACTATCTGCCGCTCTTTGCGCGTCTTGGGCCGTATCCGACGGAAATTCTCGACCGCGCCGCTTGGGGCCCGAAACGCGACCGCAGCCTGTTCGAATATTGGGGCCACGAAGCGTCGCTGCTACCGCTGGACTTGCAGCCGCTGCTGCGCTGGCGCATGGCGCGCGCGTCGCGCGGGCAGGATATGTATAGCGGGCTCGCCAAGTTCGGGCTGGAAAACAAGAAGATCGTCAAACGCGCGCTCGACGAAGTGCGCGCACGCGGCCCGATTTCGGCCGGCGAAATCGAATCCGCCACCAAACGCAGCGGCGGGTGGTGGGGCTGGGACGAAAGCAAACGCGCGCTGGAATTCCTGTTCTGGGCCGGCGAGATCACCACAGCGACGCGTCGCGGGTTCGAACGCGTCTACGATCTGCCGGAACGTGTCCTGCCAGCCGCAATCTTGAATCTGCCGACGCCGCGCGAAGACGAAGCGCATCGCGTCTTGGTGCAGCGCGCGGCCAGTTCGTTCGGCATCGCAACCGAACGCGACCTGCGCGACTATTTTCGTTTGAACCCGGAGGATTCCAAACGCGCCGTGGCGCAGCTCGTCGAAGACGGCGCGTTGCAGAAAGTGGCCGTCGAAGGCTGGCGCGACGCAGCTTATCTCGATCCGTTGGCGGCGCGGCCGAAACGCGTCAATGGCGCGGCGCTGTTGGCGCCGTTCGATCCGCTGGTGTGGGAGCGCGACCGCACCGAGCGCATGTTCGGCTTTCGCTACCGGATCGAAATCTACGTGCCGGCGCACAAGCGCACGCACGGCTATTACGTGCTGCCGTTTCTGTTGCGCGACCGGTTGGTCGCGCGCGTCGACGTCAAATCCGACCGCGCGCACGGTACGCTGCGCGTGCACGGCGCCTGGGGCGAAGCCGGGATTGACGTTGCGGTCGTTGCATCCGCGTTGCTGGCCGAGCTGCGCGCGCTAGCGGATTGGATCGGGCTGGAAAAGATCACGATCGGCAACAAGGGCGATCTCGCCCAACCGTTGAAGCGGGCTGCGAAATGATGCGCGCGTTGCTGCTTGCGCTGTTGTTGCTTGCGACGCCGGCTGCAGCCAGCGACGCCTATTGGGCGCGGCCGGACAGCCTGCCCGAACACTTTGCCAAACATGGCGAAGAAGTCGGTGCGCGCAGCCCGCGCGAATATGTGCAGCTCGCGGCGCGATTGCTGCAGCGCGCAGAACGCGGTGAGATTCCATTGAAAGTGGCGCGCGACGGCACAATGCGCGCTTACGATCCTGCGACGCGCCTGTTCGGCGCCTACAATCGTGACGGCGGCATTCGCACCTTGTTCGTGGCGCGCGACCCGCATTATTTCGACCGTCAACCTGGGCAGTTGAAATGAATTTCACGTGCCCGGTTTGCGGCTTTCCAAGTCTCACTTCGTCACCAAAAGACACAAGCGGACACGGCTCGCTCGAGCTCTGCCCGTGCTGCGGCTTTCAGTTTGGCGTCGATGACGAGGATCGTCATTGGAGTTACGCGCGCTGGCGTGCGGTCTGGATCGCCGAAGGGATGCAATGGCGCGGCGCACAACAACCGCCAGCCGATTGGAGCCCGCGCGCGCAACTTGCCGCGATCGGACGTCGCGCGCCCTTTTCTGGGTAACAAGGCTTCTCTACCTTCGAACTGGTCTTCGGAGGTTGTCATGCGTCTGCCCGTTCTCGCCTTTGCCACCTGCATCGCTGCGCCGTTGGCCGCGTTTGCCGCCGATCAAAGCGCGCCGCCGACCGCGACGGTCGGCGTTACCGACACAATCCAGGGCGTGACCGTCGCCGACCCATATCGTTGGCTGGAAAATGCCGACGACCCCAAAGTCAAAGCATGGAGCGACGCGCAGAATGCACGCGCGCGCTCCTATCTCGACGCGCTGCCGACACGCGCCGGTATCAAGTCGAAACTGACGCAACTGATCACACAGACATCGAGCGCCTTCTACGCGCTCGATCCGCGTCCGGGCGTCGTGTTCGCGATGTTCAACGATCCGCCCAAGCAACAGCCGATGCTGGTGGTGCTGAACGAGAATGCCGATCCCGACAGCCGCCGCGTCGTGCTGGATCCGAACGTGCTCGACGTCAAAGGCGGCTACGCGATCGATTGGTTCGTGCCGTCACCCGACGGCAGCAAGATCGCGGTGTCGCTCAGCCAGGGCGGCAGCGAAGACGGAACGCTGCATGTCTATGACGTCGTCAGCGGCAAAGAAATCGAAGCGCCGATTCCGCGCGTGCAATATCCGACCGCGGGCGGCAGCGCCGCCTGGACGCGCGACGGCACCGGCTTCTGGTACACGCGCTTTCCCGGCGACGAACGTCCCGAAAGCGAGCGGCATTTCCACCAGCAGGCCTATTTCCACAAACTCGGCGACGACTGGAAGAAAGACGTCGTCGTGCTGGGTGCCAAGCAGGGATTGCCACGCGTCGCGGAAATCGTGCTCGACAATCGCGCTGCTGCCGACACGGTGCTGGCCTCGGTGCAGAAGGGCGATGGCGGCGAGTGGGAACATTGGCTGCTGAAGCGCGGCGCCGAACCGGTCCGCTTCGCCAGGTTTGAAGACCGGGTCGTTGCCGCATCGATCGGCGGCGACAACGCGATCTACGCCATCAGCCGTCAAAGCGCGCCGATGGGCAAGGTGCTGAAACTGTCGCTCGACAAACCGTCGTTGAAGAACGCGAAAGTGATCGTCGCCGAAAGCAACGTCGCCATCGTTACCAACGAAGCGGCAAAGTCACTGGCGCTGACCAAAGACCGTTTGTTCGTGCACGACATTATCGGCGGTCCGAGCCAGGTGCGCGTGTTCGACCATGACGGCAACGCCAAGGGCGTTCTGCCGGTGCCCGAGATTGCCGGTGTCGATGATATCGAGCCGTTGGCCTCCGGCGACGTTCTCTATGCGGTCTCGACCTATCTGCGTCCGCGCTATTACGTGCGCTGGCGTGCGTCGACGGGCAAAGCGGACGAGACTAAGCTTGCCGTTACCAGCCCGGTGACGTTCGACGATGCCGAAGTGGTGCGCGAATTCGCGACCTCGAAAGACGGCACCAAAATTCCGGTCAACATCATCCGCAAGAAGGGCATCAAGCTCGACGGCACCAATCCGGCCTTGCTGTACGGCTATGGCGGTTACGGCGTGAACCAGGAGCCGTATTTCGCCGGCCCGCGCACGCGCCTTCTGCTCGACGGCGGCGGCGTTTATGCGATTGCCAATATTCGCGGCGGCGCCGAGTACGGCGAGAAATGGCACCTCGAAGGCAATCTGCTGAAGAAGCAGAACGTGTTCGACGATTTCTACGCCGCCGCGCAGCATCTGATCGCGCGCGGTTATACGCGATCCGACAAGCTGGCGCTAATGGGCGGTTCGAACGGCGGCCTGTTGATGGGTGCGACCGTGACGCAGCATCCCGATCTGGCGCGCGCCGTCATTTCGTCGGTCGGCATTTACGACATGCTGCGCGTCGAGCTGGATCCGAACGGCGAATTCAACGTCACGGAATTCGGTTCGGTGAAAAACAAGGAACAGTTCAAGGCGCTCTACGCCTATTCGCCGTACCATCGCATCAAGCCCGATACGAACTATCCCGCGATGCTGCTCATGACCGGAGCCAATGACGGTCGCGTGAACCCGATGCAGTCGCGCAAATTCACCGGCGCGATTCAGGCGGCAACCAAGTCGAACCAGCCGATCTTGCTGCGCACCAGCGCCAATTCCGGTCACGGCATCGGCAGCGCGTTGAGCGAGAAGATCGATCAGCAAGCCGACATGCTGGGCTTTCTGTTCGACCAGCTCGGCATGCGCTGGACCGACCCCGCGCCGCCGCCCACGCGTTAAGAGGCGCGCTGAGGTGACGCTCGAAGCACCGCTGGCCGCGCTGCTGGCCCAAGCGCCTGCGATGGATGCGGCGCTGGCCGCGCGCTTTGTCGCCGCCATGCGCGATCCACGTGCACGCGACGCGGCTGTGGTCGACGCCAAGCGTGCGTTCGTCGCCGATGCCGAGCGCACCACGCGTTTCGCGGGTGCCGCCCAACATGTCAGCGAGCGGTTTCAGGATCAGACGACCGCAGCCACCGCGCTGGCGCTGGCGCGCGCGTTGGGCGACGCATTCGCGGCACGGCGCGCGGCTGACGATGCCGCATTGGCGGCGCTGGCGCGCGTGCGCGGCGCGATGGATCCGCTGCCACCGCCGCGCCGCGACGAGCTGGCGCGCATCACCGAGCAACATGTGCGTCTGTTCGAGCTGGAACGCGACACGGCGCTGACCTTGGAATGCGCCTCGGTGCGGGTCGCAGCCGGCCTGACTGCAGAGGCTGGTTTGACCGGCGAAGAGCTGACGCCGCTGGTCGATACGATGCTGGAACGGTGGAGCGAGGTCTTGCGTGTCAATGTCGATCGGGTTGAAACGATCGGCGCACGGATCGAACGTTCGTTGGAGAAGACGCGGCAGGCCCGCGCGAAATGGCAAGGCTGGACCGAGATGCACGCAGCATGAGCGAACAAGAAGAAACGCCGGAACTCGGCGCACGCTTTGTCGAATGGGTCGGTGCGATCGCACGGCTGGTTGAAGAGCAAGACCGGTTGCGGCAGGTGAATGCGACCTTGGCGGGTCAGGTCGAAGCCATGGCGCAAGAGCTGGCCGAGTTGCGCGCGCAGTTGGGCCAAGTGCCGGGCGCGCTGGAACGCGCCGCCAAGGCCGAAACCAAACTGGCGGTCGACGCCAAGATCAAAGAGCTCGAAACGCTCTGGAAGAAGCGGAAGGGTTAGAGCTTCGCGACCATTGCGGCGCGTTCGTCATCGAACGTGCCGTCCGCGGCCGGTTGTTTCGCACGCCCGTACCAGTAGCGCGCATTCGACATATCACCTTCGATCCGATGCAGATGCGCGTGCACCCAGGCATGCGCCTGGTCGTCGCCCGCCTGCGCCAGCTCGTGCGCCGCGGTCCAATCGCCACGCGCCGCATGCCACAGCGCTTGCAGCGGACGTGACCAGCCTTGCGGTGGTGTGTCCGCTGTCAGCGCGGCTTCGAACTCACTTCGATCCACGTTTCAGCGACTCCGGATGCGTCGCTGCGAGCCACGCCGCCGTCGCGTAGGCGGCGCTGGATTGCGCGATCGCCGTCGCGTCGACTTTGTCGAGCGTGTCGTCTTCGGTGTGGTGCACGTCGAAATAATCGGTGCCGTCGAGCGCGAGGCCGATCGTCGGTACGCCGGCGCGATTGATCGGGCCCAGATCGGGACCGACCTCCGCTTTGCCGTCGCCGGCATCGACTTTCAACGCAGCCAGTCCGGTGCGGAGGCTGGTCTGCAACGCTGCCGGGAAGCTCGCATCCGGCGTGACCCGGTAGACCGGACCGGACCCGAAATCGGCTTCCATCGCGGCGACGTGTTTCACCAGCTCGTCCTTGTGCGCTTCGGCGTAGGCGGTCGCGCCTTTGATGCCGATTTCTTCGCCCGCGAACATCACGACGCGGATGGTGCGTTTGGTCTTGCCGCGTTCGGCAATCGCCTTGGCCGCCGACACGGTGATGCCGATGCCGGCGCCGTCATCGATTGCGCCGGTGCCGAGATCCCAACTGTCGAGATGGGCGCCGAGCAGAACGATCTCGTCACTCGATCCGTCGCCCGGAATTTCGCCGACGACGTTGTAGGCGGTTGCTGGCGCGCTGGTGCTGCGCAGATCGAGGAACAGTTTCGCCGGCCCGCGTTCCAACGCGCGGCTCAGCTGGTCGGCGTCGGGATTGGACAAGGCAGCAACCGGAATGGTCGGGAAATCGGCGCGCCACGACGCAGTTCCCGTGTGCGGAAACCGATGCGAGTCGGTGCCGACCGAACGGATCACGGCTGCAATCGCGCCGCGTTCTTTCGCCAACGGAGCTGCGCGCGTACGCATCCCGACTGCTTCGCCGTAGCCGGTGCCGTTTTTCGTACGGCGTGTATGGACATCGACGAACGCGATCTTGCCGGTCAGCGAGCCCGGGGCCGAAGCTTCCAGCGCGGCGAGCGTCGGGAAGCGAACGACCTCAGCTTCGATGCCCTTGTCGGGTGTTGACGGGCTGTCGCCCAGTGCGGCGACGCGCAAGGTTTGACGCGTTACGCCTACCAGTTCGGCCCGGTCGCTGATGCGCTGCCAGGCAGACGGCACTTTCACTTCTTCGCGCCGCACATTGACGAAGCCGAGCTCTTTCAATTTGCGCTCGCCCCACGCGACTGCGGCGGCGTCGCCGGGCGAGCCCAGCGGACGCGCGCCAACTTCGGTGGTCAGCGAGCGGACAATTTCAAAGGCGAGGCCGCCATTCGATGCGCGCGTTTGAAAATCACGCGCGACGGCGGCGGGATCTTCGGCGGCAACGGCAAGGGCGGAGCTGGACAGGGTGGCCGCGCAAATGGCAGCGGTGAGGAGCGTGCGCATGGGCGCTAGTTTCGCCGGCCGCGTGCGATTGCGCCAGACGCTTTGAACGGCAACGGACTGTTCCGCGCACCGAAAGAAAGGCGATGCGCGCGCGTTGCCTTACGAACGCAAATACGGACGCAGCACCGGCAGCAGCCGCACCAGCTCTTCGCGAACGATGTTCGCATAGAACGTCGCGCCTTCAGGGCCGAGATGCGTGTAGTCGAACGGGTAGATGGTGGTGCCGGTTTTGGCCGCAGCGACCACGTTGTCCGGCGCCTCGTCCAGCGCCAGCCGCAGCGACTCGAACGGACCGAGCCCGTTCGTCACCGCTTCGCTGAGCGTGTTGAGATCAAGCAGCGCCGTCTGCGTGCGGGCGGCGACGGCACGTGTCGCCGCGGCCCATGGCGCCAGCTCGTTGCGTACACGGAAGTTGGTAAAGTGCCGGCGCACGAGCGGCGTCACGAGCACCGGCGTTCCGCCGGCGGCGCGCAACTCGGCGACATAGCGTTCGAGATTGGCGGGAAATTCGGTGACGAGATCGGTCGAGCGGCCAGGGTGGCCGGGCGCATCGTTGTGACCAAACTGAATCAGCACATAGCTCGGTAGGGGTGAAGCGCGCACGAGCTGCAAGACGTCGTCCCACAAGCCGTCGGCGCGATAGCTCAGCGTGCTGCGCGCTTCATAGGCGCGGTTGTAACAGACGACTTCGTCGCCGAAGCAAGCGAACAATGCCGCGCCGTACCCTGTATCGGCCGCCATGGTCGAATCGCCGACCAGGAACAGCTGCAAACGCGGTTCGGCGCGCGCTGGCGTCGTCATTGCGCGCGCAAATACGGACGCAGAACGGGCAGAGCCTGCACCAACGCGTCGCGCATGATCCGCGCGTAGAAGCGGGCGCCGTCGGGTCCGACATGCGTGTAGTCGAACACGACCTTGGGCGTGCCTTGCGGCTCGGTACCACCAGCAACCTTCGGCGCCTCAATCGTCGTCCCGGTCTTGGCCGCAGCGGTGACGCTGTCGGGCGCCGACGCTTGCGCCAGACGCAGCGACTCGACCGGACCCAGTTTGTTGGTTGCGTCTTCGCTGGCGCGGTTGAGATCGAGCAAGGTCGTTTGCGTGTGCGCAGCAACCGCGCGCGTCGCGTCGGCCCATGCGGCCAAGTCGTTGCGCAATTTGAAATCGGTGAATTGCCTTCGCACCAGCGGCGTCACCAGTACGGGCGTGCCGCCGGCTGCGCGCAGCTCGGCGACATAGCGTTCGAGATTGGCGGGAAACTCGGTTGCGAGATCGGTCGAACGGCCGGGCTTGCCGGGCTGGTCGTTGTGACCGAACTGAATCAGCACGTAGCTCGGCAGGTGTGAGGCGCGCACAATCGCCAGCACCTCGTCCCACAAACCTTCGGCGCGAAAGCTCGACGTGCTGCGGCCGCCGCGAGCGCGGTTGCGGCAATCAATCTCGTCGCTGAACGACGCGCACAGCGCTTCGCCGTAGCCCGTGTTGGGCGCCATGGTCGAATCGCCGACCAGGATGATCTGCAGACGCGGCTCGGCGCGCGCCGGTGAAATCGTCAGGAGCAGAAAAAAGAAGAGGAGCGTGCGGCTCAACCAGTCCTCCTACGCCGAGGCTTCGGAGGACACCCTTCGCGTTGCGAGGGTGGCCTGCCACCCGAAGCGCGCAGCGCGAAGGGTGGTGGAGCCAGGCGGGATCGAACCGCCGACCTCTTGCATGCCATGCAAGCGCTCTCCCAGCTGAGCTATGGCCCCATCATGCCGCCGCGCGTGGGGTGCGCTGGCGACGAGCGCGGGAACCTAGTCGTGGCTCCCGCGCAGTTCAAGTCCCGACCGCGTTAGCGTTCGTCGTCCGATTCTTCGACTTCGACTTCGGTCGCCAGATCGCCGTCCACATCGTCGTCGTCGGCTTCGATCAACGTGTCGTCGTCGGCGGTATCCGCGTCAGGCGCATCCGGATCGTCGGCATCGGGCACGATTTCCTCGATGTCCTCGACCGCGGCGACCTTCGCCGGTTTGCGCACTTCTTCGACCGAGCCCGAACGAACGCGGCGCGACTTCAACAGCGCGTCGGGATCATAGACGGTGCTGCAAGCCGGGCAGACTGGCGGCGACTTGCGGAAGTCGTAATAGCGCGTGCCGCAGTTCGGGCAGATGCGCTTGATGCCCCATTCCGGTTTGACCACCGCACGAAACTCCCTGGATTCCTGGCCGAAACGGCGAGGGCGGGTCCTTTGCCACGCACCCTCCCGCCTTGTCAAAAGGGAAAGGGCCTGTAGAAGCCACCCGTGTCCACACAAAAGCCGATCAAGCTCACCGGGTCCCGCGCACGGCCGCTTACGGGCCTTGCCCGCGTTGCCGGGGACAAGTCGATCTCGCACCGCTCCGTCATGCTCGGGGCCGTGGCGGTCGGCCGCACGCAGGTCGAAGGCCTGCTCGAAGGCGACGACGTGCTGGCGACCGCGGCAGCTTGCCGCCTGCTCGGCGCCCGGGTCGAACAGCTCGGCCCCGGCCGTTGGCAGATCGATGGCGTCGGGCTGGGCGGCCTCGCTGCTCCCGACCAGGTGCTCGATATGGGCAATAGCGGGACGGCGGCCCGTCTGCTGCTGGGACTGCTCGCCACACATGAATTGAGCGCGACCATGACCGGCGACGCGTCGCTGGTGAAACGGCCGATGGGCCGCGTGATCGAGCCGCTGTCGCGCATGGGCGCCAAATTCACCGCGCGCGACGGCAACAAGCTACCGCTGACGATCGAAGGCGCGGTGTTGCCGGTGCCGTTGGTCTACGAACTCCCGGTCGCGTCGGCGCAGGTGAAATCGGCGGTCCTGTTGGCCGGTCTCAACGCGCCGGGCGCAACCAGCGTCATCGAACGCGAACCGACGCGCGATCACACCGAACGCATGCTGGGTCATTTCGGCGCCGACATGCGCGTCGAAGATATCGGCAACGGCAAGCTGCAAGCGACCGTCGTCGGCCGTCCGGAATTGATCGCGCCGAAAGATCCGATCCGCGTGCCCGCCGATCCGTCGAGCGCCGCGTTTCCCTGCGTCGCCGCGCTGTTGATCGAAGGTAGCGAGATCAAATTGCCGGATGTCGGCACCAATCCGCGCCGCACCGGCCTCTATGAAACGCTGCGCGAAATGGGCGCCGATCTGCGCTTTGAAAACGAACGCGAAGAAGGCGGCGAACCGGTCGCCGATCTCGTCGTGCGCGCCAGCGAACTCAAAGCGGTCGACGTGCCGGCGTCGCGTGCACCGTCGATGATCGACGAATATCCGATCCTTGCGGTTGCTGCTGCTTGCGCGCGCGGCACGACGACGATGCGCGGGCTTGCCGAATTGCGCGTCAAGGAAAGCGATCGTCTGGCGATGATCGCAAACGGACTGGCTGCGTGCGGCGTGCGCGTTGAATCGGGCGACGACTGGTTGTCGATCACCGGCGACGGACGTCCGCCGGCGGGCGGTACCACCGTTGCGACTGCCTTCGATCACCGGATCGCGATGAGCTTTCTGGTGTTGGGCCAAGTGTCGGCGCAACCGATCGCGGTCGATGACGCAGCCGCGATCGCAACCTCGTTTCCCGATTTTGTCGCGCTGATGAACCGTCTCGGCGGTTCGATCTCGTGACGGAAAAACTTACGCCCGCGAGCGGGCGGAAACCTGCCACGCCGATCGCAATCGACGGGCCCGCCGCCAGCGGCAAAGGCACCTTGGCGCGGCGTGTGGCCGAGCATCTCGGCTTCGACTGGCTCGATACCGGGCTGCTCTATCGCGCGGTGGCCTTGTCGGTGCTGGATCGCGGCCTCGACCCGGCCCAGGCGGCAACAATTTTGAACCTGCGAATGCTGGGCGACCCGCGCCTGCGCGGCGATGAAATCGCCCAGGGCGCCTCGAAAGTGGCCGCGATTCCCGCGGTCCGGGCGGCCTTGCTGGCGTATCAGCGCGGCTTCGCCGAACGGCCCCCGGGCGGCAAGGGCGCGGTGCTGGATGGGCGGGACGTTGGGACTGTTGTCTGTCCGTCCGCCCCGGTGAAGCTTTTCGTGACCGCCGACGTCGGGATTCGGGCCCAAAGACGCTTGTCGGAGTTGCTTTCCCGGGGCTTGGCGACTACGTATGCCGCCGTTCTCGAAGACCTGCAGCAACGAGACGCGCGCGACAGCCAGCGAGCGGTAGCCCCGCTTCGACCTGCTGAAGACGCCTTGATGCTGGATACGTCGGCGCTCGACGCCGATCAGGCCCTGGCCAAAGCGCTGGATCTCATCCAGCAAAAGTCAGGTGGTTCTTTGGGGATGGGTTCGGCCAGCGCCTGACGCGATCCGAACTCTGTGCAACCTCCAGCCCCAGCCGGCTGTAGTCGCTTTGCTCCTGCGGGACAGCGCCACCGGCACCGGTAGATCCGACTGGGATCGACCAGAAAGTTTTTCCAAATGGCACAGGCACAAGCCGCGGTCCGCGACAGCGGTCGTGAAAGTTTTGCAGCTCTTCTCGAAGAGTCGCTCGGCGAACGTGAATCGTTCGAAGGCACTGTCGTTCGCGGCACCGTCGTTTCGATCGATAACGACTTCGCTGTCGTCGACGTCGGTCTGAAGAGCGAAGGTCGCGTTCCGCTGCGTGAATTCGCAGCCCCGGGCCAAGCGCCCGAGGTGAAGGTCGGCGACGTCGTCGAAGTGTTCGTGGAGCGCATGGAAGATCGCAACGGCGACGCCATGCTGAGCCGCGAAAAGGCCAAGCGCGAAGAAAGCTGGCTGGCGCTCGATCGCGCCTTCCAGAAGCAAGAGCGCGTGACCGGCGTGATCTTCGGCCGCGTGAAGGGCGGCTTCACCGTCGACCTCAACGGCGCCGTTGCGTTCTTGCCCGGCAGCCAGGTCGACATCCGCCCGGTGCGCGATGTGACGCCGCTGCTCGGCACGCCGCAACCGTTCCAGATCCTGAAAATGGATCGTGCGCGCGGCAACATCGTCGTGTCGCGTCGCGCCGTGCTCGAAGAAAGCCGCGCCGAAGCGCGCAGCGAACTCGTCGCAGCGCTCAAGGAAGGTCAGATCCTTTCGGGCGTGGTCAAGAACATCACTGACTACGGTGCGTTCGTTGATCTCGGCGGCGTCGACGGTCTGCTGCACGTCACCGACATCGCGTGGCGCCGTGTGAACCATCCGTCGGAAGCGCTGCAGATCGGCCAGACCGTGAAGGTCCAGGTCATCCGCTTCAACCCGGAAACCCAGCGCATCTCGCTCGGCATGAAGCAGCTGGAAGCCGATCCGTGGGAAGGCGTCGCCGCCAAGTTCCCGATCGGTGCCAACTTCAAGGGTCGCGTGACCAACATCACCGACTACGGCGCGTTCGTGGAACTGGAGCCGGGCATCGAAGGCCTGGTGCACGTGTCGGAAATGTCGTGGACGAAGAAGAACGTCCATCCGGGCAAGATCGTGTCGACCTCGCAAGAAGTCGAAGTGAAGGTCCTGGACGTCGATTCCAACAAGCGTCGCATCTCGCTCGGCTTGAAGCAGACGATGGAAAATCCGTGGGAAGGTTTCGCTGCGGCGAACCCGACCGGCACGGAGCTCGAAGGCGAAGTGAAGAACTCGACCGAATTCGGTCTGTTCGTCGGCCTGCCGGGCGACATCGACGGCATGGTGCACCTCTCGGACCTGTCGTGGGACGAAGAGGGCGAAGCCGCTCTCGCCAAGTTCAAGAAGGGCGAGAAGGTCAAAGTGAAGGTGCTCGAAGTCGACGTCGAGAAAGAGCGCATCTCGCTTGGCATCAAGCAGCTGACGGGCGACCCACACGAAGAAGCGATGAGCGGCCTGAAGAAGGGTGCCGTCGTGACCTGCCAGGTCACCGCGATCACCGATGGCGGTATCGAGGTTTCGGTCAACGGTTCGCTGCCGGGCTTCATCCGTCGTGCCGAACTGTCGCGTGAACGTTCGGAACAGCGCGCGGACCGTTTCGCCATTGGCGAAAAGGTCGACGCCAAGATCACCATGCTGGATCGGGCGGCCCGCCGCCTGAACCTGTCGATCAAGGCGCGCGAAGACGAAGAGGACAAGGCCGCGATGGCCGAGTTCGGTTCGTCCGACTCGGGTGCTTCGCTGGGCGACATCCTTGGTGCCGCGCTGAAGAAGAAGAAGGCTGACGAGTAATCCTCGCCCCTTCTGCTGAAGATCGAGGCCGCTGCCCTACCAAGGGCAGCGGCCTTTTCTTTTGCCAATGTGGCCCGGTGCAGGCCCGCCACAGAACCGAAAAGCCGTGCGATCCCAATGCGCTGTGCCTTGACGGAAGGCGCCGCCTTCGGCCAGGGTCGCCCGCATCCGCCAAGACGTTAAAGAGCGGGACCTTTCGGGGGATTGGATGACCAAGTCGGAGCTGATCGCTCGTCTGGCGGCGCGGAACCCACATCTGTTCCAGCGCGACGTCGAGCGCATCGTCTCAACCATCTTCGACGAGATCACGCGTGCGTTGGCGCGCGGCGATCGCGTCGAGTTGCGTGGGTTCGGCGCCTTCTCGGTGAAGGAGCGCGAGGCGCGGACCGGTCGCAACCCGCGCACCGGCGAAGCCGTGCCCGTGGCCGAGAAAGCCGTCCCGTTCTTCAAGACGGGCAAGCAGCTGCGCGAACGCCTCAACGGCGGCGTCGATCACGAACACGACTGAGTTTACGCGTGCGCACGGCACCGCCACGGCCTCCGGCGCGTTGTGCCATTGATGACCCTGCTTCGACCGTTCCTTTGGCGGCCCCATGAAAATCTCTGCCCGGCCTTTGCTGTGGATCCTGACCGCGCCGATCGTGGTCGTCGTCGTGCTGTTCGCGGTGTCGAACCTCGACTCAGTGACCTTGCATCTCTTTCCGCTGCCCTACGACCTGACGGTGCGGCTGTATCTGCTGACCTTGATCACCTTGTTCATGGGCTTCGTACTGGGCTCGATCGTGACCTGGGTTGCCGACCGCAAACGCCGCCGCGAAACGCGCGTGCAGGCCAAGCGCTTGCAGGAACTCGAACACGAATTGACCTTGGCCAAGCTGCGCGCGGCCGAAGCGGAACGCCGCCTGACCGAGATCACCGCGACCACCTTCGAAACCGCGCCGGTCGACGTGCCGGTGCCGCCGGTTCTCGCCGAGTAGGTCTGGCGGTGGCGCTCGCGATGCTGCCATTCCTCAGCAGCGGTTGCGTGCATGATCCTTGTCCGCGCATCAACGCGCGCATGCAGATTCTCGCGGCGGACCTGATGATGAATCCAAACCTGCTCGACTCCGAACCGGCAGCCGCCGACGCGCAGCGTCTCGCGATCGATTCCGTGCGCTATGGCTGCATCGCGCGATGACCGCGCTACCGAAAGTCTTCGCCGCGATCGACGTGCGCGATCTGGATCGCGCGACCGAACTTGCAGCCCAGCTTGCAGCGGCCGGCGTCGGCCTGAAATTCGGTCTCGAATTCTTTGTCGCGCATGGTGCGGCTGGCGTTGAGCGCGCGCGTCCGGCGGGCGCACCGTTGTTCCTCGATCTCAAGCTGCACGACATTCCCGCCACCGTCGAAGGCGCAGTCGCGAGCGCGATCGAAACGCTCGAGCCCGATTTTCTGACCGTCCACAGCAGCGGCGGCCCCGCAATGCTGACTGCTGCGATGAAGGCGGCGCGCGGATCGCGCACAAAAATTCTGGGCGTCACCGTGTTGACCAGTCTCGACGACAGCGATCTCGACGCGGTCGGACAAAAAGCACCGGTGCTGGATCAGGTCGTGCGTCTGGCACGCACCGGTTTGCATGCGGAGCTCGACGGTTTCATCTGCGCGCCGACCGATGCAGCAACGTTGCGCGCCACGATCGGCCGCGCGCCAATCCTGATGGTGCCTGGCATCCGTCCCGCCTGGGCTGCCGATGCCGGCGATCAGAAACGCGTGCTGACTCCCGCCCAAGCGATTGCGCTCGGCGCCGATCATCTCGTGATCGGCCGTCCACTGACCCAGGCCGCCGATCCGGCCGCCGCCGCGCGCAAAGTCCTCGCCGAACTCGCAGCCTGATCGCCGTAGCCTTCCGATACAAAGGACGAGCGGATCCTTCTCGACTTGCTCCGCCCGATCGCTGCACGATCCTTTCGCTGAACCAAGCCGAGGGGACAGATGGCCGACGCGCAATCGCAAGCACCCGTTGCTCCGGCGCCCGCACCGCCGCCACCCCCGTCAACCTGGAAACGTCTTGCAGTGCCGCTCAGCGCCTTAGCGTTGGTGCTGCTCCTCGTCGTGTTGGCCTCGGCGCGCTGGGTGCGTTGGCAGGGTGCGTCGTCGACGCAAGTCACCGACGACGCGGTGGTGAAGTCTGACACGACGCGGCTGTCGGCGCGCGTTGCAGGCAACATCAACCGCATTCCGGTGCAGGACTATCAAACCGTCAAAGCGGGCGAGCTGCTGCTCGAAATCGACTCGGCCGAATATGAAGCTGCCTTGGCGCAGGCCGACGCCAGCGTCGCGGGCGCGGTTGCGACGATCGAAAATCTCGACAACCAGAAAGCACTGCAACGCGCCGTCGTCGCACAAGCCGAAGCGCAACGCGCCGCCGCGCATGCCAGCGAGGTCCAGACGCGGCAGGAGCTGGAACGACAGAATTCACTGATCGCAGGCGGCCTGGCGGGCACGCGGCAGAAAGTCGAACTGGCGGTCGCGCAGCATGAAAAATCGCTGGCCGACGTCGCCGCGATCGAACGCACGATCGAGGCGCAACGCCGGCAGCTCGACGTGTTGAACGGGCAAGAAGCACAGCTGACGACGCAACTACGCGCGGCGCAGGCGCTGCGCGTCAATGCCGAGCTGCGGTTGCGCTACACCCGCGTGACCGCACCGTTCGACGGCGTCGTCGGCGAACGGCAGGTGCATGAGGGCGACTACGTCAATGTCGGCACCAACCTCGTGTCGGTCGTGCCGCTGCCCAACGTGTTCGTCACCGCCAACTACAAAGAAACCCAACTGACGCGCGTGCAGCCGGGACAGAAGGTCGACATCCGCGTCGACACCTTCCCGGGTGAAGTGCTGCAGGGGCATGTCGCGCGCTTGTCGCCGGCCAGCGGCTCGACCTTTGCGCTGCTGCCGCCCGACAATGCGACCGGCAACTTCACCAAAGTCGTACAGCGCATTCCGGTGCGGATCGAATTTGAACCCGGCCAGAAGCTGGTCGCCCAGCTCCGCCCCGGCATGTCGGTGGTGACGCGCATCCACGTCGACTGAGCATGGCCGAGCAACAAATCTCGACCGGTCCAGTCTCTGCTGCGTCACCGACGCAGCGGCCGCTGCTGGCTGTCGCGGCGGTTCTGCTGGGCTCGTTTCTGACTGGCTTCGACACGCGCTTTCTGTCGATCGGTCTGCCCGATTTGCGCGGCGCATTCGGACTCGGCTTCGACGAAGGGGCGTGGCTGGCGACGATCACGACCAGCGCGCAACTGATTGCAGCCCCTGCGGTTGCGTGGCTCGCGACCGCGTTCGGCATTCGTCTCGTGATGATTCCGGCCTGTCTGATTTACGCCGTGACGTCGCAGACGATTCCGTTCGTGCGCGACGTCGAAACCTTGTACGTGCTGCATTTCATCCACGGTCTGATGCTGGGCGCATTCATTCCGGCGACCTTGATGATCATCTTTCGGCATCTGCCGCCGAAATGGTGGTTGCCGGCTTTGGCCGTCTACGTGTTCCGCTCGCCGTTCTCGCTCAATTTTGGCGTGTCCCTCGTCGGCTTCTATACGCAGGTCGTGGGCTGGCACGCGCTGTACGGGCAGCATGTTGCGCTGTCGCTGTTGATGGCGGCGCTGGTCTGGTTCGGCGCCGCGCGCGATCCGATCAATCGCCAGCTGGTTCGCAACGCCGATTGGGCTGGCATGCTGTTTCTCGGCATCGGCACGGCGATGATTTACGCCGGCCTCGATCAGGGCAACCGACTCAACTGGCTCGAATCCGGCACGGTGATGAGTTTGCTGGCCGGCGGCACCGTGCTGATGATTCTATTTTTCATCAATGAAGCGGTGGTGGCCGAACCTTGGGCGCATTACAGCGTGCTGGCTTCGCACAATGTCGCGCTCGGAATCGCGATCATTCTGATCTATGCGGTGACGAGCCTGTCGAACAGCCTGCTCACGCCGAACTTTCTGATCAACGTCGCGCAACTACGGCCCGAACAGGTCGGCGACTTGTTGCTGCCGTATCTCGTGCTGCCGTTGATCGTGGCGATGTTCGTCGGCGTCTGGTTCCTGCGCCACTACGATGCCCGGATCCTGATCGCGATTGGCTTTACCGCATTCGGTCTCGCGGCCTGGCTCGGTACCGGCCTGACGCAGCTCTGGCGCGGCGAGAATTTCATTCCGCTCGCGCTGTTGCAGGCAGTCGGTCACGCTTTCACCTTTCTCGGCGTGCTGATCTTCATTATTTCGAATGCTGATCCGAAACGTGCGACCGCGTTCGGCGCTTATGTGCAGGTGGTGCGCCTCGACGGGATCGAAATCGGCACGTCGCTGATGGCGACCTGGGTCCGCGTGCGCGAGCAGCTCCATTCGAATCTGCTGGGTCAGTATGTCGGCGCCGGCGACAGCGATACGGTCCAAGCGCTGCATCAACTGACCGGTGGCTTTGCGCGCGGCAGTTCGGCCGAAGTTGCCACCGCGCGCGGCGTCGCCACCTTGGCGTCGCGGGTCACGCGCGAGGCAAATGTGCTGGCCTATATCGATGCGTTCGAAGTCGCCTTCGCCGCCGCCGTCGTCGGATTGCTGCTGGTGGCGATGCTGCGGCCTGCGCCCATCGGTCCCCTTTCTCCGAAACGGTAGTGCGCTAGCTTCGACGCCATCATGATCCAGGCGAAAATCTGCGGCGTACGGACGCCCGACGCGATCGCGGCTGCCGTTGCCGGCGGTGCGCGCGCCATCGGGCTGGTCTTTTTTCCCGCCAGTCCGCGCGCGGTCGATCCGAGCTTCGCCGCCGAACTGGCGCGCCAGGTGCCGACCGGCGTGCAGGTGATTGGCCTGTTCGTCGATCCGCAGAATGACGATCTTGAACGGATCGTCGGTCAGGTCCCGCTCGACATGGTGCAGCTGCATGGCAGCGAAACGCCCGAACGCGTCGCCGATGTGAAGTCGCGCTTCGGGCTGCCGGTGATGAAAGCAATCGCGATCGGCGACGCAGCCGATCTCGAACGCGCGCGCAGCTTCGAACTGGTGGCCGATCGTCTGTTGTTCGACGCCAAGGCGCCGGCCGGCGTGTCGTCCTTGCCCGGCGGCAACGGGCTGGCGTTCGATTGGACCTTGCTGGCGGGACAACGCTGGTCGCGTCCGTGGATGCTGGCGGGCGGTCTCAATCCTGACAATGTCGCGGCAGCAGTGCGTGCAAGTGGTGCGCAAGCGGTCGACGTATCGTCGGGTGTCGAAGATCGACCGGGTCACAAGAGTCCAGCAAAGATCAGCGCATTTCTTGCAGCGCTGCGTTCGCTCTAACGCACGGCGTTTTCGTCATCTGCGCGCTGTTTTGTGTCGTACCTGCGGGACGTTGTTCGCGGGAGCCGAGGCAATCAAGCGATGCAGAAATTCGATCAAGCCTGCAGCCTACTGCAGCATGTTGAGCGTGTGTCGTGAGCAACACATCGGGCAGCGCACCGATGCCGTTGCGCGTATTACCTTCACTGACGGCGCTGCAGGCATTCGTGCGATCCGCATCGCGCGGCAGTTTCCGACAGGCAGCAGATGAACTTGCGCTAAGCCCGTCGGCAATCAGCCATCAAGTGCGCAATCTGGAAGAACATTACGGCGTACGGCTGTTCGTCCGCGATGGCCGGAGCGTCCGGCTTACGAAAGGCGGCGAAGCGCTGCTCGACTCGGTTCGCCCCGCGCTGTTGCAGCTCGAAGACGCAAGCCGCAGTCTGCTGCAACACGGGCGTACGAGTCCGACGGAGTTGCGTGTCAGCGCACCGCCGCTCTTCATTTCGACGATTCTAATTCCCAACCTCGGTACCTTCGAGAAGCGTCTGCCATCGCTGACGTTGCGCATCGAAGCGTCCGAGAACGATCGGTATCTGGATGCGGTCTCGTGCGATTTCGCGATCCGCTTCGGACGTTTCGAGACGTTCGGCTTACACGCCGAGCCGCTGCTCGCGATCGGCTGCATGCCGGTTTGTGCGCCCAGCCTGCATGCAGCTTTGCAGCAGTCGCGCGACGGCTTGTGGCAGCAGACCTTGATTCACGTCGAAGGCCATCCGCGCGCCTGGGCAGACTGGTTTGGTGCGACGGAGGGCGGTCCGCTACGGCCGGGGCGCGAATTGTGGTTCGACAGTACGTGCGACGCGATCGAAGCGGCCGAACACGGGTTGGGCGTTGCGCTCGCGCCCAGCCCGCTAATCGAACGCCGCCGTGGCTTCGGCCAGACGTTGGTTGCGGCCGGGCCGGTGTCAGGCTCGGCCGAAACGATTCAACTTGCGACGCGCTCGGACATCCACGATGCGCCCTGGGCATGGACCTTTCGCGAGTGGCTCGCTGCTTCCGTCCTGTCTTAGCCGTGCGGTAGTTCGCTGAAGGCGAGTAGCCAGTTCACGACATCGTTCCACGCTGCCGTTTGCGATAATGGCACGCGTAGGACAGCGAAGCTCATCAAGATCGGAATGCTGCACGCATAGGCCGGATGCGGTCGGCCGCGGCGGCGAACGTCGATCACCATGCCGACAAAGACCGGCAGCAGGCCCAGCGCCGTGATGACGATCGCAGCCCCGACTGGCGGTGACTCACCGATTCCGGGCCGGGCGCCGGGCGCGTACCCACGCAAAGCGAAAAACACGAACCGTGCCGCGGCTGCGTTGAGCATCGTGCCGGTTGCAACCAGCATCAGGCGCTTGTGCACCTCCGGCCGGCGCACCATCAGCAATGCAGCCGTCACGAAGCATCCGAATTCCAGCACGGTGCTGACGGGCACAATCAAGAACGGACGTGCGGTCGCTTCGTATGGCGTGCCGAGACGGTGGCGCAGGCTTTCGATTGCGACCGCAACGCCCGTCACCACGAGCGCCGTCGCCAGCGCCACGCCGAACACACCCCAGCTTCGGTGCTTGCCGACCTGTCCGGTTACGATCCAACGCGTCTGCAACACCAGCAGGATCAACCAGCCGGTGGTGAGGATCGCGTGCAGATGTAGCAGCGGTGAGGCGATCACTGTGCCGCGCGGCAGCTGCACCCAATAGGTCGCAGAGAAGCCGATGATGGCGATCGCCAGGCACAACCAGGCCAGTGCTGCAAACGGACTGCGCGCAACGGCGCGGGGTTTGATGGTCGTCGTCGTCGACAAGAGGCGGCCCCATTCGATGCGAATCTCGAGGGGTCGGAACCTAATCGCGCACCGGCACGCCCGTGCCTGACGATGTTTCACCGTGGCGTCGCTTTTTCACCAATCGCAAGCAGTTCGCCAGGCGCCTGACATTTTCCCTGCGCTGTCTGGGGAACGAGCCGGCCAGATCTCCAGTTCATCTCAAACGGAGAGTCCATGGTCGTTCTCGCGCTATCCAACGAACCCACGCCGCCGTCGCCCGAAGCCGAACATTTCTACGGCGAAAGCCTGCGGATTTTGAACGACAGCAAGACGCCCTTCTTGCTGGCGGGCACCTACGCGCTGTGCGCCTACACCGGCATCACCCGCCCGACCAAAGATCTCGACATCTTCTGCAAGGCCGGTGACTACCCGCGCATCCTCGAGACGTTTCGCGATCTCGGCTACGACATCGAGATCGAAGACGAGCGCTGGATCGCGAAAGTCTTCAAAGGCGAAGATTTCTTCGACGTGATCTTTTCGTCGGCGGTTGCGATCGTGCCGATCACCGAACATTGGTTCGACGAAAGCCGTCCCGGCACCGTCTATGGCGTGCCGGTGCGCATGGTGTCGCCGACCGAGCTCATCTGGTCGAAAGTCTTTCTCAAAGACCGCTATCGCTATGACGGCAACGACATCGCGCATGTGATCCTGACCCAGCATGCGCAGATCGATTGGAAGCGGCTGCTGACCTACATGGAGCCCTATTGGGAAGTGCTGCTGATGCACGTTCTCAATTTCCGTTTCATCTATCCGACCGAGCGTGAATGTATTCCGCGCTGGCTGCTGGATGAATTGCTTGACCGTGCGCGGCGTCACGCTGACTTGCCGGCGCCGCAAACAAAAGTCTGCCGCGGCCGCCTGTTCAGCCCGCGCGACTATGCAATCGACGTCGAGCAATGGGGCTTCGCGGACGTGGTAGGTGGACCACGATGAGTGACGGCAAGTTGCGCATCGCGGGTCTTGGCGATCTGCACGTCACCGAAACGAACGAGCATCCGTATCGCGAATGCTTCGCCGAGATCGCGCGCGACGCCGATGTGCTGGCATTGTGCGGCGACCTGACCAATCTCGGCACGATCAAAGAAGCCGAGTTGTTGGCCGAAGAATTGCGCGCGGTGCCGATCCCGATGGTCGGCGTGCTCGGCAATCACGACATTGAAAGCGGCCACGGCGAACAAGTGACCAAGATCCTCTGCCAGGCCGGCCTGAAGCTGCTCGAAAGCGAACCGCACACGATCGAAGGCATCGGCTTTGCCGGCGTCAAAGGATTTGCGGGCGGATTCGATCGCGGCATGCTGGGCGCGTTTGGCGAGACGATGATCAAAAGTTTTGTCGGCGAAGCCATTGCCGAAGCGACCAAGCTGGAAGTGCAGTTGAAAGCGTTGCATGTCGACAAGGTGGTGGTGCTGCTGCACTACGCGCCGATCGCCGCGACCTGCGAGGGCGAGCCCAAAGAGATTTATCCCTTCCTCGGCTCGTCGCGCTTTGCCGAGACGGTGAACCGGTTCGACAACGTCAAAGCGGTCTTCCACGGCCACGCCCACGGCGGCTCCTACGAGGGAAAAACCAAAGCGGGCATCCCGGTCTACAACGTCGCGCGCCACGTGAAGAAGCCGACCGGAAAACCCTATGCGGTGCTGGAGATTTAGGCCGCCACCTCGAAAGTCTGGAGCTTTCGCGCGCTTGCGGGTAATCGCTATGGATGGATCTACTCGAGCGCGATGATGAGCTGCGGCGCCTGCACGGCGCCTTTGCGCGCGCGTCTGCCGGCAGCGGACGCATCGTGGCGATCACCGGCGAAGCAGGCGCCGGCAAGACGGCGCTGGTCGAACGCTTCACCGGGTCGGCCAACGTCAATGTCTATTGGGGTGCATGCGAACATCTCTCGACGCCCGAACCGCTCTTGCCGCTGCATGACGTAGCGCGCGCGGCCGGTGGGCGTTTCGTGTTCGATCCCGCCGCCGATCACCTTCAGTCGTTTGACGCATTGCTGCGCCTGCTGACGTCCGAGATGTCGATCCTCGTCTTCGAGGACATCCATTGGGCCGACACCGCGACGTTGGACCTGATCCGCTTTCTCGGCCGCCGTATCGTCCGCAGCAACGCGCTGGTGGTGCTGACCTATCGCGACGACGACGCAAAGGCGCGTGGCGTGGTGCGCGACATGCTGGGCGACGTGACGGCGGGCACGGTCGAACGAATTTCCTTGGCGCCGTTGTCCGTTGCAGCGGTGACGCAGCTTGCATCGCGCAAGGGCCGGCCCGGCGACCAGCTGCATGCACTGACCGGCGGCAATCCTTTCTTCGTGACCGAGTTGCTGGCGGTCGACGACTTTGCGCCCACCGACGCGGTGCGCGACGCGACCTTGGCGCGCGCCGCGCGCTTGCCGCAGGCGGCACGCGACGTGTTGGCCGCGGTGTCGATCTTTCCACGTCACGCCGATTCGACCTTGGTCGCCGCGCTGGCGGGCGAGGGTGCAGCGGCGGGAATCGATTTCTGCGTCGATGGCGGCATGTTGGTTGCCGATGTCGGCACGCTGCGCTTCCGCCACGAAATCGCACGGCAGGCGCTGGAAGATTCCCTGCCCGCCGCGCAGCGTTGCCGGCTGCACGAACGTCTGGTCGATCTCTTGCGCGCTCGGCCGCACGTGCGGCCGAGCGAAGTCGCGCATCACGCTGCACGCGCCGGCGATATCGCCAGTCTGCTGGTCTTTGCGCAACGCGCGGGTGACGACGCGGCGCGCGCCGGTGCCCCACGCGAAGCGGCGGCACATTACGCATCGATGCTCGCGCATCGCTCGATCCTCGACGACGGCACCGCGATGCATCTGCTCGAACGCTATGCCGAGCAATGTTATTTGAGCGGCGCATCGGACGTGGCGCTGACCGCGATGCTCGAAGCGAAAGAGTTGCGGCATGCGCAAGGCGACGTCGTCGGCGTCGGTCGCGATCTGGTGCGCCTTACGCGGTTTGCCTGGACATGCGGTCGGCGCAAAGAAGCCGAGAAATTCGTCGAGCAAGCGATCGAGGTGCTGCGCGATCGGCCGCCTGGTGCCGAACTCGCCTGGGCGTACTCGCACCGCTCGCAACTCGACATGCTGGCGTTCGATTTTGACAGCGCGATCGAGTGGGGCGAGCGCGCGCTGCAGCTCGCCGAGTCACTGGGCGAGCGCGAGATTGTGATCCATGCGATGACCAATGTCGGCACTGCGCGGAGCAAGCACAATGTCGGCGACGAGACGTTGCGCCGTGCCTTGGAGCTGGCGCGCGAGAGCGGGCATCACGATCACGTCGAACGCAGCGCCTGCAATCTTGCCTGCGCGTCTTATTGGCGCCGCGACGACGAAGCGGCACGCGCCTATGTCGCGTTAGGCGTCGACTATGCGGTCGATCGCGAGATCACGCATTGGGAGACGTATCTGCGCGGTTGGGGCGCGATGATCGATATCGACCAGGGCGAAGATTGGGATGGCGTTGGCGCCGAATTGGAACGGCTGTGCGCGACCACCGGCGTTGTCGATCTGTTTCGCTTCCCAGCTTTGTTCGCGCTGGCGCGGCTGCGCGTGCGCCGCGGCGATCCCGACGTCGCAGCACCGCTCGAAGCAGCGCGTCCGGTGGCGGCGAATCTGGGCGAGCTGCAGCGGCAGATCTATGTCGCTGCATGCGACGCCGAACGTGCCTGGCTGACCGACGAAGGCCATGACGAAGCAATTGACGCGCTGCAGTCGCTATTGACCCGCGCGCGGGCCAAGAACGTGCGCTGGATCGCAGAAGATGCGATCTACTGGCTGCATCTGCTTGGTGCGCCGGTGACGATCAACGATTTGGCGCAACCCTATGCCGATCATTGCGCCGGCAAATGGCTTGAAGCGGCGGCGGCGTGGCGCGCGCGCAAGCGTCCCTACGAAGAGGCAATCGCTCTGTCGTTCGGCGATGAAGAAGCCCAGCGCACCGCGCTCTCGATCTTTGACCGGCTGGGTGCGGCGCCGGCGGCGGCGCGGTTGCGGCGGCAGATGCGCAGCGGCGGCGTGCGCACAATTCCGCGCGGTCCGATCGCGGGCACGCGCGCCAATCCGGGCGGGCTGACGCGCCGGCAGGTGCAGGTTCTGGCGTTGTTGGCCGACGAGCTGACCAACGCCGAGATTGCCGACCGGCTTTGCATTTCGGCGAAAACCGCCGAACATCACGTCGCGGCGATTATGGCCCGGCTCGACGCGCGCACGCGGCACGAGGCTGCGGCGACGGCCCGGGAGCGCGGATTTCTCAGCGTCTCCGAAAAATAGACATCCAAAAGATAGGGACCGGCGTTACCTAAAATAGGTGGCGGCGCCCGATGTGCCCTCGCGCGTACTGCAGCACCTTGCTCCCCTTGAACTGCAGGAGACGTTTCGTGGCGCGGGTAGCAATCTTTCTCTACGGCATCGCTTGTTATGCGGTGTCGCTGGTCGTCTTTATTTATGGCGCCGGTTTTTTCGTTGGTTTCGGCACGCCGACCATGCTTGACGGCACGCCGACGCGCCCGTTCACAGAAGCGCTCGCGATCAATGTCGGCCTGCTGGCCGCTTTCGCCATTCAACATAGCGGCATGGCGCGCCCAGGGTTCAAACGCTGGTGGACGCGCTTCGTGCCGGAATCGGCCGAACGCAGCACCTATCTGCTGTTCAGCAACATCGCGATGGTCGCGATCTACTACTACTGGGCGCCGATGGGCGGCGTGATCTGGAAAGTGCCGGAGGGCAACGCGTATATCGCGGTGCTCGCGCTTTATGGGTTTGGCTGGGCGTTGCTGTTGCTCGCGACGTTCCTGATCAATCATTTCGATCTGTTCGGCTTGGAACAGGTGTGGCGCAAACTGACCGGCCGCACCGATCGCGTGCAGAAATTCCACACGCCGTTGCTCTACAAGCTGGTGCGTCATCCGATCTATGTCGGCTGGCTGATCATCTTCTGGGCCGCGCCGGTGATGACGGGCGCGCATCTCGTTTTTGCGCTGGGTCTCACGATCTACATTCTGATCGCGATCCGGCTTGAAGAACGCGATCTGATCGACGCCTTTGGTAAGCAATACACCGACTATATCGACCGTACGCCGATGCTGGTTCCGGGATTGCGCCGTCGATGAGCGTCGTCCGTCGTGTCGCCGGCGACGAAACGTCGGTCGAACGGGAAGCGTTGAAGCGTGCGGTCATCCACGCTTTCGCGCATTTGCACGGGCTCGATTCGTCGGGCATCGGCGCAACCAAGTCGGTCGACGATCTCCGTCGCGCGCTGGGACGCAAGCTGGATCAGGACGGCGTCGACCCGGCGCAAGTGATCGACGAGCTCGTCGCCGACGTGCGCGGCGGGCTCAACCACTCGCAAAGCGGTCGCTTCTTCGGTTGGGTGATCGGCGGCGGGTTGCCTGCTGCGATCGGTGCCGATTGGTTGACCACGGTCTGGGATCAGAATGCGGGCCTCTATGCGACCTCGCCTGCAGCCGCGGTGGTCGAAGAAGTGGCAGGCGCGTGGTTGCGCGACTTGTTCGATCTGCCGGCGGAAACCAGCTTCGCCTTCACCACCGGCACGCAGATGGCGCACGTCACCTGTCTTGCCGCTGCACGCCACGCGGTGCTGGCCAAACGCGGTTGGAATGTCGAGCTGGCCGGGCTGTGCGGCGCGCCGCCGATCCGCATTCTCGCCAATGCCGACCGGCATAATTCCGTCGATCGCGCGGTGCGCATGCTGGGGCTTGGCACCAGCTCGATCGAAGAGCTGCCGGTTGAATCCAACGGACGGGTTGCGTCCGACACGCTTGCCTCGGCGCTGTCGCGCAGCGACGTCGCAACCATCGTCGTGTTGCAGGCGGGCGAACTGAACCGCGCCGTGTTCGACACGTTCCATGCGCTGGCGCCGATCGCACGCGCGGCGGGGGCATGGGTGCATGTCGACGGTGCGTTCGGCCTGTGGGCCAAAGCCTGCCCGCAGACGCGCAGCCTGGTCGAAGGGATCGAGCTGTGTGACTCATGGACCACCGACGCGCACAAATATCTGAACGTGCCGTATGATTGCGGCATCGCCTTCGTGCGCGACGCAGCATCCCATCGCAACGCGATGACTGTGTCGGCGTCGTACCTGCCGGCGGACGGTTCGGCGCGCGATCAGATCGATTGGAATCCCGAATTCTCGCGGCGCGCGCGCGGCTTTGCCGTCTACGCAGCGTTGCGCCAGTTGGGTCGTCAGGGTTTGAGCGATCTGGTGGCGCGTACGCGGCACCATGCGCGTGCGCTGGTCGAAGGGATCGGCGCGCTCGACGGCGCCGAAGTCGTCGCGACCTCGTCGCTCAATCAGGGGCTGGTGCGATTCCTGTCGCCGATGGATGGCGCCGCGGATTTCGACCACGACCGCCGCACCGACGATGTGATCGCGACGATCAACCGCGATGGCGAAGCCTTCTTCGGCGGCGTCACCTGGCGCGGGCGCCGCGCCATGCGGATCAGCGTTTCGAACTGGCGCACAACCGACGAAGACGTGGCCCGCGCGATCGAGGCGGTACGGGACGCGCTGCGGAAAGTGTAGAAAAGCTCCGCGGTCCGCCTCTCGGACCGCGGTATTCGGTCTAAAACTGTAGAAAAGCTACTTTCCAGCCCGCCAGCCCGGGCGTAGGGTGCAGTCGGTCGCGCGCCGGTTTGTGGGGTGCGGCCCAACGACAACTCCCCAGGGCAGGTCCGATGGCAACGGTCGTTCCCGTTTCCAGCTTCGATTTCGTGGTCTTCGGCGGCACCGGCGATCTCGCCGTGCGCAAGCTGCTGCCGGCGCTCTACCTGCGCGACCGCGACAAACAGCTGACCGCGGACTCGCGGATTCTTCTGGTCTCGCGCAGCAAGGAATCGGTGGCCGAGATCGCCGAGCGCGCCCGCGCGCATATTCCCGACGATCTGTTCGACGACGGCGCGTGGAAAAGCTTTCTCGACCGCACGCAGCATTTCGCGCTCGACGCAGCGCACGATGCGGGCTGGGCCGAGTTTGAAAACGCGTTGAAGCCGCGCAGCGACGTGGTGCGCGTCTTTTATCTGGCGACCGCACCCGATCTGTTCGGCCCGATCAGCGCGCGGCTCAAGACGCACGAGCTGATCACGCCCAATTCGCGCATCGTGTTGGAAAAGCCGATCGGACGCGATCTGGCGTCGGCGCGCGCGATCAATGAAGCGGTCGGCGCGGTCTTTGCCGAACATCAGATTTTCCGCATCGACCATTATCTCGGCAAAGAGACGGTGCAGAATCTGTTGGCGCTGCGCTTCGCCAACTCGCTGTTCGAATCCTTGTGGAATCGCGGTTCGGTCGATCACGTGCAGATCACCGTCGCGGAATCGATCGGCGTCGGCACGCGCGCCGGCTATTACGACAAGTCTGGCGCGCTGCGCGACATGGTGCAGAACCATCTGTTGCAGCTTCTGTGTCTGGTTGCGATGGAGCCGCCGACCCAGATGCACCAGGACACGGTACGCGACGAAAAACTGAAAGTGCTGCGCGCGCTGAAACCGATTACGCCGGATCAGCTCGGCGCCTGCACGGTGCGCGGCCAGTATCGTGCCGGCGCGATCGATGGCGCGGGCGTGCCCGGCTATATCGAAGATCTGGGCGGTGCCGTCAGCCGCACCGAAACCTTCGTCGCGATCCGCGCCGAAGTGGAGACGTGGCGTTGGGGCGGCGTGCCGTTCTATCTGCGCACCGGCAAGCGCCTGGCCGAACGCACTTCGGAAATTGTGATCCAGTTCCGTCCGGTGCCGCACAATATCTTTGCCGCCGATGCAGGGCCGATTCAGCCCAACCGTCTGATCATTCGTCTGCAGCCGAACGAAGGCATCGAACTGCAATTGATGAGCAAAGATCCCGGCCCCGGCGGCATGCGGATCAAGCCGACCAATTTGAATCTGTCGTTCGCCGAAGCGTTCAAGATTCGCTACGCCGATGCGTACGAACGTCTGTTGATGGACGTGGTGCGCGGCAATAGCACTTTGTTCATGCGCCGCGACGAAGTCGAAGCAGCCTGGACCTGGATCGAGCCGATCCTGGAAGGCTGGACGCGCGACGACGCGCCGCCGAAACCGTACCAGGCAGGCACCTGGGGCCCGGCCGCGTCGATCGCACTGATCGAACGCGACGGCCGCACCTGGGACGATGACGGGCACGACGACTGATGATTCTGGAGCGCGACTTCGCCGATGCACATGCAGCGGCCGACTGGTTGGCGGTGTCGGTTGCGACGCGGCTGGAGAAAGCGCTGCGCGCACGCGATCGCGCCGGTCTGGTGGTTTCGGGCGGGCGCACACCCGCCTTGTTTTTCGACCGGTTGGCGCAACAGGCGATCGAGTGGAAGTTGGTGACGGTGACGTTGGCCGACGAGCGCTGCGTGCCCGCCGATCATGCCGACAGCAACCAGCGTTTCGTGCGCGAACGTTTGCTGGTCGGTCCCGCGGCGGTCGCGATGTTCGTTCCGCTGAGCGACAAAATCGCCGCGCTTCCGCATCCCTGGGACGTGACCGTGCTTGGCATGGGCGAGGATGGACACACTGCGTCGCTGTTTCCCGATGGCGACACGTTGGCTCAGGCTTTGTCGCCGGCAACCACGGTGCCCGTGGTTGCGTTGACTGCACCGGGCGCCAAGCAACGGCGCCTGACCATGACGTTGCCCGAATTGACCAACACGCACGCTTTGTTCGTGCAGATCAGCGGCGCCGCCAAAAAGCGCGTGCTGGAAGATGCACGGCGTGCCGACACGCCACCGCCGATCGGTCTGGTGCTGCGCGCAGCGCCCGCCGATAGCTGCGTGGTGTGGTCGCCGGATGGAGGACAGACATGAGCGTGCATTCCACCGTCGCCCGCGTGACCGAGCGCCTGCAAACGCGTAGCGAAAAGACCCGTAGCGCCTATGAAGCGCGCATGCAGCACGCGGCCGCCAACGTGCCGGCGCGGTTTTCGCTGTCGTGCGGCAACCTCGCGCACGGTTTTGCCGCCAGCGGCGTCGACGACAAGCTGGCGCTGAAACGTACGCGCCGGCCCAACATCGCGATCGTGTCGGCCTATAACGACATGCTGTCGGCGCATCAGCCCTACGAGCGCTTTCCTGCCATCATCAAAGAAGCGGTGCGCACGGTCGGCGCGGTGGCGCAGTTCGCGGGCGGCGTGCCCGCAATGTGCGACGGCGTCACGCAAGGCCGCACCGGCATGGAATTGTCGCTGTTCAGCCGCGACACGATTGCGATGGCGACGGGCATCGCGCTCAGCCACGCAATGTTCGACGGCGCCTTGATGCTCGGCATCTGCGACAAGATCGTGCCCGGTCTGATGATCGGCAGCGCCGTGTTCGGCCATTTGCCGATCATCTTCGTGCCCGGTGGGCCGATGACGACCGGCCTGTCGAACAGCGAGAAAGCGCGCGTGCGGCAGCTGTTCGCCGAAGGAAAAGTCGGCCGCGACGAACTGCTCGAAGCCGAGTCCGCGTCGTATCATGGACCGGGCACCTGCACCTTTTACGGCACCGCCAACTCCAACCAGATGCTGATGGAGATTATGGGGCTGCACCTGCCGGGTGCGAGCTTCGTGCCGCCGAACACGAAACTGCGCGACCGGCTGACGCGTGCCGCTTCGCAACGCGTCGTCGCGATCGACAACCAGGGCAGCGAGCCGACGCCGTTCTGGCGTGTGTTCGATGCACGTGCGCTGGTCAATGGCGTCGTCGGTTTGCTGGCGACGGGCGGCTCGACCAACCACACGCTGCATCTGATTGCGATGGGCGCGGCGGCGGGGTTGCGCCTGACCTGGGATGATTTCGACGAACTGTCGTCGTGCGTGCCGTTGCTGACGCGCATCTATCCCAACGGCCAGGCCGACGTGAATCACTTCCACGCCGCCGGCGGCATGTCGCTGCTGATCTCGGACCTGCTCGACGCCAAGTTGTTGCACGAAGACGTGACGACGGTGGTGGGGCAGGGGCTCGATCACTATCGCCAGGAACCGTTCCTGACCGACGCGGGCGAAGTTGCCTGGCGCGACGGGCCGCGCGCGACGCGCGACATGGCGGTACTGGCGCCGCTCGACAAACCCTTCGCACCCGATGGCGGGCTGCGCGTGCTGCATGGCGGGCTGGGTCGTGCGGTGATCAAAATCTCGGCGGTGAAAGAAGAACACCGCATCGTCGAAGCGCCCGCGATCGTGTTCGACGATCAGGATCAGCTGCTGGCCGCGTTCAAGGACGGCAAGCTGGATCGCGACTTCGTCGCCGTCGTGCGCTTCCAGGGCCCGAAGGCCAACGGCATGCCCGAACTGCACAAGCTGACGCCGAGTTTGGGCGTGCTGCAGGACAAGGGATTCAAAGTCGCCCTGGTGACCGACGGACGCATGTCGGGTGCGTCGGGCAAAGTGCCGGCTGCGATTCACGTCACGCCCGAAAGCGCCGAAGGCGGACCGCTGGCACGCGTGCGCGACGGCGACGTGATCCGGCTCGATGCGCGTGCGGGCGTGTTGGAGATCAAACTCGACGCGGCGGAATTCGCGGCAAGGCCGGCGGCGCAGTTCGATCCGCGCACCAGCGCCTACGGCACCGGCCGTGAGCTGTTCGAAATCTTCCGCCGCACCACCGGCGGCGCCGAACGCGGCGCGTCAGTGTTCGACGCGGCCTTTGACGAACCCAAAAGCGAGCTGATCGATGCGTGAGATCCTGACTCTTGCGCCGGTGATTCCGGTGCTGGCTTTCGACAATCCGGACCATGCCGTGCCGATGGCGCGCGCGATGGTGCGCGGCGGGTTGCGCGTGCTGGAAGTGACCTTGCGTACGCCGACCGCGCTGGACTCGATCAAGCGCATCGCAGCCGAAGTGCCCGATGCGATCGTCGGCGCCGGCACGGTGCTCGACGGCAAGCAGCTGCAACAAGCGATCGACGCGGGGTCGAAATTCCTGGTCAGTCCCGGCGTCACCGACGAGCTGCTCGACGCGGCGGCGAAGACCAAGGTGCCGTTGCTGCCCGGTATCGCCACCGCCAGCGAAGCGATGAAGCTGGCGTCGCGCGGCATCACCACGATGAAATTCTTCCCGGCCGAACAGATCGGCGGCGCCAAGCTGTTGCAGGCGCTGGGTGCGCCGTTGCCGCATCTGCGCTTCTGCCCCACCGGCGGCATCAATCTGCAGAACGCACCGACCTATCTCGCGCTGCCCAACGTGCTGTGCGTCGGCGGATCGTGGGTCGCACCCGCCGATGCGTTCGCAGCGCAAGATTGGGCGCGGATGGAAAAACTCGCCTCCGAAGCCGCGTCTCTCAAAAAATGAAAGACCTGCGCGCCTCGCTCCGTTCGCGTCCCGCCGCGCAGGCGGCGAAATCTTGAACATGAAAGACTTGCTCGCATCTTTGCGATTGCAAGTCGACGCGCTGAGCAAGCGCGAGGCGGCGGTTGCTGCGTTGGTGCTGACCGATCCGCAGCGTGTGCTGCGACTGCCGCTCGACAAGCTGGCGGTCGAAGCAGGGGTCAGCCAGCCGACCGTGATCCGCTTCTGCCGTTCGCTCGGCTGCGATGGGTTGCGCGATTTCAAATTGCAGCTTGCGGCCAATCTCGCGGGCGGCGTGCCCTACGTGCATGCGGATGTCGAGCCGGGCGACCAAGCCGTGTCGTACGGGCCGAAAGTGATCGGCGCTGCGATCGCGGCGTTACATGCGGCGCGCGACACGTTCGACGCCGACATCGTCGAACGTGCGGTCGCGTTGCTGGCCTCGTCGCGGCAATTGCTGTTGTTCGGCATGGGCGGTTCGGGCCCGGTGGCGCTCGACGCGCAACACAAATTCGTGCGGCTCGACTGTCCCGCAACCTCAACCTCAGATCCGTTGATGGCGCGGATGATGGTGTCGGTGATGGCCGACACCGATTTGCTGCTTCTGGTCAGCAACACCGGCCGCACGATTGCGACATTGGAACTGGCCGAGCTGGCGCGGGCCAACGGCGTGCGGATCCTCGCACTGACCGCGCCGCATTCGCCGCTCGCCGCGGCAGCGACGATCGCGCTCGAAATCGAACCGGCCGAAGACGTGGATCTCTACACGCCGATGGCGTCGCGCATTGCGCATCTGGCGATGATCGACGTGCTGGCGACCGGCCTCGCGCTGCGCCGTGACACGGACGGTCCGGCGCGCTTGATGCGCGTGAAAGAAGCTGTGCGCAGCACGCGCTTATCCGGCCAATAGACGTTGCAGTCGCGCGACGAAGGCGTCGCCAGCGCGTTTCAACCGCGATGCTATTGCCCCGCGATCACATCATACTTTGTAGCGACGTTTCAGGCTATTCGTAACGCAGCGCAGTCGCCGGCTGCAGCCTGCTGCGCGCGGTTGCGTAGAGCAGCACGACGAGTCCAGTGAGTAAAACGGTGCCGAGCCCTGCAAACAGGAACGGGCCGACGCCGATATCGATACGCAGCGCGAAGCCGGACAGGAATCGCCACGTCGCCCACAACGCCACCGGCCAGGCGAGCAGATTGGCCGCGATCACCGGTGCCAGACTTTGCCGCGTCAACAGCAGCGCGATGTCGAATGTCGTTGCACCCAACGCTTTGCGCACGCCGATCTCTTTGGTGCGCCGTTCGGCGTTGAAGGCGGCGAGGCCAAGCAGCCCAAGCAGGCCGATGCCGATCGCAAGAACGCAGAAGAATCGCATGACACCGGTCTGGACCTGCAGCGTGTGCCATTGTCGCGCCACGCGTTCGTCCATGAACTCGCGGCGGATCGGCTGTAACGGTACCAACTCGTTCCAGATGCGGTCGATCTCAGCCAGGCCCGCCGGCAGCGCAGCGCCCGGTACGCGCACAAGGGCCATGTTGAACTCGTCCGGTTCGTAGAAGAACACGGTCGGTCCGGTCGCTTCGCGCGCCGATTGCAACGGCAAGTCGGCGACGACGCCGACCACCTGCATCTCCCGGCCGAAGGTGCGCCCGACGATTGCGGCGGGATCGGAATAGCCGAAGGCTCGTGCCGCACTTACGTTGACGACGATGTGATGCGCCTCGGGACGGTCGCGCGCGGGATCGAACGCGCGGCCCGCCAGGATCGGCTGGCCCAGCACCGCGAAAAAGGCGCCGTCCGCTTGCATCTGCTGATAGATCACACGCTGGCCGGGCACGATCTCATCACTGCTGACCGTCGAGTGTTTGCTGTCACCCTGCACCAGCGACGTTCCTGCGGCGCCGCGCAATGTGGGCGACGCGGCAAGCCGCGCGAGCAATGTTTCGCGCACCGAAGCTTGCAGCCCTTCAAGGCGTGACAACACCACCAGCGGATCGCCCGCCACCTGCGTCAGGTTCAGCGTTCGCGCAAAGCTCGCCTGCTGCTGCATAAACAGCGTGGTGATGACCAGCGCGACGGCAATCGCGAATTGCAGCACGACCAGCGTCTGGCGCACCGCGTGGCCGTTGCCAAGCCCGCTGTTGCGCAGCGCCGCGACCGGCCGCAGCGACGCGAGTGCCAACGCCGGATAGGCACCTGCGAGCAGCCCGACCAGCACCGCGATCGTTGCCGTGACCAGCGCGATCCAGCCACCGTCCTGATATGGCGTGCCGAGATCGAACTGAAGCTGGGCGTTGACCATCGGCAGCGTCGACTCGACCAGCGCGATAGCAAGCAGCGCCGCGCCCAACGCCAACAGCAGCGGCTCGACCAGAAACAGCAGCACCAGCGATGCGCGCGACGCGCCGAGACTCTTGCGGATGCCGGCTTCGCGAATGCGATGCGTGGCGCGCGCCAACGACAGGCTGATAAAATTGACCGAAGCCAGCGCCAGCACCAGCAAGCCGATGCCCACGATCGTGCTCAGCAACGCGCGGTCGGCGCCGTTGGTCTCGCCGATGGCGCCGAGCTGTGCCTCGCGCAGACGATGCGCGGTGAAGCTTCGCCGCGTGCCTGACGCCGCATCTGCGGGGCCGAATTCCTGGCGCGCCACCGCGTCGAGCGCCGCCGCCAGCCGCGCGTCGCGATCGGGCGCCGCGAGGCGCGCCAGCACCATGACCGAGAAACTGTCCCACCGGTTTTCGCGCTCGGCGTCGGGCAGCGGACTGGCTGGGTTGGCGGCGTGTGCGAAAGCGGCGGCGCGAAAGTTGGAATTGCGCGGCGGGTCGGCGGTGACGCCAGTGACCGCAAGCGTGGTGCGCGCATCGATCTCGACCGTGCGCCCGACCACGTCGATACGGCCGAACAGGCGTTGTGCGGCCGCCGCGCTCAGCACCAGCCCGTCGGGCGCGGCCAGCGCGGTCGCGGGATCGCCGGCCAGAAACGGCAGCGTGACGACGCGGAAGAAACCGGGATCGACAAAGGCGACATGTTCGTTGCTGCGCCGCTCGCCGACCGACAATACGCGGCTCGCGTTGCGCAGCCGCGTCACCAGCGCGTCGTCACCGGTGCGCGCGGCGACGCGCGGGCCGAGATTGGCCGGCGTCGCGAAGCTGGCCGCGCCCGGCGAGTCGGGGCGCGCGTACCGGGCGACAATCACGCGCACCTCGCCAGGGTCGGCAAGGAACCGGTCCCAGGTCAGCTCGTAGCGAACCCACAATGCGATCAGCGTGACGGCGGCGAGCGCGGCAGCGAGGCCGGCGAGATTGATCGCGGCGTACAGCCGGTCGCGCCACAACACGCGCAGGCTGGTGATCAACAGGTTCTCCCACATCGAGCAGTGTCCTCGTCCGGTTCGATCTTCGACGGGACAATGGCGCTCGTGGTCTGTCAACGATCGCGAAAATCGCGGAATTGCGCGATGACAGTGAAGTACGCACCTGCATCCCAGCCGCGACCCTGCGCCGGTTTGACACGCGGGCGGCCGGGGCTAAGTTCCGCCGGCCATGGCAGCCCCCACCCTGAATACCTTCCGCGCCGGACCTGACGAGCGTGGGCATTTCGGCCCGTACGGGGGCCGCTACGTCGCCGAGACGTTGATGCCGCTGATCCTCGAGGTCGAGAAGGCGTACGAGGCGGCCAAGCGTGACCCGTCCTTCCAGGCCGAGTTCGATCATCTTGCGCGGGACTATATCGGCCGCCCGTCGCCGCTCTATCTGGCCGAACGGCTGACCGAGAAATTCGGTGGCGCCAAAGTCTATTTCAAACGCGACGAGCTGAATCACACCGGCGCGCACAAGATCAACAACTGCCTGGGACAAGTGCTGCTCGCGCGGCGCATGGGCAAGAAGCGCGTCATTGCCGAGACCGGTGCTGGGCAGCACGGCGTCGCCACCGCGACCGTCTGCGCGCTCTTCGGGCTGCAATGCACGATCTATATGGGCGAAGTCGACGTCGAACGGCAGAAGCCCAACGTCTTCCGCATGAAGCTGCTCGGCGCCGAAGTCGTGCCGGTGACCAGCGGTTCGCGCACGCTGAAAGACGCAATGAACGAAGCGTTGCGTGCCTGGGTCAGTCAGGTCGACGACACGTTCTACGTTATCGGCACGGTTGCAGGCCCGCATCCCTATCCGGCGATGGTGCGCGACTTCCAATCGGTGATCGGTGTCGAAGCGCGCGAGCAGATGCTGGAACGCGAAGGCCGTTTGCCCGACACGCTGGTCGCCTGCATCGGCGGCGGTTCGAACGCGATGGGCCTGTTCCATCCGTTCCTAGACGACAGCACGGTCGCGATGGTTGCGGTCGAAGCCGGTGGACACGGTGTCGAAACCGGACAGCACGCAGCGTCGCTCGCTGGCGGCAAGCCCGGCGTGCTGCACGGAAACAAGACGTACCTGCTGCAGGACGATGACGGGCAGATCACCGAAGCGCATTCGATTTCGGCTGGTCTCGACTATCCCGGCATCGGTCCCGAGCATGCGTGGCTGCACGATATCGGCCGCGTGCAATATGTGCACGCAACGGACCAGGAAGCGCTGACTGCGTTCCAACTGTGCGCCAAGCTGGAAGGCATCATTCCTGCGTTGGAACCGGCGCATGCGCTGGCGCACGTCACCAAGCTCGCGCCGACGCTGCCGAAAGACCACATTCTGCTGATGAATATGTGCGGCCGCGGCGACAAAGACGTGTTCGCCGTCGCCGAACATCTGGGCGTGAAGCTGTGAGCCGCATCGCGACTCGCTTCGCCGAGCTGCGCGCGGCCAACCGCGCTGGCTTGGTGACGTTCGTCACCGCTGGCGATCCGACGTTGGAGTTGTCGCTCAACATCGTGTGCGGCCTGCCGGCGGCCGGTGCCGACGTGATCGAGATCGGCATGCCGTTCACCGATCCGATGGCCGACGGTCCCGCAATTCAGGCCGCAGGTTTGCGCGCGCTGGCTGCGGGCACGACGATGGTGAAGACCTTGGCGCTGGTGCGTGCGTTCCGCGCCGGCGACAACGCCACGCCGATCGTGCTGATGGGCTATTTGAATCCGGTCCTCGCCTACGGGCCGGACCGGTTTGCTGCAGACGCAGCCGAAGCGGGCGTCGACGGGTTGATCCTGGTCGATCTACCGCCCGAAGAAGAAGACGAACTGGCACCGGCGTTGGCCAAGAACGGGCTGAGCCTGGTGCGGCTTGCGACGCCGACGACCGATGCTGCGCGTTTGCCGACTGTGGTCGGTGGCGCGCAGGGCTTCGTCTATTACGTCGCCGTTGCCGGCGTCACCGGCACGAAAAGCGCTGCGATCGGTTCGATCGAAAGTGCAGTGACGCGGATCAAGGCGGCGACGGATCTTCCGGTCGCGGTCGGGTTCGGTATTCGCGATGCTGCAAGCGCCGCCGCAATTGCGCGCGTGGCGGATGCGGCGGTGGTCGGGTCGGCGATCGTCGACGTGATCGCCAACCAACTTGATGCAGACGACTTGCCCGCGCAGGTCCACGGCTTCGTTGCCGAACTTGCGCGCGGCGTGCGTGGCGCCCGCCAGGGATAGACGCGCATGGCCGACGACGATGAGAAAGAATCGACACCGATGAATTGGATCAACAACTACGTCCGTCCGCGCTTGGCACGGCTCGTCGCGCCGAAGGAAGTGCCGGACAATCTCTGGATCAAATGCCCCAGCTGCGGGCAGATGCTCTACAAGCGCGACCTCGAGGCGAACCTCAACGTCTGCCACCACTGCAACCACCATATGCGGTTGGGCCCGAAGCAGCGTTTGACGACGTTGTTCGACGATGGTCGCTATGCGCTGATCGAATTGCCCAAGCCGGCGGTCGATCCGCTGCGCTTCCGCGACACCAAACGCTATAGCGACCGGATCAAGGACGCGCAGAACAAGACCGGCCAGCAGGACGCGATCCAGGTCGCGCACGGCGATATCGGCGGCATGAAGACCGTCGTGGCTGCCTTCGATTTCAGCTTCATGGGCGGCTCAATGGGCATGGCCGTCGGCGACGGTCTCGTCGCCGCCGCCAAGCTGGCGGTGTTGCAGCAGGCGGCACTGATCGTCGTTCCCGCGTCGGGCGGTGCACGCATGCAGGAAGGCATTCTGTCGTTGATGCAGATGCCGCGCAGCGTGATCGCGGTCGAGCAGGTGAAAGAAGCGGGCTTGCCTTACATCGTGCTGCTGACCGACCCGACCACCGGCGGCGTGTCGGCGTCGTTCGCGATGCTGGGCGACATCCATATCGCCGAGCCGGGTGCGCAGATCGGCTTTGCCGGTGCGCGCGTGATCGAAGAGACCATCCGCGAAACCCTGCCCGAAGGATTCCAGCGCGCCGAATATCTGCGCGATCACGGCATGGTCGACATGGTCGTGCATCGCAAAGACCTGCAAGCGACTCTGGCGCGCGTGATTGGTCTGCTGACGCGACCGGGTCCGGGTGCGTCGGTGGTGAAAATTTCGCGCGCGGCTGCGCCGGCCGAGTGACGGCAGTCGATCAGACGGGCGGGGCGCAAGCGGCGCTCGACCGGCTGGCGCTCGCGCATCCAGCCGAGATCGAACTTGGCTTAGGGCGCGTCCAGGATTTGCTGGCGCGTCTCGGCGATCCACAAAACCAGTTGCCGCCGGTGCTGCATGTCGCCGGCACCAACGGCAAAGGCTCGACGATCGCGTTTCTGCGCGCCTTGCTCGAAGCATCGGGCAAGCGCGTGCATGCCTATACCTCGCCGCATCTGGTGCGTTTCAACGAGCGCATCCGTCTTGCTGGCGAAGAGATCGATGACGCCACGTTGATGGCGTTGATCGACGAAGTCGGCGCCCATGCCAGCGGTGGCCGCGCAACGTTTTTCGAAGTCACGACCGCGATCGCGTTTCTCGCTTTCACGCGCACACCGGCCGACGTGGTGCTGCTGGAAACCGGTTTGGGCGGACGGTTGGACGCGACCAACGTCATCGACGCGCCGGCTGCGTGCGGCATCACCCGCATCTCGATCGATCACCGGCATTTGCTGGGCGACGAGCCCGGCCAGATCGCAGCCGAAAAAGCCGGGATCCTGAAACCGGGCCGTCCTGCTGCCATCGCCGAACAGCCAAGCCGCAGCGCGCTCGACGCGATCACGCGCATTGCCGACGAGCGCAACGTGCCGCTGTCGATCTATGGCCGCGATTGGCGCGTCGAAGAAGCAGGGGACGGGTTCCGCTATGTCAGCGCAACGCGCGACCTGACCATGCCGGCGCCGTCGCTCGCGGGCCGGCATCAATGGATGAATGCGGGCACGGCGCTGACCATGCTCGATCTCGCAGGCTTTCCGTTCGACGCGGCCAAGGGCGTGACGACGGCGCAATGGCCGGCGCGCTTGCAGCGTCTGTCGCGCGGCCCGCTGGTCGAGTCTTTGCCGGCAAGCTGGGAACTGTATCTCGACGGCGGCCACAATGATTCCGGCGGCGAAGTGCTGGCCGCGCATGCAGCGACCTGGAAAGACAAACCGCTGCTGCTGATCACCGCGATGATGTCGACCAAAGACCCGGCCGAATTTCTGCGGCCGTTGGCGCGGCATCTGGCCGGTGCGGTTGCGATTCCGATTCCGGAAGAGCCGCAAACCTACGCGCCCGAAGTGCTGGAAGAAGCAGCATCGCGGTTGGGCGTGGTGCCGACTGCGTCAGCCGACGACGCGCGCGCGGCGCTGGAAAAATTGAAACAGCAGCATGGCGACGCGCCAGCGCGCGTGCTGATTGCCGGGTCGCTTTATCTCGCGGGATTTTTGTTGCGCGACAACGGCTGAACCAGCGCAGCAAGCGCTGCGATCACAGCTGCAAACCAGACTGCGTTCAGCCCCAGCAGCGGATAGACGCAGGCGCCGACCACCGCGCCGGCAACCAGGCCAAGCCACAACAGCAGATACGACGCCCACGCAAACCGGTCGCCGCCGAGCAACGCGCCGGTGATGCGCTGACCGAGCTTCACCAACGTGCCGGTCATATAGGTCAGGCCGATCTGCACTTCGCCGTCGCGTTCGAAGATCGCATTCTCGGCCCCCATCGCCAGCGCCATCATCAAGGTCGCGGTGTGCAGCATCCCCGCCATGCCGAGCGATGCGGCTGCGGCGAGCAACCCAGCAAGCAGCAACAGCACCGCCGATTGGCGTCGCGGACCGGCGACATGCCCGACCAACGAGCCTGCGATCACGCCCAATAGAAAGACGCCGATCAGCGCGGCTGCGATTGTGGCGTCGCTCGAGCTTTCGGCGACGCCGACGGCGAGGCGGGTGGAGTTGCCGCTCATGAACGAGACGAAGAAGCCGCCCGCCGACAAAAAGCCGATCGCGTCGACATAGCCGGCCAAGGCCGAGAGGCAGGCCGCCAGAATCCGGGTGCGTCGGTCGTAGCGGGTCATCCCAGCAACCAAAGCACGGACCGGTTAACCGGAGACTTGCGAGTAATTCTCATTTTGCTGTTGATCCTGGACGCGAGTGATTCTAAGAACCGCTCGCAACAAGAAAACCCCGAGGGATCCTGTCCAATGCCTACGTCCGTTTCGCTCGCCGCTCGCCGCCGTCTCCAGGCGGGAACGGCGATGACCGCGCTGTTGCTGGGTGCGACTCAAGCTTGGGCACAGACCGCGCCGGTCCCCAGCGCGAAACCGGACGTGCTGAACCTGCCGACCATTTCGGTGCAGGGGCAGGGCGAAGCGCCGACCTTCAAGACCGACGAATCCGCGTCGCGCAAATTCACCGCGCCGCTGCTCGACACGCCCAAGACGGTGACGGTGATTCCGCCGGAAGTGATCAAACAGGCTGCGACCACCACCTTGCAGGACGCGCTGCGCACTGTGCCTGGCATCACGCTCGGTTCGGGTGAAGGTGGCACGTCGATGGGCGACCGTCCGTTCATTCGCGGCTTTGAATCGACCAACGACTTTTTCATCGACGGCGTCCGCGACGGCGGTACGCAATCGCGCGACCTGTTCAACATCGACTCGATCGAAGTCACCAAAGGTCCGGGCTCGGCCTATACCGGCCGCGGTTCGACCGGCGGCTCGATCAACCTGATCAGCAAAGCGCCGAAACTGGAAAACTTCGTGCAGGGCAGCGTGCAGCTCGGCACCGACGCGACGCATCGCGGCACCGCCGACGTCAATTACGTGATCGCCGACGGCGTCGCCGCACGCCTGAACGTGATGGGCCACGAAAACGAAGTTGCGGGCCGCAAGGAAGCGAACGGCGATCGTTGGGGCGTGGCACCGTCGATCGCGTTCGGGCTCGGTACGCCGACGCGCGTCACCGCCAGCTATTTCCACATTACGTTGGACGAGCTGCCCGACTATGGCGTGCCGTACAACACGCAGACCTTGCGCGTCGTGAAGGGTCATGACGATGACTTTTATGGTCTGGTCAATCGCGACTTCCATCACAACGAAGCCGATATCGGCACGATCAAGTTCGAGCATGATTTCGGCAAGCTGACCCTGACCAACACGACGCGCTATGGCCGTACCGAGAACGCCTATGTCGTCACCAACCCCGACGATTCGCGCGGCAATGCGGCGCTTGGCTTCGTGCAGCGCAGCCCGAAATCGCGCGATCTTGCGACGACCACCATCACCAACGTGACCGATCTCAGCGGCGATTTCGTCACCGGTTCGATCAAGCATCATTTCATCGCCGGCATCGAACTCAGCAACGAGAAGAATCACAGCCAGGCCTTTGCGGTGAACAGCCCTGGCCTGACGCCGACGCCGGGTTTCCCGCCGCAGGCCGCATCGCAGATCGTTGCGGTAGCGCTGGGCTGCAGCACGGCAGCCAAGCTGGGCGCTGCGTTCGGTTACAACTGCACGACCTTGAGCAATCCGAATCCGAACGATCCCTGGATCGGCACGGTGACACGCGCGATTCCGTATACCGACACCACGACCGACACGCGCGCCGCCTACGCGTTCGACACGATCGATCTCACCGACCATTGGCAGCTCAATCTCGGTGCGCGCGTCGACAGCTACAAAACCCGCGCCAAAGGCATCACCGCAACGGCAACCGCAACGGCGCCGTTCTTCACCACCGCGATTCTGCCCGAGCAGAAGGCCGACAACACCTTCTTCAATTACCAAATCGGCATCGTCTACAAGCCGACGCAGAATGGCAGCGTCTATTTCTCGTACGGCACGTCGAGCAACCCGGCCGGTGAAGGTGCGGGTGAAATCGGTGCGCTCAGCGCGACGGTGAACAACATCGCGCCGGAAAAGAACCGCTCGTTCGAAGTCGGCACCAAGTGGGATCTGTTCGACAACAAGCTGCAGCTCACCGGTGCGATCTTCCGCACGGAGAAAACCAATGCGCGCATCGCCGATCCGTTGGGCGGGTTGGCGCAGCTGGTCGGCAACCAGCGTGTCGACGGTGTCGAACTGGGGATCCAGGGCGCCATCACCGACAAATGGAAAGTCTTCGGCGGCTACACGCATCTCGACAGTAAGATCGTCGATGGCGGTCCGCTGCATGTGAACGAAGGCAAGAAATTCCCCAACACGCCGGATGACGCGCTGTCGCTGTGGAGCAGCTACGACATTATTCCGGCGGTGACGGTTGGCGGCGGTGCGACCTATCAGTCGAATCGCTGGGCCGACGCGGCCAACACGCGTCTGGTCGATTCCTACTGGCGCTTTGATGCGGTGGCGCAGTACCGCTTTAGCCAGCAACTCGACTTCCAGATCAACGTGCAGAACCTGACCGACGAACGCTACGCGCTGCGCGCCTTCCAGACGCACATGGTGCAGATTGCGCCGGGACGTTCGGCCCTGTTCACTGCCAACTACAAATTCTAGCCGACCGCCGGAGACCCATGCTGCTGACAATTCCGAACGTCCTGACCAAAGATCAGGTCGCGAAATGCCGGGCAGCAATTGATGCGGCAGCATGGGTCGACGGCAACGAAACGTCCGGGCACCAATCGGCCTTGGCGAAGAACAATCTGCAGCTGCCGGAATCGTCGCCGGTGGCGCAGCAGATGGGCAACGCGATCCTCGACGCGTTGGGCCGTACGCCGCGTTTCATTGCGGCGGCGCTGCCGCTGAAAGTCTTTCCGCCGCTGTTCAATCGCTATGAAGGCGGTCAGGAATTTCGCACCCATGTCGACAATTCGATCCGCGCCATGCGCGACTCGAATTTCCGCATTCGCAGCGATCTGTCGGCGACGTTGTTTCTGGCCGAGCCTGACACGTATGACGGCGGCGAGCTGGTGGTGCAGGATCTGTACGGCACCCAGACGGTCAAATTGCCGGCCGGCGATCTGGTTCTCTATCCCGCATCCAGCCTGCATCACGTCACGCCGGTGACGCGCGGCGCCCGCGTCGCGTCGTTCTTCTGGATCCAAAGCATGGTGCGCGACGACGGCGAGCGCACCTTGCTGTTCCAGATGGACGGCGAGATCCAGGCGCTCAGCGCCAGGCTGGGCGCAGACGATTCCTCGGTCCTGGCCCTGACCGGCGTCTACCACAACCTGCTGCGCCGCTGGGCGGAGGTTTAACTCCCTGCGAAGGCAGGGACCCACTCTGCCGCCGCCGTGGTCTTAGAATACTGAGCTCGCTGCCGGGTGGGGTCCCCGCCTTCGCGGGGATGCAATCCCTAACTTCGTCATGGATTGCACTTGAATTCGCCACGATTGGCCGCGATTGCTTGGACCATGGGAACCAAGCAAGCGATCGCGCTCGTCGATGACGACCGCAATATTCTGACCTCGGTGGCAATGGCGCTTGAGGCGGAGGGGTTTGAAGTTCGCACCTACGCCGATGGCGAGGAGGGGCTGCGCGGGATTCAGGCGCGGCCGCCGGCGCTGGCGGTGTTGGACATCAAGATGCCGCGCATGGACGGGATGGAGCTGCTGCAGAAGCTGCGCCAGGGCTCGGCACTGCCGGTCATCTTCCTGACCTCGAAAGACGACGAGCTGGACGAGGTGCTGGGTCTGCGCATGGGCGCCGACGACTACATCACCAAGCCGTTCTCGCAGCGCCTGCTGGTCGAACGCATCCGCGCGCTGCTGCGCCGGGAGGAATTGCGCAAATCGGCCGGCGCCACCGAGCCGGGCCAATTGATCGAACGCGGCGACCTGGTGCTCGACGGTGCCAAGCATCTCTGCATCTGGAAGGGCAAGCCGGTGAACCTCACCGTCAGCGAGTTCCTGCTGGTCAAGGCGCTGGCGCAGCGTCCGGGCCACGTGAAGAATCGCAACCAGCTCATCGATGCGGCCTACGGCGAGCATATCTATGTCGACGACCGCACCATCGACAGCCACGTCAAACGCATGCGTCGCAAGTTCAAAGACGTCGATCCCGATTTCGACGCGATCGAGACGCTGTATGGCGCCGGGTACAAGTTCCGCGAACAGCCGTAAGCGCGTTCTGCGCGGACGGTGGTGAAACTCTTCGGCCAACCAACAGGGCGCAGACGTCAGCGGCGGTTCTCGCTGCTGACGTTGCGCATTCTTGCGATCAACATGCTGGCGTTGATCGTGCTGGGCGTCGGCGTTCTCTATCTCGGCCGCTATCAGGACCGGTTGATTCAAAGCGAGCTGGAAAGCCTGCGCGCCGAAGCACGGTTGTTCTCGGGCGTGTTGTCGGACAGCGGCACGGTGCGCGACATCGAATTGCGCTACCGGCTGGATCCCGCCAAGTCGCGCAACCTGATCCGCCGCCTGGTCGAAACCACCGGCATCCGCACGCGCCTCTACGATCGCACCGGCGGTCTGTTCGGTGACTCGCATCAATTGGGCGGGCAGGGCGGCTACATTATCGAAGTCGAACCGCTGCCGCCGCCGCGCAACCATATTGGCTGGCTCAATCGCGCCTTTGACTGGATCGACGACACGATCGACGCATGGCCGGGACGCAGCCTGTTGCCACTGTGGCAGGACCAGGCGTCGGTTGCCGATCAGATGGGACAAGCGCTCGAAGGCAATATCGCCGGCGCCTTGTGGCAGGACGCCGAAGGCCGGCTGGTTCTGTCGGCGGCCGCACCGGTCGCAAGTTTTCGCGAAATTCTGGGCGCGGTGGTGCTGACCAAAAACGGCGCCGTGATCGACGAGTCGTTGCGCCAGGTGCGGCTCGACATCGTGAAGATCTTCGTCGTCGCGCTGGCGGTGACGGTGCTGCTGTCGCTGTATCTGTCGGGCGCGATCGGGCGGCCGATCCGCAAACTTGCAACTGCAGCCGATCGCGTGCGCCACGGTCTGGGCCGCGCCCAGACTATTCCCGATTTCGCCAGTCGCGGCGACGAAATCGGCGATCTGTCGGCGGCGCTGCGCGACATGACGCAAGCGCTGACCGATCGCATGGATGCGACCGAACGCTTTGCCGCCGACGTCGCGCACGAGCTGAAAAATCCGCTGACCTCGGCCAAGAGCGCGATCGAAACCGCGGCCAAAGTCGAAGATCCGGCGCAACGCGTGCGGTTGCTGCAGATCGTGCAGCACGATCTGACGCGCATGGACCGGTTGATCGGCGATATTTCGAATGCATCGCGGCTCGACGCCGAACTGGCGCGCGAACGATCCGAACCGGTCGACCTGACCGCAATGTTGCAGGCGCTGGTCGAAGTGCATGAATCGACGCGCGACGACGGCGCGCCGCACGTGACGTTGCAGTCGGCGGTGCCGCTGACCGTGCGCGGGATCGATACGCGTTTGTTCCAGGTGTTCCAGAATCTGGTCGGCAACGCGCTCAGCTTTTCGCAGCCTGACGACACCGTGCGCGTCGAGGCCAGGCGCGACGGCGGCCATGCGCTGGTCACGGTCGAGGATGACGGACCCGGCATTCCGGAAGGAAAGCTGGAGACGATCTTTGAAAGATTTTATTCCGAGCGGCCGAAAGGCGAGCGTTTCGGCCAGCATTCCGGTCTGGGCCTGTCGATTTCCAAACAGATCGTCGAAGCGCTGGGCGGCCAGATCAGCGCGTCCAACCGGAACGACGCGACCGGCCGCGTGCATGGTGCGCGTTTTACGGTGCGGCTTCCGCTCGCTTGACGGCTCTGCTGCAGCGCGGGCAGGCTCCGACATTCCATGACCTATCACATGACCTGCGTTGCGCTGGATGGCGCCGCCGTGCTCTTCCGCGGCCCGTCGGGTGCCGGAAAGTCGGATCTCGCGCTGCGCGCGATTGATGCCGGTTGGACGCTCGTGTCGGACGACCGCACTGTGTTGGTACGCGAAGGCGGACGCTTGCTTGCGTCACCCCCGCCGTCGCTTGCGGGCTTGATCGAAGTACGCGGCCTCGGCCTGGTTGCTGCACCGTCCGTACAGCGCGTGCCGGTGGCGCTGTTGGTTGATCTGGTTGCGCCGACCGCGATCGAACGCATGCCGGACATTTCGCTGATCGAAATCGACGGCGTGCAGATTCCGCGCTTCGATCTGGCGCCGTTTGAATCCTCCGCGCTGGCGAAATTGAAATTGATGCTGACCGCCGCCGCGCGGCGCGTCGGTCTGGCCGCGAGCGACGCAGCCGCGCAGTCGGTGCAGCTGCAATGAGCGACACTGTCGTGCGCGACGGGGCTGCAGCGACGGCTGGACGCGAGATCGTTCTCGTCACCGGACTAAGCGGCAGCGGTCTTTCGACGGCCTTGGCCGTGCTCGAAGACCTTGGCTACGACACGATCGACAATCTGCCGCTGTTTCTGATCGATCCGTTGCTGGCCAATCCCGACTGGCAGGGACATCCGGTCGCGATCGGCATCGACAGCCGCACGCGCGATTTCTCGGCCTCGTCGTTGCGCGATCTGTGTGCGCGTCTAAGTCAGAATGGGCGTTGCCGTTTGCTGTTCGTTGAAGCGTCCGACGACGTGCTGCTGCGCCGCTTCACCGAAACGCGCCGGCGTCATCCGCTGGCCAACGACCGTCCGGTTGCCGATGGCATTGCGCGCGACCGTGCGCTGCTGGAACCGCTGCGTAGCGCCGCCGACGTGGTGATCGATACGTCGGACCTCACCATTCACGAGACCAAACGCATCGTCGCCGGTCATTTCACCTTGGCGACGACGGCGGGTTTGCGCGTTTCGGTCGTGTCGTTTTCGTACGGCCGGGGCTTGCCGCGCGAGGCCGATCTGGTGTTCGACGTGCGCTTCCTGCGCAACCCGCATTACGAAGCCGAGTTGCAGCCGCTCGACGGGCGCGACGCGCGCGTCGCCGACTATGTGCGCGGTGATGCGGGCTTTCCCGCCTTTGTCGAACATCTGCAGGCATTGCTGGCGCCGTTGCTGCCGGCCTATCGCCACGAAGGCAAAGCGTATCTGACCATCGCATTTGGCTGCACCGGTGGCCGGCATCGGTCGGTGTTCCTGGCCGAGTTGATGGGCGCCTGGATCCGCGACCTTGGTTTGGACGTTACGATTTCCCATCGCGACGCGGCGCGCTGGCAACATATTAAATCCGGAACGGCGGCAGCGGCATGATCGGTCTCGTCATCGTCACGCATGGCAGGTTGGGCGAAGAGTTCGTGCTCGCCTTCGAACATGTCGTCGGCAAACAACCGCAACTCGCGTCGGTCGCAATCGGCCCTGACGACGACATGGAAAAACGCCGCCAGGACATTCTGGACGCGGTCGCCAAAGTCGAATCCGGCGACGGCGTGATCCTGTTGACCGATCTGTTCGGCGGTACGCCGTCGAACCTCGCCATTTCGATCATGGACAAGGCCAAGGTCGAGGTGGTTGCGGGCGTCAATCTGCCGATGTTGATCAAGCTGGCCAGCGTGCGCAAAACCGAACCGCTGGCGCAGGCCTGCGTCAGCGCCCGTGAAGCCGGGCGGAAATACATCAACGTTGCGTCGAAGCTTCTGGACGAAACCTGACCGTTCGTTTCTCTTCGCGCACCACATGACTCGTCTCGAACGCACCCTCACCATCGTGAACAAGCGCGGCCTGCACGCGCGGGCGGCGGCGAAATTCGTCAAGACCGCAGGCGAATTCGTGGCGCAGATCGAAGTCACGCGAAACGGATCGACCGTTCCCGGCACCTCGATCATGGGCTTGATGATGCTGGCTGCGTCGCCGGGCTCGGACATTGCGCTGGTTGCCGAAGGCGACGACGCGCAGGCGGCGTTGGACGCGCTGGCCGATCTGGTCGGCCGCGGTTTCGACGAGACGGATTGATTGATGCGCTTGCGCCTCAGCCGATTGTTGATGGCGACCACGATCGCGACCGGTCGCGACAAAAGCGAATCCGCACAACAAAACTGGGAAGATGACGGCAGCGTCCTGCCGCCGTTTTTCCGACCGCTCTATCGCTGGTGGTTGGACCTGCAACAGGCCGGCGACTCACCCGACGCGATCCCGTCCAAAAGCCAGATCGACCCCAACGCGATTCGTGCCGCGCTGGCCTATATCGCGATGGCCGACATCATCCGCGAGCCCAAGTTGGACGTGCGCTACCGCCTCGCTGGGTCGCGGCTCGAACGGCTCTATGGCGGCCCGATGACCGGGCGGACCCTGGCCGAGCTCTATCCGCGTGCGATGGTCGACGAGACCTTGGGTGCCTATGCCTGCGTCGCCGAGACGCGCCGGCCGCTCTACACCTGCCGGACCTTCCGTTTGCTGCGGGTGCAGCTCGGTTTCGACCGGCTGATCCTGCCTTTTGCCAGCAAAGCCGACGGCGAGGCCGATACGGCGCTGACCTGCCTGATCCCGACCAGCGACGAGATTCGCGAAGCAGGCGACTGGCAGCGCCACGCCACGGACTACGGGCCCGAAGCAGCGTAATTCACGCAGGGCTGGGCCACGTGACTTTGGTTGCCCCCGCCTGCCCGGCCGGGGTATCACCGCCGCCTTAGTTTCCCAGATGACGTAAGGAAGCCCAGCGATGGCTATCGCCGCGGACGCGCACGACTACAAGGTTGCCGACATCTCGCTCGCCGATTGGGGCCGCAAAGAGATCCGGATCGCCGAAACCGAAATGCCGGGCCTGATGGCCACGCGCGAAGAATACGGCGCTTCAAAGCCGCTCAAGGGCGCCCGCATTGCCGGCTGCCTGCACATGACGATTCAGACGGCGGTCTTGATCGAGACGCTGACGGCACTTGGCGCCGAAGTGCGTTGGTCGTCGTGCAACATCTTCTCGACCCAGGATCAGGCTGCGGCCGCGATCGCCAAGACCGGCGTGCCGGTCTTCGCCTGGAAGGGCGAGACGGAAGAAGAATATTGGTGGTGCGTCGAGCAGACGATCCGCGGCCCGAACGGTTGGGTCCCGAACATGCTGCTCGATGACGGCGGCGACATGACGCTGATGATCCACGAGAAGTATCCCGAGATGCTGAAGGACATCCGCGGCGTCTCGGAAGAGACGACGACGGGCGTGAAGCGTCTCTACGACATGGCCAAGGCCGGCACGTTGTTGATTCCCGCGATCAACGTGAATGACAGCGTCACCAAGTCGAAGTTCGACAACCTCTACGGTTGCCGTGAGTCGCTGGTCGACGGCATTCGCCGCGGCACCGACGTGATGATGGCGGGCAAGGTCGCCGTCGTCGCCGGCTTCGGCGACGTGGGCAAGGGCTCGGCCGCCAGCTTACGCAACGCGGGTTGCCGCGTGATGGTGACCGAAATCGATCCGATCTGCGCTTTGCAGGCGGCGATGGAAGGTTACCAGGTCGTGACGATGGACGACGCCGCTTCGCAGGGTGACATCTTCGTCACCGCGACCGGCAACGTCGACGTCATCACGCTCGACCATATGCGCCAGATGAAAGACCGCGCCATCGTCTGCAACATCGGCCACTTCGACAGCGAAATTCAGATCGACGCACTTCGCAACATGAAGTGGGAAGAAGTGAAGCCGCAGGTCGACGAAGTCGTGTTCCCCGACGGCAAGCGCCTGATCGTTCTGTCGAAGGGCCGTCTGGTCAATCTCGGTAACGCGACCGGCCATCCCAGCTTCGTGATGAGCGCCAGCTTCACCAACCAGGTGCTGGCCCAGATCGAATTGTGGACCAACCACGCCAAGTACGAACGTCAGGTCTATGTGCTGCCCAAGGCGCTCGACGAAAAGGTCGCGCGTCTGCACCTGAAGCGCGTCGGCGCCAAGCTCACCGAACTGACGGACAAGCAGAGCAGCTACATCGGTACGCCGAAGCAGGGCCCGTTCAAGCCCGAGCCGTACCGCTACTAAGACGACTGTGGGCGCGGGTTTGATCGGTCGGCTGTTTGGCGCGAAAGCGCCAGCAGCCCCGGTCGTGCCCGCGGCCCAGATTTCCGTGCCGCCGCTGCCGGTCATCGATCCGCTTGCGGCCGCACTCGACGAATTGCCGCTGCCGATCTGGCGGCGCGACACAACGCTTCGCCTGATTTGGGTCAACCGCGCCTACGCACGCGCCGTCGACGCAACACCGTCCCAGGCGGTTTCCGAACAACGCGAACTTGCGGCCAACGTGCTCGACCGGTCGGGCCGCGCGCTGGCCGAACGTGCGCGCGCGGCTGGCGCACCGCAGAACGAAACGCGCCACGTCGTTGCCGGTGGACAGCGTCGCTATTTCCGTCTCGTTGAAGGTGCTGCGGGCGGTCTCGGCTGGGCCGAAGACATCACCGCGGTCGAAGAAGCCGAAGCTGAATTGGAACGGCACAAATCGGCCCATGCCGAAGTGCTCGAACAAATGTCGGTCGCGGTTGCGATCTACGGGCCCGATCGCCGTCTCGCCTTCTTCAACAGCGCCATGTGCCAGCTGTGGCAGCTCGACGAAGCGTGGTTGTCGCTGCGTCCGACCTTGGCCGAAGTGCTCGAAGTGTTGCGCGAACGCCGCCAGCTGCCCGAGCAGGCGGATTTCCGCCGCTACAAACAGGAACAGCTCGAACGTTTCACGTCGCTGCTCGAGCCGACCGAAGAATTGATGAGCCGTCCCGACGGCAGCGTGTTGCGCGTCTTCGTGTTCCCGCACCCGATGGGCGGCCTGGCCGTGACCTACGAAGACGTCACCAGCCGCCTGGCGCTGGAATCGAGTTACAACACCCTGATCGCCGTGCAGCGCGAAACCCTCGACGGGTTGACCGAGGGCATTGCGGTGTTCGGGCAGGACGGTCGCCTGTCGTTGTGGAATCCGGCTTTCGCGAAAATCTGGGAACTGGAATCCGAATTGCTGGCGCAGGCGCCACACGTCGCCGAGCTGGCGCAGAAATTCGAACGCTTCTTCGAACGCACGTCCGAAGCCAAAGGGTTCCGCACCACCTTCGTGTCGAACAATCTCGATCGCATCGCGCGGCCGGGCCGGTTCGAACGTGCCGACGAAAGCGTGATCCAATATCAATCGGTGCTGCTGCCCGACGGTGGCGTGCTGAACAGTTTCGTCGACGTCACCGACAGCGTGCGCGTCGAACAGGCGTTGCGCGAAAAGAATGCGGCGCTGGAAGCGGCCGACCAGCTCAAGCTCGACTTCTTGGCCAACGTTTCGTACCAGCTGCGTACGCCGCTGAACGCGATGATCGGCTTCGCCGAAATTCTGTCGAAACAGTATTTCGGCGCGCTCAACGACAAGCAGATGGAATATTCCGAAGGCTTGTTGGAAGCGGGCCAGCGTCTCGTGTCCTTGATCGACGCAGTCCTCGATCTTTCTACGATCGAGGCGGGCTACATGCGTCTCAACCGGACCCCGGTCGATCTCGCGCGCATGTTGGAAGAAGTCCACGGCCTGACCCAGGAATGGGCGCGCAAGCAGGATATTCACCTCGCGCTCGACGCGCCAGCCAATCTCGGCGTGATCGAAGCCGACGAACGGCGCCTGAAACAGGTGCTGGTCAATCTGATTTCGAACTCGATCAAGTTCACCCATCCGGGTGGCGAAATCCGTCTCAGCGGCCGACGCGACAATGACGAAGAGGCGCGGCTGATCGTGTCGGACAACGGCGCCGGCATTTCGATTCAGGATTGGGAACGCGTCTTCGCACCGTTCGAACGGTCCAAGCCGCGCGACTGGAAGAGCGGCGCCGGCGTCGGTCTTGCGCTGGTGAAAAGCTTCGTCGCGCTGCATGGCGGGCGCGTCGAGTTGGAAAGCCGCGCCGATCGCGGCACCGTCGTTACCTGCGTGCTGCCGGCGCATCCGCCGGCCGACAACGCCAACAGCTAATTAGCCGACCGCTTCGATGCGCGGGCGCGCGGCGCAGGCGGGCGGACCGACGATGCGGTTGCGGCCGTTGCGCTTGGCCGCATAGAGCCGTTCGTCGGCAAGCGCGAACAGCGTGTGCCAATCGGTTCCTTCGGCGTCGAACATCGCGAAGCCGCCGCTCAACGTCACTTGCACGCGCTGCCCGCGCAGCGTGATCGGCGACGACGCCATCGACTCGCGCATCCGGTCGGCGACCTCGTTCGCGTGTTCGGCGTCGATGCCGGTCAGCAACAACAGAAACTCTTCGCCGCCGATCCGGCCCAATAGATCGTCGGCGCGGCGCTGCGCGTTGAGCGTGGCTGCAACATGCGCCAGCACCGCATCGCCGGCCTGGTGTCCGTACGTGTCGTTGAGGTTTTTGAACCGGTCGAGATCGACGATCAGCATCGCGAAGGTTTCGCCGCGGCGCGTGGCGCGCGCGACCTCTTGCTCGAACCAACTCTGCACGGCGCGGCGGTTCGGCAGTCTGGTCAGCGAATCTTCGAAGGCGATCCGCTCCAGCTCGGCTTCCATCTTGCGGACTTCGACCCACAACAGCGCCAGCGTGTTGGTGACCGCGATCACCATCTGCACCAGCGAGAAGGTCGAGGCGATGATGTCGAACCGTTCACTTTCGGTGGTGCCGCCATAGCCCGCGAGAAACACAACCACGAGCGCGTCGGCGACCAGTCGCGACAGAATGAAACTGACCGCGAGCATGCGGCCGCCGCTGCGCGCGTCGCGCGGCGGATCGCGCAGCAACGCGTAGGCAGCATAGAGCTGCAGCAGGTTCGAGATCGGCAAGGTCGCGACATAGTTCAGCGACAAGGGCCGCGACGAGCCGAGATTGTTCCAGGCCAGCGCCGCCAAGGTCACGGCGAAGATCACCCAGACCAGCTGCATATTGAGCCGATAGCGCGTGTGCAGCAGCACGCCGCTCACCAGCGGAATGGTGGCAAAGGCGAACAGGCCGTTGCCGACGATCAAGCGCACCGGGCTTGGCAGAAAACTCATCAAGGTGATGGCGAGGCCGACCGCGAGGCACACCATGCCCCAGCCATAGCGGCGCAGCGGCTCGGATGTGCGCCCGTGCCGGCCGACGACAAGGCACAACGTGCCCATCAGCGCGACCAGCGCCAGCAGCGCCAAAAGCATCATGTCGGAACGTGTCATCACGAGCGTGAGAATCTCACGCTTCGGCGCTCGCGCGCCAGCCTCGCGTCATTGCAAGATCGTGAAGGCGCTAATCGGCCTGCTTGTGGCGAAAACTCAAGACCAGCCGCACGATGTAGATCAGTACGACGAGACCGATCAGCGTTTTCAGCACCGGGTCACCCCAGTGCTGCACCTTGTCGTAGTGTTCCTGCAGCACCCACCCGCAATAGGTGAGAAACGTCATCCAGATCGTGGTGCCGATCAGCGACCAGGCGAGAAATTTGCCGAGCGGCATGCGGTTGATGCCGGCGGGCACGGAAATTACGGCGCGGATGCCGGGAATGCAGCGGCCGATCAGCACCGACTTGGCGCCGTGGCGATTGAACCAATCGAACACGAATTCGACTTCGCGGCCGCTGACCGTCAGCCAGCGTCCGTATTTGTCAGCAAGTTCGACGCAGCGGCGGCGGCCGAAATAATAGCCGCCGTAATACCAGGGCATCTGTCCGACCATCGAACCGATCAGGCCGGCGAGGATGGTGCCGAGCAAGGTCAGTTTGCCCTGCGCCGCGACGAAACCGCAGAACGGCATCACCAGTTCGGACGGGATCGCGGGGATCAGATTCTCGATCAGCATCAACAGGGCGACGCCCGCGTGCCCGAAGCGCGCCAGCGTGTCCGACATCCATTCGATCACGAGAATCTCCTAGCTGAACCGTGTGCTGCAACGCATCGCAGCGACGAAAGTCCGCCCATCACGCAGATGGCGCGCCCTTGGTCGTCGAATATTCGAAATGCAGCACTTCGCCGGGACGTGCGATCGGATGGATCGCGTGTGCGGCGCTGGCCGCTTCGGCAAAGCCGGTGAGGATCAGTTTGAGTTTGTTCTTGTAGGTCGCAACGTCACCGATCGCGAAAATACCGGCGCGACTGGTGGCGCAGGTCGATTGCTCGACCGCGATGTGATGCTTGTCGAGATCGAGTCCCCATTCGGCGACGGGGCCGAGATTCATCGACAAGCCGAAGAAGGCCAGCATCGCATCGGCAGGCAAGGTGCGCTTGTCGCCGTCCAACGTTTCGACCACGACGCCCGACAACATGCCGTCGGCGCCTTCAAGTCCGGCAAGCTGATACGGCGTGACCAGTTCGATCTTGCCGCTTTTGCTCAGCTCCTGCATGCGCGCGACCATGTCGGGCGCAGCGCGGAATTTGTCGCGGCGATGCACGACCGCAACTGACGCAGCGACTTCGGCCAGCGACACCGCCCAGTCGACGGCGCTGTCGCCGCCGCCTGCAATCACGACGCGCTTGCCGGCGAAGTCCTGGCGCTTCTTGACGAGATAGAAGACCGACTTGCCTTCATACGCTTCGAGCCCGTCCAGCGGCGGACGGTTGGGACCGAACGCACCGACACCGGCGGCGATGATCACGCAGCGCGCGGTGATGCTGTTGCCGAGCGACGTCTCCACGCGCCAGCCGCCGTCATCGGTCGGCAGCAGCGCGGTGACTTGCTGGTTCAAATGATAGGTCGGACCGAACGGTGCGGCTTGCGCCTGCAGCTTCTCGATCAGATCGGCCGCGTCGATGTGCGGATAGCCCGGAATGTCGTAGATCGGCTTTTCCGGATACAGCGCTGCGCATTGGCCGCCGACCGTGTCGAGCGCGTCGATCACGTGGCACTTCAGCCGCAACATGCCGCATTCAAAGATCGCGAACAGGCCGACCGGACCGGCTCCGATGATCGCGACATCGGTCGTAAAAGTCTGGGACATGAGGCGATTGGGTAGAGGGGGCAGGGCGGGGGATCAACCCCGCTGCGGTAGCAGCGGTCCCCGCGAAGGCGGGGACCCACCGATGGGGCGATCTGAGCAGATCCGTGTCGCCAGAACCGTGGGCCCCCGCCTTCGCGGGGGCGCGGTCGTCGCGCTGTTGCGAGACGACCGCGCTTCCGGCACCACAAGCCCATGCTCGCCCTCGACCTTGCAGATCTGGACGCCACGCTGCGTCTCGCCGCCGCGCTCGCGCCGCATCTGGCGGCGGGCGACATGGTGGCGCTGGACGGCACGCTGGGCGCGGGCAAGACCGAATTTGCGCGTGCGCTGCTGCGTGCGCGGCTGGGCGATCCGGCGATCGACGTGCCCAGCCCGACCTTCACCCTGGTGCAGCTCTACGACGATCCCACCGGCACCGTGTTCTGGCATTTCGATCTCTACCGGCTGAAAGACCCGGACGAGGTGCTGGAACTTGGCTGGGACGACTCAGAGGACGGGGTCCGGCTGGTCGAATGGCCGGACCGACTCGGTGATTTGACGCCGCAATCGCGACTCGTCGTCCGCATCGAAGCCGGTGATGGCGACGGCGCACGCCGCGCCACGCTGAGCGGCCACGGTATGTGGGTGCAGCGCCTGGCGGACTTGCGTTTGCAGCTTGGTCCCGCTTCTCTCGCCTCCTCATGAGTTACGCTGTTGCACCTGTGCCGGTGCCCGCCGTTGCCGTACCGAAGTTCGCGATGGTGCTCGCGGCCGGTCTTGGCGAACGGATGCGCCCGGCAACCTTGACCACGCCCAAACCGCTGCTCGAAGTCGGCGGGAAAAAGCTGATCGATTGGTCGCTGGATCGGCTGCGCGATCAGCGCGTCGAACGCATCGTCGTCAACACGCACTGGCTGCCCGACCAGATCGAAGCGCATCTCAAAGGTCAGCCCAACATCGAGATCAGCTACGAACCGACGCGACTGGAAACTGGCGGCGGTCTGGTGCGCGCGCTGCCGCGGCTTGGTGACCAGCCGTTCCTGGTGCTCAACAGCGACACGATCGTGCTCGACGGGCCGACGCCGTTTCTGCAGCGCATGGCTGCGGCCTGGGACGACAGCAAAATGGACGCGCTGCTGCTGGTGATCGCAGCGCCGCGCACGCATGCGCAAGTTGGGCTTGGCGACGTCACGATGGATCCGGTCGGACGCCTGTCGTTCCGCGAACCCGCGCGCGTCGCGCCCTATGTTTGCGCCGGCGCCTATCTCTACCATCCGCGCCTGTTCGACGGTGCGCGCGAAGAACCGTTCTCGGTCGTGAAGCTGTGGCGCCGCGCTGCTGCAGCGGGGCGGTTGTACGGTCTGGTGCATGACGGCGTCTGGTTCACGGTCGGCACGCCGGACGAACTCGACGCTGCGGAATCGCTGCTGGCGCGCGGCGGCGCGCGGTGGCTGGTGGTTCCCTGAACGTCTTTGCCATTCCGCCCGGCGTCGGCTTTGTCGACGTGCTGGCCAAAGGCCTGCTGGCCGACCACAGACGCAATCCGCTCGATCTTGCTGCAACCACCGTGCTGCTGCCGACACGCCGCGCGGCGCGCAGTCTGCGCGAAGCGTTTTTGCGCGAAGGCGACGCTGCGCCGTTGCTGTTGCCGCGCATGCAGCCGTTGGGCGATCTCGACAGTGACGAGCTGTTGCTCGATGCCGAATCCACGCTCGCCGATTTGCCGCCCGCAATCTCGCCGCTGCGCCGCCGGCTGTTGTTGGCAAAACTGGTCGCCAAGCGCGAGCCCATGTCGCCCGATCGCGCGCTGGCGCTGGCGGACGAGCTGGGCAGCTTGCTCGACGAAGCGCAGATGCACGAAATCGAATTCGCTGCGCTGAACGCGCTGGTACCGGTCGAGCTGGCGCAGCATTGGCAAGTGACGTTGGAATTTCTGCAGATCGTCACGACGCATTGGCCCGCGATCCTGGCGGCCGAAGGCGCGATCGATCCCGCCGAGCGCCGCCGTCGGGTGCTCGATGCGCAAGCCGAGGCGTGGCGCGTCGCGCCGCCGCCGGGCCCCGTGATTGCCGCCGGCACGACCGGTTCGATTCCCGCCGTCGCGCGTCTGCTGAAAGTCATCGCCGCGATGCCGCGCGGTGCGGTCGTGCTGGACGGGGTGGATCTGACGCTCGACGAAGCAGCCTGGAACGCGATCGACGACACGCATCCGCAGGCGGGACTGCAACGTCTGCTGCAGGTGCTGCACGTCAAACGCAGCGACGTGCGCCCCTGGCCCGACGCGCCGGCAACGCCGCCGCGCGCGCAACTTTGGTCGGCGGCGCTACGACCGGCGCCGACGACGGGTGCGTGGCGTGCCAACCAGTTTGCCGCGGACGCCGTGCAGGGGCTGACGCGCATCGATTGCAGCACGCACGAACATGAAGCCGATACGATTGCGCTGCTGTTCCGCGACCAGCTGCGCGAACCGGGCAAGACCGCGATGCTGGTGACGCCCGATCGCACCTTGGCGCGCCGGGTTGCCACCGCGATGCGCCGCTGGGAGATCGAGCTCGACGATTCCGGCGGTACGCGTCTTGGCGATACGCCGGTCGGTGCGTTTCTGCGTCTGCTCGCCGACGTCGCGGCACAGGGCTGGGCGCCGATCCCGCTTCTGTCGTTGCTGAAACATCCGCTTGCGGCGGGCGGTACGGCGACCGCCGCGTTCCGGCGCGATGCGCGCCAGCTCGAACGCGACGTGTTGCGCGGGCCGCGCCCGGGACCCGGTGCCGAGGGTCTGCAGCGCGCGCTAGGCGCGGAGTCGCCGTTCGTCACCAACCTCGCGCAGCGTCTTGGCGCGTTCGATTTGTTGTTCGCCGGCGGCGACGTTGCCATCGCGACCTTGGTCGAAGCGCTGATCGTTGCGGCCGAGTTGTTGGCAGAGACCGACGAGGACAGCGGCGTCGCGCGATTGTGGCGCGGCGAAGACGGCGAAGCTGCAGCGGCGACCTTGGACGAGATGATGACCGCGGCGCGCGACCTCGATCCGATTGCGCCCGATGCGTTCCCATCGCTGTTGAGCGCGGTGCTGCAATCGGTGACGGTGCGGCCGCGCTACGGCACGCATCCGCGGCTTGCGATCTACGGTCCGCTCGAAGCGCGTCTGCAAAGCGCCGACCTGATCGTGCTGGGCGGCCTGAACGAGGGCACTTGGCCGCGCGAAGCATCTGACGATCCCTGGTTGTCGCGCGGCATGCGCAAGGCGCTGGATTTGCCGTTGCCGGAACGGCGCATCGGACAAGCGGCGCACGATGTTGCGACGTTGGCCTGCGCACCGCGCGTCGTGCTGACGCGCGGTGAACGCGTCGATGCGCGGCCCAGCGTGCCGTCGCGCTGGCTGCAACGGCTCGACGCGGCACTTGCCGCCGCCGACCAGCACGTGCCGCGCGACCTGCCGCATGCGCGCTGGGTTTCGCTGCTCGATTTGCCTGATGCGGTTGTGCCGTGCGCGCAACCGGCGCCGCGTCCGCCGGTAGCGCTGCGCCCGCGCAGCCTGTCGGTGACCGAGATCGAAACCTGGATGCGCGACCCGTATGCGATTTATGCGCGCCATGTGCTGAAGCTCACCGCGCTGCACGAGATCGACGAAGAGCCGGGTGCCGCCGATCGCGGACAATTCGTACATGACGCGCTGGACCGGTTCGTCGCGACCTATCCCGACTCGTTGCCGCCCGATGCACTGCCGCAATTGCTGGCGATGGGACGCGACGCGTTCGGCGATGCGCTGGCACGGCCGCTGGTCTGGGGTTTCTGGTGGCCGCGCTTCGAACGTGTCGCGCGTTGGTTCATCACGGCTGAAACCGAACGCCGCGCCGCCGGTGCGCGACCGCGCAAGACCGAAGTCAAAGGCACGCTGACCTTGTCGGCGTCGTACGGCGACTTCGTGCTGCGCGCGCGCGCCGATCGCGTCGACTCGATTGGCGGCGGCATCGGCATCGTCGATTACAAAACCGGACGTGCACCGCCCGGCACCGAAATCGGCACCGGCTTTGCGCCGCAACTGCCGCTCGAAGCCGCGATCGCGCGCGCTGGCGGATTCAAAGACGTGCCGGCCGCAACTGTGGTCGAGCTTGCTTTCTGGCGCCTCGCGGGCGGCAACCCGCCGGGCGAGATCGTGACGATCGACGGGGACCTCGACGCGCTGGCCGACGCGGCACGCGACGGGTTGCTGCAACTGATTGAACGGTTCGACCGCCAGGACACGCCGTATTTGTCGCAACCGATTCCGTCGAAACGGCCGCGCTTCAGCGACTACGCGCATCTGGCGCGCGTGCTGGAATGGTCGGGCGAAGGCGCGCCCGAATGAACAGCCACGACGTCATCCCCGCGAAGGCGGGGATCCATTCCTCCGCCGCAGAGATGTCGGGCGCTCTTCGCGATGTCTGCGTTGTCGGCCTGATGGATCCCTGCTTTCGCAGGGATGACAGGAAAGGGATCTGTGTCGCGGCGGCGGCCCGATGGATCCCCGCTTTCGCGGGGAATTTTGAATGAACAGCGCCGATCAAGATCAACGCTACGCGTCGGATCCAACGTCCAGCGCCTGGGTCGGTGCCTCGGCGGGCAGCGGCAAGACGAAGGTTCTGACCGACCGTGTGCTGCGTCTGCTGCTCGACGGCGTCGATCCGCAGCGCCTGCTGTGCCTGACCTTCACCAAAGCGGCGGCGGCGGAAATGTCGATCCGCGTCGGCGAACGTCTGGCGGCCTGGGCGACGCAGGACGAAGACAAATTGATCGCGTCGCTGCATGCGCTGACCGACAAAGTACCCGACGAGGCGACGCGAAAACGCGCCCGCACCTTGTTCGCGCGCACCGTCGACCTGCCGCAAGGGCCGCGCATCCAGACCATTCACGGCTTCTGCCAATCGGTGCTGCGCCGCTTTCCATTGGAAGCGGGCGTGTCGCCGCAATTCCGTTTGCTCGACGAACGCGAAGCGCAGGAACTGCTCGACGAAGCACGCGACGAGGTGCTGCACGGCGCGCGTGCCGAACCGGACTCCACGCTGGGCCGTGCGCTGGCCGAGCTGGTGCGTCGCGCGGGCGAAGCGACCTTCGCCGATCTGATTTCCGAACTGACCGCCAGCCGCGCCAAGCTGGCGACGTTTCTCGAACGCGAAGGCGGTGTCGCAGGTGCGGTCGCGCAAGTGCGCGCGACGGTCGGCGTCGAGCCGGATGCGACGACCGAGTCGGTGTTGCGCGACGCCTGCGCCGACCATGCGTTCGACGGAACCGAATTGCGGTCGGCATGCGAACTGCTGTCGCGCGGGAGCAAGACCGACCAGGAACGGTCGGCGAAGATTGCGGCCTGGCTTGCCGACGCGTCCGGCCGCGCCGGTTCGTTCGCTGCCTACTGGCGCGCCTATCTGACGGAGAAGCGCGAGCTGCGCGCGACCTTGGCGACCAAAGCATCGGCGGCGGCGTTGCCGGCCTTGCAGCAGGAAGCGTCGCGCGTGCTTGGCGTTCTCGACCGGCTGAACGCAGTCGGCACCGCCGAAGCGACCGAGGCGTTGCTGGTGGTTGGCGCGGCGCTGCTCGACGAATATGCGCGGCGCAAGGCGCGCAGCGGCGGTCTCGATTACGAAGATCTGATCGCGACGACGGGTGCGTTGCTGGCGCGCGACGGGGTTGCGGCTTGGGTGTTGTTCAAGCTCGACGGCGGCATCGAACATGTGCTGGTCGACGAGGCGCAGGACACCAACCCGGCGCAATGGCGCATCGTGCAGGCGCTGACCGACGAGTTCTTTGTCGGACTTGGCGCAGTCGACCGGCCGCGCACCGTGTTTGCGGTCGGCGACGAGAAACAGTCGATCTTCTCGTTCCAGGGCGCCGACCCGAACGAGTTTGCGCGCATGCGCCAGCATTTCGCCGATCGTACGCGCGAGATTGAACGTCCGCTGCGCGAAGTGCCGCTCAACGTCTCGTTCCGTTCGACCGAGCCGGTGTTGCGGCTGGTCGATCGCGTCTTTGCTGACGACGCCGCGCGCAAAGGCGTCGCGCACACGCCAATCGCGCACCAGGTGACGCGAAAAGGCCAGGCCGGCCTGGTCGAGTTGTGGCCGTTGGTCGAAGAGACCGAACGCGAAGCGCCGTTGCCGTGGGCGCCGCCGGTCGAAACTGCGCACGAAGAAGCGTCGGCGTCGCGCCTGGCGATGCAGATCGCGCAGAAGATCCGCCGCTGGCTCGACGACGGTACGCGGCTGGAGTCGCACGGCCGTGCGATCCGTCCCGGCGACGTGATGATTCTGGTGCGCCGCCGCGCACCTGATTTCGTGCCCGCGATGGTGCGCGCGTTGAAGTCGCTGAACGTGCCGGTCGCGGGTGTCGACCGTATGGTGCTGACGCGCGAACTGGCGGTGATGGATCTGCTGGCGTTGGGCCGCTTTCTGTTGCTGCCCGACGACGATCTGACTCTAGCGACTTTGTTGAAGACGCCGCTGGTCGGGCTTGGCGAAGACGATCTGTTCGAACTGGCGCATCGGCGCGGCGAGCAGTCTTTGTGGTCTTCGCTGCATGCGCGTTCGCGCGAAAACAAAACCTGGGAAGCGGCGCGCGTCTGGCTGTCGCGGTTGTTGGGCGAAGCCGATCTGGTGCCGCCTTACGAGCTGTTCGCGTCGGCGCTGTTGCGCGCTTGTCCGGCAGATCCGCTTGGCAGCGGGCGACGCGCGATCCAGGCACGGCTTGGCGCCGAAGCGCTCGATCCGCTGGAAGAGTTTCTGACGGCCTGTTTGATCCACAGCGCCGCGCACACGCCGTCGCTGCAATCGTTTCTGGCCTGGCTCGAAGCGGGTGAAGCCGAACTCAAGCGCGAATTGGCGCAAGGCACGCGCGACGAGGTGCGTCTGATTACGGTGCACGGCGCCAAAGGCCTGCAGGCGCCGATCGTCGTGCTGCCCGACACGACCGGTACGATCGACAAAAGCCAGGGGCCGCGTTTGTTGTGGGCCGACGGCGACGTGCCGTTGTGGGGCGGTGCGCGCGCCGACGAGGATTCGGTGGCGCGTGCGGCGCGCCGTGTGCATGAGCAAGCCGCCGACGACGAGTACCGGCGTCTGTTGTATGTCGCGCTGACCCGTGCTGAAGACCGGTTGATCGTGGCCGGCTGGCAGAAACGTCGCGCCGTGCCGGCTGGAAGCTGGTACCGGCTGGTCGAAGCGGCGATGCAAGGCGATGACGTGCAACGGCACGACGACGGCACGGCGCAGATCTCGATCGAACAGCGTGCCGAACCCGATCGCACCGCGCGCGCGCTGCGCGAAGAGACCGTCGCGATCGATCCGGTGCCGGATGCGTTGCGCGTGCCGCCCGCAGCCGAACCGACGCCAACCAAGCCGCTGACGCCGTCGCGCCCCACCATGCGCGATCCACCAGCGCGCTCGCCCGCAATGCGCAGCGGCGACCAGGCGCTGCGCAAGCGCGGACGGTTGGTGCACAAGCTGCTGCAGCTTCTGCCGAACCTGGCGCAGGAGGCGCGTGCAGATGCATGCGCGCGGTTCCTGGCGCAGCCCGCGCACGCGCTTGACGTCGACACGCAAGCGTCGCTGGCGCGCGAAGTGTTGGCGGTGTTGGCCGATCCCGATTTCGCCACCGTGTTCGCGCCCGGCAGCCGCGCCGAAGTGCCGGTGGTCGGCCGAATCGGCACGACGCTGGTGGCCGGGCAGGTCGACCGGCTGGCCATCGGCGACGACGCGATTTGGGTGGTCGACTACAAGACCGACCGTCCGCCGCCAGAGCGGGCCAGCGATGCACCGCCGGCCTACCTCGCCCAGCTTGCGGCCTATGTCGCGGTGATTGCTCGCTTGTTCCCGGTCCGCCCGGTGCGGGCGGCGTTGCTATGGACCGAAACGCCGCGGTTGATGGAGCTGCCAAACCAGCTCCTCAATCCCTATCTCTTGCGACTGGAAAGCGGTGCCACTTAGAGTTTGGGCGCTAGTTTTCCCTAGGGAAAACGCGCCAAGAATACGAAGCGACCCTGCGGTCGCGCCGCGCTAGAGGAGCATTCCGATGACCGTTCAGGTGACCGATTCAACGTTCGAAGCCGACGTGCTGAAGGCCGACAAGCCGGTACTGTTGGATTTCTGGGCCGAGTGGTGCGGACCGTGCAAAGCGATCGGTCCGATCCTTGAGCAGATGTCGAGCGAGAAGGGCAACCAGATGACCGTTGCCAAGATCAACATCGACGAGAACCCGATGGTGCCGTCGAAATACGGCGTGCGCGGCATTCCGACGTTGATGCTGTTCGTGAACGGCCAGGTCGCAGCGACCAAGATCGGTGCGTTGCCGAAGACGGCTTTGTACCAGTGGGTCGAAAGCGTGTTGCCGGCCGGGCAGCAGCGCACTGCGTAATGTAGCGAGAGCGGCGCTGATCGTCCTTCTGCTAATTTCGGCAGAAGGACGCGCCGCACCGGACCAGCAGCCCGCATCGGTCGGGCTCGATACAAACCGTCTGCAACAACTGGATCGCGCCGTGCGCGACGGCACGTTCCGCAAGATCGGCAGCGTGCTGGTCGCGCGCCACGGCAAGCTGGTCTTCGAGAAATACTTCGAAGGTGACGCAGCCACGCTGCGCGATACGCGCTCCGCGACCAAGTCGATCACCGGCATGCTGATCGGCATCGCCATCGCACAGCGCAAGCTGCCCGGCGTCGACGCCTCCGTGCTGTCTTACTTCCCAGCCTACAAACGCAGCGACGACGTCACGGTCAAAGACCTGCTGACGATGGATTCGTCGCTCGATTGCGACGACAACGACGCGGCGTCGCCGGGCAACGAAGAGCGCATGTATCCGCGACGCGACTGGGTCGAGTTCGCGCTCACGTTGCCGTCGCGCGGCGCGCCGCCGCTGCCGTTTCATTATTGTACGGCCGGAACTGTCCTGCTCGGCGCCTTGATCGAGAAAACGACGGGGCAGAAAGCCGATAAATTCGCCGAACGGGTTCTGTTCCGCCCGCTCGGCATCACGGCGAAGCATTGGCAATATTCCGGTGCGGGCCAAGTGATGACGGGCGGCAGCCTGGATCTGCGCAGCCGCGACCTGCTGAAACTCGGCCAGCTATATCTGCAGCTCGGCGAATGGAACGGAACGCAACTCATGCCGCGTGCCTGGGTCGAAGAGTCGACGCGCGCGCAGCTGCCTGCGGTGCCGTTTCCCGACACCGATTATGGCTATCTTCTCTGGTTGAACAAATTCACGCCCAAAGGCGCCGCCGCGCCGGTCGCGACTTATGCGATGTCGGGCAATGGCGGCAACAAAGTCTATGTGATCCCGTCGCTCGACATGGTGGTCGTGATCACCAGCACGAACTACAACACGCGCGGCATGCACCAGCAGTCCGAGACGCTGCTGACCGACTACATCCTGCCCGCGGTGCGATAGCGCAAGAAACGGGCGGCCGTGATGCTTCGCGTCGGTCATACCGATCGCAACGGAGGCATCCATGCGATCGACTTTCTTCTCAGCCTGCCTGTTCATTTTGTTCTCGGCGTTTGCGCATGCGGCGGTGGAGCATCCGCCCGGCTCGCGCGTCGCCTTGCCCGACGGACGCAAAGTCTGGATCGAAAGCGAGGGGCAGGGCGATCCGGTGCTTTTGCTGGTCGGCGGTCCGGCCAATTCGCACGTCACGTTTCATCCGGCGTTCAGCCAGCTCGCGCAGACGCATCGCGTGATCTATCTCGATTATTACGGGCGCGGCCGTTCGGAATGGCCGGCTGATCTTCACGAGATCACCTTCGCGCGCGACGTGCGCGACGTCGCCGCGGTGATCGAAACGCTCAAGCTCGGCCCGGTGTCTGTCTATGGATATTCGTATGGCGGGTTGGTGGCCCAGCAGCTGACTCTCGACCATCCGCAACTGGTGCGGCGGCTCGTGCTCGCCAACACCCTCTACAGTCCCGTGATGTGGCAGCTCAATCACGAGAACGTGAATCGCGAGATCGAAAATCAGTTTCCCGAGTTGTGGCGGCAGATCGAAGCGCTGCATCTATGTGGCATGCCGTCCACCGATCCGCTGATCCAGGACAAGATCCGCAGCGTCGCGAGCGCGGTCGCGCGTTTTTATGATCCTTCGGCCGCGGCGACGGCGCTGACCGAACCGGGCGCGGTCAATCGTGCGCTTTATCCGGTCTTTACCGGCGAGGACGTCGATTTCGCCGTCGGCGGCGAAGTGGTGCGCATTCCCGACTTTCGTCCACGCCTGAAAGAGATCCGCGTGCCGATGCTGATCATCGCCGGCCGCTATGACCGTGCGCTGTATCCAAAGCTGCAGATGGAATTCAAAATCGCAGCGCCGCAGGCGCGATTCGTAATGATGGAACGAAGCGGCAGCGCGGTGCATCTCGAACAGACCGACGAGTTGATGGCGCTGTTGCGCGATTTCCTAGCGGCTTAGCCGCGCCACCAGCTCGACATGCGCCGACCAGCGGAACTGGTCGACGGGCAGGATCTCGCCCAGCTTCCAACCGCCCGCGACCAGCACGCGCGCGTCGCGCGCAAAGCTTGCGGGATTGCACGAGACATAGGTGAGGCGGTCGAAATCGGCGTCGGCCAAGGTCGCGACCTGCGCCGCCGCACCGGCACGCGGCGGGTCAAGGACGGCGGCGTCGAAGTCGCGTAGTTCTTTTTCCGACAAGGGTTCGCGAAACAAGTCGCGTACGATTGCCGTCGTTTTGCGCGTCGCGGCCAGCGCAGCGACCGCGTCCTTGTCGCCGTCGAACGCTGTGACGGTTGCACCCGAAGCTGCCAGCGGCAGGGCGAACGTGCCGACGCCGCAAAAGAAATCGGCGATGCGTTTGGCGCCGGTCATCGTCGCCTGCACGCGATCGATCAGCAAGTTTTCGCCGTCCGCGCTCGGTTGCAGAAACGCCGCAGGCGGCAACGCTACGCGCACACCACCAAGCGTGATCGTGGGCACGCGGCGCACGGCGATTGGTTCGACCGGCGTGCGCACGGTGCTGCGCCACGCAACGCGCGCCAGATCGTGCGTCTCGGCAAACGCAGCGAGCGTTTCAAGGTCGAGCAGCGCCAGCGCACGTTTGCGCACCACCACCAGCTCGATCCCGTTCTGCGCTTCGGTGAGGGCGAGATCGGCAGTATCGCGTTGCTGCAGCAAGATGCCTACCAGATCGCGCAGCGCCGGCAGCAACGCTTCCAGCTTCGGCGTCAGCACTTTGCATTCGCGCAGCTCGACGATGCGGTCGCTGCGTCGCTCGTTGAATCCCAGCAGCACATGTTTGCCCTGGCGCATCGAGGTCAGCGTGGCGCGGCGGCGCGTGGCAGGCGCCACGGTCGCGGTCGGTTCGATCTCGGCGCTGAGCCCGACACGCTGCAGCGCGTTGGCGATGTGGTCGCGCTTCCAGGCCGCGACGGCGCCGTCTTCGACCGCCTGCACGGCGCAGCCGCCGCAAACGCCCGCATGACGGCAGGGCGGCGGGACGGGCGGGCTCATGCCCAGGAATCGATCAAGGTCGGTCTGCATCGCCTTCAAACTGTGCAAGTCGGGGTAAGCTTGGCACCGTGGCGCGTCGGCGCGCCCCCGGCACGGATCTTGATAGCGTCTCCGGGCCAAAAAGGCCGGACCTAACAAACGAGAACAGTAATGCTCAGCCGCGCACGCCTCGCTTTTCTCGCTGCCTCCCTGACACCCACGCTGGCGTGGGCCGAGGAAGCGGCGGCGCCGGCCAAAATCGATAGCGGCGACACCGCCTGGATGCTGGTCGCCACCGCCCTCGTTCTGATGATGACCTTGCCCGGCCTGGCGCTGTTCTACGGCGGCATGGTGCGCAAGATGAACGTGCTGGCCACGACGATGCAGAGCTTCGCGATCTGCTGTCTGGTCGCGGTCCTCTGGTACGTCGTCGGCTATTCGCTGGCGTTCACCAACGGCGCGGGCGGCGCCTCGGCCTTTATCGGCGACCTGTCGCGCCTGTGGCTCAAAGGCGTGACGGCGATGACGCCGTTCACCTTGGGCGAAGGGACCGAGAATCCGACCGTCACGACGATCCCCGAAAGCGTCTACGCGATGTTCCAGATGACATTCGCGATCATCACGCCGGCGCTGATCACGGGTGCGTTTGCGGAACGGATGAAATTCTCGGCGCTGCTCGCCTTCACGTGCTTGTGGGCGCTGTTCGTCTACGCGCCGATCGCGCATTGGGTCTGGCATCCGAACGGGTTTCTCGCCAGCGCCGGCGTGCTCGATTACGCGGGCGGTACGGTGGTGCATATCAATGCGGGCATCGCGGGCTTGGTCGGCGCGATCCTGCTCGGCAAGCGTCGCGGCTGGGGCCACGAACATATCGTTCCGCACAATCTGGTTCTGTCGCTGATCGGCGCGTCGCTGTTGTGGGTGGGCTGGTTCGGCTTCAACGCCGGTTCGGCGCTGACCGCCAACGGTCGCGCCGGCATGGCGATGCTGGTGACGATGCTGGCGGCTGCGTCGGCGGCCTTGTCGTGGATGTTCACCGAATGGGCGGTGCAGGGAAAACCGTCGGTGCTGGGCATCGTGTCGGGCGCGGTTGCAGGGCTGGTCGCGGTGACGCCGGCCTCGGGCTACGTCAATGCGACGGGCGGTTTCCTGATCGGCATCGTTGCGGGAATCGTGTGCTGGTGGGGCGCCACCGCGCTCAAGCACAAATTCGGCTACGACGACTCGCTCGATGCGTGGGGCGTGCACGGTCTGGGCGGCATTGTCGGTGCGATTCTGACCGGCGTGTTCGCGACCGAAGCGGTGACTGGCGATCCCAAGATCGTCGGTCTGATCGACGGCAACGCGCATCAGGTTCTGCTGCAGCTCGAAGGTGTCGCGGTGACGCTCATCTATGGCGGCATCGCATCCTTCCTTCTCTACAAGCTGGTCGATCTCACGATCGGCCTGCGGGTCCCGGAAGAGATCGAACGGCAAGGTCTCGACCGGCCCATGCACGGCGAAACCGTGCCGTAGTACTGCCTTCGATAGTTGTCATGGGGCGACTAGGGGGAAACGGCAACGTTTCCCCCTCTTTTTTAGTCGAGCTGGAACGTCAGCGCCTTCAAATACGCGCTCTCGGGCAGCAACGGATGCACCGGATGATCGGGGCCAGCACCGCTCGTCTGCAGCACGCGGCCTGAACGTTTCGCTTGTCCCAACCCGTGCGTGATCGCGTGCGCGAAGTTGACCAGGTCGGCGTGATGGCTGCACGACGCGGTGAACAGAATGCCGCCGGGTGCAACCAGCGGTGCCGCGAGCTTCGCCAACTTGGCATAGCCGCGCAGGCCCGACGCGGTTTCCTTCTTTGATTTGATGAAAGCGGGCGGATCGACGATCACGACGTCGTAGGTCTCGTTCAAACCGATACGGCGTTCGAGATCGGCGAAGACTTCGGCTTTGACCGCGTCGACTTTCAATCCGTTGGCAGCGGCGTTGGCGTTGATCGCCTCGATCGCACCAGCCGAGCGATCGACTGCGATAACTTCGCGTGCGCCGGCTTTTGCAGCGGCCAGCGCAAACCCGCCCGCATAGGCATAAAGATCCAGCACGCGTGCGTTCTTGGCGAAGCCCGCGACGAAGGCGCGGTTGGCGCGCTGGTCGTAGAACCAACCCGTCTTCTGCCCATCGCGCAGGTCGAGCAGGAATTTGCAGCCGTTCTCTTCGATCTCGACCGGCGCATCGATCGTGCCGTGCGCGACGCGCGTCTCCTGCGGCAGACCTTCCAGCTCGCGCACCGGACTATCGTTGCGAAGCAGGATCGCGCGCGGTTTCAACAGATCGGTCAGCGCACCCAGAATATCGTCGAGCGCTGCGTCGATGCCGGCTGCGTTCGCCTGCACCGACAGGACGTCGCCCATCCGGTCGACGATCAGTGCCGGTAGACGATCGGCTTCTGCGTGGACGAGGCGATAGAACGGCTTGTCGAACATGCGCTCGCGCAAGTGCAGCGCCGCGGCCAGTCGCTCGTGCCAGAAGGCGCGATCGACGACGGTGCCGGGCGCACCGAGCACGCGCGCGGCAATCAAGGTGCGCGGATTGAAATAGGCGGTCGCGAGCGGCGCACCGCGCGCATCTTCCAACTCCACCAGGCCGCCGGGCGGCAGCGCTCGTGCCGCGACGTCCATCGCGATCTCGTTCGAGAACACCCACGGATGGCCACCGCGCACACGCGCCTCATGGCGCGGCAGCAGGCGAAGTTTCGGACGGTCGGTCATTGCGGATCCTCAAAATGCAGATGGCCGGGCGAACCCGGCCATCCATTCAACATCTGTGCTTGTAGCGCGATGGATCCCCGCCTTCGCGGGGATGACATGCTTTCAGCATGTCACTTCGGCGCCAGCACCATCACCATTTGCCGCCCTTCGAGCTGCGGCATCATTTCGACTTTCGACAGCGGCTCGAGCTGTTCGCGCACCTTCATCAGCACGTTGAGGCCGATTTCCTGGTGCACCATTTCACGGCCGCGAAAGCGCATGGTGACTTTCACCTTGTCGCCTTCTTCGAGGAAGCCTTTGGCCGCGCGCATCTTCACGTCGTAATCGTGATCGTCGATGTTCGGGCGCATCTTGATCTCTTTGACCAGGATGACTTTCTGCTTCTTACGAGCTTCGTTCTGCTTCTTCTGCTGCTCGTATTTGAATTTGCCGAAATCGAGGATCTTGCAAACGGGCGGATCTGCGTTCGGCGAGATCTCGACCAAGTCCAATCCTGCCTCTTCAGCGGCGGCAAGCGCCTGCCGGATCGGCACCACGCCCAGCATCTCCCCGTCAGCGCCAACAAGGCGGACGGTCTGCACGTTGATTTCGAAGTTTACCCGCGGTCCGTCGCGGGATGGGGCGTCAGTGCGGGAAAAAGAGCGGGGCGGTATGGACGTCTCTCCTATAGCGGTTGGTCGGGTCGTGTTTCAGGCAAGTCGCCCGAGGGCGGGAAAATAGCGTCGAAGGCGCCCCGGCGGTAGGTGTGCTGGTGCGAAAAGACCACCGCTGTGGCGCCGATGCCGCTTATTGGCCGGTCACTGCGGTGGCGCAGCCTCCGCAACGAGGTCGGCGATCGCCTGATCAAGCGGCAAAACGGTCTGGCTCTCGGACCCCAAACGGCGCATCGCGACCGCTCGTTCCTGTGCCTCTCGTTTTCCGACCACCAGAAGAATCGGCCGTTTTGCCACCATGTGCTCGCGCACCTTGTAATTGATCTTCTCGTTCCTCGTGTCGGTGATGACGCGCAGACCCTTCGCCGCGAGCGTCGCCGCGACTTGTTCGGCGTAGCCGTCAGCGTCCTGCGTAATTGTCGCAACCACCACCTGGGTCGGCGACAGCCACAAGGGCAGGCGACCGGCATAATGCTCGATCAGCACGCCGATGAAGCGTTCGACCGAGCCGAAAATGGCGCGGTGGAGCATCACCGGGCGTTTGCGGCTGTTGTCCGCGGCGACGAATTCGGCGTCGAGCCGCTCGGGCAGCACGAAATCGAGCTGCAACGTCCCGCACTGCCAGGTCCGGCCGATCGCATCGGTCAGGTGGTATTCCAGCTTGGGACCGTAGAAGGCGCCTTCGCCGGGCAGATCTTCAGGTTCCAGCCCCGCCTGCCGCGCCGCGTCGCGCAGCTCGGTTTCGGCCCGGTCCCAGATTTCGTCGGTGCCGGCGCGCACGTCGGGACGCAGCGCCAGCTTCACCTTCACGTCACTGAACCCGAAATCGGCATAGACGCGCTGGAGCAGCGCGCAGAAGCGCTTGCTCTCTTCGACGACCTGCTCGGGCATGCAGAAGATGTGACCGTCATCCTGCGTGAACTGACGCACGCGCATGATGCCGTGCAGCGCGCCCGACGGTTCGTTGCGGTGGCATGAACCGAATTCGGCCATGCGCAACGGCAGGTCGCGATACGACTTCATGCCGTGATTGTAGATCTGCACGTGCGCCGGGCAGTTCATCGGCTTGATACCGAAGGTCTGCACATGTTCGTGGTCGTGCCCGTGGCCGACTTCGACCTTGAACATGCCGTGGCCGTACATCTGCCAATGGCCTGATGCTTCGAACAGCGACTTCTCAAACAGCTGCGGCGTCTTCACTTCGACGTAGCCGTCTGTTTCAAGACGCTTGCGCAGATAGGTTTCCAACGCGCGGTACATGGTCCAGCCGTTGGGATGCCAGAACACGCTACCCGCTGCTTCTTCCTGCAGATGGAACAGGTCCATCTCGCGGCCCAGCTTGCGGTGGTCGCGCTTCTCCGCCTCTTCGAGCATCGTCAGATGCGCTTCGAGCTCTTTCTTGTCGCGCCAGGCGGTGCCGTAGATGCGGGTCAGCATCTGGTTCTTGGAATCGCCACGCCAATACGCGCCCGCCACTTTCATCAGCTTGAACGCGTCGCCGACCGAACCGGTCGACGGTGCATGCGGGCCGCGGCACAGATCCAGCCATTCGCCCTGGCGATAGACGGTGATGGTCTCGGTGCCGGGCAGGTCTTCGATGATCTCGGCTTTGTACTTCTCGCCCTTGTCGCGGAAATACTTGATGGCGTCGGCGCGATCCCACACTTCGCGCTCGAGCGGCGCGTTGCGCTTCACGATCTCGTGCATCTTTGCTTCGATCTTCGGCAGATCGTCGAGCGTGAACGGCGTGTCGCGGGCGAAGTCGTAATAGAAGCCGTTTTCGATCGCCGGGCCGATCGTGACCTGGGTGCCGGGAAACAGTTCCTGCACCGCTTCGGCCATCACGTGCGCGGCGTCGTGCCGGATGATGTCCAGCGCGTCGGCAGATTTGCGGGTGACGATCTCGATCGCGGCTTCGCGCGTGTCCATCGTTCGCGCCAGGTCGCGGATCTGTCCCTCGACCTTGATGGCGAGAGCGGCCTTGGCAAGGCCGGGTCCGATCGCGGCGGCGATCTCGGCGCCGGTGGGCGCGTGGTCGAAGGTCAGAACCTTCCCGTCAGGGAGGCGATAGGCGAAGCCGTTTTCCATAGCGGCGCGAAGCTAGAGCCAGCCTCTTGGCCCGTCCAGCCGCCCGCGGCGCAGGGCTGCCGCCCCAGGCAGAGAAAACGGCCGCCGGATTGCTCCGGCGGCCGCATCGTTGGCTTGGTGGTCGGGCTTAGAACTGCGCCCGGGCACCCATGAAGAAGAACCGGCCCCGGTTGTCGTAGATCGAACCGGTGGTGGCGCCGGTGCCGAGATACGTCGCCGGGATATACGGCGGCTCTTTGTTGGCGAGGTTGTTCACGCCGCCGAACACTTGGTACTTGCCGAAATCGTACTGGCCGCGGATCGAGTGCAGCCAATAGTCGGGCACGGTGTGCGGGAAGGCGTCTTCGATGAAGGCCTCGTTGTTCAGCTCCATGTGGCCGAGATAGTTGGTCGTCCACGTGAACTGCCACTGGCCGACTTCGTAGATGCCCTGGATGCGGAACTTCAGCTTCGGATCCGGCAATTCACCCGCATCGCGATTGGTCAGCGACTGATCGCTTGGGCTCGGCTCGAACGTCTTCTTCGACAGGTACGAACCCAGGAAGTCGAACGTGAAGTTGCCCCAGGCCGACGGCGCGCCGAAACGCGACAGCGGCGTCGAGTAGGTGATCTGCATGTCGAGACCGCGCGCCTGGTAGCGGGCGATGTTCAACTGCTGCACCAGCACGTTCTGAATGTTCAGATCCGGGCCACGAATGACCGACGAGCAGAACGGGTTGCTCAACGACTGCGCGTCGACGCAGTTGTTGACGATGTTCTGGAAGGCCAGGGTCGCGATCGCGTCGCGGATCTTCACGTTCCACCAATCGGCCGTGATCGTCAGACCAGGAACGAAGGTCGGCGTCAGAACCACGCCCGCGGTCCAGGTCTTGGCCTTTTCCGCTGCCAGGTTCGGGTTGCCGCGCGCGATGACCGACTTGGTCACGGTGCTTTGCGTGAAGTTCGCCGGAATGCCCAAGGCTCGGCAGTTCGCCGCACGGTTTTGCGGGAAGCTGCCCGCATTGATACGCGTCGAATCGCACGGATCGTTGACGCCCTGGAAGTTGTCGCTGCCAGGCGCGAACAATTCGCCGATGTTCGGCGCACGCACCGCGCGCGAACGCGACACGCGCAGTTTGATGTTGTCGTCGATCGCCCAACCGCCGCGCAGCGCCCAGCTCTGGTCGGTGCTGGTGGTCGAGTAATCCTGGAAGCGCCACGAACCTTCGACGTCGACGGCCTTGGCGAAGGGCAGGTCGCGCAGAACCGGGATGCCGGTTTCGACGTAGGCTTCCTTCGTATCGTAGTGGCCTTCGGTGAAGGCGAGACGGTTGCCGAACACCAGACCCTGCTGCACTTCGGCGGCGGGGTTGGCGTTCGATTCTTCACGGCGATATTCGATACCCATCGCCAGCTTGACCGAGTCCACCTTGCCGCTGAACGGCGTGGCGAACTTGAACAGATCGCCATCCGTGTTGAACACGAACTGGTTCTGCGTCAGGCGGTCATGCTCGACTGTGCTGGTGTAGGAATAGGCAATCGCGCGCGGGTCGGCGATGCCGAAGCCGATCAGGTTGAGCGGCAAGCAGCCATTGGCGCGTGCGGCGGCGCTGCGGCAGCCGATCGAACCATCGGGCAGACGCACCGCGTCGACCGAGTCTGCGAACTTGCTCTGGATACGGTCGAAGTTGGTGAACTGCGAACGCGTCGTGCCGTAATTCCAGAAGGTTTCGTAGTTCCAGTCGTTGCCCAGCTTGCCGTTGACACCGATCACGCCGCGATAGGTCTGGAACAGACTTTCGAAGGTACGCAGACCGAAGTCGTCGTCCGAACGCGAGAAGGTGAACTGCGTCAGGTTGGCGGCGGTCAATTGCGAAACCAACGCGGCCGGCAGGAACGCGTTGTCGCGCTGCAAATTCATCACGCCGGCTGACTCGAACGTACCCGATGCGGTCGTCTTTGCCTTGTTGCGCGCGTATTTGAACTCGGCGAACAGGTTCGCGGTCTTGATCAGGCTGCCGCCATCTTCCAGCAGCTCGTAATTGCCGCTGAAATGAAACAGGCCGCGCTGCGTCGGGACGCGCAAGGTTGCGGTCTTGCCGGTCGAGAGACCGTCGCCGCCCAGCGAAACGTTGCCGCCCAGATCGGCCTGGCCGAACCGGTCGAACGAGATCAGCTGACCGTTCGGCGAAATCGCCTGCGTGAAAGCCGCGCGCGTGCCGATTGCGGTTGCGATCAACGGTGCGCCGGTCTGCGTGAACTGATTCAGGCGCGTGCCGCTGAACGGAATACGGTCAGGAATACCGTCGCCGCGCACCGGGGTCAGCGGACGGCCATTGATGCCGCCGGCAACCACCGAACGCAGTTCCGACACGGCATAGTCGCGGTCGGGACCGAACAGGCCTTCTTCGCGATTGTAGGTGGCGTTGATGGTGATGTTGCCGCGGCCGCCGCCGAAATTGCCGCCCATGGTCGCGCTGAGATCGTAGGTCTGCGCGTCGCCATGTGTGGACATGCCGTACTGGGCTTCGACTTCGGCGCCCTCGTAATTCTTCTTCATGATGAAGTTGACGACGCCGGCGACGGCGTCGGCGCCGTACACCGCGGTGGCGCCGCCGGTGACGACTTCGACGCGATCGATCAACGCGACCGGAATCGTGTTGGTGTCGACCGACACCGTGCCCTGACCGCCGCCGACCTGACGACGGCCGTTGACCAGCGTCAGCGTGCGCGCGTTGCCCAGCGAACGAAGATTCAGAATGTTCAAGCCGGCGTTGCGCACCGAGTTGGTGGTGTTCTGCTGGCTGGTGCCGACGCCGACCTGGGGCAACTGGCCCAGCATGTCATAGACGTTGATGCCGCCGGTCGCGCGCAGCGACTCAGCGCTCGCAACCGTCAGCGGCGTCGGCGCGCTGGCGCCGGTGCGACGCAGACGCGAACCTGTGACGACGATTTCTTCTGTTGGCCCTGCTTGCTGGGCCTGTGCATCGGCCATCAACGCTGCCGATGCAACGCCCGCGATGGCCAGCGCGCGCGTTGCGCGCCGGATTGTCCGGTTTCCCATTTTCGTCCCCTTGTTCAAACGGCCGTACCCGCCCGCGCACGCGTTCGCTGCGTGTCTTCGGGCTGTGGGACAATTCGTGAGCAAAGAAGACGAGGTTGCAGCGCGTAAAACGCCGACGCCTGCAACGCGCCAATTGTGCAACAGGTACGCGCGCCAAAACGCGTAATTTGGCCATTCACCGCGGCGCTCGGCGTCGGTCCCGGGAAAATGTTTTTGCGGTGGGAATAAGCGCGCGACGACCGGCGTCTCAATGAGTTTTGCCGAAGCTCGATTTGCCGAATGTCGCGATGTCGCGCGGCGCTACCGCACAAAAGAAAACGGCCGCCGGTGGGTACCGGCGGCCGTCGTAGTTGCGTTGACGCTAGGCTTTAGAAGTGAGCCTTGGCGCCGACATAGAAGAAGCGGCCTTTGTTGTCGTAGATCGAGGAGTTGCCGATACCCTGATAGACGGTCGGGATATACGGCGGCTCCTTGTCCGCGATGTTGTTGATGCCGCCATACACCTGGTACTTGCCGAAGTCGTACTGAACGCGCAGCGCGTGCAGCCAGTAATCCGGCACAGTGTGCGGGAAGCGATCTTCGATGAACGCTTCGTTGTCGAGCTCCATGTGGCCGAGATAGTTCGTCGTCCAGGTGAACTGCCACTCGGCCAGTTCGTAGATGCCCTGGAGGCGGAACTTCAGCTTCGGATCCGGCAATTCGCCCGCGTCACGATTGATCAGCGACGGATCGTTCGGGTTCGGGTCGAACGTCTTCTTCGACAGGTACGAACCCAGGAAGTCGAGCGTCAGGTTGCCCCAAGACGACGGCGCGCCGAAACGCGACAGCGGCGTGGAGTAGGTGATCTGCATGTCGAGACCGCGCGCCCGGTAGTTGGCGACGTTCAACTGCTGCACCAGCACGTTGCGAATGTTCAGATCGGGGCCGCGAATGACCGACGAGCAGAAGGCATTTCCCAACGACGCTGCGTCGTAGCAGTTGTTGACCACCGACTGGAACGCGAAGCTGTTGATCGCGTCCTTCAGTTTCACGTTCCACCAGTCCGCCGTCACCGTCAGGCCCGGCACGAAGGTCGGCGTCAACACGACGCCGGCCGTCCAGGTCTTGGCCTTTTCTGCAGCCAGGTTCGGATTGCCCTGGGTCAGAACCGACTTGGTCACGGTGCTCTGGATGAAGCCCGCCGGGATACCGGCGGCACGGCAGTTGGCAGCACGGTTCTGCGGGAAGCTGCCCGCATTGATGCGCGTCACGTCGCAAGGATCGTTGACGCCCTGGAAGTTGTCGCTACCAGGCGCGAACAATTCGCCGATGTTCGGCGCACGCACCGCGCGCGAACGCGACGCACGCAGTTTGATGTTGTCGTCGATCGCCCAACCGCCGCGCAGCGCCCAGCTCTGGTCGGTGCTGGTGGTTGAGAAGTCCTGGAAGCGCCACGACCCTTCGACGTCGACGGCCTTGGCGAAGGGCAGGTCACGCAAAACCGGAATGCCGGTTTCGACGTACATTTCCTTCGTGTCGTAGTGACCTTCCGTGTAGGCGAGGCGGTTACCGAAGACGAGGCCCTGTTGGACTTCGGCCTGCGGATTGGCGCGCGACTCTTCGCGGCGATATTCGATACCCACCGCCAACTTGATCGCGTCCACTTTGCCGCTGAACGGCGTGGCGTAGCTGAACAAGTCGCCGTCAACGTTGAGGACGGCCTGGTTCTGCGTCAGGCGATCATGCTCGACCGTGTACAGATACGAGTATTGCAGCGCCGCCGGATTGGCGAGGCCGTAACCGATCAGATTGACGGGCAAGCAGCCATTGGCACGCGCGGTTGCGCTACGGCAACCGATCGAGCCGTCAGGCAGACGGACTGCGTCGATCGAGTCGAGATACTTGCTCTGGATGCGATCGAAGTTGGTGAAGTCCGAACGGGTCGTGCCGTAGTTCCAGAACGCTTCGTAGTTCCAGTCCTTCCAGAACTTGCCGTTGACGCCGATCACGCCGCGATAGGTCTGGAACACCGATTCATAGGTGCGCAGGCCGAAATCGTCGTCCGAACGCGAGAAGGTGAAGTTCGAGACGTTCGCCGCCGTCATCTGCGCGACCAGTGCGGCCGGCAGATAGGCGTTGTCGCGCTGGATCGTGTAGGCGCCCGGCGCTTCGAACGTGCCCGACGACGTCGTCTTCGCCTTGTTGCGCGAGTATTTCAACTCGGCGAAGAAGTTCATGTTCTTGACGAAATCGCCGCCTTCGAAGATCTCGTAATTGCCCTGCAGATGGAACAGGCCGCGTTGCGTCGGAACGCGCAGCGTCTGCGTCTTCGAGGTGTTGAGACCGTCACCGCCGAGCGACAAGTTGCCCGACAGATCGGCTTGGCCGAAGCGATTGAACGGAATCAACTGACCCGACGGCGAGAAGGCCTGCGTGAACGCGGCGTTGCTGCCGATTGCAGTGCCGATGACCGGCGCCCCGGTGTCGGCGTACTGGTTCAAGCGTGCGCCCGCGACCGGAATACGATCGGGAATGCCGTCGCCACGCACCGGCACAGCCGGGCGGCCGTTGCCGGGATAGACGACCGATTGCAGGTTGGTGATCGCATAGTCGCGTTGCGGCGCGAACAGACCCTGTTCGCGATTGTACGTCGCGTTCAACGTGACGTTGCCGCGACCGCCGCCGAAGTTGCCGCCCATCGTGGCGCTGGCGAAATAGGTCTCGGCATCGCCGTGACCCGACACGCCGTACTGCGCTTCCACTTCGGCGCCTTCGTAGTTCTTCTTCAGAACGAAGTTGACCACGCCCGAGACGGCGTCGGCGCCGTACACGGCCGTCGCACCGCCAGTGACGACTTCAACGCGATCGATCAGCGAGACCGGGATCGTGTTGGTGTCGACCGTCACTGTGCCCTGACCACCGCCGACCTGACGGCGGCCGTTGATCAAGGTCAGCGTGCGCGCGCTACCCAGTGTGCGAAGATTGAGAATGTTCAGGCCGGCGTTGCGGACCGAGTTGGTCGAATTCTGCTGGTTGGTGCCGACGCCGACTTGCGGCAGCTGGCTCAGCAGATCCGAGATGTTGATGCCGCCCGTGGCGCGCAGCGACTCGCCCGAGGCGACCGTCAGCGGCGTCGGTGCGCTGGCACCGGTACGGCGCAGACGCGAGCCCGTAACGACGATTTCTTCGGTTGGTCCGGTTGCTTGGGCGTACGCTTCGCCCGCATACGCCAGCGAGGCAACGCCCGCCAGCAACAGCGCGCGAACCGCGCGCAGCTCAAATAACTGCTTCACACTGAGTCTCCCCTAGAGCCCGTATCCGTCAGGTCGGATCGCCGCTTGTTTCGCGGCGTAGCCGAAGCTGGCTATGTGACGGAGCGTTACCTGGAAGCTCAATCGTTGCAGGTCTTCCGGCCGAGCTTTTCAGCCGGGTGTGTACTTATCGCAACAGAACTTCCGGTTCAGAGCGTGCGTTCCGACAGGAAGTGATTCAGATCGCGAACGGAGCGAATGAATCCTTCGCGGCGTTGGCCGGCGTGCGTCTCTGAACTTTGTTACGTGCGGGTTCGAGTCGGGCTGATGTTTGACCATTCTTGACGAGACGCATCGCGGTCGAATTCTGTCGCCGTCGTTGCGCGCGGTACGAAAGAAGCCATTCACTTACTCGCGCACCAGGAAAGATTCTGTCGTCTCAGTTTTAAGACTGTGTCTCTCAGATCACATGTCTTGGCTTTCTAGTGTTACTTAAAGCACGCATTCTTTACCGCGTGCGAACGGCGAGGAAGGCTCTCGCCTTCGCCCGACCGACGCCAAGTCGGCGGGTGCTCGGCGCCCCCGCGCCGAGTTCGCACTAGGGAGTCTTCAACGATGAGAGAGTCCGTAATCGGCCGCCAACGGTCGATCCGGCGCACTGGGGTGGCCGCGATCGCGTTGCTCGCAGCCTTATGCGCCGATCGAGCTGCCGCGCAGACTGAAGAAATCGTCGTCACCGGCACGCGCATCGCGCGGCCAGGGATCACGGCGCCGAACCCCGTCACGGTTCTGAACAGCGAGAGCATCGCGTTGACCGGTCTGCAAAGCACCGTCGACATCATGAGCCAGCTGCCGCAGACCCAGGTGAACCTCCAGCCGTCGAACAACCAGCGCTTCACCAACGGTATCGGCGTGTCGTTCACCAACCTGCGCGGTCTCGGTGAATATCGCACCCTGACCCTGGTCGACGGCCGCCGTCATATCGGTTCGCTGTCGGGTCGTAACGGTTCGGGCGGTACGTCGCTCGTCGACACCAACATCATCGCGCCCGGTCTGATCGATCGCGTTGAAATCGTGACCGGCGGCACCTCGGCGCTGTACGGCGCCGACGCGGTTGCCGGCGTGGTCAACTTCATTCTGAAGAAGAACTACGAAGGCGCCGAATTCACCGGTCAGTACGGTCAGTCGGGGCATGGCGATGCCAAGACCAGCACGGCCAACGGTCTGATCGGTCAGAATTTCGGTTCGAAGCGCGGCAACATCACCTTTGCCTTCGACTACAACCACGACACCGGCATTGTCGGATCCGATCGTGACTATGCGTCTTGCGGACGCTCGCTGATCCCGAATCCGGCGAGCTTCACAGGCACGGACGGGATCCCGAACAACATCACGCAGGCTTGCACCAAATCGTCGGTCTTCGCGCCGAACGCGACGGTGCGCACCGCGGTCGATGGCAACGGTCCGTTGGCCTACACTTTCACGCCGGACGGTTCGTCGGCGATCCGCTTCAACCGCGGCACGTTGATCAACCCGCCGGGCACGCGCCTGGGTGGCTCGATCGGCACCACGGTCGGTGCCGGCGGCGCTGGTGAAAACACCAACGCGCAGCTGCAGCTGCGCACGCCGAACACGCGCATCATCGCCGACACGCTGGTCAATTACGAACTGGCGAACAAGCTTGGTCCGCTCGAGACGGTGAACTTCTTCGCCGACGTGAAATACGCAAGCTCGCGTAACTCGGCGACGAATACCGGTCACTTCAACAACGGTGCGCCGGCAGCGACGGATCCGTTCGACATCACCAACGACTCGGCGCAAAGCGCGCTGCTGATCAAGTCGGACAACCCGTTCATCCCGGCCAACTTCAAGGCGATTGCGCCGGGCAACTTCTCGATCCAGCGTTCCAACTACGACTGGTCGGCACGTACCGGTACGGCGAATTACGAATATTTCCGCGCCGTCGTCGGCTTCAACGGCACGTTGTGGAACGGCTGGAAATACGAGACGTATTTCAACTACGGCCGGAACAGCACCAACTTCTACAACATCGACCGCGTTGAAAATCGTCTGCGCCAGCAGATCGATGCGGTGCGCGATCCGGCCACCGGCCAGATCGTCTGCCGTGACCCGGCTGCGCAGGCCCAGGGCTGCGTGCCGATCAACCCGTTCAAGGTCGGCAGCCTGACGCCGGCGCAGTACAACTACGCCTACACGCTGACGCACGAAAACGACGTGCTCGATCAGAAGAACGCGGTCGTCAACTTGTCGGGTGACGTGTTCAAGTACGCGACTCCGTTCTCGGGCACCGTGGCGCCGGTTGGCTTCGCGGCTGGCTTTGAATGGCGTCGTGAAAACGGCAATTCGCAGCCGGACTTTTTGACTCAATCGGGCCAGCTCTGGGGCAACCAGAACGCGCCGGTCGTGGGTCGCTACGACGTCCGCGAATACTACGCTGAATTGGGCGTTCCGATTCTTCGCGATCTTCCCTTCGCGAAGGCGCTGGACGTCGACATGGCGTATCGCTTCTCGGACTATTCGACGTCGGGTGCGACCAACACCTGGAACGTCGCGGTCAATTACGCGATCACCAGCGACGTCAAACTCCGTGCTTCGACCGCGCGTGCGGTTCGTGCGCCGAATATCGACGAGCTCTTCTCGGGCTTCGGCGATAACTTCCTCGGCTATACCGATCCGTGCTCGTCGACGAACATCAACAACGGTCCGGCTCCTGCAAACCGACTCGCGAACTGCCGCGCGTTGGGTGTGCCGGCGGCCTACAACCAGAACGACTTCACGCAGGCGCCGATCCGTACGGGCGGCAATCCTTTGCTGAAGCCGGAAAAAGCCCGCACCTGGACTGCCGGTGTGGTGCTGACGCCGACCTTCGTGCCTGGCTTCACCTTCATCGCAGACTATTGGTTCGTGAAAATCCGCGACGGCATCCAGACGCTGTCGCAGAACGCGATCCTCAACAACTGCGTCGACGGTTCGGGGCCGAGCCCGCTGTTCTGCGGTCTCATCACGCGTAATCGCGACGGTTCGATTCGCACGGTGGTGGCGCAGACGGTGAACGTCGGTAAAGAGTCGGTGCGCGGCGTCGACTTCGACGTGAGCTACTCGTTCGATCTCGATCGCGTCGGGCTGCACAATATGGGTCAACTGTCGATCCAGGGTCTTGCGACCTGGGTGCCGCAGAACACCCAGATTGCGGTGCCGGGCGATCCGACCTTCAACCTCTATCGTTCGGGCGTGGTCGGTTATCCGACCTTGAAGGGCAACATCCGTACGACCTGGGACTACAAGGATCTGACGCTGTCGCTGAACGCACGTTACATCGGCAACGCAGAAACCTTCCCGAACCAGACGCCGGTTGCGACCGGCCGGTTCGAGGCGGCTGACTTCAACGACATCAAGCCGTTCTGGTACTTCGATCTCGGTGGTCGGTACCGCTGGAACAACCTCACGTTCTTCGCGGGCATCAACAACCTGTTCGACAAAGAGCCGCCGCAGGTGCCGTTCCTGTTCAGCGGTTCGAACCAGACGGGTGCGTCGTTGGGTAACTCGGCAACGGGTGACTCGGCGTCGACCTACTCGAACATCGGTCGGTACTTCTACTTTGGTACGACGGTGAAGTTCTAAGCCCGGCTGCCGCGTTTCGGCGCGGCAGGCTGAACCAACGACTGGCCGGCACAGGCGACTGTGCCGGCCTTTCTTTTTGGCGCCTTTCGCTTTGGCGGCGCTGGCGGCATGCTCCGCCCCGATTCAACGAACCCAGCAGGACTGTCATGTATCGCCCCGCCGCCGCCTTGCTTCTTCTCGGCACCGTCTTCGCTTTGCCGCAGGCGGCACATGCCGGTGCCGCCGACGTCGTCGCATGCAAGGAAATCGCGAATGAGAAAGAACGGCTGGCCTGTTTCGACCGCACCGTCGTCGGCCTCGCCGAAGATCTGAAGAAGAATGACGGCTTCTCGCTGTTCGGTCTGTTCGGCAATGGCGGCAAGGCAACCGCCGACAAGGATTTCGGCAGCGGCAAAGGCACGCCCGCAATTCCGGGCGCCGACGTACCGGCGGTTACGCAGATTTCGGCCAAGCTGGTGTCGATCGGTTTCGGTAGCGACGGCAAGCCGATTTTCGTGCTCGACAACGGCATGGTCTGGCGCAGCCAGGAACATGCGAAGATCCGTCTCAACGGCGACGGGTCAGATCGCGCAACCGTGAAGAAGTCGGCGCTGGGTCTGGGCTATCTGATCCGCGTCAACGATCTCGGCTACGACATCTCGGTGACGCGCGAACGCTAACGCGCTCGCTAAACAAAGGGCCGGTTCAACGAACCGGCCCCTTTTCTTTTTATGCTTTCTCGATCGTCGCGGTGACTGGCGGAAAGCCGGGGAAATGCACCGTGGCGCGGCCGCCATCCGGCACGACCGGTTTGCCGGTCCAGGATCCCGTCGTGATGTACTGGCCCGCTTGCAGCCCGCCCATCGCGCGCGCCGAGTCACTATTGGCGAGCCAGACAAGCAAGCGTGCGAGATCGGTTCCGCCGGGGTTCGACGCAAAGGCGCGCAGCGCCGGCGCGTCGGTGATGTTCAGTTCGACATCCAGCGACGCGAACATGTCGAACGACCAGGCTTCGGCCGGTTCGCCCAGAACCAGCGCACCGTGATGCTGCAAGTCGGCAAGTGCGGTCGGAAGTTTCAGCGACTCGAAATCGGTGAAGCGCGAATCCAGCACTTCGATTGCGGCCATGCAGCCACCGATCGCTGCAAACACATCTTGCGCATCGTACGGCGCCTCGCGCGGCGGCAGATCGCGCACCAAGCGGAAACAGATCTCGCCTTCGACGATGCCGACGCGCGTGCGCACCGTGCTGTCGCTGGGCAGAACGCCCGACAAGGGCAGTGGGCTGGTGTTCGGTGTTGCGTCCGGGCCTGGTGCGCCGACTTTCCACGCGCCAACCGGTCCGATCGACGCAAGCACAAGCTTCTGCACCTCCAACGCTTCGCTTGCATCGTTCGGCGCGTTGGCAAGTACGCTGAGCGGCGCACTGCGTCCGGCGCGTACTTCCAGCAGCTGGTGCGCAGCCGCGCTCGCACTCTCGGTCATGATCGATAGGTCCAGGTTCGTTTTGGTTGGGGCGGACCTTACCCCGAAGCGGCCCCGGTCGGCACCCCATCCCCCGATTTTCGCAGCCGCTTCATGATGTCCGACAGAACCGGCCACAACAGCAGCAGCAACGCCAAGCTCGTGATCGACCCGACCAGGCTGTTCGACCAGAACACGGTCAGATTTCCGCGCGATGCAATCATCGTCTGACGGAACGCGTCTTCGGCCCGGTCGCCAAGAACCAGCGCCAACGCCAACGGTGCCAACGGGTAGTTCAGTTTTTTGAACACGTAGCCGACGACGCCGAAAAGCACCATCAACCAGATGTCGAACACCGCGCCATGCACCGCGTAGGCGCCGATTGCACATAAGACGATCACGCTCGACGCGATGGTGGGAAAGGGCACGCGCAGGATCGCCGCAAACAACGGCACCGTCGCCAGCACCAGGATCAGCCCCGCGATATTGCCGAGATACATCGACGCGATCAGGCCCCAGACAAAGTCGGCATGCTCGACAAACAACAACGGCCCTGGCTGCAAACCCCAGATCATCAAACCGCCCAACAACACAGCGGCGGTGCCTGATCCCGGAATGCCGAGCGCCAACATCGGCAACAAGGCCGACGTGCCCGCTGCGTGTGCCGCAGTTTCCGGCGCCAACACGCCTTCGATACGGCCGGTGCCGAAACTGTCGGGATCGCGCGAGAAACGTTTGGCGAGCCCGTAGCCCATGAACGACGCCGCAATCGCACCGCCCGGCGTAATGCCGAGCCAGCAACCGGCGATCGCGCTGCGGATCAACGTCGCCCAATAGCGCGGCAAGCTTTTCCAGGTGCGCCACACGACTTTGAGATCGAGCTTCGCCTGCTTGCCCTCGAAGGCCAGCTTCTCTTCCATCGTCAGCAGAATTTCTGACAGGCCGAACAGACCGATCACGGCGACGAGAAAATCAAAGCCGCGCAGCAGATCGGAAAAGCCGAACGTCATGCGCAACGATCCGCCCACCGTATCCATGCCGACCGCAGCCAGCAGAAAACCGATCAGCATCGAAATCAGAATCTTGTGGCGGGCTTCTTTGCCCATGCCGACGAAACTGCAGAAGGTCAGGAAATAGACCGCGAAAAATTCCGGCGGCCCAAAGCGCAACGCAAAGCGCGCGACCAGCGGCGCCAGAAACGTAATCAGCAACACGGCTGCCAGCGCACCGAAGAACGATGCGGTGAAGGCCGCGGTCAGCGCTTCGCCCGCGCGCCCTTGCTGCGCCATTGGATAGCCGTCGAACGTCGTCGCAACCGACCAGGCTTCGCCGGGAATGTTGAACAGGATCGAGGTGATGGCGCCGCCGAACAGCGCGCCCCAATAGATGCAGGACAGCAGCACGATGGCGCCGGTCGGATCCATCGTGAAAGTCAGCGGCAACAACAGCGCAACGCCGTTGGGTCCGCCCAGACCCGGCAGCACGCCGACGAAAATGCCGAGAATGATCCCGACCATCATCAGCAGCATGTTCTTGAAAGTCAGCAGCACGACAAAGCCGTGCAGCAGGGAGTCGATCGCCGTGCCGTCCATGGTCAGTAGCCCAACCGGTCTTCGATTGGGCCTTTCGGCATCGGCACCTGGAATTCGATTTCGAAACACCAGAACAGCGATGCCATCAGCACCAGCGCAACCGCGACGCAGGAAATCCAGCGCGACTCGCCGATATACCGCATGAAGCCTGCGATCAGCAGAAACCCCGCGACATAGATGCCGAGAAACTCGGTCGCGAGGCAGAACAGAATGGTCGGCACCAACACTTGCAGCACGCGCACGAATTCGTCGCGTTTGACAAAGGCGGCGTCGCCGCGTGCGCCGTGCCGGCCGCGCAACGCGTCGAACACGCCGTACAGCGACGCCAAGGCCAGCATCGTCGACAACAAGAACGGGAAATAGCCGGGCTGCGGTCCGTCCGCAGCCCAGCTTGCTCCCAGCTTCCAATTCGAAATCGCGAGCCCGATGCCGACGATGCTCAGCAGACCGCTGACGAACAGTTCGACGGTCCGCCGCGAAACGACCGCATCTTCGCCACGACTCATGTTACGGCGCCGCCAGGAACTTGGCTTCGGTCATCAGCTGCTTGTGCAGCGGTTCGTCTTTTTCGAGGAACGCTTTCAACGCCGCCGGACCGAACGGCGCTTCTTTCAGCGCATTCTTCTCCATGTAGTCTTTCCATTCCGCAGTCGCGGCGACTTTGCGCATCAGCTGGTCATAGAATTCGACTTGCTCCGCGGTACCGCCGCCCGGAATGAAAATCCCGCGCAACATCAGATAGTCGATGTCGAGTCCGGTTTCCTTGCAGGTCGGAATGTCGGCCCAGCTTTGCGTCTCGGTGACTTTCGCCTTGTAGGGCAGGCGTTCCTTGTCGAACACGCACAGCGCACGCACCTGGTTGGCGCGCCACTGCGCAATATTCTCGGACGGGTTGTTGACGTTGGCGTCGGTATGTTTGCCGACTAGCTGCGTCGCTGCTTCGCCGCCCGACTTGTACGGGATGTACGCGAACTTCACGCCGGCTTTGGATTCGATGAAGGCGGTGAGGATGTGATCCTCGCGCTTCGAACCGGTACCGCCCATTTTCATCGGCTCGGTCGCGCTGACTTTCTTGGCGGCTGCGAGAAACTCCGCCGTCGTTCTGTAGGGAAGCTCGGCATTGTCCCACAGCACGAACTCGTCCATCGCCATCAAGGTGACCGGCGTCAAATCCTTCCACGAGAAGGGAAGGTTGGTCGCGAACGGAATCGTGTAGAGGCTCGATTGCGCGACGATGATTTTGTGCGGATCGCCCGCCGCCTGCTTCATCGCCATCAGCCCTTCGGCGCCGGACGCGCCGCCTTTGAGCGCGATGATGAAGGGCTGCTTCATCAGATTATATTTCTGCACGATGCCCTGAATCGTGCGCGCCATCTGGTCGGACGCGCCGCCCGCACCCGCCGGCACGACAAACTCGACCGGCTTGGTTGGTTCCCATGCTGCAAGCGCGGGCAAGCTCGCAAAACAGGCCGCGCCGAAAAGCGCCGCAACAAAACGCGCGTTCATCTCGTCCTCCCGTCCAGACTCGTTTTTTACAGTCTAGACACGGACGACCGTTTGGCGCGATGCGTTCCTTACATGGACCTGAAAATTTAGCTGCGCGCGACCGCGTGTGCGCCGGTGGTTGCGGGTGCTCCCGGTTCGGTAAAGCCGCGCTCAGGCCGCATGGTGAACGCGAAGGTGGCGCCGACCAGCGCAAGCACCATCGATCCGACGAACGGCAAGTCCCAATTGCCGGTCGAGTCGATGATCCAGCCACCGATCACCGGCGACACGATCGCAGCGAAGGCGGACCCCGTATTCATCAAGCCAGATGCCGTGCCCGAATATTTGGGCGCGATGTCCATCGGGATCGCCCACATCGGACCGATGCAGATCTCGGCAAAGAAGAAGCCGAAGAACAGGCTGGCGGTTGCGACTTCGACGCTCGGTGCAAGCAGCATCGGCACGAGCGACAGGAAGATGCCAAGGAAGCCGAAGATGACGACGTTGCGGCGTGCAATTTTGAGACTGCCGGTGCGATGCAACAGCCAGTCGCTGATGACGCCGCCCAACGTATCGCCGACCACGCCGCCGAACAGGCTGATGCCCGCAAAGATGGCGGCCTTTTTGATGTCGACGCCGAACGAGTGCTGGAAATATTGCGGCACCCACGACAGGAACAACCACAAGGTCCAGCCGTAGCAGAAATAGACGAAGGTCACCGGCGCCATGCGCTTGGCCAGCGCCAGCCACGGCACCCGCACTTTCTCGCGCGCCTGACCCAAGGTCGGCAGCGTGCTGATTTCTGCCGGCGTGATGTTTTTGTGCTCAGCCGGATTGTCGCGGAAGTAATAGCCCCAATAGAGCGCCCACAGCAGGCTGATGCCGCCGAGGATCCAAAACGATCCGCGCCACGTATAGGCGACCATCAACCAGGTCACGAGCAGCGGCGTCGCTGCATTGCCGAGACGCGCAGCAGCGTGGGTGATGCCTTGCGCGAAGCCGCGATCTTCTTTCGGCGTCCAGGTCGACATTGCGCGCGTCGCGGTCGGGAAGGTTGCGCCTTCGCCAAGACCGAGAAAGAAGCGCGCAACCAACATCGAGGTCAGACCGCCGACAAAGCCGGTCGCCAAGGTCGCGGTGGCCCAGATCAGCGCGCAGACAGTCAGCACGCGACGCGCGCCGAACTTGTCGCCGATATAGCCGCCGATGACCTGAAAGATCAGATACGGCCAAGCGAAGAAGGAGAAGACCAGGCCGACTTGCGTATTGTCCAAACCGAGTTCGGCTTTGAACTGTACAGCTGCGGTCGAGACGTTGACGCGGTCGATATAGGTGATCGCGTACATCAGGCAGAGCAGCCACAGAACATGTCCCGTGGCGCCAAAAGGCTTCAGCCGCATAAACGTCCTCCCCCGCGTGCGTCGGCACGCATCGTTTTCGTTGGCGCGTCGGTTAAGCGACGGCGCGCGCCTGATTTTTCTGCGTCAGCACAGCCATCGCTGCATCGACGCCGCCCGCTTGATGCGGAACGTTGGCGACTTGCAAACCCATTTCGACGCCGGCCAAGGTGCCGATCAGCGTCAGATCGTTGAAGTGACCGAGATGGCCGATGCGGAAGACTTTGCCCGCAACCTTGCCGAGGCCGGCGCCCAACGACATGTCGAAATTTTCGAGGATCGTGCGACGCAGCGCGTCGGCATCGTGTCCGTCCGGCATGATCACGCCGGTCAGCACCGGTGAATATTCGGCCGGATTTTTCGCCAGCACTTCGAGGCCCCATGCGCGCACCGCTGCGCGGCATGCTTCGGCGTGGCGCATGTGCCGCGCGAAGACATTGTCGAGTCCTTCTTCCTGCAACATCGCCATCGCCTCTTTGAGGCCGTAGAGCAGATTGGTTGCAGGTGTGTACGGGAAATAGCCGGTTGAATTCGGCTTCAGCATGTCGTGCCAGTCCCAGAAGGACCGCGGCGTCTTGTTCGCCTTGGCGGCGTCCAATGCTTTTTCACTGACCGCGTTGAAGCCCAAGCCCGGCGGCAGCATCAGGCCTTTCTGCGAACCGGAAACGGTGACGTCGACCTTCCACTCGTCGTGGCGATAGTCGGCGCTGGCGAGACCCGAAATCGAATCCACCATCAACAGCGCCGGATGACCGGTGCGATCGATCGCCTGGCGTACTGCGCCGATGCGGCTGGTGACGCCAGTCGAGGTTTCGTTGTGCACCACCATCACGGCTTTGATGGATTTGGTTTTGTCGTCGCTGAGACGCTTTTCGATTTCAGCCGGATCGACGCCGCTGCGCCAATCGCCGGCAACGAAGTCGACCTCGATGCCGAACTTGGCCGCCATCTGGCGCCACAAGGTTGCGAAATGGCCGGTCTCGACCATCAGCACTTTGTCGCCGGGCGCCAGCACGTTGACGATCGCGGCTTCCCACGCGCCCGTACCGGACGACGGGAAAATGATCACGTGACCGGTCGTCTTGAAGATTTTCTTGATGCCGCTCAGCACCTCTTTGCCGAGCACGCCGAAATCGGGACCGCGATGATCGATCACCGGCATGTCCATGGCGCGCAGGACGCGGTCGGGGACGGTGCTGGGACCGGGGATCTGCAGGAAGTGGCGGCCGCTGCGATACATCGAAATCCTCCCGAATCTGCCGGTCGCGGCCAGCGCCTGGGCTGGTTTGCATGCGATCGGAGGCGGGAGACTTGCACAGGCATCTTAGCGCCGGCAACGCGAATCTGGCCGGCAGAAAAAATTGCATGCAATTATTCTCGTGCTAGCCTGCTTCCATGACAGTCCAGGACCCGACCACGTTGCTCGACGGCGTGCTGCTGCGGCTGCGCGCCATGATCGAGGCGGGCGAGCTGGCGCCCGGCGCGCCGGTGCGCGAGCGCGAAATGTGCGAACGCCTGTCGGTGTCGCGCACGCCGCTGCGCGAAGCCTTGAAGGTGCTAGCGGCCGAACGTCTGCTGGAACTGCGTCCCAATCGGGGTGCGGTCGTGTTGGGCCTGACCGAACGCGACGTGCGCGACATGTTCGAAGTGATGGAAGCGTTGGAAGCGACCGCGGGCCGTCTCGCCTGCGAACGCGCCACCGATGCCGACATTGCAGAAATCCAGGCGATGCATTTCCAGATGCACGCGCACTATCTGCGCGGCGAGCTGGAGCCGTATTTCCAGCTCAACCAGGCCATCCACGCCCGCATCGTCGCCGCCACCGGCAATGCGGTGCTGCAATCGAATTACGCCGCACTGGCGGCGCGCATCCGCAACGCACGCTATCTCGCCAATCGCTGGAGCCGCGAACGCTGGGACGTGGCAATGCACGAGCACGGCCTGATCCTGGACGCGCTGGTCGCGCGCGACGGTGCGAAACTGTCCGAGATCCTGGCGGCGCATCTGCGCGGCAAGGGCGTCGCGGTGATGGAGCATCTGCACGCGGTGGACGACGCGGAAGTCGAAGCCGCCTGACCTTCATGTCCCCTCTCCCCGAGGGAGAGGGTTGGGGTGAGGGTTCGTCGACGCGCGCTGTGATTTCGAACGCGCAGCAACCAATCCTCACCCTCCCACGCGCTGCGCGCGCGGGCCCCTCCCTCTCCTTCGAGGAGAGGGGACGTAAAACTAAATCAGCGCCATCTCCAACACCCGGGCCACGTGCACAGCTTCGCGTGCTGCGCCATCGCCGATCTGATGCCGGCACGACGTACCGTCGGCAACGATCAACGCATCCGTCGGTGCCTTGCGCACGGTCGGTAGCAGCGACAGTTCGGCCATCGCCATCGACACGTCGTAGTGCGCGGCTTCGTAGCCGAACGCGCCCGCCATGCCGCAGCAGCTCGACTCGATCTGCTGCACGTTCAGCTCGGGCACGAGCTTCAGTGCCGCCACCGTCGCCGGCATCACGCCGAACGATTTTTGATGGCAATGGCCGTGCAGGAACGCGTCGCGCGCAGCCAGCGGTTTCAGCTTCAACGACAGGCGCCCAGCCTTGGACTCGGCGGCAAGGAATTCTTCAAACAGCACCGCACGGGCGCTGAGCGCGCGCGTCGCGTCGCCGGGCAGCAGCGCGCTGAATTCGTCGCGCAAGGTCAGCAGGCAGGACGGTTCCAGTCCGATGATCGGGATCGAGGTTTCGACGTACGGCGCCAACGCGTCGAGCATGCGCTTGGCTTCGCTGCGCGCTTCGTCGACCAGACCCGCCGACAGGAAGGTACGTCCGCAGCAAAGCGGCCGACCCGACGCCAGCGGTTCGTGCACGCGGTAGCCCGCGGCTTCCAGCACGCGCCGCGCGGCGCGCGCATTCTCGGGCTCGAACCAGCGGTTGAACGTATCGACCAGCAAAACAACGCTGCGCCCGTCTTCTCGCGGTGTCGTCGCGCGATGTGGCCGGAAGCGCCATTTCGGCAGCGAACGCCGCGCGCTGAATCCCAGCAGTCTCTCGCTCAACCACGCCGCGCCCGGTACGACGTCGCGCAGATTGAGCAGCGGTGCCAGCGCCGCCGCATACGACGCGTAGCGCGGCAGATAGGCGACCAGCCGTGCGCGCAGCGACAGACCGTTCCGTTGCACGCGCGCATGCAACGCTTCGATTTTCATCTTGGCCATGTCGACGCCGGTCGGACATTCGCGCCGGCAGCCTTTGCACGACACGCACAAATCCAAGGTCGCGGCCATGTCGTCCGACGCCAGCGCATCGGGGCCCAACTGTCCCGACAGCGCCAGGCGCAACGTGTTCGCGCGGCCGCGCGTGACGTGGGTTTCGTCCTGCGTGACGCGATAGGACGGGCACATCGTGCCCGGCTCGCGTTTACGACAGGTGCCGTTGTTGTTGCACATCTCGACCGCGCCGAGAAAACCGCCCCATTCCGACCAGTCGAGCGCGGGCTGAAATGGAACCGCTGCATAGTCCGGCCCGTACCGCATCAGGCGGCGATCATCCATGCGCGGCGGATCGACGATCTTGCCGGGATTGAACAGACCGTCGGGGTCGAAGACCTGTTTGACTTCGCGGTAGGCGTCGGTGATGCGCGGCCCGTAGGTCTTTTCGAGAAACTCGCTGCGCACCAACCCGTCGCCATGCTCGCCCGAGAACGCGCCTTTGAATTTGCGCACCAGCTCGATCGCTTCTTCGGCGATTGCGCGCATCCGCACCAGGTCGGCATCGTCTTTCATGTTCAGCACCGGCCGCACATGCAGACAGCCGACCGACGCATGCGCGTACCAGGTTCCTTCCAGCCCGTGCCGGCCGAAACAGTCAGTAATCGCGCTGGTGTAGTCAGCGAGATGCTCCAACGGCACCGCGCAATCTTCGATAAACGAGACGGGTTTTCCGTCGCCCTTCATCGACATCATGATGTTCAGGCCTGCGGCGCGCACCTCGGCCAATTCGGTTTGAAAACCGGGATCGGTGGCGGGCACGATTGCATCAGGAAAGCCGTGGTCGCTGAGCAACTGATCCAGCCGCTGCATGTCGTCGAGCAGCGCGTCGCGATTGTCGCCCGCGAATTCGACCAACAGCAGCGCGTCGGGATTGCCTTTCACAGCGCGTTCGATGGTCGAGGCAAAGGCGGGGATGTTGCGCGCCAGCTCGATCATGGTGCGATCGACCAGTTCGACCGCGCTCGGGTTCAGCTGCACGATGTATTGCGTCGTCGCCATCGCGTCGGTGAAGCGCGCGAAATGACAGATCGCCTGCACGCGGTGCGTCGGGATCCGGTGCAGCTGCAGCTTGATGCGGTTGAAGAAGCCTAAGGTGCCTTCGGACCCGACCAGGATTTTCGCGAGATTGCCGCCGCCCAATGTTTCGAGACGGTAACCGCCGACATTGCGCAGCACGGTCGGCGTGCGGGCGCGGATTTCGTCTTCTTCGCGCGCATAGAGATTGGCCAGACGCTGCGCGATGTCGGCTTCGCGCGCCGTTACGCCCGCGAGATTGCCCGGCGTCGGTCCCAACTGCACCGTGCTGCCGTCGGCCAGGGTTGCGTCGATCGCCAGCACGTTCTGCAACATGATGCCGTATTTGATCGAGCGAGCGCCGCACGAATTGTTGGCGGTCATGCCGCCGATCGTGGCGCGGTTGGTTGGGCTGACGTCGATCGGGAAGGTCCAGCCCGATGTTTTGAGATGTTTGTTCAGATGGTCGAGCACGATGCCGGGCTGCACCCAGGCCGTGCCGTTCTCGGCATCCAGCTCCAGCACGTCGCGCATGTATTTGCTGGTGTCGAGCACCAAGGCTTCGCCGACCGCCTGGCCGCATTGCGACGTGCCGGCGCCGCGCGGCAGAACCGGCACGCCTTCGCCGCGCGCAATCTCAATCGCAGCGCGCACGTCGTCGGCGTCGCGCGGAATGACGACGCCGATCGGTTCGATTTGGTAGATCGACGCGTCGGTCGAATAGCGACCGCGGTCGAACGCGCTGAAGCGAACTTCGCCGCGCAAAGCGCGCCGCAAGCGCGCGGCGAGTGCCACGTCACCGTGCTGAGTGGGGCTGGGGCGGGCGGTGCTGGTCGTGGTGTGCTGGTGCATGCGGGCCGCGACGCTAGCCTAGCCGGGCGGGCGTCGTACAGCGGATTGCATGCAATCCGTTCCCCGCGAAGGCGGGACCCATCGGGCCGCCGCCGAGCCCGTTTCTGTACGGGGCAGACCCCTGGCCCGATGGACCCCCGCTTTCGCAGGGGTGAGTGCGGCTACGCCGCCCTCAATTCTTGTTGGCGTGACGCTCGAAGAACTCGCCGACATCCGCGCGCAGCGCGTTCGCGAGTTCGTTGAGCGTGAGCACGGTCGGGTTTCGCCGGCCGCGTTCAAAGCTCGAAATATAGGCCTGAGTCAGGCCGGTTTCTGCGGAGAGCTGGTCCTGCGTCAGCTTGCGACGATTGCGAAGCCGAAGAAGGTTCGTGCCGACGAGGGCGCGCATATCGGTGGTTGCCATGGGGCTCAGAGAAGCTGTGCTGGACGGAAAAGCATATACACTTTAGTACATAAAAAGCAGAAATATACTGCTTGTTACCGAGAGGCCACCTTCCGTGCCCGGCAGGCGGCCCGAGGATTGCGTGAATGTGACTGAAATTGCATAGCCAGGACGGGCATCGAATTGGCCGAGAGCGCGCAAGTCTGGACAAATCTAAGAACCGGCAAGTTGCTGCGTTGCAGCGACGTTCTTGCGCTTCGCAACGGTACCGGGCCTCTTTCTCAAACTTATCCACGTATTTCGCGAGCGCTGTCGCGCTGCAGCGACGCGAGCTGACACGTGGTCGATATCGATTCCCGCGCCGGCATGGATGAGGGCGCAGACGATGCGTCGCTGGTGCGTCTGTTCGCGACGGTCAATCGCGAGCTCAAACGGCGCTTGCGCAGCCTGCTCGGAAATTCCGCCGATGCCGATGAAGTGGCGCAGGAAGCGTGGCTCGCTGTGTGGAGTCACCGAGACAAGATCCAAGAGAACGCCGAAGGCTATCTCTTCATCATCGCGCGCAATCTGGCGTCGAAGCGGCGCGCCAGCCGCGCCAACAAACCGATGCTCGAACTTGAAGCCTGCGAGTCCGAGCATCCGCCCGATTTACTGACGCCCGAACATTTTCTCGCCAGCCGGCAGGAGCTCGATTTCGTGCAGCGCGAGTTCTTCAACCTGTCGCCGGTGCACCAGCATGTCGTGCTGGCAAGCTTGGAAGGACAGGGGCAGATGGATATCGCAGACGAGCTTGGCATCAGCCAGGCGACCGTCTCGCGGCACCTGCAAAAGGCGATGAAGATCCTGCGCAACGCCCAGGAGAACGGCGTCACGCTGCCAATGCTCCCGGGCGAGACACAATCGGAAGGCGCCGAATCCAGCGGCGATGAAGCCGCTGCGGGCTTTTCCCAAAACAAGCTGCATAAGAACCGCCTCTAATGGGTCCGTGGTTCGAGGCAGCAGGATTCCTGCAATGAGTTTCCAACGGAGCGACGCGGCCTACGACGAGGCCGTGTCGTGGTTCTCGCTTTTCCAGCTGGGCGAGCCGAGCGCGAAAGACCGCGCCAAGTTCGATGCCTGGCTCAAGCGCGACCCGATCAACCAGCGCGCCTATATCGACGCCGAGCGCACCTTTCAGGTGATGCGCCAGGCGAAGGATGCGGGCTTGCTGGGCCAACGTCACCGCACGCTGTCGCGCGTGCGCCCGACCACGCGCCGCCGTCCCTGGATCGCGGGCGCGGCCGTGTGCGCGACGGCTGCCATTGCCGCCCTCTTCATCGTGCCGCGCCTCAATGACGGCGAGTACCGCACCCGCCCCGGCGAGATGCGCACCGTCACGCTGAACGACGGCTCGACCATCTATATGAATGGCGGCACGCGCTTTGTGGTACGCATGACCGGCGCGCAGCGCCTGGTCGAGCTGCGCGAAGGCGAAGCGCTCTTCCAGGTCGCCAAAGATCCCGACCGTCCGTTCCGCGTCGATGCCGGCAACCAGGTGGTGCAGGCGGTCGGCACGGCCTTCGACGTCAATCGCAGCCGCGACCATGTCGAGATCGCGGTCAGCGAAGGCGTGGTGGCGGTGATGCAGCCCGCCGCGATCGCGGCTGCAACCGCGCCGAACAAGCCCGCCACCGTACCCACCGACGCGCCCAAGCTCAGCGCCGGCAATGTCATTATATATGAGGGCACCACCGCGCCCGCCGGCGTGCGCAATCTGCCGGTCGAACGGATCGGCGCCTGGCGCCATGGCGAACTGGTGTTCGAAAGCGTGCCCTTCGCGCGCCTGCTCGAAGCGTTGGGCCGCACCTATGGCGGCCGCTTCACCGTCGACGACGTCCAGCTCGCGAAACGCTCGGTCTCGTTGCAGCTCAACCCGCAAAGTCGCGCCGAAGTGATTCAGCTGTTGGAGCAGACGCTCCAGCTCCGCGCGGAAGAGCGTCAGGCCGGCACCATCACCTTCGTCGCCGCACGAAAAAAATAGCGGCGCGAATTGCGGCAACCAACTGCGCGTCGAACGCGCAGTTGCGTTACTTCCTGGTCAGTCTCAGCCGGAACTGCGTGCGCAATGCGCGCAATTTCAACGCGTGCGCGATCCGAGATGCACGGCACTTTGCTGCACATTGCAACGATGCGCGTGCAACGAGACGAAAAACGTCCATCTCGCGAACGCGCGCATCGCCGTCTGCGAATCTTACCCGATAAAATCCCGCATAAACTTTTCCGCGCTCACTCCGTCTCTCATAAGCAAATGCGTCCGCATTGAACGAGGCGCATTGCAAGAGAACGGGTTGGGAGTTGTAGGGAATGGGTCATTCGGTTTCGACCGCGCGTAGCGCGCGGTCGCCTGAGAAAGTGCGCGCGCATCGCAACCTGCTGATCGCGTCGTCGACAGCTCTCTATTTGTGTTTGGCAATTGGTGTCGTGCCGTCGCAGCGCGCGTATGCGCAGACGGAAGTGACGAACTTCAACGTGCCGGCGCAGCCCCTGCGTTCCGCGCTGCTGGCGTACAGCGCGCAGAGCAAGGTGCAGGTCGCGATTCCGGATGAGCTTGTTGAGGGGAAGAATGCACCGGCGGTGACGGGGGCGCTGAGTAATGAGCAGGCGCTGCAGACGCTGCTGGGCGGCAGCGGAGTTAGCTACGAATTTGTAAGTCCTCGCGCAGCACGGCTGATTGGATTGCAGCGGCAGTCGCTCCTGTCGCAAAGACCGCGCCTCGCGGAGAATACATCGATGAGAGCCTCGCCGTCGCTTCCACTAACGGCGAACACTCCGGAAGAGCTCGTTGTAACTGGCACCCGCATAAAAGGTGCTGGTCCGGTCGGCAGTGAAGTGGTCACCCTGAATCGAGAGCAGATTTCCGAGAGCGGGCGCACAACGACAGCCGATGTAATTCGAAGCATTCCTCAAAATAGTGGCCTCGGAGCGGCGGAAGCAGCGAGAGGAAATTTTGGTTCAGCCATCCCCAATACCGGCTATGGCACCGGAGCAAACCTGCGTGGCCTAGGCCCTGACGCGACGTTGACGTTGATCAATGGAAGGAGAATGGCCCCAGCGGGGCAAGGGTCTTTCGTTGATGTGTCCCAAATCCCCGTTTCGGCGATCGAGAAAATTGAAGTTGTTCTTGATGGCGCGTCCGCAATCTATGGGTCTGATGCTGTCGCCGGTGTTGTGAACTTGGTGCTTCGACGAGACTTCGAAGGATTGGAGACTACGGGGCGATATGCATTAGCGAATGGGTTTAGGCAGATAACCGCGGGGCAAAGTGTCGGCACGCATTGGGAAGGTGGAGGTGCGTTCTTATCGTACGAGTTCTTTCATCAAACGCATCTCGCTGCAGAAAAGCGAAGCTATGTGACCGATGATCTCCGAGCATTTGGCGGCCCGGATCTTCGCGTAGCGTTTGGCAACCCAGGGACAATCGCTGCCAATGGCACGACCTACGCAATTCCAAGTGGTCAGAACGGCGTAGGTTTAAGCGTTCAGCGGTTAATCCCTGGGACTGTGAACTTAAGCGATACAAAGCGCGGCACGGACATATTGCCTGATCAGGAGCGACATAGCGTCGTCGCAACCGCCTCGCACGATCTCACAGATCGCATTCGCGTCTACGAAGAGTCGTTCTATTCGCGGCGGGCATTTAACAGCCGAGTTGCTGAGCAAACGGGGACTATTTCCGTTCCGTCGACAAATCCGTTCTTTGTGTCACCTGCTGCTGGCGCCCGCACCGTCAGCATCCAATACGCCTACGGCAATGATATCGGGAATTCAGTCCAGAAAGGTGTTCAAGAGAACTACACGATTACACCAGGTGTCTCGATCGACGTCGGCGGAAGCTGGCGTGCAGACCTATACGGATCGTATAGCGCTGACATCGCGTCCGGCGTCACCGGCAACCGCATCAATACGTTTCTTCTGGCGTCAGCTCTCGCGGATACAAATCCAGCGACCGCGTTCAATCCGTTTGGCGCGGGCTCCCAAACGAGCTCAGCTACACTAGCGCGCATTCTTGGTTACACCAGCGACACGACGACGACTTATCGAGTGGCTAGTGGAAACGCGGAGGTCGGAGGCGATCTGATTGAACTGCCTGCCGGTAAAGTGAAACTTGTATCCGGTGTTGAATATCGCAAGGAGCAGTTCCGAAGCGAGTCGTTCAACTACTCATCGACCCCGCAGCCTGTCCAGACAGCGTTGACTGAGAAACGCCGTCGAGTGACGGCGGCGTATGGAGAGTTGCTGGTGCCTCTTGTGGGCGAAGCAACGGGGACCACGGGCTTGCACACCTTAGAACTTTCTATTGCCGGTCGTGCGGAGCGATACAGTGACTTTGGTCGCTCCGAGAACCCAAAGGTTGGAATGCGCTGGCGGCCAATTTCCGACCTCGAATTTCGGGGTAGTTGGGGGACATCATTTAAGGCGCCGTTTTTGCGTCAATTGAACGAGTCTACAAATCTGATTCTGGTCACGACGATTCCAGATCCTCGCTCCGCATCCGGGCGAAGCAGTGTTTTATTCCTTAGCGGAGGAAATGCTCAGCTAAAGCCGGAAACTGCGGAGACGTGGAGCGCTGGTTTTGATCTCAGGCCTCGCTTTCTTCCGGGTCTTACTCTCGGCGTAACATATTTTAGTGTCGATTATCGTGATCGAATTCAGTCGTTGTCGACGGGGGAGCTTGGCGTTCTCCTTCAGAATCCGTCGGCGTTCGCGTCTGCTGTCAGACTCAGTCCATCCGCTTCTGACGTGCAAGCGCTATATGGAAGCCCACAATTTTCTCCGACGAGCACTAAGCCGCCAGCGTCGCAGATCGCCGCTATCGTTGATGGACGACCACTTAACTTGAGTGTTGTTCAGCAGCGCGGACTCGACGTATCGCTTGCTTATAATTTTGTAGGCCTCGGCGGGGATTACGGCGTCGTAGGCGGAATGACGTACATTCCAACGTATGATGTAGCGCGAACTCCTGCGGCATCGGCGACCGACAGATCGAGGACGATCGGCTTCCCGCTTGAGATCTCTGCAAGAGCCGGAATTACGTGGCGTGACGGAAATTGGAACGCTGCTGGATTCGTCAACTATCAGAGCGGTTACCAGAACACTCTCGTCACGCCTGCCGCTTCTGTTGATGCCTGGACTACGGTTGACGCGAGCGTTGCCTATCGAACGGACGATGACCGGCGTTGGCTTGGCGGAATGCGCTTCACGGTCGGCATTCAGAATCTGCTGAATCGCAAACCGCCGGTGGTGATCGATACCGTGCACAGCGTGGCGTATGATCCCGAACAGGGGAGCCCAATAGGGCGCGTAGTGTCCCTCACGATTCAGAAGCGCTGGTAAAGTCGATGCGGGCTTTTATCGCGCTGTTTATAGTTTTTGTCGCGTGCTCGGTTTCAGCGGCGACATCAGTTGACATGCTTTCGGCGCGCGATTTAGTCGAGGTGTCGGAGCTCGCGAACTTGCGTCTTTCGCCGGATGGAAGTGTCGTGGTTGTTGACGAGATTCGTCCCGACGTTGCTTCAAACTCGATCAAGCGCACGTGGCGTTTGATCTCGGTTGCGCAAGGAAAGCTGCTTTCATCCGTGCCGGCGGGGGAGGCAAGAATTGAAGTTAACTACACGATTCACTACGAGGCGCCTGTTTGGTCCGCCGACTCCAAATGGTTTTATTATCTCGCGTTGCGCGAAGGTGCGGTGCAGGTTTGGCGAACCTCATCCACCGGGATGCGCACCGAGCAGGTTACGCGAGACGAAGCCGACGTCGAAAATTTCACGCTCGACCCAGGCTCTCACCTTCTATTCTACAATGTGCGTGCAACGCGCGCTGCCATCGCGGCCGCTGAACGCCGAGAGTTTGAGCGCGGCGTTGCGATCGACGGGTCAATCGTTTTAACCGGACCGGTGTTTGGCGGCTATCCGATAAACGGGGGGAATCACTCCGCGCGTCTATTCGGGCGCAGTTTGACTGGGATTCTGGGTGGCGAGCCACTTCGAACGAAAGCCATCGATCTGCGTGTGCTGCGGTTGGTGGAGGTCACGCCACAGGACAAGGATCGCTACACTAAGCTTGTGACGCCGATCGACGTGGGAGAGGTTGAGGTCGCAGATGTTGTCAAATCATCTGATGGCCGATATGTCGCCTACCGTCGCGCATCGCCTCGAACTGCAGAGCAAAAGCTTCAGAGCGTGCCGGCAATGTATTCGATCGTTGTGAAGGAGATTGGCCGATCGAACAGCGAGGTGGTCTGCTCCGTAGAAAGTTGTCCCGGGAGCGTTAAACATCTCCGGTGGTCAGACCAAGGTGCCGTGCTCTACTTCGTGACTGAGGAGAGCCAAGGAACAATTGCAACACTGCATGCTTGGGATGCCGCAACGAAGGCTACGAGCGCAGTTTATTCCAGCGGCGGCTTGATTACCTCTAACGTTCCCTATTACTCGTCTACTTGCCCGATCGCCAAAGGCGAGGCGTTCTGCATCGTAGCATCTGCAAAAATTCCTCCCGCCGTTGTCGCGGTAAACTTGAAGGACAAGTCTTCTCGAGCTTTGTATGCTCCGAGTTCATCTATTCAGTCACGAATTCCTTTTTCGGCCGAACATATAAGTTGGAAGGATGTAACCGGAAAAACAACCACGGGGGTTTTGGTTCTGCCCGACCAGACGACTCCAAGCGCAGGTTTTCCGCTTGTTATTGTCACTTATAGATGTCGCGGCTTTCTGAGAGGCGGAACTGGCGATGAGTATCCTGAGTTTCTTTTTGCCCGCGCGGGTATCGCAGCGCTTTGCGTCAATTTTGATTTGCAGACGGTCGTTGGTAGCGATGGCGAAGGGGGCGCCGTCATCGACGCTGGCCGTCGCGCAGGTCTAGCGACATATGAGGCGGCAATAGAGCTGCTTTCATCGAAGAAGCTCATAGACCGAAGCAAAGTAGGCATTGTTGGGCTAAGCTATGGCGCCGGCCTCGCGCAGTACGCGCTAATGCACTCAAACCTATTCGCGGCAGCGTCGATTAGCCAGGGCGGCATCAGCGATCCGATAAGGTGGTATTTCGCACCGCCGGGCGGAATTTTCCGACGGTACATGGAGGAAAATGTCCATCTGCCGCCGCCTTACAACGACCCCAAAGGTATCTGGGCGCAAAAGTCACCGGCCTTAAATGCCTCGAAAATTAGTGCACCGATTCTTATTCAGGCGTCCGACCAAGAATTCATTTATGGGCTCGAATTTTTCAGCAATCTCGCAGACGCTAAAAAGCCCGTCGAAATGGTCGTCTTTAAGGACGAGGGTCACGTAAAAACGCAACCCGTTCATAAGTTGGCCGTCTATGACAGGAACGTCGCTTGGTTTCGTTTTTGGTTGCAAGGGATAGAAGAGGCGGATCCTAGAGACCCTCAACAGCTTGAGCGCTGGAAGAAATTGGCGGCAACCGCAGTAGAGTTAGGCCGCCAAGAGCAGACGTCGAACTAAGCAACACGCATGGCACTTGGAAAATGCTCAGACTGCGGCATGCGTTTCGCATTCTCCATCCGAGCGACCCAAGCTTCAATGACCATGAGATAATTCAGGCTTCCAATATCGCCGGTTGCCATATGCTCCCCGCGCTTGAAGAAATTTTCGAGCGTTATGCGATTCAAGAGGCCGGCTGATGCAAGTTTCCCCTCGAGGAGTAGCATCTTGAGATACTTATTATTCTTATCCGAGAGAATTGACGCTCGATAATCTTGTGAGCTGCGCCCCTTGGTGTACCGATTCACAATTGCGCTCGGAAGTTCCGGGCCAAAGACGGCGCGCTCAAACGATCGAATCGTGCCGCCTTTGCTCATGAAATACGAAGGAACTCGCAGTAACGCCTCGACAACAGGTTGAAACAACATTGGGTCGAATGCTTCGAACATTTCGAAGTGGTCGCTAGCTCGTGGTCGCAGCGACATGCCCAACATCGCCGCGTGCATCGCTTTGCCGGGCGGGAGTTTTTCGAAGTCGTCCGCCCAAGGAACAAGGGTCGATCCGTCAACTTTGGTTTCCGGGATGTCTCCGAGAAAGCGATTCGAAAGACGCCAAAGGTCCCAGATCTTTCGCGATTGCTGTCCCTTGGACATCGATGCAATTACGCTAACGTAAGAACTGCGCGACAGCGTTGCGACGTCGGCAATGCATTTGAAAAGCCCAGGGCGTAGCCCCCTCGTACGCAAATAGTCTTGGGCCGGATACATCCACCGCGACGCGAAGAATGCCTGATCGCCACCGTAGCCCGTCCAGAGTGTAGTTGTGCCGAGCTTCTGGCTGATGTCATTCCAGAAAGGAATGCGATGGTTGACGAGAATTTCTCCGTCGGGCCGCGTAGTGAGTGGACCACTTGCGAGCAATTGCTGGAAGTCGAGCGTAGCCATCGCAAGTGGTCCCTCGATCAGTTCGAAAGCGAACTTCTCCGCGACCATTCGTGCATAGGGGCGCTCGTCGCCTTGCTCAAAGTCCGAGAATCTATTTACGCAAACGACGCGCTTCGGCTCAGGCGACTTGTGCAGCACGGCAGCGATCGATGAGGAGTCTAACCCACCAGATAGGCTCAATGCGGTTGTTGGATTCTCAATGAGGAGCTGATCAACACAGCCCTGAATTGTCTCGCGCACCGCGGTAACGGCAGTCGCGTGATCCTTGAATGGGTGACTCGCGATGCTTGCCGGATCCCACGCCCGGCATTGCATATGCGCTCTCTGTGCAAACTTGAAGAGTTCGCCCGGGAAGATCTCAGAAACATTCTCCAGCCCGGTCTCTCGACTCTGCACAATTCCGACGTTCAGCGCGGCAAAAACATGATTCCAATTGATACTCAATTGAACGAAGCCGCACGCAATCGCGTCTTCTAAGTCCGAGAAAACAACGTGCAAGCCTGGGCGCAAAGTAATGAAGTAACAGCTCTGCCTTCCGCCCGGATCGCGCAAGACGGAAACGGACGCATCGTCGTTCGTGATAAATGCAGTGTATCTTCCCCAGTATGCTTCTGTCGCCGCTCGAGCAACATCTGCTGCAGATGAGTGCATCGATAGCGCTACCGACGCCGCAGCGTCGGGGCGTTCCAGAATCCGTCCAAGAACTGTGCATCGTGGCAGCGCGTGCGGATAATGCCGCTTCGGTCGGGCGAATTCGCCAATGGTCACAGCGTCAGAAGCACTGTTCCACTGCCAACCCCGCAGCACCGTGCGGCACCTACTCACTGCATCGCCGTAGTCGAGCGGAAGTGGGCCGGCGACGGTTTGCATGATGGCAATGTAGCGAAATTCGTTCATCGTCAGATCACCATGATTGGGCGGAAGCGACGAACCGCAGCCGCTTCTTCTGTCAATACGGCGTTGCCGATCTGGAGCCAGCAGTGTGCGCCGAATGGATCTCCGGAAACACCAAATACCCATTCTGGGTGCACACCGAACGCCGCCAAGAAGTTGATCGCCATAAAGGAATCCCGGAGGCAAATGCTGTCGGTGGGGAACAGCGGTCGCAAGCGCCTAAACACTCTCATCAATGCGGCTGCGTGTTCAGCAGAGCTCTCGCTGCGATCAACATCATTGCCGCGGCGTACGCGTTTGGCGCGTGTGACAATTTCTGAAATAGGAAGCCTTCTCAGCAGGTATTCGGATCGCATCGCGCTGATAAAGAAGATGCGTAGCTGTGAAAGAGTAGGCTTGGCCGGACCGGTGTCGCTAACAGTCGCGACTTCCGTAATCGCAGATATCGCGATGGTGGGCGCAAAATCTTTCCCGTTTTGGAGATCGGACGCCATCAATCCGCGGCGCTTAAGTTCAGCCTCGACCGCTTGGTCATTCTCGTCGAAAGCTGTTTTCTCTTTGAGGTGCGTCGCAAAATTCTCGACGCTGCGGCGATCTACACTCAGGTACCGATCCCGCGACAGGTCGAGAAAAATACAATGACGATCAGTGTAGCAAAAGAACGCATGGTCGACTAACGCGAGCATCTTGTTCTCCTCCATCTGAGCGAGACCTATCGTCCCTTTCGTGCGGCGAATTTGCGCTATTCAAAGATCCCATCGATAGGCCGCTCTGACTCGCCACTACCGCCAATAATGCCGAACGTAAGTGCCGATATACGGCCAATTTCGTGAACCTCGACTGCTGTTGGCCGATCTTGTTCGAGTGAAATTTGATGCGCGCATCGTTCGTGCAGGGTCATCGCGTTTTCCTTGGTCGGAATCGAACGGAGGCGCCGCAGATGCAGCGCCTCCGCCGTACGAGATGCTTACTCGAACGTGCCGTTGACCGGATTTTCGATGTCAGATTCGAAATTGACCGGCAGGCCGAACGTATCTTCCGAGACGACGCCGATTTCGATGAGTTCCATCTTAATTCTCCTTTGGAGTGCCACACCAGCGTGGCAACGGGACCGTGCGGTTGATCCAATTTGCTCGCAAGCATGAGCAAAATGTTTTTCGTTAACTCGCACGGCGTGCATTCGGCGCGCGACTTGGTGCAAAAAACCTTTTGTAGATTGGCGTTTTCTTCACGCGCTGTTCGGCGAGAAGTTGCGCGCAATTCTCTTCACTACCGTCGGGCGAAATCTCTGTAGAGATCGCGTCGATGCCGTGCGTGCCGCTGCGCGAAGCGAAGATCGACCCCATCACGCTTCGCCCGCGCTGAGGGCCAAACGCTGAATCTCCGACGCAATCGATGCCGCCGCGCGCACACGTTTGGCCGTGTAAACCTCGAGAGCACGGAGGAAGCGGTCGTACTGACCGCGATAGAAGCTGCGCATCAACTGCGCCACTTCCTCGCGATGATCGGGTACGACCAGATGCTCGACGCGACGCGCCAGCATCAGCCTGGTCAGCTCTGCATCGAAGGTTTCGCGATGTGCGGGGTCTGCACCGCGGGCAATCGCGGCGCGCAATAAATCTTCGATCTCGGCCGCGACCGCGTGCGGCGGCGCCATTTCGGGCAGCAGCTCGGCCAGCGCGAGTTTCTCTTCGCGATCGAGCCCGTATTGCCGTTGCCGTTTTTCGCCTTGGCCCAGGATGACCGCGCTGCAGATCTGTTCGTACGCAGTCGTATAGCGACGTTCGATCTGCGCCACGGTTGGGATCAGCAGCGCATAGCCTTTTTGCGGGCTGTGCCGCACCAGCTCATCGGTGACCAAACGATTGAGCGCGCGCGTCAGCGTGTTGCGGCTGATCTCAAGCCGGTCCGCTAATGGTTGCAGCAGAAAGTCACGCTCGGTGCGCAGCTCGCCATTCGCAATCAGGCGCTTCAGTGTCTGGTAGGTCGTTTCATGTTTCGTCGGCGCCACCTGATCGAGGCGCAGTTCGGTGCCGTTCGCCGGCCGGCTTGTTATGACGTCGAAGTCGCCGAGGTCAGCGAAGTTCGGGGTCTTGGACATATGCGGATCAATCCTTTGCTCATGCGGCGACCGGCCCCCCACTGCCGCGCGGTGATTTCTGCTGTGCTTCCCACAGTTCTGCGTAACGACCATTGTCGCGCAGCAAGCTCGTATGCGTGCCACGCTCGACGACGCTCCCGTTCTCCAACACCAGAATTTGATCGGCCTCTGTCACCGCGCTTAAACGATGCGCGATGATCAGGCTGGTGGTGCCCATTGCGACCGTACGAAGCTGGTTGAGAACTTCGCGTTCGGTGGTCGCATCCAATGCCGAGGTCGCTTCGTCGAAGACGAACAGCGACGGATGTTTCAAGGCCGCTCTGGCGATCGCAACGCGTTGGCGTTCGCCGCCCGACAGTTTTACGCCACGCTCGCCGATCACCGTGTCGAAGCCCTCGGGCAAGGTGCCGATCAGATCGTGAATGCGCGCCAACTTGGCGGCATGTTCCAGCGCGCCGAAATCCGAGTTGCCTTGACGTAGCAAGATGTTCTTTCCGATCGTCTCGTTGAAAAGGCCCGCATCCTGCGGAACGATCGCGATCCGGTCGCGGAGGCGCTTGAGGGGAAGCGCCCGCAGATCCACATCGTCCAGCAGGATGCGTCCTTGATCGGGATCGTAGAGACGCAGCAACAGCCGCGTGATCGACGACTTGCCCGACCCCGTCGTGCCGACAATGCCCACCGTCCCGCCTGCACGCACCGTGAAGGACAGATTGCGCAAGGCCGGCTCGCGCTCGGCCTCGTAGCGGAAGGTCACATCGTCGAACACCAACTCGCCGGCCTTGCGCTCGATGCTGCGCACGAACGGCATCGCATGGGCGTAGTGCCCACCTTCTTCTTTGTCTTCGGCGTGATCGACCTCGCGCGGCAGGTTCAAAAGTCCCGCCATCAATTCCAGATTTGCCAAGGCTTGCCCGATGTCGCGCATGGCAAAGCCGATCATTTCGAGCGGCCGGACCACTTGCAGCATATAGGCGCTCACCAACACGAAATCGCCGACGCTCATGCCACCGTTGGCGACCAGGCGGGCTGCGAACAGCACCGTGGTTGCCAGGGACAGAATGAACACCGACGCGACCAGCAAGCCGCCACGGGCGCGGTTGCGATAGAACATGCGCCAATCGTTTTCGGTCTTTTGCAGACGGCTGCCGAAGCGCGCTTGCGCGTAGGGCTCGGCGTTGAAGCTTTTGAGGGTCTCGCCGTTGCTGAGCAGATCCTGCAGCACGGCGCTCGATTCCACCTGCGCACTGCTGACCGCGCGCGACGGGCCCGTAATGCCGCGCACGCTGACGCGGAAGGCGAGCACATACAGCACCATCGAAACCGCGAAGATCGGCAGGAAGTCGGCACGTCCGAACTGGATCAGCACGACCGCGATGGTGGTGAATTCGATCACCACGGGGACCAAGGTTAGCGACAAGTGCGAGAGCAGGGTTCGCAGGCCCATCACGCCGTTCGCCAGGATCTGCACCATCGACCCGCTTTGCCGTTGGCGCTGTATGCGCAAGGGCAGGGCAAGCAGATGCTCAAACAAATGCGTGGAGATGTGGCGCACCAGGCGCTGTTCGGCGGCACCGTGGCTGAACCAGCGCAGCTCGCCCAGGCTCCGGCTCAGCGCCTGACTCAGTACATAGGCCGCGAGCAGCCACAGGGTTGAGGCCGCAGCGGCTTGTGCAGGATCGGTCGCGAAGCGATCGACCAGCAGTTTTAAGAGTAAAGGCGACAGGCCGAGCAGCGCCGCACTTGCCAATGCACAGGCCAGTGCCAGTCCCATGCGTACCCGGATGAACAGATCCGATTCACGCCAGATCAAGGTGGCGGCCGTAGCGAAGGCGGTCTTCGGCTTGTCTCGCATGCGAGCGTGCTCCGGAGGCGGAATTACATCGCGCGGACGAGACGGTTCACCGGCCTACAACCCAATGCAAGCAAGTACCGATCGGGTTTTTTGATGAAGATTCAGAAGAATTGTCGCTTTCTGTGATCGGCGAGAAACCCAATGTTTACGGGCAATTTTCGCACATCCGAAATTGTATACAGGGCGCCGGCGGCGCGCTCCGCGCCGTCAAAACTCCTGACTCGGCAAGTTGAGAGATATGCAACGCGCGTGTGCGCGCCGCTGTCAGCGCGGACGCGTGCGCGGCTTAACTTTTGGTCGCAGAATTTGTCTGGACAGCGATGGCATTGCGACAACGCGTTTCTGGCTGTAGTCGCGAAACGCGCGCAGCAGCTCGTCATATTTGCCGGCGCGATACAGACGCACGATGCGCGCGGCGTCGTCGACATGGTCGGGTAAAATCTGTTCGGCGAGCCGCATCGGCGCCAAGGTCGCAACATTGTCACGGGCGTCGGCGAGGCATTTCGGATCGCCGGCATGGGCGGCGACGTCGAGCAGAATGGTTTCGATCAAGCGCGCCGGTGTGTCTTCGGCAATGACGGCGGCGCGCCGCGACAACTCGCGGAATGTGGTCGACCGCGCATCGCTCGACCGGCGCACCGCACGCCCGTTGGCGCCCGGCCGGCGTGCGCGCGCAATGATCTCGGCGCGCTCGGCGTAAGCGCGGGTCAAGGTGACGTCGTCGGCGACGCGCGGGAAATAGCCTTGTTCGGGGATATAGGTGAGCAACCCCTCAGCCTCGAGCTGCTTGAACGCGTCACGGATCGGCGTGCGGCTGACGCTGTAGGTGTCGGCGAGATCGCGGCTCGATAACGGCTCCGCCGGCGGGAATGCAGCATCCCGAAGGAGCTCCCGCAGTGTGTCGTAAATCATGTCGACCTTGCGCACGGCAGGCGGCATGAAGCGGTCCCCAGTGAGCCATAGTTCGGCTAAAACGCAGCCGGACCGACTCTCTATCACTTTTGCCTGCAACGGGCGAGAAAAGCTCGATTGTTGCGACCTGGCGGGGATATTCGGAATTCTGACTAAAAACGCGTAGGAGCGAAAACCGCTGTCGCACCTAGCGAATGGATCAGTGCATGCGCCTCACAGCGCGGGACCGCGCGCGCGAACCTGCCATAGGGCTTCGACGCGATCGCCACGGACCGCAACCAGCCAATCGTGCAGCGACACGGTCGGATCGCAATGGCCTGGGATCATGCGCACGCGCGCACCGATCGTGAGTAACGCACCGTTGAGGTCGAGCGTACCGTGTTCGTCCGACGGGCCGGCATAGACGGCGCCTTTCGGCGTGACGATGACGGGCATGCCGCTGTCGAACGCAATTGCTTTCAGGCCGGCATCGATCACCGCATGTCCGGCGCGCGCGACGCTGCTGCAGGTCGCAAGCACGAACAACACGTTCTCGAATTGCGGCGGTGCGTTGTTGCGGCCGTAGTCGGCATCCATGAACACGTAGCTGCCTGCTTGCAGCTCGGTCCACGGTCCCGCCTGTTGTTCGAGTTCGAACGTGCCGGTGCCGGCGCCGCCGACAATCTCGGCTTCCAGACCTGCGTTGCGCAAGGCGGCCAAGGTTGCGTTGGTCGCGTCGGCCGACGCGGCAATCGCCGTACGCCGCGCGTCGGGATCGCGCAAATGCTGCGCCGACCCGTGATAGGCCTGCAGCCCGCGAAAGCGCAGATGCTTGCTGCGCGCGATCGTCTGCGCCAACGCAACGGCTTGCGCGCCAGGCTCGACGCCGCAGCGATGCTGGCCGACATCGATTTCCACCAGCATGCCGGGCGTTGTGCCTGCGGCGGCGGCCGCTTCTTCCAGCAATGCGACATGGCGCGGATCGTCGGCGCAGCTTGCGACGGTCGCGTGCGCTGCCAGCGCGGCAAAGCGTGCAGCGCGCGACGCATCGGCAATTTGGTTGGTCAACAACACGTCGCGGATGCCGCCTGCGACCATCGCTTCGGCTTCGGCGACAGTCTGCGCGCAGACGCCGACGGCGCCGCGCGCGATCTGCGCCTGTGCGACCTCGACGCATTTATGCGTCTTCACATGCGGCCGCAGCCGGACTTTGCCGTTCGCGGGAACCAGCGACGCCATGCGATCGAGATTGCGCTCGAACGCATCGAGATCGATCAGCAGGGACGGGGTCGCGACCTGGTCGAGCCGGTCACCGATATTTGCGGGTTTCATGGCGGCGAACCTAAAGCGGGCGCCTGCGGACAGAAAGAGGTCGGCGGTGCGGACCTCTGATTCGGTATCCAGCAAACCGCCAAGACGCCAAGGACGCCAAGGTTCGCCAAGAGTCACAGGTCGTTGTAAGTCGCGTCGCACGACGCAATGGTTTTATCGACGCGCGAAGCGCGTCAGGAAATCCCTTGCAACCATGCGACGAGCGCCGCCGCGTGCTCGCTCTCTTGGCGCCCGCTTGGCGCACTTGGCGTCTTGGCGGTTTGCTTATTCGTGCCTCGCCAAACGGGGCACATCTACCCCCGCGGCAGAGTCATCACCACGACCAGGCCGCCATGGTCCGCGTTCTTTGCGGTCACGGCACCGCCGAGCGCTTCGGCGTTGCGTTTGACGATCCAAAGGCCGAGCCCTTGGTTGCCGCCTTCGGCGCGCGCGCCTTCGCGTTTGGAGAAATAGCGATCGAAGATGCGCGGCAGATCTTGCGCGTCGACACCCGGCCCGTCATCGGCGACGCAGACTTCGACACGGCCGTCGACCAGCTTCACCACCAGATCGACATTGTGGCGCGCAAAGCCGACCGCGTTCTCGACCAGATTTTCCAGCGCCGCTTCGATCAGCGATGCACCGCCGCGCGCGATCGCATGGTCGGCGATGCGCGCAACCAGATGCGGCGCATCGGCGGGAAGCATCTTTTGGAACTGCGCCGCCAAGCCGCGCGCAATCTCCGACACGTCGATCCGTTCGTCGGGCGGGTCGAGCAGGTCGGCGGCACCGCGTTCGGTCTGGCGCGCGGCCGCAACCAGATTGTCGAGCCGCTCCAACGACGCCTCGATCGCGGTCAGCGCGCGCTGGCCGCGCAGATCGTCGGCCGACACGCGTCGGCGCATCTGCTCGATCGCTTGCCGGATGGTTGCAATCGGCGTTTTGAAGGCGTGCGCATTTTCTTCCGCCGCGTCGCGGATCGACCTTGCTGCTGCACGCAACCGGTCGACCATGCGATCGAATGCAGCCGCGACCGGCGCCAGCTCGGCGATACCGGTCGATTCCCGAAATCGTGCGTCGGCACGATCGCGCGCAACCGCACGCGCAGTCGCCGCGAAGCCACGGATCGATAGAAACACATCGGCCAGAATGGCGAAGACCAGAAACGCGAGCGCGAGATACACCGCCGCGGCGAGCTGCACTTCCGGCAAGCGCCAATAGGACTCGCCAAGATGCGCGCGCCCACCCGCCAGCGACTCTGCCGTTACCAGCACCCAGCAGCCGCGCGGCGTTTGAATCGGCGTGAGCGACGTCAGAAGCTCGGGCGCCTGGCCCGGCAACTCGACACGACGCGTCAACGGCACGGTGCCGGCGCAACTGTCGGCGAGTTTCTGCAACACGCCCATATCAGCCAGCAACGCACGTTCGCGTTCGAGCGCGTCGGGGCGCACTTCGGGCGCGGCCGCGACATAGAAGAATCCGCCTTCGGCGCCAGTGGGGCGGAACAGCAATTTCAAATTGACGCCGCTGCCGGCAAACCGCGTCAGCTCTTCTTGTAAGCGGAACACCGGCACGGAATCGGCGCGCGTCAATGTCGGCTCGAGCGCCTTTGCGACCACCAGGCCGCGTTCGCGCACTGCTTCGAGCAGCAATTCCTGTCGCTCGCCCTCGGCTTGTTGAAACCGGTCATAGAGCAGCCACGGCACCGCGACGAACACAGCGGCGAGTAGCGCCAGCCGGATCCACAGCGAACGGCCACGTCGTCGTTGTTCGGGGTGTGCGAGTTCGCGCGGTGCGGCGCCGGGAAAATCCGATGCCTGCAACTCAGGCAGACCCATCGCGCCACCGATAGCCAAAGCCAGGATAATTCTCGAGCTCGGCGAAGGCGTCGTCGAGCGCGCGGAATTTCTGGCGGATGCGTTTCACCATCGCGCGCACATTGGTGCGATAGCCTTCGCCTTCGGCACCCGCGACAAAGCCGGCGCCTTTCACCACGTCGTAGATTTCGCGATAGGTGACGTCCTGTCCGGCGCGGCTGGCGAGCAACTGCACGACTTTGACTTCCGACAAGGTCAGATCGACCCGCTGGCCTTGCCATGCAACGCGCGCACCGTCGATCGAGAGCGGGTTGGTGCCGTTGCCGTCGGCGAGATCGTCGCCCATCAAAGAGGAATTGGGCGGCAATCCACGCACCGCGGCGATCGCATTCTGCAGCCGGTGCAGGATGACGCCGATCGAACGCGTCTTCTCGATGAAGTCGACCGCACCTTCGGCCAGCGCGCGTTCTTCGAAAATCGGCTGCTGCAAACCAGTCAGGAACAGAACCGGCGAACGTCCGCCGGCCTTGCGATAGCTCTTCAAGAATTCGAGTCCGTCCATGCCCGGCATTTGCCAGTCGAGCAGAATGGCGTCGAACGCGTAGCCTTTGGTCAAATGATCGAGCGCGCTCTCGGCCTGTTCGAACAGGTCGACGGCAAAGCCCGCATCTTCGAGATTCCAGGACAGGGTCTCGCGAAACAGCGGGTCATCGTCGATGAGCGCGATCTGCCGCAGCGGATCAGGCACCCTTGGCCACTCCTCGTAAGCAGGAATCAACGCTGACTGCGCGGCCGGACATTTGTTGGTCCAGCGCGTAAAAACCCGCGCGCGCCGTGTCGTAATAGAGCCAGGCTTCGACCGCGCAATCGCGACCGCGCCAGGTCCAGATCCGCGCCGCGCCCGCTTCGCGTTCCTCGGTCGGCACGCCGAGCTGCGACTTGAGTTGCGCGTCGGACAGGCCGACCAGCTTGGCTGGCATCAGCGCCGACGGGTGCGCCTCGGGCAGCACATCATCGGGCGGCGTCAATGCGCCGGGCGGCACGGCGGGCGCGACGCCCGCGACGCGCGGCGAAACCGAGCTGCGCTGCGCCTTGTAGTCTTTGGGCAAGTATTTGCGCCAATCGACCTCGGCCTGTTGGGCCGGCTGGGCGCAGCCCGCAACCAGCAAAGGCAGCAGCATGAGTAGGGAGCGGTGAAGGGACATCCTGCGCAATAACGGCCGGCGACTGGGAAAGTCTCCCGGTCGGTCATTTTTCCGCACCGTGGACGAAATCCCACGGTCACGGCGTGACATAGCTGTGACGCCGCCGACATTCCCGTGACCTCGCTTGTGAAAGCGGAGCGGCGTTTGCCAACTGCCGTTCAGCCACCATGAACGACCGCCCAACCTTGTCCACGACCCCGCGCACGCGCCGCTCAAAGCTGCTGCTGCTGCTGAGCGCGGCGCTTGTCGTGCAGGCGGTCGGCACGATCGCCTGGTCGGCGAACGCAGCCGCGGATTCACACCAGGACGTGCCGCAAACCATCGCATCGATCGTGATGCCGACGCCGCTGCGCGTCATGCCGGCGCCGTACGGGCTCGATCGCGGCACATGCGATCGCTCGGCACTGTCGACCGACATCGTTGCAGGCAAGCCGCGACGCAGCACGGTGGGCGGCGGCGTGTTGGGCGCGCTGATCAGCGCGGATCTCGGACGTGCGATGGACGAGGCCGATCAGGTCTGCGTCGCACAGGCGCTGGAATATGCGCCCGACCGGGCACGTATTGCTTGGGCTGCGCATGACGGCGAGCAGCTGACCATCGCGCCCGAAACAACATTCGAACGCGAAGGTGGCTGGTGCCGCACCTATCGCGCGACGGCCGAAAGCGACGGCCGCCGCACCACAACGCTCGGCACTGCATGCCGCGGCCCCGACGGGCTGTGGCGCGCGAACGGGTAAGGACAGGACCATGGACGAACAAGATTTCGAATTGCCGACCGACGAGTCGCTTCTGTCGGCGCTGCTGGTGCTGAGCGCTGCACCGCGCCGTTCGCGCCGCCGCTATTTCCGCGACGACGAGCTTTTCACTATGCCCGAGCCTGAACCCTCTAGGCCGGCGCTGCCGCCCTCCCGGATTTCAATTCGAGAAATGAAAGCGGGGAGCCTCGCTGCGCGAGGCTAATGCTTTCGTGGCGTCCTGACGCTGGTTTTGCTCTCCCCAGCACGCCACGGAACGCCCGCCTTTCGCCTCTCCCGGGTGAAAGGCGGGCGTATTTCTGTTCAGGCTTTGATTTCTTTCGGATCGGGCCGGTAGGTCCCGAAATGCCAAAGATAGCCTTCGGGATCGTGCGCCGAATAATCGCGCGACCCGTAGTCGGTATCTTTCGGCGGCGCCACCGCGATCGCCCCTGCAGCAACTGCGCGTGCGTAATGCGCATCGATGTCGGCGACGACCATATACACAGCGTGCGTAACGCCGCCGGCCCGTTTGGGATCGAGCTGCGCACAATGATCGCTGCGTCGGGACCCCAGCATTAGACATGCGCCGTCGTGCCAAAGCTGCGCGTGCGCGACGGTGTTGTCGGGACCAGGCACGACCATGCCGCGTGTCAGGCCGAACGCCTTGGTGATGAATTCGATTGCGCCGGGCGCGTCGCGATATTGCAAACCAGGGATCAACATCGAAGCTCTCATTGGTTGGGAAACGATGCAGCGACGCTAGCGGCGCGCGCCAACCGGCTTCTTGTAAGTTTGTTACCTGGTCGCGTTCTCGATGCCGCCTTCGTCGGGCAAGGCCAGCTTGAGCAGTTCGCGCGGCGTTGCGCCGGCAAAGCCGCGAAAGTCGCGCAGTAAATGCGCCTGGTCGTGATAGCCGCAGGCAAGCGCAACCTCGGCCGCGGGCACGCCGCCGCAGCGAAACAGATCCAGCGCCCGTTCGAACCGCAGCAGGCGCGCAACCGGCTTGGGCGCCATGCCGATGGTTTCGTGAAATCGCGCGCTCAGATGTTTGCGGCTCCAGCCTAGGTCGCTGGCGAGATCTTCGATGGCAACCTGGCCGCCGGTTGCGACCAGCTTTGCCCAGGCATGTTCGACTTCGCGCTGCACCGGCCGTTCGGCCAGCAGGCGCGGCGTCATCCAGTCGAGCAACAGCGTGAACCGGGCCGGCCAGTCGCGCGCATTCGCCAGCCGCTCGATCAGCGCACGTCCGTCCGCGCCGGCCACATCGTCGAACGTGACGGTGCGGCAGGTGAGCGTCGCCATTTTGACCTGCAGCAGACGATGCGCGCCGAGCGGCGTCAGATCGACCTGCACGCCGCGCTGCGATCCGGCGCTTTGCGTGACGGTTGGACGATCGTCGAGCCCGGCAATGAATCCGCCCGTGTGCCGGTAGAAGGCGCCATCCGGTTGTGCGCGATCTTCGATCCAGACCGGCGGACCCAGTTCCAACAGCAGCGCGATGTTGGTGCTTGGCAATTCGCGGCGTGACAGCGAGACGGCGCTGCGCTCGTCATAGCCGCAAATGCGATGCACGTAGCGGCGCAGAAGCGGGGGCGGCGGCAGAAAGGCCATCTCCCAGCGATGGTCGTCGCTTTCGTGGCGCACGATGCGCGGCTCGACCATCCGTCCATTGCCTCGACCGATCTCGGGACCGCCAGTGTACTGCCGCGAAGCCCGCTTCGCACCTGCGCAAAAGGTATGAAGTCCGCACGCGCAGGCGCAGCGAAAAAAACCTCCACGCGCCGCATCGACTCCTCGCCCGATCGCGTGCAACGCTTGGCCTTGCGCCCTCCACCCACAAGAAGGGTGCGGCCTCGCAGGAATCGACCCAACTCATTCGACAGAGGAGGAACGATGGCGACGCGCACGCTTAATCAGAATGCTGGCAATCAAAACGCTGGCGGTCCACGCACAGCCGTTCTGGTCGGCCCGTATACAGCGGGCAAAACCACGCTGTTTGAATCCTTGCTCCACATGTCCGGCGCCATTCCGCGCAAAGGCGCGGTCGCAGCCGGCACCAGCGTCGGTGACAACGGCCCCGAAGCCCGCGCCCGACAAACGACGATCGAACCGAACATCGCGCACACGACGTATCTCGGTGACCACTGGACGCTGATCGACGCGCCCGGCTCGGTCGAGCTGACGCAAGATGCGCAGGCCTGCGCCATGATTGCCGACATCGTGATCCTGGTCACCGAAGGCGATCCCGATCGCGCCGTGTCGCTGGCGCCGTGGCTACGCTTCCTGGACGCGCAGCACATTCCGCACGCGATCTTCGTCAACAAGATGGACAAGACCAGCCACCGGCTGCGCGACGTGCTGGCTGCGTTCCAGCTTGTGTCGCCCAAAAAGCTGGTGCTGCGCGAAGTTCCGCTGCGCGAAGGCGATCAGGTGGTCGGCTATGTCGACCTGGTCAGCGAACGCGCCTGGCGGTTCCGGCCCAACCAGAAATCAGATCTGGTCGAGTTGCCCGATGCGGCGGTGCCGCGCGAACGCGAAGCACGCCAGGAATTGCTCGAAGCAATTGCCGACTACGACGACGCGATTCTGGAACAGCTGCTTGAAGATCGCGTGCCGGCGACGGCTGACATTTATGCGCAGCTGGCCAAGGACGTTGCCGAAGAAACCTTGGTGCCGGTCTTCTTCGGCTCAGCCGAGAATTCCAACGGCGTGCGTCGTCTGTGGAAGGCACTGCGCCACGAAACGCCGGACGTGTCGCGCGCTGCGAAACGGTTGTCGGTGCCCGACAGCACAGACCCCGGATCGGGGTCCGGGGCAAGCTTCAGCGCGACCGTGTTCAAGACCTTGCACCAACCGCATGCGGGGAAATTGTCGTTGGCGCGGCTGTGGCACGGCAAAGCCAGCGAAGGCATGTCGATCGGTGGACGGCGTTTGGCCGGCCTCTATCGGATGTTCGGCGGCGAGCTGCAAAAGGCGAGTGAGGCGGTGGCGGGCGACGTCATCGCACTTGCGCGACTTGACGAACTGCTGACCGGGCAACGGATCGGTCTCGACGGCAAAGGTATCGAAACGGCCGGGTGGCCATTGGCACCGCAGCCGACCTACACGCTCGCGATGCAACCGGCCGATCGCAAAGACGAAGTCAAACTGACCGCCGGTCTGCACAAGCTGATCGACGAAGATCCGTCGCTGTCGATCAGCCATGACGGCGACACCGGCCAGCTGTTGTTGCACGGGCAGGGCGACATTCATCTCGCGATCGCCGTCGAGCGCATGAAAAGCCGCTTCAACGTTGCGGTGGTCACCGCACCGCCGCGCGTCGGCTACAAAGAGACGATCCGCAAACCGGTGCGCCAGCATGCACGGCACAAGCGACAGACCGGCGGGCACGGCCAGTTCGGCGACGTCCATATCGAAGTCCGGCCGCAACCGCGTGGTGCCGGCTATGCGTTCGAAAACAAAGTCGTCGGCGGTGCGATTCCGAAGAACTACATCCCCGCAGTCGATCTCGGCATTCGCGACGCGCTGAGCAAAGGCCCGCTCGGCTTTCCGGTGGTCGACGTCGCGGTCGCGTTGGTCGACGGCACGTATCACGCAGTCGATAGTTCGGATCAGGCCTTCCGCACCACCGGTTGGCTGGCGATGCAGGAAGCTTTGCCGAAATGCGACCCGGTGCTGCTCGAGCCGATCCTGGAGTTGAAGATTCAAATTCCGAACGGCTTCACCGCCAAAGTGCACGGCATCGTATCGGGACGGCGCGGGCAGATTGTCGGACTCGCAGCGCGCGACGGTTGGCCAGGGTGGGACGAAATGAGCTGTCGCATGCCAGCGAGCGAAACGCTCGACCTTGCGACCGAACTTCGCTCCGCGACCTTGGGCGTCGGCACATTTACGACGCGCTTTGATCATCTGCAGGAAGTCACCGGCAAGCTCGCTGATCGCATCGTCGAAGAACGAAAACGCGCGATTGCAGCTTAGCCGCGCAGGCATACTTGCGCGGCTCGGGGAGGCGCACGCGCAACCGAAAGCGCGGAGTGGCATGGAGCCAACTCCGCGCTTTTGTTTTTACCGGCTGTAGAAAGCAACCAGGCGCGCGGATCGCTCGTTCTCTCGACGCCCCCATTCACGCGTTGCTGGAGAGAGTCTGATGCGCGATCCGAAACATCCTCGCCCGATTCCGACCGCGCACGATCCGGCGATGTTTGCCGACGTGCCGGCACCGCAAGACGTCGCGGGCAACATCCGCGTCACCGGTTCGCCGCGACCGTCGTCGCTCGACAAGCAGAACCTGCCGCACGGCAGCGACCGCAAGGGACCGGCGTAACGGCTCAGGCTGGTTTTGGCGGCTCGGGGCGCGGCCAGCGCGCGTCGGCCCAGGCGGCGACGTAGAAGGCTTTGGCCGGGTCGTCGAACAGCACCGCCATCGCTTCGCGCGTCCCGTCCCACGCGGACGGCACCAGCGCGTAGCCGTCGCGCCCGAACAGGCGGCGCAGCTGCTCGTGGAAATCATAAAGACCCAGCCCGCGCTGGGGCGGGGCCGGCAGCGCGACTTTGACGGCGCACCGGAAACGTCGGCGGGCAATCAGATCAGGGCGCGGCGCGGCCATCGCTTTCTCTCTCGACATTCGGTGGGAGAGAACATAAAGAGAACATCTGGGTTCGAGTCAACGACCCCAATCGCTGATTTTGCCGCCTGAAAGGAAGCCGCCGTGAGTGTTCATGTCCTGCTGCCATTTCACCTCAACCAAGATGCCGACCGCGACCTCCAATTCGCTGCCGGCCTGTCGTCATCCGCGCGCCAGGCGATGGCGCTGCGGTGGATCCGGCGCGGCCTGGACCTTTATCGCGAGCAGGGTTGGGGCGCCTACGGCGCGGCGCGGCTGGACGACAAGGTGCGCACCATGCTGCTGCCGCTGACGGCCCAGGAAAGCGCCGTGATCGACGAGATCCGCGCCATCGCCGAAGGCGGCGACGATCTGCAGGCGGTGCTGCACTCGCTGCTATGGAACGGCAGCCTGTTCGACTACACGCCGAAAATGTCGGAAGACGAGCTGATGGCGTTCGCCGCCGAATAGGCGATTGGCCGTGGCGGAGTGTCTTAACCACCACGACGCCACGAACGCCACGTTGCACCACGGTACCGAGCCAGGGGCTGAGATCGACGCCATTGCGGCAAGCGTACTGGACTGCGCCTTCGCAGTTCACCGAGCGTTCGGTCCGGGTCTGCGTGAGTCAGCCTACGAGCAATGTCTTTGCCTTGGATTGGCGGATCGCCGGCTTCGATTCGAGCGCCAGAAGGCACTCTCGATAACGTATCTAGGACAAAGCATCCCAAACGCGTTGCGACCGGACTTGATTGTCGAAGGCGTTTTGGTGGTGGAAGTAAAAGCGGTTGAGTCGCTGCTGCCGGTCCATCAAGCGCAAATACGAACCTACCTGCGCCTTGCAAACCTGCGTCTTGGCTTGCTCATCAATTTCAACGTGCCTCTGTTGAAAAACGGCGTCCGCCGCGTCCTCTTGTGATTCATATTCGCGCGCGAAGCGCGCAGCAGAGATTTCCGCCAATAGAGATCGAGCTCGCAGTCGCCGCAGAGGAAGCATCGTGGTGCTCCGTGGCGTACGTGGGGTCGTGGTGGTTAATGCAGATCTAGCTCGGTGACGGGGACGAAGTCTCGACGAAGCCGTCGGGCGTCCAGTCGATTTCGTTGCCCAGCTCGAAGCCGTGCGACAGATGCACGATCAGCGCGGCGGCACCGTGGGTTTCGATATGCTCGCGGTGGCTCTGCAGGAAGGCGAGAAGTGCGTCGCCGTCGCTGAGGTCGCCGGTATAGCCAAAAGCGCGAAACGATTGCGCCGGGATGCGCACGCGACGGGTCGCGTGGGCGATGCGCGCGTAGGTGTGGACCGCCTGTTCGGCCGGATCCCACGTATCGCGGAGAATGGCTTCAAGTCGGAACATGCAGCGTTAGTCAGCCCAGCATTTGTCCGCCGGGCAAGCGTTGAATTTGTCCGGTCAGCTTGGCGTTCGCACCAGCCGCGCGGTCGCGTCTTCGACCGCACTCTTGAGTGCGAAACGAGTCAAAGGCTTGAGCACGAATCCGACACCAACTTCGCGCGTTAACATTTGAATTGCGGGGCTCGACGAGCCGCTGATGAACAGGGTTGGAATGCCGCTGCGCGTCCGCAGCAGGCGGGCCAGCGAAATCCCGTCGATCCCGACGCCCAGATTTACGTCGATCACCGCAAGCCCGATTCCGTCGCTCCGGCCGATCTTTAACGCCGCTTCCGTCGTCATCGCCGCAACGCATTGATGACCGATGTCGCGCAGGATTTCGCACAACGTCTCGGCTGCGTGACGATCGTCATCAACGACAAGCAGTTTCATCCGTCAGCCAACGCCGGCAGACCGAAAGAATTGTGCGTTTTTCATGGGCCGGCGCCGCGTCGTGGTGCGGAACGCAAAAAGCCGACCCTGCGATTGGGTCGGCTTTTCTTGGCTTGGTGCCGGTGGTTTCCGGCAGCGCGCGAACTTGTCTAGCTCGCAATTGCGAGTGCCAATTGCGCCGTTTGCGCGCGCACCAGTTCGCTTTCGGGAACATTGGTGCGGACGGTTCCGTCCGCGTACCGCAGATCATATTTGAATTCGCGGTCGTAGCGGCCGGGCAAACACCGTCCCACAATTTCGGCATCGCGAAACGCGTGCCGGACGCGAGATTTCAGAGCGAGCATCGTCGGCCTCCCAGGACACTAATGTTCCGTAGAACCTCGCGACCGGCTGGTCCGTTCCCAGGTAGCGTTTGAAATCGCACCGCGTGCGCCCAAGTCGCGGGTACCGTGGCAGGACTGCAACGGTTTTTAGCCGCGTAGCGGCTCCCGGTTTTCAGCGCCGCCGATGAAAACCGCGCGGCCCTGCGGGCCTAAATCAAACCGCGCCGCGGAGCCGGATCTCGCTGATCGAATGATCGGCTTGTTTGCGCACGATCAAATCGGCGCGGTCGCGCGTCGGCGCGATGTTGTCGCGCAAGTTCGGCAGGTTGATGTCGCGCCACACGTCACGCGCAAAGGCGATCGACTTTTCGCGATCCATATCGGCGAAGCGGTGAAAATACGCATCAGGATTTTGGAACGCCGTGCGTTGCAGCAGCAGGAACCGTTCGAGGAACCAGTCCGCGACCGACGCTTCGTCGGTATCGACGTAAATCGAGAAGTCGAAAAAGTCGGACGCCATCACGCTAACGCCGGGCGCGGTCTGCAGCACGTTGAGACCTTCGAACAACAACACGTCGGGTCGTTCGATCGTGTCGAACTTGCCCGGCAGAATGTCGTAGTCGACATGGCTGTAGACCGGAACGCTGAGCGTCGCGTCGCCGGCTTTGGCGGCGGCGAGAAACCGCAGCATCGCTTTCTGGTCGTAGCTTTCGGGGAAGCCTTTGCGATGCATCAGGTTGCGCGCTTCGAGTTCTTTGTTGGGCAACAGAAACCCGTCGGTCGCGACCAGCGCTACGCGCGGGTGATCGACCCAGCGCGCCAGCAACGCTGCGAGCACGCGTGCGAAGGTGCTTTTGCCGACCGCGACGCTGCCCGCGATGGCGACGAGGTAGGGTGCACGCTGACTTGGCCGGCCAAGGAACGCGTCGCGCAGCACCTGCAGTTGGCGGTACGCCGCGACCTGCAGGTTCAGCAGCCTAGTGAGTGGAAGATATACATCGCGCACTTCGTCGAGTGAGACCGGATCGCCGACGCCGCGCAGCCGTTCCAATTCGTCATCTGACAGAGTCAGCGGCGTGTGGGCGCGCAACGCAGCCCAATCGGCACGGGTGAAAACACGATAGGGCGAGATCGCCTCGTCCCCGGCAGAACCCTGGGCGGACGAGGATGCGGGCTTTGGGCTGGCAGGAATCATGCGACGGGACTGTCGCAACTCCGCGCAGCCGGTGGAAGTCCACCCGAAGAAAGGCCGGATGCGGGGTTACGGCACGTTGCGGCGCAACCGATGTGACCTCGTCCCTATGTCCACCGAAAGGCGAGGCGGGCGCGGCCGCCGCCAAGCATTTTCGCTGGAGGCTGTGGCGTCGCGGCCATTTTTTTCGCGCTGCCATGCTATTGAGCTGTGGCGTGCGGGACCTGTCGAACTCCGTCACCAGCTTGCAGTCGACGCTGGCCGGGACGGCCGGTACATCCGCAGTGGTTTATGAACTACCCGGTTTTTTGGAGAGCTTTACGTGGACCTGGTCGCTGCGAGCGCGGTCTTGATGCTGGCGGCGACGTCAGCGACCTCGGCGGAGCCGCCCCAGCTGGTGCTGCAGGGCGTGATGCTCGACATGAGCCGTGCCCAGGCGGCGGACGCTGCGGTTGCAGCGGGCGGACGTTGCGACCGGGTGGGGCTTCCTGACTCAGTTGCGCCGTTGTTGTGCAGCTTTGGTACCGATCGACTGCGCGTTGCGTTCGTTCCTGGCCCGGGCGGCCGTTCTGTTGTCCGAAATGCCACGCTCACCGCGCGAAGCCAGCCGCCGCATCAAATCGACGTCGAAAGACTTCAGCCGCGCCTGATCGCCACGTATGGAACCCCGGTTGACCTGCGACCGAACCGTCTCGGGTTCGAAGCATGTTGGGTGCGGGACTTCCAACGCCTGACCGTAGAAGCAAAACCGCGTTTGCTGTCGATGCGCCTCGACGCGCGCGACGGTGGAAGAGAGAGCAAAGAGAGCGAATGCCGATGACGCCGTACGAACAACAAAAAAACCGCGGCCGCCGTAACGCGTTCGACGTGGCTGGAACGCGTGCCTGGATTCGGCGCCTGACGGGCGACCGGCGCGCGCTTGTGCTTGGTGCAGTGATCGTTGCGGTGCTGCTGGTCATCTGGCTGGCCGTCTCCCGTTCGTCGGCGCCGCCCCAGGGCGGCCGCTTCCGCGGCATCGGCCCGACGCCGGTTGCGGTTGCAACGGTCGAGAATGGCGACGTGCCGGTCGAACGCGCTGCCTTGGGTACGGTGACGCCGCTTGCGACGGTGACGTTGCGCGCGCAGATCGCCGGCCGTCTGGTGCAGGTTGGTTTCAAAGAAGGCCAGACGGTGAAGGCTGGTGACTTGCTGGCGCAGGTCGATCCGCGCCCCTATCAGTTCGCGCTCGATCAGGCGAAGGGTCAGCTCGAACGCGACCAGGCGCTGCTGCGCAACGCCGAAATTGATCTCGCGCGCTACCAGACGCTGGCGAAGCAGGATTCGATCGCCAAGCAACAGCTCGATACGCAGGCGGCGTTGGTGCGCCAGTACAAGGGCGTCGTGCAGTCGGACCAGGCGAATGTCGACACGGCTGCGCTCAATCTCGACTACACGCGCATCGTTGCGCCGATTCCGGGGCGCGTCGGATTGCGGCAAGTCGACGTCGGCAATCTCGTTTCGCAGGGCGACGCGAACGGCGTCGTCATGCTGACCCAGACCAAGCCGATCACCGTCGTGTTTACGCTGCCGGAAGACGATCTGCCGCTGGTGCTGCCGCGCTTGCGGTCGGGCGCGACGCTGCCGGTGGTTGCGATCGATCGCAGCGGCAAGACGAAACTCGGCGAAGGCGTGGTGTCGGCGGTCGACAGCCAGATCGACCAGACCAGCGGGACCGTGCGTCTGAAAGCACAATTCGCCAATGACGACGAAGCTTTGTTCCCCAACCAGTTCGTCAACGTGAAGGTGGTGGTCGACGTCCGCAAAGACGTGCCGGTCATTTCCGCCGCTGCGGTTCAGCGCGGTGCGCCGGGCACGTTCGTGTGGGTGGTCGGCGAAGACAAAACCGTCACCGCGCGACCGGTGACGTTGGGGGTGACCAGCGGCGATCGAATCGCGATCGAGCAGGGGCTGCAAAAAGGCGAACGCATCGTCATTGACGGCGCGGACCGCGTGAAAGAAGGCGCAGCGGTGCTGTTGCCGGGTGAAACGCCGCCGAACTTTGTCCCCGGCCAGGGCAACGGCGCAGGTGGCCGTGGTGCGCGTCGCGAAGGCGGCGCACCGGGCGGTCAGAATCGCGGCGCGCCGGGTTCGCAGCCGCCACTGCCTGCAACCGGTGCACAAGGGCCGAACGCAGCGGCGCCGGGTGCGCAGACGCCGACTGCACAACCGGCGGAAAGTGGAGCGCCGCAACAGCCTGGCGAACGCCGCCGCCGCGCGGCACCGCCCGCCGATGGTGCGGCTGCGCCCGCGACACCGTCCACGACTGCGCCTGCTGCGCCCGCGCCGAACGCCCAGCGATAGAAAGGCCATCCTGCTTTCGCAGGGAGCACAAGCATGAGCGCAAATCCCTCGCAGCCTTTCATCGTTCGTCCGGTTGCGACGACGTTGTTGATGGCGGCAATTCTGCTCGTCGGTCTGGTGGCGTTCCGCTTCCTGCCGCTGTCAGCGTTGCCGCAGGTCGATTATCCGACCATCCAGATCCAGACCTTCTATCCGGGCGCGTCGCCCGAAGTGATGACGTCGGCGATCACGGCGCCGCTCGAACGTCAGTTCGGGCAGATGCCGAACCTGACGCAGATGTCGTCGGTGTCGTCGGGTGGTTCGTCGGTGATCACCTTGCAGTTCGGTCTCGACCTGCAGCTCGACGTCGCCGAACAGCAGGTCCAGGCCGCGATCAACGCCGCCGGCAATCTGCTGCCCGCCGATCTGCCCGCACCACCGATCTACGCCAAAGTGAATCCGGCCGACGCGCCGGTGCTGACCATGTCGCTCACGTCGAAGACGATGAAGCTGACGCAGGTCCAGGACATCGCGCAGAATCGTCTGGCGCAGAAGATTTCGCAGATCCAGGGCGTCGGCCTGGTGTCGATTTCGGGCGGTCAGCGTCCCGCCGTGCGCATTCAGGCCGATCCGCGCGCGCTGGCCGCGTACGGTCTGGCGATCGACGATCTGCGCACCATCATCGGCAGCGCCAACGTCAATTCGCCCAAAGGCAATTTCGACGGTCCGTCGCGCCAGTACACGATCAACGCCAACGACCAGCTCAAGTCGGCGGCCGAATACCAGAACCTGATCATCGCCTATAAAAACGGCGCGCCGGTTCGTCTCGACGACGTCGCCGACATTATCGACGGCGCCGAGAACGCCAAGCTTGCGGCCTGGGTCGATCGTACGCCGGCCGTGGTGCTGAACGTGCAGCGCCAGCCCGGTGCCAACGTGATCGATACGGTCGACCGCATCCGCCAGTTGCTGCCGTCGCTGCAATCGTCGCTGCCGGCCGCGATCGAATTGCGCGTGCTCACCGATCGCACCATCACCATTCGCGCCAGCGTCAACGACGTCGAGATCGAACTCGGTCTGGCTGTGCTGCTGGTGGTGGCGGTGATCTACGCCTTTCTCGGCAATGCGCGCGCCACGATCATTCCGTCGCTGTCGGTGCCGTTGTCGATCATCGGCACTTTCGCGTTCATGTATATGGCCGGCTACAGCCTGAACAATCTGTCGCTGATGGCGCTGACGATTGCGACCGGCTTCGTCGTCGACGACGCGATCGTGATGATCGAGAACATCGCGCGCTATATCGAAGAAGGGGAAGATCCGCTGCATGCGGCGCTGAAAGGATCGAAGCAGATCGGCTTCACCATCGTGTCGCTGACCGTGTCGCTGATTGCGGTGCTGATCCCGTTGCTGTTCATGGGCGACGTCGTCGGCCGCCTGTTCCGCGAATTCGCGGTGACCTTGGCGGTGACGATTCTGATCTCGGCGGTCGTGTCGCTGACCTTGGTGCCGATGATGTGCGCCAAGCTGCTCAAGCGTCCGGGCGAGCACACGGAAGGCCGCTTCGCACGTTGGAGCCGCGAACGGTTCGATTGGCTGATCGGCCAGTATGACCGCGCGCTGATCTTCGTGCTGGCGCGGCAGCGCACGACCTTGTGGGTTGCAGTCGGCACGTTGGTGCTGACCGCGCTGCTCTACATCGTCGTGCCCAAAGGATTTTTCCCGACCCAGGATACGGGCCTGATTCAGGGCGTCAGCGAAGGGCCGCAATCGATCTCGTTCAAAGCGATGGGCGAGCGGCAGCAGCAGATCGCTGATCTGGTGCTGCAGGATCCCGACGTCGACAGCCTGACCTCGTTCATCGGCACCGATGGATCGAACGCGACGCTCAATACCGGCCGTTTCCTGATCAACCTCAAGCCGCATGCGACGCGTTCGAACAACGCGGTGCAGGTGATCCGCAATCTGCAGAACCGGCTGGTGCACCTGCCGGGCATCTCGCTGTGGATGCAGCCGGTGCAGGATCTGACGATCGACACGACGTTCAGCCGGACCCAGTACCAGTTCGTGCTCGAGACGACCGACCCGGCGCTGCTCGACGTCTGGGTGCCGAAGCTGGTCGAAGCGCTGCACAACCATCCTGAAGTGACCGACGTCGCCAGCGACCAGTTGCCCAACGGCCTGTCGGCCTATGTGAAGATCGATCGCGACACCGCGGCTCGCTTTGGCGTGACGCCGGCCACGATCGACAATGCGCTGTACGACTCGTTCGGCCAGCGCATCATCTCGACCATCTTCACCCAGTCGACCCAGTATCGCGTGATCCTTGAAGGGTCGCCCGATCTGCAAGCGTCGCTCGACTCGCTGGCGCAGATCCGCATTCCGACCGCGGGTGGCGGACAAGTGCCGCTGACGGCGATCGCGACGGTCGAACAGCGCGCGGCGCCGCTGCTGATCAACCATCTGTCGCAATTCCCGGCCGCAACGATCAGCTTCAACGTCGGCAACGGCGCGTCGCTGGGCGCCGCGGTCGACGCGATCAAGGCGGCTGAGCTGGAAATCGGATTGCCGCTGTCGGTGCAGACGCGCTTCCAGGGCGCTGCGCTCGCCTTCCAGTCGTCGCTGGGTAGCACCTTGCTGCTGATCCTGGCTGCGATCGTGACGATGTATATCGTGCTCGGCGTTCTCTATGAGAGCTACATCCACCCGGTCACGATTCTGTCGACCCTGCCGTCGGCGGGCATCGGCGCGCTGCTGGCGCTGATCGTGTCGGGCCACGATCTCGGCATCATCGGCATCATCGGCATCGTGCTGCTGATCGGCATCGTGAAGAAGAACGCGATCATGATGATCGACTTCGCGCTGGCGGCCGAACGCGACGAGGGCAAGCCGCCGCTGGAAGCAATTCACCAGGCCTGCCTGCTGCGCTTCCGTCCGATTTTGATGACGACGATGGCGGCGTTGCTGGGCGCGCTACCGTTGATGATCGGCACCGGCGTCGGATCCGAGCTGCGCCATCCGCTGGGCATCACCATCGTCGGCGGCTTGATCGTCTCGCAGTTGCTGACCTTGTTCACCACGCCGGTCATCTATCTCGCCTTCGACCGGATCGCGCGCCGCGTCGACGAACGCGTCGTCGATCTCGACGATGAAGGCGACGGAGTCACGGTGTGAACATCTCCGAACCGTTCATCCGGCGTCCGGTTGCGACGACGCTGCTGACGATCGGGATTTTTCTCGCCGGTTTCGTCGCCTATTTCCTGCTGCCGGTTGCGCCGCTGCCGCAGATCGACATTCCGACCATCGCGGTGCAGGCCAACATGGCCGGCGCCAGCCCCGAAGATATGGCGACGTCGGTCGCGACGCCGCTCGAACGCCGGCTGGGCCAGATCGCGGACGTCACCGAAATGACGTCGAGCAGTTCGGTCGGCAGCACGCAGATCGTGCTGCAGTTCGGACTCAACCGCGACATCGACGGCGCTGCGCGCGACGTCCAGGCGGCGATCAACGCGTCGCGCGCCGACCTGCCGTCGTCGCTGCGGTCGAACCCGACCTATCGCAAGTTCAATCCGTCCGACCAGCCCGTCATCATGCTGACGATGCAGTCGGAGACGCTGTCGCCGGGGCAGATTTTCGACGCGGCGTCGATCGTGCTGCAGCAGAAGATCAGCCAGTTGCCCGGCGTCGGGCAGGTGCTGATCAGCGGCAGCTCGAATCCTGCCGTGCGTGTCGAGCTGAATCCCAAGGCGCTGTGGAAATACGGTATCGGTCTCAGCGACGTACGCGCGGCCTTGTCGAGCGCCAACGCCAACGCGCCGAAAGGGCAGATCGAAGTCGGCGAGCTGCGCTACCAGCTCTACACCAACGACCAGGCGCGCAGCGCCGACGAATATCGCCCGCTGGTGATTGCCTATCGCAACGGTTCGGCGGTGCGGCTGGGCGACGTCGCCGAGGTCATCGACTCGGTCGAAGATCTGCGCAACCAGGGACTTACCAACGGCAAGCCCGCGATCATCGTGCAGGTGCGGCGCCAGCCGGGCGCCAACATCATCGATCTGGTCGATCAGGTGAAAGCGCTGATCCCGGAATTGCAGGCGTCGATCCCACCGCAGATCGAATTGAAGATGGGCGTCGACCGCACCGTGTCGATCCGCCGTTCGCTGATCGAAGTCGAACGCACCTTGGTGATCTCGATCATTCTGGTGATCGGCGTCGTCTTCATCTTCTTGCGCGACGGACGCGCGACCTTGATCCCCGCGGTCGCGGTGCCGGTCTCGCTCGTGACCGCGTTCGGGTTCATGTATTTGTTCGGCTACAGCCTGAACAACATGTCGTTGATGGCGCTGACGGTTGCGACCGGCTTCGTCGTCGACGATGCGATCGTGGTGCTGGAAAACACCAAGCGGCACATCGAAGCCGGCATGGCGCGCTATCGCGCTGCCTTGCTGGGCGCCAAAGAAGTCGGCTTCACGGTTTTGTCGATGAGCATCTCGCTCGTCGCGGTCTTCATGCCGATCCTGTTGATGGGCGGCATTGTCGGACGGTTCTTCCGCGAATTCGCGGTCGTGCTGACGACCTCGATCCTGGTGTCGATGGTCGTGTCGTTGACCACGACGCCGATGATGTGCGCCTTGTTGCTGCACGATCACCGGCATCAGGCGAAGAAGAAGACCGGCGCCTTTTCCGGCTTCCTCTCGCGCCAGCTCGACCGGTTCGAGCGCGGCTTTGCGTGGCTGACGCGCAAGTACGAACTGGGCTTGACGTGGTCGCTGCGGAACGGGCGGCTGGTGCTGCTGATCCTGCTGATCACCATCGTGCTCAACGTCTATCTCTACATCATGATCCCGAAAGGCTTCTTCCCGCAGCAGGACACCGGCTTGTTGTTCGCGGGTCTGCGCGGCGACCAGAGCATCTCGTTCCAGTCGATGCAGAAGAAGATCAGCGACTTTCAGGACATTCTGCTGAAAGACCCGGCGGTGGAGACGGTGATCGGTTTCACCGGCGGCGGTCGCGGCGGCGCCAATAGCGGCAACATGTTCGTGCAGCTGAAGCCGCGCAACCAGCGCGACACGACCGACGACGTGATGAACCGGCTGCGGCCAAAAATGTCGTCGGTGCCGGGCGCGCAGGCCTTTCTTGGCATGGTCGGCGACATTCCAGGCGGCGGCGGACGGCAAGGCAGCGGCGGCAGCTATCAATACACGCTGCTCGGCGACGACCTGAACGAGCTGCGCAAATGGGGCACGGCGCTCAAAGAAGAGCTGCAGGCGAACACGCCCGAACTGACCGACGTCGACTCCGACCAGAACGACAAAGGGTTGGAGATCGCGCTGCGCATCGACCGCGAAACCGCCTCGCGTCTCGGCATCGCGACCAACCAGGTCGACAACGCGCTCTACGACGCGTTCGGCCAGCGCCAGGTCTCGACCATTTTCAACGCGGTCAACCAATACAAAGTCGTGATGGAGGTCGATCCGCGTTTCTGGCAGAGCCCCGAGACGCTTGGCGAAGTCTACATCCCTGCATCGGGCGCGACCGCACGCGGCAGCCAGGCGACCAACGCGCTGGCCGGCACGTTCAGCACGCAATCGAGCGGCACCGGCGGCACCGCGACGACGGGCGCGAACGCAGCCAACGCCACCGACAGTATCAGCGTGCGCAACGCAGCGCAGAACAAGATCGGTGCAACGGCGGGCGCCGGCAGCAATACGGGTTCGGCGGTGTCGACGTCGAATTCGCGCATGGTCCCACTGTCGGCAATCGCGACGTGGGGACCCGGCACGACGCCGTTGGCGGTCAATCACCAGGGCACCTACGCGGCGACGACGATCTCGTTCAACACCGCAACCGGTGTGTCGCTGAGCCTGGCGACCGAAGCAATCAAAGCGGCCGAGGCGCGCATCAAGATGCCGACCACGATCGTGGGTGAGTTCGCCGGCAGCGCGCGCCAGTTCCAGCAGAGCGCCGGCAGCACGCCGATCCTGCTGCTCGCGACCTTGCTCGCGGTCTATATCGTGCTGGGTATTCTGTATGAGAGCTACGTACACCCGCTGACGGTGCTGTCGACCTTGCCGTCGGCCGGCATCGGCGCGCTGTTGGCGTTGCTGGTGTTCAACACCGAGTTCGGCCTGATCTCGACCATCGGCGTCATTCTGCTGATCGGCATCGTGAAGAAAAACGCGATCATGATGATCGACTTCGCGCTCGACGCCGAGCGCACGCGCGGACTCGACAGCATGTCGGCGATCCACGAAGCCTGCATGCTGCGCTTCCGCCCGATCATGATGACGACGGCGGCGGCGATGCTGGGTGCGTTGCCGTTGGCGCTGGGATCCGGCGACGGCGCCGAGCTGCGCCAGCCGCTGGGCATTTCGATCTTCGGCGGCTTGTTGCTGAGTCAGCTCCTGACGCTGTTCACGACGCCGGTGATTTATCTCGCGCTCGACAAGCGCCGCAAAAAGGACCGGGCGATCGACCCCGCGCTGGTGCCGGCGGAATGATCAACAACAACCACGTCATCCCCGCGAAGGCGGGGATCCATTCATGCGCAGGCTCGGAAGAACAAGAATGACGACGGACCTCACGACCTCGGCCCAATGGATCCCTGCTTTCGCAGGGATGACGAAGAGGGGCGCGTATGCCGCGCTGCTGATCGGGTTGCTGTCGAGCTGCGCCGTCGGTCCCGACTATGTGCGGCCGACGACCGACATTCCTGCGTCGTTCAAAGAACAAGCGGGATGGAAAGTTGCGGCCCCGAACGACGCCGCGCCGCGCGGTGCCTGGTGGCAGGATTTCAACGATCCGACGCTCGACAATCTGCAAGATCGGTTGCTGCAGACGAACCAGTCGTTGCGCGTCGCGGAAGCGAATTACCGGCAGGCGACCGCGCTGACCGATCAGGCGCAATCGCAACTTTTCCCAACCGTCGGCGCAAGCTTCGACGCCACGCGCAGCGGCACTGCCAACAGCGCACCGACCGGCGCACCGTCGAACAGCACGGCGCGCACCTCGTACCGTGCCAACGCGACGGCGAACTGGGATATCGATCTGTGGGGTCGTATCCGCCGCTCGATCGAAGCGCAGGACGAAAGCGCGCTCGCCAGCGCCGCCGATCTCGCCAATGCGCGCCTGTCGCTGCAGGCGCAGCTGGCCAGCGCCTATGTGCAGCTGCGCTTTCAGGACGAATTCCAGCGCCTGCTCGACACGACGGTCGAAGCCTATGCGCGCTCGCTGCAGATCACGCAGAACCAATACAATGTCGGCCTCGTCGCGCGTTCGGACGTCGACCAGGCCGAAACGCAACTGGCGCAGACCCAGGCCCAGGCAATCGCCAACCAACGTTCGCGCGCCCAACTCGAACATGCGATCGCGGTGTTGGTCGGGACCGCGCCGGCTGATTTCACGTTGAAACCGACGACGATGACGTTGCGCATGCCGCCGATCCCGATGGCACTGCCGTCGACCCTGCTCGAACGCCGGCCCGATGTTGCGTCGGCAGAACGACGCGTTGCGTCGGCCAACGCAGAAATCGGCGTTGCGATTGCGGCGTGGTTTCCCGACCTGTCGCTGTCGGGTTCCTACGGCGTCAGCGGTTCGCCGATCAGCAAGCTGTTCCGCGCATCGAACGTGGCGTGGTCGGCAGGCGCCAGCGTCGCCGAAACGATCTTTGATGCCGGTGCGCGCTCGGCGCGTATCGACCAGGCACGTGCCGCCTATGACGGTACGGTCGCGCAATATCGCCTGACCGTGCTGGGCGCGTTGGCGCAAGTCGAAGATCAGCTCGTCGCGCTGGATACGCTGAAACGCCAGGGCGAAGCGCAGGCAATTGCGTTGCGCGCTGCGCGCAGTGCCGAACAATCGATCATCGATCAATACCGGGCTGGCCGCGTCGCCTATACTAGCGTGGTGCAAGCACAGGCGCAGGCGCTGCAAGCCGAACAATCTTCGATCACGGTGCGGCAGAATCAGTTGCTGGCTGCGGTCGTGTTGATCCAGGCGCTGGGCGGCGGCTGGGACGGCACCTCGGCCGGTGCTGTGGTGCAGCCTGCTGCAAAGACCGACGCTTCAGCCCGTAAATAGCGAGCCGCACGCGACGCTTGCTGCGTCGCTCGCGACTTCTTATCCCGGCGTCGCACGGTCCTTACGGCCGCACGATAAGGGAGACGGTTCCATGAAAGACGTTGCTGGATTGCATTTCCGCGCCGCGGTGTTGTGCGCACTCACCGGCATGGTGATGGGCATCTTCATGGGCGTGACCGAGGATCATTCCGCACGCGATGCACACGCGCATCTCAACCTGCTCGGTTGGGTGTCGCTGATGCTCTACGGCCTGTATCTGCGCGCGCATCCGGCGATGGCCACCGGCAAGTTGGCGGGTGCGCAATTTGTCGTCGCCGTGATCGGCGTCGTCGTGATGATCGCCAGCCTCTGGATGATGGCGATGGGCAATTTCGAGCTGGGCCGGGCAATGGTTCCGTTCGGCGCGATGCTGACTCTGTGCAGCATGCTCATGTTCGCGCTGCTGGTGTTCCGCACCAAGTCATCGCGCGCCTAAAAGCAAAAGGGCCGCTGCATCGCTGCAGCGGCCCTTTTTTGTTCAGTGCGGTCCCATCATGTGCGGACCGCCGCGGCCACCCATGCCGCCGCGCGCGTGATGCAGTAGGCGATCGGCTGCTTTCTTCTGGTCGTCGCTGAGCGATGCGTAGAGCGGCTTGGCTGCAGTCAGCAGCTCGTCCAGATCTTTGGCGCGCTGGGTCAGGCGCTGCTGCTGCTGTTGCAACATTTCGATGCCGTTTGGCGGAGTCGGCGGCGTCTTGGCATCGCGCGCGGCATCGAATTTGGCGCGCATCTTCTTGACGTCTTCGTCACGCGCCTTGGCGTGCTTGCGCACCACGTCGGCAACTGCGTTCCACGCCGATTCCTGCGCTGCTGTGATCTTCAGCGACGCCTTGGCGAAGGCCAGCATCGGTTCGACCCGCTCGCTCGGAAGCGGCATCGGACCGCGATGATGCGCCATCTGCGCATGCGCACCGGGCGCGGCCGGGCCACCGGCGGGTCCGCCGGGCGCGGTCTGCGACCAGGCGTGCAAGGCGATCGACATGCCGCCGGCAAACAAGGCGGCGAGACCCGCCAACACAACGCGCTTCATTTGTTCGTTCCTCACCTGGACTCGAATTTGATGGCCGGATCCTAGTGCGAAGCGTCGGCACCGCGAGGCTGACTTGGTAACGGATCCTACGCTCCAGCTAGCTGGCACCCAGCTCGACCAAGAACTTGACGTGGGTAAAAATCCCACGTAGAGCGACGGACCTGCCGCCCGGGCTTGCAGCGGGTCGACGAGGCCGCAACGGCGACGCGCATGTGATCTTCGTGCGAGCGGAGCCGAACAGGGCTCTTGGGCCCGGTGCCCCGTTGCCGTTCGTCGTCCACGTGTGCGAGTACGTAGGCCACCATGCTGAACTCCCCCCGCGTCTGCCGCTTGCCCTCCGTCACAATGAAACGTGCCGTTGCGCAACATCGCTGGCCGTTTCGAGGCGCCGCGCCCACGACAGCAGGAATGAGCAAAACCGCGTGCGCCGTCGTAGCGCTGCTTTCGCTGGTGTCGGTCGATGCCGCTGCCGAAACCCAGGTCACGACGACGCGATCGACGCCGATCGCAACGTCGACGGCAAATAACGGCGCACGCGACGACGTTCGCGTGACGTCGGCGGGTACGTTGCAGACGAGCGGTGCGGGCGCGGCCGCGACGCTCGACAGCAACAACCAGATCGTCAACGAAGGCACGATCAAGATTCTCGATGCCAACGACGCGGTCGGCATCGCGGTGCGCGGCGGCAACACCGGCACCGTCACCAACAACGGTTCGATCACGATCTCGGATACGACGCCGGCGACCACGATCCCGTTGACCAACGGCGAGCGCCGCTTCGGCATCCAGGTGACCGGCCCGAATCCGTTCTTCGGCTCGATCACGCAGGGCACCGGCAACATCACGGTGATCGGCAACAACTCGGCCGGCATTTCGCTCGAGACGCGGCTCGAAGGATTCATCGCGCTGGGCGGTTCGACCCAGATCACCGGCAACAATTCGGTCGGCCTGCGCACGCGCGGCGTCGTCGTCGGCGACGTCACGGTCAGCGGCACGATCATCGCGAAAGGCCAGAACGCGTCGGCGGCTTCGTTCGAACAATCGATCCTGGGGCGCCTGACGCTGCAGAATTCGATGACCGCGACCGGCTATCTCAACACGGTACGCCCGACCGATGCGGCCGCGCTTGCGGCGCTGGGTCCGAACGACCTGCTGCAAGGCGGGCCGGTGGTTCGCGTCGCCGGCGATGTCGGCAACGGCATCATCGTCGACACGTCCGGCGCCTTGACCAGCTCGGGCTCGGCCCCGGCTTTGTTGATCGGTGGCAGCGCCAATTCGCGTCTCGGCATTGCCGGTGCCGACACTGACAATGCGGCCTTGCTGGTGCGCGGCGCGCTGGCGTCGGACGGCATCTACAACAACATCACCGCGACGGCGCTGCAGATCGGTGGCCAGGGCGGTACGGTCACGCTCGACGGCGGCATTCGCAATACGGGCCAGATCAACGCCAATGCCTACGCCGCCAATTCGACGGCGTTGCGCGCTGCGGCTGGTGCGATCGTACCGGCCCTGCGCAACGAAGGCTCGATTCAGGCGAACGGGATTGCGGAATCGGCGATCACGGTTTCCGCCGTGCGCATCGAACAAGGTGCGACGCTGAACTCGATCGCCAACTCGGGCACGATCAGCGCGTCGGTCAACGGCACCAGCGGCACGCACACGCCGGTCGCCGGCGCCGCGGTCGCAATTCAGGATCTGTCGGGCACGCTGACCGCGATCGGCAACCAGGGACGGATCGTCACCGCGGTCAATCCGGGCACGGCGGGCGAGGCGACGGTCGGTTCGCGCACCGCGATCGACGTGCGCGCCAACACCAGCGGCGTCACTTTCAACCAAACGCAGATCGCAGGCTCGACCACCGCGCCGAGCGTAATCGGCGACGTGCTGTTCGGATCGGGCAACGACACGCTGAACCTGAATGCGGGCACGTTGAAAGGCGGCGTTGCGTTCGGCAACGGTGCCGACACGCTGAACATCAACAACGGCGCCGTGCTGACCGGTTCGGTCACCGACACGGACGGCCGCGTCGTCGTCGGCGTTGCCAACGGCAAGCTGGTGCAGACCGGCTTTGGCCAGCTCAACGTGTCGAGCCTGAATGTCGGCGCGCAGGGCCAGGTTGTTCTCGCGGTCGATCCCGCGACCGGCCGGTTCGGCAGCATTGCATCGAGCGGCGGCGTCAATCTGGTGCAGGGTTCGCGGCTCGGCCTCGACATTCAGTCTAAGCTGACGGCGCCGCTCGCACTCACTTTGATCACCGCACCGTCGGCGCAACTGCAAAGCCAGGTCACGCTGGGCGACGTGCCGTACTTCTACAATGCGACTTTGGTGCAAAGCGCCGCGGCCGGCACGATCGGCGTGCAGGTGCGCCGTCGCACCGCTGCCGAAGCCGGCATCACCGTCGGCGCGCAGGCCTATGACGCGATCTTCCAGCAGCACGACAAAGACGTGCAGCTCGGCCAGGCCTTCTCGCGCGCGGTCAACCAGGCCAGCTTCAAAACGCTGTACGAACGCATGCTGCCCGCGTTTGCTGGCGGCCAGTTCTACACGCTCAGCCAGGGCGTCGACGCGTTGGTGCGTGCGCAGGGCGAAGACGCGTTGAATCTGCGCCCGGCGCGCGATGGGTTCTGGGTGCAGCCGTTCGGCTTTGGTGCGACGCGCGAACGCGATCAGGCGCCGGCTTTCCGTGGCGGTGGTTACGGTCTCGCGATCGGCTGGGAAAAGCCCAACACGTCGATCGGCACCTACGGCTTCTCGCTGTCGTCGCTGCGTTCGTGGGTCGACGACAAGGATTCCGATCCCGACAACCGCACCGTCTCGAACTCATACCTGCTTGGCGCGTACTGGCAGGAGAGCGGCAACGGCATCAACGTGTCGGCCAGCGTCAATGGCGGTTACGTAAATTCCGGCAGCACGCGCAAGCTGACCTCAACCGATGCCAACGACGCGTCGTTCACGCGCAACGCCGAAGCGCGTTGGGGCGGCCTGCTCGGTTCGGTGCGCGCCGCGCTGTCGTACAAGGCCGATTTGTGGGGCAGCTTCTATGCCCGCCCGAAAGTCGCGGCGAGCTATCTGATCCTGCAGGAAAACGAACACGCCGAACGCGGCACCAGCGATGGGTTCAATTTGCAGGTGGGCAGCCGCAACTCCACCCAGGGTGCGATCGAAGGCACCGTCGCATTCGGCGCTGCACTCGGTAGCGGCGCCTTCAAATGGCGTCCGGAAGTGGAAGTCGGTTATCGCCAGCTGTTCGGTGACGGCGCCGCGTCGACGACGGCGCAATTCCTCAGCGGCGGTCCCAGCTTCACGCTCGACCCGCAGAAGCTGCAGGGCGGCGCGCCGCTGGCCCGCATTGCGCTGCGCGGCGGCGACCGGATTGCCGATATCGGGTTGGAGCTGGGCGGCGAAGACCGCAGCGGCTACCGCGCCTATGACGGACGGTTCGTAGCGCGGATGCGCTTCTAGCGCAGGGCGCGGATGCGCTTCTAGCGCGGGGCGCGGATGCGCTTCTAAACTCCATGCAAGCTTTCTAACAACCGCCCGCTTTGCTGGTCTCAAAGACTATGCAGGCGGGCGGTTTTGCGTTTCAGTGCGACCGAAATCCGACGCGCGCGCGACACAAGCGTGCCGTCTCACGATCACAGGGGAATTGCATGTTGAAGGCTCGCTTGTTGCTGCTCGTCGCTGCTCTGTCCGTGTCGGCGCTGCCCGCCATGGCGCAAACCACGCCGCCTGCTGCTGCGCCGTCGGCTGCGGCGCAGGCCGGTGCCGGCGCCACGCCGCCGGACGCTTTTCTGCGCACCTTGGAAAAGCGCGGCTATAGCGACATGAAGTTGACTTCCGACAAGATGCGCGGCGGCTGGACCGGTACGGCGACCAAGGCCGGCAAGGACGTGCGTCTGCATCTGGCGCCGAACGGCAATTCGCGCGAGTTGAAAGCGCCGAAGCCGAAAGCGAGCTAAACCCAACGTCCTGACGGCGCGCGACGCCGATGCAGTCGGCGCGAACCAGTCGCGCAGTGCAGCTGCTGCTTTTTGCGGCGCTTGCATTTGCGCTGGTGTTCGAATGCCTGTCGCTGCCGCGCGCCGTCAGCATCGTTCGTAGCGGAACAGAGACCGCGCGCGGCGCCGCTTCGCTGCCGTGGAGCGCGTAATGACACGCACCACCGATCGCTTCCTGCGTCTGGCCGCGTTGCTGATGGCGTTCTGGGGATTCGTGCTGGTCGCGTTGGAGGCGCCAAGCTGGATCGAACAGATGACGACCGGCCAGAGCGGCTCGACCGGTTTCGGCTTCCAGGCGGAAGGCGGCCATCTCTTCAGCGGCCGTATCGTCCTCACCAGCATCGCGGAAGGGGGACCAGCAGATCGCGCCGGTTTGAAAGTCGGCGATGTGGCCGAGATCCCGGTACATACGCAATACGCGCCGCGACCGGGTCTCACAGTGTCGTTGCTGGTCTATCGCGCCGACGGTAGCAGCGAAATGCTGACGCTTCCCGTCGATGCCATACCCGAACAGTTCACGCTGTTCGTACGCCGGCTGCTCTATGTCGGCTTCACCTTGTTCCTTGCGCTGGCCGCGCTGGTGGCATGGCGCGGACCGTCGACATTGCCGTCGCGGCTGCTGGCGCTTGCCTTTGCGCTCTACGGCCAGACCAGCGCCTACGCCTATATCGACGACGACGCGCTGCGCATGGCCGGGCAAATGAGCTGGACCTTCAGCCTCAGCACGGCACCGCTCTGCCTTGCCTTGTTCGTCGTCTTCTATGTGCGCGAGCGAACCAGCGGGGCCGGCTTCCGCGCGCCGCTACGATGGACCTTGCTAGGCATCTGCGTCCTTGCCGCCTCGGTCTTGTTCAGTCTCTTTCGCCTGCGGCTGTACATGCCGCATTACATGTATGCGACGCCGCAATACGGCGCGCTTCTGCTGGTCTGCACGCTGGTCGCGCAGGCCTTGTGGCGCGGCTGGTCGAAAGCCGGCGGCGAGGACCGGCAGCGCTTTCGATGGATTGCGATTGCGACGACGGCGGTGCTGGCGGGTGACCTGATTGGCGCGACGCCGATCCCGGTCTGGCAATCCTTTCTCGTCATCGGCCTGGTTTCGTATGTCGCGAAAATCACCGGTGCGATTCTGCTCGTCTATGCGCTGCTGCGGCACCGCGTGATCGATTTCGGCTTTGCGATCAATCGCGCCACGGTGTTCGGCGCGACCAGCCTGTTGCTGGTTGGTCTGTTCGCCGCCTGCACCGCACTCGCCGACCGGCTGTTGCGGTTTGACGACGGCGCCGAGCGCAACTGGATCGACATTGCGATCACCTTTGTGCTGGCAATCGCCGCGACGCGGCTGCGCAAGCTGGTCGAAGATTGGGTCGAGCGGCTGTTGTTTCAAAGCTGGCGCGCGCGCGAACAGGCGTTACGCGACTTCCTGCAGCGCGCCGCGCATTTCACGCGACCAGACCCGTTGCTGGATGGATTTGCGGCGTTGCTGACGCAGTTCGCCGGTGCAGACGCCGCGGCAATATTGCTGCAGGCGCCGGACGGCCGGTTCACGTCGGTGCGCGGCGACGCAGCCCCGCTCGACGTCGATGCTGCGCTGACGGTCGAGTTGCGCGCGACGAGTGGGGCGGTGCGCTGGCACGGCGGGCTGGCGCTGCCGATGCGGCGGGGTGGTGCGCTGTTCGGCGTCGTGTTGCTGAAGCCGCGCGCCAACGGCGAGATCTACCGGCCCGACGAGATCGAATTGCTGGCCGGTGCGGCAAGACAGGTCGGCAACGATCTGCAAGCGTTGCAGCTTGTCGTGCGCGAGTCGGATCGCTTTGACTCGATTGTCGAACGGCTCGACCGGATCGAATCCAAGCTTAGCCCTTTGTCGCAGACCGCATGATGACGCCGCGCTGGGTCATCCCCGCATTTCGCCTGCTCATCGCGATCTTCACGGTCGTGACGATCGTATTTTATACGCTCGCGGCGCCGGCCACGTTTCGCGCATTGCTCTCCGGCGAACAGCCGAGCATCGGCGCAGTGTTGGGCAGCGGGCCGGTCTTCACAAACGATCGCACCATCGTCGCGCTGCGCCCGGACGGCCCGCTGGCACGCGCAGGCGCCCAGGTTGGCGATCTGGTCGAGATCCATGGACGTTGGCCGCGCCGCGACGGAATCGGAAGCACGCAGCACGTCGACATCACCGGCGGCGACGGCCAGCGCCGCAGTGCCGACATCGTTCTCGACGCAGAGCCCGCCGATCTCTCGCGCATCATCATCTGGTTCAGCGTCGTGGCCGCAATTCCAACGCTGGGCCTCGCGGTCGCGCTCGCCGTGCGGCGCGCCGACGCATTCGCAGAACGTGCGCTTGCGATCGCGTTTGCTGCCTACGCGTTGTTCGATGTCATGGACGCGCTGCCGACCGAGACGCTACGCACCATCGGCATCGTCGAGTGGCTGATCGGATCGGCGTCTGCATACATCTGCTATGCGCTGTTCGCGCTCTATTTTCTGCGCCCGGCGGAAGACCGGTTGCGCGCCGACGAGCGCATCTTCCTGACGCTGCAACCCGTCGCGGCCGCGCTGCAGGTCGTCGCGCTGGCGTTCGAGCGCTATAGCTGGAACCTGCCGGGCTGGCTGGATTTCTATCCCGCCATCTACGTGCAGTGCGTTTATCTGTTCATCGCCATCGTCCTGCGTCGCCGGTGGCGCGCGTCGGGCGGTGAAGCGCGCGAGCGGTTGCGCTGGATCGGGCTTGCTTTTGCCACCAACTGGATCAGCGACCTGATCGCCTGGTATCCGGAAAATACGGTCCCGCTGAATGCGGCGACGGTACTTGGGGCGATCGTGACGATCGGCGTCTTCGCCTACGCGATTCTGCGCCGGCGCGTGTTCGAGTTCGGCTTCGCCGTCAATCGCGCCGCGGTCTTTGGCGTCACCAGCCTGGTGCTGGTCGGTCTGTTCGCAGCGCTGACGGCGATCACCGACCGCGTGCTGCATATCGACGACGGCGTCGCGCGCAATTGGAGCGACATCGCCATCACAGTTGGGCTCGCTGTGGCGGCTGCGCGCGTGCGCAAGCTGGCTGAGGCCTGGGTCGAGCGTCTGTTGTTCCGCGACTTGCACGCACGCGAAGCAGCGCTGCGTGCCTTTGTGCGTCGCTCGTCGCATTTCGAAACCGACCCCGCGCTGCTGGCGGCGCTGCACGACGCGCTGGCACAATTCATTGGACGCAACGCAGTTTCGATCTACCGCCGTGCTGGTGCCGACTTCTATGTCGCGCAGATCGACGATCTGGGTCTCGGACCGAGCTTCGCCGTCGATGCGCCGATCGCGGTTGAGCTGCGCAGTCGCGGCGCAGCTATGCGCGACGGCAGCGGCTGGGTGTTGCCGATGCAGCAGGGCGGGCGGGTCGACGGGTTCGTCGTGGTCGGCGAAAAAGCCGACCGCGAAATCTATCGGCCGGACGAAATCGAGCTGCTGGCGAATTGCGTGCGACAGGTTGGTCTCGACCTGCAGGCGTTGCGCGTCACGGCGCTCGAACGCGAGCTGGCACAGCAGCGTGGCGCGCCTGTCGCGGAGTGCGCGTGATGGGCGTACGGGCCTGGCGCTTACTGATCGTCGTCATCGTCGTATGCAGCGCCGGCCTGCTGGCCAGCGTCGCACCGCGTATCGTCGAGTCGACGCTGACGGAGACGGTCGCGACGACGCGAATGCTGCACGCGTCGGCAGCAGCGTTTCCATCGCGTTTGCGAATCGTCACCGCAGTCGACCCGAACGGACCTGCGGCCGCGGCGGGGTTGCAGGTCGGCGACCAGATACTGTTCCGCGGTCCCGGCCTTCGCGCCTGGGCGCCAGGCGAAACGCTGATCGTCGATCGGATGCACGCCGACGGAAAACGCGAACCGGTGACGGTGACGCTCGCTGCAGAACACACACCCGGCTTCGGCCTGCGTCGCATCGTGTACGTTTTCGCACCCTTCCACATGGCGCTGGCGCTGTTGCTGGCTTGGCGCCGACCATCAGGTTTGGCGCCACGCCTGCTGACGCTTGGACTGGCCCTCTACAGTTTTTCCGGTCCGTGGCCATACGCTGCGAGCAACGGCTTGCAGATGGCGATCGCCGCGTCGCAGGTGGTGGCCAACAATTTCGCCGATATCTGTTTCGCCGGGTTTGCCGTCGCCTTCGCCGGCGCGCCAGCGTGGTTGCGCCACCGCCGATGGCCGTGGACGTTGCTCATCCTGTGGTCGTTGCTCGCGAGCGCGCTGTATCTCGCGTTCTGGTGGCTGGTGCCGGTTCCAGAGTCGCTGAGCGAAAGTCCCCACCTGCAGGTAGCGTGTGCGGCGATCGTTTTCTTCGCGCTTGGCCGCAAAGGGCAGGGCGACCAGCAACATCTGCGCTGGCTGTTGGCCGGCTTCGTCACGCTGTTCCTCAGTGACTTCATTGGCAACACGCCGATGGTGGAATGGCGCCGCGCGCCTTTTGTCATCATGCTGCTGCAAGCGCTCGGCCTCTCGCTGCTGGTCTATACAGTCCTGCGCGCCCGCGTGCTGGAGTTTCGCGTCGCGGTCAATCGCACGGCGGTGTTCAGCGCCACCAGTCTGATCCTGATCGGCGCGTTCTCAGGCTTGAGCGCGCTCGGCGATCGCGTGCTCCACAACGTGGTGGCGGTCGACGACCGTTGGCTCGACATCTTGATTGCGGCGGGACTCGCTGTGGTCGCAACGCGGCTGCGGCGTGGCGTCGAACGGGGAGTCGAGGCGCTGTTGTTCCGCGACTGGCGTGCGCGCGAGTTGCGCTTCCGTGCATTTCTTGAACAAGCAGGGCACTTCAACGAAGCGGCAGCGCTGCTCCGCCGGATCGTAGCCGAGATCAGCGCCTTCGCCGGAACGCCGGCGACCCTCTATCTGCAAGATGAGGACGGTCGTTTTCTTGCGTTTGAATCATCCGATACGCCGCCGTTCGATGGCGACGATGCGTTGGTCGTCGAGTTGCGCGCGAGCCGCCGCGCATGGCGTGGTGGCAACGGTGCGTTGGCGGTGCCGATGCAACAGGGCGGCCTTCTGTCGGGATTCGTGCTGCTGGCTGCCAAGCCCGAAGGACAAGCCTATCGCAGCGACGAGGTCGCGCTGCTCGAACGCGGCCTGCGCGAATTGGGGTTCGAGCTGCAGGCGTTGCGCGCGGTGGCGCGGGAGCGTGAGATCGTGACGTTGCGCACGCGGCTCGACGAAGCACGTGCCGGCCGTGCGCACCATTTGACGGGAGAGCTCGCGCGATGAACGCGCGCCGATCGGCCTTGTTTGCGCTCACCATCGCGATGGTCGCGTTCTCGTGGGTGTCGCTCGGGTTCGGTTTGCCGCGATGGCACGAGATCGAGGTCAATGGCGCGCGCGCGTCGCTGGGTGCAGCACTGCGCCCGTCCGATTCGCCGTTCGAGCGCACGCGCATCGTCGACCGCGTTGCGCCGGGCGGTCCGCTCGATCAAGCCGGCGTGCGGCCGGGCGACCGCATCATCGTGCACGCAATGTGGCCGCGAACAGCCGCGTCGGCCGAACCGATTGCGATCACGCTGCTGCCCCAACAAGGCGACGTGCGCAGCGTCGAAATCGTGCCGGTGGAAGCGCCCTATGCCGGGCCGTTTCCACCCAATCCGTTGCTGCTCGTCGCCAATAGCCTGGTCGTCCACCTGATCTTGTTGCTGCTGGCGGGCCGACGTAGTGCGCAACCTGCCGAGCAGGCGCTCGCAATTGGCATCCTGGGTATCATCACCATCAGTTTGCACAGCGCGATGCCGACCGAGACGCTGCGCTGGGCGCTTGCATTCGGCTCGCTTCTTTTCGGGATCGTCGGTTACAGCGCGCTTACCTTCGCCTGCGCGGCGTTCCTGCGGCCTGCCGGGTGGCGCCCGCCGCGTTCGGTTCGATTGGCGATGGCGGTTCTGGCGGTGGTGGGGCTGGTCACGCGCGGCGACCCGTTGGCGCGCTCTGCCGGCTATCTCGCTGCAATGCCCGATGTCGATCCGTTGGGCGCGATCTTGTATATTCCAATCGCCACGATTCTGCTGCGACAGCGTTTGCGGCATGCGGGTGCTGACGTGCGCGAGCGGATCAAATGGTTCGCGCTGACGCTCGCAAGTTTCTTGGCTGCGGTTCTCGGCTTCGGGCTGAACTTGCCGCCGCCGTGGGGCACGCTGCTGCCAAGCCTGCTGATTCCGTTGTCAGTCATCGTACTCGGCTACGCCGTGTCGCGGCGGCACATTGTCGACCTCGCCTTCGTGCTGAATCGTGCCACGATCTATGGCGCAACCAGCCTGTTGCTGGTTGGCGCCTTTGCCGCGCTCACTGCAGCGGCCGACCGGTTTCTTCGCTTCGAAACCCAGGCTGAGAGTCGTTGGGTCGATCTTGCGATCGCGTTCGGGCTGGCGGTTGTCGCGACGCGGCTGCGGCGCGCCGTCGAAGCGGCGATCGAGCGGCTGCTGTTTCGCGCCTGGCGGGCGCGCGAGCGTGCGTTCCGCGGTTTTCTCGATCGCGCGCCGCACTATCACGGGCGCGACGCGCTGCTCGATGCGTTCGTCGCCTGCGCAGAGCAACTGACGCATGCCGAAGCGATTTGTTATCGCCATACGCCGGGTGGCAGATTTGTTGCGCGCGGCGGCGACATGTTCGATCGCGACGCGGACCTGGTGGTGCGGTTACGAAGCGGCGAATTGGTGCGCGACGGGAGCGGCGTGGTCGTTGGCATTTTGGAGCGCGGCGAACTTGCCGCGTTCCTTCGCTTTGGGCCCAAGCAAGATCGCTCCATCTATGGCGAAGATGAGCTGGCGCTGCTGCGCGAGGGCGCACGGCAGATCGGCCTGTTGCTCGCCGCTATGCCTGACACGGCCCAGACCGACGAGCTGCAGGTCTCGATCGACGCGTTGCGCCAGCAGGTCGCCGAGATCGATGCGAAGCTGACCCGGTTGCTCGCGCCGGACGCGGTGCGAACGTCGTGATTTAGCCGCGATGCACCGCTTCGATATTGTGCCCGTCCGGATCGCGCACGAAGGCGCCGTAATAATTTTCCGCATAGTGCGGGCGCGGACCCGGCGGACCGTTGTCGCGTCCCCCGGCTGCGATCGCGGCCTTGTAGAACGCATCGACCTCGGCGCGTGACGCCGCGATGAAGGCGACATGGGCGTGGCCCACGACCTGTTTCTCTGGCCCAAACCAGAAGAACGGTTTGTCTTTGCCGAAGCCAGCGGCGGGCTGTTTCGCCTCGGTATATTCGGCCGGCACGTCCATCAGCAGCGTCACGCCAAGCGGCGCCAGCGCCGCCTTATAAAAAGCGAGCGAGCGGGCATAGTCGGTCACCGGAATGCCGAGATGATCGATCATGTCGGCTTCTCCTCGTCAGATTTTTCCGCCGGCGCCGGTCCGCGATGCAGCATGCCGCCGTCCTTTTGATAGGTGCGCGCGGTCGTGTAGCGCGGCGGCTCGCGCATGCTGAAATAGGCGATGGCGAAAACGACCACCAGGACGAGAACGATCCAACCAAGCGTGCCCATGATGTTGCCCGTCAGTGCGATTGAGATTGGCGCTTGCTGCGAACGATCAGATAGATGATCAGCGCCAGAATGAGCAGCGGGCCAAGAAAGATCGTGAAGGTAACCAGCGACGTGATCCAGACAAAGATCAGCGCAGACAAGGTGGCCATCGACAGCTCCCGGCGGTTGCACCGTCGAGTGTAGCGCAGGCGCACGCGCCTGTCGTGTGAGCGACTGCTTAGGCCGCGGCGGCCGAGGAGCGATTGGTCGCCTGGGCGATCTCGGCTTCGAGAAAGGCACGCAGCGCGACGATCGCGGGATCGTTGCGGCGCTCGGGCGCGTGCACGAACCAATATCCGTTGTCGGCCTCGATCGTCAGATCGAACGGCTGGATCAGCCGTCCGTCTTCGAGCTCCTGGCGGAACAGGATCGGATTCAGCAACGCAACGCCCTGGCCCGCCATCGCCGAGGTCGCGAGATGTGACATGGTCAGATAATCGGTTGCGGCGTAGCGCGGCTTGCAGCCGGCCATGCCGGCATCGCGGAACCACAGCACCCACATTTCTTCGTTGCGGAAGAGTTCGTAGTTGAGCAGGTCGCGCGGCTCTTTCAACGGCCCGATGCGTGCCAGCAGGCTTGGCGACAACATCGGCGTCTGCAGTTGCGGGATTAATTTGAACGCATCGACGCCAGCCCAGCCACCGCGTCCACCGCGCAAAGCAAGGTCGGCTGCATCGGCGCCGCGCAGGTCGCGCAATTCCGGCGTCGATTCGAGCGAGATGGCAACTGTCGGGTGCTGGTCCCGGAACCTTGGCAGGCGTTTGACCAGCCAGTCGGCCAAGGTCTGCGTCGCCGTAATACGCAAGGTCGAACCTGCTTCGAGTTCCTGCAGACCTTCGTAGAGAAGCTCGAATGCGCGCTGCGTCCGTTGCGCCAACCGCTCGCCCGAGGCGGTCAGCGCCAAGCGCGACCCGTCGCGCGCAAACAACCGAACACCGAGTCTCTCTTCCAACTGCCGGATCTGCCAGCTGACCGCCGCTTGCGTCATGCCGAGCTCATCCGCCGCGCGCGTGAAGTTCATCGCGCGTGAAGCCGCCTCGAAAGCGCGGAGGGAGGAGAGTGCCGGAAGTTTGAGGCGCATTAGAACCATTCTAACGCGGAGCGATCCGCCCAATAGGTCCGCTTTATTACACCTCGGAGCACCAAAGCGCCAAAAGGTCAGCTTATGGGCGGGATCAGGACTTCTCGATTCCTAGGTCGCCGGCTTCGGCGGCACCTTTGATCCGACAGAGACCGGGCGGTCGCAGCGGGAAGTCCAACTTACCCCTGCCCACGTGCGCAGGTGTTGGTGTGCATATTTAGCCACATCCGTGCCGCGCGCTAGTCCGTACCTGTCGGTATTTGAAATTTTGTCCACGTCCGAAAGTCGCGAGCACATCTTATGCAAACATGCGAACTCCCGCCTATGGACCTGCTCGACCGTGATGCGTGCTACCGCGTAATTCAGAGCCGCGACGTGCGGTTCGACGGTCGGCTTTTTGTTGGTGTGACCTCGACCGGGATTTACTGCCGTCCGGTTTGCCCGGCGCGCACGCCCAAACTCGAGAACTGCACGTTCCACGGTAGCGCCACTGCAGCGCAGGCAGCGGGCTTCCGCCCGTGCTTGCGGTGCCGTCCAGAAACGGCGCCCGACCTCGCTTCGTGGCGCGGCACGTCAAATTCAGTGTCGCGTGCGTTGGCGTTGATCGCCGACGGCGCGCTCGACGGCGATGAGAACGGTGTCGAAGCCTTGGCTGCGCGTCTCGGACTTGGCGAGCGTCAGTTGCGCCGCCTGTTCCAGCAGCATCTCGGCGCGTCGCCGGTCGCGGTTGCGCAGACGCGCCGCGTTCTGTTCGCCAAACAGCTGATTCAGGAAACGCGCCTGCCGATGGCAGAAGTAGCCCTGGCGTCCGGCTTCGGCAGCGTGCGTCGCTTCAACGAAACCTTCCAGACCTTGTTCCGTCGTCCGCCCAGCGCCTTGCGCCGTGGCGCTGCGTCGGAACAGGCCGGAATCGATCGCGACGGGATCACGCTGCGCCTGCGCTATCAGCCGCCGTATGACTGGGAGTCGATGCTCGACTTCCTCGGTCATCGTGCGATCGAGGGCGTCGAGCAGGTCACGCATGACCGCTATCGCCGCACGGTTCTGCATGACGGCAAGACCGGTACGGTCGAAGTCACGCACGATCCGTCGCATGACGCCATTCGCGTGAAGATCAACTTCCCCGACGTGCGTGCCTTGCCGTCGATCGTCGCGCGCGTTCGTCGCGTGTTCGATGTCGGCGCCGACATCGAAACGATCAGCGAGCATCTTGCCCGCGATCCGCTGTTGGCCAAGCTCGTCGCCTTGCGTCCGGGCCTGCGTGCGCCGGGTGCGTGGGACGGGTTCGAACTCGCAGTGCGTGCGGTGATGGGCCAGCAAGTCTCGGTCGTTGCGGCACGCCAGCTTGCCAGCAAGCTGGTTGCGATGGCGGGCGGCACGACCAGCGACGGCACAAACGGTCTGACGCGCGTCTTCCCGACGCCGGAGCAGGTTGCATCCGCCGATCTCGCAGCGTTGGGCCTGCCGGCACCGCAACGCGAGACGCTGAAGTCGTTGACCGAAACCGCGCTCGCCGATCCGAATCTGTTCCGCCGCGTCGGCAGCATCGAAGAAGCCGTCGAACGGTTGAGCTCAATCCCCGGCATCGGTGATTGGACCGCACACTACATCGCGCTGCGTGCACTGGCCGAAACCGATGCGTTTCCGGCGGGGGATGTTGGCCTGCTGCGCAGCGCCGGCGTCGATACGCTCGAACGTCCGACTGCGTCGGATCTGCTGCGTCGTGCCGAAACGTGGCGTCCGTGGCGTGCGTACGCTGCGCAACATTTGTGGGCAGCCGATCCTGGTGTAACGCAGGCGACGCATGCCTGACGCACGCCGCCTCTTTGTCGATCGCATGCAAACACCGCTTGGTGCGTTGTGCGTTGTCGTCGACGAGGCGGATCGTTTGGCCGCTGCAGATTGGATCGAGAAGGAACAGCAGCTGCGGGAAAAATTCCCGCAGCTGCAAGAGCGCAACGTCACCGTCGTGACCGACGCGTTGCATGCATACTTCCATGGTGCATTTGACGCGATCGACAAACTTGCAGTCGCGACAAACGGCACTGCATTTCAGGAACTGGTCTGGCGCAATTTGCGCAAGATTCGGCGCGGTACGGTGACAACCTATGCCGCATTGGCACGACGTATCGGCCGCCCTACAGCTACGCGTGCAGTTGGCTTTGCCAACGGCAGCAATCCGATCAACATTGTGGTCCCGTGCCATCGCGTGATCGGATCCAACGGATCTCTAACCGGCTATGGTGGCGGGCTTGCGCGGAAGCAATGGTTGCTGACGCACGAGCAAGTGACCCTGGCGTAAAGGCGTAAGTCTGATGGCACCCGTTCTTCATCACGCTGTGCTCAAAGGGCCGTCGATGAGTTCGCAGAAGCCGACCTGCGCGCAGCTGTTTCATCAGCTGCATCGCGAAGGCATTCTGCTGCTGGCCAATGTTTGGGACGCAGGCAGCGCGCGCGTGATCGAAAGCGTCGGCGCCAAGGCGCTGGCTACGACCAGCGCCGGTGTCGCCTGGGCGCACGGCTATGCCGACGGCGACAAGCTGCCGATGCGCTTGCTCCACGAAACCGTGTCGAGCATCGCGCGCGTCACCCGCGTGCCGCTGTCGGTCGATATCGAAGGCGGTTATTGCGAAGATGCGAAACAGGTCGGCGAAAGCGTTGCGTCGCTGATCGATGCGGGCGCGGTCGGCATCAATCTCGAAGACGCGCATGGCGACGTCGAAAATCTGTGCCGCAAAATCGAAGCGGCGCGCAACGCGGGCGAACGTCTTGGCGTGCCGCTCTTCGTCAATGCGCGCACCGACGTTTATTTGAAGCGTCTGGTGCCGGAAGACCGCCGCGTCGACGAAACCATCCGTCGCGCCGTGCGCTATCAGGATGCGGGCGCCAACGGCATCTTTGCGGCCGGCGTCTCCAATCCCGATGAAATCAGCGCGCTGGTGGCGGGCATCGACCTGCCGTTGAACGTGCTGGCGTGGCAGGGCCTACCGTCGGCGTCGGCGCTGGAACGGCTGGGCGTCCGTCGCCTCAGCGCCGGTTCGGCGATCTCCGAATCGGCCTTTGGTCACGCAGCGCAATTGGCGCGCGCCTTCCTCGAAACCGGCGATCCGCGCACGGTGCTGGGCGGGGCGCTCGACTACGCCGCCTTGCAAGCGCTGGTCACGCGCTAGCCTCCGGCGGCTTCGGCCGCCGCGTCGATCATCTGCGTTGGCCGCTTTCGGCGCACGCGTCATGATACGAGTCGAACCGGCTCGTGGAGGACGCGACGTTGCTTGGCCTGATGCAGGACTGGACGCTCACCGTCGATCGTATTCTGGATCACGCGGCGCGCTGGCACGGGCAACGCGAGATCGTCGCGCGCACGGTCGAAGGTCCGATTCTCCGGACCACCTATGAAGAGCTGCACGGACGCGCGCGGCGCCTGTCCGATGCGCTGCTGACCTTGGGCATTGCACCGGGCGACCGGGTTGCGACCTTGGCCTGGAACACGGCGCGCCATCTCGAAGCCTGGTACGCAATCATGGGCATCGGTGCGGTGTGCCATACGCTCAATCCGCGGCTGCATCCCGAGCAGATCGGCTGGATCGCCAACGACGCCGGCAACCGTCTTCTGCTCGCCGATATTTGTTTTGCGCCGATCGTGCCCGCAATCCGCGCTGCCTGCCCGTCGATCGAACGCGTCGTGTTGCTGACCGATCGCGCCAACATGCCGGCGCTGGACGAGGCGCTGTGCGTCGAAGAGTTGATCGCGGCCGAGCGTGGTACGTGCCGCTGGGGCGGCTTCGACGAAAACAGCGCCTGCGGCCTTTGCTACACGTCGGGCACGACGGGGCAGCCCAAAGGCGTTCTCTATTCGCACCGCTCGAACATGCTGCACACCTTCGTCGTCGCGCAGCCGGACGCGTTGAATCTATCGGCGAACGACGTGGTGCTGCCGGTGGTGCCGCTCTATCACGCCAATGCCTGGGGCATTGCCTTTGCCGCGCCGATGATGGGCGCGAAGCTGGTTTTGCCGGGGCCCAAGCTGGACGGTGAATCGCTGCTCGACCTCATCGAACGCGAACAAGTCACCTACGCGCTGGGCGTACCGACCGTGTGGCAAGCATTGCTGCAGGCAGCCGTCGCGGCGCCGCATCGCCTTGCCAGCCTGCAACGTGTGTTGGTCGGCGGTGCTGCCTGTTCGGACTCGATCTTTCGCGCCTTCGAAGCGCACGGCATTCGCTGCATTCATGCCTGGGGCATGACCGAGATGTCGCCGGTCGGCACGGTCTGCGCCGCAACGCCGGACGCGCAGCCGCAACAGTTGCGCAAAGCGGGGCGGCCGCCGTTCGGCGTCGACCTGACCTTGACCGATGATGACGGCGCCGCGGTCGCGCGCGACGGCGAACAGGTCGGGCATTTGAAAGCGCGCGGCCCGTTCGTCGCGCGGCGCTATTTCGGCTTCGATCGCGACGCAACCGATGACGACGGCTTCTTCGATACGGGCGACGTCGCGACGATCGATGCGCAAGGTTTCGTGCAGATCACCGATCGCGCCAAAGACCTGATCAAGTCGGGCGGCGAATGGATCAGCTCGCAGCAGCTCGAAAACATTGCCGCCTCGCATCCGCATGCAGCGCGCGTTGCGGTGATCGCAACGCCGGATCCGAAATGGGGCGAACGTCCGCTGCTGTTGGTGCAGCTGCATGCCGGCAAGGAATCTTGTGCGGACGACTTCCTGGCGCTGTTCGACGGCAAGGTCGCGAAATGGTGGCTGCCCGATGCGGTGCAGTTCGTCGACGAGATGCCGTTGGGTGCGACCGGTAAGATCGACAAAAAGCAGCTGCGGCGACAATTCGCGTCGCGCTAAGCGGTAACCGATCGCGGCCTCGCCGGTGCCGAACTCGAACTTACCGGTGGCGACAGCGCGCAAAGCGTTTAATCGGCAGCGAGCGGCCCGCTCTACTGTGCTGTGTCAGGCCGCAGCGCCGCGCCGATCATGCGGCGCAAATTGGGACGACCTTCGATGCCCATCAACGACCAGCGGAAGATCCGACCCAGCGACGCGATCAGCAGTGCGGTGAAGACCAGGCAGAGCAAGGTCGCACCGATCACCTGGAATAGTGGCGGGCTCGCCGCCGAGCGTAGGATCATCAGATACGGTGTGTAGAGCGGGATCCAGGTCAGCGCGACCGCAATCGGGCCGTTGGGATCCTGCAGCACGGGCTGCACGGTGAAGAACGGCACCATCGTCACCATGACGATGGGAAACAGCAGGCTTTGTGCTTCCTGCATCGAGCGCGCAGTGCAGCCGACGGCGAGAAACAGCGACGCGTAGAGCGAAAAGCCAAGCAGGTAGTAGAGCACGGCGCCCAGAAGCAGCGGCGAATGTACGATCGCTTGCAGCGCAATCGCACCAGCACCTCGCGCAAAGGACGGATCGACCAGGATCGCCACGATCAGCGCGCCAATCCAGCATGTCATCATCAGCAGCCCGGCACTGCCCATGCCCAGCAACTTGCCGAGCAGCAGCTCGTTGGGCGTGACGCTCGACAGCAGCGTGTCGAGCAACTTGCTCGATCGCTCCTCGATCGTGCTGGTCAGCAATCGGCCGCTCACGGTCTGGATCGACAGGAACAGACAAAATCCGAGCAGGATCGGCAGAAAGATTCGCGCCAGCGTGTCGGCCATCGAGACGCGCTTTTCATCACCCGATTTTCCCGGATCGAAATTCTGCATCGGCGCCGTGATCGCACGGATGTTGTTGACCTCGGTCGCCGTGATGCCATGCGCCTGCCACGCTTGCGCCTGCAGCGCGTCGCTGATCGCGCTGCGCACCGCCGACGCAATCCGGTCGTCGGTCACGTTGACATTCCAGATCTGGATCGCAGGCGCGCCGGGAGCGGCACTGAATCCCCGCGGAATCACAATCGCCGCCGCGAGCCGCCGCGGTCCTCCACTTGTTTCGATGCGTCGCTCACCGCGCAGCCAGGGTCCGAGCGCGGTTCCAATACGCGTGGCCTCGGTGTTTGCATCGATGTCGGCGGGCAGTGCGACCCGCTCAAATGTACGCCGGGGTGGTTCGAAGCGCGGCGCCCCGGCTTTGAGATAGGGCTGCAACTCGCGCAGCGCGGCGTCGACTGCAAGCTGCTCGGCAGCGCTGTTGCCAGCCGATGGCAGGGCAGCCGGCATCCGCGTGCTGTCCGTCCAGCGCTGTGCGTACTCGGCCAAGGCGCGTAGCTGCTCGCGTTGCCAACTACGCTCGAAGCCCGCTTCAACGATCTCGGCCCAGCCGCCTTGCTGATCGACGATGACGTAGGGATCGGTCGCCCGTTGCTTCGACAGCACCAGCGGAACCGTTGCGCCGGCCAGCGCCAGCATCGGCATCATCAGCAGCGCAATCCAGAAACCCCTGGTCAGCGCAAATTGCCGAAATTCCTGTTGGGCGATGATCAGCACGCGCTTCATTACGCAGTCTCCGGTCCTGCGAGATGCAGGAATACGTCGTGCAAGCTTGGATCGCCGGCCTCAAAACCGAGCAGCTCGATACGGCGCTCGAAACAGGCAGCGAGCAGCGTCTGTGGATCGCTGCCGACCCGCAGGTCGACCCGCCAGCGATCGGGCTCGTCTTCCTGCGTTACGCGCATGACGCTGGCGAGTTCGGTCAAGCTCTGCACGGTGCTGCTGACGGTTCGCAGGCGCACGCGCCGAGGGACGGTAGCGCGCGCCTCGGCGAGTGTGCCTTCGAACATTTTGCGGCCGCGCGCGATCATGAGCAGTCGGTCGCAGAGCCGCTCGGCGTGCTGCATCACGTGCGTCGAGAAGAGGATCGTAGTGCCGTTGCCGGCGAGGTCGCGCAGCAGGGCTTCGAGCCCTTCCTGGCTGATCGGGTCGAGGCCGGAGAAGGGTTCATCAAGGATCAGCAAGTCGGGCTGATGCACGATGGTCGCAAGCAGTTGGACCTTCTGCGCCATGCCTTTCGAGAGCGCCTCGATCCGACGGGATGCTGCGTCGCCAAGCCCGTTTGCTTCGAGCAAAGCGGCCGCGCGTTTGCGCGCGACGTCGGCCCGCAATCCTTTGAGGCGACCGAAGTAAGCAATCGCTTCGCGCGCCTGCATCCGTCGATACAGGCTGCGCTCTTCCGGCAGAAAACCGATCCGCTCGCGCACGGCCAGCGCGTTGGATGCGCCGAGAATTTCGATTCGGCCTGCCGTAGGTTCGATCAAGCCGAGCAACATGCGCAACGTCGTACTCTTGCCAGCGCCGTTGGGGCCGAGCACGCCGCAGATCGAGCCGCGCGGCACATCGAAACTGACGTCGCGCACCGCATCGAGTGCGCCAAATCGCTTGATCAGCGACGTCGCCGTGACCACACGGTTCATTTCACGCCTCATTACCGACTTGCGATATAGAGGCGAAATTCTGGCGCGATGTCAAAGCGCGAAGTGCGGAGACTACCGCTGGCGAACCGCGCTGTGTCGGACGCGCAGGCCGCGCACCAATTCTTCGACGAACGGCAGAATGTCGAACAGCAGCGCCGAGCCGAGCGCGATCATCACGTAGGTCAGCGGCAGTTTTTCAGGACGCGCAACCAGCGCCCATTGCGCCTGCGCCGGGCCAAATCCGAACATGGCGCAGAACTGATCCCAGTGGAGCGGCAGGATCAGCAGAAACGCGGTGAAGGGCAGGACCTCCAGCCCGGTATGGACATGTTGTTCGGTCGGCGTGATGACGCGGCGGCCATAGGCATAGGCGACGTCCCAGATGATCGTCACCTCGTGCGCGATCAACCCCGCGATCATCACCGCCAGCACCAGCGCGTTGATCTCGAAAAACATCGCCAGCAGCAGCGGGATCCCCAGCTCGGTCAAGCCGGCCAGATGCAACCAGGATTCTTTCGGACCGGCCGTCGTCTCGATGCTGCTTGCGCGGTGGCACAAATAATCGGCAAAGCCGACCGCCACCCACAGCGGCAGCATGACATAGAGCAGCAACAGGACGATCGCGTCGGAGGGGCTGGTCATATTGCGCCAACGCCGCGCTATGAAGTTGGTTGCGCCGAAGAACAGGGTAAACCCGACCCGCCCGTGACAGGGTCGCCGGAACCCAAGGACTTGATGATGTTGCTTGCCCGATTCTGCACCGCTGCCTTACTGACGCTGCTCGTTCTGTCCGACGCGGCCGCGCAGCGCCTGCCGCGCAGCGAGCTGGAGAACGAGCTGCAGCGGATTTTCACCGATAGCGGTGCGCGCGGCATGGTCGTCACCATCGTGCACAACCACGTCGGCACAGTGCGCGGCTATGGCGAGACGCGGCCGGGCAGCGGACGCAAGCCCGACGGCCTGTCGCTGCTGCGCATCAATTCAACCTCGAAACTTTTCGTCGCCGATCTGCTTGGCACGTTCGTGTCGGACGGGCGCCTCGATCTCGACGAGCCGTTGCAGCGCTACGCGCCGGCGGGGCGACAGGTGCCAACCGCGATCACGTTGGGCCAGCTCGCGACGCATACGAGCGGCCTGCCGCGTTCGGCCGATCTCAAGGGTCTCGACCCGTCACCAGAGAAAGCGCGCTGGCTTTGGCTCGAGCGCCAGACCAACTTGCCGGTGCCGGGACGCAGCGCGCGCTATTCCAACGTCGCGTTCGATCTGCTTGCCGATGCGATTGGCAACAAGCTTGGCACGCCCTACGCGCAACTTCTGGCGCAACGCGTGACCGGTCCGCTGCGCATGATCGACACGACCGCCACCCCGACTGAGGCGCAATGTGCGCGGTTGATGGATGCGGGTGGTGCGGCCACGTCGCTGCCGTGCAACGACCAGCTTCCCGGTATTGGTGCTGGCGGTCTTTATTCGACCGCCAACGATATCGGCCTTTGGATGCAGAGCCAGCTTGCGGCCGATCGCCGTGCGCACGCGGTGCAGGTTCGGCGCAATGATCTGACCAGCGTAGAAGGACTCGACGTTGCCGGCCCCATCGACGGCATCGGTCTCGCTTGGCTGCATCAAGCCGCCGACGAAAATCATCCTGCGCTGATTCAAAAGACCGGCGGCGGCGGCGGATTCATGAGCTACATCGTGCTGGTGCCCGATGCCGATCTGGGCATTTTCATCGCCATGACCCGGGTCGATGGCGAGGTGATGAAAACCATGACGCGGCAGGTGAATGATCTGGCGGGGATGTTGGCGCGCTAACGCCGCGCCGCGCGCATCCAGCGATAGGTCGGGCCGTCGTCTTCGTCATGGCCTTCGCCGCAACGGTCGAACCCGTTCTTTTCGAGCACGCGTTGTGACGCCGGATTGTTCACCGCTGTACCCGCGACGATGATTTGCACGCCCGCATCAAGCGCAGCTTCGTCGAGTAGCAGGCGAACTGCGCTGGTTGCGAAGCCGCGACCTTGCCGCGCGCCCGCGATGCCATAGCCGATCTCGACTTCGCCCGCGTCGGTTGGCGGACGCAGAAAGCCGCAGAGGCCGACGACTTCGTCGGCGTCGACGATCAGGTACATGCCGGGACGTTGCGCGGTCCGAACGCTTGCCGTGACGTTGCGCAGCAGGGTCAGGACGTCGGCCGGGTGGATGCCGCCCGGCGGCAGCGACAAGCCGTAGCGGGGTGAAGCCTCTTCGATCATCCAATCGAAATGTGCGTCTTCTGCCGGGAGCAGGCGGAGCGAATCATGCATCGGTGCAGTCTATAGGCCGATGCATGGACTGCAGACCGCACATCTCGCCCCATCCGGGCGCGCGACCCTGCTATGTCTCGGCCCGTTCGCCTTGCCGGCGGCACACAAGCCTCTACGTCGAGCCGGCACGTCTTCATCCGTTTTCCCGAGGGACCATGAGCGCTTTGTTTTCGCCCATCGATCTGCGTGGCGTCGCCTTGCCCAACCGCATCGTCGTTTCGCCGATGTGCCAATATTCCGCAGAAGACGGGCGGGCGACCGACTGGCACATGCTGCATCTCGGGCATCTGGCGCTATCGGGGGCTGGTCTGTTGTTCGTCGAAGCAACCGCGGTCGAAGCTGACGGGCGGATCACGCCGGCTGATCTCGGACTCTATGACGACGCAACCGAAGCGGCGCTGGTGCCGGTGCTGGCCGCAATCCGCCGCTATTCGAAAAGCAAAGTCGCAATCCAGCTCGCCCATGCCGGACGCAAAGCATCGAGCTACGTGCCGTGGGAAGGCGGGCAGCAGATTCCCGTCGCGCAAGGCGGCTGGGTGACGTCGGCCCCGTCGGCGGCTCCGCACAAGGACGGGGAAGAAGCGCCCGCTGCATTGGATGCGGCCGGGCTTGCGCGCGTGCGCGACGCCTTCGTCGCGACCGCAAAACGTGCGGTGCGCCTTGGCTTCGATGCGTTCGAACTGCACGGCGCGCACGGCTATCTGCTGCACCAGTTCCTGTCACCGCTCGCCAACCAGCGCACCGATCAATATGGCGGCTCGTTGGAAAACCGCATGCGCTTTCCGCTCGAAGTGTTCGACGCGGTGCGCGCGGTGGTGCCGGCCGACAAGCCGGTTGGCATTCGTATTTCGGCGACCGATTGGGTCGAAGGCGGCTTCGACGTCGAGCAGGCGATCGCCTTCGCGCTCGAACTCAAGAAGCGCAATGTCGATTGGATCGACACGTCATCGGGCGGCGTGTCGCCGTTGCAGAAAATTCCGGTCGGTCCCGGCTATCAGGTGCCGCTGGCCGATGCGGTGAAGAAGGCGACCGGCCTGCCGACGATGGCGGTCGGCTTGATCACTGACGCGCAGCAAGCCGAAGACATCATCGCCAGCGGCAAGGCCGATTTCGTCGCACTGGCGCGCGGCATGCTCTACGACCCGCGCTGGCCGTGGCACGCCGCTGCCACGCTTGGTGGTGAAGTCGATGCGCCGCCGCAATATTGGCGCTCGCAACCCAGCGATCAGAAGCAGCTGTTCGGCAAGACGGTCGGCGGCGCGCGCTGAGCGGCCAGCAAAAGAGATTGGAATCGACAAGACGCGTGCGGTACCGGCGTTCTTTGTAGCAACCCGACAAGCAGGAGGTGCGCGCATGACGAAGATTCTCGTTCTCTATCATTCAACCTACGGCCATATCGAGAAGATGGCCGAAGCGGTCGCCGACGGTGCGCGCGAAATACCGGGTACGCAGGTCGTGATCAAACGCGTGCCGGAAACCGTGCCCGACGACGTTGCAAAAAAGTCGGGCTACAAGCTCGATCAAAAAGCGCCGATCGCGACGGTCGATGAACTTGCCGACTATGACGCGATCATCATCGGCGTCGGCACACGCTATGGCCGTATGGCATCGCAAATGGCGGCGTTTTGGGACCAGACTGGCGGTCTGTGGGCCAAAGGCGCGCTGGTCGGAAAAGTTGGCGCTGCATTCACGTCGACCGCGACCCAGCATGGCGGGCAGGAAACCACCTTGATGGCCGCGATTACGATGATGCTGCATCAAGGCATGGTGATTGTCGGTCTGCCCTATGCGTTTCAGGGCCAGATGAAACTCGACGAAGTCACGGGCGGTTCGCCCTACGGCGCGACGACGATCGCGGCGGCCGACGGATCGCGCCAGCCGACGCAGAACGAACTTGACGGTGCGCACTACCAAGGAAAATGGGCGGCCTATACCGCCGCCAAGATGGCGCATCACCATCACTGACATGAAACGCGAGGAGATCGAAGATGAGCAAGACGCACGGTAGTGCCCGCTGGAAAGGCGGCATCAAAGACGGCATCGGCGCAATCACCACCAAAAGCGGCGCGCTGAGCGACTATCCGTACGGTTTCGCCAGCCGTTTCGAAGGCAAGCCCGGCACCAATCCGGAAGAATTGATCGGCGCCGCGCATGCGGGCTGCTTCACCATGGCGCTGTCGCTGATCCTGGGCGAAGCGGGCTTCACCGCCGAGCAGATGAACACGCGCTCGGAAATCACGCTCGAGAAACTCGATGACGGCTTCACCATCACCGAAGCGCATCTGACCCTGGAAGCGAAGATTCCGGGAATCGATCAAGCCAAGTTCGAAGAGCTGGCGGGCAAAGCCGAGAAAGGCTGCCCGGTCTCGAAACTGCTGAAAGCGAAAATCACGCTCGACGCCAAGCTGGTCTGAGCAACAGGTAGAAGCGGCGCCAAGCGCGCCGCTTCTACGGCTCGATATAGGACAGCGCCGCTGCGGCCAGCCCGATCAAAATCGCGGCGCCGATCACGAACATAAGCAAACGAAATGCGGCCGCGCCGGCCGCTGCGCCAAACCCGACCGAGAAGGCGGTGCGCGTCGGATTGGCGAGGCGGTGCAACTGCTCGCCCTGTTCGTAGGCGTCGGCGCCCGTCGTGCGTCGCATGAAGGGCAGCATGCGGCGGCGGCGCTGCGTCGGATCGTCGATGCTGAAATCAACCCGGTGCGGCGCGGGCGGATCGGCGATGTGTTCGGCCGCTTCATAGGCGTGCGCTGCCGCCGCGATTTCGGGGCGATCGGCCGGCTGCGGCACGACCGTCAATTCGCGTCCGGTACCGTCCTTGTCGTCGCCGTCGTTCGATCCTGGCTTCACGCTCATGGTTCGCCGCTGCCTCTGGTTCGGTTTCTTACCATGCTGCGATTTTCCGCCTTGCACCAGACTGCGCCCAGGCTGCGGAAGGAATCTGTTCCGGCCAAAATGCGAACCTAGCGCGACGTTTTCGAAATAGCGCTTGGTGCGCGCGCTGTGTCTGTTGTACGCGCTCTGTGCCGGGAAAAGCCCGCACACGCGAGGAATGCAGAATGCAGCTGATCGACTTGGTGACGCCCGATGCGGCGAACGGAACTGTTGCGCTGGCGGGTTTGTCCGGTCACGCACTTCTCGCCGCCGCCCGCCCCGCCTGGGCGCCGACCCCGGCGAGCGACATCACCAAAGCGGGCTTCGCCTACACGGTCACGATGAACGATCCGACCGGCGCTTTGTCGGATCTGGCGCCGCTGATGATCGCCAACATGCAGGCGGCGCTGGCGCAGCTTGCCAAGGTGATCGGCGGCAAGGGCTCGCTCGAAGTCGAAATCCGCGTCGACAATACGCCGACCGGGCGGTTCGGCGGCGGCGTCGGTTCGATCGTCAATCTGACCAAGGACGGCACGCGCCAGATCACCGAGACCAGTGCGGCGCACGAGCTTCGCACCGGGGAAGATGTGACGCCGGGTGCGCCCGACGTCATCATCTTCGTCGCCAACAACGACTATATCCGCAAGACGATCTGGCTCGATCCGACGCCGACCTTGCGCGACGAAGCGGTGCCGACCAACCGCAATGACGGCGTCACGCTGTTCATGCACGAGATCCTGCATTCGTTCGGCATCACCGGCTACACGCCGACGACGTCGCCCTTCACCCTGGGTACGACCGCGACCGTGTGGGATGCATATCTCGCCAACAACAACGGCGCTTTGACGTTCACCGGCCCTTCGGCGGTCGCGGCCTGGGGCGGCGCGGTGCCAGTGACGACCAATTCCGACTCGCAGAACAGCTTCCATCTCGGCCTGACGCCGTTCGCGCAGGCGACGGCGATGGCGGGGACGACCGGCGTCGACGGGTTGCTCTATGACAATATGAACGGCACCGCCGCCTTCTTCGGCGAGCGCTATGATCTCAGTGCGCTCGATCTCGCGATCATGGAAGATCTCGGTCTGCGCGTTTTCGCGCCGGCGGGCATGCCGATCGTCAATCTTAGCGACGCGCGCAATATCGGCACCGCTGCGGCCGATACGATCAACGGCAGCGTGTGGGACGAGTTTCTGTCCGGCCTCGGCGGCAACGACACGATCAATGGCGGCGGCGGCGACGACTTCATCGTCGGCGGCGCGGGCAACGATACGATCGACGGCGGCACCGGCACCAACCGCGCCATCTACAGCGACTCGCGCACCAACTACACGGTCGGCGCGCAGGCCAACGGCACGATCGTGGTCGATGGCGGCACCAAAGGCGCCGACGGCAAAGACACGCTGACCAACATCAAAGTCCTGCAATTCTCCGATCAGACGATGTTCCGCCTCACCGGCGATGAAGCCACGGTGGCGCGACTCTATTCGGCGGCGTTCGCGCGCGCGCCCGACGTGGACGGTCTGTTGTTTCAGATCCAGAACGGTCTTGGCGGCGGGTTGAGCCTGCAGCAGCTGGCCGCCAATTTCATCAGCTCGGCGGAATTCGTCGCCAAGTACGGCGCCAATGTCAGCAACACCGCCTACGTCACCGCGCTCTACACCAACGTGCTGGGCCGCATTCCCGATCCTGCGGGATTCGACTTCCAGCTCAACGCGTTGAATACCGGCGTCGTCAACCGCACGACCTTGCTGCTCAACTTTGCCGACGCGCCGGAAAACAAGGCGAAGGTGATCGGCACCTGGATGGTCGGCGACGTCGCCATTGGCTAAATAGCCGTCCATGAGCAAGACACGCTGCGCCTGGGCGCAAAACGACGCGTTGATGGTCAAGTATCACGACGAGGAATGGGGCGTTCCCGAGCGCGACAGTCGTGCCTTGTGGGAAAAGCTCCAGCTCGACGGATTCCAGGCCGGCCTGTCGTGGCGCACCATCCTCTACAAGCGTGATGCGTTCCGGAAAGCGTTCAAAGGCTTCGACCCCAAAGTCGTCGCGCGCTTCACCGACAAAGACGTCGAGCGGCTGATGCAAGATGAAGGCATCGTGCGCGCCCGCGCCAAAATCGTCGCGACCATCGGCAATGCGCGCGCCTATCTGGCGATGGAAAAAGCCGGCGAGGATTTCAGCAAGTTCATCTGGGGCATGGCCGGCGGCAAGGTGATCCGCGGCACCGGCCATGTGCTGGCGCAAACGCCGCTGTCGGTCGAGATCTCCAAGGCGCTCAAAAAGCGCGGCTTCAAATTCGTCGGGCCGGTGATCGTCTATGCTTGGATGCAGGCGACCGGCATCGTCGACGACCACGCGCATGACTGTTTCCGCTGGAAGAAGAGCGGCAAGTGATCTGACGTTGGTTGCCGTCAGCCGTAGACGCGGCCGCGCCAGGCCGGAGATTTGCCGCGCCAGGCGTCGATCCGCGCATGCCATTGGATGGCGACCAGCAGCAATACGCCAAGCGGATGTGCAAGCGCGCCGCGCCAGTCCGACTGGAAGCGTCGCGCCAGTACTGCGCGTCCCGCGTAGGACGCAGCAAGCGCGCTGCCCGCGATCCAACCGGGCTCGATCGCACACAGCACGAGCGGCAGCACATGCCCGCCGAGCAGCAAAACGCTCCAGACCCAGATGCCGATCGGCGTCGCCAGGCCTTCGGTGGCGTTCTTGGTGAAGCCGCGCCAGACCTCGGACGCTGTTGCGTACATGCGGCAGGTTGCAAGCACCGACGCGTTGACCAAATCGGTCCGCGAACCTGCGCGCCGCAACAAACGCGCCAACGCGACGCCATCGTGCATGTTGGTTGCAACGGCACCATGGCCGCCGACGGCGCGATATGCTGCTGCGCGTACCGCAATGAGCTGGCCGATGGCAGCGCCAAACCGTGGATCGGTTCCCGCGCGCATGCGGTTCATCGGCAGATAGCCGAACAGCAGCAGGTCGATCAGCGGCACGATCAGCGCTTCGGCCAAACCCGGCGTGATTTGCCGCGGCACGCCGCTGACCAGATCGACGCCGCACGCGTCGAGCGACGCGGCCAGCGATGCGGGTGCATCCGGCGACAGGCGAACGTCGGCGTCGACGAACAACAGAATGTCGTGCGTGGCGGCCCGGCCCAGCGCCCAACACGCATTCGCCTTGCCCTTCCAGCCTGGCAACAAGGGCGGCGCCCGAATCAACCGTACGCGCGGATCGTCTGCCGCGATGGTGCGCACGATTTCCGCCGTCGCGTCGCTCGACTGGTCGTCGCAAACGATGATCTCAAGCTCGACATCTTGCGCGGCGCGAATTGCGTGCAGCGCGGCTGCGATATTGGTCGCTTCATCCCGCGCCGGCAGCAGCACCGAAACCTTGCGGCGGATGCCGTCGGGCCTGGGCCGGTGCAGCGACCGGAGATTCGACGCGATCATCGCCAGCGGCAGCAGCGCCAGCAGCAACACCAGCACGCTCATCGATGCCCTGCGTGGAACCGCTTGAAGCGCGCCCAGGATGCAAAGCGCCGCGTCATGTCATAGACGCCGCCGACACCGGCCTTGCCGCCAAGCAGCAGGTCGAACCGTGCCGCGTCGCGCGACTGCACGTCCTGCGCAAGCGCATCCATCGTTGCTTCCAGCGCGCGGTCGAGATCCTCGTCGGCGGTGACCGGATGGCCGAAGCGCAGAAAGATTTCGGGATAGCGCTCGTCCCAGAAGGCGAGTTCGATCGCGAGCGGAACGAGCTGGACGTTTGGCATGCGGCGCGCGAGATGGGCCGGGCCAGCGCGCAGTCGCACCGGCCGTTCGCGCGCGTCGGCAAACCGCCCTTGCGCTGCGATCCACAACATCCGTTCCGGCGCTGCGAGAAGGCGTTGCGCAACGGCAACGAAGTCCAGCGCGCCGGCGCGGCTGTGCAGATCGACGCCGAAGACGCCGAACCGTTCGAGAATGCGGTATTTGCGCAAGCCCGTTTCATCCATCGGCCCGAACCCGATCCGGTCGCGGAACAAGGTTCGGCCCAGCAACACATAGATCACCGGCTCCCACCAGGACGGGTGGTTGCTGACGACGATCAATGGGCCGCCGCGGAAGGGCGGTCGCGCGCCCGATCGCGCGATGCGGACCGCATGAAAGTTGCGCGCCAAGAACCACGCGAAATATCGGCCAAGGACATCGCACACGAACGCGCTGCGCCGTTGCAGAATCCGCTCCGCCAACATCGCGCGCCGGTCGTTCACGCGGCGAGCACGCCGCTGCGATGATCCTGGTCCAGCGCGTCGGCGGCGATCCAGCCCGACATCATCACCATCGGCATGCCCGGTCCCGGATGCGCTGCGCCGCCCGCGAGATACAGGCCGCGCAACTGGCGCGAACGATTGCCCGGTTTGAACGCGCCGAAAAACTTGCCGTGGCTCGCAAGACCGTAGATGGCGCCGTTCAGCACCTTGTAGCGATCGTGAATATCCTGGGGCGTCAGATGCCGCTCGACGACAATCCGGTCTTCGATGTCTGCAAGCCCGGCCGTGCGTTTCAGCTTGTCCAGAATGACTTGCCGATAGGCCGGGAACATCGCGTTCCAGTCATGGTGCGGGCGCAGATACGGTGCGTGGACCAGCACGTAGAGCGCTTCGCCGCCGGGCGGCGCCACACCCGGCTCGGTGCGCGCTGGCGCTGCGAGATAGCAGGTCGGATCCGGCGCCGGCTCGCCGTCGTCGTAGATGGCGCGGAATTCTTCTTCCGCGTCGCGGCTGAAAACGAAATCGTGATGCGCCAGATGCTCGTAGCCCTGGTCGAGGCCGAGATACAGAACCACGCCCGAACAGGCAGGCTCGTCGTCGCGGCGGCGTTCGAACCGTTCGCCGATGCTGCCGCCGAGCAGGTCGCGGTAGGTGCGCACCGCATCCATGTTGGACACGACCGCATCAAACGCGATGCGCTCGCCGGCATCGGTGAACAGGCCGGTCACTTTCCGCCCGTCTTGCTCGATCTTGCCGATGCCGGTCGACGAACGGATCTCGCCGCCCAGTTCGCCCAGCAATCGCGTCAGCGCGACCGCGACTGCGCGCGTGCCGCCGACCGGGTACCAGATGCCGTCCTGTGTCTGCATGTGCGCGATCGAACACAAAACAGCGGGCGACGCGTAAGGCGACGAGCCGACATATTGCGTGAAGTGGTCGAGCATCTGCGCCACGCGTTCGTCGCCGACGCGTTTGCGGATCGTGCCGGCGACCGATTGGCCCATGCGCAGGGCAAGCACGTCGCGCAAGGTCGACGCTTTCAGGTTGGCTTTGAAGTCGATCGTGTCGCGCACATCTTCGACCGGCCGCCAGAAAAAGAACTTCTCGCTGATGCCGTGCAGCCGCTCGGATAGAGCGAGAAAATCCTGATAGCCCTGCGCGTCGGCGCGTGCGCCGGTGAATTCGGCAATTCTCGTCGCCATTGCCGGTACGTCTTCGACCAGATCGAGCACGGACCCGTCGTCAAAGAAGCAGCGCCATTGCGGATCGAGCCGGATCAGCTCCAACCGGTCTTCGAGCTTGTGTCCGGCTTCTTCGAAAATCCGGCGCAGCACGCGGGGCACGGTGAGGATCGTCGGCCCCATGTCGAACCGGAAGCCGCGCTCTTCCAGCAACGCCGCTTTGCCGCCTAGCCAGGGATTTTTGTCGAACAAGGTCACGGCGTGTCCACGCGCTGCCAGCACGCACGCTGCTGCTAGACCGCCAAGGCCGCCGCCGATCACGCCGACTTTCATGCCATTGCCCCCTGCATTGGTCCGCTTGGTTCGCGCGGACTCGAATTGGCTTCCCAGCTTGCACGGAATTCCAGATCCTGTTGCATCAGCCGGGTCGAAATGCGCGCCGATTCAAAAATGACCGGCAGCCCCGACCCGGGATGCGTGCCGCCGCCGACGAGATAGATGCCGTCAAATTCCTCAAACCGGTTGCGCGGTCTGCGGTGCAGCATCTGATCCATCGAATGAGTCAGGTTGAACGTTGCGCCCTTGTAGACGCCGAGCTGCTGCTCCCAGTCGCGTGGGCTCAACATTTTTTCGACGCGGATGCGCTTTTCCAGATCGCGGATCCCAAGTGCGTTTTCCAGCCGTGCGATCGTGCGTGCGCGATAGGCCTGCGCGTCGCGCCAATCCAACGGGCGCGACAAGTTCGGCACCGGGACGAGCGCGTACAAGGTTGAGCAGCCGGGCGGCGCCAGGCTGGGATCGGTGCGGCATGCATTCTGCACGTAGAAGGACGGCTGCGCGCTGAGCGCGCCGCCTTCGATTTCGGCGATGTTGCGGCGATACTCGTCGGCGAGAAAAATCGTGTGATGCTCGACGTCGAGATCGCCATCGAGCCCGAGATACAGCATGAAGGTCGAGCAGCTATACCGTTTCTGCGCCAGCTTCGCATCGCTCCAGCGACGACGCAGATGGTTCGGAACCAGGCTGCTCATCGCGTGCGCAAAGTCGGCGTTGATGACGACCGCGTCGGCGGGATAGACGCGCTCTGCCGTGCGCACGCCGACGGCGCGGCGTCCTTCGAATAGAATTTCGGTCACCGGTTCGTTGAGGCGCAGATCGACGCCCGACTCGACCACCAGCTCGGCCATCTTTTCCATCAGCGCGCCGCAGCCGCCCGTGGGATGGAACACGCCGTGTTCGTATTCGAGGAACGCGAGGATGGTGAACAGGCTGGGGCAGCGGAACGGCGACATGCCGAGATATTTGGTCTGAAACGAAAAGATCAGCCGCGTGCGCGGATCGTCGAACCAACGCGTCAGGTCGCGATCGACGCTCGACCAGGGTTTGAGCTGCGGCAGGGCGCGCAGCAATTCGGGCGCAAGCAGATCGCGCACCGAATCGAAATGCCGTTCCAGGACGGGCCGGAACCGTTCGAGCTTGTTGCGATTCTCGGCGAGATAGAAGGGAAGGTTGGCGGCGTCGTGCGGCGAGAAGGCCGCGATCTGCGCCTGCATCCGCTCCACGCACGACGTCGCGTCGACGACTTCGCCGCCTTCGAATTGCACCCGGTACATCGGATCGAGGCGCGTCATCTCGATTTCGCGCTGCAGCTCGCGTCCGCAGGCGCGGAAGATTTCCTCGAGCACGCGTGGGTACAGAAAGAATGTCGGACCCGTGTCGAAGGTGAATCCGTCGGACTGGATCGACGCCGAGCGGCCGCCGACATGCGGCTGCCGTTCGAGAATGGTTACCTCGAGATCGGTCTGGCCCAACAACATCCCTGCTGCGAGCCCGCCCGGCCCCGCACCGATGACGACGACGCGTTGTTTCATGCTCCCCTGTAGCCGCCTGTTTGTTTGTCTGTTTCGCGGCTAGCTAGAATGAATCCGCGACAAGGGAAGTGCGCGCACACGCATGAATCGACCGAGAAATGTTGCGCTGTGAAGAGGTTGCAAATGCGGGCGTTACGATGAAAAAACTGCTTGCGCTCGCCGCATATTTTGATCGCAGCGAGCACTATTCGAATAGCGAGTTGCGCAGACGAAGTGTGATCTCGGTGCGCGGTTCGCGCACGTCGATCGCGCTTTCCTCGAACAGCGGTTTGCCGCGCAGCCGCGGATCATTGGAAAAGCCGAATCCTTCGGTCGGCAGGCCCAGAAAGTTGGTGTCGAATTGCTGGTTGTCGTTCTCGTCGTGAAACGCCTCGACCGCCCATCGTCCGGGCGGCACGTTGCGCACGATGACGCGCGTCGTGCCTTCGCGCGCTTCCGACGCACCCACCAGCGTGCAATCCGGGCCGCCGAACCGTTCGGGATCGCAGACGGCTAACGCAACATGGCCGCGCGATGACCGCACGTTGGTGACGTCGATGATCAGATCGGCGGCAGACGCGAACGGCGTCGGCGGCAATGCCCATAGAAAAGCCGCGAGCAGCAAACCAGGCGACGCGTGCTTCATGTCCGTTCTCCCAACTTGCTAGCGCAACAGCGCCAGCGCGGCTTCCAGTTCGGTATCCGTGCCCGTGGCGACGTCACGCGCGGTCGGCTTGACCGCCACGTCCGGCGTAATGCCGGCATCCGGCTGCGCCCGCGGCGGAAATGTCCCGACCAACGGCAGATCGACCTCCAGTCCGCTTCCCGGCAGCCGTACGAAGAAAAACGCACCACCATTGATGCCGCGCAGATTGCCGCCGGTGCGCTGGCCGACCAGCGTCGCAAGCCGATGCGTTCGCACGCGCTCGATGAATTGGAAGGTCGCAGAACTATTGGCGGCATCGACCAGAACCACGACGCGGCCGCGAAAGCGCGCGCCCGCCGGCTTCACGATGTCGTCGCCGTCATCGTCGCGCCGCAGCGTGTACCAGCCGGCCGCGTCAGGTCCGATCGCGCGCGACCCCCAGTCGCGAAACGATTTGTCCCAGGTGGAGAGGAACGGCCCCAACTCGTCAGGCACGCGCCGGTAGCGAACCAGGCGCCGATAGGAAGACGGCAGCGGCGCGTCGATCAGACGTGCCAAAATCCGATCACCGACATCGACGCCACCTTCGTTCCCGCGGAGGTCGATCACCAGCGCCCGCGCGTTGCGCGCCGCCAGCGCATCGAGATCGGCGTCCAGTTCGGCCGCCCAGCTTTTGTCGCTGCCGTAAACGGTCCAGCTCGGCATGGTGAGGAGCGCGACGCCGTCCCGCAGCATCTCCATGCGCCAAGGCGTCTTTGCATCGCGTGCGGGAAGCGGCGCCGCCGCGCGCCGCTGCTCCGCCGTCATCCACCGCAATGGCACTCGGCGCTGCGACCCTGCCGGCGTGCGTACCGTCGCGTCGACGGTCTCACGCGCGAGGAGGTCGGGAAAGCGCAGCGGCATATACAGGTCGAACGCTTCCCAGCGGTCGACGCCGCGCAGTTCGAGCAATCGCGTGCGCTTTCCGTCGTTACTGCCGTCAGCGCGGGCCAGCGGCAGCAATTGCTGCAACAGGCTGCTTGTGTGCATCCCGTTCAGCGCAACAATCTCACTGCCGCGCTCCAGTCCATGCTCGGCGAGATCCCGCAGCACGACCATGCGTTCGCCAATCCATCGGAAATGCAGCGGTAGACGGTCGCAATTCGAAAACAACGTCTTTTGTACTGCCTCGCTTTGGTTGAACGGGTTGGGATAGGTGTGGCCGCATCGGATTGCGGCGGTGAAGCGCGCCAGCTCGAGATAGACGTCGGGCAGCGTGCGCGGCCAGGACAGGGAATTGCGCAGCGCCGCGAAGCGCGCCGCCATCATGTCGGGCGTGTTGTAGCGGTACAGGCCTGGATGCAGCGCTTCATACGCGTTCTGCAGGATCGCAACGTCGCGCTGCTGCGCTTCGACGTCGATCGTGGGGGCTGCCGATGCGGCACGCGGTGCGATTGTCGCGAAGCTCGCGGCGGCACCTTGAAGGAACGAGCGACGAGTGGGCACGGGCGGTTCCTGCGATCGGGAAAGACACGCCATCTTACGCAGCAGCAGCGCGGCGGCATGCGGCGTCGGCGCCTGGCGGCGCGTCTTCACATTCTGTTTGCTGTCGAAGGCGTCCGTTGCGACGCTCGACCGGCAGGCCGGCCAAGGCACCTCGCTTGCGGCAAAGAACTGAACGGGAATTGCGTGACCGACCTGTCTCGTCCGCTCCGGTATCTCTTCGCGCAAGGGCGCGGCGATGTGAGCGCCGCGGTGCCGAAAGATGCGCTGGTGCTCAGCCATGCGCCGGCCGCCCGGATCACATGGCTTGAAGGAGCTGCGGACGCGCGAGGCATTCTCTTCGCGCTGCTCGGAGCCGAGCTGCCGCACGCAGTTCCCGGCGACGCGTCGGTGGTGACCGTGCCCGGCCGACGCGAGCCTGTGCCCGGCGACGGCGCGTATCTCATCGTGCAGGGATCGTTTACCGACGCGCCGAAGAAGGCTGCATATAACGCTGCGCTGCCCCCGATCTACGAACGTTTTGGCGGGCGCTATCTGGTCTTGGCATCGGCGGAACAGGTGCAGCCGATGGCAGGTGTGCGGCGCACGGACGCGATCGTGGTTGCGTCCTTTCCGGACGTACAGGCAATCGAAGCGTTCTGGCGTTCGGATGCATATCGATCTGCAAAACGTCTTCGCGAAGGCGCTGGAACGTTCCTCGTACGCGCCGTGCCAGCAGGCTCGTTGCCGGCATAACTTGCAGAAGGTCCGCACAAAACGCCGTTGTTCTGGACGCGGCGGCGACCGGTCAGCGTTGGCTACGTCGGGCGTTCCACGCATAGGACGCTGTGGTCTAGCAGGCGCCTCTTCCCGCACCGCCGCCGCTGACCATCTATTGCCTCGTTGCGGCTGAATTCTCGGCCGCTTGAGGAGATACGGCTGTGACTACGCCCAAGAAGATTATCGGAATCGAAGAAGCGCCGCGTCCGCATTGGGTCGGCGACGGGTTTCCGGTGCGCACGCTGTTTTCGTACGGCACGCACGGCAACGAGGTCAGCCCGTTCCTGATGCTCGACTATGCGGCGCCGATGGAGTTCAAACCGTCGGCCGCAGCGCGCGGCGTCGGCGAACATCCGCACCGGGGGTTTGAAACCGTCACCATCGTCTATCAGGGCGAGCTGGCGCATCGGGATTCGACCGGCCAAAGCGGCAAGATCGGTCCTGGTGACGTGCAATGGATGACGGCGGGTGCCGGCATTCTGCACGACGAGTTTCACTCGCCCGACTTCACGCGCAATGGCGGCACGATGGAAATGGTGCAGCTATGGGTGAATCTGCCGGCCAAGGACAAGATGGCCACGCCCGGCTACCAGACCTTGTTGTCGACGCAGATCCCGACCGTGCAATTGCCGAACGACGCCGGTTCGCTGCGCGTCATCGCGGGCGACTATGAAGGCAACAAGGGGCCGGCGCGCACCTTCACGTCGCTCGACGTGTGGGACGTGTTCCTGCAGCGCGACAAGCAGGTCACCTTGTCGGTGCCGGACGGTCGCACGATGCTGCTGGTCGTGCTGCGCGGTCCGGTACTGGTCAACGGCACCGAGGTCGTGCGCGACACGCAGCTGGTGAAGCTCGACCGTAGCGGCAACAGCGTCACGCTCGAAGCCAACAGCGACGCCGCGGTGCTGCTGCTGAGCGGCGCGCCGATCGACGAGCCGATCGCGGGCTATGGTCCGTTCGTGATGAATAGCGAAGCCGAGATTCATCAAGCGATTGATGATTTCAACGCGGGCAAGTTCGGCCAGATGCAGCGGGTCGAAGTGCGGCCCGGTGCTGCGGTGAATTGAACTAGCGACGACGCAGTTGTGGCATGCTGCTTCCGGAACGAACCGGGAGATTCGCATGTCACGACTGCGGCGGCATACCGAGCATCATCTGGTCTCTCGTATCGGCTGGCTGCGTGCAGCGGTGCTGGGTGCCAACGACGGAATTGTTTCAACCGCCAGCCTGATCGTCGGCGTCGCAGCGGCTTCGGCCCAGCGCGCTGATATTCTGATCGCGGGTGCGGCCGGACTGGTTGCGGGCGCCATGTCGATGGCGGCCGGCGAATATGTGTCGGTGTCTTCGCAGTCCGACACCGAACAAGCCGATCTCGCGCGCGAACGCGGCGAGCTGGCGGCAAGCCCCGGCGCCGAACAGGCCGAGCTGGCTGCGATCTACGAAGCGCGCGGCCTCGACGCGGAAACCGCCGACAAAGTTGCAACCCAACTGATGGCGCACGACGCGTTGGGTGCACACGCGCGCGACGAGTTGGGCATTTCCGAAATCACCACCGCGCGTCCGATCCAAGCGGCGTTCACGTCGGCTGCGACCTTCACAACCGGCGCTGCAATGCCGCTGGCGATGGTGCTGCTTGCGCCATCGAGCTGGATCGTGCCGTTCGTCTCGGTTGCGTCGCTGTTGTTCTTGGGCCTGCTGGGCGCAATCGGCGCGCGTGCAGGCGGTGCCGGCGTGTGGCGCGCGACGTTGCGCGTGACATTCTGGGGCGCGCTTGCGATGGCGCTGACGGCCGGCATCGGGCGCGTGGTTGGAACGGCGGTCTAGCTCGAACGCCGTTCCATACCGATGACGCGGCGTTACTGATTGATCTCCGGCTCGACCAACCGGGCGAGATTGCGCAGCGACTCCTGCCAGCCGAGATAGCAGCCTTCACGCGGAATGACGTCAGGGATTCCGGCTTGTGTGATCTCGACTTCGGTGCCGCACGATACTTTCTTCAGCGTCACCTCGACCTGCATTTCGCCAGGCAGGTTGGGATCGTCGAACTTGTTCGTGTAGCGCAGGCTTGCGCCCGGAACGAGTTCGACATAGGTGCCGCCGAACGAGTGGCCGTTGCCGGTCGTGAAGTTGCGGAACGACATTTTGAACGTGCCGCCGACCTTCGGTTCCAAGGCATGGACGGTGCAGGTGTAGCCGTTCGGCGGCAGCCATTTCGCAAGCGCATCCGCTTCCAGAAACGCGCGATAGACTTTCTCGGGGCTGGTCGTAAGGACGCGGTGCAAATGCACGGTGCTAGGCATGGTCGTAATCCTGATGCGTTGAAGTTGTGTTGTCGGTCACTGACCTGGAATCGGCAGGATCGGCATGATCTCGACCGACTCGCCGGGAAAGATCGTGAAGTGCGGGTGGTTCTCGAACAGCTTGGCGGCGGCTTCGTGCGAGTCCGCGGTTACGACCGTGAAGGCGCCCAACTCGTTGGCGATGTCTTCGGTGCCGCGTTCGCTGACCTTCTTGGTCTTGCCCAGCGGTCCGCCGATCGTGGCAATCACCGCCTGATGTTTTTGCGCCCAGGCACCCCAGGCGGCGATGCCTTCTTGCTCCTTGGCGCGACGATCGGCGTCGGACATCGCCATCCAGGCCTTCATGCGCGGGCTGGTTTTGCTGCCGAGAAAGACAGCGAGATAGGTGTTGTTCGTGGCCATGGGACTTCCTTTTTCTTGCGTATTGCGCACCGAACCAGCGGCTCGATACTCCTAGGACGAACCAGCTTTCGTCAGGTCGACACGGCGTCCAGGATTTTTTTGGCCGGCCGGCCTGTCCGTCGTATGCGGCTCGAACAGACAGGATGACCTTTGCAGCGAATTTCCTCCGGCCAGCGACACGCCACCTACAGGCTCGGCGATCTCGCCGTCGTCTCGCTGTGCGACGGATATGCCGACATGGCGACCAGCAGGCTGCGCCAACCCGGCGACAAGCCGTTCGGCGACGACCTGCCGGCACAGGTGCGGCTCGTCGACGGCGCGCTCCGCCTGTCCGTCAACACGTTTGCGATCGATGACGGCGCCGACATCACCTTGATCGACGTCGGCGCGGCGAACGCCTGGCATCCGACGACGGGGTTCCTGCCGGAGGCGCTGCAAGAAGCGAAGATCGACGTCGACCGGATTCGAACCGTCGCCGTTACCCATACCCATCTCGATCATATTCACGGGCTGGTTCTTGCCGACGGCAACGACGGTTTCACGCAGCTGTCACGCCTGCTGGTGCCGCGACTGGAGATGGCGATGTTCCGCGCCGAAGCGCGGCTGCAACGGTTTCACGATCGCGCCGAACCGCTCGACGTCGGGCAGCGGTTGAACGCGCAGATCGAAGCGATCGATGCGCGCGGCCATGAAGTCGGCCACACCTGCTTTCGCGTGACAAGCGGCGGCGAAACCTTGTTGATCTGGGGCGACGTGGTGCATGTGCCGTCGCTGCAATTCGATCGGCCCGAGATCACGTGGGAGTTCGACGCCGATCAGGATGCTGCGCGCGCAACGCGGCTGCGCCTTCTGGCATTGGCCGCCGACAACAATTGCTACGTCGCCGGCGCGCATCTGGACGCACCCGGCGTCGGCCGCGTTGTCCGCAACGGCGAAGGGTTTCGGTTTGAGGCGGTTTAGATGCGCAAATTTGCTGTCGGCTAAGGGAAAAAGCGTTTCAGCGCGACTGCTTTTCCGGAACCGGATTTGAAATAGAGCTCAAGCGAACGCGCGACTGCTTCGGTTTCGACAGCGACGTAAGATCGTAGCTGCGACGGCTGGTGCGGTCGCGTTGAGGGCACTTTGCCTTCGGCGTGGCTCGCTATCCGCCGACGCAAATCGCTCGTCGAACCGACATAGATGTCTTTGTTGTTCAGCTCGAGGAAGTAGACGTACCACACGTGCCGATAGTGCGGTGCTCGTGGCATGAGTCAAATGCAGGAGTGCGCTCGCGGAGCCAGTCTCCCTACGCTCCTGCGGAGCTTCGGGAGATCTCCGCCACCCTACACTCCCTCTCCGCTTCGGGTGGCGCGCCACCCGAAGCTCCGAAGGAGCGTAGGGTGGCGGAGGGGATGAGATTCGAACTCACGAAACCGTTTCCGGTTTACCCGCTTTCCAGGCGAGCGCCTTCAACCACTCGGCCACCCCTCCGGCGCGGCCGGAAAAAAGCACGCGGGGTGGGCCGGGGCAAGGGACCTAGCCGGGCGCCGCGCGAGGCCTAGCTTTTCCGCCATGTCCGCCGATCCAGCCGCAGCCGCCTTCTTCCAGTCTTTTCCAGTCCAGGCCGCCACCGCGGCCGGTCTCGATGCGACGCTTGGCGCGCGTGGGGATGCGCTGACCATCCTCTTTCTCTGGGGCAATGACTGTCCCAATTGCGATGTCGCGAAACGCGCGCTTAGCGCCGATCCGGCCCGCTTCATCTGGGACGACGTGCAGTGGCTGCACTGCAACGTCTATGACGATCCCGATATGGCCACGCGCTTCTCGCTGCACGGCGTGCCAACCTTCTTCGTCTTTCGCGGCACGACCAAGCTGGGTCGCATTACAAGCTGGCCCGGCGGCGCCGCGTTTGCCGAAGCGATCGAAAAGCAACGATGCTGAGGGCGCTGGCGAGCAGCGCGATCGATGAAGGTTCAGGAACGGCAGGTGGGTCGCTTGGATCGGCGCCGACGATGACCTTCTGTCCGGCGATCGTCTCGTACGCGAAAGTCACCAACGTCATGTCGAAGAGTTCGGCATAGCCAAAATGCACGCCGTCGCGCAGTTCGAACTGCAGACCAAGAAAGATGCGCGCGTTGGAAAACGGAATCGCCACCGTCGCGGGATAGGCGACGTACATTGCCAACGTATCGTCGGCGATGATGCCGGGGCCGATATAGGAGGCTGGCCGCGGCGGGTCATAGAACGGGGCGCCATAACTTGCGACGCGCGCCGTGCCGCCGGTCGAAATGCCAACCGGCGCGATCGAACGCTCGCTGGCGGCGGCCGAACTGAATGAGTAGCTCGCGGCACCGCCGCCGATATCGAGCGTCAGGGGCCGGCTGGAAAACGTCCCGTGTGGGCGCGTCGTGATCAATTCTGCATGTGCAGTGCCGCCGACGAGCAGCAACAACGCCAAGCCGCGCAGGAACAAAGATATGGGCATTGCAGGCGGTGTGCTCGTTTCAAGATTTGCCGGTGATTGCGCAAAGCTTTGGCGAGCCGGTCAGTTCCAGGCAATGCAATCTAATTCCGTTCTCCTACGCAGCATCGTGAAACACCACGCCCAAGGTGAAGCGCTCGCCGCCGCGGATGCGGCTGACGCCGTGGCGAAACTCGGCGCGCGAGCTGCCGCGTGCGCTGGGCACCGGGCGTTCACGCGTTGCGAAGATGACGCCGTCGCCTTTCTGTAACGGCACCACATCGACGCGCGTCTGCATACGCGCAAGTCGCTCGGTCAGAACGAACTCGCCGCCATCGAAGTCCTTGGTCGGCTGCGACAGCAGGATCACCAGCTGGAACGGAAAATAGACCGTGCCGTAGAGGTCCTGGTGCAGGCGGTTGTAGTCACCTTGCGTGTAGCGCAGCAGCAACGGCGTCGGCCGGCGCTGCTCGTTGGCGTGGCAGCGCGCGCGAAACGCTGCGTGCGTCGCTTCGAACTGCTGGTCGAGTCCCAAGGTTTCGGCCCAACGATTGGCGGCCGGTGCGAGCTGCGCGTACCAGCTTTCGCGCAGGCTGGTGACGCGATCCGGCAGCGGGTTCGCGAAGTAGCGATACTCGCCTTGGCCGAACCCGTGGCGCGCCATCGTGATGCGCGAGCGGAATTGTGCTGGCTCCTGCCAGGTCGCAATCAACGCGGCGCAATCCTCGTCCGACAAAAGCCGGCCCGTGGTCGCAAACCCGTCGCGATCGAGCCGCGTCAGCAGTTCCTCGCTCATGCTGCCTCGCGCGCCAGCAAGGCGCGTTTGCGCGCGAGGCCCCAGGCATAGCCACTGTCGGTTCCGTCGGCGCGCACGACACGGTGGCACGGAACTGCCAGCGCGACGGGATTGGCGGCGCAGGCGCTTGCCACCGCGCGCACCGCGTGCGGCCGTCCCAGACGGCACGCGACGTCGCGATAGGTTGCGGTCCGGCCGCGCGGCAGATCGCGCAGCGCCGCCCAAACCGCAAGCTGAAACGCCGTACCTTGCAGATCGAGCGGCAGATCGAGTCCCGCTGCAGGATCTTCGACAAAGGCGCGAACCAGCTTGCGCTCGCGCGCCAGCGCCGCGTCGTCATGGAGCAGGAACGCGGCAGGGAAGCGCGTTTGCAGATCGCGCACCAAGGTCGGTGCGTCGTCGCCCAGCGCGATGGCGCAGACGCCGCGCGGCGTGCGTGCAACCAGGATCGCGCCCAGCGAGGTTTCGTCCAACGCAAAGCGCACGACGGCGCGATCGCGCGGCTCGCTCGGACGGCAGCGTTTGCAGGCGCGATAGCCGACCGCAACGGCCTGCTCGAACGTCGCGAACAATTCGACATTCTCGCGATTGGGTCGGCGTGACGGGCAGGTGGGGCGGCACACCACACCCATCGTGCGTACGCCATAGAACAGCGCGGCGCGCGCATCGCGCGTCTGCACGGCGTGCCAGTTCGCATCGGTGCGCGGAATCGTTCCGCGATAAGGCTTGGTCTGCATGGTTCTTCTCCTTCGGTCTGGAGAAGATGGGCGCGGCGGCGCGCTGTTGCATTCCGGTAGTTGCGGTGCCTACCGCGTACCGAATCCAGTCAGGCAGCGCGCGATATCGCTCGGATCAAACGGCTTGCCGATCACCGGCGCGTCGGCCAGGTCGGCGCGCACGCCGCTGCGGCCATAGCCGGTGAGGAACGCGAATGGGATGCCGCGTTTGCGCAGCACGTCGGCGACCGGAAAAGCCGGGACGCCGCTGACATTGACGTCGAGCAGCGCTCCGTCGAGGGGCTCGACCGTCGCCATCGCGATGGCCAGGTCGACGCGCGCCGCGAACACCATCTCAAAACCGGCGTCGCTCAGCGTGTCTTCCAGCAACATGACCAGCAGCATTTCGTCTTCGACGACCAGGATTCGCGGCTTCGTATGTGCGTGCGGCAGCAAGTCCTGGTCGTGGGCGGCGTTCATGCGGCGTTGGGTATTGGGTCGGCCGGCAACAGCAGCCGCATCGTGCAACGCAGACCGGGCGGTTCGAAATCCAGCGTGACCTCGCCGCCAAATTCAATTCGCAGGCCGTTGCGGATGAGGCGCGAGCCGAATCCGGTGCGGGCTGGCTTGGCCACGACGGGGCCGCCGCTTTCCTGCCAGAGCAGGGACAGTTCGCGCCGTGTGCCGTTGCGCGCGATGGTCCAGGTGACGCTGAGCAGCCCTTCAGGACCCGACAGTGCGCCGTATTTCGCCGCGTTGGTGGTGAGCTCGTGAAAGATCAGACCCAGCGCGACCGTCGCTTTGGAGTCGAGCGCGAGGTCGGGGCCGTTCAGCGACCAGCGAATTTCGTTGCCGGCTCGGTAGGGCTCCAATTCACCTTCGAGCAGATGATGCATCGACACGTCGCGCCAGCCGTCGCGCATCAACAAGTCATGCGTTTTTGCCAAAGCGCGCAACCGCGCATTGAAGGCGGTGTGGAATTCATCGGCACTCGCACTGGCACGTCGCGTCTGCTGCGCGATCGATTGCACGGTCGCCAGCGCGTTCTTCACCCGGTGCCGCAATTCATGCAGCAACAAGCTCGCCTGTTCTTGCGCGTGCACGCGCTGCGTCGTGTCGCGCGCAATCGCCGAGGCGCCGAGCACCTGTCCGTGCTCGTCGCGAACCGCGATCACGGACACTTCGACATTGGGCGCGGTGCCGTCGGCGCGCTGCCAGCCATCTTCGAGATAGGGCAATGTTTCGCCGTTGCGCAGCCGCTGCAGCAGCGCGTCCATATCGTCGGGCCGCTGCAGGATGCGCGCGATCGTCTGTCCTAGCATCTCGGCGGCGTCGTAGCCGAAGATGGCTTTCCCCGCCTCGTTCCAGCTCGTCACGGTGCCGTCGAGCGCAAATCCGATGATCGCCGACTCGGACGAGCTGACGATCGCGGCCAGGCGCGCGCGCCCTTCTTCCTGGCGCCGCCGCTCGGTGATGTCGACAAAGGTAAGCACGGCACCGTCGACCACATTGTCGACTGTGCGATAGGGACGGATGCGTAGAAGAAAACTCGCTTCGCCGCCGCTGGTGCGAACTTCGCGTTCGAGAACGGTCAAGTTGGCCAGCACGTTGGCAACGTCGCGTGCGAGGTCGGGATAGGCGATCCGCGACACGATATCGGTGACCGGCCGGTCGCGGTCGCTGGCGCGCAGATGGAACAGCTCGGTCATGCTGGGCGTGAAGCTGCGAATGCGCAAATCGCCGTCGAGAAACAAGGTTGCAACCTGGGTGCTTTCGAACAGGTTGCGCAGGTCGCTGTTGAGCCGCATCAGGACGAGGTTCTTCTCGCCCATCTCGTGATTCAGCGTCTGCAGCTCTTCGTTGATCGACTGGGTTTCTTCCTTGGCGGTCTCGAGCTCTTCGACGGTCGATTGCAGCTCTTCGTTGACCGATTGATATTCTTCGTTGGCGGACCGCAGCTCTTCGGTCGACGCGTCGCCCGCGTGAATCGCGGCGCGCAATTGGGTCCGCAGGGCACGCGCTTCCTCTTGCAGCGACTCAACCGCCGCGGCGCTGACATCGATACGCCCGTCGCTTGGCGGGGCGCGGGCAAAGACGCGCTGGTCGTGAAAGGCGACGACGCAACTGCCGGCCGTCAGCTGCAGGCCGACCAGCGGCTCGACGATCAGCAGGACTGGACGGGAATGGCCGTCGATTTCGACTTCGATATGTTCCTGGATCGCAGTCCCGGCGCGTTGCGCCCGGTCGAGCACGCTGCGCACGATCGGGCGTAGGCTTTTCTGCAGGATCTCGAACAGATCCAGGCTGGCGCGTCCGGCCGACGGTTCGATATAGCGACCGGTCTCGCCGCCCGAGAAATTCAGGATGCGCTGGTCCGGGTCGATGACGAAATAGGCGGGCGCGTACCGTTCCATCGCCGCACGCGCGAGATTGGCGATGCGATCCTGCGAAGTCGAAGACGGAACGATCGCGGCCGGCATGCCGGGAATGGTCGGATGCGAAATCGCGGGAACGTCGAGCTTGGCCGGCGACAGGCCGCGACAGCGAAAGATGCGATGTTTCTTGTCGAGCGGCGTGAACAGCTCGCTGGGACGAGCCAGGCTTTCCGACGAACCCAGAAACAGATAGCCGCTGGGCCGCAGGCCGAAATCAAAGTTGCGCACGACGCGCTCTTGCAGCTCTGCATCCATGTAGATCAGAACGTTGCGGCACGAGATCAGGTCGAGCTTGGAATAGGGCGGGTCCTTGATCACCGAGTGAGTCGAGAACACGCACATATCGCGCACCGACTTGATCGGTACGTGCGCGTCGCCGTCGGTCGTGAACCAGCGACTGACGCGTTGTTGTGAAAGCCCGGTCAGATGGCCGCGATAGCGACCGGCACGCGCGAACTGGATGGCCCGGTCGTCGAGATCGGTGGCGAAGATCTGCACGCGCGGATGCGCCGCCGAATGTTCGAGCGCCTCGTTGAACAGAATGGCGAGCGAATAGGCTTCTTCGCCCGTGGCGCAACCCGCGACCCAGACACGGATCTGTTCGTCGGTTCCCTTGCCCGCGACCAGCGGCAGCACGACTTCGGTGCGCAACGCTTCGAACGCGTCGGGATCGCGCATGAATTCAGTGACGCTGATCAGGAAATCCTGGAACAGCACCGCGAGCTCGGCCGGATCGTTGCGCAGCCGTTCGACATAGTCATCGACGCGTCCGATCTGTTGCACGTGCATGCGCCGCTGTACGCGGCGGATCAGAGTCATTTCCTTGTAGTGGCCGAAATCATGTCCAAGCCGGGTGCGCAACAATGCCGAGATCGTCGCGATCTCCTGCGCGACGTCGCGCTGCACGCCGTCGCTGTCGAGTTGGGGCGCCTGCTTTTCGAGATGCGACTGATGCGAGACGAGAAGCGCGCCCATCGCTTCGACCGGCAGCACATGATCGACCAAGCCTGACGCGTTGGCGCTCGATGGCATGCCCCGCATTGCGTGATGGTCGAACATGGCCTGTGCCAAGGTCAGTCCGCCATGTTCTTTCACGGCCTGCAGACCGCGCGTGCCGTCGCTGCCGGTGCCGGACAACACGATGCAGACGGCGTTCTCACCAACCTCTGCCGCCAGCGACAGAAAGAAAATGTCGATCGGCCGCCGTCGTTCGCCGGGCTCGGCAGGCAGAACAACGCAAAGCCGGCTGTCTTTGACCGTCATGGTTGCATTGGGCGGAATGACGAAGACGCTGTTGGCCGCAAGCTGCATGCCGTCTTTCGCTTCGACCACCGGCATCGTGGTGATCGGCGCGAGAAGCTCGACCAGAAGACTATGATGATTGGGATCGAGATGCTGGATCAGCACAAAGGCGATGCCGGCATCAGGCGCCATATGCGCAAAGAAGGTTTTGAACGCGGCCAAGCCGCCCGCAGACGCGCCGACGCCGACCACCAAAAGCGGTCGAACAGTGTCGACAGGTTGCAATGCGGAATTCATGAAGTCCTTTTGCCGATGCAGGCGGCGAAAGCCGTCTGTGGCTGCGCAGGCGTACGCTACGCGCTTTGGCGCGAAATCCCCATATGGGACGTGCGATCGTATCTACAATGAGGGCAAGCGATATCGCTTGTTGCGATGGCTTGCAGTTGGCGATCAATCGCCGTTGGTCAGCTCGGCCACCGCGTCTGCCAGCAGCCCCAAATCGGTCGGCCGCGACAGACGGTGATCGCCGTCTTTGACCAGCACGACACGCGCGTCGTCGCAGGTCACATGTTCGGCCAGATCGACCGAATGCTGCCACGGCACGTCGGGATCCTTCAGCCCGTGCAGCAAACGCACTTTGCCCTGCACGACCAGCGGCGTGTTGAGCACGAGTTGATGTACGCCATCTTCGAACAGGCGGCGCGTATAGACGGTCGGCACCGGATCGTAGATCGACGCGACTTCGAACTTGCCGACCGTGTCCAGCGCTTTGCGCTGCGCGTCGGTCAATGCGGGGCGCATCAGGCGTTCGGTGAAATCGGGCGCCGGTGCGATGCCGACCAGGCCAGCGACACGGTCCGGTAATGCGCGCGCCACCAGACATGCGATCCAGCCGCCCATCGACGAGCCGACCACGATCTGCGGCCCGGTCGTCAGCGCGGTGATCGCGTCGATCGCGTCCTTTGCCCAGTCGCCGATCGCGCCGTCTTCGAACCTGCCGTCGGATGCGCCATGGCCACGATAGTCGAGCAGCAACGCCGCCCGCCCGTCGGACTTCGCCAACTCGAACAGGAATTGCGCCTTGGTCCCGGTCAGATCCGAGCGAAAGCCCGGCAAAAACACGATCCCCGGGCCTTTCCCCGCGATCCGCTGCGTCGCCAGCCGCGGCAGGCCGTCACGCTCATACATTTCGACAGTGCTGCTCATGTGGTCTCGTCGTTCCATTCCGGTCGCCAGGCTCTATAAGGCGGGACCGGCGTGCCGGTACAATCTCACATTCGATTCGCCTGATTCCACCGACCTAATGTCCGCGCAACCATCGCTCGTCCTGCGTCGCCCGAATGGTCGGCCCATCACGATCCTGCAAGTCCTTCCTTCGCTCGTCGCCGGCGGTGCCGAGCGCGGTGCGTTGGACGTTGCCGCTGCGATCGTGCAGGCGGGCGGTCGCGCACTGGTCGCAAGCGCGGGCGGACCGATGGTGCGCGAGTTGGAACGTAGCGGCGCCACGCATCTGACCTTGCCGCTGAAGTCGAAGAACCCGCTGGTGATCCGCGCCAATGCCGGACGTCTGGCGCGGCTGATGCGCACCCACGAAGTCGACATCATCCACGCCCGCAGCCGTGCACCGGCCTGGAGCGCGTGGCGTGCGGCGGCGCGCACCAACACGCCGTTCATGACGACGTTCCACGCCGCCTACGGATTCAAAGGCGAGTGGAAGCGGCGCTACAATTCGATCATGGCGCGCGGCGAACGCGTGATCGCGATCTCCGATTTTCTCGCCGATCATATTCGCACCTATTACGGCGTCGATCCGGCCAAGCTGGTGGTGGTGCCGCGCGGCATCGATCTTGCCAAATTCGATCCGGCCAAAGTCGGCGGCGAACGCGTCGCCAAGCTCGGCCCGGCTTGGCGCGTGCCCGAAGACATGAAAGTCGTGCTGCTGCCGGCGCGGCGCACGCGGCTCAAAGGTCATCTCGTGTTGCTGGAAGCGCTGGCGCGTCTCGGTCGCGACGATCTGTGCGCCGTGCTGGTCGGTGGCGGCGCCAAAGAAGGGTCAAACTACGAGCGCGATCTGGAACGCGCGGCCGCCAACGTCAAACGCGGCCTCGTGCGCATCGTCGACCAATGCGACGACATGCCGGCGGCCTATTCATTCGCGTCGGTCGTCGTCGCGCCGTCCTTGGTGCCAGAAGGGTTCGGGCGCGTGCCGGTCGAAGCCCAGGCGATGGGACGGCCGGTGATCGCAACCGATCTCGGCGGCTTTCGCGAGACCATCCTCAACGGCGAAACCGGTCTTCTGATTCCGCCCAACGACGCCAAGGCGCTGGCCGAGGCGATCGACGAAATTCTGGCGATCGATCCGACCACGCGCGAAGCTGTCGCGATCGCCGCGCGCGACCACATCACCGCGCGCTTCACCAAAGAGCGCATGACCTGGACGACCTTGGGCGTCTATCTCGACCTGCTCGGCTTGCTGGACACGCAGCTTGCGGCCCAGTCGCAGGAATGAGCACGACGCACGCCAGCGCACAGGACGCGCTGCATAAAGTCTTTGGCTTCGACTCGTTCCGCGGGCTGCAAGAACAAGTCATCAGCAGCGTCGTAGCGGGACGCGACGCGTTGGCGGTGATGCCGACCGGCAGCGGCAAGTCGCTATGCTACCAGGTGCCGGCGCTGGTGCGGCCGGGCACCGCGTTGGTGATCTCGCCGTTGATTGCACTGATGCAGAACCAGGTGACGGCGCTGCAGCAGCTTGGCGTGCGCGCCGCCGCCTTGAACTCGTCGCTGGAATTCCGCGAATCGACGCGGATCGAAGAAGCGATGCGCGACGGCAAGCTGGATCTCGTCTATGTCGCGCCCGAACGCGCGTTGGGGGAATGGTTTCGCCGTCTGCTGACGCAGACGAAAATCGCCTTGGTGGCAGTCGACGAAGCCCATTGCGTGTCGCAATGGGGCCACGACTTCCGGCCCGAATATCTGCAGCTGGCGACGTTGCGCGAACAGACCGGCGACGCGCCGTTTCTGGCGCTGACCGCGACAGCCGACGCGGCGACGCGCAAAGACATCGTCGAACGGCTGGCGCTCAAAGACGCGGCGCAATTCGTGGCCGGGTTCGACCGTCCCAACATCCGCTACACAGTCGAAGCCAAATCGACGCCACGCGTGCAGGTGCTGAACGTGGTGCGCCGCCATGGCGGCGCCGCGGGCATCGTCTATTGCGCGACGCGCAACAAGACCGAGCAAGTGGCGGCGCAGCTGCAAGCCGAAAACGTGCAGGCGCTGCCGTACCATGCGGGTCTCGACCAAGGCCTGCGTGCGCGCACGCTCGACCGGTTCCTCAAAGACGACGGTATCGTCGTGGTGGCGACGATTGCGTTCGGCATGGGAATCGACAAGCCCGACGTGCGGTTTGTGGTCCATGCCGACGCGCCGAAATCGCTCGAAGCCTATTACCAGGAAACCGGCCGTGCCGGCCGCGACGGTCTGCCGTCGGAAGCGGTGATGCTCTACGGGCTGCAGGACATCGTGCAGGCGCGCGCGCTGATCGAACAGGGCGACGCGCCCGACAACCAGAAACGCATCGAAAAGCAAAAGCTCGAACTGCTGGTCGGGTTTTGCGAAACGACGCGCTGCCGCCGCCAGGCGCTGCTGGCTTATTTCGGCGACGACCTGCCCGAGAAATGCGGCAATTGCGATACGTGTCTCGAACCGGTCGAAAGCTGGGACGGGACAGAGGCGGCGCAGAAATTATTGTCGGCGGTGGTGCGCACGGGACAGCGCTTCGGCGCCGCGCATGTGATCGACGTGCTGGTGGGCGCCGACACCGAGAACATCCAGAAATGGGGCCACGAACAATTGCCGACCTTTGGCGTCGGCAAGGACATTGATCGCCAGACCTGGCGCGGCGTCGTACGCCAGCTGGTTGCGGGCGGGCTGTTGCGCGTCGAGACCGAACAATATGGCGCGCTGAAATTGACCGAAGCGGCGCGACCGGTGCTGAAAGGCGAGACGTCGGTGTCGCTGCGCAAAGATCCGACCAAGCCGGTGCGCAAGGCGCGCAGCACGCAGGAACGCGCCCCGATCGGCAGCGACAACGAGCAATTGTTCGATGCGCTACGCGCGCTGCGCCGCGATCTGGCCAAGGTGCAGGACGTGCCGCCCTACGTCATCTTCCACGACGCGACCTTGATCGAAATGGCCAAGGTGCGTCCGCGCGATCGCGTCGCCTTCGCGAAACTACCGGGTGTCGGCGCGACCAAAGTGGCGCGCTATGCCGAGCCGTTTCTGGCGGTGATTGCGGAACACGCTGCGACATAACGGCAGCGCGACTTACAACCAGCAAGCGTGCCGGCTCGCGCGGCCGAACGTAGTTCGCGTGGCGCTGTGACTGCAGCGCGAATGACGCGTCAAAACTGTGTTGCGACCTAGGCTGAGAGAGATTCCGTTAAGCCAAGGCGCGTACGCACGCCTTGTCATGGACGCAACTCTGCAAATCGTCGGCGACGCGACGCCGCCCGAAGGACGCTCGGTCAAAGCCGGCAGTGCGCTGCACGCCTGGTTCGATCGCCGTCTGCCGAGCATTGCCGCGTTCGACGAGCGCACACGGTGCGATCTGGTCGGTTCGTTGCACCACGCGCTGCCGACGATTGTGATCGCTGGCGGCTGCGCCGCGGGCATCGCGGCGATTGCGGGCATGCGCACCGGCGAGCCCTGGTTCTGGATCTGGGCCTTCGCGCATCTCGTCGTCATGACGATCCGGCTGTTGTTGCGCGACCGCCTGCGTGCCGACGGCATGTCGCCGGGTTTGCGGCTGCATTGGTACGCAATCGGCGGCTACAGCGCGGCGTTTCTGGTCGGGCTTGGCGGCATCGTCTTGTTCAACACGCAGGACGCGCTGGTCCGCGCGATGATTCCGATTTCCAGCTTTGCCATTTCGGCCGGTGCAGCCGCGCGCAACAGCGCCTATCCGCGGCTCGCTTTTGGACAAGTCTGTCTGATGCTGCTGCCGATCGCGATCGAAGCCTTCCTGCGCGGTACGCTGGACTTCGTCCTGTTCGGCGTGATGGTGCTGGCCGGCATCTACGCGATGATGACGATCATTCGCGACAGTTTCCGCCAGACGATCGGTCTGGTTCTGGCAGGGCGGCGCCACGAAGCGCTGATCCAGCGGCTGGAAGAACAGACCAGCGCGGCTCGCGCCGCAGCCGACGCCAAAGACCGGTTCCTGCACGAAATGAGTCACGAGCTGCGCACGCCGCTGAACGCGATCATCGGGTTTTCCGACGCGATCGTGCTGCAGGCGCTTGGGCCGCTTGCACTACCCGCCAACCAGCAACGCTATCTCGGCTATGCCGGCGACGTGCGCGACAGCGGCAAACATCTTCTGTCGCTGGTCAATCGCGTGCTCGATCTCGCCAGCCACGACCACGACCGCGAACCGATCTTCTGGCGCGACATCGATTGCGTGGCGCTGCTGCACAGTACCAGCCGCATGCTGGCGCCGTTGGCGGAGCAGGCGCATGTCGAACTGCGTTTCACCGCCGCTGACGACCTGCCGCGTTTTATCAGCGACGAGTTGCGGTTGCGGCAGATCCTGCTCAACCTGGCCGGCAACGCGATCCGCTTTACGCCCAGCGGCGGCACCGTCACCGCACGGATCGACGCGCTGCCCGCGGGCGACGCGCTGCAATTGACCGTCGAAGATACCGGCATCGGCATCGCCAAGCGCGATCTCGCGCGGGTGCTGGAACCGTTCGAACGCGCCGGCGATGCGCTGCACGGCAACGAGCGGGGCACCGGCCTGGGCCTGGCCTTGACCAAACATTTGGTCGACCTGCTGGGCGGTAGTCTGCATCTGTCGAGCGAACTCGGCAGATATACGCGCGTCGAAATCCGTCTGCCGACGACACCACGCCGGCGGCGCTGAACGACTGCGGCTTTGCAGCAACAGCGCCACAGACAAGTGTCGTCGCGCAGCGCGCTGAGTGGTCCTAGGTCCGTACCGTTGCGACCGCGCAGACTTAGGTCATGCACAAACTCGCTTTGACCCTCGTCGCCCTGTTCGCGTCCGGCGCTGCGTGTGCCCAGACGCCGACGCCGCCACCTTCCTGCACGCAAGCCGAACGTGCCCAGTTCGATTTCTGGGTCGGTGACTGGGACGTGCTGGTCAAAGGCCAGTCGCGCGGCAGCAACAAGATCGAGCGCGTCCATGGCGGCTGCGTGGTGCTGGAAAATTACCGCACCAATGACGGGCGCTACACCGGCACCAGCATCAACATGTATCTCCCCGACAGCAAACACTGGGTGCAACGTTGGGGCGACAGTGGCGGTCTGTTGTTGGAACTGGACGGCGCGTTTGAGAACGGTGCGATGCGCATGCAAAGCCGGCCCGACAAAGGCCGCGTCGATCGCGTCACCTGGACCCGGATTGACGACGACCATGTGCGCCAGTTCTGGGAGAAGAGCAGCGACAACGGCGCGTCATGGACGACCGCCTTTGACGGTCTCTATGTGCGCAAGAAAGGCGCCTAGCGCCCACGCGTAACGATCAACCCCATCGAGGTCGTGGCGTAGCCCATCAACGCGAGGCGCAGATGCGGCTCGTCGCGGAAGGGCGCGATGTCAACATAGCGTTCGACAGGTTGCGCGCCCGGGCGCAAGTCGAGCGGGGCCACTTTATGCCCGGCTTTCTCCAAGCGTTCGATGACGGCTTCGAAGTCGCGCTTGCGGAACAAGACGGTGCCGCCGGTTTCGACCGTCTCGTCGTTTGAGATCAGATTGTATTCGGTCGTGTGTACCGCGACGCCGCCGACCTTCAGCGTTTCGATCGAGCGTTCGATGAAAGACAGGCCGGCGTCGATCGAACCTAGATGTTCGAGCGCGCAGGACGACCAGCAGAAATCAAAGTCGCGAAACGCGCCGGGCGTCTTGGTCATGTCGAACGTTTCGAACGACACATGTGCGTCGAATTTGTCGTCGGGACAAATTGTGGGCCAGCGCATCTGCGCTTTACCCGCCGCATGTTGATTGTCCGTTGCCCAGCCTGCTTCGATCGCGCCTTCGAACGGCATGTCGGTGCCTACCGTGTCGGCGCCGAACGTTGCGAATAGTGCAGCGAGCGGTTCTTTGCCGACGCCAAATCCAAGGCCGCGTTTGCCGGGGGCAAGTTGGCCGCGTTCGTACAGCGCCTGCGCGATGAACACGAACTCCCACATTTTGCGATGATAGCGCGGCTTGTGCGCCATGCGACCGGTCCAGTAGGCGTACCAGTCGGTATCCATCTCGCGCTGGCGGCAGATCATCGAACTCGGCAGCACGCCGATGGGCGGTTCCTTGGCGGCTGCGACGCCGGTGCCGTCATACCAGAGGTCGGTCGGCGGCAAAGTCAGCGTACGCGCTAGGATCTGTACGTCTTTGCGTAGCTCGTCGAGCTCCTTGTGAAGCATGACCGCATGATGTTCGAGCACGCCACCGCGCTGATCGAGTAGCGCGAAACGATAATTAAGCTGTTCGATCAATCCCGCATCCCCGGGCGCCGGCGGATGCACCGTTGCATGCGTGAGCGGGGTCAGGTCTCGGCGGAGCTGCTCGATGAATTCACGCGCGGCGGCAGCGTCGGCTGCGCTCTGGCGCAGCAGGTCGATTTCCCGGCCAGCAATCGCACGGGCAAATTTCTTGATGAGGGCGCGCATGTCACTTCCTGGTTCGTCCCCACCGTCCTTCTACAGTCGGGGTGGGCGCGTCAAGAACTCCCCTACCGCAAACGCCCGGCCGTGCTAGGTCCTGCAGTCATGAGTGACAGCGACGACAGCTCGTTTACCGGCCGCCTCTCCCGCACCGTGCGGACTTCGACCGCGATGGCGGGGTTGGGCGCGCGCTTGGCCGGCAAGCGGTTTCTGGGCATCGAATTCGACCAGGAAGAACACGCACGCGCATTGCGCCAGGCGCTGGGCAATCTCAAAGGCCCGCTGATGAAGGTGGCGCAGTTCCTTGCCACCGTGCCCGAAGCGATCCCTGACGAATATGTCGCCGAGCTTTCGCAGCTCCAATCGAACGCGCCGCCGATGGGCTGGCTGTTCGTAAAGCGGCGCATGGCAAGCGAGCTGGGTCCCGACTGGAAGCAACGTTTCGCGTCGTTCGAACAAACCGCCGCCGCTGCCGCGTCGCTGGGCCAAGTCCATCGCGCAACCGCGCTCGACGGGCGCGCGCTGGCCTGCAAGCTGCAATATCCCGACATGGCGAGCGCGGTCGAAAGCGATCTCAACCAGCTCAAAATCGTACTCGGTATTTTCGAGCGCTATGACAAAGCCGTGTCGACCGGCGGCATTCACGCCGAACTGGCCGAACGGCTGCGCGAAGAACTCGACTACGAGCGCGAAGCCAACAATATGCGCCTCTACCGCGCGATTTTGGCCGACGAGCCAACCATTCGCATTCCCGAACCGGTCGCCGAGCTTTCGACGCGCCGTCTGCTGACGATGAACTGGCTCGACGGCGAGAAGGTTCTCGATTTCGTCGCCGCGCATCCCGAGCTGCGCGACACGGTTGCGCGCAATCTGTTCCGCGCCTGGTACGTGCCGTTCTATCGCTACGGCGTGATCCATGGCGATCCGCATCTGGGAAACTACCAGGCGCGCGGCAATGGTGACGTGGATCTGCTGGATTTCGGCATGATCCGTGTCTTCCCGCCGCGCTTCGTGCAGGCGGTGATCGATCTGCAGCGCGCCATCGAAACTAACGACGACGCGCTGGCGGCCGACGCCTATCGCGCTTGGGGCTTTGGCGAGGTCAAAGGCGAGTTGCTGGCGACGTTGAATGTCTGGGCGCGGTTCCTTTACGAGCCGCTGCTCGACGATCGCGTGCGCAAGATCGGCGTTGCCGAAGGCGCCGTCTATGGGCGCGAAACCGCGATGACCGTGCACAAGAAACTGCGCGAACTTGGCGGCATCAAAGTGCCGCGCGAATTCCTGCTGATGGATCGCGCCGCGCTGGGCCTAGGCTCGGTGTTTATCCGTCTCGGTGCCGAGCTGAACTGGCACAAGCTCTATCACGAGCTGATCGACGGGTTCGACGCAGCCGCGCTGGAACAACGCCAGCGCACCCTACTCGCACAGCACGACGTTCCTCACTGACAGGACTTCGGCATCTTCTCGCCGCGCGTGACGTTGCGATATTCCGCGGTTGCGCAGGCGAGGTCGCGCTTGAAGGTCGGGTCTTGTTCCAGCCGCGCGACGGTGGCGGTTGCAATGCGCTTGCCCCCTTCGACGTCGCTGGGGAAATGCCAACCGCAGATATAGCGACTTTCGCCATAGTCACGGGCGCGCAGAAACAGCGCCGGGGTTTTCTCGGGCACGATGTCGCTCAACACCAAGGCGGTCGTCCAACCATAGGTCGTGTGACCTGACGGGTACGAGGTCAGCGTCTTCGGCACTGGTTCGGGTGGCAGCGCGGGATCGTGGCCGCACAGGCGTGCGACCTGCACGCGCTGGAACGGGCGGGCGCGTTTGAACTCGCTCTTGCCCGCGCTCGACACGTTGTAGGCATCGCGCAACGCGCGGTTCAGCAGCTTCACCGTACGCGGCAAAGTCGCGCGATTGAGCGGCACGCCCAGCGTGTCGCTGAAACGCACGAGCAACATCTTGTCGTCCAGCTCGGCGCTCGCCCAGCGTTCCGGCGACACAGTGCGTTGCGCTTCAGCGACGGTGGCAAAGTCGGCCGCTTCTTCCGCCGAGCCGAGTGCGGGCGGACCTTTCAAGATGTCGGTGAAGTTGAGCGTGCCGACCGGCAGATAGCCGACGGCTTTGGGTTCGTCTTTGGGCGGCGGCGGGGTTTCGATCTGTTGCGCGACAGCAGATGCCGAGAGCAACGAACAAGCGAGCAGCAGATAGAATTTCACGCGTCACCCCGGGTCAGACTGGCCCAAGACGATAGTTCAGCGCGCCAGCACCAGCAATTCGGTGCTGCCGGGCACGGGTTTGGGCCGGCCGCCGGCTGGATCGGGCGTGAATTTCGCAGTCGGCAGATAGAGGCGACCGTCGTCGGCCAAGGTGCCGGTGCGTGCACCTTGTTGCGTCGGCACGGTTGCGATCGTGCGCGGCCGTTCGGGGTCGGCAAATGAGATCACCGACAATACGCCTTCGCCGCACGGCACCAGCACTTCATGGCGTTTCGCATCGTAGATCGCCGCGTCGGGCCGTTTGCCGATCGCGATGTCGGCGCGCACCTTGCCCGTCCTGCTGTCGGTGACGACGGCGCGTCCGTTCTTGCACACCGACACCAGCCGGTGTTCGGCGGCAGCGAAGGCAAGGCCGGTCGGTTCTTCGCAATTGGGAAGTTTGGTCGTCGAGAGAACGCGTTTGGTCTTGAGGTCAACCGCAACCAGCTCGGCCTTGTCTTCGACATTGACCCACAGCTTGCCGGCATCGTCGAGCGCAGCGAATTCCAGCGCACCGCCAACCGCGATCGTGCCGGCGCTGATTTTCTGCTGCGGATCGATCAGCGTGATCTCGCCGTTGCCGTTGTTCATCACGGCAACCAACTTGGTGGCGGGATCGTAGAGAACCGCGTCGGGTTTTTTGCCGGTCGGAATCTGCGCCAGTTTTTTCCCGGTTGCGGTTTCGAACACCAACGCCGTGTCGTCGCCGCCATTGGTCGCGACCGCGATGCCGGTGCCGGGTACGGGTGCCACGCCGTGCATGCGGCTGCCTTCGGTCAGGCGCGGCGTGACTGCGCGCGTGGCAATGTCGACCGCAAGCACGCCGTCAGGCCGCGCGAGATAGATGCGCTTCGTGTCGGGATCGTAGCTGACATAATCCCAACCACCGTCGGGAAGGGCGATATGGCCCACGATCTTCCACGGCGCATCCGCTGCAGCTTGCGCGGACGTGGCAAGGATCGACGCGACCAGTGCAAAAAGAACCCGACGCATGTTGTTTGGCCCTGCAGGTAATTGTTGTTGCGGGGCATAGCAGCGCGGGCGCGTTCGGCAGAGTCTATTTTTCAGCCGCCAGTGTCGCCGGATCGAGATTGCCGCCGCATAGAACCAAGCCGATGCGCGCGCTGGCGGGAAACGCAACTTTGCCGGTGAGGAGTGCAGCCAGGCCCGCTGCACCCGACGGTTCGACCGCAAGCCGCAACGCATCCCACAACCGCAGTTGCGCGTCGCGCAACGCATCGTCCGACACAAGCACGACCTCGCGCACATGGGTCTGTACGGCGGCGAATCCGATCGAACCGACGCGCCGCGCGCCCAGCGCATCGGCGGCGAGTCCGGAGACCGCGAAGTCGACGATCTTGCCCGCATCCAGCGACGCGCGCATCGAACCGGTGCCTTCGCTTTCGACGCCGAAGACCGAGGTCGCGCCGCGATGCCACGACGCAACGCCGCCGATCAGGCCGCCGCCGCCGATGGCGATCAGCAACGCGTCGAGCGGGCCGGCCTGCTGTTCGAATTCCAGCGCCAAGGTGCCTTGTCCGGCGACGACGTCGGGATCGTCATAGGCATGCACGATGCGCGCGCCGGTCGTGGCTGCGTGCGCGTCGCATGCTTCGCGCGCTTCGGCGAAATCGCGCCCGCCGACATGCAAGGTGGCGCCGGTCGCGCGCAGCTTGGCTTGTTTGGCCGGGGCCGAGATCGACGGCACGAAAATCTCGGCACGCATGCCAAGCGAGGCGGCGGCCGTCGCGGCCGCGATGCCGTGATTGCCGCCCGACGCAGCGGCGATCCCGGCTGGCGGCGGCGGCGATGCCAGCAGTGCGTTGAACGCACCGCGCGCTTTGAACGAGCCCGCGATCTGCGTGTGTTCGAGCTTGAGCACGATGGTCGGCGCAACGCCCAGCACCTTGCCCGGGATTTCCAGGATCGGCGTCGAACGGATATGCGGCCGGATACGTTCGTAGGCGGCTTCGATTGCGGCGCGGCTGGGGAGGTCGGTGGTCATGGGGGCGTTGTAGCGGCGGCGGTTCAACGGACGCCAGTGTGGCGCGTTCGCTGCTGGGTGAGGGCGCTTCAAGGCGCCGGAATTTTGCATGCATCCAGGCGCTGCACCCTGGCGTAGACCGGAAGAGGCTTTGCGGGAGTTCAAGCGTATGCCGGCAACATTGCGCCTGGTTGCGTCCGACGATACGGGCGACGAAGGCCTGGCGGACCTGCTGGCCGCTTGTGCGCGCGGCGACCGGGCGGCGCTGCAGCGCCTGTACGAAGCGACGGCGCCCGCGACCTTCGGCCGGATGCTGCGTCTGCTGCGCGATCGTGCGCTGGCCGAGGACGCGCTGCACGACGTCTATCTCGCCGTGTGGCGCAAAGCGGGACAGTTCGATCCGACGCGCGGCTCGGCGCCTGGCTGGATCGCGGCGATCGCGCGCAACCGCGCGCTCGACATCATCAAATCGCGGCGGCGCGACGCGCCGATCGAAGAGGCCGGCGATCCCGAACAATGGTTCGACGCGGTGCCGGCGCCCGACATGGCGCTGGTGACGCAGCAGGACGTCGCCGCCTTGCGCGCCTGTCTCGAACAGCTCAGCCCGACTGCGCGCGCGATGGTGCAGCGCGCTTTCTTCGAAGGTCTGTCGCACGCCGAAGTCGCGACGGTCGCCGAACAACCGTTGGGCACGATCAAAAGCACGATCCGCCGTGCGCTGATCGCCTTGCGCGCGTGTCTCGAACCATGACGCCCAGCCGTGCTGCGATCGAGCGCCTCGCGGGCGAATATGTGCTGGGCACGTTGCGCGGTCCGGCGCGGCGGCGGTTTGCGCGCCTGCTCGACGAGGATCCGCATGTGCGGGCCGAAGTCGACGCCTGGAACCGTCGTCTGGCACCGCTCGAACGCGCAGCCACACCGGTGCCGCCGCCGACGCGCGTGCTGGCGCGGCTGAACGCAACGCTCGACGGCGACTCCAAACCGGTCAAACAAGCGCCGCCATGGCGCGCGCTGGCGGCCGGTCTGGCGTTCCTGTGCTTCGTGCTTGCGGGCGTGTTGGCGCTGCGCGACCGGCCCGACGCGCCGGTAGCGATTGCGGTGCTGCATCCGTCGGCGGGTGCTGCAGGCTGGGTCGTGCAGGCGGATGGGCACGGCGCGCTGCGCGTCGAAGCGCTGGCGCCGGGCGATGCGGGCGACGGGCGCGTGTACGAATTGTGGTTGCGCCGCGCCGGCAGCGACGGCGTGCGTTCGCTGGGACTCGTCTCGGCAACGCCAGGCGAGATCGTGCGTCTGCAAGCCGACGATGCGGTCGTCGGTGCGGAATTGCTGATCACGCGCGAACCGGCAGGCGGTGCGCCGAACGGCAAGCCGACAGGTGCGCCGATCTTCCGCGCAACCTTGCAACCGGTCTGACGCATCTAAACGCATCCACCCGTCGTAACCAGTTCGACCGACGCATCAGTCGGGTTCACTGGGAGAAGACGAATGCGGATGATCACGTTTCGCACGGTTGGTGCGATCGCTGCGGCCATGTTGCTTGCCGCAGGTGCTGCAACGACGGCCGTTGCACAGGAAAAGACGGTGATGGTGGGCGGTGCTGCGATGTATCCGTCGAAAGACATCATCGACAACGCGGTGAACTCGAAAGAGCACACGACGTTGGTTGCGGCGGTGAAGGCGGCCGGTCTGGTCGATACGCTGAAAGGCGCAGGCCCGTTCACCGTCTTCGCGCCGACCAATGCCGCGTTTGAAAAACTGCCGGCCGGTACGGTCGACACGCTGCTCAAGCCCGAAAGCAAAGCGACCTTGACCAAGGTGCTCACCTATCACGTCGTGGCTGGCAAATGGGGCGCGGCCGATCTCGCCGCCAAGGTGAAGGACGGCGGCGGCAAGGCGGTGCTGAAGACCGTCGAAGGCGCGTCGATCACCGCCAGCAGCGAAGGCGGCAAGATCAAGCTCACCGACGCGAAAGGCGGCTCGGCCTGGGTCACGACGGCCGACGTCTGGCAGAAGAACGGCGTCATCCATGTCATCGACACGGTGTTGATGCCGTAATCCAAGCGACATGCGGCGCCGAGGGAACATCGGCGCCGCTGCGTGGTTCAGCCAGCACCAAGATGAATCGAGACTGGCCGATGCAATCCGAAACGCTGTTCGCCCGCGCCGTTCTGGTGCCGCCGGCCAAGGTTGAAAGCCGGACCCCGTCGCTGGCGCGCGACGCAAGCGGCGATCGATTGCGCGAACCGCGCAATCTGCTCCAGCGCGCAACCCAGCGCCTGTAGGCGCCAGCGCAATCTTTCGCTTCGGCGATTGAACCACTCCCGTCGTCGCACGTTGGCGATCGCCCTTCGCCTGCCACGACAGGACTCTGGTTATGGAATCGGTTGCTTCCTACGCGTCGCACAAGGCGTATGAGCTGCGCATCGACAGTCAGGTCGGCGAGGACGAGCCGGATGAAATCCGCGCCGTGTTCGCGCATTGGGACCAGGTGCGCGGCAGCCGCGACATGCCGCGACGCGCCGAGCTCGACATTATCGGATGTACGCCCACCGCCGCCGGCAACGTTTTTCTGGTCGACGTCCATGCCGCCGCACCGCGTTTCGTGCTGCGACTGGTCGGCACCAAAGTGCAGACCCGGCTCGGCCTGACCAAGGGCGACTCGATCGAGGCGCTCGACGCCGGATGCGAGATGGCCTCGATCGTTGAACAATATGAACGCACGGTGGCGGATCGCCGCCCGACTTTGTGTGTGCACAGTTGGGTACGGTTGAACGGCAAGCCGATCGACTATCGCCGGCTGCTCTTGCCATTGGGCGAATACGGGCAGGTCGAAACCTTGCTCGGCTGCGTCGTGTTCGGAAAATGGGACAAGGTGCGGCCCAAGCGGCGGATCTTATGACCGCGCCCTTCGCGGTCTGACTATTTGCAGTAGATGATGCGCGGCGGCCGTCGCGACGGCGGCGGCGGCGTCAGCAATATGTGCGGATAGCCGAGTACGATCGGCGCGACCGGCACCCATTGCGCCGGAATGCCCAGCTCGATTTTAGTCGAAGCCAGGTTCAGCCAGGCGCGTGCCAGGCGCACCCAACACGCTCCCAACCCTTGCGCATGTGCAGCCAGGATCAAGGTCGCGGCGGCGACGCAGCAATCTTCCGACGATTGCGCGTCATTGTGGGTGGCGCAGATGACGATCATCGCCTGCGCGCCGTGGAAGATGTCGAAGTCGGGATCGGCGAGCTGGGCCGCAAGCGGCGAGTCGGGCGCCACGCGCGTGCGGGCAAAGTTTTTGGCGGCGCTGGCCAGTTCGTTCAGGCGCGCGGCTTTTTCGACGACGCAGAAGGCCCAGGGCTGTAGGCTCAGCGCGCTGGGCGCAAGCGATGCCGCGTCGATCAGGCCGCCAAGCACGGCGTCATCGACGGGCTGATCAGAAAAGTCGCGAACTGCGCGGCGCGTCCGCAGCGCCTCCATCAGTTCCACAATCTGTCTCCGCTGATTCGATCTGCGCATCGGTGGTCGCGCGAATGCAGCTCGTACGCAAGTCGTTTACTTTTTTGCTACGTGGCCGGCCGCCGACGTTGCGCGCGCAGCATTTCCACCAAGGCGAGCAGCAGCAGGAAGTAGCGCTCAAAAAGCGCTGCGAATTGCGCACCGACCCCCGCCGCGACTGTGCGCCATTGGTCAAACGTCCATAGATCTGGCGCGATTTCGTGCGCCGGGACCGCATCGAAGCGCAGCACGACGCGCTGAAAAATTTCTGCCGGCGGCGGGCTGTCGGGCAGTTCGATCAGGCCCGGCATGCGGAAGAGCTGCAGGAACGCGGCGGGCGGTGCTGGGACGCGGCGCGCCGCGACCGGCACCGGGCGTGGCGGTGCTTTGGGTTCGTACAGCTCGGCCCAGCGTTCGGCATAGCGATGCGTCCAGGCCGGCTGTTCGCTGGTAAAGCCCAGCGCGCGCAATTCGTCCGGCGAGAAGTAATAGAGCCCGCCGCGCGTCGACATCATGCGTGTGTAGGCACGCGCATCGATCTGCATCGTCTCGAAATAGGCGACGAGATGGGCCTCGAGCGCGGCCCAGAATTCATCGGCCTGGCGCTGCGTCAGGCGTGCGCGCGAGGCGGGTTCGAATTCGGGCCGGTGCACGCCGATCGCAGCCCCGCTTGCGGTGCGCACCACGCCCGCCATCGCGATGAACACACAGGCGCTGACGCATTCGTCGTGCGGCCGCACCAAAGTCATCATCCAGCGCCGGTTGAGCAGCGATCCGATTTTGAGCGCTTCCATCACGTCGCCGCCCGGGCTCGACAGGCGCACGGTCACGAACGGCACGCCGTTGACGCTGTGGCGCGACGTCTGCGCCACCAGATCGGCCAACCGTTCGAAGGTTGCGTAATCGCCTTTGCGGATCGCGCCATGCACATGGATCTGCGCCGGCGCGCCCGGCGCCGAACCGTCGGCGACCAACGTCACCGTCGCGCGCGCCGGCGCAACCGAGAACCACACCAGCAGCAGAAGAAGCGATCCGCGCAGCATGCTTATCACTCTATCCCCTCTCCCCGAGGGAGAGGGAGGGGCCCATGCGCGTTTGCGCGTGGGAGGGTGAGGGTTGTTCTTCGACGCGCGCTTTCAGAACCCTCACCCTAGCCCTCTCCCTCGGGGAGAGGGGACAAGACGGTCAGCGCAGATCTTTCAAACGCTGCGCCTTGCCCGCCGACCGTTCCAAGGTGCCGGGACCGACCAGCCGCACCGCGACGGTGACGCCGATCATGTCTTTGATCCGCGTGCGCAACTGCGCCGCCGGCGCATCGCCCTGCGCGGGATCGGCTTCGACGAGCACGGTCAGCTCGTCCATCCGTTCCGGTCGCGTCAGTTCGAGCTGGTAGTGCGGGCTGAGACCGTCGCAGGTGACCAGCAGCTCTTCGATCTGGCTCGGAAAAACGTTCACGCCGCGCAGGATCAGCATGTCGTCGGTGCGGCCGGAAATCCGCGCGATGCGGCGTGCGGCGCAATTGGTGCCGGGCAGCAGGCGCGTACGGTCGCGCGTGCGATAGCGCACGATCGGCATCGCTTCTTTGGTGAGGCTGGTGAAGACCAGTTCGCCCTCTTCGCCGTCGGGCAGGGCCTCGCCTGTGTCGGGGTCGATGATCTCGGGCAGAAAATGATCTTCCCACACGACCGGCCCGTCTTTGGTCGCGACGAATTCCGACGCGACGCCGGGACCCATCACTTCCGACAGGCCATAAATATCGACCGCGTCGATCGCGAAGGATTGTTCGATCTCGCGGCGGAGCGAATCCGACCAGGGTTCGGCGCCGAAGATGCCGAGCTTGAGCGACGTGCCGCGCGGATCGACGCCCTGGCGGTGAAACTCGTCGAGCAAGGTCAGCGCGTAGGACGGCGTGACCATGATGATGTCGGGTGCAAGGTCGCAAATCAGCTGCACCTGTTTTGCGCTTTGCCCGCCCGACATTGGAATGACCGTGCAAGCGGCAAGCTCGGCGCCGTAATGCGCGCCGAGTCCGCCGGTGAAGAGTCCGTAACCATAGGCGACATGAACTTTCATGCCCGCTTCGCCGCCCGCAACGCGGATCGAGCGCGCCACCAGCGCAGCCCAATTCTCGATGTCGCGTTTGGTATAGCCGACGACGGTCGGTTTGCCGGTCGTGCCCGACGATGCATGCAGCCGTGTGACCTGCGCCATCGGCACGCAGAAGAATCCGTACGGATAGTTGGCGCGCAGATCGTCTTTGGTGGTGAAGGGAAACCGCGCCAGGTCGGCGAGGCCGCGCAAATCGTCGGGTGTTACGCCGGCGGCGTCAAAGCTGCGCTTGTAATGCGCATTGTGCGCATAGGCGTGCGCCAGGGTTTCGCGCAGCCGCGTAAGTTGCAGCTGCGCCAGCGCTGCGCGGTCGTGAAGGACGGGGTCGAGCATGCAGCGCGGATCTGGACACCGCGCGGCACGCGCGTCAACGCCGCCCTAGCGACATCCGCGCCATGCGCGGCAACGCCTGGCCGAGATGCACGCCAATCAGCGCGACCAGCAACAAAGCAATCCAACCGTGCGCAACGCGCGTCGGAAAGATCAGCAGATCGGGCGGCAAGGGTTCGCCCGTTCCGGCGAACACGATGTCGTTGAGCCGCGCGACGATCGCGGTGGCGAGACCGGTGCCCGCCATCGCCGTGACCAGCACGTAGAAGCTTTGATGCAACCAGCGGCGCTGGCCTTGCGGCGGTTGCGCGCTGCGCAGGCGCACGACGAAACGCACAACCATCAAAGCGAGGATCGCCATGCCCATCGCCATATGGATGCGCAGCCCGTCGATCTTGCTTGGATCGGCGTTCGATCGCTGCGCCAGGAAAAACCCCGCGCACAGCGATAGGAACAGCAGCACGGCCAACAACCAGTGCAGCGCCACCAGCGCGGGGTGATAGCGCTGCATCACGCCTGATCCAGCACGGTTTCCAACTGGCCGAGAAATTTCTGCCAGCCATACATCGCGCCTTGCTCGGCGTGCTTCTGATCGGCGCGGAAACCGGACTGTTCCATCCGCACGATTGTTCCGCCGCTGGTCGCTTCCAAGGTCCAGACGACGACGCTTTCCAGCCCCATCGAATCCCAGCGATAGGACAGGTGTTGCGGCGCTTCGACTTCCAGCACTTCGCAATGAATGATGCCGTCCCATTGCGGCAGCATCGGCGTGCTGCGGAATTTGAATTTGTGGCCGACGATCGGTTCGAAATCGTTCGCCATCAACCAGGCTTCGAGCAGCGGTCCTTGCGTCAACGCACGCCAGACTTTTTCCGGCGGATGTTTTATCTCGCGTTCCATCACGACGCTGCGCGTTTCGGTGCTGACCTGCATGTTACTGATCCATCTGGTTCAAAAGGGTTTCGAGCTGATCGAAGCGGTCGCGCCAGAAGACGCTGTACTGGGTCATCCAATCGACGAGCGGCGCGAGCGCTTCAGGCTTTGCGCAGTAATGCGTCTGCCGACCGGCGCGCCGGTCGCTGACGAGGCCGACGTGTTTCAGCACGCCGAGATGTTTCGACACGGCGGGCTGTGACACGCCCGATTCCGCGGTGATGGTGCCGACCGTCAGCTCGCCCTCCCGCATCAGCCGCTCGAAAATCGCGCGGCGGGTCGGGTCGGCGAGCGAAGCGAAGAGTTCGGTCTGCGAAACGTCCATGGCCGGACTCATAACCGAACGGTTATGGATCGGTCAAGCGTCCTCTTCTGGGCTTGGGCGAAGGGTTGCGGCGCCTTGCCCCGCCGCCGAATCGTCCTGCATGGTGCCGCCGCCCTTAATCCTAAGGGGCCCCGGGACCTGAGCCGTAGGAGTGCCGCTTGAAGTTGGCCGTGCCAAAGGAGCGCCGCGCGAATGAAAAGCGCGTGGCCGCAGTGCCCGAAACCGTAAAGAAGCTCGTTGCTGCCGGGTTCGACGTCATCGTCGAACGCGGCGCCGGCGAAAGCGCTTCGATTCCCGACAGCGCCTATGAAGCTGCGGGCGCCGTCATCGGCGCCGAAGAAACCCAGACGCTCGGTGGTGCAGACATCGTGTTGAAAGTGCAGCGTCCGCTGACCGCGGCCGAAGGCACCGACGAAATCTCGATGTTGAAGCCGGGCGCGCTGCTCATTTCCATTCTCGATCCGTATAAGGCGCCCGAGGTGCTGCGCACCTACGCCGAAAAGCGGATCGACACCTTTGCGATGGAGCTGATGCCGCGCATCACGCGCGCGCAGACGATGGACGTGCTGTCGTCGCAATCGAACCTCGCCGGCTACAAGGCCGTGCTCGACGCGGCCAGCGAATTCAATCGCGCTTTTCCGATGATGATGACGGCGGCGGGCACTGTGCCGCCGGCCAAAGTCTTCATCATGGGAACCGGCGTTGCCGGCCTGCAGGCGATCGCCACCGCGCGCCGCCTGGGTGCGATCGTGTCGGCGACCGACGTGCGCGCGGCCGCGGCCGAACAAGTCAAATCGCTGGGCGCTGCCTTCGTCATGGTCGAAAGCGAAGAGACCAAGGCGGCGGAAACGGCCGGCGGCTACGCCAAGGAAATGAGCGACGACTATAAGCGCCGCCAGGCCGAGCTGATTGCCGAGACGATCAAGAAGCAAGACATCGTGATCACCACCGCGCTGATCCCGGGCCGCAAGGCGCCGGTGCTGGTGAGCGACGCGATGCTGCGCACGATGAAACCGGGTTCGGTGCTGGTCGATCTTGCGGTCGAGCAGGGCGGCAACGTCGAAGGCTCGGAGCCGGGCAAGATCGTCGAGAAATACGGCGTCAAAATCGTCGGCCACGCCAACGTGCCGTCGCGCCTCGCGACCGACGCGTCGGCGCTCTATGCGCGCAACCTGCTCGCCTTCGTCACGACCTTGGTCGACAAGACGACCAAGCAGATTTCGGTCGATTGGAACGACGAGCTGGTCAAAGCGACGTGCCTGACTCGCGGTGGCGTCGTCGTCCATCCGCAATTCGCGCTCGACAATATGGCCTCTTCTTCTACGCCGCCGGCCCAGCCGGCTTCTGGGGTGCCCACCAATGGCTGATCCATTTCCGACCGCGGTCGACAATCTGCGGCAGGCTGTCGACCAGCTCGGTGCGCGCGTCGACTCGCTGGCTGCGCAAGCGCAGGCGGTGGCCTCCGCCAACGCAGCCTCGCATGACGGCGGCAGCTCGTTCCTGATTATGGGCCTGACCGTGTTCGTGCTGGCGTTGTTCGTCGGCTACTACGTCGTCTGGCACGTGACGCCCGCGCTGCATTCGCCGCTGATGGCGGTCACCAACGCGATTTCGTCGGTGATTATCGTCGGTGCGTTGATCGCAGCCGGTACGGGGCAAGGCGCGTCGAGCTGGTTCGGCTTCGTCGCGGTGATCCTGGCGTCGGTGAACATCTTTGGCGGCTTCATCGTCACGCAGCGCATGCTGCAAATGTTCAAGAAGCGAGAAACGCCAAAGAGCGCGGGAGCGTCCAAATGAGTTTCTGGGCAGCACTCGCCTATCTCGTCGCCGCAGTCTGTTTCATTCTGGCGCTGCGCGGCCTGTCGAGCCCGGTCACGGCACGACAGGGCAATCGCTACGGCATCATCGGTATGGCGATCGCGATCGTCACGACCTTGCTGCTGCCGGGCATCGGCAATTGGGGGATCATCGCGCTGGGCATCGCCATTGGCGGTGCGATCGGTGCGTTCCTGGCGCTGCGCATTCAGATGACGGCGCTGCCGCAGCTGATCGCAGCGTTTCATTCGCTGGTCGGTCTGGCGGCCGTGTTCGTCGCTGCGGCCGCGTTCCTCAATCCCGCTGCTTACGGCATCGGCGTGCCGGGCAACATCAACACCGGCAGCCTGATCGAAATGGCGCTCGGCACCGCGATCGGTGCCATCACCTTCACCGGCTCGATCATCGCCTTCGGCAAGTTGCAGGGGCTGATCTCGGGCAAGCCGATCGTGTTCAAAGGCCAGCACGTCATCAATGCCGGCCTCGGCCTGTTGCTGGTTCTGCTGGTTGCGGCGTTGTGCACGACGTCGAGCGGCGTGTTCTTCACCGCGATCGTGCTGCTCAGTCTCGTGCTCGGCGTGTTGATCATCGTGCCGATCGGCGGCGCCGACATGCCCGTCGTCGTGTCGATGCTGAACAGCTATTCCGGTTGGGCCGCCTGCGGCATCGGTTTCACGCTACATAACAATCTGCTGATTGTTGTCGGCGCGCTGGTCGGTTCGTCGGGTGCGATTCTCTCCTACATCATGTGCAAGGGGATGAACCGGTCCTTCTTCAACGTGATCCTGGGCGGCTTCGGCGGCGAAGCGGTCGCGGGCGGTGCGGGCGCAGGTCCGCAAGGCACGGTGAAGAGCGGCAGCGCCGACGATGCAGCGTTCATTTTGAAGAACGCAGCCAGCGTCGTGATCGTGCCGGGCTATGGTATGGCGGTCGCGCAGGCGCAGCACGCGCTGCGCGAAATGGCCGACCATCTGAAAAAGGACGGCGTCAATGTGCGCTACGCGATCCATCCGGTCGCGGGTCGCATGCCGGGCCACATGAACGTGCTGCTGGCCGAAGCCAACGTGCCGTATGACGACGTGCTGGAACTGGAAGACGTCAATCGCGACTTTGCCCAGACCGACGTCGCCTTCGTCATCGGCGCCAACGACATCACCAACCCCGCCGCCAAGTCGAATCCGCAAAGCCCGATTTTCGGCATGCCAATCCTCGACGTGGAAAAGGCAAAGACGGTGCTGTTCATCAAACGCTCGATGGCGTCGGGTTACGCCGGCATCGAGAACGAACTCTTCTATCGCGACAACACGATGATGCTGTTCGGCGACGCCAAGAAGGTGGTCGAGGACATTATTAAAGCGATGGACTGACGACCGAGGCGCGCGCGGCCGAGGTCGTCATCCCCGCGAAGGCGGGGATCCAGGTTGAAGAATGAAGGCGGTGCATCGTCGAATGCGCCGCCTTTTCTTTTGACTCCTGGATCCCCGCCTTCGCGGGGATGACGACGAAAAGGGAACGCAGGTTTTTCGTTGCCGCCCGCATCGCGCGGGATCACCCTCCCTCCGGAAAAACAGCCGGCCACAGAGTCGGCGCTGGCAGGGCCAACCAAGGGAGAAGTGTCATGCGTCACTGGCCGATTCTCGTCGCCGCGATCGTGCATTGGGTACTGGGTGCGGTCTGGTACACGGTGTTCGCCGATCCGTGGATCGAGGGTCTCAAGATCGACAAAGCGGCGCACATGGCGAACATCACGCCGACGCCCTACGTGCTGACCTTCATCACCTTGATCGTCGAAGCGATCGCGCTGCGCCAGATCATTCGCTGGTCGAAAGCGAGCACGATCGGCGGCGGTGCCGCGATGGGTTTGCTCGCGGGTTTCGGCATCGCGGGGATGGCGATGTACTCGCATTACGGCTTCCCGCAATTCCCGATGCTCGTTTACGCGATCGACCTCGGCTACACGGTGATCGGTACCGTGCTGATGGGTGTGATCCTGACGAAATGGCGCTCGTGACGTTCCTCTTTCGTCATGCCAAGGCTTGTCCCCGGCATCCACGCTACTTGTGAGTCACCAATCGCGTGGATGCCCGGCACAGGGCCGGGCATGACGATGGCAAAAACGATGCGCTCTGCACTTTGCTTTCTTGCTGCGCTTGTCGCGCTGACCGCCCACGCCGCCGACGCGCCAGTCGTTGCTGCCAAACCAACCGACCTCACCGCAATCGACGTCGCGCCCGGCTTCACCACGATTCCGGGCTTCACGCCCGACAATCGTCCCGCGCGTGTGTTGAAAGCGTGGCGCGAGAACGGCAATGCCTATGGCTATTCGATCTATCTGATCACAACTGCAAGCGGGATGGGGCGCAGTGATTGGAACATCGTGCCCATCACGGTGCCGACGCCGTGGCACGTGCAGGACATGCTGACCGACACGCCGCACACATTTGAAGACATGGTGCGCAGCGTGCGGTTTGCGCGCGGCAAGATCGGCGGCGAGGAAAGCGAGACGCTGGTTTTTACCGCGACGCGCGACGTCAAAGACGACACGCCCGCACCGGCGCAGGTCGCGTTCGAGCTCTATCGTGTGGTCGTGACCGACGAGATGGGCGACGTGCTGGAACGGGTGCGCACCTGGCGCTCGACCAAGAAATACTGCAACGCCGACACGGCCCTGTTGCGCGAAGTCGGGCTGGCCTTGCCGCGCGACTATGAAGGCGGCGAAAGCGAAGACGGTTGTGGCCCATAGCTACCAAGAAGAAGCACCGCCCGCTTCGCTGGCCGACCACGTGCAATGTGTGTGGCGCTACACCGCCGGCCACGATCTGACGCCGCAACGAATTCCGCCCGACGGGCGCGCCGAGCTGATCCTGCATCGCGGCACGCCCTACGAAGAATGGCGCGACGGTGCATGGCACGCGCAGCCGCGCGTGTTGTTTGCGGGACAACTGACGCGTCCGTTGCTGCTGCGCGCGCCGGGGCCGGTCGACGTGGTGGGCGTGCGGTTCAAGCCAGCCGGCGCCTGGGCGTTTCTGGGTGAGACGTTGGCGTCGGCGACCGACCGGCGCCTGGCGCTGGTCGATGCGCCGTCGGATGAGGCGGCGCTGTTCGCCTATGTCGCGCAACATATCGCTTCGCATCCCGATTTGCGCGACGAAGCGGTCGAGCGCGCGGTCGAGGTGATCCTGGCCGGCGGCGGCGACAATCTCGATGCGCTGTGCGCGACGTCGGGGCTGACGCCGCGCAATCTGCAGCGGCGCTTTTCGACCGTCGTCGGCGTCAGTCCGCGCATGCTGAAAAGCCTGGTGCGGTTCCGCCGCGTGTTCGACGCGTTGCAGGGCACGACCTTGTCGACCTGGTCGGCGGCCGCGCAGGCGGCGGGCTATTTCGACCACCCGCAAATGGCACGCGACTTTCAGCGCTTCGTCGGCTGCAGCGCGTCGGAATTCGTCGCCAATGGTGCCGGCTTGGCGACCAGCCTGGCCGAGCTCGACCTCGTCGTGAACATACAAGGCAGCGACGACGAGGATCGGTAAGAGGACGGGGAAAACCCGAAGGAGAGAACGAATGTTCGCTTTGCTTCTTGCTGCTGCCACCGCCGCCATCACCGACGCCGATCTGACGTTCCTGTCGGGCGATTGGCGCCAATGCACCAGCGACGGATTCGTCGAAGAACGCTGGCTCGGGCCGCGCGAAGGGCTCGCGGTGGGCGCCAACCTGACGCTGCGCAAAGGCAAAGCGATGTTCGAACATCTGCGCATCCAGCGTGAGGCGGATGGCTGGACCTATTGGGCGAGCCCGGCGGGCAAGCCGCCAGTTCCGTTCAAGCTCGTCGAAGGCGACGCCAACCATGCGGTCTTCGCCAACCCCGAGCACGGTTTCCCCGCGCGCATCACCTATATGCGAGACGGAAATGAGCTGTTGGCCAAGATCGACGGCACGATCAGCGGCAAGCCGCGCGAAGAGTCGTGGCGTTTTACGGCAGGGACTGCGGCTGATTGCGGTAAGCGCTGAGGTCGCGCATCCTCGGGACCGTGCCGCCCAAACCGATCAAGCCAAGCTCGACCCCGGATGACTTCCGCGAACTCGCACTCGCCTGCGAAGGTGCGGTCGAAGGCGCGCATATGGGGCACGCCGATTTCCGTGTGTTCGATCGCGTCTTCGCGTCATTGGGCTATCCCGATCCGGCGTGGGGCATGATCAAGCTGACCAAGGACGAGCAGGCGTTGCGCCTCGCCACTGTGCCGGGCGCGTTCAAACCCGCAGCAGGCGCGTGGGGACGGCACGGCTCGACCATGGTGAAGCTCGACATGGTCGACAGCAAAACGCTCGAAAGCGCCATCGCCGCCGCCTGGGTTTATGTCGCGGCGAAGAAGGGCAAGCGGATGCGCAAGACCGTCGCGAAGAAGAAAGCCATCGATCGCAAAAAGGCGTTCGGCTAGTCGGCGCGCTGCTGCATGCCGACCAAGAAAACCGTTACGTCGACGCCGGCAGAGTTTCGCCGTCGCGCGCTTGCCTGCGCGGGCGCGGTCGAAGGCGCGCATATGGGGACTGCCGACTTTCGCGTGCACGGCAAGATCTTTGCGACCTTGGGTTCGCCCGATCCGGCGTGGGGCATGGTCAAACTGTCGGCGCAAGACCAGGCAATGCGGATCGACGCGGAACCTGCTGCGTTCAAACCCGCCACCGGTGCATGGGGCCGCGCAGGTTGCACGTTGGTGAAGCTCGACGCGGTTGATGCGGTTACGTTGGAAAGCGCGATCCGCGCCGCGTGGCGCAACGTGCCGGCAAAAAAGCCACCGGCCAAAAAGAAACGCAGCTAGCAGCCGCGGCGAGCGCAGTTTCCGCTGGTCTGTGGCGGCAGCCGCTTGTTAGAAGCAGCGCCCTTTTGAAAGCGCGCTCGATGTCCCGCGGTCTGTACGTTGTTCTCGCCACCATGATGCTCGATGCGATCGGCATCGGCATTGTGATGCCGATTCTACCGGGGCTGCTGCGCGCGTTGGGACGCGAGGGCGACGTCGCCAACGAATACGGGCTGCTGGTTACGCTCTACGCGCTGATGCAGTTTCTGTTCGCGCCGTTGCTGGGTTTGCTCAGCGACCGGTTCGGGCGCCGTCCAATTCTGCTGATCTCGCTAGCCGGTGCAGCGGTCGACTATCTCGTGATGGCGACGACACCCTATTTGTGGGTGATCTATGCCGGTCGCGCGATCGCCGGCGTCACCGGCGCCAACATGGCGGTTGCGAACGCCTATATCGCCGACATCACCGACGAGACCAATCGTGCGCAACGGTTCGGTCTGCTCAGCGCCGCGTTCGGTGTCGGCTTTATCATCGGGCCGGCGCTGGGCGGTTGGTTGGGCGCGGACTCGTTGCGCGCGCCGTTCGTTGCGGCCGCGTTGCTCAACGGCGTGAATTTCCTCGTCGGCTTGTTTCTTCTGCCCGAACCGGCACGCGTGCGCAGCACCGTGGTCGCGTGGCGCGACGCCAATCCGTTCCGCGCCATGCACAGCGCGCTGCGCGGGCCGGTGCTGGGTCCGTTGCTGGTCGTGTTCGGTTTGATGGCGATGGTCGGCACCGTCGGTCACGTCATGTGGGTGATTTCAAACCAGGACCGGTTCGGCTGGGACTTGCAGACGATCGGCCTGTCGCTGACCGCGTTCGGCGCCTTGCATGCAATCGCGCAAGCCTTCGTCGCCGGGCCGGCGGTGAAGCGGTTGGGCGAGCGCGGCGCCTTCGTCATGTCCTGCATTTTCGACGGTCTCGCTTATATCGTGATCGGCGTGACCGGGCAGGGATGGGTCGTGCTGGCGATGATCCCGCTGCTGTGTCTGGGCGGGATCGGACAGCCGGCGGTGCAGGCGCTGTTGTCGAACAGCGTCAGCGAAGATCGCCAAGGCGAATTGCAGGGGCTGATCGCGGCCCTGACCAGCATCGCGGTGATCGTGTCGCCGCTGGTCTTTACGACGATCTATGCCTGGACCACGCCGGCCTTGCCGGGCGCGGTGTGGCTGATCGGTGCGGCGCTGTACGTGCCGTGCGTCGCGTTGCTGCTGCGCACGAAAGCGCAAGCGCCTATTTCTTCCCCAGCAAGCACGTAAGTTTTTTGCCTGTCGTCACATGCACCAACCCGGTGCCGGTGGCGAACTCGACCTGGCAGCGGTCATTGTCGTCGTACTTGCCGCCGGTGCCGCCGCCGCCACGCCACAGCACCAAGGTGATCTTTTTGTTGGCGACGTTGCGCGACGTCTGCGTGCCCGCGGGCGGGCGCACGCGGCCACTATCGACGAAGGTCTTTCCGTCGAAGATCTGAAACCCGATCTCCTGCGTGCCATCATTGACGATGGTGATCTGGCCCGCGACAGCGGGAGATGCTGCGGTTGCGAACGCCAGGGTGGCGAAAGTGAAGATGCGCATAGTCATCGGAACGCTCCTGCAGGCACGATGTCCCTGACCGTTACAACCGATTCATGGCATGGCAACGGCAGAGAGCGACCTTTTCCGTGCAACAACGCAGGGTGATTCGGATGCGCTTTGTGATCGGGCTTTTGGCCTTGGTTTTGTTCGGGGTGGGGCCGGCATTGGCCGAGGATGCGACCGCGCATCGTTTCACCGCGGCCGGGTCGCCGATGGATTACTACGTGTCGCTGCCGGCTGGCTGGACGCCGGAACGGACCTGGCCGGTGATCGTGGCCTTGCCCGACGCAACCCGCGAATTCACCACCGTGATGGATGCGTTCATCGCCGCGCGACGCAGCAAGCCCTGGATCATCGTGGTGCCGGTCGTGCTGGGAAGCGGCGGCGTGCCGTGGCGGTTCGCCGACGTGTTCGGCTACAAGCCCGACGTGTTCGAGAAGGCTGAGAAAGACGGCGTCTGCAAATTCGATCACGAAGGTTTGGCCGCGGTGCTGCAGGATGTGCGCAAGCGCTTCAAAGCCGAGGGCCGCGCCTTCATCACCGGCTATGAAGCCGCCGGTCACGTGATCTGGCGCGAAGTGATTCACAATCCCGCCGCCTATTACGGCGCGGCGTTGGTCTTCCCCAATTTCGCCGGACGTTGCGTCGACGAAACCCAGATCAAGACCAAGACGACGACACCCTTGTCGATCGAGATTCTGCGCGGCGGCGACGACAAGGTCGGCGTGCCCGGTTCGCCGATCGATTTGCAGATCAAATCCGCGGTCGATTACGTGCGCGGCATCGGCCACAAAGTCGAAGACGTCACGGTCCCCGGCAAAGTGCGCGGCCCGTTCGCGGAAGAAGTGTTCGACTTCATGGAGAAGGTGCGCGCGGGGAAATAGCGCGCGCACCTCGTGAGTCACGAGGAAGCAAACCGCCAAGACGCCAAGGACGCCAAGGTTCGCCAAGAGTCACGGATCGTGGCGTGACGCATCGCATGACGGCATAGGTTTTATCGACGCGCGAAGCGCGTCAGGAAATCCCTGCAACCGTGCGCTCGTTCTCTTGGCGCCCGCTTGGCGTTCTTGGCGTCTTGGCGGTTTGCTGATTGGTGACTTGCCGCTGAAGCGCCGCCTCAGCGCTTCTTGCGCTTCGGCTCTTCGAAACCGGTCTCGTTGAAGAATTCCGCGTAAGGGGCGTCGAACGCTTCGGCAAACCGTTCGAGCATGTCGATGCCGAACGAAAACGCGCCGGCTTCGTATTCGCTGATCCGGCCGCGCGGGATCTCTGTCATCTCACTGAGTTCGGCTTGCGACAGCTTTGCCGCAATTCGCAGTCGCCGAATGTTGTGGCCGACAAGAAGCCGAATACGTGTCGCCGACAAAGCCGCCTCGTCGCGCATCGGTCAAATTCGATTTGACCGAATGCCTCAAATATGGAACATATCGAGAAAGCGGCCGAACGGGATGCACGAACACCCCGCCCGGCCTGACCACAACCCGAGCTGGAGGCTTGGATCATGGCTGATTCCGAGAATAGCCGAACTATGCGCGCTTTGCGCCATGCAAGGGGATGGGCGGCATGACCAAGCCCACCCGTGCACACAACGACCTTGTCCTGTCGATGTGCGGCCTTTGGCAGTCCGATTGCGACCGGCTGGAGGCGGCTGCCAGCCTGGCTTCGAAATGCGAGCGCGCAATGCTCGACGCGACCGCGGATGCAAAGAAGGATGCCGCCCGCGCGTTCCGCGACGCCGCCCGCGTGCGCGACGCGTTGGCCGACAAGCTGGAGATGCAGGCGCGCGCGATCTTCCGCACCAAGGCGAAGAGCTTGCAGGGCGTCGCCGCCAAACTCGCCGTCGCGCTGCGCGAAAACCAACCGTCGCCCGACGACGCGACCCCACCTTGGCCGGATCTGCGTTCGGTCGAACGCGACCTGACGCTGCTGATCGCCGAGCTGGCGTAACGACCTCGGAGTCACAAGGAAGCACACCACCACGACGCCACGAACGCCAAGGTGCACCACGAGAGCCGTCTTCGGCGTGGGGCGCGTCGCAAGGCGGCAGTGGATTTCCTGACGCGCTTCGCGCGTCGATAAAGCCATCTCGTCTTGCGACGGAGATTTCTTGCTGACTGTGACTCGTGGTGCTTCGCCGTGTCCGTGGCGTCGTGGTGGTTCGCAGGCTTGTGACTCAACAAAAAAAGCCCGCCGTCCCCGGCGGGCCTTTCGTTTGTGCAGTTCGCTAGCGGTTACGACTGGCCCGCGTATTTCACCGAGCAACCGTATGGCGTCGTGCTGGCCGGATCGGGGGCTTTGCCGCCCGCGAGATTCTGCAGCGCGGCGGTGACGTAGTTCTTGGCCGCCGGATGATCGGACGCTTTCGCGGTCGCCTTGTCGTCGATCGCGCCCATATAGGCGATCTTCTGTTCTGGCGTGATCACGAACATGTGCGGCGTCGTCTTGGCGCCATACGTCTTGCCTACTTTGCCGTCGGGATCGAGCAGATAGGCAGTCGGGCTGGCTTTCTCTTTCGCGATATCGGCCTTGGCTTGATCGGCGGTGAGGAAGCCTTGCGTGCCCGGTGCCGACGACAGGATCGTCAACCACACGACGCCCTGATCTTTCGCAGCCGCCTGCGTCTTCTGCATCGCGCCGCTGTCATAGTTGGCGCGCACGAACGGGCAGCCATTGTTGGTCCATTCCAGCACGACCGTCTTGCCTTTGTAGTCGGCGAGATTGACCGACTTGCCGTTGACGTCGACAGCGGTGAAAGCGGGCGCGGGTGCACCGACTGCGACACCCTGGCCGAATGTCTGGGCTTGTGCGGCGCCCGTAAGCGCCAGCGTTGCAATGCCTGCAAGGATCCAAGTCCGCATCGTTCGCTCCTTTGGCTGAGGGGGAGATCGTGACCTTCGTCTGCGCTTCGTGCAACCGGATCAGCTTGACTGCAGCAACGAGCGGACGGACTCCGTCGTCAAAATCTGCGGCAACACCACCGGTTCGCGGCTTCCGGGCTTGTAATAGAGATAGAGCGGCACGCCGGCGCGGCCGTGCGCCTGCAACACGCGCGTGATTTCGGCGTCGCGCTTGGTCCAGTCGCCGCGCAACGGCACGACGCCCTTGGCTTCCATCTCGCGCGCAACGTCGCTGGTCAGCGCCACCGTCTCGTTCACTTTGCAGGTGATGCACCAGGCGGCGGTGAAATCGATGAAGACCGGTTTGCCTTCGGCGAGCAGCGCGTCGAGTCTGGCCTGGCTGAACGGTTGCCACTTCACTGTGTCGCTTGCGGTTGCAGCCGCTGTTGGCGTCGCAGCGGCTTCGTCGTCGACGCCGCGCACCAGAAACAGGGCTGCGCCGATTGCGACGATCGCAACCGTCGCGCCAACCATACGGCCGCGCGTGCTGGCATATTTCGCTGCGTCCCACGCCCAGGCGGCGAACGCGATCAGCACGATACCCGCCAAGACCGACGTGGTTGCGATCGGGCCCGACTGCGCCTGCAGCACGAACAACAGCCACACGACCGTCGCGTAGACCGGGAAGGCGAGGAACTGGCGGAACCGTTCCATCCATGCCCCGGGTTTCGGCATCACGCGCGCCAATGCCGGTACGAAACCCAGCAGCAGATATGGCAGCGCGAGGCCAAGCCCCAACGCTTCGAACACCGCGATTGCGATCGGTGTCGGTTGCACCAGCGCAAATCCCAACGCGCCCGCCATGAACGGCGCGGTGCAGGGTGTTGCAACGACGGTGGCCAGCGCGCCGGTGAAAAACGAACCGACCAGACCGCCGCGCGCGGCAAGCGACGAGCCCATGCCCGCCAGGCCTTCGCCGACACTGACGACGCCCGACAAAACCAGACCGACCGCGAACAGCAGATAGACCAGCGCGGTGATCACCAGCGGCGATTGCAGTTGGAAGCCCCAACCGATTTCCGCACCGCCCGCGCGCAACGCCAGCAACACGCCCGCAATCAAGGTGAAGGTCGCAAGCACGCCGGCGGTGTAAGCGAGCGCGTCGGCGCGGCGATGGGCGGCGTCACCCTGCGCGCCGCGCGCCAGGGACAACGCCTTCATCGACAGAACCGGAAACACGCACGGCATCAAATTCAGGATCAACCCGCCCAGCAGCGCGAACAGCAACGCTTCGCCAAAGCCGAGCGTGCTGGTGCCGCCACTCGCCGCAGCAACCATGCCCGGCTGCGCGGTAAATTGAATCGCGCGCATCGCGGCATCTTTGCCGGTCGATTCGTCTTTGAAGGTCAGCACGCCTTCGAGCGCCGCGTTGTCCGGCTTGGCGCCTTCGGCGCGTTTGAGTTCGATCGTGAGGCCGCTGGCGCTCGCCGAAATTTTCTGCGGCGCGGCGTTGTCGATGCGCTCCGGCTGTACCGGGAAGAACGTAACGTCGCGCAGTTGGCGCGCATCGCCGGTATCGACCGCGATGCGCACCATCGTGCCGCTGGTCGCGATGCGCGCGGCGAAGGGCGACTTGCTCGGCAGTTTGGTGCGCGCATCGGCGAAAAGTTTCGCGGCGCTCGCATTCGCCTGCGGCTTGGCGTCGACCGGCAGGTTCAGCGACACAGTCGCGTCTTCGGGAATGCAGATGTCTTTGCAGACCAGCAACTGCACGTCGCCATGCAGCGCGAAATTGCTGCCGGGTTGCAGATCGGCGGGCGCGGTGATGTCGATCAACAGCACCGCTTCGTCGCCATAGCCGTAATTGACCAGCGGGCCGTACGGGATGCGGGCAGGGGCGGGCCATTGGATGTCGGCAGCCTTCGCGCCGGCCGGCAGTTTCCATTCGATCGCGGTCGGCGTGCCGCTATCACCCGGATTGGCCCAGTAGGTGTGCCATTCGGGCTTGATCGTCTGTTTCAGCGCGACGGTGAAGGTCTGGCCGGGGGCGATGCGCGCTTGCTCGGACACAAGCTGGACCGAGACGTTCGCTTCCTCGGCGCGGACAGCGGGGGCGAGGAAAAACGCCAGGGAAAGTGCGGCAAACAGGAACCGATGCACGTGTAAAACTCCGCCGGCCGAGAGCTCAATCAGATAGGCCGCCCCACTCTTCGCGGCAATGCGGGCTGAGGCTACGGTTGGATTGGTGACGAAACGAGACGGGCTCTCGGAGGCGGCGATATGTGGCGCATCATTCTCGTTCTATTGGCCCTGTCGGTGGGGCCGGCCGCAGCCGCCAGCGGGCCGCGGGCGCAGATCGGGGAATTTGCGTGGCTCGCGGGACGCTGGTCCGGCACCGGGCTCGGCGGCGAGACCGAGGAATGGATCATGCCCGCCGTCGACGGGCAGATGGTGGGCATGTTCCGCGCCAGTCGCGCCGGCAAGCTCAGCTTCACCGAACAGTTTGTTTTCGCCGAAGCCGACGGCACGGTCGAACTGCGCGTTCGCCATTTCAATGCCGATTTCACCAGTTGGGAAGACAAGGCCGAGATGGTCCGCTTTCCCCTAGTGTCGTCCGGCACCAATCGCGCGCAATTCAGTGCCGTCACCTACGAGCGCGACGGCGATCGCCTGCGTGCGATCGTGCGCGAGACGGATAAGAAAGGCGTGCCGGTCGAACTGACGCTCGACTGGGTGCTGGTGAAGTGAACGATCGCGTCAAACTGATCGGCTATCCGCGCGGTGCGTCGCCGTTCGATTTCAGCCCTTTCGTTGCCAAGGTCGAAACCTATCTGCAACTGGCGCAGATCCCGTACGAGGTCCGCGCCGGCAATCCGCGCAAATCGCGCAAGTCCAAGCTGCCCGTGCTGGTCGACAGCGACGGCACGCGCATCGTCGACAGCCAGTTCATCATCGAACATTTGAAACGCACGCGCGGCGACATGCTGGACGGCGATCTCGACGCGGCTGCGCGGGCGCGGCTGCACCCGATCCGGCGTCTGTTCGAAGAGTCTTTCTACTGGGCGCTGATCCAGTCGCGTTGGCTCGACGAACCGACCTGGCAGAAATTGCGCGTGCATCTGTTCGGCACCTTGCCGGTGCCGCTGAAATGGATCGTCCCGGTGCTGGCGCGGCGCCGTGCGCGCAAGCAGCTCCACGCGCAAGGCTATGGACGGCACAGTCCGGAAGAACTGAAACAGATCGCGCGCGACGATCTCGACGCGATGGTGGCGCAGCTCGGCAGCGCGCCATTCTTCGGGGGCGACCGGCCACGCTCGATCGACGCGACCGCGTACGGATTTCTGGTCAACCTGATCCATCCGCCCTTCAAGACCTGGCTCGGCGAGATGGCACGCACCTACGCGCCGCTGGTCGCGTATGTCGAGCGGATGGAAATGTTTCTAAAACGCTAGGCCGCGACCGGGTGGCGGCCTAGCCGACCGAAGAAGCGACAGGCAGCGCAGAAAAATGTAGCGGCGTGATGAACGCCCTTTTCCCGAAACATCGCCGCGTTCGACGCAAATGCATGGTCGAAACGAGGAACGGCACAACCACACTTCAGGTGTGTGCGAGGCACAACACGGCCACGTTGCGTTCCGAGCTGGGCTCTCGCGAGGCCACCGTCCAACACAGCTGCATTGATTAATCTTCCCGTCAGTATCCCCGGACACCGTTCGCGCATCTTTTGATCCGGGAGCGGCATATGCGTCTGAGTGACTACAGCATCAAAGTTCGTCTTTACACGGGCTTCACCTTTCTGATTGTCATCGCAATCGCGATTGCGGCGTTCGGATTTACGCAACTCCAGACCATCGACGGGCAAGTCGGGAAGTTCGTGTCGGTGGCGGGAAACACGTCGCGCAATCTCGAAGTCCAGCAGCTCGCTGAAAGAATGCGCCGCCTGGGCTTGCGCTTTCAAGCAACGCAGGAAGACGTAACGATCACCGAATTCCGGGCCGCACAGGCAAGGTCGGCCGAACTTCTCGACGCAGCTGGCAAGGCGACGCTCTCGGAAGAGCGCAAGCGACTTTACGCTGACGCGGCAACGGCGGTTGCGTCGGTCAAGACCGAATTCGAGACGCTCATCTCGCTTGTCATGACGTTCAAAACGGCGCGCGACAAGCTGTTTACGGTCGGTGATCAACTGACCGCCGCCACGGCCAAAGTGATGGATGCGACGCGCGAGTCGCGCGACCCGACGGTCAGGACGCAAGCAGCCGAACTGGAAGCAACCATCCTGCTCGTGCGCATCGCCAACTGGCGCTTTCTTGCGACACAAGACGCGAAAGGCCCGGCGACGTTCAAGACCAATTCCGATCGGGCGGAAGCGGCGCTTGCAACGCTTGCCAAGAACGGCAACGCGAGCGGCCTGGAACCGTTGCTTGCACCGGTACGCGCCGCGTTGGCCGAGTATGGTGCTCGCTTCAAAGAAGCGTCGGCTGCCGTTCTTCAGTCGAACGACCTGTATGAGAAAACGATGCGCCCGCATTTCACGCGCATTTCCGACGACGGAACGGCGGCGCAGAAGACGCTCGATGCGGATATGGGTGCGACCCGAACCCAAACTGTCGATACCGTCGCCAGCACCAAGATGATGCAAACAGGACTGGCAGTTCTTGGCACGATTCTCGGCGTCGTTCTGGCGTATGTAATCGGGCGCAGCATTGTGATGCCGATCCTCGGCATGACGGGCGTGATGAAGCTGCTTGCCGGGGGCGACAAGGCGGTTGACGTGCCCGCACGCGACAACAAAGACGAAATCGGCGAAATGGCGCAGGCGGTCGACGTCTTCAAGCGCAACATGATCGAAGCCGATCGGCTGGCCGCCGAACAACGCGAAGAGCAAGCGCAGAAAGAGCGGCGGCAAGTTGCGATCGAAGAGTATATCGCCAGCTTCGATCAGTCGGTGCGCGCTGCGCTCGACGGTTTGGGGGCTGCCGCAAGCCAGATGCGCAGCACTGCGACCAGCATGTCCGCGACGGCAGAACAGACCCAGCGACAGGCCGCGACTGTATCAGCAGCATCGGAACAGACCTCTGCCAACGTGCAGACAGTCGCCGCTTCGTGCGAAGAAATGTCGAGTTCAATTGGCGAAATTGGGCGCCAGGTAACGCAGGCGTCGAAGATTGCCAGCCAGGCTGTCGCCGATACAGAGCGCACCAACGGCACGGTCATTACGTTGGTGGCTTCGGCGCAGAAGATCGGAACGGTGGTTCAGCTCATCCAGGATATCGCGTCGCAAACCAACCTACTGGCGCTCAACGCGACCATCGAAGCTGCGCGCGCCGGCGACGCCGGCAAAGGCTTCGCTGTCGTCGCGTCGGAAGTCAAATCGCTGGCAACGCAGACGGCGAAGGCGACTGAAGAGATCGCGGCGCAAATCTCCGCCATGCAGGCGGTGACGGGCGAGGCGGCCGATGCAATCCGGTCGGTTGGCTCGACGATCGGCACGATTCACGAGATCTCGACGTCGATCGCCGGCGCGGTCGAAGAGCAAGGCGCAGCGACCCGCGAGATTGCGCGTGGCACGCAGCAGGCCGCAAAGGGCACCGAAGAAGTGACGGTGACGATCGGCGGCGTAAGCCAGGCGTCGCGTGAAGCTGGGGCCGCTGCGACTCAGGTTCTGTCTTCGGCGGAGCAGCTCAGCCGGCAATCCGAATCGCTTCGCAGCGACGTCAACACGTTCCTGGAGCAGATTCGCGCTGCGTAACGAACGGGCCCTCCTGCATCAACCGATGCGGAGGGCCCGATTCAAAGCTGCCGCATCTCCTGCGCGTAGCGGACCAGCGCGGCGAAACGATAGAGGCCGTGCACGAACTTGCCGTAGGGCAGGGTCAGGAACAGCGCCAGCACGACGCCGAGATGAATCGCCAGCAAGGGCGCCAGCGAACTGGTGTTGCGTAGCGCGAGCAGCGCCAGCCCGGTTGCGCTGGTCAGGAACAGCATGACCAGAAACGCGACGTCCATGCCGGTATGGGCGCGCAAGCTCGGGTCGCGTTTGAATTTCGCCGCCAGCAAACCGACTGGGCCGATCACCAACCCGATCCCGCCGGCCGTGCCGAGCAGAACCGGCAGATCGGTGTAGGCGTACGGCGCGTGCCGTCCCAGCAGATAGTGATAGAGCGTCGCGACCGACGTCGCGGCGAAGCAAAGCAGGAAGCCGTAGAAGGTCAGGTGGTGATACAGGCGCCGATTGTCGGTTGGACGCTCGTCCTCGTTCATGCAGCCGACGCCGCCGCCATCGAGATAGCGCAACGATCCCGCGTCGCGCATCGCCTGCCACAGATCGCGCCACGACGCGGCACGTTCCCCACTGTCGCGCCAGAAGCTGCGCAAACTCATCGTCAGCGCCAGAATCGCATAGGCGAAGACCGCGCCGAACAGACCTGCCATCGCGTTGTGCGGCATCAGGCGATAGAAATCGCCGTTACGCGCATCGGTGCCGGTGAAAGCGAGAATGAACGCGGTGACGCAGGCCACGACCAGCAGCGCAATCCACAGACCGTTGCGATCGAACACCGGCGCCAGCGCGCGCGGCCAGGCATAGTGGCGGTACGACTCCGCGCGCACGATGGCGAGATTGCGCGGCACGTTGACCGCGAATTCGTGCGGCGGCGCGAACTGGCAGTCGTACAGGCACGCGCCGCAGCCATGGCAAAGATTGGCGAGATAGTTGAGATCGCCATCGGCAAAGGCGCGGCGCATTTCCATCGCAGGAAACACCGCGCACAGCCCTTCGCAATAGCGGCAGCTATTGCAGACCGTCATCAAACGGTCGGCTTCGGTCAGCGATTCAGTTGCGTGCATGTCTTGCTGCTTTTTGGCCGGCGATGCGTCCGAACACGCTGCCGATCGTCATGCCGATGCCGGCCGCATAGCCGCGACCCAGAATATTGCCGGCCATGATCTCGCCCGCGGCGAACATGTTGGCCGACGGTTTGCCGTCTGCCATGCGCATGCGCGCATCTGCGTCCACGCGCGTGCCGAGATAGGTGAAGGTGATGCCCGGCCGCACCGGATAGGCATAGAAGGGCGCAGTTTCGATCTTGCGCGCCCAATGTGTTTTGGGCGGCGTCAGACCTTCGGTGCGGCAATCGTCGAGGATCGTGTGATCGAACGTGCCCGGCTGTACCGATGCGTTGAACGTTTCCAACGTCTGGGTCAGCGCTGCCGGATCGAGCTCGAGCCTGGTTGCAAGTTCCGCAATCGTCGGCGCCTGGATCGGCGGATAGAGCGACGGCATGAACAGCTCCAGCGAGCGCGCATCGAAGATTATGTAGGCGATCTGGTCGGGCTGGGCCGCAACCAGCCTCCCCCAGATCGCATAGCGTTTGGGCCAGACGTCTTCACCTTCGTCGTAAAAACGCTGGCAGTGTTTGTTGACCACGATGCCGAATACGACGCAGTCGAGCCGCGTGATGATGCCGCCGTCGAATTTCGGCGCCCGCGCGTCGATCGCGACCGCATGACATTGCATCGCGTCGCCGATCGGTTCGACGCCGTTGTCGAGCAGCAGCTTCAACACCGTGCCGCGATTGTGCGGCGAGCCGCGGATCAGGAAATTATCGGCGGCCGGACCCCAGGATTCTTTCAGCCATTCGATATTGGCTTCGAACCCGCCCGACGCAGCGATCAAGGTCGAAGCGCGGATCTCGCGCCCGTCTTTGAGGCGCGCAGCCAGAAACATCCCGTCCTGAATGTCGAGGCCGGTGACTTCGGCGTCGTATTCGACCTCGACGCCGAGCGATTCAGCGGTGCGGTAGAGCGCGTTCAACATGGCGCGGCCGCCGCCGAGAAAGAACGAGTTGGTGCGGCCGAGGCTCAAGGTGCCGCCCAGCGACGGTTGAAACCGCACGCCCTGTTCGGCGATCCAGTCGAGCATCGCTTTGGACTCGGCGATCATGTGCCGCGCCAAAGCTTCATCGGTCTGGCCCTGCGTCACGCGCAGCAGATCGTCGAAGAACTCGTCCTCGGTATAGGGGCCAGTCAGGGTCGCCGTCGCATGATCGTGCGCGCAGCGCATGTTGCGCGTGTGGCGCGTATTGCCGCCGCGATAGAATTTCGGCGCTGCCTCCAGCACCTTCACCGTGGCGCCGTCGCGGCGCGCAGCAATGGCTGCGCAGAGGGCGGCATTGCCGCCCCCGATCACCAGCACATCAAGCATCGAGACGAATGCCGAAGCGCAGCGCGAGTGCGATGCCGACCGCGATGGCGGCGCTGTTGATCACCGACAGCGAAGCGACGACGTCGATATTCCCCGAGGTCCAGAGATTCACCAGCATCGCGCCCATCACTTCGGTGCCGGGCGCGAACAGATAGATGCCGGTCGAATATTCGCGGACATAGAGCAGGAAGGTCAGCAACCACGCCGCGATCATGCCGTGCTTGGCCAGCGGCAGAATCACCTGGCGTGCGACGACGGTGCGCTTGGCGCCGGTGACAGCCGCGGCTTCTTCCAGCTCGCGCGACACTTGTCCCAGTGAGTTGGAGATCAGGCGCAGCCCGAACGGCAGCCACACCAAGGTGTAGGCGATCCAGACGGTTGCGAGCGTGGTGACGTAGGGTTTCAGCGGCTCGATGAACAGGAACAGCCAGAACACGACCAGGCCCGCGATGATGCCGGGCATGGCGCGCGGCAACAGCACCAGGAAATCCAGCGCCCGCGTCGACCATTGTTTCGAACGATGGCTGGCCAGTGCCAACAAGGTGAACACGCAGACCGACAGCAAGCCGCCGACGATGGCGATGAGCAAGGTGTTGACGATCGAACGTCCGACGCCGCGCACATTGTTGATGGCGCGGTAATTCTCGAGCGTCAGCACGTCGGCAACGGTGACGGTCGAACCCCAGGCGCTGACGAAGGAGCGGAAGGTGATGCCGACCAGCGGGATCACCACCACGAACAACAGCCAGGTGACGATCAGTGCCAGCGCAACCCAGCGCCATTTGCCCAGCGGAATGAGTTTGGGCCGCGAGGCCTTGCCGCGCATCGTCGCGTGGCGATCGGCCGAGCGCAGCATGCGCCGCTGCAACAACACCAGCGGCAGGGTGAACAGCATGATCGCGACGACGACAACTGCCATCATATTGTAGGCGGGCGTGCCGAGACGCGTCGTCAGCTTGTAGAGATAGGTCGCAAGAACCAGACGGCCTTCGGGATCGCCCAGCACATAGGGCAGGCCGAACAGTTCGAATCCGAGAAAGAACACCAGCACGCCGGCGACCGCGATGGTCGGCCAGATCAACGGCAAGGTGACGCGACGTGCAACTTGGAACGGGTTGGCGCCGGCAACACGCGCTGCTTCTTCAAGATCGCTCGGCACGGTGCGCAGTGCTGCCGACACGTAGATATAGACGTGCGGCACATGCGTCAGGCCGACGACCAGGATCAGCGCGGCAAAGGAATAGATGTTCCAGCCGGCCGGGCCGATATGGTTCTGCCACCAGATCGTGATGAAGCCGACCGGGCCGGCCGACACGATGAAGCCGAACGCCAGCACCATCGGCGACACGAACAACGGCAACAGGATCGCAGGTTCCAGCCAGCGCCGCCCGGGCACGTCGGTGCGCACGTTGAGAAAGGCGAGCAGCGATCCCAGCGGCACCGCGATCAACACCATACTCGCCGACAGAGTCAGCGAATGGCCCAGCGCAGCCCAGAAATCATCGTCGTTCAGAATGAACGCGTACGAGCCGAGGCCGAGTTTGGCGCGCGCGCTGTAAAACGGCGCGCTGAGGAAGCTCTGGTACAGAACCAGCGCAACCGGGGCCAGGATGAACAGCGCGGCAGAGCCTGCAACCGCGCTCCGCCACGTTTCGCGCCGCATTATTTACCCGCGAGCGCGTTGTTGAACTTCTTGTAGAAGGGCAGGCGCTTGGCCGGATCGAGATCGTCGAGCAGCGCCGGCGTGATTGCGATCGGCTTCAATTTATCGCCCATGTCGGCGATCAGTTTCGCCGCCGTCGCCTTGCCCTGAATGTCGGCGCGGATCGAGTAGAGCAGCGCCTTGTCGGCGATGACCTGCTGGCCACGCTTGGAAAGAAGATAATCGAGGAACACTTTGCCCGCGTTCGGATGCGGCGCCGCTTTCGGGATCAGCGCGATGCGCGTCAGGATCTGCGTGTAGTCCTTGGGCATCACGATGCCGATGTTGGGATCTTTCTCGGCCTTCAACAGCGCATACGGGCCGATGATGTTGTAAGCGATCGAATGTTCGCCCGATCCGACCTTCTCCAGCATCTGGCCGGTCGCGACATAGAGTTTCGGGCTGGTCGGTCCCATCGCCTTGACCAGTTTCCAGATGCCGTCGCCGACGCGCGCATCGTGGCTGATTACGAAAAAGCCGAGACCGCTGCGTTCCGGGTCGTACATCGCGACCTTGCCGACATAGTCGGCTTTCTTGGTCTCGAGCAGCTTCGCAAACGCGTCGCGCGTTTGCGGCACGTCGGCTTCGGGCACCAGCTTCTTGTTGTAGACGATGGCGACCGGTTCGAACGTGACCCCGTAGAGCTGATCTTTGTACAGCGCCCAGCTCGGCATGTTGGGCTTCTCGACCGAGGCATAGGTCGCGACCGCATTCTCGTCGACGAGCTGATATTGCAGGTCCATCGCTGACGACCAGATGAAATCGGCCTTCAACGTGTTGGCGGCGATTTCGCTGGTGGCACGCGTGTAGAGATCGGCGGCTTTCAGTTCGAGATAGTCGACCTGAATTTTCGGGAAGGCCGCTTTGAAGTCTTCGAGAATCGGATTGACCGCAAACTGCTCGGTGTTGGCGTAGATCACCAGGCGGCCTTCTTTCTCGGCGGCGTCGAGAATCTTGGCGTACTCGGCAGGATAGCCCGCAGGCACATCTGCGGCATTCGCCGCTACAGCGCAGAACAGGCCAAGCGTAACGGCAACGATTGCTCGATTCATCGCGGTCTCCCTTGCGCCGCGGCCCAATTGCGCAGCGTATATTTTTGCATACAATGCAATGCAGAGCGCGGGGCGGCAAGTCCAGGCTCCGCCGGGGAGGCAGATCTGTCCATAAACGTCCACGTACCGGCTCCGTTGCTGCACCACGTCACGGCCGAAATTTTCGCAGCCCACGGCGTGCCGCGTCCCGACGCCCAGCGCGTTGCGGCCTGTCTGGTTGACGCCGATTTGCGGGGCGTCGCTTCGCATGGTGTCGGGCGCATTCCGATTTATACCGAACGCCTGCGGCGCAAGCTGGTCAATCCAACGCCGTCGCTGACGACCGAACGGGCGTTGACGGTTGCAGCGCGGATCGATGGCGATAACGGGCTCGGCTTCGTCGTCGGCACGCGCGCGATGGATCTGGCGCTGGAGATCGCCGACGTGCATGGCGTCGGGCTGGTGCTGGCCCATCGCTCCACCCATTACGGCATGGCCGCGAGCTATCTGCTGCAGGCGCTCGATGCGGGCTTCTGCGCCTTCGCCTTCACCAACGCATCGCCAGCCATGCCGATCTGGGGCGGGCGCGACGCGTTTCTCGGCACCAGCCCGTTCGCTTTTGCTGCGCCCGGCGAGCCGCCGGTGGTGATCGACATGGCGATGTCGGTGGTGGCGCGCGGCAAGATCCGCCGCGCGATGCAACGCGGCGAACCGATCCCCGAAGGTTGGGCGCTCGACGCGGAAGGCCGCCCGACCACCGATGCAAAAGCGGGCTATGACGGCGTTGTGCTGCCCGCGGCCGGCGTCAAAGGCAGCGCGCTGTCTTTGATGATGGAAATTCTGGCCGGCGTGTTGTCGGGCGCTGCCTTTGGCGGCGAAGTGCGCAACCAGTATGTCGATTTCGAACAGCCGCAGAATGTCGGCCACTGTTTCCTGGCGCTGAAGCCCGACCTGTTTATTTCGCGCGCAGAGTTGTCCGCGCGCATGACCGATCTCGCAAACCGCGCCAAAGGCGGGCGCCGCGCGCAGGGCGTCGAAGAAATCCTGCTGCCGGGCGAACCCGAATCGCGCATGGCGGTAAAACGGCGGGCCGAGGGCATTCCGCTCGACGCCGAAGAACTGGCAACGGTGGTTGCCGAAGCCGACGCTGTGCAGGTTGACGTGCCGCCCGTGATGCGTACGAAGGTTGCGTAATGGCGACCGCAAAAAAGACTGCGTTCAAGCTGATCGAAGGCAACGGCCAAAGCCGTAGCGAAGCGGTGTACCAGGCGCTGTCGCAAGGTCTGCGTGACGGCGTCTACCGGCCGGGCGATCGTTTGCGCGAAGAAGAAGTGGCGCAGCGACTGAACGTCAGCCGCACACCCGTGCGCGAAGCCTTCGGCCGTCTGGCTGCGAAGGGATTCGTGCAGCCAGCCGGCGCGCGCGGCCTGGTCGTGCGCAGCCTGACCATGTCCGAGATTCTCGAACTCTACGCGATGCGCGAAATTCTCGAAGGGGCGGCTGCGCGTCTCGCCGCGCAACATGCGTCGCAGCCGGAGATCCACGGGCTGCGCGACATCGAGGCTGCGTACGAAGCACATTTCGACGATATGCGCGCGATGGCGCGCATCAACCGCCAGTTTCACGAAGCGGTGTTCCGCGCCGCGCGCAACCGCTATCTCGACGCGGCGCTGCAGGAGATGCAGGACGGGATCGCGCTGCTGGGCCAGACGACCTTCAGCGTCAAAGGCCGCCCGGCCATCGCGGCCAAGGAACATCGCGGCATCATCGACGCGATCGAAGCGCGCGACGCCGACAAGGCCGAAGACCTGGCGCGCGCCCATATTCGCGAAGCGCTACGCGCGCGGCTGAAGCTGCTGCAGAATTGACGAACGCGAACGCGTTCGTCATCCCCGCGCAGGCGCGGATCCAGCGTCGTCCTTGCGGCCGAACACGGATTCGTCCCACCCGCGCGTGGCGTGACAGGCCGCCATCGTCCGCTTGTACCCGGCGCGTTCGGTGGTGCGCGCGACATAGGCCTCTTCCACCTCGTCGAACGTCATGACGCCGCTGCGTCGGGCCGACAAAAGCGCGTAGGCCACCGAAATATCAGCGGCGGTGAAGGTATCGCCGGCGAGATAGGGCGTGCGCGCGAGCTGTCGCTTCACCACGCCACGCCGGCTCTCGAACACGCGCAGCGCCTGCCGCGCGCTCCAATTGTCGCGCTCGGCTTCGGGCGCGAGGCGGCGGGCTCCGGTCACGAAATACAGCGAGGCGGCAAGACCGGCTTCGCCGAGATGCAGGAACTGTTGATAGGCTGGGAAAGTTGGATCGTGCGGATCCGGCGCGAGCGGTGTCGGCCCGTAGCGCGCGATTAAATACTCCATAATCGCAATCGACTCGACCATCGTGACGTCGCCGTCCTGGAGCGCCGGAATAAATCCGGCCGGATTGACAGCAAGAAACTCGGTGTCGTTCTCGACGCCGGCCAGCAGATCCACCGGCCGCAGCCGATAGGGAAGCTCCATCTCTTCCAGCAACCAGACGACCCGGAAGCCACGTCCTTCGCCGAACAGGGTGATCATGTTGCGCTGTCCTTCTTAGAAGAGCGTACGCACGCCGTGCGGCGTCGCGATCTTCGCCGTCAATTGCAGCGCGCCGGTTTCGAACGTCACGCGCGGATCGTGGAAGCCGATCGCAGCGCATGCACCCGCAACGTCTTCGGGGCTGCGCACCTGCAACCCGACCAAGGTCGCGCCGGCGTCGTGCATGCGCGACGCGGGATGCGGACCGTCGGGCCATTGAATCAACGTCGGCATGGCGCCGTCGGCGGGCATCGAGCCGTCCTCGGGCACGGTGATCGACCATTCAAGATTGCCGCGTGCAACCCGCGCCGCCGGTCCCAGCGCAATCGGCGAACGCGCGCCAAGCGCAATGTCGCCGGTACGCACGACCCAGGTTGCGAGGCGCGGCCCGTTTCGTTGCAACGACGACAGGTTGATCGCGTCGCCAAGCCCGAACCAATGTTGCGGCGGCGTTGGATTGTCCGGATCGGGCGCAATCATTTCGAGAAACAACGCCGGCCCCAGCCGCAGCAGCCGGTTGTGCGTCCCCATCCGCGCATGCGCGCCGCCGGGACCACTGTCGATCCCCAACCGTTCTTCGACGTAGCGCGCCGCTTCGTCCAACGTCGCGGCGGCGACAGTGATGTGATCGAGTTCAACCATCCCCGATCAACGCCAGCCATTCGTCTTCAGTCAGCACCGTCACGCCCAGCTCGGTCGCAGTCTTGAGTTTCGAACCGGCTTCGGCGCCCGCAACGACATAGTCGGTTTTCTTCGACACCGAGCCCGCGACTTTGGCGCCGAGCTGTTCGGCGCGTGCCTTGGCTTCGGGGCGCGTCATCTTTTCCAGCGTGCCGGTGAAGACGACGGTCTTGCCCGCAACCGCGCTGTCATTCTTGGGTCGCTCGATCGCGCTCGGTTGGACTTCGCCGGCGAGATCGTCGAGCGCGTGGACGTTGCGCTTGTCTTCGAAGAAGGCGATCAGCTCTTTCGCGACCACGCCTTTGGCGGTTTTGGAATCGCCGACAAAGACGCCTTCCAACTCCTTGCGTGCTTCGCTGTCTTCGACCTGCGCGTCGGCCATCGCTTTGCGCCAGGTCGGGTAGTCGCCGTAATGCAGCGCCAGCTTGCGCGCGTTGGTGCCGCCGACATAGCGAATGCCGAGCCCGGTCAGGAACCGGTCGAGCGGCGCGCCGCGGCGCGCTTCGATCGCGGCCAGCAGCTTGTCGGTCGAGGTTTCTTTCCAGCCCGGCAATTCGAGAATCTGTTTGCGCTTGGCCTTGAGCTTGAAGATGTCGGCGAGGTGTTTGAGCAGCTTTTCTTCGACGAACTGCTCGACCGTGGTTTCGCCCATCCCCTCAATGTCCATCGCATCGCGCGACGCGAAATAGCGCAGCCGTTCGACTTGCTGGAACGGACATTCCAGCTCGCCGGTGCAGCGCGTCACCGCTTCGCCTTCGGGACGGTGGGTTTCCGTCTTCAGCGGGCACGGGCATTTGTGCGGGAATTTGAATTCTTTCGAACCTTTCGGGCGTTTCTCCAGCACGACTTCGACGACTTGCGGGATCACGTCGCCGGCGCGCTGAATGACGACCGTGTCGCCTTCGCGAATGTCCTTGCGCTCGATTTCGTCGGCATTGTGCAAGGTGGCGCGCGCCACCATCACGCCGCCGACATTGACCGGCGTCAGATGCGCAACCGGCGTCAGCGCGCCGGTACGGCCGACCTGAATGTCGATCTTTTCCAGCACGGTGGTTGCGCGTTCGGCCGGGAATTTATGCGCCACCGCCCAGCGCGGTGCGCGCTGCACGTCGCCGAGACGGCGTTGCAGATCGACGCGGTCGACTTTGTAGACGACGCCGTCAATGTCGTAAGGCAGCTTGGCGCGGCGTTCGCCGATCTCGCGGTAGAAGTCGAGCAGCTCGTCGACGCTGCTGGTCAGCTTAGCGGGTTCGTTCAGTTCGAACCCCCATTTGTGCAGCTTGGCGCGAATGCCGTGCTGCGTGTCGGCGACAGGCGCGGAACTTTCGCCCAGCGCATAGCCGAAGAAACGCACCGGACGGTTCTTGGTTTCGTTGGCGTCGAGCTGGCGCAGCGCACCCGCCGCCGTGTTGCGCGGATTGACGAAGAGCGGCAGGCCCGCTTCGGCGCGGCGTTCGTTGAGCGCCAGAAAGGCTGCGCGCTCCATATAGACTTCGCCGCGCACTTCCAGCTTGGCGGGCCAGTCTTTGCCTTTCAGCTTTTGCGGAATGTCGCCGACGAAACGCGCATTGGCGGTGACGTCTTCGCCTTCCTGCCCGTCGCCGCGTGTTGCGGCCAGCACCAGCTCGCCATTCTCGTAGGTTAGCGAGCAGGACAGGCCGTCGATCTTGGCTTCGGCGACGAAGTCGAGTTTGAGATCGGGATCGTCTTTGTATTCTTTGAGGAACGAGCGCACCGATTGCGCAAAGTCGGCGACGTCCTCGTCGCTGAACGCGTTGTTGAGCGACAGCATCGGCCGCGCATGTTTGACTTTGCGGAATCCCTGCGCCGGTGCTGCGCCAACCGACAGCGACGGGCTGTCTTCGCGCAGCAGGTGCGGATAGGTCTTTTCCAGCAGCGACAGCCGGCGTTTCAACTTGTCGTAGTCCGCGTCGGAAACGGTCGGCGCGTCTTTCTGGTGATAGGCGACGTCGTGTTTGCGGATCTCGTCGATCAACGCGCCGATCAGCGCAGCGGCGTCGTCGTCGCCGTCGGGATTGCGCAGCAGATCGGTTGGGTCGGTCGCCTTTTTCTTACTCATGTCATCCCCGCGAAGGCGGGGATCCATTCATCCGCCGCCGCGATCTCCCAGAAACGAGCCTGCTCTACGATGGATCCCCGCCTACGCGGGGATGACGAGAGGAGGCACATCATGTGTTCATCAAACGCTTGGCCTGCGCGCGGGCTTCGTCGGTCACGACCGCGCCCGACAACATGCGCGCTACTTCTTCGCGGCGGCCAGTGTCGTCCAACGTCACCACGTTGGTTGCGACTTTGGTCTTGCCGCCTTTTTCGACGCGCAGATGAATTGCGCCGCGCGCTGCGACTTGCGGACTATGGGTCACGACCAGCACCTGCGCCTGTTCTGCAAGCCGGTTTAGCCGCTCGCCGACTGCATCGGCGGTCGCGCCGCCGACACCGGCATCGACTTCGTCGAAGACCAAGGTGCGCGCACTGCCGACACCGGCAAGAACCACTTTGAGCGCGAGAAGAAACCGCGCCAACTCACCGCCCGATGCGATCTTGGCCAGCGGCCCAAGCTTCTGGCCCGGATTGGTCGCGACCGCGAACACAGCGCGTTCGCGCCCGTTCGGTCCCCAGTCGCTTTCGGGCAACAGGTCGAGCTCGGTTGCGAAGCGCGCCTTCTCGAGTTTCAGCGGCGGCAATTCGGCAGCGACCGCCTTGTCGAGTTTCTTGGCTGCCGCTGCGCGCTTGGCTGACAGCGACGTCGCGGCGTCGACATAGGCAGCGCGCGCGACTTGCTCGGCTTTGGCGAGCTTGTCGATTGCAGCACCGCCGCCTTCGACCAGCGCTAGTTCTCTTTGTAGCCGTTCGACCAATGCCGGCAATGCGTCGGGTTCGACGCCGTGGCGGCGCGCGTGGGTTTTCAGGTCGTGCAGACGGTCGTCGACTTTTTCCAGCGACGCGTCGGCCGGATCCAGGCTGGCGCCGATCGTGTGCAGCGCGCCGATCGCCTCGTCGAGTTCGGCTTGCGCGCGGTCCAACGCCTGCCGTGCCGAATCCAGCGGCGCGCCAACTTTGTCGGCAGCACGATCCAGGCCGCGACGCGCCCGTTCGATTGCCGGCTGCGCACCGCGCGCACCCACGAGCTCTGCTTCCGCTGCTTGCAGCGCCTGAACCAACAAGTCGTGGTGCTGCAACGTCGCGCGCTGCGCCATCAGCTTTGCAGCTTCGCCGTCTTTGGGCGCCAGCGCGGTCAGTGTTTCGAGGTGATCGCGCAGCTCTTGTTCGTGGGCGCGGGCGCGGTCGGCGTCTGTCTTGGCTTTCTGGTGCGCGTCGCGCGCTTCTTTCCACGCCCCCCAAGCGTTGGCGACGTTCGCGACGTCACCAGTCAGACGGCCATGCGCGTCGAGAATTTCGCGGTGGGTTTCGCTGTCGAACAGCGCGTGCGCGTCGAACTGGCCGTGCACTTCGATCAGCGACGCGCCGAGTTTTTTCAGCAGGCCGACGCCAACCGGTTGGTCGTCGATGAAGGCGCGGCTGCGCCCGTCGCTTCCCAAGGTGCGGCGCACGACCAGCGTGTCGTCGGACGGGGTAATGTCTTGTTCGGCCAGCAGCGCGCGTGCGGGATGGGTTTTCGGCAGATCGAATTCGGCGGTGACGGTCGCTTGTGTCGCGCCGTTGCGCACCAGCCCAGCCTCGGCTCTCGCACCAAGTGCGAGACCTAGCGCATCCAGCAAGATGGATTTACCGGCGCCGGTTTCGCCCGTCAGCACAGTCAGGCCGGGCGCAAACACGAGGTCGAGTCGTTCGATCAGAACGACGTCGCGGATCGACAGCGCGGTCAGCATGGCGCCGCCGCTCGACCGATTAGAACGGCGAAAGAGAATTCCAGGCGCGGCCAAACCAGCCGCGGCTGTTGCCGCTGTCGCTATCGGGTGCAGTGCGGCCGTTATTCACGAGCGAATAGGCGTCGCGATACCACTCACTGTCCGGATAGTTGTAGCCAAGCACCGACGCGGCCTTGACCGCTTCTTCGCGCAGGCCGAGGGCGAGATAGCATTCGACGACACGCTCCAGCGCTTCGGGCGTGTGGGTCGTCGTCTGGTAACGGTCGATCACGTCACGGAAGCGATTGATCGCAGCGTTCCAGATTTTCTTTTCCTGGTAGTAGCGACCGATTTCCATCGACTTGGCAGCCAGATGGTCGCGCGCGAGCTGCAGCTTGCGCGCCGCGTCGATCGCATAGGGCGTACCCGGGAAACGGCGCGTCACTTCGTTCAACGAGTCGAGCGCAAGCTCGGTCATCTTCTGGTCGCGACGAATGTCGGTGATCTGTTCGTAGTAGCAGATCGCCTTCAGGTAATAGGCGTAGTCGACATTCTCGTAGCCCGGATGCAGCTGAATGAAGCGATCCAGCGCCACGATGGCGTCGTCATATTTCAAATTCTGATAGTGCGCGAAGGCGGCCATCAACTGTGCGCGCGTCGCCCACTGCGAATACGGATGCTGGCGCTCGACTTCGTCGAACAGAGCCGCCGCCCGACGATAATTCTCGTCGTGCATTTCGGTGAACGCATCGTTGTAGAGCGTACCGACCGGCTTCTCGACCTGGGTCAGCTTGTCATCGGACGAGCAGGCGGCCAGGGCAGCAGTCAACAGAAGCGCGGGCAGAAGACGACGAGCGAGCATCGGGAATCCAACAGGTCGAGCGGAAGGCGGGATGTATAGCACGGGGCCCGGTGGGCCTAGCAACGCGGCCTAGAAACGCAAATGGCCGGGGGGACCCGGCCATTCACGCTGGAATTTCTGCACAAATCAGGCGCTGGCGCGGACCTGCTCGAACCGGGCCTCTTCGGCCGCCGGCAGCTCGACCACCGTCCAGGCGTCGGGCTTGGCCAACAGTGCCCGCAGGAGCTGGTTGTTGACCGCATGTCCGGCGCGGTGGCCGTGGAAGCGGCCCAACAGCGGCATGCCGGCCAGCGCCAGGTCGCCGATCGCGTCCAGCAGCTTGTGGCGCACGAATTCGTCGGCATAGCGCAGGCCGCCGATGTTCAGGACCTTGTCGCCCGAAATGCCGACCGCGTTGTCGAGCGAGGCGCCGCGCGCCAGGCCGATGCGACGCAGCTGATCGACTTCTTCGACAAAGCCGAAGGTGCGGGCACGCGACAGCTCGCGCTTGAAGGCGCCGGGCGCCGGGCGATAGATGCGTTCCTGGCGGCCGATCGCGGCCGAGCGGAAATCGATGGTGAACTCGAACGAGGCCGTCGCGGCCGGCATGATCGAAGCGCCCGCCTTGTCGTCGCCGACCGAGATACGTTGCAGCACTTCGATGGCGCGCTTGGGCGCGTCCTGTTCGACGGTGCCGGCGCATTCCAGCAGAAATACGAAGGCTTCCGACGAGCCGTCCATGATCGGCACTTCCGGACCGTCGAGGCGGATCTCGGCGTTATCGATCCCGAGGCCGGCCAGCGCCGCCATCAGATGTTCGATCGTGCCGATCGTCGTGCCGGCCTGGTTGCCGAGCACGGTGCAAAGCTTGGTGTCGACCACCGCATCCCAACGGGCCGGCAAGATCGCTGCTTCGCCCGCGAGGTCAGTGCGGATGAAGCGGATGCCGGCGTCGGCCGGGGCGGGATGGAGCTCGAGCCGCACGCGGGCTCCGCTATGGAGTCCGACGCCGGAGCAGTCGATTGCGCTCTTGAGCGTGATCTGACGGGCGGCAGGCATTTGGAAGATCCTTGGGTTCTTCTTGTGGGCCGTTCGACCGGGTTTTGAGTCCCGGCTGACCCTGCGTTCAACCCGCGAGATAGGCCTCATCCTGCGCTGCGGAAAATCACGTTTTCCTACCGATTGTTACGCCCGCTAAGCGCCTGATTCACAAAAGAAAAGGGCGACCTCGCGGTCGCCCCTAAAAGTCGTGTTTCAGACTGTATCGTTTAGTTTGCCTGGCGACGCAGGAAGGCCGGGATGTCGAGCAGGTCGTCGCTCTCCTGGGCCGGCTTCACCCGCACCTGCGGGTCGATCGACAGCCGGCTCTGGGCCGGAATGGCTGGCGGGCTGGCCGGGGCCGGGGCAACTGCCGGGGCCGGCATGCTCGGCAGGGTCGGTTCAGCGCGCGACACGGTCGGGGCCGGGGCCGGCTTGCCGATACCGAGCGCGGTCTTGAACAGGCTCGACCGTTTCGGCGCCACCGGCGGGACCGGCTTGGCGTTGAGCAGTTCGGCTTCGGCCATCGGTTCGGCCCGGGCTGCTGCCGGAGCGGCAACGGTCGGACGCGGACCGGCGCTGATCGCGGCCGGCGGGATGAAGGCCGGGGCAGCGGGCGCGACCGGGGCAACGGCTTCGACCGGGGCGGCTTCCGCCACAACCGGCTCGGCAACCACCGGGGCAGCGACCGGCACTTCGACCTGCATGGCGACAGGGGTCATCGGCTGGGGATCCAACTGCAGCGCCGTCGCGGTCATGGTTACCGAAGGCATTGCATGGGTCGCACCTTGCATCGACGCGGCGGCGACCGCGGCCGACAGGCCGGGGGCGAAACCGGTCGCGGCCTTGCGCGCACCGTTCGAAATCACCGACAGAGTCGGCGCAACCGGGCGGGTCTGCGTCATCAACGCGGCGTCGATGCCGGTTGCGACGACCGACACGCGCAGGCGGCCTTCCATCGACTGGTCGAAGGTCGAACCGAAAATCACGTTGGCGTCCGGATCGACTTCGGCGCGCACGCGGTTCACCGCTTCGTCGACTTCGAACAACGCGATGTCCATGCCGGCGGTGATGTTGATCAACATCGCCTTGGCGCCCTTCAACGAAACTTCGTCGAGCAGCGGGTTCGAGATCGCGGCTTCGGCGGCGTCGATGGCGCGGCGTTGGCCTTCGGCCTCACCGGTACCCATCATCGCCTTGCCCATCTCGCTCATCACGGTGCGGATGTCGGCGAAGTCGAGATTGATCAGGCCCGGCATCACCATCAGGTCGGTGACACCGCGCACGCCCGAATGCAGCACTTCGTCGGCCATTTTGAAGGCGTCGGCGAAGGTCGTCTTTTCGTTGGCGATGCGGAACAGATTCTGGTTCGGAATCACGATCAGCGTGTCGACGAACTGCTGCAGCTCGTCGATGGCGCGTTCGGCGTTCTTCATCCGGTGCGCGCCTTCGAACTGGAAGGGCTTGGTCACCACGCCGACGGTCAGGATTCCGTGCTCACGCGCGGCGCGCGCGATCACCGGGGCTGCACCCGAACCCGTGCCACCGCCCATGCCGGCGGTGATGAACACCATGTTCGAGCCTTCGAGATATTCGAGAATATCGTCGAGCGCTTCTTCGGCAGCGGCACGGCCGACTTCCGGCTTCGAGCCGGCGCCCAGGCCGCGCGTGATGTTGAGGCCGAGCTGCAGCTTGCGTTCCGCGGCCGAGCCGCGAAGCGCCTGCGCGTCGGTGTTGCACACCAGGAACTCCACACCTTCGAGGTTGGAGCGGATCATGTTGCCGACGGCGTTGCCGCCCGCGCCACCAACACCGATGACGGTGATACGGGGCTGCAGACTCATTTCGGCTTCCGGAACGCGGACGTTGATCATCTTTAGGTCTCCTGTCGGGGCAATGTCGCTGATTCGCAGCGGGATTCGATGGGGTGTTTCGTGTGACTGAATCGAATTCGATCAACTCGACTTCGTCGTCGTCCCGTCGGTGACGCGCGACTTCGCGAAAAACTGAGTCTGTTGAATCGGTTACGGGACATCAGAGATTCTCCCGCAGCCAGTGACCGACTTTGCCGAACAGCGACGTCGGTGCTTGTTGAGCCGCCGGCAGCGACTTTAGGTCGTCGGGCATGCGCGCCGCGAAGCGCAGCAGTCCCGCAGCGGTTGCAAAAGCTGGCCCGGCTGCATTCTCCGCGAGTCCCGGAATCCGGAACGGGCGGGCCAGTCGAACCTGCTTGTCGAGGATGAGCTGCGCCAGCTCGCGCACGCCCGCGAGCTGCGATGCGCCACCCGTCAGCACGACGCGGCGACCCGCAGCGGCGTGAAAGCCCGATGCTTCCAGCTTGCCGCGCACCATCTCGAACGTCTCTTCCAGGCGCGGCTGGATGATCGAGGTCAGGAACGAACGCGGCAGATGATTGGGGCCATGACTCTCGGCGTCGCCGATTTGCGGCACGTCGATCAGCTCGCGCTCGTCGGCGGCCGACGCAAAGGCGGCGCCGTAGAGAGTCTTGATGCGCTCGGCATGGGTGAGCGAGGTCGACAGGCCCGATGCGACGTCGCGCGTCACGTGGGCGCCGCCGACCGGCACGCAATCGACATGAACGCAGACGCCTTCGACGAAGACGCCGATCTCGGTCGTGCCGCCGCCCATATCGATCAGCACGCAGCCGAGATCCATCTCGTCGTCGACCAGGGTCGCGAGACCCGACGCGTAAGGACCGACGCAGATGCCTTCGACGTTCAGATGCGCGTCGGCGACGCAGACGCCCATCGTGCGCACTGCGCCGGCATTGGCGGCGATCGCATGCAACTGCACGCCCAAGGTTTGGCCGAACATGCCGCGCGGCTCTTCGATGCCGCGCATGCCGTCGATCGCGTAGCCGACGGGGATCGCATGGACGATTTCGGTTTCGCCCGGCCGTTCGACCTGGCGCGCGCTGGCCAGCGCCCGGCGCAGATCGAGATCGCCGACCTGGTGGCCGCTGATTGCGACTTCGACCGTCAGCGGGTGCGATTCAACATGCGCCGCGGACAGATTGACCATCGCTTCGCGGATCGTTTCGCCCGCCATCTGCTCGGCCGCGTTGACCGCCTGCGCGATGGCAGCGGTGGCCGCTTCCATGTCGACGATCGCGCCGGCCTTCACGCCCTGGCTGAGCTGATGGCCAATGCCGATCGGTTGCAGACGGTCTTCGTCTTCGACGCGCGCGATGAAGCACGCGATCTTGGTCGAGCCGACATCGATGGCGGCGAGGATCGATCCGCGCGGCCGGTGGCGAGGACGTTTTGGCATCATGCCCATGTCACTTGGCCCATCTCAAATCCTCTGGCCTGCGCGGACGACCGTCGCAGGCGTTTTCTTGGCGTTGTCTTTCTTGTCGGCTGCAGGCGCTTCGTTCTGTTGCAGCACCATCTTGCCGGGCAGGCGCAGATCGACGGTGCGCACGTCGCGATCGAGCAGCTTCTCGTTCGCGGCCGCATTGGCGACCTGCTTCAGCGCAGCAGCCACGTCTTCTTCGGGCAATTTCACGTCGACGCCGTTATCGAGGCGCAGATCCCAGCGGCGCGCACCGACGCGCACCATCGCGCTGACGCGCTTGGCGAGATCGGGCACCGCCTTCAACGCATCGAGCATCGCTTGCGTGTGACGCGGCGCATCGGGGCCGACGACGAGGGGCAGGTCGCGGAATTCATCGAGACCGCTGGCGGGCACGCCGAGATCGGTGCCGTCGCGATCGATCAGAGTCAGCTTGCCGCTGTTCTGCCACAGCGCGATCGGGCGCCGTTCGGTGATCATGACGTGGACGGTGTCGGGCAGGCGGCGCGACACGGTTGCCGACGACACCCACGGAATCTGTTCGATCGTGCGGCGCGCCGTATCGGGATTGAACCCTAAGATCGCATCGCCGCGCGCAACGCCGACCGCGCGCAGAATTTCCTGCGCGTCGGTTTCGACACGGCCTTCGACGGTCACGACTTGTACGCGGTACCCCAGCGACGCGCTGGTGCGCACCAGATCGTTGGTCGCCGCGTCGACCATGCGCATCGCCGTACCCGACACGCCGAGCCAGGCGACGCCGCCGATCAGCAATGCGACGCCGACGCCGCGCACGACCCAGCGCAAACGCGGCGGATGTTTAGGCGCAGCACGGCGCTTGGGTTGCGGCGTGGGTTTTACGCGCGCTGGCATGCGTCCTCCACCATCCAGCCCACCAGCTCGTCGAACGAGCGGCCGCGATGCTGGGCCTGTTCGGGCACCAGCGAGATCGGCGTCATGCCGGGCTGCGTGTTGATTTCGAGGAAGAACAGACCGTCGTCGCCCTGTTTGGGGTCCCAACGGAAATCCGATCGCGTCGCGCCGGCGCAGCCGAGCACGTCGTGCGCCGTCGCCGCCCAGCGCATCGCCAGCGTTGCGATCGAAGCGGGAACGTCGGCAGGCAGAACGTGGCGCGCATGGCCGGCCGTGTATTTCGCGGTGTAGTCGAACATCTCGGTCGAGAAGACGATCTCGGTCACCGCGAGCGCTTCGCCGCCCAGCACCGCAACGGTTAGTTCGCGACCCGCGATGAAGCGTTCGGCGAGCAGCACCGTCGTGTCGTCCCAACCATCATTGGTCGGCAGCGTATTGTCGCCTTCGCGCACGATCGCGATGCCGACGCTCGACCCTTCGGCGGCGGGCTTCAATACGTAGGGGCGCGGCAGCGGATGGCCGTCGGCGAGTTGCGCAACCGACAGAGTCTTGCCTTCGGGACTGCGCACGCCGTGCATCGCCAGCACCGCTTTGGTCAGCGGCTTGTCCATCGCCACGGTCGAAGCCAGGCGCGGCGAATGGGTGTAGCGCAGGCCCAGCAAGTCGAGCAGCGCCTGCATGACGCCGTCTTCGCCGCCTTCACCGTGCAGCGCGTTGAACACCACGTCCGGCTTCTGCGCGCGCATCGCCGCTGCGATCGCCGCGGGATCCCGCGGCGGATCAAAGGTCGTCACGTCGTGGCCAAGCCGCGTCAGCGCATCGGCGCATGCCGCGCCCGACACCAGCGAGACTTCGCGTTCCGACGACCAGCCGCCGAGGAGAACCGTGATCTTCATCGCGGCGTCCCAATTCGTTTAATTTCCCAGCGCAGCTCGATGCCGCTTTTGGCGCGCACGCGGTCGCGCACCGTTTCGCCCAGCGTTTCCAGATCGGCGGCAGTCGCTGCACCGTCATTGATCAGGAAGTTGCAATGTTTCTCGCTGACCTGCGCGTCGCCGATGCGCAGACCGCGGCAGCCCGCTTCGTCGATCAGGCGCCAAGCCTTGTCGCCGTCGGGATTGGCAAAGGTCGAGCCGCCCGTGCGCGCACGCACCGGCTGGGTCTCGGCGCGCTGCGTCTGGATCTCTTCGATGCGCGCGCCGATCGCGGCAACGTCGTCTTTGGTCGCCTTGAACGTCGCTTCGACGAAGATCCAATCGTCGGGAACGTCGCTGTGGCGATAGGTGAGGCCCATCGCGTCGCGCGTCAGCACATGGCGCTTGCCGTCGCGGTCGAGCGCGACCGCGCTTTCGATGACGTCGACAATCTCGCGGCCGTAGGCGCCCGCATTCATACGCAGCGCGCCGCCGATCGTGCCCGGAATGCCCGACAGAAATTCGAGACCGGCCAGGCCCGCATCGCGCGCGGTCAGCGCAACGTTGAGATCCAACGCACCGGCGCCCGCAATCACGCGATCGCCGTCAATCGCAACGTCGGCAAAGCCGCGGCGCAGTTGCACCACCACGCCCGCAACGCCGCCGTCGCGCACCAGCAGGTTCGACGCAACGCCCAGCACCAGCACATTCACGTCGCGCGGCGTGCGGCTAAGGAACGTCGCGAGATCGTCGATGTCGGCGGGGCGGAACAGCACTTCGGCCGGACCGCCGACGCGGAACCAGGTGTGCTGCGCCAACGGCGCGTCGGCGCTGATCCGGCCGCGCACTTGCGGCAGGCGATCGATCAAGTGGGGTTGGTGCGTCGCTGCTGGCATCATCCGCCGGCCTCGAGCTTCGCAGAGGTCGTCTCCGAAGCCAGCTTCGCTGGCAGCGCGTTGGCCCACTGCGTGATGTTGCCGGCGCCGAGACAGACGACGAGGTCGCCGCTCTTGGCATGTTCGCGCACCACGTCGGACAAAGCTTCGGGCGACGACAGCGCCGTCACCTGGCGATGGCCGTGCGCCTGCAGACCTTCGACCAACGCTTCTTTGTTGATCCCTTCGATCGGTTGTTCGCCCGCCGCATAGACGTCGGCGACCACCACCATGTCGGCGTCGTTGAAGCAGGTGCAGAATTCTTCGAACAGCGACATCAGGCGCGTGTAGCGATGCGGTTGCACCACCGCGATCACCTTGCTGCCGGGCGATGCGCGCAACGCCTGGCGCGCGGCCTTCAACACCGCCTGGATTTCGACCGGGTGATGCCCGTAATCGTCGATGATGGTGACGCCGTTCCAGGTGCCGGTCTTGGTGAAGCGGCGTTTGACGCCCTGGAACTTCGACAGCGCGCCTTTGATCGCGTCATTGTCGACGCCCATCTCATTGGCGACCGCAATCGCGGCCAGCGCATTCTGGACGTTGTGCATGCCCAGCATCGCCAGACGCACGCCCTGGATGGTGCGCGGATCGGCGAGACGTTCGGAAATCGTGACGTCGAACACGCTGCCGTCGGCGCCAGGCTGGATGTTGACTGCGCGCACGTCGGCTTGCGGGCTGAATCCGTAAGTGACGATGCGGCGATCGGAGACGCGCGGGATCATCGCCTGGACTTCGGGATGATCGATGCACAGCGCCGCGAAGCCATAGAATGGAATGTTCTCGATGAACCGTTCGAACGCGGCTTTGACGCCGTCGAACGATCCGAAATGGTCGAGATGTTCCGGATCCATGTTGGTGACGATGCCGATCGTCGCCGGCAGCTTGACGAAGGTGCCGTCGCTTTCGTCGGCTTCGACCACCATCCAGTCGCCGGCGCCCATACGTGCATTGGTGCCGTAGGCGTTGACGATGCCGCCATTGATGACGGTCGGATCGAAGTTCGCGTGTTCGAGCACTGCGGCGACCAGCGACGTGGTCGTGGTCTTGCCGTGCGTGCCCGCAACCGCGACCGACCATTTCAGTCGCATCAGCTCGCCCAGCATTTCGGCGCGCCGCACCACCGGCAGCATCGTCGCGCGGGCAGCCAGAAGTTCGGCATTGTCGGGTTTGATCGCCGACGACACGACCAGCACCGATGCGTCGCCGAGATTCTCGGCCTTGTGGCCGATCTCGACTTTGATCCCGAGCTTCTTCAGCCGCTGGACGTTGTAATTGTCGGTGACGTCCGAGCCCTGCACCGCGTAGCCGAGATTGTGCAGCACCTCGGCGATGCCGGACATGCCGATGCCGCCAATTCCGACGAAGTGCAGCGTGCCGATGGAAAGCGGAAGTTGGCGCATCTTTACTCTGCTGCGAGGGCGGTCCGGCGCTCGAGCCCTTCAACGGGCAGCGCTTCGACCGATTGGGTTTCAACGGGGCGTGTCGCGCGTGACGCGACTTGTTCGACGAGGTCGGCGAGGCGCTGCGCTGCGTCGGCTCGGCCGAGTGCGCGCGCGGCGTCGGCCGCTTTTTCCAAACCGCTGGGTGCGGTCATCAGATTTTCGAGCCGCGTCGCCAGCGCCATCGGCGTCAGCGCGCGTTGCGGGATCGACCAGGCGGCGCCCGACGCCGCGATCTGTTCGGCGTTGGCGGCTTGATGGTCGTCCATCGCAAACGGGTAGGGCACCAGGATCGCGGGACGGCCCGCGACGGTCAGCTCGGCGCAGGTCGATGCACCGGCACGCGCAATCACGATATGTGCTGCGGCGAGACGCGACGGCATGTCCTGGAAGAAAGTCGCAAGCTCGGCGGTGACGCCGCTGCGTGCGAAGCCGCTTTTTGCTTCGGGCAGATCGTCGGCGCGGCATTGCTGCGCGATCGAAATCCGCTTGCGCAGATTTTCCGGCATATGCGCCAGCGCGGCCGGCACGATCTCGCTGAAGATGTGCGCGCCTTGGCTGCCGCCGACGACAAGAATATTGAGCCGTCCGTCGCTGGTGAGCTTGGGATAGCCGACCATCGCAACACCCGCGATTGCGGGCCGCGTCGGATTGCCGGTCAAGGTGATGCGCGCGTCCGCACCTTCGGGCAGCATCGTCACGTTTTCGAACGACGTTGCGATGCGGGTCGCATGTTTGGCGAAGAGGCGGTTGGCGCGGCCCAGAACCGCATTCTGCTCGTGCAGCACGTAGGGCAGGCCGGCGCGGCGCGCCGCGAACAAGGTCGGCAGCGAGGGATAGCCGCCAAAGCCGACGATCATCGCAGGCTTGAGTTGGTTCAGCAGCGCGCGCGCCTGCCAGGCACCGATCGCCAGTTCCAGACCGGTGCGTGCTTTGCCGCGCAAACCGCGCTGCATCGAGGAAGCGCGGATGCGATGCACAGGCACGCCGAGATCGTCGCCGAACGCACCGCCGCGCTTGTCGGTGACCAGCGCAACTGCGCGACCGCGCGCAACCAGTTCGCGCGCCAATGCTTCGGCCGGGAAGATGTGTCCGCCGGTGCCGCCGGCAGCAAGCAGAACGAGACCTTGGGTCATCGCTTGTCTCCGTGCATTCCGAAACGTGTGCGGGTCAGCGCGAGCGCCATGCCCATGCCGAAGCCGAGTGCGAGCAAGGATGAACCGCCAAACGAAATGAACGGCAGGGTCATACCTTTGGCGGGCAACAGATGCAGCGACGAGCCCATATGGATCAGCGCCTGCAGGCCGAACTGCGTGAACAATCCACCGGCCGCGAGCACGACGAACAAATCCTGGTCGCGCGTCAGACGCTGGAAGCCGCGCAGCACGACGAAGCCGAACAGCGCGACGATCGCGAGTGTCGCGAACAGGCCGAGCTCTTCACCGGCGACGGCAAAGATGAAGTCGGCATGCGCGTCGGGCAGCGACAGTTTCACTTTGCCTTGGCCGGGGCCGGTGCCGAGCAGACCGCCATTGACGAAGGCTTCGAGCGAACGATCGACCTGATACGTGTCGCCGCTGGCTGGATTGAGGAAACGGTCGATGCGACTGGCGACGTGGCTAAAGGTGAAATACGCGCCGACCAACGCAGTCACGCCCATCACCGCCAGACCCAGCACGAACAGGATCGGCAGGCCGGCCAAAAAGAACTGCGCGAACCAGACCGCCGAGATGACGAAGGTCATGCCGAAGTCGGGCTGCTTCATCAGCACCGCGACGGTCAGCAGATAGAGTCCGATCGCAATCAGATTGCCGGGGAAACGCTGCCCCGCTTCGCGCGCAGCATGATGGCGGGCAAAGAACCAGGCCGACACGACCGCGAAGGCCGGCTTCAAGAATTCCGACGGCTGCACCGACAGCGGTCCAAGATGGATCCAGCGCGTCGCGCCTTTGATCTCAACGCCAGCGAACAACGTCAGCACCGTCGCGCCCAGCGCGCCGAGAAAGCAGACCATGGCCAGACGGCGCACGCTGGTCGGCGACAACAGCGACACGCCGATCATCACCAGCAAGGACGGACCCAGCAGCAGCAAGTGACGCTGCACGAAATAGAAGGTCGGCAGACCGATACGCTGCGCCACGGGCGGGCTTGCGGCTGCGACCAGCAACGCGCCCATCAGCACGATGCAGGCGAGCGCGGCCAAGGTCCAACGATCGACGGTCCACCACCAGCGGCCGAGGATCGAACTGTCGGTACGTGCGACGGCGAAGCTCATGCAGCCTCCAGCGCGCGAACCAGTTCCATGAAATGCTGACCGCGCACTTCGAACGACCGGTACTGGTCGAACGAGGCGCACGCGGGCGCCAGCAGCACGACGTCGCCGGGTTGTGCGTCGCGCGCAGCGTCTGCGACCGCGCGCTCCAGATGACCGCACAGCGAGAACTGGGCGCGGCCTTCGAGCCAGCGCGCGAAATCCGCCTGCGCTTCGCCGATCAGATAGGCCTTGGCGACGCGCGGCATGTAGCGATCGAGCCCGGTCAGCCCGCCAATCTTTGGGCGACCGCCAGCGATCCAGCGAATCTGTTCGTAGCAGCCGAGCGCTTTTGCAGCGGCGTCGGCGTTGGTCGCTTTGCTGTCATTGACGTAGCGCACGCCGTTGATCGTCGCGACCAGCTGCTGCCGGTGCGGCAGGCCGGGGAAGCTGCGCATGTGCGCAAGCACGGTTGCTTCGTCGATGCCAAGTGCGCGGCACGCGGCGTAGGCGGCGCCCGCGTTCTGCCAATTGTGCGCGCCCGGCAAGGTCGGGATGTCGGACACGTCGGCAACGCGGCGTCCATTCTCGACGATGATGCCGTCGACGACGGTGATGCCGTCAGGCTCGGCATGTTTCACCGACAAGCGCACCAGCTTCTGCTTGCCGAGATTCCGCGCCATGTCGGCGGAATAGAGATCGTCGACGCCGACGATGGCGGTCTGGCCGGCCTTCTGGCCGACAAACATGCGCGCCTTGGCGGCAACATAGCCCGGCATGCCGCCGTGCCGGTCGAGATGATCGGGCGTGACGTTCAGATGCACGCCGACGTCGAACACCAACGTGTCGAGCAGTTCGAGCTGGTAGCTCGACATCTCCAGCACATAGACGCCGTTCGCCGACAGAGTCGGGAACGTCAGAACCGGAATGCCGAGATTGCCGCCGATTGCGACTTCGATCCCGGCCTTCTGCAGCACGTGGCCGATCAGCGCCGTGGTGGTCGATTTTCCGTTGGTGCCGGTGATGCCGACTTTGCGCGCTTGCGGCGCAGCACGTGCCAGCAGCTCGACGTCGCCGACCAGTTTCAAACCGGCTTCGCGTGCACGCAGCACAATCGGATGCGGTTCGGGAAAGCTGTGCGGAATGCCCGGCGACAAAACCAGGATCTCGCACTGGGAAAGATCAGCAATGGTAAGGTCGACGACATGCGCGCCGGCGGCGCGCGCTTTGGCAACCGACTCCGGCGAGTCGTCCCACGCCCATACTTCGACGCCCGACGCCTGCAGTGCCTGCGCAGTCGCAAGTCCGCTCAAACCGAGTCCCATCACCGGGACCGGCTTGCCGCGAAGGTATGAAAGGTCGAGCGCGCGATTCATCGTTTCTCTAGCGCAGCTTCAACGTTGCGAGGCCGACCAGCGCCAGAATCGCCGAGATGATCCAGAAGCGGATCACCACGGTCGGTTCGGCCCAGCCGCGCTTTTCAAAATGGTGGTGCAGCGGCGCCATGCGGAAGACGCGCTTGCCGGTGGTCTTGAACGACGCGACCTGCACGATCACCGACACGGCTTCGAGCACGAACAATCCGCCGACGATCGCCAGTACCAGCTCGTGCTTGGTCACGACCGCAACCGCGCCAAGTCCGCCACCCAAGGACAGCGAGCCCGTGTCGCCCATGAACACCATCGCGGGCGGCGCGTTGAACCACAGAAAGCCGAGACCCGCGCCGACCATTGCGCCGCACAGCACCGCAAGCTCGCCGGCGCCGGGCACGTGGTTGATCTGCAGATAGTTCGAGAAGACGACGTTGCCGGCGAGGTAGGCGATGATGCCGAAGCTGCCGGCCGCGAACATCACCGGTACGATCGCAAGCCCGTCGAGACCGTCGGTCAAATTCACCGCGTGGCTCGACCCGCTGATGACGAAAATCGCCCAGGGCACGAACATGAAGCCGAGCGGGATCAGCGCGTCTTTGAAGAACGGCACGGTGACGCCGGTCGCCAGCGGATCGCGCGTCGCAGCCACGAACAAGCCGCCCGCGGCGCCCGCGATCACCAAGGTCGCGACCAGCTTCAAGCGCGACGACAGGCCTTTGGTGTTGCGCTTGGTGAGTTTCAGATAGTCGTCGCCGAAACCGATCAGGCCGAAGCCGACGATCACCAGCAGCACGATCCAGGTATAGACGTTGGCGAGGTTGGCCCACAGCAACGTGCTGACCAGCACCGCCAGCAAAATCATCACGCCGCCCATCGTCGGCGTGCCGCGCTTTTTCAGATGCGTTTCCGGTCCGTCGCTGCGGATCGGTTGGCCTTCGCCTTGTTTCGACTTCAGCCAGCGGATGATCGCGGGGCCGAAGATGAAACAGATCAGTGCCGCAGTCGTGATCGCACCGCCGGTGCGGAAGGTGATGTAGCGGAACAGATTGAACAGAACGAATTCGTCCGCCCAGGGTGCAACCAGATTGTAGAGCATCCCTCAGCCCCCGCTTTTCTTGTTGGGTGCAAGACGCACCAGCGCCTCGACCACGCGATCCATGCGCATCGACGCCGAGCCTTTGACCAGCACGACGTCGCCGGGACGCACGCGCTCGGCGACGATTGCGGCAAGTTCGACACTGTCGACCGAATGCCAGCCCGCCATGGCGAGGGGCATCGCTTCGACCAACGGCAGGATTTCCTGGCCGCAGGCGAAAACGAGATCGACTTTGGCTTCGACCAGATCGGCGAGAATCTTGGCGTGCAGTTCGACCGAGCGGTTGCCCAGTTCCTTCATGTCGCCAAGCACAGCGATGCGACGGCCTTCACCGGCCGGCTGTTCTAAGCCCAGCACCGACAACGCGGCCCCCACGCTGGCGGGCGACGCGTTGTAGCTTTCGTCGATCAGCGTAATGCCGCCGCCGGGAATTGCGGCGCGCACTTTGACGCCGCGACCTTTGACCGCCGGCACTTTCGAAAGGTCTTCCGCAACTTTCAGCGGATCGGCGCCAAGCTGCGTTGCTGCAAGCAACACGGCCAGCGCGTTGAACAATTGGTGGCGGCCGGGATTCTGCAGATGGAATTCTAGCTCGCGATCGAACAGGCGGGCGCGCGCGAAACTTCCGTCGGCGCTGACGTCGCCTTGCAACAACTGCGCGTCGCATTGCGCGTTGCTGCCGAAAGTCAGGATCTGTTTGACGCCGGCGGCGTGGGCGCGATCGGCAAGCCGGTCATATTGGCCATTGTCGCGATTGAGGATCGCGATGCCGCCTTTGCGGATGCCGGTGAAAATCTCGGCCTTGGCATCGGCGACCGCTTCGAGATCGCGGAAGTGACCGATATGGGCGGGCTCGACATTGGTGATCACCGCAATGTCGGGCGCGGCGATGTTCGAGAGTTTCTCGATCTCGCCCGCATGGTTCATGCCCATTTCCAGCACGGCGTAGCGCGTGTCGCTGGGCATCCGGGCGAGCGACAGCGGCAGGCCCCAATGATTGTTCAGATTGCCTTCGCTCGCATGGGTCTTGCCCTGGGCGCGCAGCACCGCCGCCAATGCTTCTTTGGTCGAGGTCTTGCCGACCGAGCCGGTGATCGCGACCAGCTTGGCGCGGCTGCGGTCGCGCGCACCGCGCGCCAAATCGGCGAGACCGGTCATCGTATCGTTGACCGACAGAAGCGGAATGTCGCCCTCGACGCTTTCATCGACCATGGCGGCAACCGCGCCTGCGGCTGCGGCCTGCGCCACGAATTTATGGCCGTCGAAACTCGGACCGCGCAGCGCCACGAACAGATCGCCCGGCTTGCAGGTGCGCGTGTCGATCGAAATGCCTTTGGCATTCCACGGCTGGATTGCGAGGCCAGCGGTGGCCAGCGCCGCTTCTTCCGCCGTCCACAAAATGTCGGGGCCGGCAACTTTCATGCAGTTGCTCCCTGGCCGACCGAACGGCGTGCGACTTCGGCGTCGTCGAACGGACGCACGGTCGTACCGATGATCTGGCCTTGTTCATGCCCCTTGCCTGCGATCAGCAGCACATCGCCTGCGGCGAGGTCGGCAATCGCAGTTTGAATCGCTTGTTCGCGGTCGCCGATGTCGCTGGCGCGCGCGCAGCCTTGCAGCACCTGCCCGCGGATCGCGGCCGGATCTTCGCTGCGCGGATTGTCGTCGGTGACGATGACGCGATCGGCGAGGCGGCAGGCGATTTGCGCCATCTGCGGACGCTTGCCGCGATCGCGATCGCCGCCGCAACCGAACACGACGGTGAGCTTGCCGGTCGCGTGCGGACGCAGCGCGACCAGCACGGTCTCCAGCGCGTCGGGTGTGTGCGCATAGTCGACATAGATCGCCGCGCCCGTGGCGGTGCGGGCTGCAAGTTCCAACCGGCCGCGTACACCTTCCAGCGAAGACAGCGTGTCGACCGCAGCGTCGATGTCGGTTTCGCGCGCCAGCACCAGGCCCAGCGCGGCCAGCGCATTCATCAACTGAAAGCCGCCGACCAGATTCAAATCCAGGTCGTAGGGCTGGCCGATGATCTCCAGCGACACGCGCTGGCCGTGCGGCAGCGCGGTCACGTTGACGATCTTCAAATCGCGCCCGTTGCGGCCGTACGTCATCGTACGCAGACGGCGATGCGCAGCGATCCCGATCAGCAGGTCGATTTCGGGAATGTCGGCGTTCAGCACCGCGACGCCGTCATCCATCAGCACGTCGCTGAACAGGCGCACCTTGGCGTCGCGATACTTGTCCAACGTGCCGTGATAGTCGAGATGGTCGCGCGTCAGATTGGTGAAGGCGGCGGCGCTGACCTGCACGCCGTCGAGGCGATACTGGTCGAGCCCGTGGCTCGACGCTTCCATCGCAACATGGGTGACGCCTTTGGCAGCCAGCGCTGCGAGATCGGCATGCAGCGCAACCGGATCGGGCGTGGTCAGCGAGCCGGGACGATCCCAACCCGGCGCAACCAGACCCAGCGTGCCGAGCGATGCGGCGCGATAACCGAGCCGGCTCCAAATCTGGCGCGCGAAGCTGGCGGTCGACGTTTTGCCGTTGGTGCCGGTGACGGCGACGACGGTGCGCGGCTGCGTCTTGTAGAAAGACGCGGCCATGCACGCGAAGCGGCGCTTCAAATTGTCGTCGGTGACCAGCGCGATGCCTGCAGGCACTTGCGTGCCCGGCGCACCCAGGATGGCGACTGCGCCGGCCGCGACTGCGTCGGCGATGAATTTGCTGCCGTCGACTTTGCTGCCGGGCAATGCTGCAAACAGAAAGCCTTTCTGCACCGCGCGACTGTCGGCGGTCAGACCGGCAATCTCGGGATCGAGTCCGGTGGCGGAGTTGCCGCCATTGCTGATCAGCTCGATCAACCGCATCAGCGCGTCTCCTTCACTTTTTGAAGGAGCGTGGACGAATTGCTTGCAGGCGCACTGACCAGTTTGGCTGGTGGCTTTGCCTTCTTCGGATCGATCGGCTGTTTCAACGTCGCATCGACGAACGTCTCGGTGCCGAGGCGGCGGCCGGGCGCGGTCGCGTTGACATACATTGCGCGCTGCACCGACGGCTCGTTCTCGTCGACCGGCGGCACGCCGTACAGCGGGCCCATTTGGGCGATGACGCGACCGACCGCAGGCGCGCTGACCCAGGCGCCGGTGGAGAAGCCGTAGCTCTTTTTGTTGCCGTGCGGTTCGTCGATCAACACGAACACGACGTAACGCGGATCGTTCATCGGAAATGCGGCAACAAACGAGCTTAAGTTTGCCGTCTTCGAATAGCCTTTGCCGCCGCCGGCCTTTTCGGCCGTGCCGGTCTTGCCGCCGACCAGATAGCCGGGGACGTTGCCGTTCTTGCCCGAACCGACGATCGCGTTGAGGCGCAGCAGGCGGCGCACATTTTCGCTGGTCGTCTGGCTGACCACGCGCACGCCGCTGGTTTCGTAATCGTCTGGCCGCGCGATCAAGGTCGCAGGCCGCAAGATGCCATTATTCACGATCGCGGCGAAGGCGGTGACGTTGTTCACCGCCGTGCTCGACAGGCCGTGGCCGAACGCGATCGTCATCATGTTGATCTCGCGCCACGGATTCGGCACGTGCGGACGACCGACTTCGGGAATTTCCAGGCTCGGCTTTTCGGTCAGACCCAGCGAGGTCAGGAAACGCTGTTGCGCCACCGGACCAACCTGCTGCACTTCGCGCACCGAACCGATGTTCGACGAGAAGGTGAAGACTTCCGGCACGCTCATCCAACGCCGCAGGCGTTCGGTGCGGAAATCGTCGATGGTGAAGCGGCCGACTTGGATCGGCTTGGTTGCGTCGACCCAATCGTCCATGCGCACGCGGCCGGATTCCAGCGCCAGCGCGGTGTTAAATACTTTGAAGGTCGAGCCCATTTCGTAGACGCCCAGCGTCATACGATTGAAACGGTTGACCGCGTCGCCTGTCCCCGGGCTTTGCGGATCAAAATCGGGCAGCGACACCAGCGCCAGCAATTCGCCAGTGCGCACATCCATGATCATGCCGCCGCCGCCCAGCGCGCTGAACTCGGCGATCTGCTGCTGGATCTCGCGGCGAAGCATGTGCTGCAGGCGAAGATCGATCGACAGGCGCACGGGCTCGCCTTTTCCCAGCATCTTGTCGAAGCTTTGTTCGATGCCGGCGAGGCCGTGATTGTCGACGTCGGTGAAGCCGACGACGTGGCTCGTCACGGCGCCGGCGGGATAGATGCGGCGTTCTTCGCGACGGAAATCGAGGCCGGGCAGACCGAGATTGTGCACGGCGGCTTGTTGGCGCGGCGTCAGATTGCGACGCAGCCAGACAAAGCGTCCGCCGCCTTCCAGTTTCTGCAGAATGTCGCCGTACGAAACTTCGGGCAGCGCCTGCGCCAGACGTTTGGCGGTCTCTTTCGCGTCCAGCACTTTGGCCGGATCGGCAAACAGCGACGCAGTCGCAAGCGAGGTCGCCAGCAACATGCCGTTGCGGTCGGTGATGTCGGCGCGTTCGGCTTTGAACGGCTGCACCGCTGCGATCGCGGCGCGCGGTTCGGGCTGGGTCAGAAAAGCAAGATCGCCGAGACGCACCGCAACCGCGGTCAGCGACAGCGCAAAGACCGCGCCGACGACGACGAGACGCGTGCGGGCCTGGTCGAGAACCTGGCGCGCGCCGCCTTCAAGATTCAGGACCTGCGCGCGCGCGCGGAACGCATCGTCCGGGCGCGGTGTCTTCGGCGCGCTGTCCATCAGCGCGCTCCGCCGGCCAGCGCACCGATCGGGTCGGATTTCGCGGAAATGGTGCGCATGCGCGCAGCCGCCTCGGCCGCTGCGCGCGTCGCTGCAGCGGCTGCTTCCTTGGCCGACAGTTTTTGTGTCGGCGCCGGCTGCTGCGACGGCGATTTGACGACGGCGAGTTGCGCGCTGGCTGCAGGCGGCGCGACGCGTTCGGCGACGATGGTCGGCGGCGCAACCGGTTCTAGTCTTTGATCGCCTGCGCGATCGGTCGGCTTCAACGGCGCCGGCGGCGCTTTGATCACCAGCGGACCAGGGGCAACCACGCTGTTGGGATCGCGCAGCGGGATCGCGTCGAGCGACACGATCTTCTTCACCGACATCGGGCCCAGCAACAGATGACGACGCGCCAGCGCTTCGATGCGCGCGGGATCGTTCAGATAGCTCCACTCGGCGTCGAGCACGCGGATCTGATCCTGCTCGCGCACGATTTCGCGCTCGAGCTTGGCCAGATAGGCCTCGGTGCGTTGCACGCGATAGGAGACGTGCATCACCAGACCCGCCGCGACGCTGGCGAGGGCCAACCCGACAAAGGTGGAGAGTCTAATCATCAGACCCCTCCCGCGCGCCTACGTGCGCTCCCTCGCTATGGGACGTGGGCCTAATCACGCTGCAAGATTCCAGGCCGGCGCGTCGGTGCGTTCGGCGGCGCGCAGTTTGGCCGAACGCGCGCGCGGATTGGCGCGAGTCTCTTCGTCGCTGGCGGCGATCGCTTTCGACGAAACCAGATTGAAGGTCGGGCGGCGCGAATCCGCAGCAGCGGGCAGGTGCCGCGACGGCGACGGCGTGCGGCCGCTGCGTGCGGTCAGGAAATTCTTCACGCGCCGGTCTTCCAGCGAGTGGAAGGTGACGATGGCGAGACGGCCGCCGGCGGCCAGCACATGTTCGGCTGCAATCAGCGCGCGATCGAGTTCGCCCAGCTCGTCATTGACCGCAATGCGCAGCGCCTGAAACGTGCGCGTTGCGGGATCGATGCCGTCGCCTTTTTTCGGCACCGCGCTGCGAACCGCATCGGCGAGCTGCAAGGTCCGTTCAAACGGACGGCGCGCGACGATGGCTTTTGCAACCCGGCGCGACAGGCGCTCTTCGCCGAACTGATAAATCAGATCGGCAAGCTCGCCTTCGTCCATCGTGTTGACGAGATCGGCGGCGCTGGGACCGTCCTGCGCCATGCGCATATCGAGCGGCCCGTCAAAGCGGAACGAGAAACCGCGCTCGGCCTGGTCGAGTTGCATCGACGAGACGCCGAGATCCAACGTCACGCCATCGACGCGACGATCACCGAGCAAGCGATGCATGTCGCCGAACTGGCCGTGCAGCAATTCGAGCCGGTTGTTGCTGCTATCGACCAGCTGCTTCCCGTTCTTGATCGCGTCGGGATCGCGATCGATCGCGATCACTTTGCAATTGGCGGCGTCGAGAATTGCGCGCGTGTACCCGCCGGCGCCGAACGTGCCGTCGACATAGGTCGCGTCGTTGCGAACGTTGAGCGCGTCGATGACTTCGCGCAGCAGGACAGGAATATGGGGACTGGTCATCAAACCAGCCCCGTTAGCTTGGGAAATTCAACGTCGCCGCTTTTGACGGCGTCGGTTGCGCTTTTCAGCGCGGCTGCATGCGCCGACGGCTCCCAGATCTGGAAGGTCGAGCCTTTGCCGACGAAGGCGACTTCGTTGTTCGTAATGCCGACGAGCGCTGCGAGATCTTTCGGCAGCGAGCAGCGACCTTCTTTGTCGATCGCGAGTTCCTGCGTGTTGGCGAAGATCGCGGTTTCCAGCGCGGTGCGCTGCGCCGAGAAGGGCGGCAGCTGTTCCAGCGCCTGCGCCATCTGATGCAGACGCTCGATGGTGAAACCTTCGAGCGCGGTTTCATGCAGCGACTTGAAGATCACAACGCCCTGGCTCGATCGCGCGGCCAAGGCCGCGCGAAAGCTCGCCGGGAACGAGACGCGGCCTTTGCCGTCGATCTTGTTCACGTGCGTGCTCAGGAAGAGCGATGTGTTCAGCAGCAAAGACATCGGCCGGTCGCCGTGCCTCCAGGTCGGTAAGTGCGTCGCCCCCTAGCCGCGCAACCGGCCGAAAGCCGAATGCCGCGAGCACCCCGGTCGCGACAGACCTGGGATGGCATGGGATATCATGGGATTTCATGGGCCACAACGGGGAAACGTAGCAAAACCAAGGGGTTCGGCGACGTTCCGAAGGGCCGAGTCAGCTCGCCGGTAGAGTTAAAAACTGTGCTTTCGCACGGCCTTGTCGCCGGGACAGTTCTTCCCCGACTCGAGCTTCGTTCCGTTTCTGTTCTGGCGGCTTTTGCCCGTAGCGCGGCGGGATCCATCGCAGATCGGGTGATTCACCGATACTGCCAATTGAATCAGTAGATTAGGTCAAAGTCACGCGTCTCCCTGCGCTAAAGCTTCGCGAGATTCGCCTCCCTACGCCAAAGCACCGGGAGAAGCCTGCCTCCCGAAGCCATGGCGTAGGGAGGCGTCAGACGGCCTGTAAGCCGGGTTCTGTCCCCCTCCGAAGAGAGTGGATGACCATTCCTCTGGGACGCGGATTACTCCGCGCCTCACGCGATCCACCCGGGCGGCGACGCGGACACGTCTGAAGCTCAAGGCTTCGAGCCACCCCTATTCGATCTTGCTCCCGGTGGGGTTTTGCCTGCCACGACCATTGCTGGCCGCGCGGTGCGCTCTTACCGCACCCTTTCACCCTTACCCCGGATCAAGTCCGGGGCGGTTTGCTTTCTGTGCCACTGTCCCTGGGGTCGCCCCCGCCGGCCGTTAGCCGGCACCGTTCGTCCGTGGAGCCCGGACTTTCCTCGCCCGATCCTGCTTTACGCAGGCGCGCGGTCATCCAGCCGTCTGACGCGGCGCTACTCGTAATTGAGACCGGCGAGCTTTGAAAGCGCGGCGGCAAGTTCGCGGCATTCCGCATCTTCGACGCCGTTGATGCGCGACGTGCGGAAATGCCGTTGGAATGCACCGATTGCAGCTGCAGCGTCACGGACGTCGTAGCCATAGGCAGCAAGCAGGTCGAGCAGGCTGCGCGACGTCGTTTCGCGCGCCAACGGAAACAGGCCGATCTTCTGCGCAGCCAAGCCACGCCAGTCGAATTTCTCGCCGGGATCGATCTTGCGCGCCGGTGCGATGTCGCTGTGACCGACGACGTTGCGCGGCGGAATCGGGTGCCGGCCAAGAATGTCGTGCGCGAGATCGGCAACCGCCGCCATCTGCGCAGCCGGGAACGGGTGGTAGGCGAAATCGTGACCCGGATTGACGATCTCGATCCCGATCGACCGCGAATTGACGTCGCGAATGTCGCGCCACTGCGACACGCCCGCATGCCAGGCACGCTGCGTTTCCTCGACCAGTCGATAGATCGTGCCGTCTTCATCGACGACGTAGTGCGCACTGACTTGCGACGCAGGATCGCACAGCCGCGCGAGCGCCGAGGCTGCGTCGCGCATGCCGGTATAATGCAGCACCAGCATGTCGATCGGGCTTTCCCGTCGAGGGCCGAAATTCGGTGAGGGTCGTTCGACGATGTCCGGCATCAATCCGCTTCGGCAAGAGTCGGCACGGGTGCCGCCTTGCGAAGCACGACCAGGGCCACGCCTGCAAGCACAAGCACGCCGCCGACGACGATTTGGACGTGCAACTTTTCGCCCAGCACCGCGATGCCCGACAGAACCGCAAAAACCGGCACCAGCAGCATGAACGGCATCAGATGGCTGACGCGATTGCGCGCCAACAGCGTGTACCACAGCCCATAGCCGGCCAAAGTCGAGGCGCAGACCGTATACGCGAAGCCGCCCCAACTCGACCAATGCGCGGCGACGGTGCGTGCGATGGCGTCTTGTTCGAGAACCAGACTCAACGCCACCAGCACCGGCCCCGCAATTGCGCCCAGCCACGCGGTCTGGGTGAAGGGCGGCAGGCTGGCGAGCTGTTTCGACTGAATGCTGGCAAAGGCGAAAGCGAATGCAGCGCTGAGCAACAGCGCGACTTCGAACGGCTTGTCGGCAAGTGCTGGCGCACCCAACACGACGACCAGACCGCCGAACGCGACGATGATGCCGAAGACCTGCAGCCGCGTGACGCGTTCACCCAGCAGGATCGCGGCCAGCAATGTGCCAAGCGGCACTTGCAGCTGAATGACGATCGCTGCCGATCCCGCATCGACCGTGCGCAATGCCCAGAACAGCACGCCGAAATGGAACACGCCCAGCACCATGCCGACGCGAACCAACGGCCAGAATTGTCCGCGCGGAAAGCGCTGAAACGGCAGCAGCAGCGCGGCGACCAGCACGAAGCGCAAACCGGTCGTCATCAGCGGCGGAATGTCATGCATCGCCAGCTTCGCGGCGACGAAGTTGCAGCCCCACAAAGCGGCGACAAGAACGGCAAGACAGAGATCGCGTGGGGACATTGGCCGCAACCTAGCGGAGGCGCACCGCGTCGCGACCCGATAGTTGCGCATGGAACCTAGGCGCGAAGCGCCTCCCGGCTTTCCATTCAAGAAGCGAAATCCGGGAGCGGCTTCGCCGCTAATTCAGGCCGCGCTCTTTGGCGATGCGATCCCAGGCCGCGTTGATGCGCGCCAGTTTTTCGGTGGCCATGCGCACGAATTCGGGCGGCAGGCCTTGCGCGGTCAGGCGATCGGGATGGTGTTCGCGCACCAGTCGCTTCCACGCTGCGCGCGCATCGTCGTCGCTGACGTCTTTGCCAAGGCCGAGAACCGCGTAGGGATCGGTTTCGCCACCCAAGGTCGGATCGACGCCGTTCGAGGCTGCGATGCGGTGGAACTCGGCGGGCGAGAATCCGAAAATGTCGGCGACGGCGCGCAGGAAGTCGATTTCCGCTTCGCCGACTTTGCCGTCGGCGCGCGCGATATGAAACAGGCAGTCGAGCACTTCTTCCAGCACGGCCGGCCGGTTGCGCAACAGTTGCGCGACCTGGCGTGCATAGGGTTCGAAGCCGCCCGCATCGCGCTTGGCGAGGTCGAAGACGCGCGCGACGTTCTTCAGCTCGTGCGGCGGAATGTGAAACATGTCGCGAAACGCATCGATCTCGTCATGCGTCACGCGGCCATCGACTTTCGCCATTTTGGCCGACAAGACGATGACGCCGATGGTGAAGACGATGTGCTGGGTTTCGTCGCGCGGCGTTGCGACCAGCGCGGTGCCGGTTTCGACCCAGTCCGCCGCATGCAGATCGACCGCGTGTCCCGCGAGCGCGCCCAGCAATCCGCCGATCGGTCCGCCAAAAGCGAGACCGACGCTGCCGCCGACCAGTTTTCCCCAGATGCTCATTGCGGCGCGACGATAAACGAGCGCCGGCCGCATCGGTAGCGTTCTAGCTGCGATGCCGAGTCGCAAACGCGACCAGCCCCGCAAGGTCGCTGCCAGTCCTGTCCGGTTGCACGCCCAGCTCTTCCAACGGTGCGTTGGTGCGGTTGATCCAGTAGGTCGGATAGCCGAACCGTTTGGCGCCGGCTGCATCCCAGCCGGCAAAGGCTGCGAACAGAATTTCGTCGCGCGGCAGGCCCAGCGCGTCGGTGCCGAGCGCATAGGCAGCAGGATCCGGCTTGTAGCGCTGGATGCGATCGGTGCTCAGCACATGTTCGAAGAACGCGCTGAGATTCGATTCTCCGACGCCGTTTTGCAGCATGGCGGGCGACAGATTGGACAGAATGGCGAGGCGCAGCCCGGCTGCGCGAAGAGCGGTCAGTGACGCACGAACGTCGGGCCAGGGGCGTAGATGCGCGTAGAGATCGACCAGCGCGTCGCGCTTCGCGCTGTCGAGCGTCAGGCCCAGCGCGCGCAATGCGTAGATCAACGAGTCGTTGGTCGTGACCGCGAAGTCGGCGTAGCTGCCCGACAATTGCCGCAGCCAGGCATATTCGAATTGGCGCGTACGCCAGACCAGCATCAATTCCGCGCCGCGACCGGGAAAGAGTCGTTCGGCTTCGGCAGCGATCGGCCGTGGATCGAAGATTGGAAACGCATCGAACAGCACCGCGCGCAGCGGTCGCGGTGCCGCATGTGCGACCGACATGGACAGCGCTGCGGCGGGTACGGCGCGCAGGAATTGACGTCTTTGCATTGCACGACTGTGCGATGGGCACTGCCGCGATGAACCGGCACGACCGGGCAATTCACTCTTGCGCAAACCGATGGTTGCCGGCAGGGAGTTCACATGGCGAGCGGTTGGCGGTTCTGGATCGATCGAGGCGGGACCTTCACCGACGTCGTTGCGGCGCGGCCCGACGGCACGCTGACCGTGACCAAGCTTCTGTCCTCTGCGCCTGGCCGCTACGACGATGCGGCCTTGCATGCGATCGCGAGTCTCGCGGGTGCGCCCGTCGCGCAGGCGACAAAATTTCAAAACGTCGAGTCCGCGACGATCGGCACCACCATCGGCACCAATGCGCTGCTCGAACGCAAAGGCGCACGCACCTTGCTGGTGACGACGCGCGGCTTTGCCGACGTGTTGCGCATCGGCAGCCAGGCACGCCCCGATCTGTTCGCGCGCGAAATCATTCTGCCGGCGCCGCTGCACGAGGCAGTGCTGGAAATCGACGAGCGGATCGGCGCCGACGGCACCATCGTCACGGCGCTGGATGAGGAATCAGCGCGGCGCGATTTGCGCGATGCCGAGGCGTGCGGCTTTGAAGCGGTGGCGATCGTGCTGGTGCATGGCGACCGTCATCCGGCGCACGAACAAATTCTGGCGCGGCTCGCGCGCGAAGCGGGTTTTCAGCAAGTGTCGGTCAGCCACGAAGTCAGTCCGCTGATCCGCTACGTGCCGCGTGGCGACGTGACCGAAGTCGATGCGTATTTATCGCCCGCGATCCGCGCCTATGTCGCGACCTTATCCGCCAGCCTCGGCGCGGCGCAGCTTGCCTTCATGCAATCGAATGGCGGTCTTGCCGACGCAGCGCGCTTTCGCGGGCGTGACAGCGTCTTGTCGGGACCGGCGGGTGGGTTGGTCGGTGCTGCATCGGTTGCGGCTGCGCACGGGCACGCAGCCGCAATCGGATTCGATATGGGCGGCACCTCGACCGACGTTTCGTGGTGGGACGGCACGTTGGAACGCACTGTCGAAACGGTGGTGGCTGGCGTGCGTCTCGCAACGCCGATGCTGCGCGTCCACACGGTTGCAGCGGGCGGCGGTTCGATCTGTCGGTTTGACGGTGCGCGACTGCGCGTCGGGCCTGAAAGCGCAGGTGCGGTTCCGGGACCCGCCTGTTATCGCCGCGGCGGACCGTTGACGGTCACCGACTGCAATCTGCTGCTGGGGCGTGTCGATCCGGCGCGTTTTCCGCATGTGTTCGGTCCCAACGGTGATCAGCCGCTCGATCGCGACGCAGTCGAACAAAAGTTTGACGCCCTCGTGGCCGAAGTTGCTGCGGCGACCGGAACGCAGCGTTCGCGCGAAGAGCTGGCCGAAGGATTTCTCGCCATCGCCGACGCGACGATGGCGGCTGCGATCCGGCGCGTGTCGATTGCGCGCGGCCATGATCCGTCGCGCGCCGCGTTGGTTGCGTTCGGTGGCGCGGGCGGCCAGCACGCTTGCGCAGTCGCCGATGCGATCGGTTGCGGCGACGTTTTGATTCATCCGCTGGCGGGTTTGTTGTCGGCCTGGGGCATCGCGCATGCGCCCGCGACGGCCGTTGCGCAGCGATCGGTCGAACGAACATTGGATGAGGCGCCGATCGACGCGGTCACCGATGCGCTTGCGCGCCAAGTGCGCGCCGAGTTGCAAGATCCGGCTGCGCCGATCGCAGTCACGATCTGGTGCAAATATGCCGGTGCGGACTCGCCGCTGGCGGTGCAACCCGGCGACATCGTGCGCGACTTTGAAGCGGCGCACCGCCGCCGCTTCGGGTTTCTGACGCCAAGCGTGCCCATCGTGGTTGATTCCATCGCGGTGGAGGCATCGCGTGCAGCAACCCCGCCGCGCCTGCCACCGCCACTGCCGACGGTGGAGGCTGCGGTCGAGCGCGCGACGTTGGTCATCGACGGCGAAGAAGTCAGCGCGCTGCGCGTCGATCGTGCCGCGCTGGCGGTCGACGACGTGATCAGCGGTCCAGCGATCATCACCGATGCGGGTGCAACCAGTTTCGTGGCACCGGGGTGGCGCGCCCGCGTCGAGCCCGACGGCACCTTGCGTTTAACCCGCGTCGAAGCGCGCATCGTGTCGCGCGATGCATCGTTCGATCCAGCCCGGCTGGAGTTGTTCAACAAAGCCTTCATGGCGGTGGCCGAAGAGATGGGCGAGTCGCTGCGTGCCAGCGCGCGTTCGACCAACATCAAAGAGCGGCTCGATTATTCCTGCGCGCTGTTCGATCGCGACGGGCGACTGATCGCCAACGCGCCGCATATTCCCGTGCATCTGGGCTCGATGGGCGACGCGGTGCGTGCGGTGTTGCCGTTGTCGCGCGGCGAAGTGGTTGCGACCAACGATCCCTATCGCGGCGGCACGCATCTGCCCGACATCACGGTCGTGGCGCCGGTGTTTCTCGATAGCGAGTCCGAACCCGCTTTCTACGTCGCAGCGCGCGGCCATCATGCCGATATCGGCGGCACGACCCCGGGTTCGATGCCGGCCGATTCAACCTCGATCGACGAAGAGGGCGCGCGGTTTGGCCGGCTGGTGTTGGTGCGCGACGGTGAATTCCAGCTCGACGCGGCGCGCGCTGCTTTTACCGACATTCCCTATCCGGCGCGCGACGTGGCGCAGACGATCGGCGATCTGCAAGCGCAGATCGCGGCTGCGGCGAGCGGCGGTGCTGCACTGGCGCGCTTGGTGTCGATGCAGGGGCGCGAAGCGGTCGATGCCTATGTCGGCCATCTGCGCCGCTACGCCGCCGATGCGGTGCGCGGCCTGCTCTTGCGCATCGAGGGCGGCAGCTTTGCCGTGACCATGGATTCCGGCGCCACGATCCGCGTGCGCATCACGCCGGCAGACGACAAGCTCACGATCGACTTCACCGGCACCGATCCCATTCGTCCCGACAATTCCAACGCGCCGACATCGATCGTGCGCGCAGCGGTGCTGTATGTGCTGCGCACCTTGCTCGACGACGACATTCCGCTGAATGACGGTTGCCTGGAACCGGTTGCGTTGATCGTGCCAGCGCCGTCGATGTTGGCACCGGTCGCGCCCGCTGCGGTAGTCGCGGGCAATGTCGAAACGAGCCAAGCCGTTGTCGATTGTCTGTTCGGATGTCTTGGCGCGCTGGCCGCCAGCCAGGGCACGATGAACAACACCACGTTCGGCGACGGCCGCGTGCAGTATTACGAAACGGTCTGCGGTGGTGCGGGGGCGGGACCCGGCTTTGCCGGCGCCAGCGCGGTTCATACGCACATGACCAATTCGCGTCTCACCGATGTCGAGATTCTCGAGACGCGCTATCCGGTGCGGTTGGAGCAGTTTTCGATACGGCGCGGCAGTGGCGGCGGCGGAACGTTCCGCGGCGGCGACGGCGTCGTGCGGCAAATCCGCTTTCTGCGCGACATGACCGTGTCGGTGCTGGCCAATCGCCGCATACAGGCGCCGTTCGGTCTTGCCGGCGGCGGTGCGGGCGCGCGCGGCACGACCAAAATTCTGCGAGCCGATGGAACCTCTGAAGCGTTGCCATCATCTGTGCGGATCGACTTGCCGGCCGGTGCGGCCTTGCGGCTGGAAACGCCAGGTGGTGGCGGCTTCGGTGAGGAATGATGGATTTTCGTGAACGGATCGTCGAATACCTGCCGCATCTGCGTGCGGTGGCGCGTTCGCTGACCGGCCGCAAGGAATGGGCCGACGATCTCGTGCACGATACGATTCTGCGCGCCCTGTCCGCTGAAGCGCAGTTTCAGCCCGGCACCAACCTCAAAGCCTGGCTGCTGACCATCCTGCGCAACCACTACATCAACAATGTGCGCCGGCGCCGGTTCGAGGTCGAACCGATGGGCGACATCCCCGACAGCGCCCTGCCGGTTGCGGCAACCCAGGACACGACGATTGAGGTCAATGAGGTCGGGCGGGCGTTGCAGACGCTAGCGGTCGAGCATCGCGAAATCCTGGTCCTGATCTCGGCGGCGGGGATGAGTTATGAAGAAGCTGCGGAAGTCTGCGGTGTCGCGGTCGGAACCATCAAATCGCGCCTGAATCGGGCACGAAATGAACTAAAAAAGGCGCTCGATGCCGGTGCGGCGCATTTCAATCCACCTTTATCCGGCTGATGGCATGGCGTGGGGAACGAAACTGCCCTAGCTTTCGTTGTCGCAGGCCGCCGCCTTTCTCAATCCAGGCGGCATGAACCAATCTTGAACTCGGGTAGCCCGTTCGCATGAGCGTCAGCCAAGACATCGTTAAGTTGCTGCCTTACCTGCGCCGCTACGCGCGTGCGCTGACCGGATCGCAGCAGACCGGCGATCAATATGTGCGGGTCGCAATCGAAGCGATTATCGCCGAGCCCGATCGCATGAAAAAAGCGTCGGACGTTCGCGTCGAGCTGTTCCGTGTCTTCCATGACGCGTGGAGCATCTTCGACCGGGCAATTCCGGCCGACCGCGTCAATGGCGGCGACGAAGCGTTGAGCGCGCAGCTTGCGTCGCTACCGTCGCTGGAACGGCAGATCCTGTTGCTCGTGTCGCTCGAAGGTTTCACCACCACCGAAGCAGCGTTGATCCTCGAACTCGACGAGAGCGAGGTGCACGAGCATCTGACCGCCGCGCGTGCCGAGCTGAAGCGTCAGTCGACCGCGCGCGTGCTGATCATCGAAGACGAGCCGGTGATCGCGATGGACATCCAGTCGATCGTCGAATCGCTCGGTCACACCGTGGTCGGCGTTGCCGCCCGCCAGGCCGAAGCAGTCGCGCTAGCGCAGAAACACCGTCCAGGCCTGGTGCTTGCCGACGTGCAGCTGCAGGACGGCGACAGCGGCATCGTGACGGTGCAAGAGATTCTGCGCGCGATGGATGCGCCGGTGATTTTCGTGACTGGCTTCCCGGAGCGCCTGCTCACCGGCGACCGCGTCGAGCCGGCCTTCATCATCACCAAGCCCTTCGATCCCGAAACGCTGAAAGTGGCGATCGGCCAGGCGCTGTCCTTCTCGGCGCCCGAGGCTTTGGTCCGGGCCTGAATCAAGGCCGGCGCAGCCGGCCTCTGACGTCTTTGCAAAAAGGCCGGCGAGAGCCGGCCTTTTTCATTTCTCGTCGAGCTTCTTCACCAGCTCCTGTTCGAGGAGCTTCATGATGTCGTCCGGAATCGGTTCGTCGAGGACCGAGCCGTAGGCGGTCTTCAACTTGCCATCGAGCCAAATGTCGAACCGGTCGCCGGGCGCCGGGGACTTCTTGGCTTTGTTGGATTTATTGCGCGGCTTACCGCTCACCTGGCTTGTCCGTTCCACGGAACTAGTCTCGGAATGGCATCGTTACGTCGAGCATCCACGACCGGTCAACGATGACGATGGAGCCGCCAGTGCCCCGACGCGATTCTGACGGGCGCGACGCCCTCGCTGCGGACGAACAGGTTGCAGGCAAGCGTCTGGAGTCGGATATAGCGCGCTACCATGCGGCACCCGGCAAAGAGGCGCGGAAAAAGGCCGAGGGCGACGTCGCCAAAGACGCGTTGACCAAAGGCGATCAACTGAAAAAAGGCCGCCCGTCGGGGCGATGACCTGGAGCAACGACCACCATGTCCCAGCAAGCCAAGAGTGAGTTCGACACTGTGCGTGACGACCTGACCAAATTGTCGGACGACATCGCCAATCTTGCAGCCTCGCTCAAAGAAGGGGCAACCGACGCAGCACGCGAACAGCTTGCCGCTGCGCGCGATCGGTTTGAGCGTCTGACCGACGAAGCGCGCACGCGTGGCGAAGAGCATCTCGAGAATCTGGCCGCGACGATTGAAGAGCGCCCGCTGACCAGCGTGCTGATTGCATTCGGCGTCGGGATCGTTCTCGGCCGCTTGTTCGATCGCTGAGATAGATCATGCGGGGCTGGTTGTCGTTGGCGTCCGGCCTCGGTCGCGACTTGCTGGTTGGTCGTGTCGAAGCGGCCAAGAAGAACGCCGTTGCGGCGGTCATTGCCTATTCGCTGATCGCCGCCTTTGGCGTCGCGTCGCTGGGCTTCCTCTATGCCGCGATCTGGGCGCTGTTGGCGCGGCGCACCGATCCGATGGCGGCGACCTGGATCATGCTCGGCATCAATGTCGGGCTGATGCTGCTGGTCTATGTGATCTATCGCATCTATCGAAGCTCGGTCACGCGCGTCGCCGATGAACGTGCGAACGGCGCGCGCGCCGACCTGATGACGGGCGCATCGTCGCTCAATCTCGCTTTCGAAGCGGGACGCATCGTCGAGAGCGGCCTCAAAGCCAACGCCAAGACGCTGGTCGTCGGCGCCATCGTGCTTGGCTTGACGATGGGATTGCTGGGCGGTCGCCGCCGCAGCGACGAAGACGACGACGAATAAGCGACCTTACGTCGTCTCGTCTTCCATCCGGTCGAATTCGACCGTCACCATGGTTCCGTCCTGGCTGGTGATATCCAGCGCGCCGCCGACCTGCCGCGCGAAAGCGCGGATCAAGGTCATGCCCAACGTGCCCGCAGCCAATTCGCCGGGCAGGCCGATACCGTCGTCATGTACGCAGAAACGCACGCGCCGCCCTTCGAGCTGCATCAACCGCACTTCGATCCGTCCGGGCCGGCCTTCGGGAAAGCCGTGGCGCAGCGCGTTGGTCATTGCTTCGGTCATCAACAGCGCCAACGGAATGGCGCGATCGGCCACGTCCCAGATCGGTTCGGCGATCACTTCGACCACGACCTGTTTTTCCGGCACGCCGTAAGCGAGCTGCAGGCTGGTCGCGAGTTCTTTCAAGAAGCCGCCGAGATTGACCGAGCCCAGCTCGTCGCTCTCGTACATATAGCGATGCACCAGCGCCAACGAACGCACGCGCGTCTGCATATCGCGAAAAGCCCCGCGTGAATCGGGCGCGATCTGCTTTTCCTGCAGGTTCAGCAGCGACGTCACGATCTGCAGGTTGTTTTTCACGCGGTGATGAATCTCGCGCAGCATGCCGTCGCGTTTGACGATCGCGTCCTGCAGGTCGCGTTCGCGTGACGCGATGCGCGTCGCCATCTCGGCAAAGGTCTGGGCCAGCGCGCGAATCTCAGAGGTGCCGCCTTCGACCGGGCGCGCTTCGAGATCGCCGTATGAATAGGCGCGCGCCGTGCGCGTCAGTTTGCGCAACGGCCGTGCGATCAGCCGATCGGTCGCGACCCATACGATCAACACGGCGATGATCCAGATCGCAATCGGGCCGACGATCTGCGCAACCACGTCGCGTTGCGACAATGCAGTCAGATCATGCAACGGCACGCCAAGCACGGCGGAGAAATTGCCGCTTTCGATTTTCGACACGACGAACAGGCGCGTAATGCCGTCGTCGCCCTTCTCGGTGAATTGCTCATGCGGCGTGCGGGCGATACGGGCGCGTTCCGGCGCGTCGGCAAACCGCGCCGGCAAGGACGCCGAAGAGCCAAGCACGGCGCCGTTTTCGTCGAGCACGAACAAACGGGAGTCGACCGGCATGTCGACCGATCGCAACATGCCGGGCACCAGCCCGACCTGCACCGTCGCCAACAGCACACCGCGGAACGAACCATCCTGCGCCAGCATCGGCTGCACTGCAATGACGGACGGAACCCCGCTGTTCGCGTCGAGCATATAGGCGCCGGCGACAAAGGTGCGGCGTTGGCGTGCTTGTTCGAAGAAGGGGCGGCCCGCGATGCGCGTGCCGAGCAAGTCGCGCTTTCCGGCAACGCAGGTGATGACACCGTCGGCGTCCGCGACGGCGATCTGCGGGTAGTCAGGAAAGCCTGCCACGGTGCGGGCAAGTTCAGACTCACACGTCGTCCCGCCGCCCGAGATTTCGGGCTCCTGACTCAGCGCGCGGAACAGACGTTCGGTGCCGGCGAACAGCTCGCGCTGATAGCTCGATGCGACCAGCGCCAGATACCGCACCTGATCGCGCGCCTGGGCCGACTGTTCGCTCGCCGAAATCCAGCCAAGCACAGCCATGTAACCGACGATCGGCAACAGAAGCAGGGTCAGCAGAATCGCGAGGCGGGAACGGAAGCGGTCAAAACCAGTTGGAATCATTGATTCTCTCGAACGCCCCCACCGACCATGCAGAATCTAGAGAAGCTATATGCCGGTTGCCACCGCCGAATTCACGCTGAAGCGCCCCGCGCGCGCGGGAGCCGCACGCCGCGACGACGTGACTGACCGCGCGCGGCGCCGCGTCCTGGTGGTTGAGGACGAGGCGATGATCGCGCTCGACCTCTCGGACTTGCTCGAATCCTGGGATCATGTCGTGGCGGGAATTGTCTGCACCATGGGTGATGCGTTGCAGGCGGCGCATGAAATGGCGCCCGACGTAGCGATCGTCGATGTTGCGCTGGGGATCGGCGAAGACGGCGTGCGCGTCGCGGCCGAACTCAAGCGTCGATTTGCTTGCGACATTATTTTTGTTACCGCGTGGAGTGATGCGGGCACGCGCGCCCGGATGGAGCGTGTTGGTCCGATTGCGTTGTTGTTCAAACCGTATGCGCGCGATGCGCTACGTGCAGCGTTAGCCTGCTAGCTTCTCAACACAAAAAAGCGGCGGACGATCCATCGATCGTCCGCCGCTTATGCCGCAATCTTTGCGCTTACTTCTTCCAGACCGGACGGCCCAGATCGACGTCGCTCGGCTTGGTCAGCGCACCGGTCGCGGCACCCGCCGCGCCACCGATCAGCGCGCCCGTCAGCGGGCTGCCGCCGGTCACGGCACCAAGCGCCGCACCGCCAGCGGCGCCGAGGCCGGCACCCGACAGGGCACGATCGCCCTGGTTATAACCGCAGGCGGACAGGGCCAGAACCGAGGCCGCCGCGAGTGAAAGAGTGGTGATCTTCATAAGTCTGTTTCCTTGTCCGTCTACCTGGCCAATCAACCGGTCAGGGATCGACACGTTCCCGCTGTCCAATGATCGTCACGAAGCGATCACGGCTTTGGACCGACGGCGCAGAACGCTGAAACATCAGAAAAAAAGGCCCTCGGTTCGCACCGAGGGCCCGAGGATTCAGGACCTAACAGGATGAGGGATGTCACTACCTGTCACAGCCAGAAACACACGACGGGGTGGAAGGTTCCGCCGTTCTTCCGAAAATCAAATCGGGGGTCGCCGACCTGAGACGAGGTGCCAAACCAGCGACACCAGGAACAGGATCAGGAAGACGACGAACAGAATTTTCGCGATCTCGACGGCGGTGCCGGCGATACCGCCGAAACCAAGGACCGCCGCGATCAGCGCTACGACCAGAAATGTAATGGCCCAGCCAAGCATGGCGCGATCTCCAATGGGTTGCTGCCTGTAGAACCACAGACTCACGTCGCTGTTCCCGCCGGGGCGCGGAATAGCGCTCAACGGGCGGTCAGCCCGCCATCGATCATGTGAAAGCTGCCGGTCACGAACGAGGCCTCGTCGGACAGGAGAAAGGCAGCAAAGGACGCGACCTCGCGCGGCTCGCCGAGCCGCCCCATCGGATGCAAGGCGGCCAGCTCGTTTCGGGCCGCGTCGGGCGCGGCCGCGATCTCGGGCGTGTTGATGTAGCCGGGCCCGATCGCGACGACGCGAATCTTCCGCGTTGCATAGTCCAGTGCCGCCGCGCGGGTCAGGCCGACGATGCCATGTTTGGACGCGACATAGGCGGATTCGCCCTCGACGCCGACCGCACCGGCACCCGACGACATGTTCACGATGGCCCCACCGCCGCTCGCGAGCATGGCGGGAATCTCATAGCGCAATCCGAAGAAGACGCCGTCGAGATTGGTGGCGAGCACTTTGCGCCACGCGGCAATGTCGTACGCGCCGGTGGCGATTTCGCGCGGGCCGGTAAAGCCCGCGTTGTTGACGGCAAGATGCAGCGCGCCGAACCGTTCGACGGTTGCTGCAACCATCGCCTCGACCGAGCTTGCGTCGGACACATCGACTTGCAGCGGATGCACGCGCGGACCACCAAGCCGGGCAGCGACACGCTGCACGCGGTCCAGTTCAATATCGGCCAGCACGACGGCGGCGCCGTCCTGGTGCAGACGTTCGGCGATCGCTTCGCCCAGTCCCGATCCGGCGCCGGTGACGAGTGCGACTTTTCCAGTGAAGCTCGGCATGTGGTCAGAACACATGCCCGGCCGCCAGGTTGCGTCCGACGACCGAACAGGCCTGGCCCCAAAGCGGCGGCGTCAGTGGACCGCGGCCGCAACTCCGCGCAGTCTCTCGCCGCTGATTCACTTTGAGAGTGCAGACAATGAAGACGCGGGCGGCTGTGGCGTGGAAAGCGGGCGAGAAACTGTCGATCGAAGAGGTCGATCTGGCGGGCCCGAAAGCAGGCGAAGTGCTGGTCGAGATCAAAGCGACCGGCGTTTGCCACACCGACGCCTACACCTTGTCGGGTGCCGATCCCGAAGGTCTGTTCCCGGCCATCCTGGGACATGAAGGTGCCGGCATCGTGCGCGAGATCGGCGCCGGCGTGACCAGCGTCGCGGTCGGCGATCACGTCATTCCGCTCTACACGCCCGAATGTCGGCAGTGCAAATCGTGCCTGTCGGGCAAAACCAATCTCTGCACCGCGATCCGTGCGACGCAGGGCAAGGGCGTGATGCCGGACGGCAGCAGCCGCTTCTCGATCGGCGGCAAGCCCGTGTTGCACTACATGGGCTGCTCGACCTTCGCCAACCACACCGTGCTGCCTGAAATCGCGCTGGCGAAAATTCGCCCCGACGCACCGTTCGACAAAGTTTGCTACATCGGTTGCGGCGTCACGACCGGTGTCGGCGCGGTGATCAACACAGCGAAAGTCGAACCAGGTTCGACGGTTGCCGTGTTCGGTCTTGGCGGCATCGGTCTCAACGTCGTGCAAGCGGCGCGCATGGTCGGCGCCGACAAAATCATCGGCATCGATTTGAATCCGGCGCGCGAAACCATGGCGCGCAAATTCGGCATGACCGATTTCGTGAATCCCGACGTCGTCGGTCGCGACAAGGTCGTGCAGGCGATTCAGGATCTCACCGATGGCGGCGTCGATTATTCGTTCGAGTGCATCGGCAACGTGCAGGTGATGCGCCAGGCGCTCGAATGCGGCCATCGCGGCTGGGGCATGTCGGTGATCATCGGCGTCGCTGCCTCGGGACAGGAAATCCAGACGCGTCCGTTCCAGCTCGTCACCGGTCGTGTCTGGACTGGCTCGGCGTTCGGCGGTGCCAAGGGCCGCCGCGACGTGCCGAAGATTGTCGACTGGTACATGCAGGGAAAGATCGCGATCGACCCGCTGATCACCCACGTTCTGCCGCACGCGCAGGTCAATGACGCGTTCGACCTGATGCACAAGGGCGAGTCGATCCGGACGGTGCTGACTTACTAGCCAGATTCTGTGCTAGGGCAGCCGGGCATGAAGGAACGCACGCCCGGCCGTCTTTCCATTCGCCTTGCGCCGATCCGGCTGCGGCTGGCCAGCGGGCTGGTTTTGTTCGCCTATCTCACCGCGCATTTTCTGACGCACGCGCTGGGCAACATCTCGGTCGATGCGATGGAGAAGGGGCTCGTCGTGCACGAGTTCGTCTGGCGCGGTGTCGTCGGGTCGATCGTTCTCTACGGCGCCTTCACCGCGCATATCGCGCTGGCTTTCTGGGCGTTGTATGCGCGGCGGTCGTTTCGCATCGGCGGTGCCGAGCTGACGCGGCTCGTGCTTGGATTCGTTACGCTCTATCTGCTGCTGCACCACTACATCGCCGGCCGGCTGATGTGGGACATGTATTTCGCCGGCCGTTCGTACCCCTACATTCTGTTGACCGATTTTGTGTGGCAGACCTCGTTCGGCGTGCGGCTCGCGATCTTGTTCGTCGTCGGTTGGGTCCATGGCTGCATGGGCATCCACTTCTGGCTGCGCTACCGGCCCGCCTACAAACGTCGCGCGCCGATTCTGCTGGCGCTCGCCTGCGCCCTGCCGATCGCAGCAAGTCTTGGCGTCGTGCACGGTACCCAGGACGCGATCGCACAAGCCGCCGCCGATCCGACCTATATCGACAGCGTGCGCACCGAAGGCCAGGCCGACAGCGAAGACGTGCGCGACATGCAGAACCGGATCGAGCGCAACGCGACGATCGGATTCTTTGCCGCCTTGCTGTTGACGCTGGCTGCGCGTGCGGGACGCGAGCTGCTCGAACGGCGCAGCGGGCTGGTGCGCCTCACCTATCCAGGCGGCCAAGTCATTCGTGTGCCGCGCGGCGTTTCTGTTCTCGACGCCAGCCGTCGCGCCAAGATTCCGCATGTCTCGGTGTGTGGCGGACGCGGACGTTGTTCGACCTGTCGCGTGCGCATCGTGCGAACCGACGCCGATCTGCCCGAACCGAGCACGCACGAGACGCAACTCTTGGCGCGCTTGGGCGTCGGGCCCGATGTGCGGCTTGCCTGCCAACTGCGTCCCGACGCCGACCTGTCGATCGTGCCGTTGGTGTCGAACACCAACCACCCGATCGGCGAGCGCGGCGCGGTCGAACGGTTTGCGGCAATTCTGTTCGTCGACATTCGCGGCTCGACCAAGATCGTCGAAGAACGCCCGCCGTTCGACGTTGTGTTCATCATGAACCGGTTCTGCGAACTGGTGTGCGGCGCCGTCGTCGCGGCGGGCGGAACGCCGGCGCAGTTCCTTGGCGACGGCGTCATGGCGATCTTTGGTGAAAGCGCATCGCCGAAACAGGCATGCCGGCAAGTGCTCGACGCGGCGCAGCGGATCGAACGCGCGATGGTCGAACTCAATCGTGAACTCAGCGAAGTGCTGGCCGAACCGTTGCGGATCGGACTTGGCGTGCATGCTGGCGACGCCATCATCGGCCGAATGGGCTATCGCGACGGCGCGTCGGTCACCGCGGTTGGCGAGGCGGTGCATATTGCGGCGCGCCTGCAAGACGAGACCAAAACCTACGGCGCCTATCTGGTCGCGTCGGACGTGGTGATGCGCACCGCGGGCTTTGACGACAGTGGATTCCAGGCCGAAGAGATTCAGGTGCGCGGCCGGAGCACCGTCGTCGGTATTCGCGTTGTGCCGACCGCCGCCAGCCTGTCGCCGTTCGCAGCCAAATCGTAGCTGCGTTGGACGCAAACGGACGGGCACAGAATTTCTCTACTTGGCGCAGCTGGCCCGCAATGACGAGCGCGCCGCAGCGCGACGCAACTCGGTCGAAGCGTAACTCGTCTACGCGGCGCGCATCTGTTCGAGGAAGGTCGCGACTTCGCGTTTGAGCGTTTCGGCGTGACGGCCCAGCTCTTCGGCCGCCGATAGAACCTGGGTCGCGGCCGATCCGGTTTCGTTGGCGCCCTGGCGCACACCATCGATATTGGCGCTGACTTCTTGGGTGCCGCGCGCGGCTTGCGCGGCGTTGCGCGTGATCTCCTGCGTCGTCGCGGCCTGTTCTTCGGCGGCGGCTGCAACCGCGGCTGCGATCTGGTTCATCGTGCCGATCGTGGTCGCGACCTGCGCGATCGAATGCGAGGCATGTTGCGTCGACGACTGGATCGCCGCGATGCGCTGCGCGATGTCCTCGGTGGCTTTCGCGGTTTGCGTCGCCAGCGATTTCACTTCGGTCGCAACCACGGCAAAGCCTTTGCCCGCTTCGCCCGCGCGCGCCGCTTCGATCGTGGCGTTCAGCGCCAGCAGGTTGGTCTGGCCCGCAATCGATTCAATCAGGCGCACGATCTCGCCGATCTGCTCGGTGGCTTCGACCAGGCTGCGCACGTCGGTGCTGACCGTGGTCGCCTCGTTCCCGGCCCGGGCGGCGACTTGCGCGCTCTCGCTCATCTGGCGCGTGACTTCGGCCACCGACGCCGACAATTCCTCGGTCGCGGCCGCGACCGTGCTGACATTGACCGACGCTTGTTCCGATGCAGCCGCGACGGTGGTCGACTGGATGCTGGTCTGTTCGGCGGTCGCCGCCATGGTCTCGGCGGTGGCGCGCATTTCGGTGGCTGCAGCAGCCAGCGCTTCCAGCAAACCGCGCACCGAATGGTCGAAGCTCGACACCGACTGTTCCAGCGCCGCCTGGCGCTGGGCGCGGCGTTGCACAGCGGCCTGCTGCTCCGCTTCCATCGCGCGCTTGGCATCGCCTTCGCGCTGGAAGATTTCCAGCGCCGCTGCCAACGCGCCAATCTCGTCGCCGCGATCGGTATGGGGCACGACGACATTGCTGGCGCCGGTCGACACTTCGCGCATCGCGTCGGTCACTTCGCGCAGTGGCTGGCTGACTGCGCGCAGCGCGATCGCCACCGCTAGCGCCAGCCCGGCGCCGGTACCGCCGATGCCGACCAGCATCATCATCCACCAGACGCGATGTTCCATTTCCTGGTTCGCGGCGCGGACTTCGTCGAACTTGCGGCTGTTGCGTTCGTAGGTCGTCACCAGCCGGTCTTTCGCCAGCGGCAGAATCGTCAGCGTCTTCTTCACCGCCTGTTCGGCGCCGCCTTCGTCGCCGATATTCAGCGCCTTCTCGGCAGCGACGAAAAACGGCTCCAGCTCGGCGACGCGTTTGCGCACTTCGGCTGCGTCGGCTTTCGCCTCTGCGCTTTTCGACGTGGTCTCGACAATGTCGATCTGCTTGACCAGCGCGGCGTGCTGCTTGGCCGCTTCGGCTTTGACCATCTTCACTTCGTCGATCGACGGCGACAGGCCGTAAATTCCGATCAGACGCGCATAGTCGGTCAGCAGCGCGTCGGCGCGCTGCGCCGCGGCGGCGCGATCGGAATAGAAATTCATCTCGGCCTCGCCCGCGTCGATCTGCGCGAACGACCACAAGGCAAGCCCGGTCGCGAGGCCGGCAGCGGCGACCAGCACACCAAGTGCCAGTAAAATCTTGCGCAGGATGGAAGCGTTGCGGAACGACATGGGGACCTCTGATTGTCAGTCCCTCTGCGCTATCGCCTCGCGCGTTAAAAGAATGTGACCGCGCGTTCACACATGGCGTCAGCTGGTCGGAAAAACCCGCGCGCGCGCGATCCGCACCGCACAGCGCGAGCCGACACCAATCCCAGCCGCGTCGAGTGACTCACGCGGGACCAACGCTTCGATATGTCCGGACACATGTTCGAGGTCGAGCCGCGCGTCGGGACCGATGGGCAGGATCGAGCGCACCTGCGCGACGTCGTCGATATGTCCGTTCGGCCGCGCGACGCCGATTTCGTGCGGCCGCACGAACGCAACCGCGTCGCCGGTAAAGTCGCGCGGCAGATCGGTGGTGAGCCGCGTGCCCGCAATCAGCGCGACACCGCCTTCAACATGGCAGGGCAGGCGGTTGGCGCCGCCGAGAAACTCGTAGACGAACTCGGTTGCGGGCTGGTCATAGATCTCGGCCGGCGAACCGATCTGCTCGATCTTGCCGTCATTCATCACGACGACGCGGTCGGCCAGTTCGAACGCTTCGTCCTGGTCGTGCGTCACGAAGATGGTGGTGACGTGGATTTCTTCGTGCAGCCGCCGCAGCCAACGGCGCAGTTCCTTGCGCACCCGTGCATCGAGCGCGCCGAACGGTTCGTCGAGCAACAGCACGCGCGGTTCGATCGCCAGCGCGCGCGCCAAGGCAACGCGCTGGCGCTGGCCGCCGGACAGTTGCGCCGGGAACCGTCCGCCCAAACCGCCAAGCTGCACCAGCTCCAGCAGCTGTTCGACGCGCGCGTTGATTTCAGCGCGCGGCGGACGTTCGCGGCGCGGGCGTACTTTGAGACCGAAGGCGATGTTGTCGGCGATCGTCATGTGCCGGAACAGCGCGTAGTGCTGGAACACGAAGCCGACGCGGCGGTCGCGCAGCGAGATCGTGTCGGCGTCGATGCCTTCATAGAGGATCTGGCCGCGATCGACGGTTTCGAGGCCGGCGATGCTGCGCAGCAACGTCGTCTTGCCCGACCCCGATGGTCCCAACAGCGCCAGCAGCTCGCCCGGTTCGACTTTCAAGTCGACGCCGCGCAGCGCGGCAAAGCTGCCGAACCGCTTTTCCAGGCCAAGTGCTTCGATCGTCACGATGCGATCTCCGTCCGGCCGCGCCACTCCAACGCCGCTTTCGCCGCCAAGGTCGCCAGCGCGAGCAGCGCCAGCAGCGAGGCGACCGCGAAGGCGGCGGTCAGATTGTACTCGTTGTAGAGGATCTCGACGTGCAGCGGCATCGTATTCGTTCGTCCGCGAACGTGCCCCGAGACCACGGAGACCGCCCCAAATTCCCCCATCGCGCGTGCGTTGCACAGCAGAACTCCGTAAAGCAGGCCCCATTTGACGTTCGGCAAGGTGACGCGTCGGAACGTCTGCCACCCCGACGCGCCCAGCAGGCGCGCCGCTTCTTCTTCCTGCGTGCCTTGCGCTTCCATGATCGGGATCAATTCGCGCGCGACGAACGGGAAGGTGACGAACACAGTCGCCAGCACGATCCCGGGCAGCGCGAAAATGATCTGCACGTCATGGCTGCGCAGCCACGGTCCCAACCAGCCTTGCAGCCCGAACAGCAGCACGAAGATCAGGCCCGAAATCACCGGCGACACCGAGAAGGGCAGATCGATCAGTGTGGTCAGAAGCTGCTTGCCGCGAAACTCGAACTTGGCGATGCACCAAGACGCAGCCAGGCCGAACACGACGTTGAGCGGCACCGCGATTGCCGCAACCGTCAGCGTCAGTTTGATTGCCGCCCAGGCCGCCGGCTCGTCGATCGCGCGCAGATAAGCGTCAACGCCTTTGGCAAAGGCCTGCGCGAACAACGTGTAGAGCGGCAAGGCCAGAAACAGACCGACGAATCCGACGATCAACGCACCGACGACGATGCGGACCGGCCAGGGATCGATCAAAGAGGGGCGTTCAGCGCGCATGGCGATCAGTTCCCATGACGCTTCTTGGCCCAGCGCTGCAGCAGATTGATCGCCAGCAGCATCACGAACGACACCAGCAACATCAACACCGCCAGCGCAGCAGCGCCGGCATAGTCGTATTGTTCGAGCTTGGTGACGATCAGCAGCGGCACGATTTCGGTTTGGCCGGGCCGGTTGCCAGCGATGAAAATCACCGACCCGTATTCGCCAACCGCGCGCGCGAAGGCGAGCGCGAAACCGGTTAGCAAGGCCGGCAGCAATTCGGGCAGCACGACGCGCGCAATCGTCTGCAGGCGCGATGCGCCCAAGGTTGCGGCTGCTTCTTCAATTTCGGGTTCCAGCTCTTCCAACACCGGCTGCACCGTGCGCACCACAAAAGGCAGGCCGATGAACACCAGCGCAATCGCAATGCCGGGCGGCGCGAACGCGATCTGGAGTCCATACCCGTCGGCGATTTGTCCCAGCATGCCGCGCTTGGCCCACAAGGTCGTGAGCGCGATGCCGGCGACTGCCGTCGGCAAGGCAAACGGAAGATCGACGAACCCGTCCAGCAAACGCCGGCCGGGAAAGCGCCAGCGCACCAGCGCCCACGCCAACATCGTGCCGAAGACGAGGTTGATCGTGGCTGCGATCAGTGAGGCGCCGAACGTAATGCGAAACGACGCCAGCACACGCGCGTCGGTTGCGCTGGCGATCATACCATCGAACCCGACACCCGCCGCACGCGACACCAGCGCAAACATCGGAACCAACACGATCGCCGACAACCAGGCGAGTGTGATCCCCAGCGTGAGCCGGAATCCCGGCAACACCTTTGCGCGTTGGCCTCTGCGTACAGAGTCGAGTGCTAGTGTCATGCCGACTCTCCTCGCCCCAACGGGAAAGTGAGGGGGTGCTTGTGATGCCCCCTCACCCTAACCCTCTCCCCGAGGGGAGAAGGGATATGAGCAGCAGTGAAGCTCACTTCGCTCCAGGCTTATAAATCTGGTCGAACACGCCGCCGTCGGCGAAATGCGTCGCCTGGGCTTTGGTCCAACCGTCAAACGCCTTGTCGATCGTCACCAGGTCGACTTTGGGGAAGGTCGCGGCGTATTTGTCGGCGACCACCTTGTCGCGCGGACGATAGAAATTCTTGGCCGCGATTTCCTGACCTTCCGGACTGTAGAGGAAGGTCAAATAGGCTTCCGCCTGTTTGCGCGTCTTCTTCTTGTCGACGACGCTGTCGACGACTGCGACCGGCGGTTCGGCCAGGATCGATTTCGACGGCACGACGATTTCGAACTTGTCGTTGCCGAATTCTTTCAGCGCCAGGAACGCTTCGTTCTCCCACGCCAGCAACACGTCGCCAACGCCGCGTTCGGTGAACGTCACCGTTGCGCCGCGTGCACCCGTATCGAGGACCGGCACGTGTTTGAACACTTGCGTGACGTAGTCGCGCGCCTTCGCTTCGTCACCGCCATTGGTGTCTTTGGCCCAGGCCCACGCCGCCAGGTAATTCCAGCGTGCACCACCCGACGTCTTCGGGTTGGGCGTAATCACTTCGACGCCCGGCTTGATCAGGTCGGCCCAGTCCTTGATCGCTTTCGGATTGCCCTTCTTGACCAGGAACACGATCGTCGACGTATAGGGCGACGCGTTCAGCGGCAGGCGCTTGGCCCAATCTTCTTTGACGAAACCAACTTTCGCGATCGCGTCGATGTCATAGGCCAGCGCCAAGGTGACGACGTCGGCTTCCAGCCCGTCGATCACCGAACGCGCCTGTTTGCCCGAGCCGCCGTGGCTTTGCTCGATCAGCAATTGTTCGCCGGTGTCTTTCTTCCACTTGTCGGCAAAGGCCTTGTTGATCTCGACATAGAGTTCGCGTGTCGGATCGTACGAGACATTCAAAAGCCGCGTCTGCGCCTGCGCGCTGCCCGCAAGCACAAGTGAAATCGCGGCAAGCCACAAAATTGGGCGTCGCATGCAGTCCTCCGTCCAGGGGTCGTCAATTCGGCGGGCACGGCCCGCATTCAACGTTCGCTACGGGCAAAGCCCGCTTCAGCCTTCAAGGGCGCGTACCGTGCCGCTTCGACAGCTGAACTGGCTGTCCGTGTAATCCGCCAGACGGGCGAGTGAGGCAGTGCTGTCCAGACTTGCTGTATCCACCACCAGCTCGGGCGCCAGCGGCGGTTCATAGGCGCTATCGACGCCGGTGAACCCGGTCAGCTTGCGCGCTTTGGCGCGGGCGTAAAGCCCTTTCGGGTCGCGCGCGGCGCAGGTCGCAATGTCAGCTTCAATATAGATTTCGCGAAACGCGGCATCGCCGATGATGCGGCGTGCATCAGCACGCTGGCTACGTTCCGGCGAGATCAGCGCGACGATGACGAGGAGTCCGGAATCGGACAGCAGCTTCGCGGTTTCGGCCACACGCCGCACATTTTCCGTGCGGTCTTCGGGGGCAAAGCCGAGATCCGACGACAGGCCGCCGCGCACACGGTCGCCGTCCAGCACCACGGTGCGCCAGCCTTGCTCGAACAATTGCTCTTCGAGCGCCAAGGACAAGGTCGACTTGCCGCTGCCCGACAGGCCGGTCAGCCACAGGACGCCGCCGGTATGGCCCGACTTTTCGGCGCGGCGCGCCTGCGTCACGCGTTCGGGCGGTGGGCGAAGATCGTTGCGACGCGCAGCGGCACGTCGTGCCCGCGTCGTCAGCTTGTCGAGCACAAGGCAACCGCCCGACACGTCGTGCCCGTCGACCAGCACGCCCCGTCCGGTCGGTGCGATGTCGGCCGCGATATCGACCAGCATCGGCTCGTTCGATTCCAACACCAGATCGGCGATCTGGCCCGACACGATCGTGTCGGCTTCGACCGGCGCCAAGGTTTCGACGTCGATCGCGCGTTCGATCTGCACCACCGTCACGCGATGGTCGGCGGTCGCAATGCGCAGGCGCAGTTCGGCGCCTTGCAGCAACGGTTTCGGCGACAGCCAGAAGGCACGCACGCGAATGCGGCGCACCGCGTCGGGTGCTGCGCCCGCGGCAACGGCAAGATGGCCGCGCGCGACGAACAATTTCTGATCGAGAGTCAGCGCGACCGTCTGGCCCGCCGCCGCTGCGATGCGCGCCACCGGCTCGTTCCAGCCTTCGATGGTTGCGACGCGAGCGCGTTGGCCACCCGGCAGAAACGCAATCTCGTCGCCAACGCGCACGCGACCGCTTTCGACGCGGCCGGCAATGATGCGGCGCTCGCCGTCGCGATAGACGTCCTGCACCGCAAGACGCAGCGCACGATTTTCGGCGGCCGGCGTCGGCTCCAGCGCGTCGAGCGCATCGCGCAGGCTGGAGTCATGCCAGGCAGCGGCATCGCTGCCGTTCCACACATTCTCGCCGCCGCGCGCCGAGATGGGCACGATCGCAACGGGCTTCAGCGCCAGTTCGGCGAGATAGTCGCGGGTTTCATTGGCGACGCGATCGAAGGCGGCGCGGTCCCAACCGACCGTGTCCATCTTGTTGATCGCGACCACGACTTTGCGCACGCCCAGCAGCGACAGCAGAAACAGATGGCGGCGTGCCTGCGCCACCGCACCTTCGCGCACGTCGATCACTGCAATGGCGGCATCGGCGCTGGCCGCGCCCGTCACCATGTTGCGCAGGAATTCGCCGTGGCCGGGCGCGTCGATGATTTCGATCCGGCGGCGCTCGGTCGCAAAGGACAGGCGGCTGGTTTCGATCGTGATGCCCTGGTCGCGTTCGGCCTGCAGCGCGTCGATTACGAACGACCATTCGAATCCGACGCCGCGCGCGTCGCTCGATTGCTGGACTTGCGCGACGCGGCCGTCGGGCAGCGCGTCGGCATCGTGCAGCAGGCGCCCGATCAAGGTCGACTTGCCGTGGTCGACATGGCCGACCACGACGATGCGCAAAGCGCGTTCGTCGCCGCTCATTACATGTACCCCGCTTGGCGCAGACGTTCGAACGAGTCTTCGGTTTCGGAATCGATCGACCGGCCGGCGCGCTCGGGAATGCGGGTGGTTTCCAGCTCGGCAATGATTTCGTCGATCGACGAGGCGTTGCTGTCGACCGGGAACGTCACGTTCTTTTCGCCCAGCGACCTGTAGCGCTTGCCGTTTTTCGCCAAGTAAAGCGGGACGATGGGGATCTGTTCGCGGCGCGTGTAGCGCCACACGTCCAGCTCGCTCCAATCCAGCAGCGGATGTACGCGCACATGCGCGCCGACCGGGAAGTCGGTGCGATACTGGTCCCAGAATTCGGCTGGCTGCTGCGTCACGTCCCAGTTGCCGCCGAGCGAGCGGGGCGAGAAGACGCGTTCCTTGGCGCGCGTGCCTTGTTCGTCACGACGAATGCCGACCAGCACGCCGCGCAGCTGTTCGCGTTCGAGCAGCGCCTGCAGCCCTGCCGTCTTGCGCGCAGCCGCACGTGTGGCGGGCGGCAAGGTCGGATCCATCTCGCTTTCGGGCGGGCAAGTCTCGATCCGCAGATCGAGATTCCATTCCTGCACGATACGGTCGCGGAACGCGTAAACCTCGGGCAGCTCCATACCGGTGTCGAGCTGCACCACCGGGAACGGCACGCGGCCGAGGAAGGCCTTGCGCGCCAACCACAGCACGACGTTTGAATCTTTGCCGATCGACCACAGCATCCCGAGCGGTTTCAGCCGCGCATAGGCCTCGCGGATCAGCCAGATGCTGCGATTTTCAAGATCGTCGAGATTGTCCGTCGCACCGAGACTCGGGGAAACAGGCTGTGCCACGCGTGCCAACTTCATCGGTGAATTCCGCATTCTGTTTTTTGTTGGCCGGCCCAACGGCCGGCACGAAGATCCTGGTCGTCCGCGACGCGCGACGTGCAGGTGTAGCAACCGATCGACTTGAACCCGTCGGCGACCAGCGGATGTTGCGGCAGGCCGCGTTTCAGAAATTCGCGCGCAACGTCGGCGCTGCTCCAGGTTGCTAGCGGCGTCAGCTTCAATCGCCCGTCGGCAAGTTCGACGGTCGGAATGGCAGCGCGGTTGGCAGAGTGAAACCGTTTGCGTCCATTGACCCAGGCGCTGAACGGCCGCAACGCGCGGTCCAGCGGCCGCACTTTGCGCAAGTCGCAGCATGCGTCGGGATCGCGTTGGAACAGAAATTCGTCGTCGTCTTCGCGGCGCAGCTCTTCTGCGTCGGGCGCGACCACGCGCACATCGGTCAGGCCCAGCGTCTCGACCAAGGTGTCGCGATAGCGGCGGGTTTCGCCGAACAATTTGCCGGTGTCGAGAAACAGAACCGGCGTCGTGGGATCGATCTCGGCGATCAGCGCCAGCAGCACCGCGCTTTCGGCGCCGAAGGACGAAGCGACGGCGACATCGCCGGGCCATGCCTGTAGCGCGTGCGCGAGCAGCGCACGCCCGTCGAGAGTCGACGTCGCGGCGAGCATCGCCTCCAACTCAGCGAGCGGGCGTGACATGACATCAAGCCGTAAAGGCGGCGAGTAGCGACCGGTCGGTGATGCGGGCTGCGTGCTCGTCCTGCTGCGGCTCGAACCACGGCGTCGCCAGCGCGGGATCGGCGATGCGGCCGATCACGATCAACGCCGGCGCGTCGATTTTCGCGCGCCGGGCGGCCAGCACCGCTTCGCCCAAGGTCGTGTTCAGCACGCGCTGCGACGGCGTCGTGGCATGCGCGACGATCGCAACCGGCGTCGCGGCGTCGCGACCATGGCTGAGCAAGGCGGGTACGACGCGGTCGAGCGCGCTGACGCCCATATAGACGACCAGCGCATTGTCGCTACGCGCCAACGCATCCCAATCGAGATCGCCGGGCAACGCACCGCCGGTCTGGTGACCGGTGAGGAACGTCACCGCTGCATTGGCGTCGCGATGCGTCGCCGCGATGCCAGCATAGGCAAGGCCGCCGATCCCGGCCGTGACGCCGGGCACGATGCGGAACGGAATGCCGGCGTCGCGCAGCGCGGCTGCTTCTTCGCCGCCGCGGCCGAACATGCACGGATCGCCGCCTTTGAGCCGGACCACGCGCAACCCGTCGCGGGCGCCTTCAATCATCAGCCGCGCGATCTCGTCCTGCGTGGTCGGGGCATTTCCCTTCCGGCGCCCGACGCAGACCAGCCGCGCGTTGCGGCGCGCCTCGCTCAGGATCTCGGTGTTGATCAGCGCGTCATAGAGGACGAGGTCGGCCGCCCGGATGGCGCCAACCGCATGAAGAGTCAGCAATCCCGGGTCGCCGGGACCGGCACCAACGAGCCAAACGGATCCCGCTTCGAGCTGCGGGAGCGTGGTCGAGTGGGCGAGCGAATGCATATTACACAGCCAATCGGGTATTGAGTTCTAATTCACATTCAGCCAGAGTCGGACGTACGTCAAATACCAAGTCACTTTGTAGTTAGGCGGCGGTCGTCATGGCGGCGGGCAAACTTTCATCGGTCGAAGGCAGCAAATCCGCGAGCTTCGGGCTCCGCGGGTCCCTGGGCGAAGAGCTCGCGTCGAGCGCCGCGCAATTCAGCGATGCAGCGTACGACTTGCTCAAATTCCACGGCGTCTACGAGCAGTACGATCGCGACACCGCGACCGAGCGCAAACAGGCGGGCCTGGAGAAAGAGTGGCAGTGCATGGCGCGCGTCCGCATTCCCGGCGGGCGTCTGACGGCACAGCAATATCTGGCGCTCGACGAACTTTGCGCGAAGCGCGCCAACGGCACGCTGCGCATCACGACGCGCCAGGCGATCCAGTTTCACGGCATTCTGAAAGGCGACCTGCGCGAGCTGGTCGGCGAAATCGAAGCGCATCTGCTGACGACGATGGCCGCTTGCGGCGACGTTGCGCGCAACGTGATGACGACGCCAGCGCCGATCGCCGACAAGCGGCACCAGATTTTGCGCGACGCGGCCGATCTTCTGTCGGTATCGCTGTTGCCGAAGACGCGCGCGCATCACGAGATTTTCGTCGACGGCGTAAAGGTCCCGCCGACCCAGGCCGAACCCGAGCCGCTCTACGGCAAAACCTATCTGCCGCGGAAATTCAAAACCGCGCTGGGCACGGTCGACGACAATTCCGCCGATCTCTACGCCAACGATCTGGCGCTGTTTGCCATTTTCGACGGTGAAGAATTGAAGGGCTGGAACGTCGCGATCGGCGGCGGGCTGGGTCTGACCCACAATCGCGCCAATACCTATGCGCGCTTGGCGACGCTCGTTTGCTTCGTTGAACCCGACGATCTTCTGCCGATCGCCGAAGCGGTGGTGCGTCTGCATCGCGATTATGGCGATCGCACCGACCGCAAACATGCGCGCCTGAAATATGTCGTCGATGCGCTGGGCACGCCCGCGTGCAAGGCGATCCTCGAAGCCGATCTGGGCAAACAGCTTGCGGCGCCGGTGCAGATGGCGCCGGTGCAGATCCCCGATCATCTCGGCTGGCATGCGCAGGGCGACGGAAAATTCTGGCTCGGCGTGCCGGTACCGAGCGGCCGTATCGCCGATGCCGACGGCGTGCAGTTGCGTTCGGCGCTACGCGAAATCGTGACGCGCTTTCACGTCGATCCGGTGCTGACGCCGGACCAAGACGTGTTGTTGTCGAATGCGCGCGCCGAAGATCGCTTCGGCATCGAAGCGGTGCTGCGTGCCCACAAAGTCAAACTCGCCGAAGAACGGACGCGGCTCGACAAGCTGACCTTGGCGTGCCCGGCCTTCCCGACCTGCGGCCTGGCGCTGGGCGAAGCTGAACGTGTGCGCGATCAACTGGTCGCCGATATCGATGCGGCGCTGGAACGACAGGGGCTGGCGGGCGAGGGGATGACGGTGCGGATCACCGGTTGCCCGAATGGCTGCGCGCGTCCTTACGTCGGCGACGTCGGCATCGTCGGCCGTACGGCGAACGACTATGCGTTGTTTGTCGGCGGCGACCGCGAAGGCACGCGAATGAATTTCCGCCTGATCGATCGCATGCCGTTCACCGACATTCCCGCGACGCTGGAACGTCTGTTCGGCGAATGGCGCGATCGTCGCGACGGCAAAGAACGGTTCGGCGACTGGTGCGCACGCGCCGGCGTCGAAACGCTGCTGGGCTATATCGCCGAACGCCAGGCCGCCTGACATGCTGCCGCTTGCGATTGACGTTGGGACCTTGCCGGTTGCGCTGGTGGGGCATGGTCCCGCCGCGTGGAAGCGTCTCACCTTGCTGCAGGAAGCGGGCGCAGGTGCGCTCGAACTCTATGCACCTGACGGGGATCCCAGCCTGCTTGCGGCTGGTGCGCTGCATGGCATGCCGTCCGAACATCAACTGGCTGGTCTGTCACTGTTGTTCGTCGCCGGTATCGACTTGGGCCGCGCGACGCCGCTGGCGCGCCTGGCGCGCGACTATGCGGTGTTGGTGAATGTCGAGGACGTGAACGCCTTGTGCGATCTGCACGTACCGTCGTTGGTGCGGCGCGGCGATCTCGTCGTTGCGATTTCGACCGGCGGCAAAAGCCCGACCCTGGCGCAGAAGCTGCGTAGCTGGCTGGAAAGCCAACTGGACCAGTCGTGGGGCGAGCATCTGCGCGAATTGTCCGATCTGCGCGAACGTCTGCGCGCCTCCGGTTTTGCACCCGACGCCGTGCGCGCCGCGTGCGTGAAGTTGATCGAAGAGAAGAGGTGGCTACCCACGAACTTACGCGAGCAGGCGGGGTTGGTGGGGCGGCCGACTGCGAGCGGAGAAAAGAGTTGAGCTTTATTTTTGTCGAGGACGCAGCCGGGACCGAGCATCGGTTGGATGCGGTCGAAGGTTGGCGCGTGATGGAGATCGTGCGCGATCATGGATTGATGGACGGGATGTGCGGCGGCGCCTGCGAATGCGCGACGTGCCATGTCGAAGTCGAAGCAAGCTGGCTTGACCGCTTGCCGCCGCGATCCGACGACGAGGAAGCGGCTCTGGACACGGTGCCCGACGTGGGCGCACGTTCGCGCCTCGCCTGTCAGATCCTGTACTCAGATGCGCTGGCCGGCCTCCGGCTCAAGCTCGTACCGCCTGACGCTTGAATTTGGCGACGCTTAAAAGATCAGAGAAACGGAAGGAAACGTTCCCATGTCATTGCAGCTCGGCGACATCGCCCCCGATTTTCACGCCGACACGACCGAAGGTCCGATCGACTTTCACGCGTGGCTTGGCAGCGGTTGGGGCGTGCTGTTTTCGCATCCCAAGGACTTCACGCCCGTCTGCACCACCGAGCTCGGTGAAGCAGCGCGCTTGAAGCCGGAATTCGACAAGCGCAACACCAAGATTATCGGCCTGTCGGTCGATCCGCTCGGCGACCATTCGAAATGGGCCGGCGACATTCAGGAAACGCAGGGCCAGAAGGTCAACTTTCCGATGATCGCGGATCCGGACAGCAAGGTCTCGAATCTGTACGGCATGATTCATCCGAATTCGGATCCGAAACTGACCGTGCGTTCGGTGTTCGTGATCGGTCCCGACAAGAAGGTGAAGCTGACCATCACCTATCCGCCGTCGACCGGCCGCAACTTCCAGGAAATTCTGCGCGTCATCGACAGCCTGCAGCTCACCGCCAACCACAAGGTTGCGACGCCGGTGAACTGGAAGTTCGGCGACGACGTGATCATCGTCCCGTCGCTGTCGGATGACGATGCCAAGAAGCAGTTCCCGAACGGCTGGAAGACGCTGAAGCCGTATCTGCGCGTGGTGAAGCAGCCCGGCGCCTAAGTCAGGATCAATCCTGTCGCCGCCGTGCGGTGTGAGATCACGCTTGATTCCACACCGTGCGGCGGCGTTTTAATGAGAAGCCATGCTCCGCCGTTCCGAAAAACTTCTGCTCGCGATCGAAGCGGTGCTCGACGTCGCGCTCCATGGCGGCGGCACGCCGGTGTCGTCGCGCGCGGTGGCGGAACGGCAGAACACGGCGCGCCGCTATCTCGAGCCCGCGTTTCAGGGGCTGGTGAAGGCGGGCATTCTGGCGGGCGTGCGCGGTTCGGACGGTGGTTATGTGCTGGCGCGCGAACGGCGCCGCATCACGCTCGCCGACATTGCTGGCGCGGTTGGCGCCGGTCGTCTCGATGAAGGGATTGAACCGGCCAGCTCGCCGCTGGGACAGAAAGTCGTGACGCCGCTGGCGGCCGAACTGGCCGACGGATGGGAAAATCTGCTGCGCGGCGTGACCTTGGAAGATCTCTATCAGCGCGCACGCGCGACGCAGAAGCCGGCCGCGAAAGCACGCGGCGGTGATGACTCGCAGCCGCCGGGGAACGCTGACTTTGTGATCTAAGCAGCCTGCCGTGCGCGGTCGCTTGCTTTGCTTTTCAAATCCAGCCGCAACGTCAGGCACCAGGCCGAGCCACCGCTGAGGCGGAACGGTGCGAGGCCGGTGCGTCGCACGCGATAACCACGCGCAGCCAAGGTTGCAGCCCACGCGTCGCTGCAGCTTCCCAGCACGATATTGTCGCCCAGCACCACCGCATTCGCCGCCAGCTCGGCCGCGTCTGCGTCGGGCACCGGGATCAAATTCTCGGCGCCGATGCGCGACGTCAGCAGCGCCATTCCTTCGTCGGAAAATGCGCTGGGGACATAGACGACTTCGCCGCGCGGCAACGGCAGCAGCGCCGTATCCATGTGATAGAAGCGCGGGTCGACCAGTTCGAGCGGCAGTGCTTCGACGCCGAAGGTGCGCGCGACGACGTCCGCGGCGGTACGATCCGAACGCGGCCCATAGCCGACCCAGAACAGATTGCGCGTCTTGTCCCAGACGCAGTCGCCGGCACCTTCCAGCACCACGTCGTCGGGCATCAACCGCACGGCGCGCAGCTTGCCCTGGTCGCGCAATTTCTCGAACGCGCGGCGATAGGGAAGTTCTTCGCCCTGGCGTTCGGCGTGGCGGAACCGCGCCACCAGCGCGACACCGTCAAGCACGACCGCCGCGTTGGCGGTGAAAACCAGATCGGGCAGGCCGACTTCGGGCGGCACGATGTCGATCACCGCGCCGCAATCTTCGAGCGTGCTGCGCAACAACGCCCAATCATTCGATGCGGTCGCGGTCAGCGCCATCCGTTCGGCGCTCCAACGTTCGGGCGCCATCCACGGATTGATGCAATAGGCGACTTCAAAGCGCGACGGCGGGCACATCACGATGCGCGTCGTTTCCGTCGACGTCGCGCGTGGCGCGACTTCGTCCAGCGCTTCGCGCAGCAAGCGGATGCCGAGATCGATTTCCTCGCGGCTGATGGTCAGCGGCGGTGCCAGGCGGATCACGGTTTCGTGGGTTTCCTTGCTCAACATGCCGCGTCGCGCCAGCGCTTCGCACACAGCGCGTGCTGGCGCCTGCGCCGGATCGAGATCAATCCCGACCCACAGGCCGCGTCCGCGCACAGCGCGGATTGCGGGATGCCGCAAGTCGCGCGCCTGCTGCAGCAGATACGCTCCCAGCTCGGCGCTGCGTTCGGCGAGCTTCTCGTCCTGGATTACGCGTAGCGCTTCCAGCCCGACGGCAGCGGCCAGCGGATTGCCGCCGAAAGTCGAGCCATGGCTGCCGGGATCGAACACATCCATCACGTCCTGCGTGCTGATGAAGGCCGAGACCGGCAGCAAGCCGCCGCCCAACGCCTTGCCGACGATCAAGCCATCGGGACGCGCATTCTCATGTTCAAAGGCGAACATGCGGCCGGTGCGGCCGAGGCCTGACTGGACTTCGTCGAAGATCAGCAGAATGCCCGCATCGGTGCAGATCTTGCGCAGCGCGGCGAGATATCCGTCGGGCGGCAGAACGATGCCCGCTTCGCCCTGAATCGGTTCGACCAATACTGCCACCGTGTTGGGATTGATCGCGCGGCGGATTGCGTCGGCATCGCCGTAGGGAACCGTGACGAAGCCGCTTGCGAACGGACCAAAGCCGCGGCGATACGCAGCCTCGCTGGAAAACCCGACGATGGTCGTGGTACGGCCGTGGAAATTGCCGGCAGCGACGATGATTTCCTGCGCGCCATCGGCGACGCCGCGGCGATCATGGCCCCAACGTCGCGCTGCTTTGATGGCGGTCTCGACTGCTTCGGCGCCGGTATTCATCGGCAGCGCACGATCGAGTCCGGCGAGGCGGCAGAGTTCGGCGAGGAAGGGACCAAGACGATCGGTGCGATAGGCGCGCGACGGAACCGCGATGCGGTTTGCCTGCTCGGTCAGTGCCGCGACGAGGCGCGGATGCGAATGGCCGCAACTCACCGCCGAATAGGCGCTCATCATGTCGAGATAGCGTTTGCCGGTATCGTCCCAGACAAAGACGCCAGCACCGCGAACCAGCGTTACGTCGAGCGGCGCATAATTCTGCGCACTGACCCGGTCTTCCAACTGCTTCGCGTCCATGCTGCGTCCCCGCGTCGAAACCACACTTGGTTCAACGTCGAAGATGACGTTCGGATCGCAGCAAAGGGCGTCGAAGAAGCGGGTGTTTGCAGCCTGATCGGTCGTACGGACGAGTCAGGACAGCCGTTTCTGTCGTGCACTAGGAACCGGAAGGCCGTTGAAGCTGCGCACTTCGCGCAGCACCACGTTCGAAACCACGCGCGCCACGCCCATTGCCGGGTCTTCGATCCAGCCGTTGGTCAATTCCTGATAGGCGCCGAGGCTCGGACAGACGATGCGCGCGATATAGTCGTACGTGCCCGACACTTCCCAGCATTCGACCACTGCAGGTTCGGCGGCGAGGCGTTTTTCGAATTTGCTCTGGGCTTGTTTGTGCAGATGTTCGAGCCCGATTTCGGCAATCACCGCTACCAGATCAAACGCAGCAAGATCGAGCAGCGCCGCATAGCGCCGGATCAGTCCGCTTTTTTCCAGGCGCCGCACGCGTTCCAGGCACGGGCGCGCGGTCAGTCCGACCAGCTCGCTCAGCGCCTGCACGGTCATGCGACCGTCCTCCTGCAGCGCGGCAAGAATCTTGATGTCGATCCGGTCGAGGCCCTTTGCCTTCATCCCCACCCGCTACCGCGGCGGCTGGAACTTGGCAAGCAACGCTGGGTTGGACCCCATATGACCATGATCAGCGCCCTCATTGTTCTTCTGCTTGGCGCCGCAATCGCGCTTGCCGGCATTGCCAGCGCACCGCACCCGATTCCGCTGCGGCTGCGCCGCCGCCGGTAAGCGCGCGCAGAGCGTTGCACATCCGACACGCGCGTGTCGGCTTTCTTTCTGCGTCTCCTGCAGCCAGTCTTGCGCCCAACAAATCAGGGCGGGGACGGAACGTGCGGAAATTTTCTTTGCTGGGTCTGGCATTGGTGCTGAGCGTCGGCGCAGCCGCGCCATCGTCTTCGACAATCGAAAAGCTGGTGCAGAGCGAGCGCGATTTTTCGGCGCTGTCCGATCGCGCCGATATGCGCACGGCGTTTCTGGCTTTCCTCGCCGACAACGGCGTCGTGTTCGGCAAAGACGGCGCCACCAACGGACAGAAATTCTGGCAGGGCCTGCCGACGCCGAAAGCGAAACTCACTTGGCGTCCGGCCTATGCCGGCATCGCATCGTCGGGCGATGTCGGATTCACCACCGGCCCATATGAAAACGTGCGCGAAGGTGCGCCGCCGCGCTACGGCTGGTACGCGTCGGTGTGGCGTCTGCAAGCGGACGGCACCTGGAAAGTCGAAATTGATCTCGGCGCATCGGTGAATCGGCCAGCAACCGAACCGGCCGATTGGGTCAAGCAGGCGTCACAAGCAACGACGCCGAGCGATCCGACAAAGGCGCGCACGAATTTGCTGGCGATGGATGCGCGCGTCGACGGCAACAAGCTGGCGCCGAATGTCGTCACGCTGCGCGAAGGTGCGGCGCCCGCAATCGGTCGCGCCGCTGCGATCGCGGGCACGCCGGCCGGTTTGCGTCTGGAACCGGTTGCGGCTGAAATCTCGCGCGCGGGTGATTTCGGCTATGTCTACGGCAGGTACAAAGCGGGCGAAGCGGGCGGCTGGTACATGCATGTTTGGCAGCATGACGCCGACGGCTGGCACGTCGTGTTGGAGAGCTTCGGCGGTTAGGGCATGAAATTCACGCGCTGCACCGTGACGCTGTCGAGCGCCAGGCGCAGCGTGCTGATCGATCCGTTGTCGATCTCGATGCGCCGGCGAACATCGATCGGCGCGCCCAGGAAATAGGCCAAGGTGGCGCCGATCGGATCGCCGTGGCCGATCACGGCAATTTCTTCGTCGGCGCCATACAGGTCGCGCAGATCGATCAGGCAACTGACATAGCGCGCTTGCACCTCCAGCATCGTCTCGCCGGTCGGCGTACGCGTGATGGCGCGGTTTTGTGTCCAATTCAGCCAGGCGGGATCTTGGTGCAGCACGTCGAAGCGCTGGCCCGCAAACGTGCCGTAATCGATTTCCAGCAAACGTTCGTCATGCGTCGGCTGCAGGTTGGTTGCAGCCGCGACGATGCGCGCTGCTTCGCGCGTACGGTCGAGCGGGCTTGCGACCAACGCGACAAGCGCGCGCGTCGCGAGCCAGGCGGCGGCGCGCGCGGTTTCGGCGCGGCCGGTTTCATTCATCGTCACGCCGGGCGTGCGACCGGTCAGCGTATGTTTCAGCAGGTCGTGCTGGCCGTGTCGCAGCAGATGGAAGATCGCCATCGGACCTCCGCTTGTCAGATCGCGTGGAACAGAAAGACCGGTGCGTCCCAGTGGTGCAGTGTCGGCGCCGGTCCGACCGGCAAGAAGCGATGACGACCAGCGCGCGCGAACGCATCGCGTCGGTCGGACTCTTCGCCGCCGCTATACGACCAGCCCAACACGACAAACGTGCCGCCTGGTGTCAGCACGCGACGCGTCTCGGCCAGCATCGCGTCGACGACGCTGGCTTGTTGCCAGTAGGGCGCAACGTCGACCGCAAGCACGAGATCGATCGACGCAGTCGCGACGTCGTGCAGGCTGCGCCCGTCGCAACGCGCGAAGGTGACATTGCCGAAGCTCCGGTTGCGTCGCTGCGCTGCCGCCACCATGCCCGCCGACACGTCGAGCCCAAGATAGGATTGCACCAGCGGCGACAACGGCGCTGCGAAGCGGCCGATGCCGCAGCCAATATCGAGCACGCGCGTCGTCGGTAACGGCGTCAGTGCAGCGACGATTTCGTCGGTTGCCGCAGCCAGCAGCGACTCGTCGCCAAGCGCATAGAGCGCGACGCTGGCGACTTCGTCGAGCGCAACCGCACGATCGAACATCGCGCCGACCGAATCGGGATCGCGTGGTGCGTCATGGTCGATCGAGGCCAGCAACGTGACGACGCGATCGAGTCCGGTTTGGCGCGTTGCGGCGAAGTCCGCCAGCGCGTGCAGGCGCGGTTCGGATCGCGCGAGCCGGCGCAACGACGCCACGGTCGAGGCCGCATCGCCCGCCGCCAACGCAGCATGGGCCAAGGTCAGCGCTGCCGACTGGCCCGCACGCAGCCAGGGGGAGGCGGCTTGTCCGACACGCTGATCGAGTTCGGTGCTTGCTGGCATTGGTCCTGGGTGGCCGTGATCGCTTTCGAGGGCGAACGCCTGTTTGTGCCGTTCGTCGCCGCTGGAAAAGGGGATTCTTCTGGGTTCTTGCCGGCCGGCGTCCTGGGTGTGAACATTGCGCGATGCCTCAAGGGACGCTATCGCCTTTGCCCGCGCCATGAGTGTCGAAGCAACCATTCCCGTCCGGACGAATATCGCGCTCGCAGCCTTGCTGCTGGTGCTCGCCGTCCTCTTGCTGTTCATCGCACCGGCGCTTGGCTGGTACGGCGGTGCGGGCGGCGTGGTGCTGCTGGCGTTGGGCGTGGTCGCGACGCCGCTGCATTGGGGTCTGATCCACGAAGGCATTCACAGCAATCTTGCGCCCGACGCGACGCAGAACCGGACCTTATCGCGTCTTCTGTCGGTGCCGTTGCTGGTGCCGTTCGAAATCGTGCGCTTCGGTCACCTGACGCATCACGGCTTCAACCGCAATCCGCTCGACCGGCCTGAAGCGGTCGACGCTGAACCGACCTTGCTCGATCGCGTGAAGTTCTACGCGCATCTTTTGTTCGGCACCTCGGCGATCGAATTGTCAGTGCCGTGGTTGTTCCTGTTGCCGCGCGCGGGCATCCGCTGGTCGATCGGCAAGATCTACGGGCTCGACGATCCGCAGGTGAAGCGCATCCGCAAAATGGCCGAGACGACGTTTCTCGACCCCGAACGGATTGCGCGCATTCGCGTCGATCTGGCCTGCACCGTCGCGATGGTGGTGGCTGCGCTCTATTTCGCGGGCGATGCCTGGCCGTGGGTTGCAGCCGCGCTGCTGTTGCGCGGCGTCACCATCTCGGTGCTCGACAATGCGCCGCATTATGGCACGCCGGTCGACAGCGGCCAGGATGCGACCAACAGCCGTGCGCCGGCATTCCTGCGCGCCTTGCTGCTCAATTCGAATTTCCACGGCATCCATCACGCGCGACCGAACCTGCCGTGGTCGGCGCTGCCGCAGACCTTTGTCGCGATGGGCGCGCGTTACGGCGCTGCGTGGCTGTCGATGGTGCTGCGCCAGTTCCGCGGTCCGCTCTCGGCTGACTCGCTCCAGCGCTGAAGCGCGGCGCAGACGCGCGCCATTCTTGCTTCGGACTCGCGGAACAGACGCATCGATGCGTACCACGGCGTGTCGTCGCGCGTTTCGGTCCAACGCCATTCCGGCGTCCCGTCCAGCAAGGTCCATACCGGCACGCCCAGCGCACCTGCAAGATGCGCCGCCATCGTGTCGGCGCTGATCACCAGGTCCAGCGACGCAACCAGCCGCGCCAAGCTCAACGCGTCGCATTCGTCGACCACCGTGACGCCACTCGCCGCGGCTTCGTAGCGACCGGCGCCGCGCTGCAAGGCGACGAACTCGATCTCGGGCACCGACAGCAACGGGCGCAGCGTGTCGAAGGACGGCGTGCGGCCGCCATCATGCCAGGCCAGTCCGACGCGTTTGCGTGTCGATGGTTGCGTGTCGGGTGGCGCGAACAGATACGGTGCTGCGGGAATCGTTTCGGGCACGGTGCGGAAATAATGCGCCAGCTCGGACGCTTGAATCACTTCATCGTGCGGCGGCAGTTTCTTGCCCAGCGGCACCCAACATTGCACCGACGGCAACGACGCTGCGAACAGCGCGATCATGCCGGGTTCGACTTCGCACGCGACGGTTTCGGCGTGGGCGGCAAGATGCGGCAGATAGCGAATGAACTGAATCGTGTCGGCGTGGCCATCCCAGCAACGAACCAGCACGCGTCGCCCGTCCAGCTTGCGTCCGTTCCACACGAACCGTTCCCAGATCTGTCGTTCGCCGTCGTCTTGTGCGCTACGCAGTTGCTGCACGCGGTCGCCTTCCTGCCAGGCGCTGGCATAGTCACCGCAGGCAAGCGAGCAACGGAATCGTTCGCCGATGCGCAAATCAGGATCGGCGCCTTCCTGCAGCGCGCGGCGATAGCAACGAAGGGCTGCTTCAGCGTGGCCTTCGGCGCACAGCCGATCGGCGCGCGCTAGCCAAGCAGCAAAGCCGATTTCCACAGTCGCGCGCGGTTCCATGACGTTCCAACGTCAGGAAGCCACGCAATGATCCCCTGACCGCCACGCGGCGGCCAAAACGAGGTAGATCAGCGAACGACGATCTGCTTGAGCGAATTGCCTTCGGCGACCTTGCGACCATCCATCGTGTGCGTGGTGTTTGTGCGCGGGTCGAAATAGCCGACCCGCGCCCCGTTGCGATCGCGCGCAACCAGCTTGCCGCTTTCATTGCGGACAGAACCGACTTGTCGGCCGCTGGCATCGGACAGGATCTCAACCATCACAGGCACTCCAAACAAGGAACGCGGCGTGTCGGTACCGCGTATTTGTCCGGACCGTATCGGCCACGTGCATACGCGAGACGACGTACACGTGAACGCGCGATGAAATCAGTCAGCGTGAGGGCCTGTAACTGTTTGTGCCCTGCTAGCGTCCGCGGGCCATGACACATGCTCTGCTTGATGACGCGCACTGGGGCCGCCTCGACCGTGATTTGGGGGCCGCCCAAGTCGAAGAACTGCGCACGCTCGCTGCGCGGTCGCTGAAAGCAGTGCTGGACGGGTTGGAGTTTGCGACGTTGCACGGGGCGCGGGGCGATGTTCGCCGCGGCGCCGAGCGGCTTGCCGGCACTGCCTCGATGGCGGGTCTACCGGCGCTGACCCAGGCGGCACGTGCATTGGAACGCGCGGCCGAGCGCGGCGAAGGAACCGATGCCGTAATGAAGCCGGTACGTTCGTTGGGACAGCGCTCGCTCGATGCGCTGTCGCTGCTGGAGCCTCAGCCCCCTTCGACCCCGACGAGCTTGTAGCCAGCGCCTTGCACGGTCACGAGCAGCGAAGGCTTCTTGGGATCGTCATCAAGCTTGCGGCGCAAGCGGCTGATCAACACGTCGATCATGCGTTCCGTCGCGTCTTCGCGCGCAACCGCGTCCAACAGATGCGCACGGCTGACCACGCGGCCCGGCGCTTTGGCCAGCGCCACCAGCAATTTGTATTCGGCCGGCGCCAGCGGCACTTCGGTATTGTCGCCGTCGATCAACGCCCGGCCCGCCAGATCCAGCGTCCATTTGCCGAATTTCAGGCGGCTTTGCTCGCGGCGGACGCCACCACCCGACCGGCGCAGCAGGTTGCGCGCACGCAAAACCAGCTCTTCCGGGTCGAACGGTTTGACCAAATAGTCGTCGGCGCCCAGCTCGAGCGCGGTGAGCCGCGCATCACGGTCCGTACGGGCCGTGAGAACGACAATCGGCGTGGTCCAGCGACTGCGCGCCTTGCGCGTCAGAACCAGCCCGTCTTCGTCCGGCAGCGTGAGGTCGAGGAAGATCAGATCGACTGGTGCGCGTTCCAGCGCGTCGTGCATTCCACGTCCGTCAATCGCGGTCTCGACCTCGAATCCTTCTTTCCGCAGGTAGGCGGCAAGCAGGCCTTGGGCGAGCGGGTCGTCCTCGACCACGAGGATCCGTTGTTTGCGCATCGGCTTAAGGCTTCGCATGAGAGCGCCGAACCGCCAAGCCCGAGCTGTGGCCAAAAGGCTCGGAAAATGGACACAATCTTCTCAGGACGGGCTCGGACGCAATTTGCGATGGTCGATGGCGACGCCCAAGGGCGCAGAGATTAGGGAGACGGGTTTGGCGCGAATCGGCTGGACCGACCTGTTGGCCTACTACCGGAGCCTCGCCGGTGAGGGCGCTTTGCCCATGCGCGACCGGTTCGACCCGGTCGTCGGCGTCCCGCGCGCGGTTGCGCATCTCACGCTGTATGGGGTCGAGCCGGCCGGGTTTCGCGTCCGGCTGGTCGGCAGCGAGGTCGCGCGGCGCGGCGGCGGCCCCCAGGTCGGGTACATGCTGGACGAGATCGAGCTGGCGTCACCGATCCTCGATGCGGTGCGCGACGCGTTGCGCCGGACCATCGCGGGACGCAAACCGGTGCTGGTCCACTATCTCGCCCAATACGAAGAGCCGGTGCGCTGGACCTCGGTCTATCTGCCCTTGATCGACGCCAGTGGCGCGGTCTGTTCGATCGTCGCCGGCACGTTCCACGAAATCGGCGAGCCAATGGGCAACTTGCGCAGCTTCCGCGCCGATATCGACGGCGACGCTTTTACCGCTGCAGGCATGTCGCCGCCGCACTAGGACACCGGATCGGGCTCGTGTAGGCCGAACACGATGTCGCCCGTCATGACCACGCTTGCCGTTCTGTTCGGCCTGATCGCTCTCGGTTGGATCATCCGTCGCTTCCACTGGGTCGATGACGGCTTCTGGCGCCCAGCCGAGCGGCTCACCTACATTCTGCTATTTCCTGCATTGCTGGTGCGCAGCCTCGCCAACGCCAATCTGACCGCTTTGCCGACCTTGCGCATTGCGGCGGCGCTGGTCGGTGCGATCGTGTTGGTCGGTGGCGCGCTGTATCTCGCGCGGCGCAAGGTGGCACACGACGGTCCCGCCTTCAGTTCGGTGTTCCAAGGTGCGATGCGCTACAACACCTACATTGCGCTGGGCGTCGTGGTCGGTGCGGCGCGTGCCGATCTGCTGCCGTTGGCGGCGATCGCGATCGTCGTGATGATCCCGCTCTTGAATGCACTATCGGTCGTCGTGCTGACGCAACATGGCGACAACGAGATCAAGCGCAATGCGCTGGTCGAAATTGCGCGCAACCCGCTGATCCTCGGCTGCGTCGTCGGCATGGCGCTGAGCGTCAGCGGCGTCGGTCTGGCAGCACCGGTCGATCGCATGCTCGACGTGCTGGGACAGGCTTCGCTGGGGTTGGCGTTGCTCGCCATCGGCGCGGGTCTGTCGCTCGATGCCGTGCGCGGTCGCACGCGCGAAATCGCGCTGGCCTGCACGGTCAAGCTGCTGGTGATGCCGGCAGTGACCGCACTGCTGCTGCTCGCGCTCGGCGTGCATGGTGCGCCGGCGGCGGTCGCGATTTTGTTTCAGGCGGTTCCAACCGCGACCAACAGCTACATTCTGGCACGGCAGATGGGCGGCGATGCCGATCTGATGGCGGGTATCATCACGGTGCAGACGATCGCAGCGGTCGTCACCTTGCCGGTCGTGTTGGCGCTTTGGCCGCTTTAGGCGCGCAGCGCCTTCCGGTTTTCAATGCGCGAACTGAAATCCGGGAGCCGCGTTCCGCGGCTAACTAAACACGATGCGCGCGATGGTGCCGCGGCCCGGCGCGCTTTCCAGTTCCAGCCGGCCGCCTTCGCGTTCGACCAAGGCGCGCGCCAGCGGCAGGCCAAGACCCAACCCGTCGAACTGACGCACGATCGTTTCTTCCAGTTGGCGGAACGGCAACAAGGCCTGCGCCAATGCGACTTCATCCATCCCGATGCCGCGATCTTCGACGCGGATTTCGATCCCGTCGCCTTCGCGCCGTGACACGACCAGCCGCACCAGTTGGCCGCGCTCGGAGAATTTGACCGCGTTCTCCAGCAAGTGACGGATGGCGCGCGTCATCGCCGCGCTGTCGAGCAGCCGCGCCGGCACGGTTTCGTCGAGCAGCAAGGTCAAGCCGATGCCGCGCGCCGTGGCGTCGCGCGCGACCGTCGCGGCTGCTTCGCGACACGGCACGCGAATATCGATCAAGGCGCGCCCACCGCCGTCATTCGGTGCGTCGAGCCGCGCGAAGGCGACGATCTCGTCGACCAGACGGCGCAGGCGTCGTCCGCCTTCACCGATGTCGGTGACGTATTCGCGATAATGCGGCGAGCCGAGCGGCCCCATCGCCTCGCTTTGCATCAGATCGGCAAAGCCGACGATCGCGTTGAGCGGCGTGCGCAGCTCGTGGCTGACGGTTGCGAGAAAGCGCGTGCGCGCTGCTTCGGCGCGTTGGGTTTGCAACAAAGCCGCCGCCAGTTCCGATGTGGTTCGTTCGAGCTCGGCGCGCTTGCGCAGCAGTTCGAGCTTTTCGCGGCACGCACGCAGCGCGCCGGCATAGAGGTTGAACGCGAAGAAGGGCGCCATCACGCCCAGCGACACGCTGGCGGCGTCGCCGCGCACCAGGCACGACACCGCAACCGGTCCGATCGCTGCAAGCAGAAACGACGCAACCGCGGGTGGCCAGCCGGCATAGACGGTTGCCGAGCCCGCACACATGCCCGCGATCAGCACCAGCACGACGGTGAAGACGTTCCAATTGTCGTGCGCCAGCGCCGCACCAAGTCCGCCCCACAACAGACCGTGTGCGAAGGCGCTGTAGCTGAAACGGCGCAGCCATTTGCGCGCCGGATCGCCGTCGCTGCGTTGCCAGTCGGCGCGCAGTGCCAGACGAAACGCGATCAGCGTGCCCAGCGCGGCGTACCAAAGCCCGATCCACGGCGCGATGCCGGTCCACAAGGCCAGCAACATCGCCGCCGTCGCGATGATCAGGGCGGTGCCCAACGGCCAGCGCGGCAACCACAAGGTTGCCGACAGTGCGCGTAGCAGGGACGGTTCGAGCGCGGTCATCCGGCCTGGGCGATTGACATAGACGGGTCGCTGTTGGTGACGCGCCAGGCCGGCAACCGCACCAGCGCGCGCGTGCCGCAGACGTCACCGCGTTCGAGCGTGATCGAGCCGCCATGCAGCTGCACCAGCTCGCGCACGATGGCGAGACCAAGCCCGACGCCTTCGCGGCTGGCGGCCCAGGGATCGCCCGCAATGCGCTGGAACGGTGCAAAGGCGCTCGCCAGCGCCGAAGGCGCGATGCCGACGCCGGTATCGACGACTTCGATTGCAAGATCGCCCGTCGGCAACAGCGACGCGCCGAACGTCACGCGACCCGGGGACGGCGTGTATTTGATCGCGTTGGTCAGCAGGTTCAGCAGGATCTGGTTCATCGCCAGCCGGTCGCAGAACAGGCGCAGATCGGGATCGGGCATTTCGCAACTGAGCTGCAATTGCGCTTGCGTCGCGCGCTCGCTCGACAGCGAACGTGCGGCGGCCAACAGCTCGACCACCGCCAACGTTTCTTCGTTCAGGTCTTTGCGGCCGGCCTCGATCTTGGCGAGATCCAACACGTCGCCGATCAAGCCCAGCAAATGACGTCCTGCGGTCTGGATGTTTTCGGCGAATTCGCGCCGGCGGGAGGTGTACTCGTTGCCATCTTCGCGCAGCAAATCGGCAAAGCCCAGCACCGCGGTCAGCGGCGTGCGCAGCTCGTGGCTCATGGCGGCGAGGAATTCGCTTTTTGCCGTGTTCGCTGCTTCGGCCTGTCGTTTGGCTGCGGCGAGTTCCAGCGCCTGCGCCTGGCGGCGGCGCATCTGGCGCAGCACCAGCCCGGTCAGTCCGCAGATGATCAGCGCGATCGCAACCGAGGTCGCGCCCCAGATCGTGGCGGTGCGGCGCCAAATGCGCAGCGCCTGGTCTTCTTCCAAAGTGACGCTGATCACCAGCGGTTCGTTCTTCAGCGTCTGCATCGCGATGATGCGGTCGATGCGATCGATGCTGCTGGTCAGGCGGATAGTACCGCTGCCGGTTTTCTGCACGATGTCGGTGAAGCCGCGCGCGGTGGCGAACGACCGGCCGATCAGATCTTCGGCGTGCGGCCAGCGCGACAACAGCGTGCCGTCGTTGCGAAACAGGGCCAGGGTGCCGCCGTTCGGCAAGCCGATGTCGGCATAGAATTGCTCGAAGAACGCGCATTCGATTGCGGCCAGCGCGACGCCGCCGAACGCACCGTCGGCGCGGCGCAACCGGTGCGCGATATAAAACGTCCAGGTGCCGGAGCCGCGATTTTGTACCGGCGCTGAAATAAAGCGCAGCAGCTTCGGGTCGTCGCGCATGGCGATGAAATAGTCACGGTCGTCGACGCGGATCAGCGGCGTCGGCCAGCGGCGCGAAAAACTCAGCACCTCGCCCGATGCGCTGACCAGCGACAGCGCGCTAAGTTGCGGCAAGCCGGCTTGCAGATCGGCAAGAACGGCATGTGTGGCGCGGCTTTGTGCGACCTCTTCGAAGTCGGGCGCGCTGGCGTCGAGTCGCTCGGACGCCAGTTTCAGGGTCAGTTCGGCGGCGCGAATCGTCTGGCGGGTCTGCTCTGCCAGCACCAATCCGAGATGGGTGGCCTCCTCCGCAGACTGCGCCAGGACGGCTTCGCGGTGCTGCCAGACGGCGCCGCCCCCAAGCGCAAGCGCAAGCATCGCCGCAGCAGCACCCGTCAGGGACACAAGCTGGGCGGTGGAAAAGCGGCGACTCCGCGTGAAGAATTCAGCCAGGCGGGGCATCGCGACGACCCTGTCCTGCGTGTCTAAGGAAAGCGTAAATCTCCGCGAAATCACTGGCTTCCTGGATCGCCGGGCGGACAAAAACAGGTCCGGCACAGGACATGTTCGTCACCGCGAAATCACCGCGAATCGGGCTCGCAGTGTCGAACCCGGCGCAATGGCAAGGCCGGAATCGTCCACAGCCACGCGCATTGCGACGCATCTCCGCTTAAAAAACCCGCATGAAATCGTGCGGAATTGCTTGACGTGCGCGCGCCGACAGTGATGCTCCGTCCCGAGGATTCGTTATTTCGTTATTTCTTTTTCGGGGAGGGACATTTGGCTGCGAAGAAAGCTGCTCCGGCGAAGGCCGCCAAGAAGGCTCCGGCTAAGGCCGCGAGCAAGTCGTCGGACAAGCCGACTCGCGTCGGCCCGCGTCATCTCGCGGAAGGCATCGTCGCGACGTACGAGCTGTCCAAGAAAGACGCTCTCGCGATCGTGACCGGTGTGTTCGAAGACGTCGCAAAGCGCCTGCAAAAGGGCGAAGTGATTGCCATTTCGGGCTTCGGCCGCTTCGTCGTTCGCGACCGCGCCGCTCGTATCGGCCGCAACCCGCAAACGGGTGAAGCCGTGAAGATTCCGGCCAAGCGCACGCTGCGCTTCACGCCGGCTAAGCCGCTGAAGGAAGCGGTGATGAAGAAGAAGAAGTAAGCTTCTCCAAGCTTGCGTTGCTTTACGAGGCGACGAACGCAAGTTCGTCGCCTCGTTTCGTTTTGGGGGCGCCATGACCGGATATCTGGATCGCCTGTTTCGCCTGCGCGAACGCAATACCAGCGTGCGCACCGAGATTCTGGCGGGCGTTACGACCTTTCTCACCATGGCCTATATCGTCGTGGTCAATCCCGCGATCTTGCAGCCGACCGGCATGCCGATTGCCGCGGTTGCAGCAGCGACATGCCTGTCTGCGTTCATCGCCTGCGTGTTGATGGGCTTGCTCGCCAACGTGCCGATCGCGCTGGCGCCGGGCATGGGGCTCAACGCCTATTTCACTTACACAGTCGTCATCGGCATGCATGTGCCGTGGCAGACCGCGCTCGGTTGCGTGTTCCTGTCGGGCGTCGCGTTTCTGCTTCTGACCTTCGCCGGCATTCGCCAACTGATCGTGCAGGCGATACCGCGCCAGCTTTTTGCAGCGGTCGCGGCGGGCATCGGTCTGTTTCTCGCCTTCATCGGTTTGCACGCAGCCGGCATCGTCGTCGCGCATCCAGCGACGTTGGTTGCGCTGGGCGATCTGTCGGCGCCGCCGACGATGGTCGCGGTGCTGACCTTGCTGCTGACGATGGTGCTGCAGGCATGGCGCGTCCGCGGCGCCATTCTGATCGGCATTCTGGTCGGCACCGCGGCGGGGTGGGCGGCTGGTCTGATCCCGCCGCAGCGCGCCGCTTACGATCTGACTGCGATGTCCGCGACCGCGTTTCACCTCGATGTCGCGTCGGCGCTGCAGATCGGCGGCGGCATCGGCGTCGGGCTGGTCGAGATCTTCTTCGTCTTTCTGTTCGTCGATCTGTTCGACAATGTCGGCACCCTGGTCGCGGTCACCAAGCGCGCCGGACTGACGAATCCCGACGGATCGATCCCGTCCTTGCGCCGCATTCTGTTTGCCGATTCCGCCGCAACCATCGTCGGTTCGCTGGCTGGCACCTCGACCGTGGTGAGCTACGTCGAAAGCGCGTCGGGCATTGCTGCGGGTGGTCGGACGGGCCTGACCGCGCTGGTCACCGGTCTGCTGTTTTTGGTCGCCTTGTTTGCGGCGCCGCTGGTGACCGCAATTCCGATCGCGGCAACCGCGCCGGCGTTGATCATCGTTGGCGGCATGATGCTGGGCGCGCTGGCCGAGATCGACTGGAACGATCCCGAAATCGGCATTCCCGCCTTTCTGACCCTGATCATGATTCCGTTGAGCTTCTCGATCGCCAACGGCCTGTCGTTCGGCATCACGACCTATGCGCTGCTGCGCATCGCGCGCGGCAAGGCGCAACGGTCGGAATGGTTGCTCTACGTGCTGGCGCTGCTGTTCGTCGTTCGCTTCGTCTATCTGACCGCCGGCGCATAAGCGCGCGCGGCGCGCTGCGCCACGCTAACTAGCGTAATGCCGCGATCGTAGCGCGCGCGACATCGGCAAGCATCTTGTCGCGCGCTTCGCTGTTGAGGCGCGACGCCGACAGCAGCGCCACGATCACGATGCGGCGACCGTCGGGTGCGGTTGCAATCCCGACGTCGTTTTCCGCCGGTGCCAGGCCGAACGCTTCGCCGCTGGCGCCGCTTTTATGCGCCAGCGCCCAGTCCTGCGGCAGGCCCGCTTTGATCTTGTTGAGGCCGGTGACGCTGACCGTCATCAGATGCAGCAGCCGCGTGGTCGAATCCGCCGACAGAAGTTCGCCGGCCGCGAGACGCGCCAGCATGTCCATCATGCCTTGCGGCGTCGTCGTATCGCGCGGGTCGCGCAGATAGGCGTCGATCGCAATCTGCCGGCGCTGCGGCGGCAACGCTTCGATCGCAGCTTCGCGCACGCGGTCTTCGTAGAGCGCTGCACGCCAATGTCCCAATCCCTGCCAATCCGACTGGAGCTGCTTTTCGGGGCGGTCGACGCGTACGCCGTACAGGCTTTTCAGCAGCAGCACGGCCTGCACCGCGGCGGGGCCGCCGACTTCGTCGAGCAGCACGTCGCAAGCGGTGTTGTCGCTTTCGATCATCATCAGCTCGAGCAGCTGTTCGATCGTACGGTCGAGTCCCTCGGGCCCGATCTGCTTCGCAAGCGGGCTGCGCCCGGGCGCGCGTTGCGCCTGGGTCAGATGCACGGTCTTGGACAAGGCGATGCGGCCGCGATCGACGCGATCGAGCAGCGCGATTGCGATGGGCAGCTTGTAGACGCTCTGCATCGGGAAAGGGCGCTTGGCGTCGATCAGCACCGTGCTGCCGTCTTCCAGGTCGCGCACCGCAACCCCAAGCCGGCCGCTGCCGGGATGGGCCGTAAGCGCGGTCAGCGCGTTGCGCAGCTGGGTCGAGTCAAAGCCGGCCTGGGCCGGCGTTGCGACGACACACAGGACCACCAGCAACCAGCCACGCACCCGCATGATCCGCCCTCGCTTCAGGTTCCGCGCGAGACAGCCGTGAAATTGCGGTCGAAGAAAGGCAGAGCGAGCCGCGCCTGGCGCCTATTTCAGCTCGACCAGGTTGAGGTCGCTTTCGCGCAGCAGGACTTTCGACAGCACGATCTGCGAACCGTCGGGGCTGACCGCGATGCCGCCGCTCCAATTGAGTTCGCTTGGATTGGCCAGCATTTGCGTCTTGCCGGTGCTGACATCGATGCGCAGCAATTCCGGGCGCGCGGCGAGATAGATGCCGAAGATCGTGCCCGGTCGCGTCGTCCACAGATTGTGATCGAGATCGGCCGGCGGCGGGTCGAGCGGCACCAGCTCGCCGCCATCGAGCGGCAGTTTGTAAAACGCGGCCGACTCGTTGGTGCGCACGATCAGATGCGTTTTGTCGATGCCCGGCATCGCCGACTGGACGTTCTTCGCAACGATCGACGGCGCGCCTCTGCCGTCGGCTGCAACGCGTTGCAGGTCCCAACCGGATTCGTTCTTGTGCAGGAAATACAACGCGTCGCTGTTTGGGCCCCAGATCGGATTGAAGATCGTGCGGTCGCTGAACACGATGCTGGTATTGCCGGTACGCGCATCGACGGTCAGCAGCTGCATGCCGCCCTGGCGTGACACCGCAACGGCGATGCGCGCGCCGTCGGGCGACCAGGTCGGCGCCACGACCTCGCCGGCATTGAATTCGGTCAGGCGGCGCGCGTTGGTGAAAGGATGGTCGCTGACCCACAAATCGGCGCGACCGCCGCGGTCCGACACGAAGACCAGACGTTTGCCGTCGGGTGCAAAACTCGGCGTCCGGTCGCGCGAGCTTGATTCCAGGATCGGCCGTGGCTCGCTGATGCGGCCGTCGGCCCATATGTCGAGCAGGGTCAGGTTTTCGCGCCGCGTCACCGTTTCAAGAACGATGCGGTCTTTCAAACGCGCGTTGGTGACCATGCCGATATTGCGCATGCCGCTCATCAGCAATTTGCGCGCGCCGGTCGCTGCATCGATGCGCCAGAAGGCGGCGCCGTTGGGACCATAGCCGGTCGCCAGAACGAATTTTCCGTCGGCGGTCCAGGCGACGCTTTCGATTGAGTCGGCGCGCGTGAACAAGGTCGTGATCTGCTTGCTCGCCAGATCCATCACGGCGACGTCTTCATTGCCGATCTGGTGCACGCGCACGAAAGCGATACGGCTGCCGTCGGGCGACAGAGACGGATGCTCGTCGCCGATTTCGAGCGACGGCGGCGAGGTCAGCGCCTGCACCGCACCGCCGTTCAGATCGCGCTGCATCAAGCGGCGTAGCAGACCGTCGGCAGCACGATCGGCGTAGATCAGCCCGTTGCCGTTCGGCGTCCAGGTCAGCGAAGTGAGGCCCGGACCGGTGCATTGCCCGATCTCGCGTTCGGTGCCGCCGGGTACGGCGCGCACATAGAGACGGCATGCCGAGGTCGCGCTGCGTTTGGCGTAGGCGATGCGGCCGCCATCGGGCGACCAGGCAGGCGCGTAGGCATATTCGTCGGTCAGCGCGACCGGGTCGCCGCCCGATGTCGAGCGCAGCAGCAAGACGCGCCGCTTCGCGTTCGGATCGTTGCCGACATAGACAAGCTGACCGCCGTCGGGGGACAGCGCTGGTTCCGATTCGATGCCGGGCTCGAAGGTGATCGGCGTCAGGCGCAACGCGTTCGTGTCGGCGCTGTCCGATTCAGGCTGGCGCAACAGCAGCACCGCTGCCGCAAAGGCGACCACCATCGTGGCCGCTGCACCGGCCGCGATCCAGACGCGGCGAACTTGCATCGTCCCGACGGGGGCAGGGGCGTCCGCGATCGCGTCGGCCGTCGCGCGCGCGATTGGCTGGACCGTGCCGTTCAGGCGATAGCCGATGCGCGGCACCGTCTCGATCGAGACAACACCGCCGGCTTCTTCGAACAGGTTGCGCAAGCGCAGCACGGCGCGCGTCAGCGCGTCTTCGCCGACCACGACCTCGCCCCAGCAGGCACGCATCAGGTCGTCGCGCGAAACGGTCTCGCCGGCGCGGCGTGCGAGCGCGATCAGCACCTGCATAACGCGGGGCTGTAATTGATGCACCGCGCCGGTCGGCAACAGCACGCGCGCCAGGCTGGGCTCGACGCGCAAACCGTCGAGGTCGAACGGCAGCTCTTGCGACAGCTCGACCGGGTCGTCCGGCCGTTGTCCGCTAAGCTGATGATCGGCGCGCGGTGAGCGCAGGCTCATAAATCCGTCCTCAAATCCGAGCCCGCTCTCGGGGGGCTAACCTGGTCGCTGTTGATGGGTGGGTCCAGCACCACACACTTAGGACGACTTGGCCACCCGATAAAATCCAAGCTTTCCGTAAAAGATCGGATACCGGCCGGTGTCCGGCCGGATCGCGCGCAGCCCGCCGACATCGGTTGAGCGTGGTGCGCGGACCACACTGCCCTCGCATGTGGCTGCTCGATTCCCGCTCCCCCAACCGCACCAACGCCGACCGCACCGACGCGATCCTGCGCGCGGTCGAGCGCGCCTTCGATCTCGAATGCTGGCGCTGGTCGCGCGATCCGGACGCGACCGCCTGGCTGCTCGTTTACGAGGGCGAGCATGACGACCTGACCTGCCGCGTTACGCTGGCGGGCGGGGAGCTGACCTTGTGCGCGTCGGCGCATGTGCGCCTCGCCCCGCCGACGCCCTTGCTCACCGCGCTGCAGCGCCATGAAGCCGGAATCGGCTTCGTCTGGGACGCACGCCTGCGCGCGCTGACGACGCATCTCAGCCTGCCGGCCTCGACCGAACCAAGCCGGCTGCTTGCCGAACTCCATCGCTGCGCCCGCGCGCTCGATGTCGCTTTGCCGGCGGCACGCGATGCCGCCAGCCGTCCGCCGCTTCGTCTTGCTGCTGCCTTTCTCCGGAGCTGACCAATGATCCGTACCGCCAATCCCGTGCGCACCGCCGAAAGCGACATGCGCCCGCATGCGAGCCAAGTGCCCGCAGCGGCACGCGGTGGTCTGCTCCGCGCCACCGAAAGCGTGGTGGCCGAGCGAATCGAACGCGTCGGCCTGGATAGCGAGCCGCGCAGCGGCTGGAGCTCGGCTTCGTCCTTCGAAACCGACAATTCGCTGCTGATCGCCAATGCGCTGACTGGCCTGACGCGCGGCGCACCCTTGCCGCAAATCGCGCGCGCGTTTCGCGGTGCCATTCTGAACGGGTTGGTTGCGCCCGGCGCGAAGATGCCGGCCGAAGCGACCTTGGCCGACATTCTCGGCATCGCGCCGCGTCGCGCCGCGGCGGCCTATGCGAAATTGTGCGACGAAGGTCTGTTGGTGCGCGACGGTCGTTCCTGGCGCGTGCCGTTGGCACTGGCCGCCAACGAAGCCGCGCGTGAAAGCAGCGGCGACGGAATCGGCCGCGGTGAATTCGCCCGCCGCGTCGTCGCCGCGCTCGAACATTCGACGCCGCCCAGCTCGCTCGGCCTGCCGCTGACGCCGGACGACGGTCCGCTCGATCTGTTTCCGCTGGCGACCTGGATGCGCCTGCACGATCGTATCGCCAAATTGACCGGACAGTCGGTGTTGCGCGCCGCGGATTATGCGGGCTTTCGGCCGCTGCGCGAAGTGATCGCCGATTACGCCCGCCGCACCTTCGGCATCGACGCCACCGCCGATCGCACCATCATCGTGCGCGGGCCGCATCGCGCCTTGTCGCTGGTTGCGTCGGCGCTGCTCGAAATCGGCAACGAGGCGTGGATTGAAACGCCGGGCGAACCGAGTCACCTGGCGGCGCTGGCTGCAGCGCAGGCGCGCGCAGTCGGCGTTCCGGGCGACGACAAGGGCATTGTCGTCGCCGACGGCGAAGCGCGTGCGCCGGCCGCGAAGCTTGCGATCGTGCGCCCGCTCGATGGCGCACGCGGTTCGGTTATGTCGCCGGAACGCTGGAATGCGTTGACGACCTGGTCGGAACAGATGCGGTCGTGGATCATCGCCGATCACACGCGAAGCGAAATTCGCGTTGCACGCGACGCCGGCGATCCCGCCTATAACGGCAATCGCGTCGTGCAGGTCGGCGGTTTCGACGGGTTGATGTTCCCGTCGCTTGGTTGCGCCTGGATCATTGCGCCCGACAGTCTGGTCGATCCGCTGCTGGCGATGTTGCGCCTGTGGGACGAGCCGGTGCCGATGCCGACGCAGGCGACGCTCGCCGAATATATGGGTTCGCCGATGCACGGGCTGCATCTCGATCGTGCGCTGGCCGAACGTTCGGCGCGACTCGCCGCGTTCCAGACCGGGTTCGATCTCGGTGGTGGACGTCCGGAACAATTGTTGGTGCCGCACAGCCAAGGTTTGCGCGTGATGATTCCAGGGATCGCGCAAGATCGCGCTGTTGCTGATGCGTGTCGCGCTGCTGGCGTCGGCGTGCAAGCAATTTCCACACGCGCTGCAATCGGGCACGAAACCGGTCTCGTTGCAGGTTTTGCGGGCACGCCCGCAAAACGCACCGAAGCAGCCGCAATCAAGCTGGCGCGCACGCTGCGCCAAGCCGACTAACCAACACCGATCGAGTCACGCGGCGCGTACAATCGCGCGCGTGCACTCGGTGCAATCGCTCGGAGCATTTGCGCTACGTACGCTGTCGATTGCGACAGCGTGCGTTTGCGCATGCGATTCTTGACTGGCGGCTCTCGGAAGTTTTTCCGGCGCGCGAGTCAGAACCGTTGCAAAGAAACCACGGGTTCGAGTCGCCAACTTCGCCGAATTCACGGGATCTGTTGCGGCTAAGGAACGCTGCGAACCGACCGCGCGCCGCGCACGCCATGCGCAATTGTCTAGTGTCGGACGCTCAATCCTAGTGATCGGCATCGGGGCCCTCATCACGACGGCGTCCGGGTCAATTGCTGCGTTTCAGGCGCAGTTATCTCTGGGAGAACAAACTTGCGAACGAATAAGGGATACCGGATGTCACTCCGGGCCTTGCTCGCGATCGGCATATCGCCGCTCGCGCTGGCGCCCTTCGCTGCGCAGGCGCAACAAGCGCCGGGGCAGGAAGAAATCATCGTCACGGGTTCGCGCATCGCGCGCCCGAACCTGACGCAGCCGAATCCGGTGCAGGTGGTCAATGCCGAAACCATCCAGTCGCTCGGCATCACCAGCACGATCGACATCGTCAACCAGCTGCCGCAGACGCAGAACAACCTGACGCTGTCGACGTCGAACCGGTTCGTGAACGGCGCCGGTGTGTCCTTCGCCAACCTGCGCGGCCTGGGTGAATACCGCACCCTGACCCTGGTTGACGGTAAGCGTCACGTTGGCTCGCTGTCGGGCCGCAACGGCTCGGGCGGTACCTCGCTGGTCGACTTGAACCAGATTCCGCCGACCCTGATCGACCGCGTTGAAGTCGTCACCGGCGGCGCCTCGGCCGTTTACGGTGCTGACGCCATCGCCGGCGTCATCAACGTGATCTTGAAGAAGAACTACGAAGGTGCCGAAATCACCTCGCAGGTGAAGACGTCGGAACACGGCGGCTATCACGAGTTCAACACCAACGGCATCTTCGGCATCAATGTCGGCGGCGGCCGTGGCAACATCACGTTCGGCTTCGACTACAACAACGACAAGGGTCTGTTCGGCCGCGATCGTGACTTCGCAACGCAGAACATCACCCTGACGCCGAACCCGCTCAACGGCAATTCGAACGACGGCATCTTCGACCGCGTGTCGTTGCGTCCGACCGTGTCGTCGGTTGTCGCCGCCAGCGGCGCGCCGGTGATCAAGACCGCGCTTTCGGGCCCGGGTTCGCAGTTGACGGTGACGTTCAAGCCGGATGGCTCGGGCATCATCCCGTTCAACCGTGGTTTCCTGCTGAACCGGCCGACGCCGGGCAGCACGACGTCGTTTGGTGACGCGACCGCGATCGGCGGTGACGGTGCAGAAACGTCGCAGTATCTCACGCTGCGTACGCCGAACCTGCGTACGGTTGCCAACACGCTGATCAACTATCAGTTGGCCGAAAATCTCGGCTTCGTGAAGACGGTCAATTTCTTCGCCGACGTGAAGTATTCGAACTCACGTGGCTCGTCGGAATCGACGCCGTTCACCAACGGCACCGGTGCTTCGCCGACCGGTAACGGTACGGACGGCATTTCAGGTACGGGCTCGCTGCGCGCGCGCGCCGACAACCCGTTCCTTCCGGCTGACGCTCGTGCGGCACTCGCTGCTGCCGGCATCACCGGCGCCGGCACGTTCGACTTCACGCGTCTGAACAACGATTGGTCGGGCCAGCGCGAATTCAAATACGAATACGCGGTGTTCCGTTCGGTCACCGGCTTGAACGGTGAACTGGCCAACGGCTGGAAGTACGAAGGCTATTACAACTATGGTCGCAACGAGACGACGCTGACCAACAAGGACCGCGTCACTGCGCGTCTGAATCAGCAGATCGATGCGGCGGTCGATCCGGCCACCGGCAACATCGTCTGCCGTGACCCGGCGGCGCAGGCTGCAGGCTGCGTACCGATCAACCCGTTCAAGGTTGGTCCGCTCTCGGCGGCGCAGTTCAACTACGCCAACGTCCTGACCAAGGAAATCTCGGTGCTCGTTCAAGAGAGCGCCGGTGCCAACTTGACCGGTGACATCTTCAAGTACCGTACGCCGTTCTCGGGCACGGTTGCGCCGCTCAGCTTCGCTGCCGGTGTCGAATGGCGCCGTGAAGCGTCGCGCGACAACAGTGACTTCCTGCAGCAGCAGGGCACTGGCTTCATCTTCGGCAACAGCCTGACCGGTCCGGTCGGCTCGTACACGTCGCGCGAAGCCTATTTGGAATTGGGCGTGCCGGTCCTGCGTGACCTGCCGTTCGCGAAGGCGGTCGACCTCGACCTCGCCTATCGCTATTCCAAATACTCGATCACAGGTTCGGCCAACACTTGGAACGCGCGCGTGGCGTGGGCCGTCAATGACGACGTGAAGATCCGTGGCGGCGTTGCCCGCGCGGTTCGTTCGCCGAACATCGACGACCTGTTCTCACCGCCGGCCGACAACTTCCTCGCGGTGGTTGACGTCTGCTCGGTCGAAAACATCGGCGGTGCACCGAACCGTGCGGCGAACTGCCGTGCCAACGGTATTCCGGTGGGCTTCGACTCGCGTGGTTCACAGGCTCCGTCGGTTCGCACCGGTGGTAACCTCAACCTGAAGCCGGAAATCGGTTCGACCTTTACCGCTGGCGTCGTTCTGACCCCGACCTTCGTGCCGGGCCTGAACATCACTGCCGACTACTGGTGGGTCCGTATCACGAAGGGCCAGTCGGCTCTGACGGCGGCTTCGATCATCTCGAACTGCTATGACCAGGGTGTTGCGGCTTCGTGCGCGCTGCTTGAGCGTCGTCCGGGCGCAAACCCGCTGCTCTTCCGCGTCAACGGCACGGTGCAGAACATCGGTAAGGAACTGACCCGCGGCGTTGACCTCGGCATTTCCTACTCGTTCGGCCTCGACCGCGTTGGCTTGAAGAACTACGGCGACATGACCGTTGGTTTCGACGGTTCGTGGAATCCGGAAAACGTCATCATCCAGAACCCGGTCGATCTGTCGTCGAAGCTGTATCGCGGCGGCACCGTCGGCTATCCGCATCTCAAGGGCGCGTTCCGCGCTGTTTGGGATTGGGATGCGCTGTCGGTTACGTGGCAGAGCCGCTTTGTCGGCGAGTCGGAAATGTTCCCGAATGCGCCGAACGAAGTGGCGGATTTCGATCGCATTCCGACCTTCTGGTACCACGACGTGTCGGCCAAATATCGTTGGCGTAACCTGACGTTCTTTGGCGGCATCAATAACCTCGCCGACAAGAAGCCTCCCCAGTTCGCGTTCCTGTTCCAAGGTTCGTATCAGGGTGGTGCGTTCTCGACGTTCCCGGTCACGACCGGCGGCGGTGGTTCGTACGATGCAATCGGCCGTGCGTTCTTCGCCGGCGCGACGATCAAATTCTAATGAGCTAGACGCCGCTCGATCCTACGAAGGATCGAACGGAACAACTCTGGGGCTGGCCGCAAGGCCAGCCCCTTTTTTTGTCGCGACGCGCATATGCGCAAACAGTCACAGCAAAAACCGCAGGTCGGTTTCGTTACGCGGAAACCACGGTTTCATCGCGCCGGTTGACGCGAATTTCCGCGATCTGTTGCTGCAATCGCACGCTTCTCTGCTGGTGACGTGCGTGAAGTGCATCCGGTGATTGTCACCTAGCTGCAGCTCTCTCCTAGTTCGGTCATCTCGAAGTCGACCACGACGTCGAGACACAACATTTGCGCGCAGGCGCAGGCTTTTTGGGGAGATCAAATTGAGCACCAAAAGGGGACATCTACGATCGCGGCAGACGTGGCTTGCACTCGGCATTTCGCCGTTGGTGCTGGCGCCGATTGCCGCGCATGCGCAGCAGCAACAAGCGACTGAAGAGATTGTCGTCACCGGTTCGCGCATCGCGCGCCCCAACCTGACGCAACCCAATCCGGTCTCGGTGGTTAGCGGCGAGCAGATCCGCATCACCGGCGCCACGTCGGTCATCGAAGTCGCGAACGAGCTGCCGCAAACGCAGAACAACTCGACACCGGAAAACAACGCCCGCTACGTGAACGGTGCCGGCCTGCAGCACATCAATTTGCGCGGGCTGGGAACGTACCGCACGCTGACCTTGGTCGACGGACGCCGTCACATCGGCAGCCTGTCGGGCGTGAACAATTCGGGCGGCACCGGCAATGTCGACGTTTCGACCATTCCGCCGCTGCTGATCGACCGGATCGACATCGTGACCGGCGGCTCGTCGGCCGTGTACGGCGCCGACGCCGTCGCCGGCGTGGTCAATTTCATCATGAAGAAGAATTACGAAGGCGCTGAATTCGACGCCCAGATCGGTGGCGCGCAGCATGGCGGCCACTACACGCAAAATCTCGACGGCATCGTCGGCGTCAATTTCGGCGGCGATCGCGGCAACGTGACGATGGCGTTCGACTATGCGCGCCAGACCGGCATCTATGCCGACCAACGCGACTACGCGACGTGCGCGCAGAATTGGACGACCGGTACGACAACCGACTTCAAGCAGATCGGCTGCACCGTCAGTTCGCGCGTTGCCGCCAGCGGTGCGCCGACCGTCGCAACGCCGATCGGCCGCAATCCCGGCTATACATTCGCACTGAAACCGGACGGGTCGGGTCTGATTCCGTTCAATCGCGGCACGTTGGTTCCGGGCAATACCGGTCTCTCGATCGGCGGCGACGGGCAAAACACCACCGCCAACACGTTGCCACTGCAGACGCCGAACATCCGCTATGTCGCCGACATGGTCGGGCGCTATCGCGTCGCCGAGGATCTTGGACCGCTGAAGACGGTGAACGTGTTCGCCGACGTCAAATACGCCAACTCACACGGCGCGTTCGACAACGGCACCCACGTCAACGGCACGATCGGACCGACGGCGCGTTCGGCGCTCAACGTTCCGATCACCAGCCCGTTCATCCCCGGCGACCTGCGCGCATTGCTGACCACGAACGGTCTCAACGCAGTGCAGTTGACCCGGTCGAACGACGATTGGTCGAAGCGCGGCTCGAACTACAATTACGACGTGCTGCGGACCGTCGTCGGCATCGACGGTCTGTTCTCGAACGGCTGGAAGTACGACGTGTCGTACAATTATGGCCGCAACAAAGTGACGTTCCTCAACACCGACCGCATCACCGCCAACATCAACGATCAGCTCGATGCGGTGATCAGCCCGACTACCGGCGCCGTCGTCTGCCGCAGCACCTTGACGGTTCCGACCAATGGCTGCGTGCCGATCAATCCGTTCAAAGTCGGCGGGCTGACGTCGCAGCAGTTCAACTACTCGTACATTCTGACCCATGAAGACGACTTGCTGCAGGAGCACGATGCGCAAGCCAACGTGACCGGCGACTTGTTCAAATTCGCAACGCCGTTCAGCGGCACGGTCGCGCCGTTGAGCTTCGCGGCGGGCGTCGAATGGCGCATGGAAAAGACCAACTCGCAGCCGGACCCGCTGCAGATTCGTCCGGCCGATACGTTGTTTGGCAACAATACCGGCACGCGTGGCACGGTCGGCTCGTACACGACGCGTGAATTCTATGTTGAAACTGCGGTGCCGGTGTTGCGCGACTTGCCGTTTGCCAAGGCGGTCGACATCGACGGCGCGATCCGGGCGCAGGATTATTCCTCGACCGGACGCGATTACACCTGGAACTTGATGGCGACCTGGGCTGTCAATGACGACATCAAGTTCCGCGGCGGCTTTGCCAAGTCGGTTCGTGCACCGAACGGCGACGAACTATTCTCGTCGGGCGGTCAGTCCTTCATCTCGATCACCGACCCATGTTCGGTGCAGTTCATCAACCAAAGCGCAACGCGGTTGCGCAATTGCCGTGCGGCGGGCGTGCCGGTCGGATTCGATGCGACGACGGTCGCACCGGCGGCGTCGAACATCACCGGCAACCCTGGGCTGGATTCGGAAACGGGTCGCAGCGTCACGGTCGGCGCGGTGTTTACGCCGAGTTTCCTGCCGCGCTTCACCGCGACGGTCGATTACTACCAAGTTCGTGTGAAGCACGCGGTCGTCATTCCTGACGCCACGTCGATCGCGAATGGTTGCTACGATGTGGGCACCAACTGCTCGTTCGTCTCGCGCCGTCCCGACGGTTCGCTGGATTCGATCCAGACGCCGTACGTCAATGCGGGCTTTGAAAAGCTCCAGGGGATGGATTTCGACCTGAACTATATCGTCGAACTCGGTGCGCTCGGCCTCAAGAACGGCAGCACGCTGTCCTTGAACACGAACTGGAACTGGACGCCGCGGCACACGCTGATGCCGTTCATCGAAGACCCGACCCAGACGCAATATCTCGCGGGCACGCTTGGCTATCCGCGGGTGCAGGGTCTGGTGCGGGCGATCTACGACATCGATGATTTCAGCTTCGCCTGGACCTCGCGGTATCGCGGTGCCACCAGCCTGTACAACACGCTGCCTGGCCAACCGACTTACGATCCCAACACGGTTCCGTCGCAGTGGTTTCACGACGTCTACGCCGCCTATACGTGGCGGAAGGTGCAGATCTTCGGCGGTATCACCAACATTGCCGATGAAAAGCCACCGCAGATCCCGGGCGTGTTCAACGGCGGCAACTTCCCCGCCGGTCTGGGCAACCCGGTCAACACGACGCAACAGAATGCTTCGTTCAGCGTCACGGGCCGGGCCTTCTTCGGCGGGGTGCGCGTGAAGTTCTAAGTCACGCAGCATCGCTACAGCACGAGGGGCTGGCCGCAAGGCCAGCCCCTTATTTTTGGCCGAAGTGGATCTCCTTGCGGCGCGCGATCCGGTGTTGGCTGGAACCAACAAGGAGATCGCACCGGCGGTCTGGACGCGGCTGCTCGACGACGACGCGATCTATACGGACGAGAACGGCAAGCGCTTTTCCAAGAACGAGATGGTCGCAACCATCAAACCGTTACCGACCGGCGTCACCGGCAATCTCGGGCCGGTTGATCTGCGCGTGCGCCGCCATGGCGACAGCGCGGTCGTCACCTACGACATCGACGAGCACGAGGATTATCACGGTGCGCGGTTGCACGCGTTGTACCGCGTCACCGACAGTTGGGTTCGGCGCAAGCAGGGATGGCGGTTGGTGGCGGGGCAGGTGCTGGCGGTGCCGCACGATCCGCCCGCAGTGACGTTGCCCGCAACCCAGCTCGACGACTATGTCGGCAGCTACGCGCTCGGTGGGACGGAACGCTACGTGATCACGCGCGACGGCGACGGGATTGCAGGCAGCCGCAACGGTGGTGCGGCCAAGAAGATCGCGTGCGAGCTGCGCGACGTGTTCTTTACGCCGGGCAGCCCGCGCAGCCGCAAGATCTTTCAGCGCGACGCGAACGGCCGCGTCACCGGCTTTGTCGACCGGCGCGAAGGCGAGGACGTCGTCTGGGTACGACGCGGCTAAGGCGGCGTTACGGCACGAACATGCGGGCGCGGCCGCGTTCGGTCAGGGCGACGCGACCGGTCGGTTCGACCTGCACCAGCCGTTCGGCCAGCGCGTCTTCCCAGACGGTGAGGCGCGGGCACGAGCTGCGCCACGCCGACAAGACATCGTCGCGGCTGCGTTGGCCTGCGTGAATCCAGGCGAGAAAATCCAATGTCAGCGAGTCGATTGGATTGGCGAGCGTCACGTCGTCCTCCGTTGATCGACGCGCAGTCTAGCCAACCCCGCGCTACGCTGCCATGGCGCCGCGACGTGCACGCCGCCATGCGTTCGGCGTATCGCCCACGACCTGTCGAAACAGCCGAGAAAAATGCGCCTGGTCGGCCATGCCGCAGGCGGCTGCGATCTGGCTGAGTGGTTCGTTGGTGGTCAGCATCAGGCCCTGCGCGACTTCGACCCGGCGCCGCATCACATAGGCATGCGCGGGTTGGCCAAGGCTGATCTTGAAGGCGCGCGAAAAATGGCTGCTGCACACGCCGGCCAAGGCGGCCAGGTCGGACAGGCGGATTGCGCTGCCGAGATGTTCTTCGATATGCGCAACCACGCGACGCAATTGCCATGGCGCAAGGCCGCCGCGTGCGATGTCGATCCGGCGCCGGCGCAACTGAATCGCGACAGGCGCGGATTCATAGTCGTCGTGCAGCAAGGCCATGGCGCGTGCGATGCGCGCCTTGGCGCTTTCGCCATCGCCTTCGAGTGCACTGTTCGCTGCTTCGTAAAGCTGTGCCGCGACGGCACCGCGCTTGTCGGACGAGACGTTCAGCATCGCTTGCTCCTCTTGGCTGCGTGGATCGTTCTGCGAAAGTGCGGTGCTTTGTTGTTGCGCGGTACGCCACAAAGCGTGGCGATCAGGTCCCCCAATCGGGTAGGTCACTTACGGACGCCGTTGCGGCAAAATCAGAACCCGCCGCCCAAACAGATGCGCGTCGAGCGAGTAGGCACCCGGGCCGAGCAGGGCCAACGCGACGTCGCGCAACGGCAACAGGAACGCAGCAAGCGGCGCATTGTCCGCCGCCAGCACCAGGGGCACGACCTCGATCGCGGCAGTCGCCAGGGCCGCAAGCGGCGTGACGAAGCCAAGCAGCAGCACCAGCGAAACGCAAACCAGCACGGCGATCATCCAGGGCGGACGGCCAACCGCCAGGTGACCATGCAGGTCGAGATGCACCGAGACGGCAGCGCTCGTCCGCAACAGGATCAGCGCGTAGCCAGGCGCCGCTGCGGGAAACATCGGGAAAAGACGCTGCATGCCGCGAAGGTACGGCGGGCTTGGCCTCAGGCTGCACCCAACAACCGGAGAGAGCCGGCTCCCCCATTCGGGTAGTTTGGGTCATGCCGCGTCTCACGTAAAAAGGCGGCGAAGGCGAGGGGCGTCGATTGCAAACAAGGCTGAGCGAGATTCTGGTTCCGGTCGCACGCTTGTTGCGCGTGTTGCCGTTGCTTGTTCTGGGCGCGGCGCCGGCGCAGGGGCTGGATCCGACGCGCGACATCACGCAATTCCGGCGCACGACCTACCGGATCGAAGACGGCGCGCCGGCGCGCATCACCGACATCGCGCAGGCGCAGGACGGCGTTCTGTGGTTCGGCACGCATAACGGCCTGTTCCATTTCGACGGCGTGCGCTTCACGCGCTATCTCGGCGGGCCCGGCAACGAAATTGCCAGCGACGACATCGCCAGCCTGTACGCGCCGCCCGAGGGCGGGCTGTGGATCGGCTTTTATTACGGCGGCATCGCATTTCTGAAAGACGGACGCCTGCGTTCCTACGGTGCCGCCGAAGGCTTGCCCGGCGGTTCGGTCAACGCGATCACGCGCGATCTCGACGGCACGATGTGGATCGGCACCAACACCGGCACAGCGCGGCTGGTCGGTGCGCACTGGGAGCTGACGCAAGGACCAGCCTGGAACAAGACCAGCCGCGAAAACGTGCTGAGCCTGCTGGTCGATCGCGACGGCACCTTGTGGGAATTCACCGGCTCGCGACGTCTGGGATTCCTGCCGCGCGGTTCGCACAAATTCGAAATCTATTTGCGCGGCGATCCCGACGCTTATGTCGACTATCGTATGCCGCTTGCGATGGCGCCCGACGGGCGTTTGTGGCTGGCCGATCCGCAACACGGAATTCGACCGGTCGATCGCGCCGCCGAAGCAACCGGCAACGGCACGCCGTCGCTGAGCGTACCGGTGCGTCGCCAGATGCTGTTCGATCGCGACGGAAACCTATGGTCGGCGGGCACCGACCTCACGCGCGTGCTGGCGCCGTTGCCGAAACCGCCGGCGCGTCACGTATTGTTCGAACAGCTTGAACTGGACCAGGGCCTGACCTTCGCGCTGTTCGAAGATCGCGAAGGAAATATCTGGACCGGATCCAGCGCCGGTCTTACGCGGCTCAGCCCGCGTCCGCTGTTTCGCGCGCTCGAAAACTATCGCTATTTCGCGCTGGTGACCGACAAGGACGGCAGCCTGTGGGCGGCTGCGATGGGCGCGGCGCAACGCCAGCCGCTGTTCCATGTTGTCGGCGGCGACATCGTGCAGCGCGCCGAAACGTCGGGCTCGATCGTCGCGACCTATCGCGATGCCGACGGCACGATCTGGTTCGCCTACAAGCGCGTGCTGGCACAGATGACCGATCGTGGGTTGGTCGAGACCGATCTGCCCGACGACGTCACGGGTGCGGGTACGATGGCGATGGCGCGTGCACGCGACGGCGCGATGTGGGTGTCGATGCTGCGCAACGGAGTCTTCCGTCTCGACGGCAAGACCGGCGTGCAGAATGGCGGCATCGCAACCTTGCCGCTCGACACCACCGCCTATGTGATGGCGAACGATGCGCAGGGACGCCTGCTGCTTGGCTATACCGACGACCGGTTTGCTGTCGTCGACGGAACGACGGCCAAGCTGTTCACCGCCGCCGACGGATTGCATGTCGGGAATGTCGGCGCCTTTGCTGTGCGCGGCGATCGCGTCTGGATCGGCGGCGAACACGGGCTGGCGCTGTTCGATGGCAGCAAGATCGTCGCCTTGCAAAGCGAAACGCCCGGCTTGTTCCGGCAGATCACCGGCATTGTCGAGCGGGCCGGCGGCGATCTGTGGATCGGCGGGGGCGCCGGCATCGTGCGGATCGCACGCAGCGAGATCGACATGGCGCTGCGCGACCCACGCTACCGGTTGAAGGCGACCTTGTTCGATCATCGCGACGGTCTGCCCGGCACGATTCAACAGCGCCGTCCGATGCCGAGCGTCGCCGAAACCGCCGACGGAAAGATCTGGTTCGCCGCATCGAACGGGCTGGCCTGGATCGAACCGGCGCGGATCGAGCGCAACGAGTTGCCGCCCCCGGTGCTGATCTGGTCGGTCACCGACGCGAACGGCACGGCGCTGACGCCGGCGCCGAGCTTGGATTTGCCCGCAGGCACGTCGCAGATCCGCATCGCCTACACGGCGAATAGTTTCACCGTGCCCGAACGCGTGCGCTTCCGCACCAAACTCGAAGGCGTCGACACGGCTTGGCAGGATGCGGGCGACCGGCGCGAAGCGACCTACACCAATCTCGGCCCCGGCACGTACCGGTTCCGCGTCATTGCCGCCAACAATGACGGCGTCTGGAATGAAACCGGCGCGTCGCTGGCGCTGACCATCGCGCCGTTCCCCTACCAGACCGATTGGTTCCGCGGCCTGTGCGCCGCGTTGCTGCTCGTCGTGCTGGTGCTTCTCTACCGGCTTCGCATCTGGCGTCTGCGCGTCGCGGTGCATGCGCGCCTCGAAGAACGTATCGTCGAGCGCGAACGGATTGCGCGCGATCTGCACGACACGTTGTTGCAGGGGCTGCAGGGATTGATCCTGCGATTCCAGGCCGCGACGGCAAAGATCCCGCCGCACGAACCGGCGCGCGCGATGATGGACAGTGCGCTGAGCCGCGCCGACGACGTGCTGATCGAAAGCCGCGACAAGGTGAAAGATCTGCGCGCCTCGACCCAGGGCCTGACCGATCTGCCGGCCGAGTTTGCCGAAGTCGGTGCGACGCTGGCGCAAGATCACGCGGCCGAATTCCGCATCACGGTCGAAGGCACGCCATGCGAGCTGCATCCGATCGTGCAGGACGAAATCAGCCTGATCGGTCGCGAAGCTTTGTCCAACGCCTTCCGCCATGCGCGTGCGCGCACCATCGAAGTCGATCTGATCTTCGATCGCAGCGAGCTGCGGCTGCGCGTGCGCGACGACGGCTGCGGCATCAGCGAAGCGATGTTGAAGACCGGCAAGCCGGGCCATTGGGGGCTTGCGGGCATGCGCGAACGTGCGCGGCAGATCCGCGGCCAGTTCCAGATCTGGAGCAATGACGGCGCCGGCACAGAGATCGAGCTGCGCGTGCCTGCTTCCATGGTCTATCGCGACGCGCCGCGTCGGTTTGGCTGGCGTTTCCGGAGCGCAACTGCATGACCGAGCAACGCCCCATTCGCGTTCTGACCGTCGACGATCACCCGCTGCTGCGCGAAGGCATCGCAGCGGTGATCGAAGGCCAGTCCGACATGAAGCTGGTCGGCGAAGCGACCAACGGCGTCGAGGCGATCGACCAGTTCCGCCAGCATCGTCCCGACGTGACGTTGATGGATCTGCGCATGCCCGACATGAACGGCATCGAAGCGATCACCGCGATCCGCAAGGAATATCCGGCGGCGCGCATCATCGTTCTGACGACCTATGCCGGCGACGTGCAGGCGTTGGGCGCGCTCAAAGCCGGCGCGTCGGCCTATCTGCTGAAAAGCATGTTGCGCAAAGAGTTGCTGGACACGATCCGCACCGTCCATGCAGGCCGCCGCCACATCCCGGCCGAGATCGCAAGCGAGATCGCCGAACACGCGACCGACGACGCGCTGACCGCGCGCGAAATCGAAGTGCTACGCCGCGTCGGCGCCGGCAATTCGAACAAACAGATCGCGGCGCTGCTGTCGATTTCCGAAGGCACGGTCAAAGCCCACATGAAAAGCATCCTGCCCAAGCTTGATGCGCGCGACCGCACCCATGCGGTGATGATTGCGGTGAAGCGCGGGATTCTGGACGTCTAAGCCCATCTTTCGCACGCCGATCCTTCATTTGAAGGATGAGGCGATCCGTCCCCATGCGGCAGGATCCAACGAAAACTATCAGCAATATTTTCAACAGCATTCGACCGGTCCTGACGTGCAGCTTCATTCGCTGTGCGCCGGCGCGTTCAACTATTACCACATGTATGTGAACGCGATCCGCCAAGGCTATTCAGAAGCGGATTGCAACAAGACCTACAAAGCCTTCAGCGACGCGGCGCTGGTTGCAAGCGACTTTTACCGGACTGCACGCTGAGTCAGGTGCCGTTACACCAGCCACGCGATGCTGACGTCATCGCGTGGCGGCATGTCGCGGCGTGGAGCTGCAACCTCGATGCGGGCTGCAGCGATATGGGGATGCGTGCGCTGAACGTCAGGAGCATTCCCGTGAACCGATTTTTTCGTGCCGTCGTATTTGCGCTGCTGATCAATTTTGTGGCTGGCGCGGCCTTGTACGCCGCCGAAGCCAAAGACGAGCATCACGCGACCAAACAAATCGAACGCGTGCCGGTGGCGCAGGACCTGCTGTAGCATCTGCCCTCCTTCCGGGAGGGTAGCCATGGGCGACGACGAGGTGCGGGCCGCGATCCAGCGTCACTGGTCCGCGTCCGACGCTGGCGATTTCGATGCCGAGGATGAGCTCTACAGCGACAGCGCGATCCTCGAGTATCCGCAATCGGGTGAGCGAATTCGCGGCCGGAACAACATCCGGTCGTCACGCATGGCGCAGCCGAGCAAGAAACGCTTCACGCTGCGCCGCATTCTAGGCAGCGGGGAAATGTGGGTCAGCGAACTGCTGTTCACCTACGACGCACAACCGGTCCATGTCGTCAGCATCATGGAATTTGCGGGCGGCAAGGTTGCGCGCGAGACCCAGTATTTCGGCGATCCGTTCGCGCCGGGAGCTTCGCGTGCACGATGGGTCGAAATGATGTGAGCTACCGTCTGCTGAAGCGCAACGAGCTGCCGCTCGACACGGTCGCGCTTGCACGCTTTCTGATCGGCAAGATCGTCGTGCGTGAGCTGGGCGACGCGCGGCTCAGCGGGCGGATCGTCGAAACCGAAGCCTATCCGGTCGGCGACGAAGCCGGTCACGCTTATCGCGGCGAGACGCCGCGCAACCGAACGCTCTTTCTGCGACGCGGCCATGCCTACGTCTATCAGGCGTACGGCATCTCCTGGCTGCTGAACGTTTCAAGCGAAGAGGCCGGCGTCGGTGCCGGCACGCTGATCCGCGCGCTGGAGCCGCTCGAAGGCGTGATGTGGATGCAGCAGCATCGCGGCGTTGAAAAACTGTACGATCTGACGCGCGGTCCGGGCCGTCTCGCCGCCGCGCTCGACATCGACCGCGCGCTCGATGGCGTCGATCTTTGCCGCAAGGGACCGTTATGGCTCGCGCAGGACGCGTACGTCGCGCCGAAGATCGGCGTCAGCGCGCGGATCGGCTTGTCGCGTGCAGCCGACCAGAAGCTGCGATTTTATGTGCGCGGCAATCGCTTCGTCAGCGGTCCGAAGAATTTGGGCGCGTAGCGCCTCCCGGTTTTCAGCTCTCCAGAAATTGAAATCCGGAGCGCCCGCGGCGCTACGTCAGCGCGCGAACCACGTTTCCCGTCAGCCACGCTTCGATGTCTTCGACCGCTTGTTCGAAATAGGCGCCGTAGTTGCGCTGCGTGACATAACCGATATGCGGCGTCGCCAGCACGTTGGGAAGTTTGCGCAGCGGATCGTCGGCCGGCAGGGGTTCGGTTTCGAACACGTCCATTGCGGCGCCTGCGATCCAGTTTTCTTGTAGCGCGCGCAACAAAGCGGCGCGCTGCACGATGGCGGCGCGCGACGTGTTGATCAGATAGGCGCTCGGTTTCATCTGGCGCAGTTGGGCATCGCCCAGCAGGCCGCGCGTACGGTCGCCCAGCACGACGTGGATCGACACATAGTCGCTTTGCTGCAGCAGCGATTCGAGATTGGGCGCCAACACCGCATCGGCGGCATGCGCCGTGTCGGCCGTCAGGTTCTGGCTCCAGGCCACCAGCTTCATGTCGAAGGCGCGCGCAACCCGCGCGACGCGGGCGCCGATCTTGCCTAGCCCGATCAAACCCAAGGTGCGTCCAGCAAGGTCGCTGCCGACGCCCGATTGCCACGGGCCGTTCGCGCGCAGTGCGTTCGATTCGGGCACGACGTGGCGCGCGATTCCCAGCAGCAACGCCCAGGTCATTTCCACCGGCGGTTCGCTGAAACTGTCGGTACCGCACACTGCGATGCCGCGCGCTTTGGCCGCTGCGACGTCGATCGCCAGATTGCGCATGCCGCTGGTCACCAGCAGCTTCAGCTTGGGCAGACGCGCGAGCAGCGAGGCGGGGAAGGGCGTGCGCTCGCGCATGATGACCAGGATCTCGCAGTCGCCGATTGCAGCGACGACGTCGTCCTCGGATGCGAACGGCGTGCGGATGGTGCGCAGCTCGACCCGGTCTTCGATGCGCGACCAATCTGCCATCTGCCTTGCCGCATCCTGATAGTCGTCGAGAATCGCGCAGAGCTTTCGCATGCCTTGTTCCTGCCTTTCTTCCGGGTGAGACGCTATCCGGCCTCGCGCCGCTGCGCTACACACCCGACCTCATTCTTCTCCGGCCAAGGAACGATCGATGCCGTCTATGTATGAAAGCTCGGTGCCCGTCTTTATCCGTTTGCTGGACGCGTTGGGCGGCGTGCTCAAGAAGGGCCAGCAATCCTGTACCGACCGCAAAATTCCCGAGTCGGTGATGCTGCAATCGCGCCTGGCGCCGGACATGTTCCCCTTGTCGCGGCAGGTGCAGATTGCGTGCGACATGGTCAAAGGCGGCGGCGCGCGCCTGGCTGGCGTCGCGGTTCCGTCCTACCCCGATGACGAAGTCGATTTCGCGCAGCTTCTGGCGCGGATCGAAAAGACCAAGTCGTTTCTGCGCGAACTCGACAAGGCGTCGTTCGAAGGTTCGGACAAGCGCACCGTGACCTTGAAGATCGCCGGCAACGAAATGCAGTTCGTCGGCCAGCCCTATCTGCTGCTGTTCGTGTTGCCGAACTTCTATTTCCACCTGACCGCGGCCTACGCGATTTTGCGCCACAACGGCGTTGCGCTGGAAAAGCGCGACTTCATCGGCGGCCTGCCGAATTGAACCGACAGATGCATCGCCGTTCCTTTTTGCAGACTGGCAGCGCCGCGGTCGGCGCGTTGACTCTGGCCGGTTGCACGACCGCAACCACGCCGCGTCCGCGTATCGCGTTCGATCCGACCGTGGTGCTGCATCCGATGCGCGCCGACAATGCGCGTATTCTGAAAGTCACGGTCTGCACCCGGCCGTTCCGCGCTGCCGGTCCGCGGCTCGAACTCGAACGGGTCGGTGACAAAATCGTCGTCCATAATTACGGCCATGGCGGCAGCGGCTGGTCGCTGTCCTGGGGCTACGCAAACCTTGCCGTCGAGCAAGCGCTCGCCACCGGTCAACGCGACCTGGCGGTGCTGGGCTGCGGTGCGTTGGGCCTGACCGCGGCACTAACCGCGCAACGCAACGGCGCGCATGTCACGATCTACGCCAAGGATCTTCCCGCCGAGACGCGTTCGGCCAATGCGACTGGAACCTGGTCGCCCGACTCGCGCGTTGCGTTGCAGAGCGCCGTTACGCCGGCCTTCGAACAACGCTGGGAATCGATCGCGCGCAGCAGCTTCCGCACGCATCTCTCGCTGCTGGGCGTCGAAGGTGCGCCGGTCGAATGGGTCGATCGCTATATTCTGTCGGACGAACCCTGGAACGCGCCGAACGACCCGACCGACGGGCCGGACTTTGCCGAGCTGCGGCATCTGATCCGCGGACTTGCGCCGCAATTGCAGGAAGTCGAGCCGGGCACGCATCCATTCCCGGTGCCGTATGTGAAGCGCAACGCGTCGCTGCAATTCAACGTCACCTCGCTGCAGCATCGGCTGGTGCAGGATTTCCTGGCCGCTGGCGGCAAGATTGAACGGCGCGAATTTCACGCCCCGTCCGAACTCGCCAAGCTGAAACAGAAGACGATCATCAACTGCACCGGCTATGGCGCGCGCGCCTTGTGGCGGGACGAGTCGGTCATTCCGGTGCGCGGCCAGTTGACCTGGCTGCTGCCGCAGGCCGAGGTGCGCTACGGCGTGATCTACCACGACATGATCGCGATCCCGCGCAGCGACGGGATCATCGTCCAGCGCGACACCGAAGCGACCGGCTTCAACAATCCCGATACGACGCCCGATCGCGCCGAAGCCGAACGCGCCGTCGCCTCGCTGGCCGAGCTGATGGGAAAGATGCGGACGAGCTGATCAGCCGTCCGCCGATTTCCTGGCGCGATAGGCTGCCAGGAGATCGGTGACGGCGATTCCGTCGATCGTCATGCCATCGAGCGCACTGTCGCTGATCGCAGCGTTGCGCAAATTGGCATCGCGGATCGAAAGCCCGGTTAGATTGACGTTCGACAAGCGCGCCGCCGCCAGATTCACGTCGTCGAAGATCGCGTTCGCCAGTTTGACGTTGGTGAAGCTCGACCCGGCGAGGTCGGCATCGTCGACCACCAGCAGCCGCTGCGTATTGGTCAGCGTCAGCGTCTTGCGCGTCGCTTCGCCGACATCGATGCGATTGCCGTCGGGATCAGCGAACACGAAGGCGCGCTGGCCGTAGTCTTTGTCGGCCAGCGCTTTGACGATCTGCACGCCGGCCGCTTGGCAGACCGCGTACAGCGCATCGACCTTGTCGACCAGCATGTGCGCGGCGTTCACCGTCGAGGCGACGTGGTCCGGTTTCAGATTCAGGTGAATCTCGGCCCCGTCCTTTTCGAGAATCATAAAGCCCACCGGGCTGCCATTCTCGAACACCTTCCGAAATCCGAGCACGCCGGCATAGAAATCGTGCGCGGCCTGGATGTCGCGCACGGAAATCCCGGCGGCGACGCGGCCAAATCGGATCGATGTAACTGGGTTCTGGATCATCGCTCCATCCCACGTGGTTGCCGCCGAAATCCGGCGGCCCACGACGCCGAAAATTGGTCCTTGCGGCGGGCGTCGCGTCTGCCGATCCTGCGCCTTATGCAGATCCGCTCGCTTTGCCTTGTCGCGCTGCTGGCCGCAGCACCCGCCTTCGCGCAAACGCCGCGTCCGCTCGTGCTCGACGACCAGGACAATGAGCGGGTTCTGTCCGATCCCCAATTGTCGCCCGAAGGCACGTGGATCGCCTATGCGGTCGCTGCCGTCGACAAAAAGCAGGACAAGGCGATCACGCATGTCTTCATGACGTCGTGGGACGGCAAACAGACGTTGCAGATGACGTCGACGCCCAATGCCAGCGAGAAGAAGCCGAAATTCAGCCCCGACGGCCGCTATCTGGCGTTCTTATCAGGACGCGGCGATGAGAAAGAGATCGAACAGTTGTGGCTGCTCGATCGTGCCGGCGGTGAGGCCGAGAAGATCACCGAGACCAAAGGTTCGATCAACGACTATGCCTGGTCACCCGACGGCAAACGCCTGGCGCTGATCGTTGAAGACGCCGATCCCGACGAGGACGAAGAGGGCGAAGCGAAAGACAAGAAGAAAGCCAAGAAGCCGATCGTCATCGACCGGTTTCACTTCAAGGAAGATATCGACGGCTATCTCGGCAAGAAGCGTGACCGGCTGCACGTGCTCGATCTTGCCGACCGCAAGCTGACGCGCATCACCAGCGGCGAGTTCGATGATGCGATGCCGGCCTGGTCGCCCGACGGCAAACGCATCGCTTTCGTATCGCGGCGCAGCCGTCCCGATTTCGACCGCGACGACAATTACGACGTGTTTCTGGTCGATGCCGTCGAGAACGCGACGCCGCGCGCGCTGACCACCTATCCGGCGGCTGACAACAAACCCGACTATAAAAGCCCGCTTGCGTTCAGCCCTGACGGAACCCAGCTCGCCTATCTGCAGGGACCGTCGCTGAAACTGTTCGAATATGGCGTGCGCAAATTGGCGGTCGTGCCGGTCGGCGGCGGCGCACCGCGTCTATTCGCGGAATCGCTGGATCGCAACGTGCGCGCGCCGGTGTGGAGCAAAGACGGCAAGTCGATCCGCCTTCTGGTCGAAGACGATCGCACCGTCTATCTGGGCGAGGTCTCGTTGCGCGACGGCGCGTTGAAGTCGGTGTTGCAGGGACGCAATGTCGTCGGCGCCTATGTCGCCGCGGCGGGCAAAGAAGCGGTGCTGTTAAGCACGCCAACTGCGCCGGCCGAAATTTTCGCGCTCGACAACGGCAAGCCACGGCAGGTGACCAAGCACAATGCCTGGCTGCAAACAGTGCAGACGACGCCGGCCGATGAGATCGCATTCAAAAGCGCCGACGGAACCGAGATCCACGGCTTGCTCTACAAGCCGCCGGGCTTTGTTGCCGGGCGCAAATATCCGACCGTGCTGCGCATCCATGGCGGGCCGCAGGCGCAATATCAGTTGAGCTATTCGTTCGAAATGCAGCTGCTTGCGGCGCGTGGCTATCTCGTCGTCACCGCCAATCCACGCGGCAGCACCGGTCGCGGCGAAGCCTTCTCCAGCGCGATCTATGCATCGTGGGGCAAGAAAGACGGCGACGACGTGTTGGCTGCGGTCGACTATGTCGTCGCGCAGGGCATGGCCGATCCGGCGCGGCTCGGCGTCGGCGGTTGGTCCTATGGCGGGCTTCTGACCAACTATGTCATCGCACGCGACACGCGCTTCAAAGTTGCGACCAGCGGTGCCAGCGCGTCGAACATTCTGGCTGGCTACGGCACCGACCAATATACGCGCGACTATGAAATGGAACTGGGTCGCCCGTGGGAAGCGACGCAGACCTGGCTGAATCTGTCGGATCCGTTCCTGCACGCCGACCGGATCAAGACGCCGACTCTGTTTCTGTGCGGCGAGAAGGACTTCAACGTTCCGCTGCTGAATTCGGAACAAATGTACCAGGCGCTGAAGAGTCTTGGGCTCGACACGCAGTTGGTGATCTATCCCGGCCAGTTTCACGGCATCAAACGGCCCAGCTACAAGCGCGACGTGCTGGAACGCTATCTCGCCTGGTACGACAAATATCTCGGCGGCAGCGCGAAAGAAGGCGGCGCGCCGTAAACGTCATGCCGGCTTGATCACGTCCAGTGCGCGCAGCGATTTTGCCGCGTCGTCGAGAAAGGCGCGGGTGCGCGTCGGCAGATGCCGCGCGCTGGGAACGACGAGTTGCACCGCCAGCGGCGGTGGCTCGAAGTCGGGCAGCACGCGCACCAGCGTGCCCGCCGCAATCTCGTTGGCGACCTGATACGACAAAGCGCGACCGATGCCGCGTCCGGCGCGTACGGCGATCAACATCGCGTCGATCTCGTTGACCATGAGGCGCGGCACGACGCGGATCAGCAGCTCACGCTTGCGGCCGCCGCCGAAGCGCCATTCGCTGGCCAGCGGGTTGCTCGACGTCGTCACCAGCTCGTGCGTGGGAAGTTCGTCGGGCGTGCGCGGCGTGCCGTGCGCTGCGAGATAGGCCGGGCTGGCGACCAGCACGCGCCGGACTTCGCCGACTTTGCGCGCAACCAGGCTTGAATCGGCCAGCGCGCCGATGCGCACCGCGACGTCGATTTTTTCTTCGACCATGTCAAGCCAGCGGTCGCTAAGCACGAAGTCGATGCGCACCAGCGGCTGCGCCTGCAGGAAGTTCGCGATGATCGGCGTGACGTGGCGGCGGCCGAACACCAACGGCGCGGTGACGCGCAACAACCCGCGCACGCCGCCGCCATCGCCTGCGACATCCATCGCTTCGTCATAGGTGGCGAGCAACGGCCGTACGCGTTCGGCCAGTGTGCGGCCTGCTTCGGTCGGGGCCAGGCGACGCGTGGTGCGCTCGACCAGGCGCACGCCCAACCGTTCTTCTAGCCCAGCCAATGCGCGCGTTACCGCGGGCGGCGATTTGTGCAGCTTCCGCGCCGCCGCAGCGAAACTCCCGCTGTCGAGGATCGAAAGAAAGATCGCGAGTTCGTCGAGCCGGTCCATGCTTGGGCGCTTCGCACCGTGAACTGCGCCCCACCGGCGCGGAGCGCCGGTGAAGCAATGGGCCCCATGGGACGACGATCATTCCACCGAACGCAAGAGTACCTTGCAATCTGGTTCGGTTCTGATGCCGCGCGCGGGACGCTAGATAAGAGCCAACGGGAGGGGACAATGACGGAACGAATTCTCTATTCGACCAGCCTGTCAGGGCACGGGCACCGGGTTGAGCTGCTGCTGGACCTGCTGGGCCTGACCTACAAATTCGTCGATGCGCCGGCCGACGTGCGCAAGACGCCCGAATTCGCCGCGCTCAATCCGCTGCAGCAGATTCCAGTGCTGCAAGATGGCGACGTCATTCTCACCGACAGCAACGCGATCCTGGTCTATCTCGCCAAGACCTATGACCGCAGCGGCAAGTGGTTGCCCGATACGCCGCTCGAAGCAGCGCGCGTGCAGCGCTTCCTGTCGATTGCGGCCGGCGAGGTGATGTACGGACCCGGCATCGCGCGCCGCGTGTTGCAGTTCGGCATGTCGGGCGATCCCGTGTCGGCGACACAGATTGCCGAACGGCTGTTGCGCTTTCTCGAACAGCATCTTGCCGACAAGGACTATCTCGCGACGACCCATCCGACGATCGCCGATCTCGCTTGCTACTCGTATGTCGCGCATGCGCCCGAAGGCGGCATCCCGCTCGACCCGTATCCGTCGGTGCAGGCGTGGATCGCGCGGATCGAATCCATTCCAGGCTTTCGCGGCATGCCGCGCCTGCCGATTCCCCAGGTTGCGTGATGCAGGAATTCATCGGCCAGTCGCCGTTCCACGCCGGCGAGATCGAAGCGCAGCTTCGTGCCGGCGTGCAGCTGCGCGGCGCGCCGATCCGCGATTTCATGCCCGATCAGCATCGCGCTTTCTTCGCGATGCTGCCGTTCGTGGTGATCGCGACCAATGACGCGGCCGGTTGGCCGGTGGCGTCGACGCTCGCAGGACCGCAAGGCTTCATCGCCAGCCCCGACCCGCAGCATCTCGTTATTGATGCAGGACCGGATGCGATCGACCCGATCGCGCCGTTGCTGGTGCCGCATGCGCCGTTCGCATTGTTGGGCATCGATCTCGCAACCCGCCGGCGCAACCGCGCCAATGGGCGCGTGGTCGCGCGTGACGAACAGGGGCTGCAGCTCGAAGTGCTGCAGAGCTTCGGCAATTGCCCGCAATATATTCAAGGACGGCAGGCCTATTACGTGCCGCCGGCCGAAACGAGCGCGCTCGAACGGCTGCCGCAACTCGATGAAGAAGCGTTGGCGCAGATCCGCAACGCCGACACGTTCTTTGTCGCCACTTCGACGGCGACGCGCAGCGGTCCTGCGTTCGGTGCCGACATTTCGCATCGTGGCGGGCGGCCCGGCTTCGTGCGCATCGATGACGGGAATCTGCTGACGATCCCCGACTTTCGCGGCAACCGCTATTTCAACACGCTCGGCAATCTGCTGCTCGAACCGCGCGCGGGATTGTTGTTCATCGACTTTGATCGCGGCGACCTGCTGCACGTGCAGGGAACGACCGAAATTCTGTGGGACGGGCCCGAGCTGGACCGCATCGAAGGCGCCGAACGTGTGTGGCGCGTGCGCGTCGAACGGGTCTGGCGTCGCCGGGACGCGGTGCCGTTGCGCTGGGTCTTTCGAGAGTTTTCGCCGGTCACGCTTGCGACCGGCGAATGGTTGCCCAGTTAGGGCATGTTGCTCGCGCTGCAGGTGAAGGCGCCGCCGTCTTTGCGTTCCCACAACGAGATCGGCACCGGTTCGCGCAGGATCTTCTGGCGAAAATACGCTGCGTTGGTACGCGCCGCGGTCGCCGACATCTGCCCCAGCAGGATCGGGTCGGGCAATTCTTCCTGGTCGACATAGGTCGCCAGGCGCGCACGCGCAGCCGGGCTGATGGTCTCAGCGACGTGCAGGACCGCTTTGATCGGCTTGGCGCCGAATCGAAGCGAGAGTTGGAAAGCGACGGTGTTTTCGGTCATGGCGCGCGACCCTAAAGCATCCGGGCGCGCCCGTCCGATTTAAGCAGCCGAAGCCGGCCTTTTTTGGTTTTGGCGGCCGAACGGCGGGTCTGGTTGCCTGGCCAGTTCCATTGCCCGAGCAATTGTCCGTCCCGGCGCCTGGACGAAACTATCCGGGCTGCGGGCACGTTGGTGCGGCATGACCCTTGGTGCGCGCGACCCGGGCGGCATTGCTGCCGCACCGAACGAGCCTGGGCCGGCATCGGGGCGTGGCATCCGCGTGCGGCCGACGGACCGGCGTGGCTATGAGACCGCTTTGTCGATCCTGGCCGGCTTGGCGATCGTCGGCGCGCTGTATGTCGGGCGCGAGATCTTCATTCCCTTCGTCGTCGCGACCTTGCTTGCTTTTATTCTAGGCCCGCCGGTGCGGCGGCTGCGCCGGGCCGGCAGCGGCCGCATTTTCTCGGTCGCAATCGTCGTCGCCGTCGCGGTCGCAGTGGTTGCCAGTCTCGGCTTCGTCGTCGGCGGGCAGCTGACGGCGCTGGTCGGACAGTTGCCCGACTATCAGCGCAACGTGCAAACCAAGCTGCGGGCCCTGAAACAAGAGGGCCAGTCCGACATCGTCACGCGCGCCACCAACATGGTCGAGACCTTGCAGGCCGAACTGGATGGTTCGCGCGACCAACCGAAGAAGCCGGCGCCAAATGTGCCGCCGACCACGCCGCCGCTGCCGGTCGAGATTCATCAACCGCCGCCATCGTCGCTCCAACTGCTGGAGAATTTCGTAGCACCGCTGCTGCGCCCGCTGGGTGTTGCGGCGCTGGTGTTGGTGTTTTTGATTTTCTTGCTGCTGCAACGCGAAGATCTGCGCGACCGGCTGATCCGGATTGCAGGCTCGCACGATATTCACCGCACCACCGCCGCGCTTGACGATGCGGCGCGGCGCGTCAGCCGCTATCTGCTGGTCCAGCTTTTCGTCAATGCAGCCTTCGGTCTGCAGATCGGACTCGGCCTGTGGCTGATCGGAATTCCCAATCCGCTATTGTGGGGATTGGCGGCGTGGGTGCTGCGCTTCATTCCGGTGCTGGGCCCTATTCTCGCCAGCCTGTGTCCGATCGTGCTCGGCGTTGCGGTCGATCCGGGCTGGTCGATGGCATTGTGGACGATGGCGCTGTTTTTCAGCGTCGAAGTCGTCACCGGTAATCTGATCGAACCGCTGCTCTACGGGCACAGCACGGGCCTGTCGCCGCTTGCCTATATGGTGGCGATCACCTTCTGGGCGTGGTTGTGGGGACCGATCGGTCTGCTGGTCGCAACGCCGCTGACTGTGTGTCTCGTCGTGCTGGGACGGCACGTGCCGCAATTCGAAACCATCGCGGTGCTGCTCGGCAATGAAGAGGTGCTGGCGCCGGAAGAAACCTTCTATCAACGGCTGCTGGCAGGCGACGCGATCGAAGCGGGCACGCAAGCCGAAGCGTTTCTCACCAACCGTACGCTCGACGCGTTCTTTGCCGATGTCGTGCTGCCGGCGCTGGCTTTGGCGCAGAACGACGTCGATCGCGGTTCGTTGAGCCCGCCCGACCAGCAGCGTCTGGTCGAGCATATGCTGAGCGTAATCGATCTCGTGTCGGATCTCGCGGTCGAAGAAAGCAATTCTCCCGAAGAGCGCGCCGCCGCACCGCGTCTGGAACATGACGTGCCGGTTCTGTGCGTGCCCGGCCGCGGTGCGCTGGACATGCCGGCGGCCGTGGTCGTGGCGCGTCTGCTGGCGCTGCGCGACATCGGCACGCGGATCAGCAGCAGCATGTCGTCGTTGGCGACCGAAGATCTGTCGACCGTCGCAATCGCGTGCCAGTGTTTTGCGCGCGCGCCCAGCCCGGCCTATGTGCGCATTGCGCATCGCCGCCTGCGTCGCGGCGTGCCGCCCAACGTGCCGGTGCTGCTGGCTTTGTTCGGGCAGACGAGCGACGTCGAACGCAGCGCCGAATCGAACGGTGCCGAAGGCGTCGCAACGACGTTGCGCGAAACGGTTGAGAAACTTGCGACCGCGGTTGCGGCGCTACGCGGGACGAACTTGGCCAGCCGCGCCGACAACGCGGCCGATTGATCCGCGCGTCGGATCGCGCGGCAGATGGATCGTAAAGCTCGATCCCGTTCCTGGCCCGCTTTCGACTGTAATCTTGCCGCGCTGCGCATGGATCAAGGTGCGCGCGATCGTGAGACCTAGGCCGGTGCTGCGTTCGCCGCCGGTGGGGCGGGCAGCGCCGGTTTCGAATTCGCCGAACAGCCGCGTCAGCTCGGGCGCTGCAATGCCGGGACCCTGATCGGTGACGACGAAGCGAATTTCGTCGTCGGCGTCGATCAGCTCGATTGTGACGATGCTGCCGCGCGGGCTGAATTTCAGCGCATTGCCCGCCAGATTGTCCAAGGCCTGTCCGGTGCGCGCGGGATCGAACCAGGCGAAGCAGGGGCCGGGCGTGCGAACTTGCAGCAACAGCGATTTGCGCTCGGCGGTGAGGCGCAGCAATTCGCAGCGCTGGCGCAGCCAGCTCGACGCTTCGACATCTTCGTTCTGGATTGCGACCGAGCCGTTTTCGATCGCTGCCACGTCGAGCAGATCGTCCATCAGACGCAACGCGGCTTCGCTGCCGGCTTGCACCGCATGCAGCAAACGATCGCGGGACCGGTCCGACGGCGTCGACAGCAGCAGCTCGCTTGCCGCGTGAATCGATCCGACCGGGTTGCGCAGATCGTGCGCGACCAGCCGCAGCACGCGGTCGCGCGATTCGACCGCCTCGGTCAAAGCGCGCGTGCGTTCCTCGACCAAGGTCTGCATGCGCCGTCGCACCGAATCGGCCAGCAAGGCAGCCGCACCGAACGGCATCGCCAGCATCGGGACGGCGGTCAGCCACTGCCAGATCGGCTGCCACGGGACGAGCTGCGATGCGGCGGCGGTCTGGATGCCCAGCGACAGCGCAGTCGGAATGGCGAAAGCCAGGATCAGCAGCTTGTGCTGCGAGCGTGTGACCAGCGCCCAGATGCACAACACGGATCCTGCAACCAGCGCGGCGGTGATGCAGAGATTGGTCAGCGGCAGGCCGATCGACGACGGCAGCACAGGCACCACAAGAAGCGCCGCAAAAGCAGTCGGCGCCAGGGTGCGGATGGTGCGCGCCAGACGCTTCGTTTTGTCGAGCTGCAGGAAATGCAGCGCGAAGAGCAGGATCGACGCGTAAAAGCCGCCGATGAAGAACTGATAGAGAAACCGGTTCAGCGCCGGTTCGAGCAACGCCGTCGGCCAGGTGACGCGGTCGAGCCCGAGAAACATCTGCGCCAGCGGCAGACCGAACAGCGACATCGCAAGGCCGTTGCGATGCACTGCCCCGCCGAGCCGGTACCACATCGACGCGAAGGCGAGCGCGGTGACCAGCAAGGCGCCCAACAGCAGCATGATCGTATGTTCGAACTGCTGGTCGCGCGCAGCCGCCGCATTCAGCGATTCGATACGCAGCGGTGCCGCTGAAATGTAGTGCGTGCGCATGCGCAGATAGACGGTGATCTGCGGCTCGCCCAGATGAAACAGTTTCAGCGACGACCAGCGGCCGTCGCGCGCGCGCAACCCGCCTTCGCTCTGGCGCAGCACGTTGCCGGCACGATCGACTGCAAACAGGTCGATGATGTCGGCACGGACGGCGTTGCTCGCGATCTGAAAGTCGGGCTGCGGCGGCAGATCGATCGTGACCCGGAACCAGACCGTACCGTCGCGCGGCGCCACCGACGGGCGCGGCGTGCCGACCGGGTGAAACCGTGCCTGCAACGCCGGCGACAGAACGTCCTGGATCGTCGCGTCGTCGCCGGCACCGTCGAGCCGCTCCAGCTCCGCACCAATCACAGTGGTTTCACCGTCAATGGCGGGCACGGTTGCGCCGATGCCCGGCCGGGCGATCAGCAACAGCAGCAGAAGAAGGAGAGGCAGTGTGCGCACGCCGTCTTTTTTGGCGTGAAATCCTTTCTGAATTGGCAAAGGACAGAAGACCTCGACCGAGCCTGTTCGTCTGACGAACGTCAGCCGGCGCTCCGTGCAATCGGTAACGAGGTCGAATCCTTCAAGCTGCGCATGACGAAACTAGACCGCAGGTCCTTGACGCCCGGCAGCAGCCGCAGCCGGTCGAGCACGAAGGTCGAAAAGGAGCGCAGATCCGCCGCCGCAATATGCAGCAGCGCGTCGAAGCCGCCCGATACGATGTGACAGGAGACGACTTCCGGCATGGCGCGAATCTCGCGCGCGAACCGATCGGCGGTTTGCTCGTTGAAATTCTCCAGCACCAAGGTGACGAAGGCGATCAAGCCGACGCCGACGAAATCCGGCTCCAGCCCCAGATGATAGCCGGTGATGACGCGGTCTTCTTCGAGTCGCTTGATCCGGCGCGAGCAGGTCGACTCGGTCAGGCCGATTTTCTCCGCGATCTCGACGTTGCTGGCGCGCGCATTGTCCCGCAGCGCGCCGAGGATCTTGATGTCGAACGCATCCAGCGCCGGCACGTCCGGTCGTGCCGCACGTTCGATCATTCCAGGTTCTTTTGCGGCTTTCTTGCGCACGGATCACCTATCTTGCTGGTTTCCTGCAGAATAGGCCTGGGAAGCGGGCCAGAATGCAAGGACGTCGCGCAAGCCTCCGGCGTACCCATGCCCACCTAAACAGGAGGACTGGACGTGCAGGCAACGACACTCGGCTATCCCCGCATCGGCCGCGCGCGCGATTTAAAGCGTGCGCTGGAATCGTTCTGGAGCGGCGAGCGGTCGGAAGCCGATCTCGAAGCGACGGCGAGCCGGCTGCGCGCGACCGCGCGCGACACCCAACGCGCCGCGGGTTTGGACGTCGTGCCGTGCGGTGACTTCTCGCTCTACGACCATGTGCTCGATACCGCGCTCGCGGTCGGCATTGTGCCCGAACGCTTCGCCGGCCTGACCGGCCTGCGCCGCTATTTCGCGATGGCGCGCGGCGAGAAGGGCGGTGCGGCGCCGCTCGAAATGACCAAATGGTTCGACACCAACTATCACCATCTGGTGCCCGAACTGGTGCGCGGGCAGCGCTTTCAGCTCAGCGACGCGGCGCAGCTACTGTCCTATCGCGAAGCAAGCGCCGGCGGCGTTGCGCGCCCGGTGCTGCTGGGGCCGGTGACGTTGCTACATCTGTCGAAAGCGCCGGGCTTCGATCCGCTCGATCTGCTCGACGGTCTGTTGCCAGTCTATGCGAATTTGCTGCGCGTGCTGAAATCGGCCGGCGCCGATTGGGTGCAGATCGACGAGCCGGTTCTGGCGCTCGACGCCAACGAACGTCTGCAGGCCGCATTGCGCCGCACCTATGACGCATTGGCGTTCGAGCAACGGCCCAAGCTGTTGCTGACCTCGTACTTCGCGCCGCTGGGCGACAATCTGGATTTGGTCGCAACGCTGCCGGTCGAAGGCGTGCATCTCGATCTCGTGCACGGTGCCGCCGATCTGCAACCTGCGTTGGCCAAGATTCCGGCCGACAAGGTCCTGTCGCTGGGCGTCGTCGACGGCCGCAATGTCTGGCGCTGCGATTTGCGGCGTGCCCTGACGACGATCCGCACGGTTGCCGATCGGCGCGACGCGTCGCGCCTGCTCGTCGCGCCAAGCTGCTCGCTGCTGCACGTGCCGGTGTCGCTCGGGCGCGAACACAGGCTGGACCCTGAGCTGAAAAGCTGGCTCGCCTTTGCCGATGAGAAGCTGGGCGAGATCGCGACCTTGTCCAAAGGTGCGGTCTATGGCGCCGGCGCAATCGAACAAGAGCTGCGCGTATCGGATTTGGTCGTTGCCTGCCGCGCCGCCTCGTCGCGCGTGCGCAACGAAACCATCCGCGCGCGCGTCCGCTCGTTCGATGCCAAATCGTGGAAGCGCAAAAGCTACGACGCGCGCGCCACCGCCCAGCGTGCGACCTTGGCCTTGCCGCTGCTGCCGACCACGACGATCGGCTCGTTCCCGCAAACCGACGATATTCGCCAAGCCCGCGCCGCTCATCGTCGCGGCACGTTGGACACGGCAGGCTACGACCAGGCGATGCGCGACGCAGTCGCCTATGCCGTCGCGGCGCAAGAGGACATCGGTCTCGACGTGCTGGTGCACGGCGAACCCGAACGCAACGACATGGTCGAGTTCTTCGGCGAACAGCTTGACGGGTTTGCGGTGACCGAAGCGGGCTGGGTGCAGTCCTACGGGTCGCGCTGCGTCAAGCCGCCGATCCTGTTCGGCGACGTGCAGCGGCGAAACGCAATGACCGTCGATCTTGCCGTCTACGCGCAGTCGCTGTCGAAGAAGCCGGTGAAGGGCATGCTGACCGGGCCGGTCACGATCCTCAAATGGTCGTTCGTGCGCGACGACCAGCCGTTGGAAGCAACCTGTCGGCAGATTGCGGTCGCCATTCGCGACGAAGTCATCGACCTCGAACGCGCTGGCTTGCGCGTCGTGCAGGTCGATGAAGCAGCGCTGCGCGAAGCCCTGCCGCTGGAAGCATCGCAACGCGCCAATTTCCTGCGCTGGGCGGTGGAGTCATTCCGCATCGCGACCGGCGGCGTCGGCGATGCGACGCAGATCCACACCCATATGTGCTACGCGGAATTCTCCGACATCATGGCGGCGATCGAAGCGTTGGACGCCGACGTGATTTCGATCGAAGCGGCGCGCTCCGACATGTCGATCCTGTCTTCGGTGGCGGGGCACCGGCTGAACGAGGTCGGTCCTGGCGTGTACGACATTCACTCGCCGCGCGTTCCCGACGAAGCAGAGCTGGCCGGCTTGATCCGGACGGCGGTGCGCAGCTACGCGCCCGAACGCGTGTGGGTGAATCCCGATTGCGGGCTCAAGACGCGGGCTTGGCGCGACGTCGATCCGGCGCTGCGGGCGCTGGTCGCAGCCGCCAAGACGGTGCGCGCGGAGCTGGCGCAATGAGCGCGCTGACCTTGGACGTCGATCCAGCTGCCGCGTTGCAAGAGGCACGGCGGATCGGCCTTGCTTTGTTCGACGATATCGAACGCGATCTGGTCCGGCCCGGCATTACTGAGTCGGAACTAAGCCGCGAGATTCACGATCTCGCGCGCAGCGCCTACGGAATCAAACTCCATTGGCATAAGCGCGTCGTGCGTGCGGGCGTGAATACGTTGCTGCCCTATGCGCACGAGCCGCCCGACCGCGTGATCGAAGAGGACGACATCTTGTTCGTCGATCTCGGGCCGGTTCTGGCTGCGTGGGAGGCCGATCTTGGCCGCACCTATGTGCTGGGGGACGATTCGCGCAAACATCAGTTGCGCATCGACTTGCCGCGCGTCTACGCGGCGATCGAGCACCTGTTCCGCGCCGAGCCCGATCTTACCGGCGCTGCGTTGTTCGACTTTGCCGTCGCGATGTCACGCGATCTGGGCTGGGGCTTTGGCGGCGAAATCGCCGGTCATCTGATCGGCGAATTCCCGCACAAGAAGATTCCCGCCGAGCTGCGCCATTCCTATGTCGCGCCCGGCAACGATCTGCCGATGCGTGCGCCGGATGTGCGCGGTTTGGCGCGCCATTGGATCGCCGAAGTGCATCTTGTCGACGAGGCGCGCCAGTTCGGCGGGTTCTACGAGGACCTGCTTCAGGCGTAGCCGACCAGATGCAGGAATAGCACGAGCTGCGCGATGAAACCGACGGTGAAGGCCACGGTGCGCAACACGGGAACGCCGAACGTATAGACCAACGCGTGCGCGACCCGGGCCCAGAAGAACACCGCACACCACATCGCCGTCGTCGCTGTCGACATGCCTGCAATCGGCACCGCCAGCGCCAGCGGTGCGAAGACGGTGAGGTTCTCGATCGCGTTGCGATGCGCCTTTTGCAGACGCAGCGCCCACGAAGCCGTCGGTTGGTCGGGAGCGGGGTCGCGCAACGTCGGCCACATGCTTTTCTCGCGGATCCGATTGAGGATCAGCGGCACCCACAGCACGCCGGTGAACATGGCCGTAAGCGCGGTGTAGGTAATTTCTGGTGATGGCATCGGACTCCCCCTTCTGTCTGTTTGTTATCTGACGATCGGCAATTCGATCGAACTCGCCGACGACGCGCTGTGGAAGATGCGCTGCAACGCGACTTTGTAGTCGGTAGGTTGGGCGAGAAGAATATTCGGCACGAAGCTTTGCGGGTTGCGGTCATAGACTGGAAACCAGCTCGATTGGATCTGCACCATCACGCGATGGCCGGGCAGAAACACGTGATTGCTGTTGGGCAGCGTAAAGCGATAGCGCTGCACCTTGTCGGACGGAATCGCGGTTGGCTTTTCCAGACTGTCGCGGTAGCGGCCGCGGAAAATGTCGGCCGCAACCATCAACTGGTAGCCGCCCAGCTCAAGCTGGCTTGGCACGTCTTCGGGATAGACGTCGATCAGCTTCACAATCCAATCCGAATCCGTGCCGGTGGTCGAAGCAAGCAGATTGACCATCGGCAGACCCGCAATATGCATCGGCTCGGTCAGCACGTCCGACACATAGCTCAGCACGTCGGGGCGATCGGCGACGAAGCGCTGGTCCTGCAGCAACCAACGGCGCCAATCGTCGGCGTTCTTCAACTGCACCGGGCGCGGCCAGTTCGGCACCGGCTTGTTCGGGTCCGAGAAATAGTCGTCGTGGTCGTTTGCCGTGTCGGTCGTCGGCTTGTCAAAGCCGAGTTTGAATCCTGCCTGCAGATAGATCGGCTTCGACGTGGTCTCGCAGCCTTTCTCGCAGGCGAGCGGCCAGCTTTTATAACGCGTCCAGCGATTGGTGCCGGTCTCGTACGCAATTACCGGCGCGATGTCGGCTTTGGGTGCGCCGTCTTTCAGATACATGTCCAGGAACGGCTTCAGCACGTCGCGGCGGAATTGCGCCGCCGTGTCGCCGTCGAACTTGATCAGGCCGAGTTTGTCGCCGTCGCCTTTGGCACCGCTGTGGCGCCACGGCCCCATCACCAGAAAGTTCTTGTCGTTGTTGGTGTCCTTGGGCTCGGTCGCGCGATAGGCGGCGATACCGCCATAGATGTCTTCCTGGTCCCAGATGCTGGTGATCCACATCGTCGGAACCGCAAGCGGCTTCTGCGCCAGGATCTTATCAAGCGCTTGGTTCTGCCAGAACGAGTCGTAAGCTGGATGTTCGACGATCTTGCGCCAGAAGGGCAGTTGATCGAGCCCGACGCGCTTGGCGGACTCACCGGCTGCACCTGCAGCGCGATAGGACTCGTAATCGTCGCGCCCGGGATGCGGCATCTTTCCCCAGCTCGACTGACGCCCGCTGGTTTGATCGTAAATGTAGTCGAGATTCGTCATGCGGAAGGCGCCGTTGTGGAACCAGTCGTCGCCCATCCAGCCGTCGATCATCGGGCACATCGGCGCCGCGACTTTGAGCGCCGGGTGCGGATTGATCATCGCCATCACAGTGGTGAAACCGTCATAGGACGAACCGGTGATGCCGACTTTGCCATTGCTCTCGGGCAGGTTCTTCACCAGCCATTCAATCGTGTCATACGCGTCGGTCGAATGATCGACCTGCGTGTTGTTCAGCGGCCCCACCAACGGGCGCGTCATCAGATAGTCGCCCTCCGAACCCCATTTTCCGCGCACGTCCTGATAGACACGGATATAGCCGTCGCTGGTGAACAGCTCGTCGTCGAGCTGCAAGCGCGCCGCACGGTTGAAACTGGCCGTGCGTTCGAGCTTCTGGTTCGCGTTGTACGGCGTACGCGTCAGCAGGATCGGTGCGTTTTTCGCACCTTTGGGAATGACGATGACCGTGTGCAGCTTCACGCCATCGCGCATCGCAATCATCACGTCGCGTTTGATGTAGTCGGCGCTTTGCACGGTGCGGTCGAACTTCTCGGGAATGTCCGGCATCGTTACCGGCGTTTCTGCCGCAGCTGTGCCAGCCAAAAGAAGGATCGACAAAATCGGTGCTGCCAGGCGCATACTCATTCCCTCAAAACCTGCGTTCTGATTTTTGCGTTGGCAGTACAGCGCGGTGAACGGACAAGGGCAACGGTTCGATTGGCTCTTTGCGGCTGTCTCCTCGGAGCGCCAAGGCCAATTGTTCTGACCGGCGGAGTGGCTTGATGGCAGGAAAAATCGAGGTTCGGCATTTGCGGTTGGTGCAGGCGGTCGCGCGCGAAGGCACGCTGACGCGTGCAGGCACGCGGCTGCACCTGTCGCAATCGGCGCTCAGCCATCAGCTGCTGGGGTTGGAAAAAGACTTGGGCGCCAAGCTGTTTGATCGGGTCGGCAAGCGCATGATGCCGACCGAGGCCGGCCTGCGGTTGCTCGAGATTGCCGACACGACGTTGCGCGCGCTCGACGAAGCCGAAGCGTCGTTGCAGCAACAGCGGCACGACGAACGTCCGCGGCTGCGCGTCGCGCCGAGCTGTTACACGATGTATCCCTGGCTAGCCGCTGGCATGGCTCGCTTCGCCGGCATGTCCCCGACGTTGGATCTGCAGATCGTGCCAGATGTCGGCAGGTGCGACGTGGGATTGCTCGTCGCCGACGAAGTCGACCTGCTGATTTCGCATCAGCCGTCGGGCGACGCGCGGTTTGAGAGCAAACGTCTCTTCGCGATGGAGATCCTCGCGCTGTTGAGCCCGTCTCATCGGCTGGTGACGTCGCGTACATCGCGTCGCCCCGCGATCGCCTGGCGCGAGTTGGCGGGCGAGACCTTGTTGACGCACGATTTGCGCGAAAGCGACGAGCGTTCGCTGCGCGAAGCGACCGCGGCAAATTCCGGCCCGCCGACGCGAATCTGGTTCGTGCAGATGACCGAGGCGATTGCCGAACTGGCGCGCGCCGGTCACGGCATCGGCATCATCGCCGAACAGATCCTGCCGTCGCCTTTGGGCGGTGAAGGACTGGTGACGATGCCATTGTGGCCGCGCGAAGAACGCGTCGCCTGGGCGATCTGGCAGAAATCGAAAGCCGACCGGCTGCCGTTGGCGCAACTCGCTGGGCATCTTTCGACGTTGCGCGAGCAGCAGGCTGCACAACCGTTTTTGTCCGTCGTCGGCGGGACCGCAAGCGGTTAACGGCGACGCGTCTTCGATCGATCGTCCCATCCACCTCATCGTTGCATGATGAGGTTGCGCTGTTGCAGCAGCGCAGTCGCGCGTACCCACATCGCTATGAACGACGACGTGGTTCTCAATACAAAAACCGGCGAACGCGGCACGATTGCCGCGTGGGTCGACCTGTTCGCGCAAGTCTGGCAGCAACCGAAAGAGCGGCTGGACCGGATGCTGGCTTTGCTCGACGAACAGGTCGCGCTCGAATCGCCGATGCAGCGTGTCGTCGGACGCGCCGCCGCGCGCCAGGACTATCTTCGTATTCTGCGCGCACTGCCGGATCTGACCGGCGTGCTGAACAGTTGGGAACATCGCAACGGTTATTTGTTCATCGACATGTCGCTCGAAGCGTCGATCGGCGGGCGGATGGTCAAATGGCCCAGCATCGACCGGATCCGCTTTCGCGACGGCATCGCGGTCGAACGCGTCGCCTACTACGACCCGCAGCCGGTGCATCGCGCTTTCATGCGCAATCCCAAAGGCTGGTCGCAATATGCGCGGCTGCAGGCGGGGGTCTAAGCGCGTTTCTTGCGGCGTGGGTTCGGACTCGGATCGACCACGCGATATCGGCACAAGAACATCTGCACCGCTTCCTCGACAACGACATCCGCTTTGATGGGCGGTTGCTTTCGACGCACCACGCGCGTCCAGAGAACCGGCTCGTTGAGAAGTCCGAGAAACTGGTGCGCCGCCAGCAACGGATCCGGGCAGGCGAGGACGCCCAATGTCGTCAAATGGGCGAGATAGCGCGCAAACCGGTTGAGCTGCGGATCGAGCACCGCATCAAAGGCGGTCGCGATCCACGGAAATTGCTGCGCGTCGGCGACAGTGATGCGCACCAACCCGACAAACTCGGCCGGGGCCTGAAAGGTCAGCACGCCCGTGCCGATGCGGCGTAGCACTTCTTCGACTTCGCCTTGCGTCTCGATGCCGGGCGGCAGCGCGTCCCGCAATCCTTCCGATAGCTCACGCAGCATCTCGCGCAGAATGTCTTCCTTGCTGGGAAACTGGTTGTAGAGCGTTCGCCGCGCGACGCCGGCTTCGGTCGCGAGATCGTCCATGCTCACGGCGCCAACGCCGCGCTTCAGGAACAGCCGCTGGGCTGCCTGCACGATCGCTTCGCGCGATCCAACACGACGATCGGGGGCTGCGTTTTTTTTGGGTCTGGACTGCGTCATCGTCTCATCATCAGGATTGCACTCACCAGTGCAATATACTATACGAGTAAGTGCAAAGCAAGCGCCGCCTGTCACCGCTGCCTTTTCCCCCGTTTTGTGGAGTTTTCGATGTCGATCCGACATTTCGCGCCGCTGCTGCTCGTCGCGGCAGCCCTCGGCGGCTGTGACGAGGCCGCGCCGCCTGCCGCCAAACCGCGCCCGGTCCGGGCAACCACCATCACCGGCCAGGCGTCCGGCGAGACGATCTCGCTGACCGGGCAGATCCGCGCCCAGGTACAGACCAGCCTCGCATTCCGGATCGACGGCCGCGTCATTGAACGTGCCGTACATGTCGGTGACGTCGTCAAAGCCGGCCAGGTGATCGCGCGGGTCGACTCGCAGTTGCAACAGAATGCGCTTCGACAGGCGCAGGCCGCGTTGCTGGCCGCGCAAGGCCAGGCGCTGCAGGCACGCAATGCGTTCGGCCGTCAGCAGACTTTGCTGCATGACGGCTACACGTCGCGCGCCAATTTCGACCAGGCGCAGCAGGCGCTGCAAACGACCGAAGCGCAAGTTGCAGCGGCGCGCGCGCAGCTACATACGGCCGAGGAACAGCGCAGCTTTACCGAACTCGTCGCGGACGCACCCGGCACGGTGACTGCAGTCGGTGCCGAACCCGGCGAAGTCGTGGCGCCGGGACGCATGGTGGCCGAGATCGCGCGCGACGGCGGGCTCGATGCGGTGTTCTCCATTCCGGCGCAGCTCATCCGCACGGTCTCGTCCGACATCGTCGTCGACATCGCGTTGACCGACGACGCGCGCATCACCGTCAAGGGACGCGTGCGCGAGCTGGCGCCGCAAGCCGACGCCGCGACGCGCACCTTTGCCGTCAAAGTCGCGCTCATCGATCCGCCGCCATCGATGCGGCTGGGCGCAACAGTGAAAGGCCGCATCGTCACGGCGGCGCCTGCAGGGATCGAAATTCCCGCAACTGCACTGACGCAGGCCGATGGTCGCGCGGCCGTATGGGTGGTCGATCCCAACGTGCAGAACGTGTCGCTGCGCAGCGTCGACGTGCTTCGCTACGACGAACGCAGCGTTGTCGTCGCGCAGGGGCTGCAGCCCGGCGAAACGGTCGTGACTGCGGGCACCCAGGTGCTGCGCCCGGGACAATCGGTGCGCGTGCTGGAGGGCGGCCAATGACCGGCTTCAATCTCTCCGAATGGGCGCTGAAGCACCGCTCATTCGTCACCTATTGCATGATCGTGATCTTGGTCGCGGGCGTCGCTTCGTATTTCAAGTTGGGCCGCAACGAAGATCCTGCTTTCACTATCAAGACGATGGTGGTGCAGACCGGCTGGCCCGGCGCGACTGTCACCGAGATGCAGCAGCAAGTCACCGAGCGGATCGAACGCAAACTGCAGGAGACGCCCGGCCTCGACTATCTGCGCAGCTATACGACGGCCGGACAGTCGACGATTTTCGTCAACCTCAAAGGCTCGGTGACGCGAACCGCGGTGCCGGACATCTGGTACCAGGTGCGCAAGAAGGTCGGCGATATCCGCTCCGCCTTGCCGCAAGGCGTTGTCGGGCCGGGGTTCAACGACGAGTTCGGCGACACGTTCGGCATCGTGTACGGCTTCACCGCCGACGGGTACTCGCACCGGCAACTGAAGGATTACGTCGATACCGTGCGGTCACGCCTGTTGCAGGTGCCCGACGTATCCAAGGTCGAGGTTCTCGGCGCGCAGGATGAACGCGTCTATGTGGAGTTTTCGACGGCGCAACTCGCCGGGCTCGGCGTCGATCGTGCCGCGCTGCTCAGCGCGCTGCAGGCGCAGAACGCAGTCGCACCGGCCGGCGTTGTGCAGACGAACGAAGAGAAGATCCTGGTGCGGGTCACAGGCGCCTTCCAGTCGGAGCAGGGTCTGCTGGACGTCAATTTCATGGTCGGCAACCGCGTCATCCGGTTGGGCGACATCGCGCATGTAACGCGCGGACAGGCAGATCCGCCGCAGCCGATCTTTCGCGCCAACGGCAAGGATGGAATCGGGTTGGCGATCGCCATGCGCGACGGCGGCAACGTGCTTGCCCTCGGCAAGAACGTCGAACGCGCCATGGCCGAGATTGCCACCGACCTGCCCGTCGGAATCGAGGCGAGTTTGATCGCCGAACAGCCCGCGACGGTCGCGCACGCTGTCGACGAGTTCATGGAGGCGCTTTGGGAAGCGATTGCGATCGTGTTGGCGGTCAGTTTCCTGGCGCTGGGATTTCGCGCCGGCGGCGTTGTCGCGGCGTCGATCCCGCTGGTTCTTGCGATCGTGTTCGTCGTCATGGAGTTGCTCGGCATCGACCTGCAGCGCATCTCGCTTGGTGCGCTCATCATTGCGCTGGGTCTGCTGGTCGACGACGCGATGATCACGGTCGAAATGATGGTCACGCGCCTGGAGCACGGCGACTCGAAGGAAAAGGCAGCCACCTTCGCCTATACGTCGACCGCGTTTCCAATGCTGACCGGCACGCTGGTCACCGTCGCGGGTTTCGTTCCGATCGGTTTCGCGCGCAGCTCGGCGGGCGAGTACACGTTTTCGATTTTCGCGGTCGTCGCGATCGCTCTGCTTGCCTCGTGGGTGGTTGCGGTGTTGTTCGCGCCGCTGCTCGGAGTCTGGGGACTGAAACGTCCGGCCAAGTCGCACGAAGGACAGCAAGGTCCGGTGGTGCGCCTGTATCGGCGCGTTCTTGTCGCCGCCATGAGCGCGCGGCGACGCACCATCCTGATCACGGTTGCCGCCTTCGCGCTGGCGCTCGCCGGGACGCGCCTGGTGCCGCAGCAATTCTTTCCGTCGTCGGATCGGCCGGAATTTCTGGTCGACATCAAACTGCCCCAGAACGTGTCGCTCGAGGCGTCGCGCGATCTCTCGGCCCGTGTCGATCAATTGCTCGCCCAGGATCGCGACGTCGACCATTGGAGCAGCTATGTCGGCCGTGGCGCCGTTCGTTTCTACCTGCCGATGGACCTGCAACTGCCGAACGATCACTTCGCGCAGCTTGTCGTCGTGACCAAAGGGCTGGAGCAGCGCGACCACGTCAAGGCGCGGCTGGAGCAGGCCTTTACGACTGCCTTTCCCAACGTCGTCGCGCGCGTTTATCCGCTCGAACTCGGTCCGCCGGTGGGATGGCCGCTGCAGTTCCGCATCAGTGGACAAGACCCCGACCGGTTGCGCAGCGTTGCGTTCAAGGTCGCGGATCTGCTCGGCGCGCAGAACGGCGTGCAGAAGGTCAATTACGACTGGATGGAGCCGGAACGCACGCTGACCATCCGCGTCGACCAGGATCAGGCGCGGCTGTTGGGCTTGAGCTCGCAGGCGCTGGCGCAGGCCGTCAACGCGGTCGTCACCGGAACGACGGTCACGCAGATTCGCGACTGGATCTATCTCGTCGACGTCGTGGCCCGCGCATCGGCCGACCAGCGCATGTCGCTCGCAACCATCCGCACGTTGCAAGTGCCGCTTCCGACGGGACAGACAGTGCCGCTCAGTCAGATCGCTTCGGTCGAATATGGAAGCGAATATCCGATGATCTGGCGTCGCGACCGCCAGCCCACGCTGACCGTGCAGGCCGACGTCGCGCCCGATGCGCTGCCTGCTTCGGTCATCCAGGCGCTGCAACCAAAGCTCGACGCGCTGAACGCCGGCCTGCCGGCCGGATACAAGATCGCGGTCGGCGGCACCGCCGAAGAAAGCAAGAAGGCGCAAGCGTCGGTGATCGCGGTCGTGCCGGTGATGCTGTTGCTGATGCTGACCATCCTGATGGTGCAGCTACAGAGCTTCAACCGGTTGTTCCTGGTGCTCAGCGTCGCGCCGCTCGGCGTGATCGGCGTCGTCGCTGCGCTGCTGCTCGCGCACAAGCCGCTCGGCTTCGTCGCCATTCTCGGCGTGCTGGCGTTGATCGGCATGATCGCGCGCAATTCGGTGATCCTGATCCAGCAGATTGAAGAGGAGAAAGCGCACGGCCGCGATCCGTGGAGTGCGGTGATCGAAGCATCGACGCATCGCTTCCGTCCCATCCTGCTCACGGCTGCGGCGGCAATTCTCGGCATGATCCCGATCGCGCCGACGATTTTCTGGGGACCGATGGCATACGCGATCATGGGCGGCCTCGCGGTTGCGACCGCGCTCACGCTGTTGTTCTTGCCGGCGCTCTATGTCGCCTGGTTTCGCATCCAGCCGCCGACGCTCGTGCAAGCGCAAACCATGGAACACGCCACATGAGCATCGATCCAATACTTCTAAGTTCGGTATCGGCGATGGGCGCGTTCCTCGGCGGCACGGCTTCGCTTGCCGGCGCCGTCTATACGCAGCGGCGGCAAAACCGTGCCCAGCGTATCGAACGAGAAATAACGCGACGCGAGACCGTCTATGCCGAGTTCATCATGTGCGCCTCGAACCTGCTGGTGGACGCCTATACGCGTGACGAGATCGCGATCGGCGGCCACGAACAGAAGCTGATGGCGCTCATGCACCGGATTCAGCTCTTCGCGCCGCCACACGTGATCAGCGCCGCAGAGGACGTAATTCACGCGATCATCGAAATCGCGCTGCAGCCGAGCGTGCCCGTTCACGAGTTCGTGAAATCGGCTTTGTCGAAAAACCCGGATCCCGACGCGCTGGTCGCATTCAGCCGTATCTGCCGCGCCGACCTGGACAGCGTGCACGCGCCGTCCCGCGAGCAGCGGGCGCGCGGCGAACGCAATAGCGGGGACGAAATGATCCTCGGAAGGACAACGACATGAACATGCACCAGACCCTGCGACGGGACCCTGGCGACGCGGCATTGAGCAAGCGCAAGTCGCACGTGATCGGCGAGCGTCCTTCGTTCGATTGCATCGCGCTCGTGCTGCAGGGCGGCGGCGCGTTGGGCGCCTATCAGGGCGGCGTCTACGAGGCGCTTGCGGAAGCCGACCTGCATCCCGACTGGGTCGCCGGCATTTCCATCGGTGCGATCAACGCGGCGCTGATTGCGGGCAATCCGCCGGAGAAGCGTGTCGAGAAGCTGCGCGCGTTCTGGGAGTTGGTCACCGACGAGCCCGGTTGGAGCTGGTTCAACGGAATGGAGAATTCCGTCATGCGCGCCGACGCGATGCGCCGCACGATGAGCCAGATCGCGGCGACGAAGGCGCTGACGGCTGGTGCGCCCGGCTTTTTCGTGCCGCGCAATTTGAATCCCTGGTGGGAAGCGACCGGCACCCAGGAAGCAACCAGCTACTACGATACGTCGCCGTTGCGCGCGACCTTGGAGCGGCTGGTCGATTTTGACCGGATCAACGTGCCCGGGCAGATGCGCTTCAGCGTCGGTGCGGTGAATGTGCGCACCGGCAACTTCACGTATTTCGACGCTCGCACGCATCATATCGAGCCCGAGCATGTGATGGCGAGCGGCGCCTTACCGCCCGGCTTTCCGGCCGTCGAGATCGAAGGCGAGCAGTATTGGGATGGCGGCCTCGTCTCGAACACACCGCTCGAATGGGTGGTCGAGCGCGAAGAACGTGAGCAGCGCGAAGACATGCTGATCTTCCAGGTCGATCTGTGGAGTTCGCGCGGCGAAACGCCGTCGATCATGGCCGACGTGATGTCGCGTCAGAAAGAGATCCAGTATTCCAGCCGCACGCGCGCGGCGACGAATGCCGTCCGTCGTCGGCGGCAACTCTCATCGGCGCTGGCGAAACTGCTCGACCGGGTTCCGCCCGAATTCCACAACGGGCCCGAGGTGCGGCTCCTTGAAGAAGCCGCCGACCTCAGCGTCTACAACATCATTCAGTTGGTTCATCGCGCGGAGAATTTCGAAGGCCATTCGAAGGACTACGAATTCTCGCGCCGTTCGATGGAGAGCCATTGGCGTGCCGGCTACCACGACGCGATTCGCACGTTGCGTCACCCCGAAGTGCTGCAGCGCCCGAGTGTGCTCGATGGCGTCTTTACCTTCGACCTAGCCTTTGACGGCCGCGAATAGCGAGAATCGTGACATGAATATTCAGAAAATCCTCGAACGTGCGTTCGCAATGCCGCTCACCAGCCCGGCCTATCCGCGCGGACCCTACCGGTTCATCGACCGCGAATATTTGATCATCACCTATCGCACCGATCCGGCGAAACTGCGCGCGCTGGTACCCGAGCCGCTTCAGGTCGACGAACCGCTAGTGAAGTACGAATTCATCCGCATGCCTGATTCGACGGGCTTCGGCGACTACACGGAAAGTGGCCAGGTCATTCCCGTGTCGCTTGAGGGACGACGCGGCAGCTATACGCATTGCATGTTCCTGAACGACGAGGGGCCGATTGCTGGCGGCCGCGAATTGTGGGGATTTCCCAAAAAGCTGGCCAGCCCCAGCCTGCGCAAAGAAGTCGATACACTGGTCGGCACGCTGGATTACGGGCCGCTGCGAATCGCGACGGCGACGATGGGCTATAAGCATGAGGCGGCGGATCTTGACGCGGTGCGCGCGTCGCTGGCGGCGCCAAACTTTCTGCTCAAGATCATTCCGCATGTCGACGGCACGCCGCGCATTTGCGAACTCGTCGAATACCACCTGCAAGAGGTCAATGTGAAAGGCGCCTGGAATGGCCCGGGCGCGCTTGACCTTGTGCCCCATGCACTCGCGCCGATCGCCGAACTGCCGGTGCTCGAGATCGTGTCGGCGACGCACATCATCGCCGACCTGACACTCGGCCTCGGCACCGTCATTCACGATTACACGGCAAACCGAGAGATTTGATCATGGATCTTCGTCACGCCATCGAATGTGATGCGCCCGAGCCGGCGCCACTGCCGCCCGGCTCGTATCGCGCCATCCTCCAGGAGTCGCACGACGCTGCCATCGTGCTCGACGACGACATGAAGATCGTCTTCGCGAATGCTTCGGCCGTGCGCATGTTCGGCTATTCTCGTCGCGCGCTTCTCGGCAGACCGATCGACCGGTTGCTTCCGGAATCCGCGCGCAAACAGCATGTCGGCTGGATGCGTTCGATGCAGCGCGCGGAAGTTCATTCCCGTCCGATGGGGCCGCGCGGTCGGATCCAGGCGCTGCGCGCGGACGGAAGCCTGATCTGGATCGAAGGTACGGTGGTGGCCTATCAGATTGCCGGCGCCCCGTATTATGCGGCCCTGCTGCGCGACGCGACGCAATGTGTCGAGGCAGAAGAACAGTTGCAGCAGCTCGCCGCCGACGCGCAGCGCCTGGCCCGCGCGCGTTCGAGTTTCATCGCGAATATGAGCCACGAACTGCGAACGCCGCTCAACGCGGTGATCGGGTTCGCTGAATGCGTCGCCAAAGCGTCCGTCGGAGATCTGCCGGACAAATATCGCGAGTACGGCACGCATATTCACGAGGCCGGCGAGCATCTTCTGGCGGTCATCAACGACATTCTCGCTATGTCGGAACTCGAATCCCGGCAGCGGCTGCTGCACGAGACCGAGTTGCGCGTACGCGACGTGGCCGACCAGGTGTGCCGGATGCTGTCGATCCGGGCCGCGAAAGGCGGCCATCGCATCGTCGCCGACGTGCCGGCGCATCTGCTGCTGTATGGGGATGCCGTTGCGCTTCCGCAGATCCTGATCAACCTCGTGGGTAACAGCCTGAAATACTCGACCCAGCCAGGGTGCGTGCGCATCGCGGCGCGGCTGCTGGATGGCGGCGAACTGGAAATCGCCGTCGAGGATCAGGGCGTCGGCATGGCGCGCGAGGAAGTCAGTCAGGCGACCCAACCGTTTCGCCGTTTCGCCAAAGACAGTCTTGCCAATGTCGCCGGCACCGGTCTGGGCCTTGCCATCGTCGACGCGCTGGTATGGCTGCATGGCGCGCGCATGACGATCGAAAGCGAGCTTGGGGTCGGGACGACGGTGCGGCTGCTCTTTCCGACCGGCCGCGTGCGGTTCGCCTCGTGACGAGCGCAATCATTGACGCCTAAAACATCGCGCCGATAAATGGCGCGATGGCTGAGATACCGACCGACTATGAAACCGATGCCGGCGACCGGCACGATCAGTTGCGCCTATGGCTGCGCTTGTTGTCCTGCACCTATCTGATCGAGAACGAAATCCGCTCGCGCCTGCTGCAGTCCTTCGACACGACCTTGCCGCGCTTCGATCTGATGGCGCAGCTCGACCGGGTGCCGGAAGGGCTGACGATGGGTGCGCTCAGCGCACGGTTGATGGTGTCGAACGGCAATACGACCGGCATCGTCGAACGGCTGGTCGCCGAAGGGCTGGTGAAGCGCACCGTGTCGAATGCCGACCGGCGCAGCACGACCGTGTCGCTGACCGCCAAAGGCCGCAACGCCTTCAAAGTGATGGCGACCCAGCATGAAAGCTGGATCCGCGAATTGTTCACCGAAATCGATCCGGCCACGACCAAGCGGCTGCTGACCTTGCTGGGCGAAACCAAGGACGCGGTACGCAAGTCGCTGGCGGCCCCGCGCGCCGCGGCGGCGCCTGCCGCGACGCCGCGCCGCAAGAAATCCGCCAAATCCTGAGGTGTTGACGGCGCAAAGACCGCGCTGGACAGGCCTCGCGAGAAAGGTTTAGATCTAAACTATCACGAGCGAGGCTTGGGCAGATGCGAGTCGTATGTGTCGGCGGTGGGCCGGCCGGTCTCTATCTTGCGATTGCGCTGAAACGGCGCGACGCCACGCATGACGTAACCGTGATCGAGCGCAACCGCCCGTTCGACACGTTCGGTTGGGGCGTCGTCTTCTCCGACCAGACGATGGAAAATCTGCGCGCGGTCGACCGCAAAAGCGCCGATGCCATTTTCGACAGCCTGGCCCATTGGGACGATATCGACGTGCATGTGCACGGGCAGGTCATTCGTTCGGGCGGGCACGGTTTCTGCGGTATCGGCCGCAAGCGTCTGCTGAACATTCTGCAGGAACGCGCGCAGGAGCTTGGCGTCGCGCTGAAATTCGAAACCGACGCCGATCCCGATACGGTGCTTGCGACCTACGACGCCGATCTGATCGTCGCCAGCGACGGCGTCAATTCGAAGATGCGGGCGCGTTGGGAAGACGTGTTCAAGCCGCGCATTGAGATGCGGCGCAACAAATTCGTCTGGCTCGGTACGCACAAAACGTTCGAAGCCTTCACCTTCGGCTTCGAACAGACCGAACATGGCTGGATCTGGTTCCACGCCTATAAATTCGATCCCGACACCTCGACCTTCATCGTCGAATGCGACGAGCCGACCTGGCGCGGCTTGGGTTTCGATACGTTGAGCCAGGAGGACAGCATCGCGCTATGCGAGCGCATCTTCGCCAAATATCTCGACGGCAACGGCTTGATGAGTAATGCGCGCCATCTTCGCGGCTCGGCCTGGCTGAACTTTCCACACGTGACGTGCGAGCGCTGGCACCACAAGAACGTGGTGCTGATGGGCGACGCAGCGCATACGGCGCATTTCTCAGTCGGGTCGGGCACCAAACTCGCGCTGGAAGATGCGATGGCGCTGGCCGAACGGCTGCACGACCGGCCGACGATTGCCGAAGCCTTGTCGGCCTATCAGGCCGAACGATCGCTCGACGTGGTCAAGCTGCAGAATGCGGCGCGCAATTCGACCGAATGGTTCGAACATCTGCCGCGCTATCTCGCCTTCGAGCCGATGCAGTTCGCCTATTCGCTGCTGACCCGCAGCCAGCGCGTCAGCCACGACAATCTGCGCGCGCGCGACAAACAATGGTTGGACGGGCTGGAGACCTGGTTCGCGCAGCGCGCTGGCGCGGAGGTGAACCAGCCGGTGCCGCCGATGTTCACGCCGTTCAAGCTGCGCGGCCTGACTTTGCCGAACCGCATCGTCGTGTCGCCGATGTCGATGTACAGCGCCAAGGACGGCGTGCCCGGCGACTTTCATCTCGTCCATTACGGATCGCGCGCGCAGGGCGGCGCCGGCATGGTCGTCACTGAAATGACCGACGTGTCGGAAGAGGGGCGCATCACGCCCGGCTGCACCGGCCTCTATACCGATGCGCAGGAAGCGGCATGGAAGCGCATCGTCGACTTCGTACACGCGGAAACGCCGGCGAAATTCTGTCTGCAGCTGGGCCATGCCGGCCCCAAAGGTTCGACCCAGCTTGGCTGGGAGGAGATGGACGCGCCGTTGGCGGAGGGAAACTGGCCATTGCTGGCGCCGTCGGCGATCGCCTGGTCGCCGCGCAACCAGTTGCCGCGTGCGATGACGCGCGCCGACATGGATCTGGTGCGCGACCAGTATGTCGCCGCTGCCAAGCGCGCCGTGCGCTGCGGCTTCGACATGATCGAGCTGCATTTCGCCCACGGCTATTTGCTGTCGGCGTTTCTGACGCCGGTTACCAACAAACGCACCGACGAATATGGCGGCGCGGTCGAGAACCGGCTGCGCTTTCCCTTGGAAGTGTTCCGCGCCGTGCGTGATGCGTGGCCGGCGGACAAACCGATCTCGGTACGCCTGTCGGCAACCGACTGGTGCGAGCACGGCAATGACGAAGACGATACGTTGACGATTGCGGCTGCGTTCCGCGATGCCGGCGTCGACGTGATCGACGTGTCGGCCGGGCAGACCACGATCGAGGCGCGGCCCGTCTATGGTCGCATGTTCCAGACGCCGTTCTCGGACCTGATCCGCAACGAAGCGCGGGTTGCGACGATGGCGGTCGGCAACATTTACGAGATCGACCACGTCAACAGCATCATCGCCGCCGGCCGCGCCGATTTGTGCTGCATGGCGCGGCCGCATCTGTCGGATCCGTATTGGACATTGCGTGCGGCGGCGGCCCAGCAAGTCGCGGTCGAATGGCCAAAGCCCTATTTGTCGGGCCGCGATCAGTTGCAACGTTTGATGGTGCGTCCCAATGGCTGAGCGTCACGCAATCGTCACCGGCGCGACGCGCGGCATCGGCTGGGCCATCGCCAGGCGGCTGGCCGATGACGGGATGCGCGTGACCCTGTTGGGGCGCGACATCAGCAAGCTGATTGCGCGTGCGTCGGAAATCGGCGCCGATTTTCAGGCAGTCGATCTGACCGACGGCGATGCGGTGGCAGCCGCGTTCAACGAAATTGGACCAGCAGCGATCCTCATCAACAATGCGGGCATCGCCGAAAGCGCGCCGTTCCTCAAAAGCGAGGACGCGCTGTTCCAGCGCATGTTCGAGGTCAATGTGCTGGGCGCGGTACGTTGCACGCGCGCGGTTTTGCCGATGATGGTCAAGCTGGGTTGGGGCCGCGTCATCAACATCGCCAGCACAGCCGGGCTGCAGGGATTTTCCTACGTCTCGGCCTATGCCGCGTCGAAACACGCGCTGGTCGGCATTACGCGCTCGCTGGCGCTGGAAGTCGCATCGCGCGGCGTGACCGTGAATGCGATCTGCCCCGGCTATGTCGCAACCGAAATGACCGAGACGACGATCGAACGGATCGTCGCCAAGACCGGCCGCACGCGCGACGAGGCGATTGCCGAACTGGCAGCTGCCAATCCCGGCGGCCGTTTGATCCAACCGGAAGAAGTCGCGGCGTCGGTCGCAGCGCTATGCGGCGACGATGCCGCTTCGATTACGGGCCAAGCAATTGAGGTCGGACAGGCATGAAGCTCGACACATCGTACCAGCCGGCGCATTTCCGCTGGCAGCTCGACGGCAAGGTCGCGACCATCACGCTCGACCGGCCAGATCGCAAAAATCCGCTCACCTTCGAGTCCTATGCCGAGCTGCGCGACACGTTTCGCGCGCTGGTCCAGGCCGACAACATCAAGACGATCGTGCTGACGGGTGCGGGCGGAAATTTCTGCTCGGGCGGTGACGTGCACGACATTATCGGCCCGTTGGTCGGGCGCGACATGGCCGGGCTGCTCGACTTCACGCGCATGACCGGCGACTTGGTCAAAGCAATGCGCGCCTGTCCGCAGCCGATCGTCGCCGCGGTCGACGGGATCTGTGTCGGCGCCGGCGCGATCCTCGCGATGGCGTCTGACATTCGCTTCGCGACGCCGGACTCGAAAGCCGCATTTCTGTTCGTGCGCGTCGGATTGGCGGGGTGCGACATGGGCGCGTGCGCGATGCTGCCGCGCATCATCGGCCACGGTCGCGCGTCCGAGCTGCTCTATACCGGCCGCAGCCTGCGCGCCGACGAGGGCGAGCGCTGGGGCTTTTGGAATCGGCTGGTTGCGAGCGACGCGCTGCTGACGGAAGCGCAGGCATTTGCACGCGAACTCGCAAGCGGCCCGACGTTCGCGCACGCAATGACCAAGACGATGCTGCACCAGGAATGGGACATGGGTCTCGACGCAGCGATCGAAGCCGAGGCGCAGGCGCAGGCGATCTGTATGCAGACGCAAGATTTCCGTCGTGCCTACGAGGCGTTCGTCGCCAAGGCGAAGCCGGTCTTCGAGGGGAATTAGCGATGCCGGCGCAGCCCGATCTTACTTGGCCGTTCTTCGACGAGCCGCATCGCGCCTTCGCCGCGAGGCTGCAGGGTTGGGCGGCGGCGCTGCCGGCGCATGACGACAGCGACGTCGACGCGACGTGCCGCGATCTGGTGCAGCGCCTGGGCCGTGACGGGTGGTTGCAGCATACGGTGCCCGGCAAAGACGGGCATGTCGACGTGCGCAGCCTGTGCATCGCGCGCGAGACGTTGGCCTATCACGACGGACTCGCGGATTTTGCTTTCGCGATGCAGGGGCTGGGTGCGGGACCGATCTCGTTCTTCGGCACGGACGCGCAACGTGCAGAATGGTTGCCGCGCGTTGCGGCCGGCGACGCGATCGCGGCCTTCGCTTTGTCCGAACCCGAAGCGGGCTCCGACGTCGCCGCGATGGCGATGACTGCGGACGAAACAGCGGACGGCTACGTGCTGAACGGCTGCAAGACCTGGATCTCGAACGGCGGCATCGCCGATTTCTACACCGTCTTCGCGCGAACTGGCGCCGGGTCGAAAGGAATCACGGCCTTCGTCGTCGATGCAAAGACGCCGGGCCTCGAGATCGAAGCGCGCATCGAAGTGATTGCGCCGCATCCGCTGGCAACGTTGCGCTTCACCGATTGCCGCGTGCCGCACTCGGCGCGCATTGGCGAACCGGGTGCGGGCATGCGCATCGCGCTGGGGACGCTCGACATCTTTCGCTCGACGGTCGGTGCGGCGGCGCTGGGCTTTGCGCGGCGTGCGATGGACGAGTCGGTGCAGCGCGCAGCGCAGCGCCAGCTGTTCGGTAACGCGATGGCCGAGCTGCAACTGATCCAAGGCAAGCTGGCGGACATGGCGGTCGACGTCGACGCTGCGACCTTGCTGGTCTATCGCGCCGCCTGGCTGGCCGATCAGCATACGGGGCGGGTCACGCGCGAAGCTGCGATCGCCAAACTCTTCGCCACGGAAGCGGCGCAACGCGCGATCGACGACGCGGTGCAGATTTTCGGCGGCCACGGCGTCGTGCGCGGCAACATCACCGAACGCCTCTATCGCGAGATCCGCGCGCTGCGCATCTATGAAGGCGCCAGCGAAGTGCAGAAGATCGTGATCGCGCGCCAGACATTGGCTGGCCGCGCATGATCGCCGATCGCTACGTGCTGGATGGATTGCCGCCGCCGTCGGCGCAGCCGGACTTTCTGTTCGACCGCCCTGAATTGCAGTACCCGGCGCAGCTCAACGCCGCCGCCGAGTTGCTCGGCCACACACCTGCCGATCGCGTGTTGTTCCACACGCCGGCGCGGCGCTGGACTTATGGCGAGATCGACGCGCTGTCGTCGCGCATCGCGCGGGTGCTGGTCGAGGCGGGGTTGGTCACAGGCGGTCGTGTGCTGTTGCGCGGCCGGACGACGGCGATGTTGGCGGCGTGCTGGTTCGGCGTGCTGAAAGCGGGCGGCGTGGTGGTGGCGACGATGCCGTTGCTGCGCAACCGCGAATTGTCGGTGATCGCCGACAAGGCGCGCGCCGACCTGGCGCTGTGCGAAGAAGATTTGCGCAGCGAGCTGGACGGTGTCTGCAAGACCATCCTGACCTTCACCGCTGAAGGCGACGGCAATGCCGAGCTCGATCGTCGTGCGCGCGACGTGCCGGGCGGGTTTGCGACCGTCGCGACCGCGGCCGACGATCCGGCGCTGTTGGCCTTCACCTCGGGTACGACGGGCGCGCCCAAAGCGACCGTCCATCTCCATCGCGATATTCTGGCCATCGCCGATTGTTTCCCGCGCTCGATCCTGAACGTGCAGCCGGACGATCTGTTTCTGTCCAGCGCGCCGCTGGCCTTCACCTTCGGACTTGGCGCGCATGTGATCTTTCCCGCGCGCTATGGCGCTGCGTCGATTCTGCTGCCGAGTGCCGCGCCCGAACTTCTCGGCGATGCGATCGCAACCATGAATCCAACGATTCTAATGACCGCGCCGACGGCCTATCGCGCGCTGCTCAAACATGCGCGGCGTGCCGACTGGACCAGCCTGCGCGCCTGCGTTTCGGCGGGCGAGCATTTGCCGGTTGCGACCTTCGACGCATGGCTGGAAGCGACCGGCCACAGTCTGATCGACGGGATCGGCGCGACCGAGATGCTGCACATCTTCATCTCGGCGGCACCGGGTAAAATCCGCCGTGGTGCGACGGGGCTGGCGGTGCCCGGCTATGTCGCCACCATTCTCGACGACGACGGCAACGAGTTGCCGCCTGACACGCCCGGCCGGCTTGCTGTGCGCGGTCCCACGGGTTGCCGTTATCTCGACGATGCGCGCCAGGCAAACTACGTGGCGAACGGCTGGAACATCACCGGCGATACGTATCACCGCGATGCTGACGGCTACTTCTGGTATCACGGCCGCAGCGACGACATGATCGTCGCCTCGGGCTACAATATCGGCGGCCCCGAAGTCGAAGAAGCGTTGCTGCTGCATCCGGCGGTGCGCGAATGTGCGGTCGTCGGATCGCCCGACGGCGAGCGCGGCATGGTGGTCAAAGCCTTCGTCTGTCTGGCTGACGACCGGCCGCGCGACGAAGCGTTGGTGCGCGAGCTGCAGGATTTCGTCAAAGCGACGATCGCGCCGTTCAAATATCCGCGTCGGATCGAATTCCTCGACGCGCTGCCGCGCAACGAGTCGGGCAAGCTGCAGCGCTTCGTGCTGCGTGACCGCGAGCGGCGTGCGTCATGAGCTTCACCACCGACATCACCGTGCGCTTCGCTCATGTCGACGCCGCCGGCATCGTGTTCTTCCCGCGCTATTTCGAGATGGTGAACCAGACCGTCGAAGAATGGTTCGAAGCCGAGCTGGGCACCTCGTTCCACCAGCTGCATCTCGAAGGCGAGCACGGCGTGCCGGCGGTGCGGATCGAGACCGATTTCGTGAAAGCGAGCCGGCTCGGCGATCGCCTGCGCTTTGCGCTCGACGTCACCTCGATCGGGCGTAGCCGGGTCGATCTGCGCATCGTTGTCTCGTGCCGTGGCGAAGAGCGGGTGCGGATCCGTCTCGTCGTCGCCTTCGTGTCGTTGGAACCGCTGCAATCCTGCCCCATCCCCGACGCGCTGCGCGCGGCGATGGAAAAATTTCTCGTGCCGCAATCGGAGCCGTCATGATCGAAACCGTGCAGCCCGCCGAATGGCCGCGTCCCAGCGGCTATGCCAACGGCATGGTCGCGACCGGCCGCTATCTCGTCCTGTCGGGGCAAATCGGCTGGAACGAGAAATGCGTGTTTGAAACCGACGATTTCGTCGAACAAACGCGCATCGCGTTGGAAAATATCCGCACCGTGTTGGCAGCGGCCGGCGGCACGCCCGAACAGATCGTGCGTCTGACCTGGTACGTGACCGACATGGTCGCCTATCGCACGCGGCTGCGCGAAATCGGCGCTGTCTATCGCGCGACCTTCGGCAAAGTCTTTCCCGTCATGTCGGTGGTGCAGGTGGTGGCGCTGGTCGAAGAGCGCGCCAAAGTCGAAATCGAAGCGACCGCGGTGCTGCCATGAAGGCACTGACTTCCCGGACCGTGAAACAATACGGCAACGACTTTCAGAGTTTCCGCGATTGGTGTGAATCGACCGGTCGCAGCTGGTTGCCGTCCGACAGCGCCACCGTGCTGCGCTTCGTGCAGCACGAGATGCAGCGCGGCTTGGCCGTGCCCACGATCGGCCGCCGTATCGCCGCGATCCGCTACGCCCACCTAATCGCCGGCCACGCCGCACCGACCGAGGATCCGCGCATTCGCGCTACCTTGGACGACGCCGAGACGCTGCGCCCAACCACGTCGCGCCTGACCCTGTCAGGCTTTGCCGCACTGGGGAACAGCCAGGCGGTGCGCTAGGTTTCACCTCGTGAGGTGATCCATGCGCAAGGTCGTTTTGTTGGTTCAACGCGCCGGCGGCGAAGCTTTGCGTACGCGCCGGGTGCGCTAATCGCGCGCGAATTCTTCGCTAACGAAATCGACGAAGACGCGCGCTGCGACGCGGGTGGCGCGGCCAAGCGGGAAATAGGCGTGCACTGGCAGCTCCGCCATCGTCCAGGCCGGTAACAAGCGCACCAAGGCACCGCTATCGAGCTCGCGCTTCGACGCCCAGGTCGTGGTCGAGGTGAGGCCGAGACCGCTCGTCGCCGCAGCCAGTGCGCCAGACGTATCGTTGGTCGTGAAATGCGGTTCCACGTCGATCGTGTCGGTGCGCCCATCACGCCGGTACTGCCACGACGACGCATGCATCGCGTGCGGACCGACGATGATGCGATGGCGATGCAGCTCGGCGGGTGTGGCGGGCGTGCCGTGCTTTTCCAGATAGGACGGCGCTGCGACGGTGATGCGGTGCATCTTGCCGATCAGCTTGGCCGTGCCGGACGCGTCGGGCAACTCACCGACGCGAAAGCCGATATCGATCGCGCCGCGCACCAGATCCTGCCACTGATCTTCGAGGATGGTTTCGAGATGCAGCTTGGGATGCCGCTCGATGAACTTCGTCAGGCGCGGGATCAGAACGCGGATGCCGAAGATCGACGGCATCGCGATACGCAGCCGTCCGCGCAGCTCGCCGGTCTCGCGCACGCTGTTCTCGGCATCGTCGAGCGCGGCCAGGATCGGCTCGATCCTCGCCAGGAATTCTATGCCGGCTTCGGTTGGTACGACCGCGCGCGTGGTACGCGACAAGAGACGCACGCCAAGCCCAGCTTCGAGATCGGCGATCATGCGCGAGACTTGCGACTGCGCCAGATTGGTCTCGCGCGCCGCGGCCGAGAAGCTGCCGAGCCGCGCCACGCGCGTGTAGAGCCTGAGCGTCGGGATGTCTTTCATGACAAGCGCCTTTCCCTGAATCGCGGTCCGGCGCCCATCTATGCTGGGCCGGGATAAATCCTAGACGAAGAGAACGGCTACTGGGCCGGCGGGCAAAAAGCGACCTTCACGTCATCGAACAGGGCGACAAACCAGTCGGAAACGCTCGGTAGAGCCGCTTTCGACAAGTCACCGCCCGGCAAACTGCTTCTCTTCTTCGAAGGATCATCGTCATGAAAATCTCCGGCTCCGTCGTTCTCGTCACTGGTGCCAATGGCGGCATCGGCCGCGCCTATGTCGCCGAACTGCTGGCTCGTGGTGCCGCCAAGATCTATGTCGCAGCCCGCGACACGGCTTCGCTCGGCGAGCTGTTGAAGAGCGGCGATCGCCGTCTCGTGCCGCTGCCGCTCGACGTCACCGATCCGGATCAAGTCGCTGCCGCGGCCGGCGTCGCCAAAGACGTGACCTTGCTGATCAACAATGCCGGCTTCGCCGCATTCCAGGGTGCGCTGTCGGCGCCGACGATCGACGACGCGCGGCGCGAGATGGAGGTCAATTATTTCGGCACGCTCGAACTGACGCGCGCTTTCGCAGCTTCCTTGGCTGCTTCGGGCGGCGGTGCGGTGCTGAACATGTTGTCGATGCTGGCGCTGATCAGCCTGCCGATGGCGGCGACCTATTCGGCATCCAAAGCGGCAAGCCTGTCGCTGACGCGCAGTCTGCGGGCTGAACTCGGCGCACAACACACGCAAGTGGTCGGCGTGTTCGCGGTGCAGACCGACACGGCGATGGGCGCGAAATTGCCGGAACCGCGCATGACCCCGCACGAAGTCGTCGCCGATGCGCTCGACGCGATCGAAGCCGGCACCAGCGACGAGATCGTCGCGGGCGCGCAGTCGCGCGGCATGTACCAGAAATTCACCGCCGACCCGAAAGCGGTGCAGGCGATGATGTCGACCCGCCTGCCCAAAGCCGCCTGAGCGAATGGAGATTGACATGAACTTCGTCGAAACAATGCTGCAGCGAAATGCTGCCTTCGCCGCGGACGGATTTAACGCCAGCCTGAAAATCCTGCCGACGCAACGAACCATGATCGTTGGTTGCGTAGATCCCCGCGTCGACCCGTTGGACGTCTTGCAACTCGAACCGGGCGAGACGGCGATCATCCGCAATGTCGGCGGCCGCGTGAATCCAGCGTTGCTGGAGACGATGGCGATCTTGCGCACCGTGTCCCGCGTCGGCGGGCAAGAAGTCGGTGCGGGCTGGAACCTAGTTCTGCTGCATCACACGGATTGCGGCATCGTCGGCTGCTATCATCACGCGCCTGGTCTGGTCGCGAACTATATGGGCGCAGCGGAAGAGGGGCTCGGCGAGGCGTTTGCGATCACCGATCCGTATCGCGCGGTGGCGATCGACGTCGCGGCTTTGCGCGCCAATCCGCGTCTGCCCGATGCGCTGACCGTGTCGGGGATGGTCTATGACGTTGCGACGGGGAAGATCGAACTCGTTGTTCCACCGGCGCCGTTGCGGGCGGTGTAGTTTGAAATCCCTAACCAGGCTGGTGCGCGCAGTTGATTTCGACCTGCGCCGGTATGTTGGCGAAGCGCAGCATCGGATAGTTGCGAGGCGGCGATCGCGTTACGGGCGCAGCGAAACCAGTGAGCGTTCACCGCGATAGGAGAGAGCGACGATCAGTGCAGCGCCAGTCAGGCTGGTCGAGATTGCCAACATCGTCCATTCCAGCCGGCTGCCGGTTTCGTGCACGACGCGCGGCACATGCAGCAACAGCACAAAGCCCGCGAACATCGTCGCCAGCAAGGTGGCGCCCAGGCGCGCCAGCACGCCGCTCAACATCGACAGGCCGGCGGCGATGTGAAAACAGCCGGTTGCATAGGCCCAGAACAACGGTCCCGGAATCCAGGTCGGAATCATCGAGGCGGTGAAGTCGGCATAGACGAAATGCGCGGTGCCGAAGATCAGCGGCGGAAAACCAAAGGCGAGACGGGCGGGACGCAGCAGCGCCGGCTTCACCACCGCATACGCAACCGCACCAGCGGCAGCGAGGGCGAGAATTTCAGCCAGCCCGTTCCAGCGGATGAGTTGCAACGGTTGCACGACCAGCCGCGGCAACATCAGCAGCACGACCCACAGCGCGTAGAGTACGCCGAGCGCGCCCGCGCCGCGCGTCGAGGTGCGCGGGATCAACGTGACGACGCCCGCAAGCAACAAGGCAGCAGCAGCGACATAGGCAAGAAGTGCGCGACCGGGAATGTCGGCGGGCACCGGCTGCCACTGCATTGCGAAGTCGCCGACGACGAGTCCGATCACGCCCAGCAGGATCGCACCCGCCCCGTACACGATATTTGCGCGCTGCATCTGCATCCCCGTTCCGGTTGGCGACAGGCTAGGCGCCGTGTCTATTCCCCGGGAAGGCGGGCTTAAGATCTGGCCTCGCGGTTAGGGCTTTGCGGTCTTAGTAAAAGCGCGGGATCGGCCCGTTTTGCGGCGTGGCGCGATCGCTGAGATCGAAGAAGGCCTCGTCGATATAACACCAGCCCCAGCCTTCGGGTGGATCATAGCCTTCGATGATCGGATGCTGGGTGGCGTGGAAATGTTTCGTCGCGTGCCGGTTGGGCGACTGGTCGCAGCATCCGACATGGCCGCACGTCCGGCACAGCCGCAGATGCAGCCACTCGCTGCCCGATTTCAGGCATTCCTCGCAGCCAAGCGCGCTGGGCGTCACAGTCCGGATCGTGTCCAGGTGAGAACAATCATCGCTCATTTGACCGATCCTCTGCTGTTGGCCGCAGCGTAGCAGATCAAATCGCTCGCGCGTTGCCGTCGTCACCGCGCGACCGTACGGTGCGCCCATGTCCAATATGGCGTCCGACACGACGACTGAAGCAGATCTCGATCCCGCCGATCCCTATGCGCGCGGGGCGCAGACATTTCCGGTGCTTAGTTCCGAGATGGCGGCACGTGCCTTTTCGTATGGCAGCGAAGAATCGTTGCACGCGGGCACGATGTTGTTTGAGCGCGGCCAGCGCAGCGTCGATTTCTTCCTCGTCGTCGCCGGCAACGTTGAAATTCTGGAATCCGACGAAGACGGTTCGCAGAACGTCGTGCATGTCCACGGGCCGGGGCAATTCACCGGCGAGTTGGATCTGTTCAACAGCCGCGAAATTCTGGTGTCGGCGCGCGCGGCCAACGACTGCCGCGTCGTGCGGGTCAAGCGTGCAAATTTTCGCCGCCTGGTAACCGGCGAGCCGGATATCGGCGAAATCATCATGCGCGCTTTCATTTTGCGTCGCGTCGGTTTGATCCGGCACGGCCAGGGCGGCGTCGTGTTGATCGGGCCCAGCCATGCGGGTGAGACGTTGCGGCTGGAACGGTTTCTGACGCGCAACGGCTATCCGCATCGTCTGCTCGACACCGAAATCGATCCCGATGCCGAAGGCTTCCTCGACTGTTTCAACCTGACCGCAGATCAGCTGCCGGTCGTGATCACGCCCGACCATCGCGTGCTGCGCAATCCGCCGACGGCCGAGCTGGCAGACGCGTTGGGTCTGACCGAGCAAATCGATCCGTCGCATGTCTATGACGTTGCCGTCGTCGGTGCCGGCCCAGCCGGACTTGCTGCGGCCGTGTACGCAGCATCCGAGGGTCTTGCGACAATCGTCGTCGAAGGCATGGCGCCGGGCGGGCAGGCTGGCACCAGTTCGAAGATCGAAAATTATCTCGGCTTTCCCACCGGTATTTCAGGCCAGGCCCTGGCCGGGCGCGCGCAGGTGCAGGCGCAGAAATTCGGTGCGCGGCTGGCGATTGCGCGCGCCGCAACCGGCGTCGACTGCGCAGCATCCCCCTATGCGCTCAAGCTCGAAGACGGGCAGCGGATTCAGGCGCGCGTCGTGGTGGTTGCGACCGGTGCACGCTATCGCAAGCTGGATGTCGAGAATTACGACCGGTTCGAAGGGCAGGGCATTCATTACGCCGCGACCGCGATGGAAGCGCAGCTGTGTGGCGGCGAGCATGTGATCGTCGTCGGTGGCGGCAACTCCGCCGGCCAAGCCGCGGTGTTTCTGTCGCGCACCTGCGCTCACGTGCATGTGCTGGTACGCGCCAGCGGGCTGGCGGCGACCATGTCCGACTATCTCGTGCAGCGGATCGAGCAGTCGCCGCGCATCACCTTGCATGCGCATACGGAAATTACCGGGCTCGACGGTGACGAGCGGTTGCGCAAAGTCACCTGGACCAACCGCAAAAGCGGCGACAGCGCGACCAACGAGGTTGGCAATATCTTCGTGATGATCGGTGCCGAACCCAACACCGAATGGCTCGATGGCTGTCTCGAACTCGACGGCAAGGGATTCGTGCGCACCGGCAAGGATTCGAACGGCGTGCCGCTATCGTCGCCCTACGCAACCACGCGGCCGGGCATTTTCGCGGTTGGCGACGTGCGCGCCGGATCGGTCAAGCGCGTTGCGTCGGGCGTCGGTGAGGGATCGGTCGTGATTCAGGCCGTGCACCAGTTCCTGCATCCGACCGACGGCTGATGCTCAGTCGCCAGACCGCGACGCTGGCAGCGACGATTCTCGGCTCCAGCCTGGCGTTCATCGACGGCTCGGTCGTCAATGTCGCGCTGCCGACGATTCAAAACGCCTTCGGCGCATCGGCTGCAGCGACGAGCTGGATGATCAATGCCTATGCGCTGCCCTTGGGTGCGCTGGTGCTGCTGTTCGGTGCAGCCGGCGATCGCTATGGCAAGCGGCGCTTGTTCGTGTGGGGCACGATTCTGTTCACCGCGGCGTCGATCTTGTGCGCCTTGGCGCCGAGCCTGTCGCTCTTGCTGGCAGGCCGCGTGTTGCAAGGAATCGGCGGCGCAATGTTGATGCCGAACAGTCTCGCCTTGATCGGCATTGCGTTCGACGGCGAAGCGCGCGGCCGTGCGATCGGCACCTGGTCGGCGGTCGGCGCAATCGGCGGCGCGATTGGTCCGGTACTGGGCGGGTGGCTGGTCGATTCCGTCAGTTGGCGCGCGATCTTTTTCATCAACGTGCCGCTGGCGTTGGGCGCGATTTTTCTCAGCCTGCGCTATGTCGAAGAACATCGCCGGCACGATGCAGCACCGCTGGACTGGGTGGGGGCAAGCTTGGCCACGGCGGGTCTCGCGGCGCTGACGTGGGGGCTGACGATTGCGTCGACGGCGATGGCGGGACCGTTTGCGTGGGGCGCAATCGCGCTTGGGATCGTGCTGCTGATCGTGTTCGTGCTGGTCGAGGCGCGCACCGGCAAGATTGCGATGATGCCGGTCAAGCTGTTCGGCACCCCGACCTTTGTCGGCGTCACCATCCTGACCTTCTTTCTCTATGCGGCGCTGGGCGGCTTGTTCGTGTTGCTGCCCTATCTGCTGATCCGCGTCGGCCATTATGACGCGACGGTGGCGGGCGCGTCGTTGTTGCCGCTGCCCTTGATCCTGGGCGCTGCGTCGCGTTCGACCGGACGGCTGGCGGAAAAAACCGGCCCGCGTTTGTTGCTGACGATCGGTCCGTTCACCGCTGCAATCGGCTTCGCCTTGTTCGCGCGCGTCGCGTCGGCCGACATCGAGTATTGGCGCGTGATTTTTCCCGCGCTGTTGCTGTTGGCTTGCGGCATGGCGCTCAGCGTGGCGCCGTTGACGACGACGGTGATGGCCTCGGTCGATGCGGACCATGCCGGATCGGCGTCGGGCATCAACAATGCAGTCGCGCGCATTGCCGGCTTGCTGGCGGTTGCGGTGCTGGGCTTTGCGCTCGCCGATGCGACCGAAGACCGCTTCGTCGCGAATTTCCGCATCGCTGTGTTGGGCGCAGCTGCAATGGCGGTTGCTGCGTCGGCTGCGGGTTTGCTGTTGGTGCGCAACCCGCAACGTTGAAAAACGAGGTGGCAGATCGTCTGACCTGCCACCTCGATCAAGTGCCGCGCGTTGCTAGGGAAAGTATGGCCGCACGCGCGCGGTTGGAGGGAACGTGTTGAACGCTCGCCTGCATGACTGCGCGAGCGGTCGCTCTATTCCGTTACGACTGCTCGGTCGAACTCTCGCTGCGCTTTTGCATGCGCTTGAACAGAATTTGTCCGACGACAGCGAATACGACCATCGACGCGATCGTGCTGGCGACGATATAGAGCGATCCCAGCGAGTGGGTCTGCACGACGTCGCGCAGGCTGCCGCCGAACAGAAGCGTGATCGCGACTTTGGGGCAGATACCCAGTCCGCTGCCCAACAGAAACTCGCCCCAGCGCACGCCAAGCGCGCCGGCCATCGCATTGACGACCGAGAACGGAGCGATCGGAACGAAGCGCACCAGCAACGAGGCGATGACGCCGTTCTCGGCGAAGGTGCGTCGCGCCATGTCGAGTCGTCGCGCGGCCCAACCCTGGCGCGCGAAGAAATCGTCGGTCATGTCGCGGGCGCGATGACCGATGGCGAATCCGATCGACGCGCTGCTCATCGTTGCGAGCCAGCACACGATGAAGCCGGGCACGATCGGCAGCACCGATCCGATCATCGCAACCGACACGACCTGCGGCACGCCGGTCAGCGAGCCGAAAAACAGAAACAGGAAACAGGCGACCGGCAGCGCAAAGCCGCCTTGGCGCGCCAACTCGTCGCGCAACTGGGACAGGTGCCCGCCGAACAACGGCGCGAAAGTCAGCGCCACGTTGAGAGCGATAAAGGCCCACAGCAGAATCTGCGCGCCGCGGGATTTGCGGGGTGGGGTCATGGCGGGCAGGTGCTACACCGATCTGCGCCTCCATGCCAGCTTAGCTGCGCCTTGCGCGCCGCCCGGCAAGGAATTGCGCCACACCGAGCGCGACCATCGTCGCCAGCCAGAGCCCGACCGCGCATGACAGAACGCGGCCGGCCCAGCCTGCTGCTTCGCCGGTATGGACGGGAAGAGCGGACTCAAAAAAGCGAACGCCGAACGGTGCGTTGGCGAGCGTCTGCTGCTGCACCACATTTCCGTCGGCGGCACCGACGAACATGGTCGTCTGCCCGTGGGTTCGATGCCACTCGCCCGATACGCGTACGCGGACTCGGTACCAGGGGCGTCCGTCGCGCGGCATGCGCAGCGAAGAAAGCGCTGCGCCGGGATGGCGCTGCAGCGCGACCTCGATCGCGCGCGCAGTCGCATCCGGTTGCGCCGTTACGGTGATGCCCGTGCGTGCCGGCTCGGAAAGTTCGATGCCGAACCGGTCGCGGATCGGCGACGCGAATGCGAGCAGAATACCGGCCGTGACCAGCACGAACGCTGGAAGCGCGCCCCATAGGCCGATGGCGCGATGCCAAGCATAGAGTCGGGCCCGCAGAGTTTGCGCGGGCGATGGCAGCAGCGCTGCGCGCCAGCGTTTGCGATGCGGCCAGGCGAGGCGCAGGCCGAGAGCCAGGTTGGTGAACAGCAACAAGCCGCTCAATCCGACGATGCGCGTACCGAGATCGCCGAGAAACAGTTCCTGGTGAAAGATCGACACGACACGGTAGAGGCTCATCCGCCCGTACTCGTAGTCGGATGGCGAGGTGCGAAGCACGGTGCCGGCGCCGTCGATACGCACGAGATCGGTCTTGCCGTCTTTGCGCGTGACATACAGGTCGAACCGGTTTGCAACGCCGCCGGTTGCGTAGAGCGCACGCACATGTTCGCCCGGGCGGTCTTGCTCGATGGCAGCGATGGCGTGTCCCAGCGCCTGCGCATCGAGCGCGTGCACGGTTCCATCGCCGAGACGCGCGTCGTCGAGTTCGACATGAAACACGAGCAGCGCGCCGCTCAGCGCTTGCAACAACCAGAACAGCGCAACGGCGATGCTCAGCCAACGATGGACTGGCCGCAGCCGGCCGACGAACGATTTAGCCATTTCGCAGCTCGTGCGCGCGGGCGACGGCGGCACGCACCGCGTCGAGCGTCAGCGCGTGCAATTGTCCGCCGGCATCAAACCGGTCGAGTGCGGCTGCGGTGGTGCCCGCCGGGCTGGTGACGTCACGCCGCAAGTCGGCGGGCGTGCGGCCGTCGCTGTCGAGGAGTGCGCCGGCACCGACCAAGGTGCGTGCCGCGAGCGCGGCTGCGATCTCGCGCGGCAGGCCGGTTTCGATTGCCGCCGCTTCGAGCGCTTCGGTGAAGCGGTAGAAATAAGCCGGCCCGCTGCCCGAGATTGCCGTTGCAAGATCGAGCTGCGCTTCTTCGTTGAGCCAGACGACGGCACCGACGGCGCGAAAAATATCGTCGCAGATCGCGCGCTGCGCCGGGGTCGCGCCGCACGCAACCGCAGCGGTGATGCCGGCGCCGGCAGCGACCGCGATGTTGGGCATGGCGCGCAGCAAGCCGACCTTGTCATCCAACGATGCGCGCAACGTCGCGCTTGCGACGCCGGCTGCGATCGAGATGAACGACATGGTCGGGCGCAGATGCGGGCGCAGCGCGGCGAGGGCGCTGGCGACTTTGTCGGGTTTGACCGCGATCACGACCGTCACCGGATCGGGCAAGGCGGCGATGTCGGACGGTTCGTGCAGGCGTCGCGCGCCTTGCGTCGCGGTTGCCAGCGGGTCGAGCACCCAAACCGTATCGCCATTGGCGCGCGCCGACAGGCCGCGCAGCAAGGCGCCGCCCATTTTGCCGCAGCCGAGCAGCACGATCTGCGTCATTAGAAATCCAGCATCCATTGCAGCAGTTCGGCCGCGGCGGGATCGCGCGCCAAGGCACTGGTGATGTCGGCGAACACGTCGCGCCGCTCGTCCTGGCCAAGTTTGAATTTCGCGGTCGACGACAGGATCTTTGCGTCGAACCCGATGATGCCGCGCGCCAGCGAGGAGAAGCGTGCGCCCATCTCTTCCTGCCGCCACGGGTTGGGCCGGCCGTGCTCCATCGCACCGATCAGATCGCGCAGCAGTTCTTCCAGCGCCTCCGCCTCCTCGAAGAAGCTCAGCTCGACGCGAAATTGCGCGCTGGCATAGTTCCAGGTCGGCGCCTGCGTCCGGTCGTTCATCCAGGACGGCGAGATATAGCCATGCGGTCCGAGAAACAGCAGCAGCGCGTCGCTCTTGGCACGCAGCGCCGCGACTTGCGGATTGGCGCGCGCGAAATGACCGCGGAGTTGCGTGATGCTTCCGTCGGGCGCAACGACGGCGCGCAACGGCAACAGGGTCGCATGCGGACCGTCGGAAACGACCCAGGCGAGCGGATGCGAACCGACCAGACGTACGACGTCCTGGGGTGCGCGTGCGGCGAACGTGCCGGGAGAAGCCATACTGCAGGGCTACCGGAAGCGTCGCGCACGCGCTCGCGAAGACGGGTCAATTAACGACGCGCCTGGGCCTGGCCCGGCTGCGACGCAATCTTTCCCGCGAACGACGGCGGTACGCCGCGCGCGGCACACAATGGTGCGATGACGAATCGCATCCGAGTTGCGGCGCTGGTCGCCGCGAGCATCCTGTCCGTTCCCGTAGCCGCCGCCGAGGCGCAGCGCAGCTTCGCGCCGGCGCAGAGCGTGTTGCTGGGGGCGCCGTCGCGCTGGGACTATGTCGCGGTGGCAGGCCGTCGCGCCTATATCGCGCACGGCACGCAGGTCAGCGTGCTGTCGCTCGATACGCGCCAGGTCGTTGGCCGCGTCGTCGGACTCGAAGGTGCGCACGGCGTTGCGCTCGATGCCGAGCACGGGCGCGGCTTCGTCGCCGAGGGTGATCGCGGCCGGTTGAGCGTGTTTGCACTCGACAGTTTGGCCGTCACGGCCAGCGCCGCTGTCGGTCCCGAGCCCGATACGGTCGTCTACGATCGCAGCAGCGACAGCGTGTTCGTGTTCGACGGCGAGAATGAAACCGCGACGGTGCTCGACGCCGGATCGTTGCGCGTGCTGGCCACGATCGAGCTTGGCGGGACACCGGAATTTGCCGTCGCGGACGGCAAGGGCGCGCTGTTCGTCAATATCAAGGAACAGCGCGCGATCCTGCGCATCGATACGCAGGCGCGTCGCATCGTGGCGCCGATCGCGCTCGGCGACTGCGTCGATCCGCATGGGCTGGCGCTGGATCCGGTGCGCCGCCTGCTGTTCAGCAGTTGCGCCAACCGTACGCTGGCGGCGGTCGATCTTGAGCGTGGCCAAGTCGTTGATCGCGTCGCGATCGGCGCGTCGAGCGACGCGGTCGTGTACGACGCGAAGCGCGATACGCTGTTCGTCTCGAACGGCGAAGGCTTCGTTTCGGTGATCCGGCGCGGCAAGGACGGGCGTTACCGCACCGTCGAGGACGTGCGCACGCGCCTGACCGGACGCACGATGGGCGTCGACCCGGCGACCGGCGCGCTGCTGGTGCCGTCGGTCGGGTTCGAGATCGACTGGACCAAGCGAACCGCGAAATTCGCCGAAGAAGGCGTGCGCGTTCTGATCTTCGATCGAACGCGCGTCCGGCCCTGACCATTCCGGGGACGTGGCCCGCTTTCAACCAAGCTTGACCCATCGCAGAGCGCCCCCCGGCGCGGCCGGCCTGATACTGATGTCAGGCACGGAGGGCAGATGGCAGGACAGGACCGCAAGACTGGCGGCTTTGCGCGGAAGAGCGTCGAGCAGCTACGCGTCGATGAAGCGACCCACGGGCTGAAACGCGCGCTGGGCCCGTTCGGCCTGGTCTTTCTCGGCATCGGCTGCACGGTCGGCGCCGGCATCTATGTTCTGCCCGGCAACGTCGCAGCCAATTTCGCGGGACCGGCGATTCTTCTGTCGTTCACGGTCGCGGGCTTTGCCTGCGCGATGACAGCGCTTTGCTATGCCGAGCTGGCCTCGACGCTGCCTGCGGGCGGTTCGGCCTACACCTATTGTTATGCGTCGATGGGGCGTGGCTTTGCCTTTGCGATCGGCTGGCTGCTCGTCTTCGAGTTCGGCGTTGCAGCCTCGACGCTCGCGGTCGGGTTTGCCGGTTATCTGACCAGTCTGCTGCGCGACTTCGGCATCGCGGTGCCGGTGCAGTTCGCGCGCTCGCTGGTGCAGTCGTCGCGCCACGGGACCGAGCTGACCGTGACCGGCAACGTCAATCTTGTCGCCGCCGCGGCCGCGCTTTGCGTGACGTTCCTGCTGACGCGCGGCGTGTCCGAGCTGAGCCGTGTCAACACCGCGCTGGTCGTGATCAAGCTCTGCGTCCTTGCGCTGTTTCTCGCCGTCGGCTTCGGCGCGATCCAGCCCGGCAACTGGACACCGCTGATTCCGCCGAACGAAGGCGGCTTCCATTACGGCTGGCCCGGAATCTTTCGCGGTGCCTCGATTTTGTTCTTCGCCTATCTCGGATTCGAAGTCGTGGCCTATGCCGCCTCGGAAAGCCGCAACCCGCAGCGCGACCTGCCGATCGGCATTCTCGGTTCGCTGATCGTCTGCACCATCATCTATATGCTGGTTGCCGCCGTTCTGACCGGCGTTGTGCCATATCGCGAGCTGGGTGTGCCGGATCCGTTGGCGCTGGTGGTCGACCGGCTCGGCCAGCCGCAGCTTGCAGTGCTCGTCAAGCTGGGTGCCTTGGTCGGCCTGTCGTCGGTGCTGCTGATCAACGGCTACGGCCAGTCGCGTCTTGCCTTCACGATGGCGCGCGACCGGTTGATGCCGGCCTATTTCATGCGCTTGAACCCGCGCTTTCGTACGCCCGCCACCGGCATCGCCGTGCTCGGCTGCATCACCGCCTTCGCATCGGCGACATTGCCGCTGTCGATCCTCAACGATCTCGTCAGCGTCGGCACCGCCTTCGCGTTTTCGATCGTCGCGCTGAGCTTGATGTGGCTGCGTTCGACGCAACCCGATCTGCAGCGCCCGTTCCGCGTGCCGTTCGGCGGCGTGCGCATCGGCCGGGTCTGGGTCGGGATCGTACCGCTTGCATCAATCGCGTGCAGTTGGCTGATGATTTTGCCGGCAGCGATCGACATCGTGCACCAGGCGAGCGAAGGGCACGTGCTGCCGGTCGTGATCCTGCTCGTTTATATGGGCGCCGGTGTCGTGCTGTATGCACGTTGTGCGCGTAGCGTTGCGCAGGACGCACGCGCGACGGTGCGCAGCATGCCGGCGGCGCCGTCGCTGCCCGATTGACGTGGCCTTGCTGCTAGATCTTTTGACCCCGGCTCGGCTGAGTTTTCTCCGTCGTCCGCCCACGCTAAAGCCAGAAAAAGAATCTAGGGTCCGGGGGCTCACATGGTGAACGATCGTATGCGTGCGCGTTGCGCCGTGATGGCGCTGGCGTTGTTGAGTGCATGTCCCGTTGTTGCGCAAACCAGCGCGCAGCCTCCTGCGGCGCAGATGGAAGAGATCGTCGTCACGGCGCAGCAGAAGCGCAAACAGGTGATCAGCGACGGCAATATCGGCGTGCTGGGCAGCAAGAGCGCGCTCGAGACGCCGTTCAACGTCACGACCTACACCGCGCAACTGATCCTCGACCAACAGTCCGAGACGCTGGGCGACGTGCTCAAGAACGAACCATCGGTGCGCACCACCTTCGGGTCCGGCAACCAGTCGGAACTGTTCGTCATTCGCGGCTTCCCGCTCAGCGGCGACGACGTTGCCATCGACGGCCTGTACGGCGTCACGCCGCGCCAGATCGTGTCGCCCGAACTGTACGACCGCGTGCAGGTGCTGAACGGCGCCAACGCCTTTCTGTTCGGCGCTGCGCCCAGCGGCAGCGGCATCGGCGGCAGCATCAACCTGATTCCCAAGCGGGCCGACCGCACCTTGTTCCGCGCCACCGCGAGCTATGGCGCCAACAGCATTCTCGGCGGCAATGTCGATGTCGGCACGCGCTTTGGCGGCGACGACATGTTCGGCGTGCGCGTCAATGGTGTGTATCGCGAGGGTGACACCGCGATCGACCGCGAACGGCGCGAAGTGCGCGCCGCCGGCGTCTCGCTCGACGCGCGCATCGACCGTGTGCGTGGCACGCTCGATTTCGGCTACGAAGATCAGCGCGCTTTCGCACCGCGTCCCGAAGTCCAGCTCGCCGCAACCGCTGCGGTGCCGCGCGTGCCGGGCTCGACCGACAACTGGGCGCAACCTTGGACCTTCACCAAGCTGCGCGACATCTACATGCTCAACCGCTACGAGGTCGACCTCGCGCGCGACTGGATGGCGTATGCATCGGGCGGTTTCCGCGACGGCCACGAAGACGGTGAATATTCGACCGTCACCGTGACCAACGGTGCGACCGGCGCAGGTACGCAGTCGCGCCTGCTGGTGCCGCGCCAGGATGAAAATCGCAGCGCCCAGGCCGGCGTACGCGGCAAGCTCAAGTTCGAGGGCGTCAGCAACGAGATCAATGCCGGCGGCTCGCTCACCTATGCCGAGAACCGCAACAGCTTCGCCTTCGCCAACTATGCGGCGCCGTTGCGCGCAAGCTGCGGCGCGGCGGCGACGTCGTTCTGCACCAACCTCTACAGTCCGGTGCTGGTCGACAAACCCGCCAACGGCACGCTCGGCGGCAATCTCGACAATCCGCCACCGGTAACCAAGACGCTGCTCCGCAGCCTGTTTCTGTCGGACACGATCGGCATTCTCGACAATCGCGTTCTGCTGACTGGTGGCGCGCGCCGTCAGTTCATGAAGATCGACGGTTTCGATCGCAACACCTTGGCACGCACGACGCATTATACGGCGGCAGCGACGACGCCCGTCGTCGGCCTGACATTGCGTCCGACTGAGTCGCTGTCCTTCTATGCCAACCGGATCGAAGGCCTGGCGCAGGGACCGATCGCGCCGACCAACGCGACGACGCTGAATCCGGGCCAGATCTTCGCGCCCTTCACCTCGGCCCAGTACGAGGTCGGCGCCAAATACGAAGTGCACGGCCTGACCGCGACCGTGGCGCTGTACCAGACGACGCAGCCCAACTCGTTCAACAAGCCGACGCCGACGCCGGGCAATCCGGGTGCGACGACGTTTGTGGTCGAGGGCGAACAGCGCAATCGCGGCGTCGAGCTCAGCTTCAACGGCGAACTTACCGACCAGCTACGCTTCATCGGCGGCATCACCTTCAACAACGCCGAACAGGTCAAAACGCTGAACGGTGTCAACAACGGCAAGAAGGCGGTCGGCGTCCCCGACTACCAGGTCAATCTGGGCGTCGAAGCGGTGCTTCCGTTCCTGCCGGCGGCAACTTTCACCGGCCGCATCGTCTACACTGACGCGCAATTCGTCGATGTCACCAACGCGCGGCAGATTCCAAGCTGGACGCGTTTTGACGTCGGCATGCGCTACGTGCTGGTCGCCGACACGCATCCGGTGACCTTGCGCCTCAGCATCGAGAATATCGACGACAAGCGGTACTGGAGCTCCTCCTTCGGCGGCTTTCTGATCCAGGGTCAGCCGCGTACGATCAAGGCGTCGACGACGTTTGAGTTCTGATCGTTAGCCGCGCGAGGTGAACGAATGAGGGGACGCACGCAGGCGCTGCTGCTGGCCGGGCTGTTGCTCGCGGTTCCGGCGGCGGCGCAAGAGCAGAAGCAGGCCGCCAAGCAACCGTCCCCATTTGGCGGCGATGCCTATCCCAGCACGTACAAGCCGTTGCCGCGCACCGACACGTTGCTGCGCGGTGCGACGATCTTCGACGGTGCAGAACGGAAGTTCGACAACGCCGATCTGCTGCTGCGCGATGGCAAGGTCGCCGCGATCGGGTCCAACCTGGCCGCCGATGGCGCGACCGTGATTGATGCGAAGGGCCGTTTCATCACGCCCGGTATCATCGACATCCATTCCCACGACGGCAGCGCGCCGGCGCCGCTGACCAAGATGGGATCCGACGTCGGTGAAGAGACCGATCCCAACAGCGCCAATGTCTGGATCGAACACGCGATCAATCCGCAGGATGCGGGTTTCTGGTCGGCGCTGTCGGGCGGCGTCACCACGATGCAGATCCTGCCCGGATCGGGAAATCTGTTTGGCGGGCGCACCGTCGTTCTGAAGAACGTGCCGGGCAGCACGTCGCAACAGATGAAATTCCCCGGCGCAGCCCAGGGGCTGAAAATGGCCTGCGGCGAAAATCCGAAATCGACCTGGGGCAGCAAGGGACGCTTCCCGTCGTCGCGCATGGGGATCGTCGCGGGTTATCGCGAAGGGTTTCAGCGCGCCGCCGACTATCTGCGCAAATGGAACGACTATCAGGCGGGTTCTTTGAAAGAACCGCCAGTGCGCGACTTCAAGCTCGACACGCTGGCGGGCGTTCTGCGCGGTGAGATCAAAGTCCATATCCATTGCTACCGCGCCGACGAGATGGCGACGGTGTTGGAGGTGGCGAAAGAATTCGGATTCAAAGTCGCAGCGTTTCACCACGCGATTGAAGCCTACAAGATTCCCGATCTGCTCAAACGCGACGGTGCGTGCGCGGTCGTATGGCCGGATTGGTGGGGCGGCAAAGCCGAGGCCTATGACGGCATCCGCGAGAATGCTGCGTTCGTCGACGCCGCCGGCGCCTGCGTGACCTTGCATTCCGACATCCGCATCGCACAAAGCCGGTTGAACGTCGAACTTGCCAAAGCGGTGGCGGCAGGGCGCCGCGCCGGGCTCAACATTCCGACCGAACATGCGATCGCGTGGATCACGCGCAATCCGGCGACCGTTCTCGGCATCGCCGATCGCACCGGTTCGCTCGAAGTCGGCAAGAATGCCGACCTCGTCGTCTGGTCCGGCGATCCGCTGAGCATTTATTCGCGCGCCGATCAGGTCTTCGTCGACGGTGCGCGCATCTACGACCGTAGCGATCCGACACGCCAACCGTTGACCGACACGATGCTCGGCCAGCCGGTGACAAAGGCGGTGCAATAATGCGCGTGCTTCTGTTGCTCGCGCTGCTGTTGGCAGCGTCGCCGGCGCAGGCCGAAACCGTCGCCGTTACCAATGCGCGCGCCTTCACGATGATCGGCAACGAGCCGGTCGAGAACGCGACCATCGTGCTGCGCGACGGAAAGATCGACTCGGTGGTGCGCAACGGCCCCGTGCCGGCCGGCGCGCGCGTCGTCGATGCGGGCGGCAGCATCGTCACGCCCGGCCTGATGAGCAGCGGCACGCATCTCGGCCTGATCGAAATCCAGGACGTCGCCGAAACCAACGACCATGCCGCCAAAGCCGGGTCGTTCGGTGCAGGCTTCGATCCGTCGACAGCGCTGAACACGAATTCGGCGCTGCTGGCGCAGGTGCGCGCCGACGGTCTGACGCGCGCGGTCACGGCGCCGTCGGCGTCGCCGGTCGCACCGTTTTCCGGTCTCGCATCGGTGCTGCGGCTGGAAGACTCCGCCGACATTCTCGATCGCAGCAAAGTCGCGCTCTTCGCCACGATCCAAGGCGGCGGTGCGGCTGGATCGCGCGCGGTCGGCTGGTTGGAACTGCGCGCCGCGCTCGACCGTGCGAAGGCGCCGGCGAAAGACGGCGTGGCCGACGAGAATGGCAATGCGCTGCGCGCCGTGCTGGCGGGCAAGATCCCGCTGGTGATCAACGTCAACCGCGAATCCGACATTCGGCAGGCGATCCAGCTTGGCGGCGACTACAAGATTCGCATCGTCATCGGCGGCGGCAACGAGGCCTGGCGCGTCGCGCGCGAACTTGCGGCGCGCAAAATTCCGGTCGTGGTCAATCCGTTTGCCAATATTGCTGCCACGTTTGAAACGCTCGGCGCCCGCCCGGACAATGCTTCGTTGCTGCAGCGTGCCGGCGTGACGCTCGTGTTCAACATCGCGCTCGGCCGCGGCACGCAGGACGCCGCCGTTGCGGTGCGCGAAGCAGCCGGTCTTGCGGTTGCGCACGGCATGCCATGGATCGACGCGCTCAAAGGCCTGACCGTCAACGCCGCACAGATCTGGGGCATCACCGATCACTACGGCACGTTGGCGCCGGGGCGCGACGCCGATCTGGTCGTGTGGGACGGCGATCCGCTGGAACCGTCAAGCGCACCCAAGCACGTGTTCGTGCGCGGCAAAGAAGCGTCGCGCGTCACACGCCAGTCGCTATTGCGCGATCGCTATGCACCCGATGCGGCCAAGAAAACCGAATGGCCGTCCGCCTACCGATAACCAGGAGAGTTGAGATGTTGCGAAATTGGACGATCGCGCTGGCGCTCGCATTGCTCGCCGGACCGGCCTTGGGTCAGGAAGCGCCGAAAGTCGAACGCCGCCAGATCGAAATCTATCGGATTGCGCCGGGCCAGCATGAAGCCTTCCTGCGCGAGATTGCGAAAAGCGACGAGATCAAAAAGTCGGTCGGCCTCAAGCCGCGCGAACTCTACGTGCATCAAGACGGCGCCGACTGGGATTTCATTTTGATTCAGCCCGCCGAAGCACCGCCGGGGAAAAGCGCCGAGCTGCGCGAAGCACGCAAGAAAGCGGGCTCACCGACGTCGCAGCGTTTCTTCCTCGAGATCCGCAAAATGATCGCCGAGCATAGCGACACGGTGGCGGAAGGTCCGACGACGGCGGGCGACTGGCTCGCTCGTCTCGACAAGCAGTAAGGATCGATCAGTCGGCTTCGTCGCCGTCGTCGTCATTCGCTTCGCCGGGTGGCGCGCCGGCGGCGAGGCCGGCCAGAAAACGCCGTGGCGACACGCCGAACGCGCGGCGAAACATGAAGCCGAAGGCGCTGGAACTGCTGTAGCCGACATCGTGCGCAACCACGGTGACCGACTGGCCCAGCGACAGGCGCGACAACGCCTCCATCAACCGCGCATTGCGGCACCAGTCGGCAAAGCTGATGCCGGTTTCGCGACGAAAGCTGCGCGTGAAGGTGCGGCGTCCCATGGCTGCTTCGGCGGCCCAATGGTCGAGCGCCTGGTTTTGCGCCGGGTCTTTGAGAAGCTGGGTGCAGATCCGCACCAGCCGCTCGCTTTTCGGCATCGGTACGTCAAGCGACAGAACCCGCATCGACTGCAGCTCGGAGAGGATCAGCGACATGATCCATCCGCCGCGGCCGCTGATGTCGTACTCCACCGGCAGTTCGGCCGCGGCGAGGATCAGTTCGCGCAGCAGCGGCGTCACTTCGATGATGCGGCAGGCGGTGGGCAGGAACGTGACCTGCTTCTCGTCGATATAGAGCGAGCGGCTGAGCACTTTGCCGCGGTTGTAGACTTCGTGCTCGACGCCGCCCGGCACCCACAGCGCGCGTAGCGGCGGCACCACGAAACTGGCTTGGTCGGTCACCACCAGCATGACGCCGTTGATGGCATAGATGAGCTGGCCGCGCGCGTGCGAATGGCGATCGTGATGTGCGTCCACGGGCGAGTCGCCGATATGGACGGCAACCGGCCGGGGAACGTCCTGCAATTCGGCGCTGGTCCGTTTCTCCTGCATTTGTCCCGAGCTAGACGAGGATTGGTCCGAGGGCGAGAGTTCTGTCCCGACCGTCGCCGGTAGTTTTGCACAACTCGAACGCGTTCCCCAACAGAGCGACGAACAGATGGTGCAAACGATACGCGAGCCGGCCCCTGCAGGTGACGCGAGCCAGGTTCTCGAGCCGCAGATCTGGGAATTTTCTCGCAGGATGGCCGAGGCCTACGGGTCGTTCCCATCGTTCAACGCGATGACTCCAGCGCAGCAGCGCGAAGTCTGCGAGAAGGTGCGCGAACCGTGGCGCCAAGGCGGCCCGGTGATGCACGGCACGGTCGAATATGCGCCGGTCTTTCGGCACGGCCCGTTGCGCGTGCGCGTCTACGACCCGCACCCAAGCGACAAGCCAAAGCCGGCGCTGATCTATCTCCATGGCGGCGGCTTCACGCTGTTCAGCATCGACACGCACGATCGGCTGATGCGCGAATACGCGGCGGCCGGCGGTTTCATCGTGATCGGCGTCGATTATCCGCTAGGGCCGGAGACGAAATTCCCGGTTGCGCTGGAGCAAGTCGCCGACCTGGTCTGCTGGCTCGGCACGCATGGCAAGGATTGGAACGTCGATCCGGCGCGCATCGCGATCGGTGGCGATTCCGCCGGCGGCAACATCTCGATGGGTACGTCGCTCTATTTGCGCGATACGGGCGAGGGGGCGCGGCTCGGTGCAGTACTGCTCAACTATTCCGGTTTCCGGCCCGGCTGTTCGGCAGAGTCGCAGCGCAAATATGGCGGCCCGGGCTTCATGCTGAATGGCAACGAGTCGAACTATTTCTGGGGCAATTACGGTCGCGGCCCGTCGGATTTCCACAATCCATATTGCTGCCCCATCCTGGCGTCGCTGGAAGATCTGCCGCCGGTGTTTCTGGTCATCGCCGCGTGCGACATTCTTGCCGAGCAGGCGCTGTATATGGAGCCGCGCTTCCGCGCCGCCGGCAACAAGCTGCGCGCTGAAATCTACGAAGGCGCGACGCACAGTTTTCTCGAAGCCATGTCGATCTCGCCAATCGCGCGTAAAGCGATCGAAGACGGCGCACATTGGGTGCGCGACACGCTCGGATGAGCACACATACAGGCCCACTCGCCGGCATACGCGTGATCGACATCACGCTCACCGTGATGGGGCCGTACTGCACGCAGATCCTTGCCGATCTCGGCGCCGACGTGATCAAGGTCGAAGCAGAGGCGGGCGATACGTCGCGCCACGTTCTGCCGGCGCGCTCGGCCGCGCTGGGCGGCATGTTCGTCAACATGAATCGCGGCAAGCGCAGCATCGTGCTCGACCTGAAACGGGACGCGGGCAAAGCAGCGCTGCAGCGGCTGGTCGAAAGCGCCGACGTGTTCGTGCACACGTTGCGGCCGCAGGCGATCGAGCGGCTGGGATTTTCCTACGACGCGCTGCGCGCGATCAGTCCGCGCCTGATCTACGCCAATCTCTATGGCTTCGGGCGCAATGGTCCCTACGCAGCGTTTCCTGCTTATGACGATGTGATCCAGGCCGCGATCGGTCTCGCGATGCTGCAGGCAAATCTGCAGGACGGGACGCCGTCCTACGTCGCGACCGCGCTCGCCGACAAAGTCACCGGCCTGCACGGCGTCTACGCCATTCTGGCGGCGCTGTTTGCGCGCGAGCGTGGGGCCGGTGGGCAGGAACTCGAAATTCCGATGTTCGAAACCATGGTGTCGTTTCTGCTGACCGAACATATCGCCGGCGCGGTGTTCGATCCGCCGCTGTCGGCGCCGGTCTATCCACGCATGGTGTCGCGGCAACGGCGACCGTACCCAACGCGCGACGGGTATCTTGCGGTGCTTGTCTACAATGACGGTCAATGGCTGCGCTTCTTCGAAGCGATCGGCCATCCGGCATGGAGTCGTGACGCACGCTTTGCCAGCATGTCGTCGCGCAGCGCGCATATCGACGCGCTCTACGAGCATCTCGCGGTGACGCTCGCCGAGCGCGACACGGCGGAATGGTTGGTGCTGTTGCGGCAGGCCGACATTCCGGTGATGGCGTTGGCGACGACGCAGGATCTGTTCGACGACCCGCATCTCGACGCAGTCGGATTTTGGCAACGTCTCGACACGGCGGACGGGCCGGTCCGCTTTCCCGGGCCGCCGGTGCATTTCTCGGCAACGCCAAGCGCGATCCGGCGCAGCGCGCCCGCGCTCGACGAGCATGGTGTCGCAATCCTGCGCGAGATCGGATTCAGCGACGCGGAAATCGACAAGATCCGAAGCCGGGGGCCAAACCCCGGCGGCAAATCCTAGGATTCTGGGGCTTTTCTTGGGCTTGCAGCGGGCCGGATCAGCCGGTAGGTTCCGCGCCCTCAACCGTCCGCGAAGGCACCTGGAGAGGTGGCAGAGTGGTTGAACGCACCGGTCTCGAAAACCGGAGTACCTGCAAGGGTACCGGGGGTTCGAATCCCCCCCTCTCCGCCACCCTACGCCCTTCGGGCTTCGGGTGGCTCGCCACCCGAAACCGAAGATGCGAAGGGTGATCTCCCGAAGCTGCGCAGCAGCGTAGGGAGACTGATGCCGCGTGCGCTAATTTCCGCCAGCCAGACTTTCCGTCAGCGCCGCCGACGTCGCGGTGAAGCCGAAACAGAAGCGCACATTGTGCAAGGTCGCCTGCATGCAGAAGTCAGGCGACGTGGTCGCCGTACAATCTTCCAGCAGGATCGTGTCGTAGCCGTGGAAGTTGGCGTCCATCAGCGTGCCCAGCACGCAATGGTCTGCGTTCACGCCGGCAAACAGCAATGTGGTGACGTCGAGGTTGCGCAAGACCGCATCGAGCGGCGTGTCCCAGAATCCGCTGATGCGATGTTTGTCGATGCGGATGTCGCTTTCTTCGGGTGCCAACCCGTCGATCAGCTGCGCGCCCCAACTGTCTTTCTGCAGCAGATTGTAGGAGCGCGACGGCGTCGCGACCGGTCCGGCAAGGCCGGGCCCTTGTCCTGCTGGATTGAATGGATGCTGCGTACTGGGCGACAGGTTGAGCCGGTCCGGCCGCACGCCCCAATTCAGCCAGATGATCGGAACGGCACGCGCGCGTAGCGATTTCGCGACGCGGTTGATCGGATCGACCAGTGCACGGCCGGCTGCGAAATCGATTCCCAGCGTGCCGAGCCAACCATCGACGGCGCAGAAATCATTCTGCATGTCGACGACGACCAGCGCCGTGCGTTCGAGATCGATCAGCAAATTCTGCGGCTGCGCCTGCAGCTCGATCGTCTGTGACTGGCGACCGCGACGGCGCATGTCGACGACGCCGCTTTGCACGCCATACGCATTGCGCCCGGCAACGCCCAGCATCTTCCACTCTTCGGCCTGCTCGCCCATCGCCATCTCCTCTGGTCGGGGGCGGCATTCTTGGCTGGACGACGACGTTTTGCCAACAAATTGTTGATTAATCGTCTGCGATATGTGAGGTAGGGCGACGATGCGGGTGCTGAACGTCTCGATCGGTCGCGTACGGACCGTGCAGATCGCCGGAGAAGAGGTGCGCACCGCCTATGTCAAAGACCCGATCGCGCCGCCTTGGACGATCGGTCCCGACGGCGTGGCCGGGGACGAGCGCGCGGTGCATCCCGACAAGCTCTACGCCTTCGCGCGCACCGGCTACGACTATTGGAGGGGGGAACTCGGCGGCGAGGGGTGGGCCGACGGATTTTTCGGCGAGAACCTCACGCTCGACCAGCTCGACGAAGAAGAGCTGCGCATCGGCGACGTGTTTGCGATCGGCGAACAGGTGCAGCTCGAAGTCGTCGGCGCGCGCAACCCGTGCCTCAAGCTCGCTTGGCGGCTCAACCAGCCGCGCAGCTTCCAGCGTGTCTTCGCGCTGTCGCGCCATACCGGCGTCTATCTCGGCGTGCTGACGCCGGGCGCGATCGAGCCGCACGACGTGCTGCGCCGCGTGACGCACGATCCGACCATGCCAAGCGTCGCCGACGTGGCCGACTTCATCGCCAGCCATCATCCCGTGCCGTTGCAGAAGCTGCAGCGGTTGCTGGCATTCCGGCGGCTGAGCTTGACCAACCGGCTTCTGCTTTCGGCCAAGCTGCATGCAGCAGAACAAGCCGCCGACGCGGTCGAAGATCGTTGGCGCGGTTGGCGCCCGTTCCGCATCGACCGCGTGGTCGAGGAGGCGCCCGACATACGCTCGGTCTATCTGCGGGCGACCGACGACGCGCCGTTGTGTCAGCCGCGCCCGGGCCAGTTCGTCAATGTGCGCATGCCGGGCGTGACGCGTAGCTGGAGCCTGTCCGCCTACGCGCCGGTGATGAACGAGTATCGGTTGACGGTGCGCCGGCAAACGGGCGCAGGGTCGAGCTGGATTCATGCCGCGACACCGGGCAGCACGGTCGAGCTGCGCGCGCCGACCGGCAATTTCGCGCTCGACACCGGATGTTTCCGTCCGGTCGTGCTGGTCGCTGCGGGGATCGGCATTACGCCGCTGCTGGCGATGCTGCAGGCGCATGTTGCACGGCCCCGCGCGCCGCTGATTCATCTGATCTATGGCGCGCGCACGCCGAACGACGTCGCCTTCCGCGCCGAGCTGGATGCAATCGCGGCTGCGCATGAGAACGTGCGGATCACCTATGTCTACAGCCGCGCAGGTGCTGCGCCGTCACGGATCACGCCCGATCTGGTAATCGAGACGATCGCGGGCCTGCATGTGCTGCTCGACGGGCGGCGTATCGACCTGCCGTGGTTCGAGTCCGATATCTATCTGTGCGGGCCCGACCGTTTCTGCGCCGATCTACGCGACGCGTTCGTCGCGCGCGGCGCCAATCCCGACCATCTGTTCAGCGAGCTGTTCAGCGCCGCAGCCACCACCGCAAGCACGGTCGACGTTGCGGAGATTACATTCCGCAGGTCAGGCGCCACCGCGACCTGGCGTGCCGACGAAGATCTGAGTCTGCTCGAATTGGCTGAGAGTGTCGGCGTGCAAATCGACAATGAATGTCGCGCCGGCACGTGCCTGCGTTGCAAGAGTGATCTGGTTGCGGGCGGCACGACGGCCGAGCTTGGCGACGGCACGACATTGCTGTGCATCGCGCGGCCGGCCCAAGCGAGCGTGGTTCTGGATGTCTAACGCACCGACCAGGCTTGCGATTGCGCTGTTCCTGGGCTGTTTCGTGCTGGGCCAGGCCGACAAGCAGGTGATGGGTCTGTTGGCCTTGCCGGTGCAGCAGGAATTCCGCCTCAGCGATTCCCAACTCGGTCTGCTGCAGGGCGTCGCCTTTGCGATGGCCTATGCGATCGGCGGCGTTCCGATCGCGCATCTGCTCGACCGCGGACGGCGCGTGCGCATCGCCGCAATCTGCGTCGGGCTGTGGAGCGTCGCGACCATTCTGTGCGGCGTCGCGGGTTCGTTCGCGATGTTGTTCGCATTGCGCGCCGCGACCGCGATCGCCGAGGCAGGTTTGCCGCCGGCGTTCTTTTCCATCCTCAGCCAAAGCGGCAACCGCCGGCAGATCGCGCGTTCGACCAGCGTCTTTATGTTGGCGCCGTTTGTCGGTGGCGGGTTGGTGCTGGTGTTGGGCGGTCTCGTGTTGCGCTTTGCAGCGGGACAGGACGATTGGCCGGCGCCGTGGCGCGTCGTGTTTTTCGCCGTCGGCGTGCCAGGCCTGTTGTTGGCGCCGCTGCTTGCAGCTTTCGTGCGCGAGCCGGCGCGCGCGCCGGTGAACCATGCGACGACTCCCAGTTTGCGCGGCGTCGTGGCGGCGATCTTCGTGCGCAGCAGATTCCTGCGCCTCTATTATCTCGCGCTGCTGATCTTCACCGTCTTTCTCTACGCGGTGGTCGCTTGGTATCCGGCCTATCTCGCGCGCCAATTCGGCTTGAGTCCGGCCGAGGCCGGGCGCAATGCCGGGTTGACCTATCTGGTTGCGGGCGTGCTGGGAACGTTGAGCGTCGGTCTGCTGGCCACGCTTCGCCGCGATACGACGGTGCGATCGATCGTGCGCGGATACTTCGCCGTCGGCCTGTTGCTGATCCCCGCAACCATCGCGCTGACCATGGTTGCAACGGTGCAATGGTCGCTGCTTCTCTATGGTGTCTACGCGTTCCTGTCGGCAGCGATCGTCGCGTCGATGGCGGTGCCGATCCAATTGTCGCTTGGCAACGCGATGCTGGCGCGCGGCTTTGCGATCTTCTCGCTGCTGACCTCGGCGCTGGGCGGAAGCATCGGCCCGTTGGTGGTCGGCGTGCTCAGCGACCGGGCAGGCATGTCGCTGGCGCAAGCGCTGGCGGTTACGGGCGGCGTCTCAATGAGCGTCGCAGCACTGCTATTCCTGTTGTGCTGGCGGTCGGCGGCCGAAGAACCTCAGATGCCGCGTGCCGACGCAGCGGCGCGCGCGGCCTGTTCGTAGATTCCCGACAAGGTCCGCAGCGCCAGGTTCAACGCTTCGATGTCGATGTCCGACTTCTGCAGAAAGCCCATCGCGGGTTCGAGATAGCGTTCGCGGTCGCTGATGAACTCGTCGTAATTCTCGCGGCCTTTTGCGGTGGCCTCGTAGAAGACTTCTTTGCCGACCCGGCCGCTGGAAATCATGCCCAGCTTGGCCAGCTTCTTCAGCGCGTAGGAGACGAGATGCAAATCGTCGATCGACAGCGCAAAGGCGAGGTCGATGCCGCGCAGCGGCTTGTTGCGATAGACCAGCAGGTGCAGCAGGAACACGTCGAGATCCGACAGGCCGTTCACTGCATTGGCGTTGCTGCGCTGTCCCAGCCAACGCCGCACCGAGTTCCAAAGAACCGTCAGCGACAGCTCCATCTCCGACAGTTTCTCGCCGTCGGACTTCTCGATCTGTTTGCGCGGCTTCGGCGACTCGGCTTGCGCCGCTTTGGTCGCGACTTTGTCCGTCTTGGTGGAACCGGCCCGGGCCTTCGAGGTCATCTACGCTCCCATCTCTGCTGACGAGCCCGGCGGAACGCTCGTTCGCCGAGCAGGCGTCGCTTTCGGTGCACATAAATACGAGCGAACGGGCGGCCGATCCAGCCCTTCGTCGGCGTTCCGCCGAAAAGACGTTGACAATTTATCGGCAAACCGTCTGCAATACGTTGGTGGATCGTCGGGGTGGCGCGAGCCCTTCCGCCATTCGAACCGATTGCCTGGAGAGTACCGATGAGCAGCGACGCCCTGTCCAAACAGTTCAAAGCGCTTTGCGACGAGTGGGGCGCGGCGATCGCGAACCACGACCATGATTGGTTCGAGCGGCATTTCACCGACGACTTCCTCGGCACCGCACAGCCTTGGCCGACGCTGAATGTCGACAAGCAGAAGATGATCGAGTTGGACAAGGCCATCGAGACGATGGAAGTCGAATGGCTGCACGTCACCGCGCGCAAATTCGGCGACGTCGTGCTGACCTCCGGCGTCGTCCGCTACATCAAAGAAGTCTTCAAGAAGGGCACGACGATCGGCGAGGGCATGCCCACCGGCGACGAGCTGAGCTCGTTGGTGAACGGCAGGATGGCGCTCTACATCAACGGTTGGCGCCACAACGGCACGCATTGGCAGATCTTCGATCACCACATGGTCAGCGTGATCGATCGCCTCGACGAATAGTCAGCCAGGCCAGCCTCTACAGAGAAAAACGGCGTGCGCGCCGAAAACAGGAGCGACGGGGATGCGGGGATCACTGCGAATTGCACTACTGACGGGCACGGTTCTGGGCTGCTGTGAAGCGGCGTTCGCGCAGTCGACGGCGCCGGAAGAAATCATGGTGACGGCGCAGAAGCGGTCGGAGCGCTTACAGGACGTGTCGGCGCAGGTCGACGTTCTGACCGCGGCGACGCTCGACGCGCTGCATATCAAGAACACGCCCGACATCGTCGCGACGATTCCCAACCTGACGATCGCGCATACCGACACCTACCGGAATTCGACGATCACGCTGCGCAGCATCTCGCAGGCCAACAATTCGGACCAGCCGGTCGCGATCATTATCGACGGCGTGCCGCAGGACGACGCCAAGCAGTTCAACCAGCGCCTCTATGACATCGCGCAGATCGAAGTGCTAAAGGGGCCGCAAGGATCGCTCTACGGCCGCAACGCTGAAGCGGGCGCGATCATCATCACGACCAAGGCGCCCACCAACGAACTGTCGTCCTTTGCCAACGTCTCGTACGGCAACGGCAATACGGTCGATGCCAGCGCCGGCGTCTCGGGCGCGATCGTGCCCGACAAGGTTCTGTTTCGCTTTGCCGGCAATTTTTCGCGCAGCGACGGTGTGATCGAAAACACCTTCCGGCATGACAAGTCCGACTATGTCGACCACGATTGGAGCCTGCGCGGCGGCCTCGAAGTCCGGTTCACCGACAAGGTGAAACTCAACCTCAACGGCCAGTTCGGCGATTTCAAAGCGGGCACGACCTATTTCGCGGCCGTGCTGTCGGGGAACGCCAACGACTTTCAGAAGCCGCAAAGCAACTATCCCGGCGTCAGCAGCGGACAGCAGCTCTATCTGAGCGCCAAGCTCGAAGCCGATCTGGATTTCGCCACCTTCAGTTCGGTCACTGGCTTTGCGCGCATGTCGGAACATCAGTTCAGCGACGTCGATTTCACCAACCCGGTGCGCAGCCCGACCGTGTTTCAGGTGCTCGACACGCAGCCGTCGAGCAATCGCACGGTGAGCCAGGAGCTGCGCCTGACCGGACCCAGTGGTCAGCGTCTGCGTTGGTTGATCAGCGGCGACTATCTCGAATCGAAACAGCTGCTCAGCACCAACATCGTGCGCGACGCGGGCAATTTCGCGGCCGATCCGTACAACCCGGCTTTCCTGCTGGTCTCGAACGCGGCCAACAACAGCCGGCGCGATTTCGGCGTCGGCGGCCAGGTCGATTACGACGTGCTGGAAAAGCTGACTCTGTCGGCCGGCCTTCGCTACGACACCGACAAGCGCGACCAGACGAATTTGAACAACGGGCAGCACCGCAGCGCCGAGTTCGATCGCTGGCAGCCCAAAGTGACGGCGACGTACAAATTCACCCCGACCCAGCTCGTCTATGCGACCTACGGTGTCGGTTTCCGCGCCGGCGGGTTCAACCAGCCTAACTATGCGATCCCGATCTTCGCGCCCGAGACGCTGCGCAACTTTGAAGTCGGCGTGAAGACCCAGTGGTTCGATCGCAAATTGACGGTCAATGCCGCGGCCTTCACCGGCAACGTCGCCAACTACCAGTTCTCGTTCATCGACTTCGCCACCGCGACGCCGGCGACCGGCACGATCGACAAGGTGCGGATTACCGGCGGCGAGGTGGAAGTGCGGTTCACGCCGATGACCGGGCTGAATCTGTTCGCCAATCTCGGCGTGTCGATTCCCGAGATCACGAAATATTCGCGCTTCCCGCAATTCGTCGGCAACCGGACGCCGCGTGCGGCCGAGCAGACGGTGCAGGCTGGATTCGATTATGCGACGCCGATCGCGAACGGCATGTTGTTCGTGCTGCGCGCCAATCTACAGCATGACAGCGACCGCTACTGGTTCGTCGACAATCTCGACGTCCAGAAGCCGAAGACTTTCGTGCATGGCAGCTTCGGTCTCGAAGGCAACGGCTGGACCGCAACCGTGTGGGGCCGGAACATCTTCGACACCAAATCCTACGACACGTTCTTCCCGAACGTGCAGACCGGTGCGGGCCGTGCGGTTGCTTTCCCGACCAAGCCCGCCGTCTACGGCGTCGAATTCAGCTATCGGTATTGAGCAGGGGCACGCGATGAACAAACTTGTCCTGCTGCTGTTGGTCGGATCGCTTTGCGCCGCGAGCGCGCAGGCGGAAACCAGGAAGGGCAACATCCCCGAAGGTGTGTGGGTGTTGAACCAGGCGCGTTCGCACAAGCTGCAACCGACCGAGCAGGTCCTGTGGATCATCAAAGATGACGGCAAGGAGCTGATCTGGGTGTCGGTGGAAACCGACGCGCAAAAGAAGATCGTCGTTTCGTCCTGGTCGGGCCCTTATGACGCCGCGCCAATCGCCGCCACCGGTACCGGCGCGCTGAACCAGCTGACGTCGCGCGCGCCGGGGATCGTGCGCAACTACGGCGAGGTTCCCAATGTCGGGTCCTATGACGAGGATTGCGTCGTCATGGCGAAGGGCAAGCGCATGAAATGCACCGGCGTGTTCCGCACCCCGCAAGGCGCGCAGAATTACGTCGAGGATTTCGATTGGACAGGGCCGGGTCCGCGACCGGATCCGATTCGGAAATAGTCAGCGCATCGAAGCGACCGATCGAAGGTCGCGGCGCAGCTTTACGGGGTTGATGCGCGCTAGCTCCGCCTCGAGCGCGCGATGCGCTTCGTCCCACATCGGGAACGCGGCAGCGAGACAGGTGCGGCCTTTGGCGGTCAGCGCGATGCGCCGAACACGACGGTCTTCGCGATCGACGCTGACTTTCGCCAGTCCGCGCCGTTCCAGCTTCTTCAACGCGCCGGTCAAGGTCGTGCGATCGGCGCCGAGCAGGGAAGCGACGTCGCCCATCGTCGGCGGTTCGGGCCGTTGCAATGACATCAGCAGCGAGAATTGTTCGTTGGTCAGCCCGACCGGCCGCAACGCTTCGTCGAAGCGGCGCGCCAACACGCGTGCCGCGCGTTGCATATGCAGGCACAGGCAGGCATCGCGAACCAGCAGGGTCTTGTCGAAAGCCACAATCGGAGCGTCGGCCATCCGGCCGTTATGTTGATATCAACCTATCTGGTCAACCGGCATGGCTCCTGGGTAGGCTTGCGCCAAATTTTGGGGAGGGAACGATGAAACGCAGTTTGGCCGTTGCCGCGCTGGCCTTGTTGTTGGGCGCAACCGACGCCGCTCAGGCGCAAACCGCCAAAGCGCCCTATCCGACCATGGCGCCGATCGAAGCCTATCGAATGAAGAGTCGGACCGATGAGATTGCGCTGGCGCGCAGTGCGGCGCCGGCCGCGATTGCGAAGGATGCGGAGATTCTCGTTCTCGGCAGCAAGGGCTATGAAAGCGCTGCCAAGGGCACGAACGGATTCACCTGCATCGTCATTCGCGCCTGGGCCAACAAATTCGATCACGCTGATTTCTGGAATCCGAAAATCCGCGCACCGCATTGCTTCAACCCGGCCGGCGCGCGTTCGGTTCTGCCGACCTATCTCAAACGAACCGAATGGGTTCTTGCCGGCGTTGCCAAAGACGAAATGGAGTCGCGCACCAAACAAGCGGTCGCCGCAAAGGAGATCACGCCGCCCGAGATTGGTTCGATGTGCTACATGCTGTCGAAAGGCGGTTATCTCGGCGACGACGTCGGCGGCGCCTGGCGTCCGCACCTGATGTTCTACCTGCCGCCGACTGAACCTGCCACGTGGGGCGCCAATCTTCCCGATGTGCAAGTGTTCGCTGATACGGGCGGGGTGGAGCCGGTGACGGTCTTCTTTGCACCAGTGCGCGACTGGTCGGACGGCACCCCCGGTCCGATGCCCAAGAAGCAGATGAAAATGTAGCTGCGTCTATCTCGCGGCGGCCGCGGCCCATGCGCCGTACAGGCCGCCGACGAGATATTCGACGCCAACCGCGGCCAGAATGATTCCAAGCAGCCGCGTCAGCACTTCGGACAAGGTCGGGCCGACCAGTTTTGACAGGCGGTTGCTGGCGGCGAAGGTCGCGTAGGTGATCGCCAGCACCGCGATCAACGTGCCGATCACCACCGCTTGCGCGCGCCAGTCATGTTGCGCACGGCCCATCATCAGCATCACCGACGTGATTGCGCCCGGGCCTGCGATCAGCGGCATCGCCAAGGGAAAGATCGAGACGTCTTCGGGATGGGTTTCTTCGACTGCGTCGGCGCTGCGCGAGCGGCGCTGTGTGCGGCGCTGGAACATCATCTCCAGCCCGATCAGAAACAACATCGCTCCGCCGGCGGCGCGAAAGGCAGGCAGCGAGACGCCCAACGCATGCAGCAACGGATCGCCCGCGACCGCGAACAGCAACAAGACGCCGCCGCCAATGCCGACGCCGCGCAACGCCAGGTGGCCGCGCAACCGCCAGCCCGCTTTTTGCGCCAGGCCTTGATAGATCGGGATCAGACCCACCGGGTCGATGATCACGAACAAGGTGATGAAGCTGTTGAGGGCGAGGTCGAGCATAATTTAGCCGCGCAGCGGCTCCCGAATTTCACTTCGTGAATTCAGGAGCCGCTCGCGGCCGAAGGTCAAGCGCAACCGGCGTTGAAATCCGGGAGCGCCTGCGGCGCTAGGTATTAGCGCTCGGTATGCGTGCTGGTCGTGGTTTCTTTCTGCGCCGTGCCGTCCGGACCGGTCACAGTTGCCGACGACTTGGTCTTGGAATCGGTTTCCGATCCAAACAGACCTTCTTTGTGCGTCACGGTGCGCTGTTTGATTTCGGCTGAGCTCTGCTCGCTGCCGGTCGTCACGCTGGAGCTGGTGCCCGACGTACCGCGCGCGGTGATGCACGTGCTGCGCTCGGATGCGGTCGGCAGCGACGCGCAATCCGTTTCAGCCGAGGTGGTCGTGCGTGTCGTGGTGCTTTCGCTGACTTGCGCAAAAGCGGGCGTGGCTGCGAGCAGCAGCGCCGCCGCGAGAAGTTGCGGACGCATGATATCCTCCAATGTCGGTTGATCCCGACGATCCAACCGATCGCGGCCGACACCGTTCCGACCGACGGATTTTTGGTGTGGTTAGAGGAGGCGCGCTGCGAGCGAGATTTCGCGTCGGTCGCGCTCGGCCGCGTCGTCATTCAGCATCGGCGCGGTTCGCGCCTGGTACAAAGCCGCAATCTCGGCCGGGGTTGCGGGATCCTGCGCCAAGGCCGCAAGCGTCAGCGCAGCGCAAGCGCGGATCGTTGCGCGTGTCGCGTCGGCGGGGATGCGCGCTTCTTCATCGCTGGGGCTCGGCCATAGAATCCGCGCCAGCGCCGAATTGCCGAGATCGATGCGGATGCCCGACGCCAGAGTCTGCGCAATCTCGCGCAGATAGGTCGGCGATGCCGCGTCCTGGCGCAGCCGCATCATCGACGGGGTTTCGAACCAGGCGACCGCTTCGTCTTCGAGACCGAGATCGCTCGGACGCACCGCTTCGCCGGCGGTGATTTCGACGCCGCCCGCCAACGCGGCAAGCGCGCGGCCGACCGCAACCCGATGCAGCGCGCGTTCGAATGCGTCGCCGTGGGAGGCTTCAGCGCGGCGTTGCAGCGCCGCGATGCAGGTGGCTTCGACCGCGATCCAGGCCAGGCGGCGCGCGGCCCAGCGTCCGGGCTCGTCGGGTCGTGCACGCACCGCTTCGCATGCAGCCGCCAGATAGTCGCGCGCAGCGATGTGCGCGTCGCGCGTCTGCAGCAGTGTGTCGTCGCCCATGGCGACGTGGTCGGCGATCCGTGCTTCGGCGATATCATTCATGCGGCAGCGACTGTACCGGCCGGGCGCGCGCGCTGGTAGGGTCGGTGTGCATGCAAGACTCAGCCGCTCTACAGACAAGCCGTGCCGGCCCGATCCTGGTTTTCGATTCCGGCGTCGGCGGTCTGTCGGTGGCGGCCGAAATCCAGGCGTTGTTGCCGGCCTGGCCCGTCGCTTATGCCGCCGATAATGGCTTCTTCCCCTATGGCACCAAAGAAGAAGGCGAGCTGATCGATCGCGTCGAAGCGGTGATGGAAAAACTGATCGCGCGCATCGACCCGCCGCTGATCGTCATCGCATGCAACACCGCATCGACCGTCGTTTTGCCGCGGTTGCGTGCGCGCTGGCCGCAAATTCCCGTCGTTGGCACCGTGCCCGCGATCAAACCCGCGGCGGCGCGCAGCCGGTCGCGCACGATCGGCATTCTGGGCACGCCCGGCACGGTGCGACGCGCCTACACGCAGGCGCTGCTCGATCAGTTCGCGCCCGACTGCAACGTCGTACGCGTCGGCTCGGCCGAGCTGGTGCAGCTCGCCGAACGTCGGCTGCGCGGCGGCGTCGTCGAAAGCCACGAGCTGGAACCGATCCTGGCGCCCTTCGTCGCCGATCCGGCGTGCGACACGATCGTGCTGGCTTGCACCCATTTCCCGTTGCTGCGACCCGAACTGATTGCTGCCAGCGCGCGTCCGTTCGACTGGATCGATTCCGGTCGCGCCATCGCAGCGCGCGTCGCGACTTTGCTCGCCGATGCCGGCGCCGAACCGACCGGACGCAATGGCGGTGGCGTGGCGTGGTTCACCGAAGACGAACCGTCGGTCGCGGCACTGGCGTCGTCCTTGGCGCGGTTCGGCTTGCAGCGTACGCGCACAGACATCATGTCCCCTCTCCCCGAGGGAGAGGGCTAGGGTGAGGGTTTGTTCTTCGAGCGAAACAATCCTCACCCTCCCACGCGCTGACGCGCGCGGGTCCCTCCCTCTCCTTCGAGGAGAGGGGTTTTTCTGATGCGCTACCTCTCCGGCCTTGCGGTCATTGCGATCTGGGTCGCGTTTCTCGCCGGCGAGATTTTCGGTGCGCGCGAGCTTGCAGCGCCGCTCGGTGCGGCCGGTCTTGCCGTCTTCTTTCTGCGCGAAGCGCGGCTGTTCACGCGCTTTGCCTGGTTCAACGTTGCGGGCGCCGCGATCGCGGCGGCCGCCGTGCTCGCTTTCACGGATCATGCCGGCTCGTTGCTGTTGCAAGCGGCGCGCGCGGCGACGTTGCTGGGCGCACTGCTGACCTCGATGTCGTTGCTGCGCGAAGCGGCGCGACGCTCGCCGATGGTGCAGGCGGCTGGACGTGCCTTGGTGCAACAGCCGCCGGGCCGGCGCTATGTCGCGCTGACCTTCGGCGGGCATCTGTTCGGCATTCTGTTCAGCTACGGTTCGATGACCTTGCTGGGCACGATGGTGCAGGCAGGCAATACGCTGGCGTCGAATGGCGGCGACGTCGATCTGATGAAGCGGCGCGAGAAGCGCATGATGATGGCGTTGCTGCGCGGCTTTCAGGGCCAGATGCTGTGGGCGCCGACCGGCGTGTCGATCGCGCTGATCCTGGCGACGATGCCGGAACTGACCTGGCCCGAAATTGCGATGTTCGGCGTGCCCGCCACGATCGTGTTTCTGTTGATGGGCTGGGCCTATGACCGCGCCACCATGCCGAAGAAGCGGCCGGCGGTGATGGTCGAAGAAGGCGTGCATCTGTCGGCAGTGTTGCCAATGGCGGGCTTGGTCGCTGCGATCATCCTTCTCTCGATCGGGCTCGAGTATCTGTTCGGCGGCCGCCTGATCGCCTGGATCATCGCAGTGGCGCCGATCTTCGGCATTGTGTGGATCGGGCTGCAGACACCGAACGAGTTGTTCCGCCGTCTCGGCCTCTTCTTCGGCGACGAAATTCCGGCGCAGCGGCAAGAGCTGGTGGTGCTGACCGTTGCGTCCTTCGTCGGCGTGTTGATCGCAGCACTGCTGCCCGCCGAACAATTGCGCGGCGCATTGCTGGCCGGCGCAATTCCGGTGTGGCTCGCGGTGCTGGCAACCACCTGGGCGGTGGTGCTGGCGGGGCAGGCGGGATTCTCGCCGATCATTTCGGTGACGGTGATTGCAGCACTGCTGCCCAACCCGTCGCGCTATGGATTTTCGCCGGTCGCTTTGGCGCAGGCGATCTCGTGCGGCTGGGCGCTGACGGTTGGATCCAGCCGCTCGATCGCTGCAACCCTGATCATCGCGCGTCTGGTCGGTGTGCCGGCGCCGGTGATCGGCCGCGTCTGGAATCGCGACTTCACCTTGATCGGACTCGCCGTCGCGTCGGTCTATGTCGTGGTGCTGCAGCTTCTAACGGCGCCGTAGGCGCCTACTTTATTGGAATTCTGGCCGCGCGGTGCGCGTCCAGACGGCGCCCTGAGGCCCCGCCCATCAGGGCACCACATCAGTGCTGCGCATTCGCGGGAGCGGGAAATTCATTTGGCCCGCCGCGTCATACTCCGTAAGGCGTAAGCGTCAATCAATTGGAGTTTGCGCTGTGTCGAAGGAACGCCGGTACGTCGCGTGCGACGTCTTCACCAATGTCCGGTTTGGCGGCAATCCGCTGGCCGTCGTGCTCGATGCCGAAGGGCTCAGCACCGAGCAGATGCAGAAGATCGCGCGCGAATTCAATTACAGCGAGACGACTTTCGTGTTGCCGGCCAAGGATTCGGCCAACGACGCCAACGTGCGCATCTTCACGCCCAATTTCGAAATGCCGTTCGCGGGCCATCCCAATGTCGGCACCGCCTTCGTGTTGAAGAATGAAGGCGCGGTCTTCGGGCGCAAAGTCGGCGACCGGCTGCGCTTCGAAGAAATCGCCGGTCTGGTCGAGATGGAGCTGACTGCCGACGGCGTGGCGACGTTGACAGCGCCGCAAAAGATTTCGGTGTCGGGCACGATCCCGCGCGCCAAGTTGGCCGAGTCGATCTCGCTCGACGAAAAAGATCTGAAAGGTGACGGCGTGGTCGCATCGGTCGGTGCGCCGTTCATTCTGACCGAACTTGCATCGCGCGACGCGCTGGCGCGCGCCAAGCCGAACCTGCCGGCGTACGAGCGGAATCTCGCCGGCAATATCCATGACGGACTCAACGCGACGGGCGTGCATTGCTGGGTGCGCGATGACGGCGGCGAGTTCGATCTGCGCGTGCGCATGTTCGGCCCGCTGAAAGGCGTGTTCGAAGATCCCGCCACCGGCAGTGCCAATGCGGCGCTGAGCGGCTATCTCGCGCGTGAGTCGGCGACGCCGATCAAATTCCGCATCGCGCAAGGCATCGAGATGGGACGGCCGAGCTTACTGCTCGCCGAAGCATCGTCGTCGCGCGTGCGGCTGGGCGGTTCGTGCGTGACGACGATGCGCGGCACGCTGCTTACCTAAGCGGTCGATTCACCAACCACAGCGCCAGCGCAATCAATACGCCGCCCAATGCCTGGGTTGGGCGGATCGGCGTGCCGAGGATCAGTGCTGACAGCAGCACCGTGAAAGCGGGCGCCAGAAACAACCATGCGCTGGCGCGTGTCGCGCCGCCCATGCGCAATGCGACGAACCACAGACCGAAACTGATCGCCGAACCGGGGATGGCGAGGAACACAAACCATCCCCAATCGACCGCGCTCAGTTGTTGTGGCCATTGCTCGCCCGACAGCGAAGCGAGCAACAGCAACAGCAGCGCGCCGATCAAGGTCTGTCCGAACGACACCCACCAGCTCGGCAGCGACGGCGTCATGCGCTGATTGAGAATGGTGGCACCAGCCCAGCAGAACGCAGCCGCGAGTCCGATCAACTCGGCGGGGTTGAGCGTGAACTCGCCGCCCAACGCCAATGCGACGCCGACGACGCCGCAGACGAGTCCGGCGATCTGCACCGCGCGCAACCGCTCGCCGAAGAAAAGCCGGTTGGCGAGCGCGACCCACAGCGGATTGGTGAAAGCGAGAATCGCGACGCTGGCGGGCGGCACGGTCTGCATCGCCCAGAACATGCACCCCATTGTCGCCGCGGTTTGCAGCACGCCGATCGCGCTGACGACGGCCCAACCGCGCGCTGGCAAGCCGGCGAAATTTGGTTTGGGCGACAGGATCGCTGCAATCGCCGCCAGCGCGACCGCCGCCAACAGGAAGCGCCAGCCCAGCAGCGCGAAGGGCGGCACGTTCGCCAGCAGAATTTTGCCGGCGATGAAGGACGACGCCATCAGGAAGGTGGCGCCGACCAGGGCGGCGGGGAAAGCAAAGCGGTTCACGGACCCGGTGCTACGCGGAAGCGGGCCGGTTAGGGAACGTCGGAGCCTTCGGTCGCGGCCGAAACCTGCTGCAAACCCGGCGAGCCGGGCTCATCGAGCCGGCTAGAAGGTGATCCAGTTGGCCAGGACGGCCACGAAAATCACCACGATCGCGCTCAGCGAGATCCCCAGAATCCAGCGAACATGCCCGGTTTCCACCCCGGCCCGGGCGTCGTCAGCCGATTTCACGGGGGCGAGGTGGCTTTGGTCTTGGGTTGGATTGGCCATATCCCAGCAACAAGGGACCCGGGCCCAAGGTTTCCTGCTCTATATAAGAGAGGCGGCCGGGCCCCGGCGGGGAGCTACGCGCCAGTCTCTGCCAGTCTCTGGTTGACTCGGCGGGCTTGATGCGTAGGATCGCGCGCTTCGCGGACCCCCCTTTGCGGGTCCGTTCCGTTTTTTATGGGTTTGTGAGGCCCGAGGCCATGTTCGCAGTCGTGAAGACCGGCGGTAAGCAGTATCGCGTCGCTGCCGGCGACGTCATCAAAGTGGAAAAGCTGGCGGGTGACGCCGGCGCCACCGTGACTCTCGACCAGGTCCTGATGGTCGGTGAAGGCGAAGGTGCCAAGGTCGGCACGCCGCTGATCGCCGGTGCCAAGGTCACCGCCCAGGTCGTCGCGCAGGCGCGCGGCCCGAAGATCATCATCTTCAAGAAGAAGCGCCGTCAGAACTATCGCCGCAAGAACGGCCATCGCCAGGATCTGACGATCTTGCGCGTGACCGACATCGTCGCGGCTTGATCGGCGCGTAAGGAGTACTGAGCAATGGCACATAAGAAAGCCGGCGGCTCGTCGCGCAACGGTCGCGACTCGGCAGGCCAACGCCTCGGCGTGAAGAAGTTCGGCGGCGAGACCGTCATTCCGGGCAACATCATCGTCCGCCAGCGCGGCACGAAGTGGCACCCGGGCCAGAACGTGGGCTGCGGCACCGACCACACGCTGTTCGCGTTGGTCGAAGGCCAGGTTCGCTTCCACAAGACCCGCAACGGTCGCGATCTGATTTCGATCGTGCCGGCGCTGGCTGCCGAGTAATTCGGGCCAACCGCAGAGAATTCGAAGGGCGGGCCCGCAAGGCCCGCCCTTTTCGTTTCTGCGCTAGCGCGAAGTCGCCGCCATGAAATTTCTCGACCAGGTCAAAATCTACGTACGTTCGGGCGACGGCGGCGCCGGCGTCGTCGCGTTCCGGCGTGAGAAATTCGTCGAGTATGGCGGTCCGTGGGGCGGCAATGGCGGCAAGGGCGCCGACATTGTTTTTGAAGTCGTCGACGGTCTGAACACGCTGATCGACTTTCGCTACACGCAGCATTTCAAAGCGCACAAAGGCTATAACGGCGAAGGCCGCGACAAGACTGGTGCAGCGGGCGACGATCTGGTGATCAAAGTCCCGGTCGGCACGCAGGTGCTCGACGAAGATCAGGAAACCGTGCTGCTCGATTTTACCGAGCCCGGTCAGCGCGTCGTGTTTCTGCGCGGCGGCGACGGCGGTTTTGGCAACGCGCATTTCAAAACCTCGACCAATCGCGCGCCGCGCAAATCGACGCCGGGCTGGCCCGGCGAAGAACGTTGGGTGTGGCTGCGGCTGAAGCTGATTGCGGACGCCGGCATCGTCGGTCTGCCCAACGCAGGCAAGTCCACCTTCCTGGCTGCGTGCACGCGCGCCAAACCGAAGATCGCCGATTATCCGTTCACGACTTTGGCGCCCAATCTTGGCGTCGTGCGCATTCGCGACCGCGAATTCGTGCTCGCCGACATTCCGGGTCTGATCGAAGGCGCGCATGAAGGCGCCGGCCTCGGCGACCGGTTCCTCGGCCATGTCGAACGTACCGCGACCTTGCTGCATCTGATCGATGCGACGCAGGACGACGTGGTCGAGGCGTACAAGACGATTCGCGAAGAGCTGACCCAATACGGCGCCGGCCTCGATGAAAAAGACGAGCTTCTCGCGCTCAACAAAATCGACGCGGTCGATCCTGCCGATCTGAAAAAGAAACAGAAGGCGCTGACCAAAGTCGCCGGCCGTGCGCCGCTGCTTTTGTCGGGCGCGACCGGGCAGGGCGTCGAGCCGGTGCTGTTCGCACTGCTCGACCGCGTGCGCGGACGGCCGATCAAAGTCGACAAAGACGGCGAGGAAATCGCCGAAGAACCCGACAACGACGCAGTGTGGGATCCACTGGCGTGAGGATGGGGGCGTGACTCTGCGCGACGCGAAACGCATCGTCGTCAAAGTCGGATCGGCCTTGCTGGTCGGACGCGACGGTGCGTTGGACGTGTCGCGACTGGACGCGCTGGCTACCGACATCGCCGCCTGCCGCGCGCGCGGCCAGCAACTGATTGTCGTCACGTCGGGCGCAGTCGCGCTTGGACGTGCCGCTTTGGGTTGGGGCATGCGCCCGTTGAAACTCGGCGAGAAGCAAGCCGCCGCTGCGGTCGGACAAATCCGTCTCGCTGACGCCTGGGCACGCGCACTGGGCGCACACAGCCACGTCGCGGCGCAGATGCTGCTGACCTTGGAAGATACCGAAGCACGCCGCCGTCATCTGAACGCGCGCCAGACCTTGGAAGCGCTGCTGAGCAACGGCGCCGTGCCGATCATCAATGAGAACGACACGGTCGCGACCACCGAAATCAAATTCGGCGACAATGACCGGCTGGCTGCGCGCGTGGCGCAGATGGCGTCGGCCGATGTGCTGATCCTGTTGTCGGATATCGACGGTCTCTACACCGCCGATCCGCGCAAAGACCTGACGGCGATGCGCATTCCCGTGGTCGAGCAATTGACCGCGCAAGTCGAAGCGATGGCGGGCGAGCCGCCGCCGGGCTGGTCGTCGGGCGGCATGGTGACCAAGCTGGCTGCAGCGCGCATTGCGACCGCTGCTGGGTGCCGCATGGCGATCGCGCACGGACACGCCGCGCAACCATTGCTGCAGCTCGACGCAGCCGACGCTGCGTGCACCTGGTTCCGCGCCGCCGAAGCGCCGGGCACTGCGCGCAAACGCTGGATCGCATCGCACGTGTCGCCGGCCGGATCGGTGCGCGTCGATGACGGGGCCAAACGCGCGCTCGGCGACGGCAAAAGCCTGCTGCCCGCCGGTGTCACCGCCGTGGAAGGAAATTTCACGCGCGGCGATTTGATTACGGTGCGCGACGCAAGCGGCCACGAGCTGGGGCGCGGCCTGTCGGCCTATGACGCCGACGATGCGCGCCGCATCGCCGGTCATCGTTCGGCCGAGATTGCGCGTTTGCTCGGCTATGAAGGGCCCGACGAATTGGTTCATCGCGACGATCTGGTGCTGGGATGAAACATCTTCTTTTGTTGTTCGCGCTGTTGCTGACCGCGGCGGCACCTGCGCCGGTCGCGAATTCGCCCGAGCGCATTGCCAAAATCGCAGCGTCGCGCGACCTGCCGGGCTCGCTGCATCCCGACACGATCGAAGCGCGCCTCGCACCGCTGGTGACGTTGAACCGCAAGCCGCCGACGGCGACGCAGGTGATCACCTTCACCGATTACGGCCTGCGCAGCTCCGACTTGGTGCGACGTGCGTTGGTGCGGTTCCAGCCCGGCGGTAAAGCGCGCGTGCAGTTGGAATTTGCAGCGTCGCCGGACCTGACCTTCGACAAGTTGGCGTCTGCAATCGAAACCGTGCGCGGCAAGCCGGCCGAGAGCGAGGCGTTGCGCAAGTCGTGGAACGCGCCCGACGGCATGGTGCAGCTTTTCACCGACAAGGGGCGCGAAGGCGAAGACGTGCTGGTGCTCGAACTGGTGAAGGGCTGAATGAAGCACGTCGTTGCTCTTCTCGCGCTGCTGTTGCTGCCGGTCACGGCGCAGGCTGCGATCGGTCCCGCAGAGAAGATTGCAGCCGTGGTTGCAGCGCCCGATCTGCCGCAGACGCTGCGCGAAGATACGATCGAGCAGCGTTTCTCGCCGGTCGTGCGCTTGAAGCGTCGCGCGACGACGCCGGTCATCTTGTTCACCGACGCGGGCGCCGGCAGCTCGGTTTGGGTGCGTAGCGCGATGGCGCGCTTTGCCGCCGACGGCCGCGCGCGCGTGCGGTTGGAATTCACCCCGTCGCCCGAATTGACCTTCACCGCCTTGGCCGAGGCGATCGAAATCCAGCGCGGCGCGCCGACCGAAAAGACGGTGATCCGCCGCCGCTGGGATGCAACCGACGGCGTCGTGCGATTGCTGACCGCAACCAGCCGCGACAATGGCGATGAAGTGCTGGTGTTGGAGCTGGAGAAAGAGCCGTTGCGATGACCGCTTCACAGGACGCCAGCGCGTACAAATTCTGGATCGACGAGCGCGTGCGCTTTGCCGATATCGACGCGCAGGGCCACATCAACAACAACGCCTACAATGTCTATATCGAAGGCTGTCGTTTCGACTTCTTCCGTTCGATCGGTTGGATCGATCCCAGCAGCGGCAAATACGGCGTGCTGGTGCGGATCGAAGTCGATTACCACGCCGAGACGATGTACGGCGCCAGCATCCGCGTCGGTCTGCGCGTCTCGAAAATCGGCCGCACCTCATTCACGCTCGAAAGCGCAGTGTTCGACGGCGCGCGGTGCGTTGCGACCAGCACGGCAGTGCAGGTGCGGATGGCAGCAGCGACCAAGCGGCCGGTCGAACTGACCGACGACGAAAAAGCCAAGCTAGCGACCTACAGTTAGGCGTGGTGCTGGAAACACAGCTCGAAGCCGTCGGGATCGACGACGTAGAGCTGTTTCATGCCATAGGGCGCGATTTTGGGTGGCGCCACGTCGATCCCTTGCGCGCGCAGATGCGCAAAGGCCGCGTCGACGTCCGGACATTCGAAAAACAAGCCGGTGTCGCGATGCGCCGCCTGGCGTGCCGGGTCGGGTGACGCGGGCCGTTCGTCGTCGGGATCGTAGGCGGTGTTCAGCATCAGCCAGGCCCCGCCCAGCCGCAGCATGCACCAATTACATTCGTCGCCGGGGGCGCTGGCGTTGACCAGCTCGAAACCCAACCGGTCGCGGTAGAACGCGATGGCGCGGGGCATGTCGAAGACCTGCAGCAAAGGGGCCACGCCCCGCACGTCGATGGCCATGTTGGCCTCCAAGCGCATCCGATTGCCGGACATTAACATGGCTCTGCGCCGAGCCGCTGGCCGAACGCGCTTCCGCCCGCTACTTGTCGCGCATGGACGCTGTTGCCACCGCCCCGCGCACCATCCGGCGCGACGAGTACCGCCCGCCCGCACATACCGTGCGCCGCGCCACCTTGACCTTCGATCTGCGCGACGAGGCGACCACGGTCGCGGCGCGGCTGCGCATTGCGCGGAATGAGTCCGGACAGGGTGTGCTTCACCTGCATGCTGCGACCGATCTCGAAATTCTGTCGCTGCGCGTCGACGGTGTCGAAACCGCCTACGAACGCGACGAAGAAACCATCCGCGTTCCCGCCGACAAGGACGAGCTGCTGGTCGAAACCGTGACGCGGCTGCGTCCGGCGCAGAACACCGCGCTGGAAGGTCTGTACCGCTCCAGCGGCGTCTTCTGCACCCAGTGCGAGCCCGAAGGCTTTCGCAAAATCACGCCCTATATCGACCGGCCCGACGTGATGGCGCCGTTCACCGTGCGCATCGAAGCCGACCGCGCGTCGTGCCCGGTGTTGTTGTCGAACGGCAATCCGATCGAAAGCGGCGATCTCGAAGACGGCCGACATTTTGCGGTGTGGGACGATCCGTTTCCCAAGTCGGCCTATTTGTTCGCGCTGGTGGCGGGCGATCTCGGCTGGGTCGAAGATCACTTCACGACGATGCACGGCCGCGAGGTCACCTTGCGCATCCACGCCGATCGGCGCGACCTGGGCAAGCTCGACCACGCGATGGAATCGCTGAAGAAGTCGATGAAGTGGGACGAGGACGTCTACGGCCGCGCCTACGAACACGACGTGTTCAACATCGTCGCCGTCGCCGACTTCAATATGGGCGCGATGGAGAATACCGGCCTCAATATCTTCAACACGAAATACGTGTTGGCCGACAAAGAGATCTCGACCGACCTCGACTATCAGGGCGTCGAAGGCGTCATCGCCCACGAATATTTCCACAACTGGTCGGGCAACCGCGTCACGTGCCGCGACTGGTTTCAACTGTCGCTGAAAGAGGGTTTCACCGTCTATCGCGACCAATGTTTCTCGGCCGACCAGTCGGGCGCCGCGGTGCAACGGATCAGCGACGTCGAAACGTTGCGGCGGGCGCAGTTCCCGGAAGATGCCGGCCCGACCGCGCATCCAATCCGGCCCGACAGCTATATCGAGATCAACAACTTCTACACGCCGACCGTCTACGAGAAGGGCGCCGAAGTCGTGCGCATGTTGCAGGCGCTGTTGGGGCCGGAGAAATTCCGCAAGGGCACCGACCTCTATTTCACGCGCAATGACGGCAACGCGGTGACGTGCGACGACTTCGTCGATGCGCTGCAAGATGCGTCGGGCATCGACCTCACTGATTTTCGTCGTTGGTACGGTCAGGCGGGTACACCGCGCCTCACCGCGCGCACCTCGTGGGACGAAGCTGCGCGCCAGTTTGAAATCGAGCTGACGCAATCGACCGCGCCGACGCCGGGCCAGCCGAACAAAGAGCCGCTGGTGATTCCAGTGCGCACCGCTTTGTTCGGCACCGACGGCAAGCTGCTGGCGCTCGACGCGCAAGGCACGCTCGAGACCGTGCTGACCTTGGATCAGCCGAGCGCGCGCTTCGTGTTCGAGAATCTACCGTCGCGGCCGATCCCGTCGCTGCTGCGCGGCTATTCGGCGCCGGTGCGGTTGGAGCTCGATCTCGATGCGGCGTCGCTCGCTTTTCTTGCCGGGCACGACAACGATCCGTTCAACCGCTGGGACGCGGCGCAGCAATTGGCGTTGCGCGCTTTGCAAGCGCATCTGACCGGTCGCGCCGACGATCGCGCGCTGCCGGCCTTGCTGGTTGCGCTGCGCCTGACCTTGTCCGATCCCAATGTCGATCGCGGTCTTGCCGCTGCGATGCTGGAACTGCCCGACGAAGCGACCTTGGCGCTCGACGTCGATCAGGTGGCGCCCGATGCCTTGGCGGCTGCGGTCGATCATTTGCACGAAACCGTCAGCCGCGAATTGGGCGACGTGCTGCTGGACGTCTACAAATCCTGCGACACGAACGAGCCGATCGCGTTCGACGCAGCCTCGATCGGGCGCCGTGCGCTGCGCGTTGCATCGCTGCAGATGCTGATGGTGCTGCCGGACGAACATCGTACCGCGCTGGCCGAGACGCAGGCGCGCGACGCGCCGACCATGACCGAACGGATGGGCGCGCTGCGCGCGCTGGTCGATGCTGACGCGCCGGCTGCGGCACCGGTGCTGGATGCGTTCTATACGCGCCATCACGGCGACGCGCTGACGATCGACAAATGGTTTGCGTTGCAGGCAACCGCGCGTCGTCCGGAAGCGCTGACCCGCGTGCGTGAATTGCTCGACCATCCTGACTTTACGCTGGGCAACCCGAACCGCTTGCGCTCGTTGGTCGGCGCCTATGCGGCGTCGAACTTTGTCGGCTTTCACCGCGCCGATGGCGAAGGTTACCGGCTGCTGGCCGACATCGTGCTCGATCTCGACAGCCGCAATCCGCAAGTGGCGAGCCGGTTGCTGGGGCCGCTCAAACAATGGCGTCGCTTCGCCGAGCCGTGGCGCGAACATATGCGTGCGCAGCTCACACGCATCGCAGCCAAGCCGGATCTGTCGCGCGACGTCTACGAAACGGTCTCGAAGAGTCTGGCTTGAGTAAGCTAACGCCCGCCGAATTTCTTGCGATCCTCGAACGCGGCATGCCGAGCGCGCATGCGCTGAATCTCGACGTGCGCTCGATCGAGCATGGCAGCGCGACGTTGGTGCTGCCGGTCGACGCGTCGCATCTGCGGCCGGGCGCCACCTTGGCCGGGCCGACCTTGTTCATGTTGGCCGATCTCGCGCTCTACGCCGCGGTGATGGGCGCGATCGGGCCGGTTGAGAATGCGGTGACGACCTCGATGACGCTCAACTTTCTGCGCCGCGCCGGTGCCGAGGCTCCGCTGCGCGCCGAAGCCAAGCTGCTCAAGCTGGGGCGGCGTCTCGCAGTCGGCGACGTGTCGCTTTATGTCGGCGACGCGCTGGTCGCACACGCGACCGGCACCTATTCGATTCCATGACTCTGCGCGCGCCGACGCGGGACGAGATCGACGCGGCGCGCGCGCGCATTCGCGGCATCGCCTTGCGTACGCCGCTGGTTCGTCTGAAACACGACGGCCCTGACGAGATCTATTGCAAGCTCGAACAGTTGCAGCCGATCGGGTCGTTCAAGATCCGTTGCGGCGCCAACGCGCTTTTGTCGTTGCCCGACGAGGTGCGCCGCGACGGCGTCGTCACCGCCAGCGCCGGCAATTTCGCGCAAGGGCTGGGTTATGCCGCCAAGCAGATCGGCGTGCGCGTTACGTCGGTGGTTCCCGACAGCGCCGCGACGAGCAAGCTGCAGGCGCTGGAGAAGCTCGGCGTCGCGCTCGATATTCGGTCGTACGAAGATTGGTGGCGCGTGATGGAAGCGCCGCATGCGAACGGGTTTGGCGCCAACTTCATTCATCCGGTGATGGAGCCGGCGGTGCTGGCGGGCAACGCGACGATCGGGCTCGAGCTGATCGAAGATCTGCCCGCGATGGCGAACGTGCTCGTGCCATACGGCGGCGGCGGGCTTGCGGTTGGGATCGCGGCCGCGGTCAAAGCCTACCGACCCGACATTCGCGTCTTCGCGGTCGAGACCGAAGCGGCAATGCCGGTTGCGGCCGCGTTTCAGGCCGGTGTGCCGGTCACGGTCGAGATGAAGCCCAGCTTCGTCACTGGCATGGGTAGCCGTCGCGTGCTCGATCCGATGTGGCCGCTGGTGCAGAGCCTGTTGGATGGCGCTGTTTCAACAACGCTGGCCGAAACAGCTTCAGCCATTCGTTTGCTGGTCGAACGGCATCACGTTGTTGCCGAAGGCGCCGGCGCAGCACCGGTTGCGGCTGCGCTTGCTGGTTGTGACGGGCCGACCGTCTGCATCATTTCCGGCGGCCATCTCGATACCACCCATCTACAAGCGATCCTGGCCCATTCGATTCCGGCATGACGGAATTTCATCTGCTGTGTCTAGGCTAGCACCATGCAGCTCCCGCCGCTCTCTACCCTCCGCCTGTTCGAAGCCGCCGGCCGCCGTCTCAGCTTTCGCGAAGCGGCTGCCGAACTTCACGTGACGCCCAGCGCGGTCAGCCACGGTATCCAATCGCTCGAAGACTGGTTGGGCATGCCGCTGTTTGCGCGCGGCGCGCGCGGTCTGTCACTGACCTCGGCCGGCGAAGCCTATCTGCCGCAAGTGCGCGAAGCGTTGCGTCTGGTCGCGGACGGCGCCGCGTCGCTGCCCGGTCGTGGCGGCGCACGCATCGTGCGCATCACCTGCGCGCCGGTCTTTGCGTTGAAATTGCTGCTACCGCGGCTCGATGCGTTTCGCGCGCTCTATCCCGGCATCGACGTCGCGGTCGATACGACGCCGCGCCATGTCGACCTCGCCGCCGAACGGATCGACCTCGCGGTGCGCATGCAGCGCAATGCGGCGCCGGGTACGGTCGCAACCTTGTTGCTGCGCCCGCGCCTGGTGCCGGTTGCGTCGCCTTCCTATGTCGCCGAGCGGCTGGGCGGCAAGCGTGAGTCGTTTGTCGCCAACGGGCAGTTGTTGCGCATCACCGGCGTTAGCGAAGATTGGGACGTGTGGTTCCACGCGACCGGACAAGTCACGCCGCTGCCGCGCGCACCGCTGCGCTTCGACAACATTCATCTGACGATGGAAGCCGCGGTACGCGGCTACGGCGTTGCGCTAGGACGCCGTCCGATGGTCGACGACGAATTGGAATCAGGCCGGCTGGTGCCGCTGTCCGATCACGAAGTGCAGCTCGAAAGCGGCTTCTGGCTGGTGCGTTCGGACGACGCGAACCCACGCACCGAAGTTCTGTCGTTCGAAAGCTGGCTGATGGATACGCTCAAGCAGGGCTAAAAGCGGGCGGACGATCCGGCAGCGAGATCGAGAAGTTCAGCGCCGACGCAATCAGGCCCATCGCAATCGACGCGACCCAGATCGAGTCGTAGTTGCCGGCGAAATCGACCGCCAGACCACCGGCCCAGGCGCCCAGGAACGAACCGATCTGGTGGCTGAAAAAGGTGACGCCGAACAGGCCGCCGAGATTATGCATGCCGAAGAAGCGCGCGATCACACCGTTGGTCGGCGGAATCGTCGACAACCACATCAGCCCCATCGCGCCGGCAAAGGCGTAGGTGCCGACCTCAGTTTTCGGCAGGAAGAAGAACAGCGCGATCGCGACCGCGCGTCCGGCATAGAGCCAGCCCAGCACGCGATGCGGCGGGACGCGATCGCTGATCCAGCCGACCGCGAAACTGCCGATCGCATTGAACACGCCGACCAGCGCCAATGCCGTGCCCGCGACGTGCGGCTGAACACTACATAGCGCGAGATAGCCGGGCAGGTGGGTCACCATGAAGGCGAGATGGAAGCCGCAGGTGAAGAAGCCGAGCGTCAGCAGAATGAAACCAGGTTCGGCGAAGGCCTGTCGTGCAGCGCCGATCAGATCGGGACGGTTCGCAGACGGCGGCGTCTTGCTGCGCAACAAGATGCCCGCGGGTGCTGCAAGCACGATCAACGCAGCCAGGATCGACAGCGACACGGCAATGCCGTTGGCGGCAAGCTGCGTCTGCGCCAGCGGCACCATCACGATCATGCCGATCGAACCGATTGCCGCGGCGAGTCCCATCACGCCGTTGCGATTGGCAGGCGTCGCGATTTTGCCGAGCGCGGTCAGCACCACACCCTGCGTCGTACCGGCAAGACCAATCCCGACCAGCACGCCCATGCCGAGAATGACTTCGAGGCTGGTCGTCGCGTTGGCCGCGATCAGCAGGCCCGCAATGTAAAACAGCGCGCCGACTGCGATCACCGGCAGCGGACCGCGGCGATCGTTGATCGCGCCCGCAAACGGTTGCGCGATGCCCCACAGCAGATTCTGCACCGCGATCGCCAGCGCGTAGCTCGATAGCGGGATCTGCCGCGTCGTCGCGAACGACTCTGCGAAGAGTCCGAACGATTGGCGCGCGCCGAACACGACGCTGAGCACCAGGCCGGACGCAAAAATTGCGAAAGTGAGTCGCGAACGATCAGTCATGGCCGCGATCATGGCGTTCCGCCGCGCGAGCACGAGCGAGATCTGCTCATGGGGCCATGACCCTGACGGATCATCCGTCACGATGTTCTTGCTATGTTCTCATTTGGCCGCTAGCCTCAGCGGATGCCTGACCGAACCCAGCTTCATCCCGGACTTGCCGCCAAAGTCCGGCAGCATCTCGACACATTGCCGGCGCAGGCGACCAAGGGGCGCGGCGCGGTCACCAACGGCAAAAGCGGCCGGTTCGAGCTGCAGCAGGCTGTTTCGGTCGATGACGGCTGGATGGACGGGCGCGACGACGAAGAAGATTCGCCGCTGACCACCGTGCTGGGCATCGACACGGCGCGCAAAGTCATCAGCTACAACAGCTCGCCCGATATCGGGTTCGATCGCTCGGTCAATCCGTTCAAAGGCTGTGAGCACGGCTGCATCTACTGTTTCGCGCGGCCGACGCATGCCTATCTGAATTTGTCGCCCGGCCTCGATTTCGAAACGCGGCTGTTCCACAAGCCCGATGCGCCAGACCGGTTGCGCGCGGAATTGTCGGCACGCGGCTACAAGCCGATGCCGATCACGCTCGGCATCAACACCGACGCGTATCAGCCGATCGAACGCAAATTGGAGCTGACGCGCCGCCTGCTCGAAGTGCTGTGGGAGTTTCGTCATCCGGTGACGATCCTGACCAAGTCGGCGCTGGTGACGCGCGACCTGGACATTCTGTCCCAGATGGCGCGCGAAAACCTGGCTGCGATCGGCCTGTCGATTACGACGCTCGATCCGGCATTAGCGCGCTCGATGGAGCCGCGCGCCGCAACGCCGCCCAAACGTATCGCAGCCATCCGCCAGGCCGCCGAAGCCGGGGTGCCGGTGATGGTGATGAGCGCGCCGGTCATTCCGGGCCTGACCTGTCACGAGCTGGAAGCGATCCTGGAAGCGGCGCGCGAAGCGGGCGCAACGCGCGCGGGCATGACCCTGGTGCGTCTGCCGTATGAGATCAAAGATCTGTTTCAGGAATGGCTGACCGCGCACGCGCCCGACCGCGCAGCGCGCGTGTTGAGCCTGATCCGGCAATGTCGCGACGGCAAACTCAACGATCCGGAATTCGGTACGCGCATGGCTGGTACCGGCCCGGTGGCAGAGGCGATTCAGGCGCGCTTCCGCTTGGCGGTGAAACGGTTGGGTCTCGATACACCGCGCCGCGCGCTGGATTGCAGCAAATTCCGCGTACCGACAGCGCAGCTATCGTTTCTATAGCGGACCTTCCTGGTGTGCGCTTGGTCGTAGGCATGCGGGGGCGACAAAAAGGTTACGTCGTTTCTGTGCTTCCAACACTGCATGGCTGCGCACGTGACCTCGCGCGCGGCAGATCGAAGTTGCTCCCGACGACGCTGCAGAGCGTCAAACTTCAACACGGTGCTGCAAGGTGCGGCGCCATTCGAAACATGGAGCAGACAATGATCCGCAAGACTCTTTTCGCACTGACCTTGGCCTTTGCCGGCAGCACCGCTGCGTTTGCTGCTGAAGCGCCGGAAGCGACGTCACAGAATGTCACGACGTTGACCGTTGCCGGCGACTATCCGAGCGAGCCGGGCCCGTACACGGTGATCTATCGTGAATGGAGCGATCTGGCCGGTTGATCCGGTTCAGTTGGTTGTTCGGCGGCGCGGGCCCTGTCCGCGCCGCCCAAACCTGACGTATCATCCCGGCGTTTCCAACCAACGGAGGCGCGCATGATACGGACAGTTTCTTTGGCGGCGACAGCCTGTCTGACACTCACCGCTTGTCAGCAAACGCCCGAAGTCGTCGACATGAACAAGCCGGCGCCCGCCTGCTTTTCTGTCAGCGATTTTAAGAGCTGGCGCTCTCCCGACGCGAAGACGATGTATATTCGCGCCAACGTGCGGAATTTTTATCGGCTTGATCTGGTCGGTGCTTGTTCAACGCTGAATTGGCCGGGCACGTATCTCATCACGACCTTCCGCGGACCGACCTCGATCTGCTCGCATCTCGATTGGGACATCAAAGTCGCTGAGTCGGGCAGCAACATCGCGGTGCCGTGCATGGTCGAGAAAATGACGCCGCTGACACCGGCCGAAGCAGCCGCGATCCCCGACAAGTTCAAACCCTAAAAACCAGGCGCGGGAATTTCCGCGCAACACCTCCTGTCCTGTTGACAAGCGAGCGCCACAACGGCGCCGCGCAACAGGACGGAGTGAAGATGTTTCGGAAATCGATGCTGGCTTTGACGCTGGTGATGGCTGGTACGGGTTGCGCAGTTGCAGACACGTCGTCGGCCGACAAGATGACGATGACTGCACCGGCCGCGTCTGCGGTTCGCACCGAATATCCCAGCCAGCCGGGTCCTTACACGGTCATCTACCGCGAATGGTCTGATCTCGCCGGCTGATGAGATCAGTTACGCAAAGGAATACGCATCCATCGCGAGCGCGCCGTAGGTGCCGCTCGAGTGGATGCGCTTTCCTGCGTCGCCGGCGCCCGCGGCGACAAAGAAGGGCAGAAAATGTTCGGGTGTCGGATGGTTGCGCGCAGCGTGCGGCGCACGCGCTTCCCAATCCGCGAGCGCCTCGCGATCGTCATGTTCGACGCGGTCGTGAATCCATGCGGCAAATTCCGACGCCTGCGCATCGGTCGGCGCAGCCGGATCGTTCCAGGTAACCGATCGAAGATCGTGCGTCAGGCTGCCTGACGTCAGGATCATCACGCCGTCGTGCCGCAACGGATGTAACGCGCGGCCAAGCCGCAAATGATAGGCGGCGTCGCGGGTTGGATCGATCGACAAAGTCGCAATCGGAATGTCGGCCTGCGGGCGCAGCAGGCTCAACGGCACCCAGGCGCCGTGATCGAGACCGCGTTCGCGATCTTCGCTGACCTCAAAGCCGCCATCGTGCAACTGCACCAAAGCCGCGCGCGCAACGTCGGGTGAGCCCGGCGGCTCGTAGCGCATCGCTGCGAGTTCCGGTCCGAAATTTCCAAAGTCGTGAATCGTGCGCGGCTGCGGCGTGCTGCCGACGCGATGCCCGCGCGTCGTCCAATGCGCCGACACAAGCAGGATGGCGCGCGGCAAAGGCCGCATCGACGAACCCAGCTCGCGCAGAAAGTCGCGCGCGGGACTGGGCTCGACGGCCATAGTCGGCGCGCCGTGCGAAACAAACAGGCTGGGTTGGGTCACGTATCCGCCAATGCTTTCAATGCGTCGCCGCTAAGCGAACAAACCCGCCAGGATTCGACCAGCTCGGCACCCAGCCCGCGATAAAAGTCGATCGCGGGTTGGTTCCAATCGAGGACGCACCAGTTGAGCCGGCCGCAATTACGTTCAAACGCAACCGCGGCGAGCCGCTCCAGCAGCGCGCGCCCGATGCCTCGACCGCGCGCTTCCTGACGAACGAACAGATCTTCGAGATAGAGCGTCCGTTTGCCGAGAAAAGTGGAGACCGTGTAGTGGAACAACGCATAGCCGACCGGCGCGCCGTTCCATTCGGCGATCATGGCCTCGGCAACGGCGGTGCTGCCGAACAGGATTTCGTCGATCGCCGCTTCGTCGGCGACGACTTCATGTTCGAGATGTTCGTAAACGGCGAGTTCGCGCACGAGGGCCAAGATCAGCGGGACGTCGGCGCGCGTAGCGGGGCGGATTTGATGCGACATGGCGCCATCCCTAGCTGGAGGCCAGGGCGCGGGCCAGTCAGGAAATGAATTGGCTGTGCGCGCAAGGCGCAACTGGTCCGGGCGGTTTAGCGCCTTCCGACCAAGCCCCGTTGCTGCGCCAGTTCGACGACGATGCGCCGGTCGCTGACGCCGAACTTCTCGTAGATGCTTTTGAGATGGAAGCGCACCGTCTCGGGCGAAATTCCAAGATCGCGCGCCATCAGCTTGTTGTTCATGCCGGCCGCAAGCAGCTGCACGATTTCCTGTTCGCGTTCGCTGAGCAAAGGCGCGCCGGCCGGGTCGGCTTCGTGCAGGCGGCGGATGATGATGTCGAGAAAACCGCGCTCGCCATCCATGCCGGGACGGCCAGGCCGCGCCAACTGCATCAGCAGCGCCAGCAGTGCGCGGCCTTGTTCGAGGAACGGCGCGACGATGCTGCCTTTCTGCGCTGCACGTACGGCGAGATGCAGTTTGATCAGCGCCTGGTCGCGCGCGCCTTGCGCGTCTAGCGCAAGCGCGAGCTGGATCAGCAGCGGAATCGAACTGCGCACGCGGCCGCCGCGCTGGGCCTGGTCATATTGCCGTTCGAGCAACAGCACCGCCTCGGCTACGTCGCCGTCGGCAAGCAGCAGCCGTGCTTCGAGCAGTTGCGCCAGATCGGATTCGAGCCAGCCCGCGCGATCGTCGCGCCGGTCAGGCAGGATGACCGCGCGGAAGCTAGATCCCGCGTGATCGCCCGCAGCCAGTTCCAATTCGGCGCGGCGCAGCGACAGGAAATGTTCCAGCTCGACGAAGCGTCGCCGCCCGGCATAGGCAAAACCGTCGCCCAGCGCACGGATCGCTTCATGCGTGCCGGCGTCGATCACCGCCAGCGCGCTCAAGGTGCGGTAGCCCGCAACGAGAAGTTCGTAATGACATTCGGCGCCCTGCGCGAAACGCAGCGCCGGCGCACACAACGCGCGCGACTCGTCGATGCGTCCTTGCACGTAGAACGCTTCGGCCAGAAACAGATCGGCCATCACGCAGCCGGCTTCGTCGCCATAAATCGCGCTGGCGAAAATCGCGCGCGCCCGTTCGTAGCTGGCGATGGCGGCGTTGATGTCGCCTTGCTCCATCGCGACCAGCCCGGCATGCAACCGCATATGGCCGAGCCCGTTCGAGGACGCGACCAGCGTGTAATAGTAATCGGCCGCTTCAACCGCAGACACGGCCTGCTGAAAGTCGCTGACCCGGTAATGCGCGACGCAGAGCATGTTGTGCACGACGCCGTTCAGCCAATAATCGGGCGAGGCGCGATCTTCGGCTGACGCGGTCAGGCGCGTCATATGCTGGCTGTCGATACGCACGCCGACATAGACCGAGAAGGTCAGTGCCGCCATCGCAAGGTCGCGCAGCAACAGTGGCCCGGGTGCAGGGTCGCGCTGCACCTGTTCTTGCACCGCGCGCGTGATGTCGCCGGCCGCGTCGAAGCGGCCGTCTTTGATCAGCAGAAACACTTGCGCCAGGCGCAGACGCGGCTCCGCGGCGAAACTGGCAGCCGGCAAATTCTCGATCAGCGCGCGCAGCGCCGGCGCGCCATGTTGCACGCCATAGAAAATTCCGCCCGCATCGAGCGCGAGCTGGGCGGCAAGATCGCTGTCGCCCGCGTCCGCCGCAAAGCGCATCGCCTGGCGCAGATCGCCTTCTTGGCGGAACCAGGTCGCTGCCGCGCGCTGCAAGTTCGACAATTCGCGCCGGCCGCGCCGGCGCAACTGCCGAAACATCACGTCGCGGATCAGCCGGTGGCAGCGATAGCCCTGCGCCGGGTCGTCATCGACGGGCGTCAGCAACGTCGTCGACGCTTCCAGCGCTGCAAGATCGCGCCAGCATTCCTCGTTGCCGGTGACGGCCGCCACCAGATCGACCTGCAGCACGTCGAGGAAGGCGGTTGCGATCAGCAGCTCGCGTTGCGCGTCGGGCAGGTTGCGCAGCACTTGTTCGGTGAGATGGCGCGCATGGTCGCCTTTGGCGCTGGCGGCCAGCAGCTCGCCCAGCGGCTGCTCGCGCGCATGCGGCATCGACAGAACCTGCCGCACCAGTTGCACCGCGACCGGCCAGCCTTCGGTCCAGACCGAAATGCGGCTCAGCTCTTCGACCGTCAGCGTCTCATCGAAAAGCGCCGCGATCTCGGCGTCGGTGAAGCGCATGTCGCGCGCCGTCAGCTCCAGCACGTCGTGCGAGAGATGGGTTTCGGCCTGGCAGGCGATGCAGAAGCGGACGCGAGGGCCTGTCTGGCGCAGCAGATCGCGCAGCACCGCGTCGAGCGCTTCGCTGCGGGCGCGGTCGTAATCGTCGATGATGAACAGAAGCGGCCGTTTGGCCGTGGCAAGGTCGTCGGCGATCCAGGCGATTGCATCGCGCAGCGACGCTTCGGGAATTAGCGGCCGCGTGCCGGTACTGTCCGACCGCGCGCGCAGCGCACTGGCCAAGAGCGCACCGAGAAACCGCAACGGCTCGCCCAGGCTTTCATCGACTTCGAGCCAGGCGACGTCGGTGTCGCGGGCACGCAACGCGCGCGCCCAATTTGCGAGCAGATCTGATTTTCCATAGCCGGCGGGTGCGCGCAGCAAGGTCAGATGCGCCGGGCCGGCCGCGTTCAACCGATCGAGCAGGCGCGTCCGATGCACGCGACGCGTGCGGAAACTGCTTCCCCCATGCGCCTCGATCTCGCTGCCTTGCCGGTGCGGTCGGTTCACTTGCATAGGTCCTCACGCGCGCGCGTTGCGCGCAAGACCCTGCCGCCGCGACCTACCGCCCTGCCACCCCCAGCCACCCCTCGGCGCGATGGCATGCGGCCGCGTGCCGACCGCATCGTCGCTGCAACAGGGAAAAGAACGGCTTCGAGGGGTTCATCATGCGGCACATGCCGAGTCTTCCATCGCTACGCGCCGGGTCCAGCATCTTGGCGTTGCTCGTTTGCGCCATGGTCGCCGAAGACGCAGCCGCGCAGAGCGCGCCGTCGTCGAGCGAAGAAGTGCTGGTCACAGCGCGCCGCCGGGAAGAGCGGCTGCAAGATGTGCCCGCCTCGGTCGCGGTGATCACCGCATCGACCCTGGAAAATGCGTCGGTCACCAACCTGACCGAGCTGTCGCGGCTGGTGCCCAACTTCAGTTTCGAGAATTACTACCGCGCCGGCATTCCCTACGTGTCGCTGCGCGGCATCTCGACCGCGCAAGGCGGCGAGGCGCCGGTCGCGATCCTGGTCGACGGCGTGCAGACGCCGTCACTCGAATTCGTCAACCAGGACCTGCTCGACATTGCCAGCGTCGAAGTGCTGCGCGGGCCGCAAGGCGCTTTGTACGGGCGTGGCGCCATCGCCGGCGCAATGCTGATCAACACGACGCGACCGACCAACAATTTCAGCAACGATCTGCTCCTGAGCTATGGGCGCGGTGAAACCGCGCGCTTCGTCGACACAGTGTCGGGGCCGATCATCGCAGATCGCGTCTGGGCCAAGCTGACTCTGGCGGCGCGCTACACGGGCGGCCTGATTTACGACTCCGGCTTGAAGCGCGACGCCGATTGGTCGCGCCAGCGCTCCTTCCATGCCGAGATCGACGTTGCGGTGAGCGATGCGACGCGCGTCGAATTCCGTGCCGGCGTCGTCGGTGGCGTCGATGGCGGTTCGTTCCTGGCACAAGTGCCGGACGGCAAGATTTCGGACTTCTCGATCCGCCCGTCGCGCAACCTCAACACCACCGACACGCGCGAGCTGCAGGCCTATTCGGTCAAGATCGACCACGTCACGAATTTCGGTACCTTCACCTCGATCTCGCAATACGCGCATTCGCTGTCGGACGTGCTTGGCGACGCCGACTGGTCGACCGCACCGGTGGCGGTCCAGCGCAACAACATCACCGTGCGCGCGGTGAACCAGGATCTGCGCTATAGCTCGCCCACCGATCAGCGCGTGCAGTGGCAGATCGGTGCCTTCTTCCAGCACCGCAAGGTGATGAACTTCCTCGACGTGTTCGGTCAGGCGGGCGGACCGCTCGCCGGCGTGAAGCTCGCGGGCGGCAACCAGGATTCGCACTCGACTGCCTACGCGGTCTATGGCCAGACCAACATCGATCTCGGCAGCGGATTCAAATTCACGGGCGCGCTGCGTTACGATGTCGACGATCGCTACGACAATGACCGGCAAGTGCGCGGTTCGGCGATCTCGACCAGCTTCAACGCGCTGCAGCCGCAAGGCACGCTGGCCTATCAGTTCGCACCCGACATCAATGCCTATGTCACGATCGGTCGCGGTTTCCGCAGCGGCGGCTTCAACGGCTACGGCGACTCGCTGGCGCTCGGCATTCCGCGCACCTATCCCAAAGAAACCAGCACCAACTACGAAGCCGGGCTGAAGACGCAGTTCCTCGACCGCAAGGTGACGGTCAATCTGTCGGCCTTCCACACCGACTATGAAAACGAGCAATTCTACTTCGTCAGCACGGCACCGATCGCGCGCAACATCGTCTCGATCAAGTCGGTGACGATCGACGGCGGCGAGTTGGAAGCGAGCTGGCGGCCGATGCAGGGCCTGACCTTCGGGCTCGGGATTGGCGTCAACGACACCAACATCGACGACTTCAACGGCACGGCGCTGTTCCGCGGCAACCGCGCGCCCAATGTCTACGGCTATAGCGGCAACGTCTCGGTCGAGTATCGCACGACCTTGTTCGAGAAGTTCGAAGGGCTTGCGCGCCTCGACTATCAGCGCAACGGACCGATCCATTACGACCCGACCAACATCTACGGGTTCGGACCGACGGCCTATCTCAACGCGCGCTTTGCTGTGCAGCGCGGCGGTTGGTCGGTGGCGTTGTGGGGCAAGAACCTCACCAACACGCATGCGCCGACTGTGTTCAGCCCCGGTGCCTTTGCGCCCGGCCTGAATGGTCGCATCGACAATCAGCCCATCAGCACCGGTGTCGAACTGAGCTGGCACTTCTAAGCACGAGCATGAGCACATCTATGAAGATCGGCGTCGACGTCGGCGGCACCAACACCGATGCGGTGCTGACCGACGGCAGGCAAGTGATCGCGGGCGTCAAGGCGCCCACCACGACGGATGTCAGCTCCGGCATCGTGCAGGCGCTGCAGCAATTGCTGGGCCGTGCCAAGGTCGGTACCGAGGCGATCGACACAGTGGTGATCGGAACCACGCATTTCACCAACGCCTTCGTGCAAGGGAAGGGGTTGGGCGAAGTTGCGGTGGTGCGGCTGGGCGCACCGTCGACCTTGGCGCTGCCGCCGCTTTGCGGCTGGCCCGAGCGTTTGACCAAATGCATCGGCGACTATCGTCAAGTCGTCGGCGGCGGGCATGATTTCGACGGCCGGCCCTACGCGCCGCTCGACGAACGCGCGCTGCGCACGGTGGCGAAAGAAATCCGCGATCGCGGTTTGCGCGCAGCGGCAATCAGCAGCGTCTTCTCGCCGGTCAACCAGAGCTTCGAAGAACGCGCCGCCGAGATTCTGCGCGACGAGAATCCCGATCTGCAGATCACGCTCAGCCACGCAATCGGCCGCATCGGTCTGCTGGAGCGGGAAAACGCCGCGGTGATGAATGCGAGCCTGGCCGAGATGTCGCGCCACGTCGTCGCCAGCTTCCGCGCTGCGCTCGACAAGCTGGGCATCACGGTGCCGTTTTATATCTCGCAGAATGACGGCACGATTTTGGATGCCGACCGGGTCGCGCAATTCCCGGTTCTGACCTTTGCGTCGGGCCCGACCAATTCGATGCGCGGCGCAGCCTTGTTGTCGGGGCTGGCGAATTCGATCGTGGTCGATATCGGCGGCACCACGTCGGACGTCGGCGTGATCAGCAACGGCTATCCGCGCGAATCCGCAGTCGCGGCCGATATCGGCGGCGTGCGCACCAATTTCCGCATGCCCGATATTCTGTCGCTTGGCCTGGGCGGCGGCAGTCTGGTCACCGACGACGCAATCGGTCCGCGTTCGGTCGGGCATATGCTGCAGCAAGACGCGCTGGTGTTCGGCGGATCGACCTTGACCACCACCGACATTGCAGTTGCGGCGGGGCAGGTCGACATCGGCGACAAGAGCCTCGTCAAACATCTCGACAAGGCAATGGTGGCGCGCGCGATCGACCGGATTCACGAGATGCTCGACGTAGCGATCGACCGAATGAAAACCTCGTCGGCGCCGGTGCCGGTGGTGCTGGTCGGCGGCGGCACCGTGCTGGTGAGCCGCAAGCTGCGCTCGGCGTCCGAGATCGTGATCCCCGAGAATGCCGGCGTCGCCAACGCGATGGGTGCTGCGCTGGCGCAGGTCGGTGGCGAAGTCGACCAGGTGATGAGCTATCGCGGGCGCAAGCGCGAAGACGTGCTTGCCGAGGCATCCGACCTTGCGCGCAAGCGCGCGGTCGATGCGGGCGCGATCGCAAGCACGATCGCAATCGTCGATGTCGAAGAACTGCCGCTCGCCTATGTGCCGGGCGAAGCGGTGCGCGTTCGCATCAAAGCAGTCGGCGATCTCGCCCCCCAGAATCCCAAGGGCGGTAAACGTAAAGCAGAGCACGCAGCATGATGTTCACGCGCGACCTGATCGAAGACCTCGCGCGCGGCGCGGCTTTTCTTGGCACTGGCGGCGGCGGCGATCCCTATATCGGCAGCATGTTGCTCAAACAGGCGATGCGTGACGTCGAGAGCATCAAGATCATCGGCGTCGACGAAGTCCCGCCCGACGCGCTGGTGGTGCCGTCAGCGATGATGGGCGCGCCGACTGTGTTGATCGAGAAGCTGCCCAACGGCGCCGAAGCGCTGCAGTCCCTCATCGAGATCGAAGAAGCGTTCGGACAGAAAGCCTTTGCAGTGATGCCGGCCGAGATTGGCGGTCTCAATGCGCTGCTGCCGCTGGTGCTGGCGGCCAAGACCGGTCTGCCGGTGGTCGATGCCGACGGGATGGGGCGGGCCTTTCCCGAATTGCAGATGACGACCTTCCACGTGCACGGCCAGCCCGCGTCGCCGATCAGCATCACCGACGAGCACGGCAATTGCGTCGTGATCTGGTCGAAGAACGATCTGATGGGCGAGAAGCTGGCGCGCGCCACCGTGGTTGCGATGGGCGCGACCTGCCAGATGTGCTGTTTCGCGATGTTGGGAAAACATCTGGCCGAATGCGGCGTGCGCGGCACCTTGACCGCTGCGATTGCAATCGGCCGCGCCATTCGTCTGGCGCGCGAGGCGCATGAAGATCCGTTCGAAGCGTTGCTGACCGCGTTGCGCGCGACCGACTATTACAAATCGAGCTACGTGCTGTTCGATGGGAAAGTTGCGGATCTCAAGCGCGAAACCACCGGCGGCTTCGCGCGTGGCGAAGTGCGGATCGAAGCAATCGCGCCCTTCACCGGCACGATGGAAGTCAGTTTCCAGAACGAACATCTGGTCGCCAAGCAGGACGGCGTCGTGCGCGCCATCGTGCCCGACCTGATTGCGATCCTCGATCGCGAGACCGCCGAACCGATCACGACCGAAGGGCTGCGCTATGGCCAGCGTGTCAAAGTGATGGGTGCGAGCGCCGCACCGGTGATGCGCTCGCAAGCTGCGCTCGACGTATTCGGTCCGCAGATGTTCGGCCTGCCCGAACCATTCACGCCGGTCGAAAAGCTGCAGGCCAACTTCGCGTGAGCGCGCAGGTGGAAACGATCGCGCCGGACGATTTCGCGCGCGATCGCGTTCCGCAATCAGCAACGATCGGGCTGTTGCGGTTGCTGCTGATCCTGCTCGCCATTCCAATCGCGCTGCCGGCCTTTGTGCTGGGTGCGCAGCTCGGCAAAGGGCTGGGTTTGGCGGGCGCAGTGCTGGGCTGTTTTGCCGGCGGTGCAGTACTCGCCGCGATCGCGGTGCCGGCCGCCTTCGTCGGCGCGCGTGCGAAGCTGTCGACCTACATGCTGATCAACCAAGCCTTCGGCGCGACCGGTGGCAAGCTGGTCAATGCGCTGCTGGCGCTGTCGCTGCTCGGCTGGTTCGGCGTCATCATGACGATGTTCGGCCGCTCGGCCTTCGAGACGTTGCAGGCGCTCGCAGGCGCGCAGCCGATCGGCATGCTCGGTTGGTCGGCGCTTGGCTGCGTGTTGATGATCGTGACGTCGGTGGTCGGATTCCGCGCCATCGATCGTCTGTCGCTGCTGCTGACGCCGTTCAAGATCTTGCTGCTGGTCTGGACCTTGGTCGCTGCGATCAGCCGCTATGGCATGGAGACGGCGCGCGCGGCGCTGGCGCAGCCGGACTTTTCATTGGCAGCAGGAATTTCGATGGTGGTCGGCGGCCTGGCGGCCGGCGCGGTGTTGCAGCCTGACATTTGCCGCTTCGCACGCAGCGCACGCGCCGGCACAATCGCGGCGTTTCTCACCTTCGCGGTTGGCTTTCCGTTGGTGCTGCTGTTGGCGGCGATCCCCGCGCTTGCGACCGGCGAGTCCGACATGATCACGATCATGATCGGGCTTGGCCTTGGTGTGCCGGCGCTGCTCATCGTGTTGCTCGCCGCCTGGACGATGAACACGTACAATCTCTACGCCAGTTCGCTGGTGCTCACGACCATCCTGCCGCACGAGAAACGTTGGCGCGCGACGCTGGTGGTCGGCGTGATCGGCGCCGCGTTGGGCGTGTTGGGCATCAGCGATCTGCTGGTTCCGTATTTGCTGATCCTCTCGATCGCGATCCCGCCGATCGGCGGCGTCTATGTCGTGTCGTATTTTGCGCGACGCGACGCACCCATCGCGCAATTTCACATCGCAGCCTTCGCCGCCTGGTTCGCAGGTGCCGGGTTTGCTTTCGCAGGCTTTGCGCTGACGCCGGTCCCGGCCGTCGACTCGACGTTGATTGCTGCTGTGCTGACTTTTCTGCTGGTGCGCCGAACGGTATAGGTCGGCCTATGTCGCCGACTCGCCCGCATTTCCGCTTCGAACGCGCCTTTGACGGCGTGGTCGCGGGCTGCGACGAGGCCGGGCGCGGGCCGTTGGCGGGACCGGTCGTCGCGGCCGCAGTGATCCTGCCCAAGACCGGTTTGCCGCGCCGCATCGCCGGCCGCATCGACGACAGCAAGAACCTCGAACTCGACGAACGCGAAGCGCTCTACACCGCGATCTACGACTATGCCGACGTCGGCGTGGCCGAATGCAGCGTCGCCGAGATCGACACGCACAACATTCTGCGCGCGTCGTTGCTGGCCATGGCGCGCGCGGTGGCGCTGCTCAAGACGGTGCCGCATATGGTGCTGGTCGACGGCAACATGGCGCCTCCCATCTCGCATCCGGTGAAGACGGTGATCGGCGGCGACGCCACCCACCTCTCGATCGCAGCCGCGTCGATCGTCGCCAAAGTCGTGCGCGACCGGACGATGAAACAGCTCCATGAAGAACATCCAGGGTACGGCTGGAGCTCGAATGTGGGCTATGCCACGCCCGCGCATCGCAAGGCGCTGAAGGCGCTGGGACCGACGCCGCACCACCGAATGAGCTTCGCACCCTGCCGCGATTGGCAGGTTCTGGTCGAAATCGGGGACGCTGACTCCGCCGCTGCTTGACCGCTGACTCGCCCATGATTCATAACGAATCGATGAGTAAGGGCGGAAATTCGGGCGACGAGACAATCCTGGTCGGCGATTGCATCGCGCGGCTGCAGGAGGTCGCCGACAAATCGGTCGATCTGATCTTCGCCGACCCGCCTTACAATCTGCAGCTCAAAGGCGATCTGTTCCGTCCCGACGACAGCCGCGTCGACGGTGTCGACAATGACTGGGACAAGTTCAGCGACTTCGCCACCTACGATCAATTCACGCGCGGCTGGCTGACCGAATGCCGCCGCGTTCTGAAAGACGACGGCGCGATCTGGTTGATCGGGTCGTATCACAATGTCTTTCGCCTCGGCGTCGCGCTGCAGGATCTTGGCTTCTGGATTCTGAACGACGTCATCTGGCGCAAGTCGAATCCGATGCCGAATTTCCGCGGCCGCCGCTTCACCAACGCGCACGAGACGCTGATCTGGGCGTCGAAGAGCGAAACCGCCAAATACTGTTTCAACTACGACATGCTGAAAGCGTCGAACGACGACATTCAGATGCGGAGCGACTGGTTGTTCCCGTTGTGCGGCGGTGAAGAGCGTCTAAAGCTGAACGGCAAGAAGGCGCATCCGACGCAAAAGCCCGAAGCGTTGCTGGCGCGCGTGCTGCAAGCAACGACCAAGCAAGGCGACATGGTGCTGGATCCGTTCTTCGGCACCGGCACCACCGGTGCGGTGGCAAAGCGGCTGGGCCGCAAATTCATCGGCATCGAACGCGACGAAACCTATGCCGCCGTGGCACGCCGCCGCATCGAAGCGGTGGTGCCGTTCGAAGAGCGCCTGACCAAGTCGCCCAACAAGCGCGACGAGCCGCGCATTCCGTTTGGCTGGGTGGTCGAGCGCGGCTTGCTGTCGCCGGGCACGGTTCTGTTCGACGCGCAGCGCCGCGTCACCGCCGAAATCCAGGCCGATGGCACGCTGCAGGCCACGACCTTGTGGGGCGAACATCGCGGCTCAATCCACAAAGTGGGCGCGGCGGTACAACAGGCACCGGCCTGCAATGGCTGGCTTTACTGGCATTTCGACCGAGATGGGCGTGCAGCGCAGATCGACCTGCTGCGCCAACACTTGCGGGCCGAGCTGACCTAGTTTAGCGGCTCGGGCCTCCTATGTGAGGGCTCCATGGCCGAGATCGCCGTTCCGCTTTCGCCCGCGCTCAGCGGACCAACCCACAAAATGTTTGTGCGCGATCTCGTGCTCGACGCCTTTGTCGGCGTGCATGCGTTCGAACGCGAAGCGCGCCAGCGCATCCGCATCAATCTCGGCATGGACGTGATCGACCGGCCCGGTGCGGCCGGCGACAAGCTGGAAAACGTCGTCTCTTACGAAGACATCGTGGTCGGCGTGCGCGCGCTGGTCGCCGAACGCCACGTCAATCTGATCGAAACCTTGGCCGAACGGATTGCGACGTTGGTGCTCGAAGATCGCCGCGTGCGCGAAGTGTCGGTGCGGGTCGAAAAGCTCGACATTTTCCACGACGCTGGCAGCGTCGGCATCGAGATTATCCGCCGCGCCCAATAGTCATTCCCGCAACGCGGGGATGACGAAACGCTAAATCTTTTTGCGGCGTTTCGGTTTCTCCGCCACTTCGAACATTTGCGCCGCGTCGTTGGGCGTGTAGGCGGTGTGCTTCATCGCGTGCGCCACGACTTTGCGCATCACGGTCGGTAGTGCCACGTCGCCGAAATTGTCGGGCAAGGTCCAAAGCCCGTCGGTGTTGCGCGCTTTGACCGTCGCGGCCAGCACGGTCAGCTCCAAATCGAAATGCGTGAATTGGTGGCGCACGATGCCGGGCAGGCGCTGCCATTCGGCGGCAGCGGGCGCACCGTCGGGCACGTCCGGCGTTGCGCCGACGATCCAATCGCTCGACGGAACTTCGATCATCGAACCCAGCAGGCCTTTCTCAGCCCGCTTGCGCAGCAGCACCGCGCCGTCAGGATCGACCAGCCAATAGGCGATGCCGCGCCGTGTCGGATTGGCTTTTTTCGCGTCGCGCCGCGGCAGCTCGTCCTGGATGCCCCGCGCCTTCGCAACGCACGCATCGTTCCACGGACAGAGCGAACATTTGGGTTTGGTCGGCGTGCAGATGGTTGCGCCGAGATCCATCATCGCTTGCGCGAAATCACCGGCGCGCTTTTGCGGGGTCAACGTCGCCGCTTTGTCGCGCAGCTCGGGCTTCGATCGCGGCAACGGCGTTTCGACCGCGAAGATGCGCGCGACGACGCGTTCGACATTGCCGTCGACGACGGTTGCAGGAACGTCGAACGCAATCGCTGCAATCGCTGCCGAGGTGTAGGGACCGATGCCGGGCAATTCGAGCAGCGCGTCCTGCGTGCGCGGAAACTTGCCGCCATGTCGTTCGGCGACTTCGTTGGCGCAGGCATAGAGCGAGCGCGCCCGCGCGTAATAGCCAAGCCCGGCCCATTCGGTCAGCACGTGATCAATGTCGGCTGCAGCGAGCGCTTCGACGGTCGGCCAGCGTTCTTTGAAGCGCAGGAAATAGGGCTGCACCGCTTCGACGCGGGTTTGCTGCAGCATGATTTCGCTGAGCCAGACGAGATACGGATCCTGCGCCGCAGTGCCGGGCGGCGCGCGCCAGGGCAGGCGGCGGGCGTGGCGGTCGTACCAAGCGAGCAGACGGGGGGCGAGCAAGGTCTGCGCGCGCGGTCTCGTCACCTCGCCGGAAGGGGCTTCGTCAGGCATCATCTGGTCCGTGACCCCTAGCACGCCCCTCCCATGAGCGGCCCGCGCCGTCTGTCGCGGACCGTCGCGACCGTCGCCGGCCAGGCGCTGGGACGGAAGGGGCTGGGCTTTGGCCAGCTGCTTTCGCAATGGGACACGATCGTCGGCCCCGACCTGACCGGGTGGACGCGTCCCGCCAAACTCTCGTTCCCGCGCGGCCAGCAGGGCGACGCGACGCTGACGGTCGAAACCGTCGGCGCTCGGGCGATCGAGCTGCAGCACCAGCTGCCGCAGCTGATCGAGCGGGTGAATGGATTTTTCGGCTGGGCCGCCGTGTCCCGGATCAAGCTGGTCCAGGCGATGCCCGCGATGCCGCCGGTTCAGAGCCACGATCTGCGGCCCCTGACCTTGGAGGAGACCAAGGAAGTCGCCGCGACCGTCGCGCATGTCGAAGACCCGGTGCTCAAGGCCGCGCTGGAATCTCTCGGACGCCGGATGGCAGCGACCAAGAAGTGACTCCGAGGGGTAAGCCCCCAGGAATCCTCACGGGAATCCTTGGGCTGCCGCGAAACCGCCAAACGTTGACTCGACTCTTGGGCGGCCACCCGCCTATCGTCCTACATCCTGGGGAGTATGATGGTCTTTACCCGCTATATCTTGTTGGCCGCGCTTTCGCTCGGCCTGTCGGCCGCTGCTGTGGCCGCCACACCGGAACAGCTGGCCGAGCGCTCATTGGGCGACGCCAAGGCTCCGGTGACGGTGATCGAGTATGCCTCGCTGACTTGCAGCCACTGCGCCACCTTCGAACGGGAAGGCCTGCCGCAGCTCAAGGCCGATTACATCGACAAGGGGAAGGTCCGTCTGATCTTCCGCGACTATCCGCTGGATCAGTACGCGGTGAAGGCGTCGGTTGCGCTGCGTTGCGTGGCCCCGGCCCAGTTCTGGGCGCTGAAGGAACATCTGTTCCGCACCCAGGAGGTTTGGGCCTTCTCGAAAGACCCGCTCGCCGCGATGAAACAGCAGGTCAAACTGGCCGGCCTGTCCGACGCCGCGCTCGACGCGTGCCTGGCCGACCAGCAGCTCGGGGATTCGATCCTCAATTCGCGCCTGCAGGGCGAGCAGAAATTCAAAATCGAGTCGACGCCGACTTTCATCATCAACGACGGCGCCGGCCGACATGACGGCGCTGAGTGGGACAAGGTGAAAGCCGCGATCGACAAGGCGCTCGGTAGCGCCGCCAAGAAATAAGCAGACAAGAGTACCCGCACATGCAGTTCACCCGTCTTCGCCTGACCGGCTTCAAAAGCTTCGTCGACAGCACCGATCTTCCGATTGAACCCGGCATGACCGGCGTCATCGGGCCGAACGGTTGCGGCAAGTCGAATCTGGTCGAGGCGTTGCGCTGGGTGATGGGCGAGACCTCGGCCAAGCGCATGCGCGGCGGTGAAATGGACGACGTCATCTTCGGCGGTACCGCGACGCGCCCGCGCCGCGAGATCGCCGAAGTGGCGTTGTTGATCGACAACAAGGAACGCGCAGTTTCCAACGTCGCGAACCTGCAGGACGAATTGGAAGTCGTGCGCCGGATCGAGCGCGGCTCGGGATCGGACTTCAAGGTCAACGGCAAGTCGGTGCGCGCCAAAGACGTGCAGATCCTGTTTGCCGACGCGTCGACCGGTGCGAATTCGCCGTCGCTGGTCAGCCAAGGCAAAGTCGCGGCGATCATCAGCGCCAAGCCGCAGGATCGCCGCTTCGTTCTCGAAGATGCTGCCGGCATCGCGGGCATTCGCGCGCGTCGCCACGAAGCCGAATTGAAGTTGAAGGGCGCCGAGAACAATCTCGACGAACTCGACCGCGTGCTCGGCACGATGGACGACCAGATCGCGCAGCTGAAAAAGCAGGCGCGCCAGGCATCGCGCTATCGCAACCTGTCGGACGCGATCCGCCAGGCCGAAGCAGTCGTGCTGTTCCTGCGCTGGAAGTCGGCAACCGCGAAGTCGGCCGAAGCGCGCAGCTTCTTCGACGAAGCGGAAAACGTGGTGCGCGAGCGCATGGCCGCGGTTGCGCGTGCGACCGCGGAAGCGACCGATCTCGCGGCTTCGGTGCCGCCGCTGCGCGAAACCGACATGGATGCCGCTGCCGCCGTGCAGCGTCTGCAGATCGCGCGCGAAACGCTGGAAAACGAAGCCCGTCAGCTTGCTGCTGCCGTGCACGAAGCCGAACGCCAGGCCGTGTTGGTCGAAGGCGACCGTCAGCACGAAACCGCGCAGCGTGAAGAAGCGCAGCAGGCCGAAGCACGCCTGACCGATGAAGATTCGCGTCTCGCCGCCGAACAGAGCGGCGAAGAGGCCGAGAAGGCAGCAGCCGAAGCCGCGTTCGTTGAATCGCGCCGCGTTGCTGACGCTGCCGAGCAAGACGCATCGGCCGCGACCTCGGCGATTGCTGCAGCGACGGCCGAGCGCCAGGCCCTGGAGCGTCAGTCGCGCGAAGCTGACAACCGTGCGCAGTCGGTGACCGCGCGTCTCGAAAACCAAAAGCGCGAATTGTCGGCGCTGGGTGACGACAGCGAAGCCGAGCAGGCAATCGCATCGGCGCAGGACGAAGCCGAACAGACCGAAGCCCGCGTCGGCGAATTGCGCGACGCGCAGGGCCAGGCGGAAGAGGCGCGTACGCGCACCGATGCCGGCCTGCAGGAATCGCGCAGCCTGGAAAACGAAGCCGACGCCGCGTTGCGCGCGCTGGACGTTGAGATCAACACGCTGACGCAGATGCTGCGCGCCGGTGCATCGGAAGCGCATGGCAGCGTGCTCGAACAGCTGACGGTTGCGCCCGGTTTTGAAACCGCGCTGGCCGCAGCATTGGGCGACGCGCTGGAAGCATCGCTCGACGACGCGGCGCCGGTATATTGGCGCAATGTCGAAGCGAACGGTGCGCCGTCCTTCCCGCATGGTGTCGAGCCGCTTGCGACGCACATCAATGCGCCGGCTGCGCTCGCGCGTGCGCTGGCCCATGTCGGCGTCGTCGCCGACAGCGAAACCGGCGCGCGTCTCGCCGCCAATCTCGCACCGGGTCAGGTGCTGGTTGCGCGCGACGGTGCAGCTTGGCGGTGGGATGGTCTGACCCATCGCGCCGGCGCTCCGACCGCAGCCGCCATTCGTCTGCAGCAGAAGAATCGCCTCACCGCACTCGAAAGTGATCGTCCGGCGCTGGCCGATGCGCGCGAAGCAGCACGCGCGGCGCGCGTTGCGGCCGAACAGGCGCATAGCGATGCGGTCCAGGCCGAACGCACCGCCCGTCAAGCCGTGAGCGACGCCAGCCAGGCCTACGATCGCGCCCGCGCGCAGCATTCGCGTTTGGTCCAGGCGCACGCCCAGACCATGTCGCGCCGTGCCGCGCTGACCGAAGCGGTCGCCGGCCTGGAAGCCGACCTCGCCGAAGTTGCTGCCCTACGCGAAGATCTGGCCGAACGCGTCGCCCAACTGCCCGACGCGTCGCAGATGCAGCAGCGCCTCGAAGCAGCGCGCAACGCGGTGCAGGAGTCGCGCCGTGCATTGAACGAAGCGCAGCAGACGATGCAGCGCCTCGAACGCGAAGCGGGTGCCCGTCGCAGCCGTCGCGCGCAGATCGAAAGCGAATACACGACCTGGACGCAGCGTGTGACGCGCGCCACCCAGCGCCTGTCGGAACTCAACGAACGTGCGGCGCAAATCGCCGCGACGCGCGCGGAGTTGGAAGACAAGCCGGCGACGCTGGATGCACGCCGTCAGGCGCTGCTCAGCGAACTCAGCCAGGCCGAAGCGGCGCGCCGCACCACCGCCGACGCGTTGGCAATTGCCGAGGCGCAGGTTGCCTCGGCCGATCGCCAGCTGCGCCAGGCGGAATCGTCGCTGTCAGATGCGCGCGAAGATCGCGCCCGCGCCGAAGCCGGCGCCGCTGCTGCGCTGGAAGAAATCGAACGCGTCAAAGAACGCGTCACGGAAAAGCTGCGCATCGACGTCGAAGGCCTGCAGGGCCTGGCCGAGATCGCCGATGACGATCCGCTGCCGGAAACCCACAAAGCCGACAGCAAGCTCGAGCGTCTGCTCAATGAGCGCGAAAATATGGGCCCCGTGAACCTGCTCGCCGAACAGGAGATGCAGGAGCTCGAAGGCAAGATGGAAGCGATGACCTCGGAGAAAGAGGATGTCATCGCCGCCATCGCGCGGCTGCGCGAAGCGGTCGAAACGCTGAACAAAGAAGCGCGCGAGCGACTGGAAGAGTCGTTCAACAAGATCAACGAACACTTCAAAGTCCTCTTCACCCGCCTGTTTGGCGGCGGTGCGGCCGAGCTGAAACTCGCCTGGCCCGAGAAGAAGGACGAAGTGACGGCGGAAGAGGGCTCGGCCCTGGCCGACGCCCAGGAAGCCGAAGCTGCGGCCAAGTCGAAGAAGAAGGACCCGCTCGAAGCCGGTCTGGAGATCTACGCCCAGCCGCCGGGCAAGAAGCTGCAGAATCTCTCGCTGCTCTCGGGTGGCGAGCAGGCCCTGACCGCGGTCGCCCTGCTGTTCGCGATGTTCCTCACCAACCCGTCGCCGATCTGCGTGCTGGACGAAGTTGACGCCCCGCTCGACGACGCCAACGTCGACCGCTTCTGCAGCATGGTCGAAGAGATCGCCCGCGACTCGGGCACGCGCTTCCTGGTCATCACCCACCACCGCCTCACCATGGCGCGGATGGACCGGCTGTTCGGCGTCACCATGGCCGAGCGCGGCATCAGCCAGCTCGTCTCGGTCGACCTGACCCAGACGGATGAGATCCTCGAAGCGGCTGAGTAAGCGCAGCGACGAAGCCGCCCCGGCGAAGGCCGGGGCCCAGGTGCCGCAAGCAAAAGTGCGCTTGTGGTACGACCTGGATCCCCGCCTTCGCGGGGATGACGAGAAAAGGTGAGGGCAGGCGGCAGGGCGCGACGACATGGCCGCGCCCGTAAGCCTCGGAAAACTGGCGCAACGCTTGACACACGGCCGGTAATCCCTAGGGTCCGGCCGCGTTTTCTGGGTGATCGGACAATACGATGAGTGGTCCGCCGGACGAATTCGCTGACCGGCTTCGGGCGGCGAAAGAACGGCAGGCGGGACGCGCAGGCGGTTCGTCTGCAGCGGACCGGCGCGGCATGGCTGCGGGCGTGCGCATCGCTGTCGATCTGGTCGCCGGTATTGTCGTCGGCATCGGCATGGGGTTGGCCCTCGACCACTGGCTCGGCACCAAGCCGTGGCTGTTGGTCGTGTTCACCCTGTTCGGGTTTGCTGCCGGCGTTCTGAACGTTGTGCGCACCGCCAAGCAGCTCGATGCCGAGCGCGCGGCGGCAAAAGCGCGGGGAGAGGAGTAGTCGCGTGTCGTCACCGTTGGAGCAGTTCAAGATCGAGAAGATCGTGCCGCTGAAGATCGGCGCGTACGACGTCTCGCTCACGAACTCGGGCTTGTTCATGTTGGTGGCGGTCGCGGTTGCGACCTTGCTGCTGATCGTGGGCATGCGCCGCGGCTCGCTGGTGCCGTCGCGACTGCAGTCGATCCCGGAAATTCTCTACGAAGTCGTCGCCGGCATGGTCCGCGACAATGTCGGTCCCGAAGGCAAGCGCTACCTGCCCTGGATCTTCTCGCTCTTTCTGTTCGTGCTGTTCGGCAACCTGATCGGTCTGGTGCCGTACACCTTCACCTTCACCAGCCACATCATCGTCACCTTCGCGATGGCGGCGACGATCTTCCTGGTCGTGACCTTGATCGGCTTCATCCGCCACGGCACGCATTACTTCCGGATGTTCTTTCCCGAGGGCGCCCCGCTGGCGACCGCACCGGTCCTGATCCCGATCGAATTGGTCTCGTATCTTTCGCGCCCGATCAGCCTCGGCGTTCGTCTGTTCGCCAATATGACGGTCGGCCATCTGATGCTGGCCGTGGTCGGCGGCTTCGTGGTGCCGCTGGGTCTGTTCGGAATCTTGCCGGTCGCGTTCCTGACGGCTATCACCGCCCTCGAATTCATGATCGCGGTGATCCAGGCCTACGTCTTCGCGATCCTTACCTGCATCTATTTGAACGACGCGCTGAATATGCATTAGGCGGGCAGCCGCCGAGATGTGAACTAAGCGGCGCGCCGCTTTCCGTTTTTGGTTTTTAGCTTGGAGAGAGAAGAAAATGGATCCGTTGGCAGCAAAGTATATCGGTGCTGGTCTCGCGGCGCTCGGCATGATCGGTGCCGGTCTCGGCGTCGGTAACGTCTGGGCGAGCTACTTCCAGGCAATCGCGCGCAACCCGGCCGCGAAGAACGAAATCGGCGCGTCGATCTATATCGGCTTCGCGGTGACGGAAGCGATCGCGCTGTTCGCGCTGGTCGTCGGTCTGATCATCCTCTTCGCTTAATCAGCGAAGTCTCGGTCGATGCCGCAGTTCGACTTCTCGACGATTCCGAGCCAGATCTTCTGGCTCGTGATCGCATTCGCGCTCATGTACGTGCTTGTGGGGCGGCTTAGCTTCCCCAAGATCGAGCGCGTCGTTGAAGCTCGCGCCGAGAAGATCGACCGCGACCTCGCCGAAGCTGAAGAACTGCGCAAGCAGGCCGATCAGGCCATGCAGTCGTACCGGGCAGCGTTGAAGTCGGCGCACGACCAGTCGGTCGCGGCGACGACCCAGGCGCTGTCGGCGGCGCAGGAAGACGCAGCCAAACGGCTGAAAGAAGAAGATGCGCGCATCGCGGTGCGCATCAACGAGGCGGTCGCGCGCATCGAGCGCGTGCGCGCCGAAGCGGTCACGCATCTGAAAGAGATCGCGACCGACGTGACCGCGGATCTGGTCGAGAAGCTGGTTGGCCAGCGTCCCGACGCGAACGCGGTGGCGACCAAGGTCGCCGACGCCGCGGCTCGGGAAGCTGCGACGCGGAAGGCTGCGTAAGCGATGTTGCTGTCGTTCCTGATCACGGCCGCACACGCCGCACCGGTAAGCGAAGGCAAGGCCGAGGCGCATCTGCCTTGGTATCTCGAACACGAAGCCTTCGTGCTCCTGGCCTTCGTCATTCTGATCGCGATCGCGTTCAAGCCGGCGAAGAAGGGTCTGCTGGGCGCACTCGACGCGCGCATCGCCCGCATCCGTGCCGAGCTGGACGAAGCCGAACGGCTGCGCGCCGAAGCGGCCGCGATGTCGAAAGACGCGGCGGCCAAATACGAAGCCGCAGTGCGCGATGCCGCTGCGATCGTTGCGGCTGCCAAGGACGAAGCCCAGCGTTTGCGCGCCAAGGCCGAGAAAGACCTCGCCGAGACGATCGCCCGCCGCGAGACCCAGGCGACCGATCGCATCGGCCAGGCCGAAGCGCAGGCGATTGCCGAAGTTCGCGGCCGCGCCGTTGACGTGGCGGTTGCCGCCGCGCGCGACCTCGCGACCGACGCGCTGCAGGGCCCGGCCGCAAGCCGCGTCATCGACAAGACCATCGACGAACTGGGCAAGTCGGCCGCCTAAAGGCCGCCCTGCGTCCCGTTTTGACGGGATGACGCGCGCCTGCGCGGATGCTTAGTCTTCCCCATGACCGCGCAATCGCACACGCATGAATCCAAGCTCGACGAAACCGTCGCGCTGACCGACATGCGCGTCGACCCGGCGCTTGTGCCCGCAGGGCAAGCCGAAGGATCGTCGGAAACCCTCGGCGAAGAAGCCGTCGTCGACGTCACGTCCGACATTGGCGTGTCGGTCGAATTGCATCCCGAGGAAGTGCCCGCGGTCGATCCGGACGCCGCACCTGTCGCGATGCCCGAAGACGCGCGGATGGCCGAACCGCTGCGCGACGATTTCGTCGCCGAAGAAGCCGCAGGCGCGGTGACGGACGGCGTCACGTCGGTCGAGCTGCATGCCGGCGAAGCGACGACGACAAATCTGCCGGATGAATCGATCGCCACCGATGAGATCGCCGGTCACGCGCCGCCAGTGACGTCCGGCGAGACGGTTGGCGTCATCCTCGCGCCCGATGCACCCGACGATGCGACCAGCCTGATCAACCGGCTCGGCCGTGCGGCGCGCGATGCGGCGGCCCAGTTGGCGTTGGCGCCGTCCGAACAAAAGAATCGTGCGCTGCGTGAAGCGGCGCGTGCGCTGCGCACCAAGCAAGACGTCATCCTCGAAGCCAATGCGCGCGATCTGGACGAGGCGGCCGATCTGTCGCCCGCCTTGCGCGACCGGCTGTTGCTGAACGCCGCGCGGATCGAAGCGATGGCGCGCGGGCTGGTGACGGTTGCGGGCCTTCCCGATCCGATCGGCACGGTGCTGGCGGAGTGGACGCGGCCCAACGGTCTGCACATTCAGCGCGTGCGCGTGCCGCTGGGCGTCATTGGCATCATCTACGAGTCGCGCCCGAACGTCACCGCCGACGCCGGCGCGCTGTGCATCAAAGCCGGCAATGCCGCGATCCTGCGCGGCGGCTCGGACAGTTTTCATTCCAGCCGTGTGATCGCCGCGTGCTTGGTCGAAGGGCTGGTTGCAGCGGGTTTGCCCGCCGCGTCGATTCAGCTTGTGCCAACCACCGATCGTGCGGCGGTCGGCGCGATGTTGTCGTCGCCGCAATGGATCGACGTGATCGTGCCGCGCGGCGGCAAATCGCTGATCGAGCGCGTGCAGCGCGAAAGCCGCGTGCCAGTCTTCGCGCATCTCGAAGGCATCAACCACGTCTATGTTGACGCCGCTGCCGATCTCGATAAAGCCCGCGCGATTGCAATGAACGCCAAGCTGCGCCGGGTGTCGGTCTGCGGTGCGATGGAAACCTTGCTCGTCGATCACGCGGTCGCGGATACGCATTTGCTGCCGATCCTGCAGGATCTGCTCGACGCCGGGTGCGAAGTGCGTGGCGACGCGACCGTGGTTGCGGCCGATGCGCGTGTGCGCGCCGCGAGCGAGCAGGACTGGTCGACTGAATATCTCGACGCGATCCTGTCGGTGCGCGTCGTCGACGGGATCGACGAAGCGATCCGGCACGTGAACCATTACGGCTCGCATCACACCGATGCGATCGTTACCGAAGATGAAAGCGCTGCGGCCGAGTTTCTCGCGCGCGTCGATAGCGGCATCGTGCTGGTGAATGCATCGACGCAATTCGCCGACGGCGGTGAATTCGGGATGGGTGCCGAGATCGGCATTTCGACCGGCAAGCTGCACGCACGCGGCCCGGTCGGCGCCGAACAACTGACCTCGTACAAATATCTCGTACGCGGCAACGGGCAGGTTCGGCCCTGAAACTGTTTTTTTCAGCGCTTCGCGCATGAATGGGCGACGTTTCACGCGGCCGCGGCCGCTGGCCGAGCGTGGTTGGGCCGGGTTGCGTGTCGGACTGCTGGGCGGCTCGTTCAATCCCGCGCATGAAGGCCATCGGCATCTGTCGCTGCTGGCGCTGCAACTGCTCGATCTCGATCAGGTCTGGTGGATGGTCAGTCCAGGCAATCCGTTGAAGCCTGCGCGCGGCATGGCGACGTTCGAACAGCGCTACGAAAACGCCAAGCGCAAAGCGCGCCATCCGCGCATCGTGGTCAGCGGCATCGAGCGCGATTTGGGTACGCGCTACACCGCCGATACGATTCCGGCCTTGCAGGCGCGCTTTCCACAGACCCGCTTTGTATGGCTGATGGGCGCCGACAATCTGGCGCAGATCCATCGCTGGCAGCGCTGGTCCACGATCTTTCGCACCGTGCCGATGGCAGTGTTCGACCGCCCGCCGCGGGGATTTCATAGTCTATTCAGCCCGGCTGCGCGACGTTTCGCACGGCAACGGATCGACGCCGCAAGCGCGCGGCGCCTGGCCTATGCCGCACCACCCGCCTGGGTTTTCTTCGCCTCGAAACAAAATCCCCTCTCGGCAACGGCCCTGCGTAGAGCGGGCGGTTGGTTGCGGATCGAAGAGGGCATCCCTACGTTGGACGAACATGGCAGGTAAGACGACAACCCCCAGCAAAGAAGCGACGGATTCAGTGCGCGATTTGATTCTCCGTTCGCTCGATGACGACAAAGCTGAAGACGTGACTGTCATTCCGTTGGCCGGGCGCAGCTCGATTGCCGATTGGATGGTGGTTGCGACTGGCCGTTCGACCCGTCAGGTCGCCGCCATGGCCGATCATCTCAGCGAAAAGCTCAAGCCGATGCTGGGCGGTGCGCCGCATATCGAAGGTCTGACCGCGGCCGATTGGGTGCTGGTCGATGCCGGCGACGTGATCGTGCATCTCTTCCGCCCCGAAGTGCGCAGCTTCTACGCCATCGAAAAAATGTGGAGCGTCGACCCCACCGACGACGCAGCGCGCCGAGTTTCGTAAGTGCGCATCACGATCGCGACGGTCGGCCGTACCCGCGGCGGGCCGATCGCGGAATTGTTCGATGACTATGTCCGGCGCCTGACCTGGCCGGTCGCGCTCAAAGAAATCGAGATCAAGGGCGCGTTGCCGCCCGCCGAGACCCAGGCCAAGGAAGGCCAGGCGCTGCTTGCCGCGGTTCCGCCCAAAGCCAGGGTGATCGTGCTCGACGGTGGCGGAACGGCGCTGGACAGCGAGGGGCTGGCCAGAAAACTGGGCGCCTGGCGCGATCAGGGCACGGCCGATCTGGCCTTTTTGATCGGTGGGGCCGACGGGCATACGGCGGAAATCCTGGAAAAAGCCGATCTTCGCCTGTCGCTGGGAGCCATGACTTGGCCCCATCGGTTGGTCCGGGTGATGCTGGTCGAACAGCTCTACCGGGCCGCCAGCATCCTCGCCGGGCATCCTTATCATCGTGCGTGAGGGTCCCGCCGGGACCTGCGAAAATAGCAAATGCAACGGAACGGTAATCTGCGGACTCTAGGACCCTCGTCATGAATCGGGCCGACAACACGCAGCCGCCGCGCGTCGATGACGAGGCGCCCCAAAGCTGGTTTGCGCGGCTTTGGGCATTGGTGCGCCCGCGCCTCGGCTTGATCCTGACGATCGGCGTCTTTGCGGTCGCGCTGGGCGCGTTGCAGCATCTCACCGTCGAATTCCGGTTCGATCAGGTCTACGCGCAGATGTCGTCGATCCCGGCGCGCAATCTGTGGCTGGCGGTCTTCTTCACGGCTTGCTCGTTCGTTGCGCTGACCGGCTATGACTGGTCGGCATTGCGCTACGCCAAAGTGCCGATGCCGTTCCGCATCGCTGCGTTCGCGTCTTTCACCGCCTACGCGATTTCAAACCTGATCGGCTTCGCGTTGTTCGTCGGCGGTTCGATCCGCTATCGCATCTATGCCGCGGCGGGCGTGCCGACGATCGACGTCGCGAAGATCGTCGTCTTCTGTTCGTCGACCTTCTTCTTCGGCCTGTGCGCGACCGGCGGTTTGGGTCTCGCGCTGGCGCCGGAAGAAATGGCGCCGCTGTTGCGCCTGTCGACGCATGCCGCGCGCGGCCTTGGTTGGGCGACGGTTGCTTCAGTGATTGCGCTGATCGCGCTGTCGGCGGTGCAGAAGGGCCACGTCCATGTCTGGCGCTGGCGCTTCGACGTGCCGTCGCCGTCGATGATCCTGCTGCAGATCGTAATTTCGTCGGCCGACATTCTGTTTGCCGGCGCAGCCATGTGGGTGCTGCTGCCGCCGATGCCCGACGTCGCCTTCGTCGGCTTCCTCGGCATCTATTGCGCGGCCTTGCTTGCGACCTTGATCACCAACGTCCCGGGTGGCGTCGGTGTGATGGAGTCGATCATCATTCTGGGCCTGTCGCAGCATGCGCCGGCCGGCGCGCTGCTGGGCGGCATGCTCGCCTTCCGCGCCATCTACTATCTGCTGCCGTTCCTGTGCGCGTGCTTGCTGCTGGGCTTCAACGAAGTCGCGCGCCGCTCGTCGCGCCCGTGGGTGCAGCTACGCGCGGTCGGCGGAATTACGTCGCGCATGGTGCCGACCGCGATGGCGGTGATGGTCTTCGTCGCCGGCGTCGTGTTGCTGATGTCGGGTGCAACGCCCGCGATCGAACGACGTTTGGTGGTGCTGGCCGATTGGCTGCCGCTGTCGATGCTCGAAGTCACGCACATCTTCGGCTCGTTGATCGGGCTAGGGCTGCTGATCCTCGCGCGCGGCCTGTATCGCCGTCTCGATTCAGCGTGGCACGTCTCGGTGCTGATGCTGGCCGCGGGTGCGGTTGCGTCGCTGATCAAGGGTCTCGACTACGAAGAAGCGGCGATCCTGGTCGTGATGTTCGGCGCGCTGGCTGCGTGCCGTCGCGAATTCTACCGCAAGTCGGGCCTCGCTGATCTGCGTCTGACGCCGGGTTGGTTGATCGCAATCGGCTGCGCCGTCGGTGGCACCGTGTGGCTCACCGTGTTCTCGTTCGAACACGAAGAACACACGCAGCTTCTCTGGTGGCAGTTCGCGTTCGAAAGCGACGCGCCGCGCGCCTTGCGCGCTGCCTTCGTGTTGATCTTGGTGACGACGGCCTTTGCGCTGTCAGCCTTGTTCCGTTCGGCGCGGATCGTTCCGCACGCACCCACGAACGACGAGATCGAACGGGCACGCGCAATTCTGGAACGTGGCGCGCGCGCCGAAGCCAACACCGTCTTCCTGCGCGACAAGGCCTTGTTGTTCAGCGACAACGACACCGCCTTCATCATGTATGCGGTGCGCGGCCGTAGCTGGATCGCGCTGGGCGATCCGGTCGGCGACCCAGCCGACTTCGCCGAATTGATTTGGGCCTATCGCGAAATGGTCGATCGTGCCGGCGGCCGGCCGGCCTTCTACCAGGTCACGCCCAACTGCCTGCCGCATTATCTCGATGTCGGTCTGACGCCGATCAAGCTCGGCGAAGAAGCGCATGTCGACCTCGCGTCCTTCACGCTCGAAGGCAACGAGCGCAAGCAGCTGCGCTATGCGGTGCGCCGCGGCGAACGCGACGGGCTGACCTTCGAGTTGTTGCCCAAGGAACGGGTCGGCGAAGTCTGGGACCAGCTGGTCGAAGTGTCGAATGCGTGGCTGACGGCGAAGTCGGCGGGCGAGAAGCGTTTCTCAGTCGGCTTCTTCGACCGCGACTATTTGAGCGAGTTCGACATTGCGGTCGTGCGCGTCAACGGGCGGGTGACTGCGTTTGCGAATATCTGGCGCGGGGCGCGCAACGCCTCGATCGACCTGATGCGCTACCAACCTGACAGCTCGCCGTACACGATGGAATTCCTGTTCGTGGAATTGCTGCAATGGGCCAAGGCGCAAAATTATCAAAGCTTCAATCTTGGTATGGCGCCCTTGGCCAATCTCGCGGGTCGCGAGATGGCGCCGCCGATGTGGCAACGTGTATTTGCTCTCGTCCCGAAAGTCGGTGAGAGCTGGTACAATTTCCGCGGGCTGCGTCAGTTCAAGAACAAGTTTCTGCCCGATTGGCAGCCCAGATATCTGGTTTGCCCCTCGGGTCTGGCGCCAGTGCAAGTCGTTTCCGACGCAATGGCGTTGATCTCGGGTGGTTACCGCTTCGTGGTGAGCAAGTGATCTTTCGCCGATTCTTCTCCTTGCTGGTCGTGATCGGGCTGTGCGCGCCGTGTCCGTGCTCTGCGGCACCGGCGCACGCCCAGACCCAATCCGGCGTGCAGATGGCCGCCGTGCAGGTGAAGGATGTCGAGTTCGGCCGTTTCGGTGCGGTCAAAGTTTTCTCGCCGCCCGGCAAGGTCAAAGACCTGATCGTCTTCGTGTCGAACGCGACCTGGAGCGAGGCGGACGAAAAACTGGCGAACGCGCTGGTTGCGACCGGCCGCACCGTGCTGGGTGTCGACGGCGCGCGCTACATCGCGACGATCGAAGCGCAACCTGACGGGCAGATGTGCCTCAACGGCGATTTCGACCTGATGGTGCGCGACGTCGAACGCACGCTCGATTTCGCTGAGTATCACCAGGCTTACCTGACCGGTGAAGGCGCGGGCGCCTTTATCGTCTGGTCGGCGATCGGCACGGCATTGCCCAACACCTTCAATGCCGGCATTGGCGTGCGTTTCGCACCGGTCGAGCCATTGAAGAAACAGATCTGCCTGCCGTTCGACACGCAGGACGGCAAGCGCGTCTACAAAGGTTGGCCCAACAAGGAAACGCCGTGGGTCTACACGCCGGCCGCGGGCTTTGAAGGTCCGGCGCGCGACGCTTTCGGCAAACAGAATGCTGACGCGACGGTGCTGCCTGCGACCGAAGATGCGCAACAGGCGATTCTCGACGGGATCAAGATCACCGAGACCTACAACGCGCGCGAAAATTCGATGGGCGACATTCCGACCATCGAAATCCCGCCCGCTGACGGCGTGCGCAAGGATCGTCCGCTGGTCGTGTTTTATTCGGGCGACGGCGGCTGGCGCGACATTGATCGCCAGATCGGCAGCTTCCTCGCCCAGGACGGCTATTTCGTCGTCGGCGTCGATATCCTTCGCTACTTCTGGAAAGAGAAGAAGCCCGAGACGGTTGCGACCGATTTCCAGCGGATTCTGAATCGCTACCGCAGTGTGTGGGCAAAGAAGGGCGTCGTCGTCATCGGCTATTCGATGGGCGGCGAGATGCTGCCCGCGATGTTGAACCGCGTTCCCGAACGCGTGCGCGACGACGTCAAGCTGGTGACGATGTTGGGGCCGGGGCCGTTCGCCGATTTTCAGATTTTCATGACCGGCTATCTCGGCATGCAAAGCGGACACGGCAAACCGATCCTGCCCGAGATCGCCAAGCTGGATGACATCTACTTCCAGTGCTTCTACGGCGTCGACGACAAGGACAAGACGATCTGCACGCAGAAAGACGCGCCGATCGACGAGCGAGTCGAAATGCCCGGCGGCCATCATCTTGGGTTCAAGTACCGCGAGATTGCGGACCAGATCATCGCCACCTCCAAGAAGGTCGGCGCGCGCTGAAACCGTCGCCTGTGCGTGACGTTCTCGGTGCCAGTTTGTTTTCGAGGATCCAATGACCGATAAGAAACCGCCGCGTCCCGTCGTGCTTTGCATTCTCGACGGTTTCGGCTGGCGCGAAGAAACGGCCGATAACGCCGTCGCGCAGGCGAAGAAGCCGAACTTCGATCGTCTGTGGGCCAAAGGTCCGCGCGCTTTTCTGCAGGCGTCCGAAGAAGATGTCGGCTTGCCGCACGGGCAGATCGGCAATTCCGAAGTCGGTCACACCAATCTCGGCGCCGGCCGTGTCGTGCTGCAGGAACTGCCGCGGCTCGACAAGGCGCTCAAAGAAGGCGACTTCGCGCGCAACCCTGCGCTGACCGGTTTGCTCGCCAAGCTCAAACAAAGCGGCGGCACCTGCCAGTTGATGGGATTGGTTTCACCCGGCGGCGTGCATTCGCACCAGTCGCACGTGTTGGGTCTTGCACAAGCGGTCAGCGAGGCGGGCGTGCCCGTGGTCGTGCATGTCTGGACCGACGGTCGCGACGTGCCGCCGCAAAGCGCCGCCGAACAAGTGCGCTGGTTTGCGACCGAACTGGCCAAGCTCAAGAATGCGCGCATCGGCACCGTGATCGGGCGCTATTACGCGATGGATCGCGACAAGCGTTGGGAACGCGTGCAGGCCGCCTATGATGCGATGGTCGACGCAAAAGGCGTGACGACGGCGCCCGATGCAGTCACTGCGATCGAGCAAGCCTACAAGGACAAGGTCACCGACGAATTCGTGCCGGCGACGGTGATCGGCGACTACAAAGGCATGCAGGATGGCGACGGAATCCTGTGTGCAAATTTCCGCGCCGATCGGGTGCGCCAGACATTGGCCGCTTTGCTTGACGCCAAGTTCGAAGGATTTGCGCGCCACCGCGCGATCAAGTTCGTCGGTGCGACTGGCGTTGCCGAATATTCCGAAGCGCTGAACAAGCTGGTCGCGACGATGTATCCGCCGCAATCACTGACGCATGTGCTGGGTCAGTTGGTTGCGGATGCTGGGCTGAGGCAGCTGCGTGCAGCCGAGACCGAGAAATATCCGCACGTGACCTTCTTCTTCAACGGCGGCCGCGAAGAACCCTATGCAGGCGAAGACCGGATCATGGTCCCGTCGCCGAAAGTCGCGACGTACGATTTGCAGCCGGAAATGTCGGCCGCCGAATTGACCGACAAGGTTGCAGCCGCAATCGACACCGGGCAGTACGATCTGGTGGTGATGAATTACGCCAATCCCGACATGGTCGGTCATACCGGTTCGCTGTCGGCTGCGATCAAAGCAGTCGAAGCGGTCGATGCCGGTTTGGGGAAGATCGTCGCGTCGGTCGAACGCCAGGGCGGTGCGATGCTGGTCACCGCCGATCACGGCAATTGCGAACTGATGCTCGACCCGGAAACCGGCGGACCGCACACCGCGCACACGCTGAACAAAGTGCCGATCGTGTTGGTCGACGCGCCGGCGGGTGTGGTGGGCATGAACAACGGACGTCTTGCCGATATCGCGCCGACGTTGCTGGCGTTGATGCAGCAACCACAACCGCCCGAGATGACAGGCCACAGCCTGCTCAGCAGGCAAACCTGATCGCGACGCGCACCCTTCTGCTGCTCACGGCGCTGCTGCTTGCAGCGCCGTTTGCGCCCATTTCATTTGCTAGGGCACAGGCGCCGGCCGAGAAACTCAAAAAGATCGAGCGCGAAGTCGAGCAGCGCAAAGCGCGCGCGGCCGAACTTGCCAAGCAACGCGAGACATTGGCGCGCGAGATGGACTCGCTGCGCGGAGACCTGACCCAATCGGCGGCGCAGGTGCGGGCGCGCGAGCAGGAATTGTCGGATGCCGAACGCGGTCTTGCGCAGGCGAGCGACGATGAAAAGCGACGCAGCGAAGCGCTGGAGCATGAACGCGCCAACCTGGCGCAATTGCTGTTGGCCTTGACGCGGGTTGCGACCTTGCCGACCGAAAGTCTGGTCGCGTTTCCTGACACGCCGATCGATTCTGCGCGCGCGGCGCTGTTGATGCGCGCGGCGGTGCCGTCGATTGCCGAGCGGGCGCGCGCGCTGAATCAGGAATTGGTGCGGCTGGCCGAACTTCGTCGTGGCCTCGATGGCAAGCGGCGCGACGCGCAGCGCGCCGAACAGGCGCTCAAACTGCAGCAGGTCAGCTTGGGATCGCTGCTGGAAAAGCGGCAGCAACTGGCCACCAAGACCGAGGCCGATCGTCGCGCTGAAGAGGACCGGATCACGTCGCTGTCACGCGACGCGAAGGATCTGCGCGACCTGATGGCCAAGATTGAGGCACAGCAGCGTGCCGAAGAGGCGCGGGCGGCTGCGGCGGCGAAAGCAGCGAAGGCGAAAGGCAAGGCGCCACCTGCTGAACGGGAAACGCCGCACGGACCCTTGGTTTCAAGCGGCGCCTATCCGGTCGCCGGTACGGTTCGCGTGCGCTATGGCCAGACTGACGATGTTGGATCGGCTGCGCGCGGCATCACGATCGCGACGCGCGCCGGTGCGACTGTTACAGCGCCGCTGGCGGGGAAAGTACGTTTTGCAGGTCTATTCCGGAGTTATGGGCGGATCTTGATCCTCGAACATCCGGGTGGATATCATTCGCTAATCGCTGGATTTGGGCGTGTCGACGCGGCTGTCGGCGCCTCGGTCGGAGCGGGCGAGCCGGTCGGGATTATGCCGTCCGACGCAGGCGAGAGGCCGGACCTTTACTTCGAGTTCAGACGAGACGGCCACCCTATCGATCCGCAGCAGGCGACATCGGTCAAAGGACGGAGCGGTTAAATGCGCACCACGCTGAAAATTGGCGCAGCAGTGCTTGGCACGGCGCTACTGGCAGGACCGGTTGGTTATGCCGTCGCGGACAGCAAAAGCTCCGAGACGTACAAGCAGCTCAATCTGTTCGGCGACGTGTTCGAACAGATCCGCAGCGAATATGTCGAGCCGGTCGAAGACGCCAAGCTGATCGAAGCTGCGATCAACGGCATGTTGTCGTCGCTCGACCCGCACTCGTCCTACATGAACGAGAAGCTCTACAAGGACATGCAAGTCCAAACCCGCGGCGAGTTTGGCGGGCTTGGGATTGAAGTCGGCATCGAGAACGGCGTCGTCAAAGTCATTTCGCCGATCGACGATACGCCCGCGTCGCGCGCCGGCGTGAAGTCCGGTGACTACATCACGCATTTGAACGGCGAGCAGATCGTCGGCATCGGCCTCAACGAAGCGGTCGAGAAGATGCGCGGCAAGCCGGGCACCGACGTGAAGATCACGATCCGCCGTCCCGACGTCACCGACCCGATCGAAATCAACCTCAAGCGCGAACAGATCCGCGTCCAGTCGGTGAAGTACCGCGTTGAGGGCGAAACCATCGGCTACATCCGCATTTCCTCGTTCAACGAGCAGACCCAGCCGGGCCTCGAAAAAGCGATTGCGGAAATCAAGCAAAAGACGGCCGGCAAGCTGCTCGGCTACGTGCTCGACCTGCGCAACAATCCGGGTGGTCTGCTGACCCAGGCGATCAGCGTCTCGGACACGTTCCTCGACAAGGGCGAGATCGTCTCGACGCGCGGCCGTCATTCGGAAGACGTCGAACGCGTGAACGCAAAGCCGGGCGATCTCGCCAACGGCCTGCCGGTGATCGTGCTGATCAATGGCGGTTCGGCGTCGGCCTCGGAAATCGTCGCCGGCGCGCTGCAGGACCATCACCGCGCGATCCTGATGGGCACGCAGAGCTTCGGCAAAGGCTCGGTCCAGACCATCATGGAACTCAAGAACCATGGGGCGATGCGACTGACGACGGCGCGCTACTTCACGCCGTCGGGCAAATCGATCCAGGCCAAGGGCATCACGCCGGACATCGAAGTGAAGGCCGCCAAGGTCGAGGAAGTCGCCTCGCTGGGCAGCGGCCGTCGCGAAGCCGACCTCAAGGGGGCGCTGTCGAATCCGGACACGCTGAAGACCGATGGCAAGCCCACGACCCCGGCCGCTCCGCCCGCCGGCGGACCGGGCGAACCCGGCGTCGGGGCCGCGCCAGCCGAGATTTCGTCGGCAAAACCTGCCAAACCCTCGGGCGCAAATGTCAACGCGCCGCCGGAAGTGGACTATCAGCTCTCAAGAGCGCTGGACCTTCTGCGCGGAGTAGCGATGTTCAACACGCGCGCGGTCAATTGATTCGCCGCAGACAAGCGCGAAGGGGATTGCGCGCGTGCGCTGGCGAATTCGGAAGCACAGACTAGGCGGGGGCGACAGCAGGTCGGGGGGATCCAAGATCCATCCCTTGGCCGGGCTGAGCCTTGTCCTGCTCATTTTCATCAGCGGCGTTGCTGCGTGGCTCCTGTGGGCCTCGCCGACGACCAACCGTCAGCTCGCCAGCCTGGGCGCCGTCGAAGTCGCGATCGAAAAACTACCGCCGGGCGCCAAGCCCGATACCGGCCCGCTGGGTGCGCCCGACAAGGCCCCTGCGGTTGGCGCCCTGGTCGAACTGCCGGTGCTGCAGCCGCCGCCGGTGCCCAAGCTCGACGTCACGCCGGTCGGTCCCCAGCGTAAGACCGCCGACGCCACCCCGGCAGCGACGCCAGGCACGACCCCGCCGGCCGGTACGCCACCCGCACCAGGCACCAACGCGCCGGCTACCACGACCCCAGGCGCGACCGCGCCAGGCACGCCGCCGGGCACCACCACCGTCAACGTTCCGACGATGTCGAACGCCGCGCCCGAGGCGTTGAAGACGGTCACCGCCCCGTTGCCGCCCGCCCCGGTGGCCGAACTCACCGAACAGTCGCCGGCTGGCCCGCTGCCCAAGATCGGCGCCGACGGCCGCGCGCCGTGGCGCGTCTATAGCCGTCCTGCCGACCCGGCCGAAAAACGCCCGCGCGTCGCGATCGTGGTCACCGGCCTTGGCCTCGCCAACGAAGCCTCGATGACCGCGCTCAAGCTAGCGCCCGAAGCGACGCTCGCTTTTGCGCCGTTCGTCGACCGTCTCAAATTCTGGGTCGAAGACGCGCGTAAGGCCGGCCACGAAGTTCTGCTGTCGGTTCCGATGGAGCCGACCTCGTATCCGAAAGACGATCCCGGTCCGCAGACTTTGCTGACCAGCTCGACCGAGACCGACAACAGCACGCGGCTTCTGTCGATGCTATCGCGCGCGTCGGGCTATGTCGGGATCATCAATTCCGCCGGCTCGCGCTTTCAGGGCGATAGCGGCGCGATGAAGCCGGTGCTGACGCAGCTGCGCCAGCGCGGCCTGCTGTATCTCGAACTGCGCACCGCGACGCAGAGCGCATCGCCGCCGATCGTGCAGGCGTTGGGGCTGCCCTATGCCAGCGTCGATCGCGTGCTGGATTCACCCGCGACGCGCGTTGCCGTCGACACGGCGCTTGCCGAACTGGAAGCAACGGCGCGGCAGAAGGGATTTGCGATCGGCGTCATCGGTCCGCATCCGATTGCGCTCGAACGTCTGCAAGCCTGGTTCGGCACCTTGGCGCAAAAAGGCATCGTCGCCGTTCCGGTCAGCGCCGTGGCCACAGCATCCGGTGCTGGCCCGGTCGCATCGACCAACTAAGCCGGCATCGCTGCACGTGACGGACGATACGGACCGGTTCTATCGGCCCAATGTCGGGGTCGCTTTGTTCAATCGCGACGGCAAAGTGCTGGTCGCGCGCCGCCGCGGTTCGTCGGACGCGTGGCAGATGCCGCAAGGCGGCGTCCACGACGACGAAGATCTCGAACAAGCGGCGCGTCGCGAACTGGCCGAAGAAGTCGGCGTGCGTTCGGCTGAGCTGCTCGGCCGCGTCGAGGAATGGCTGCGCTACGACCTGCCGGCCGAAACGCTCGCCAACCATCGCTGGAAAGGCAAATGGAAAGGTCAGCGCCAAGCCTGGCTTGCGATGCGCTTTACCGGTCCCGACAGCGAGATTGATCTGACGGTCGAAAAGCCGCCCGAATTCGACGCCTGGAAATGGGTTGCGCTGGCCGACGTCCCGTTGCTGATCGTGCCGTTCAAGCGCGCGATCTACGAACGTGTCGCGCGCGACTTCGCACGCTTTACCCAACCTGTATGACCGACGAACGCGCGCAGCAGCGTCTGAGCTTTCTGGCGCAGCAGGGATTTGCCGGCGCACGCATCGAAGCACTGCCGGCCGACGCATCGTTCCGCCGCTATTTCCGTTTGCATGACGGCCCGCGCCCGGCGTTGCTGATGGATTCACCGCCCGACAAGCTGGACGTACGCCCGTTCGTGACCGTGGCGACGCATCTGCGTCGTCTGGGTCTTTCAGCGCCTGACCCGTTCGCGGTCGACGCGGTGCTCGGCCTGGTGCTGGTTGAAGATTTCGGCGACGCGACCTTCACCAATCTGTTGGCGAACGGCGCCGACGAGCGCGCGCTCTACGCGCTGGCGGTCGACGCGCTGGTGCAGTTGCAACGCGCACCGGACGCGACCGCGGTGACGGTGCCGCCCTACAATCGCGCGCTGCTGCTGACCGAAGCTTCGTTGTTGGTCGAATGGTTCTGGCCCGCCCATCATGGGGCGATCGCCGATCCATTGGTGCTGGAGTCGTGGCGCGCTGCCTGGGACGCGGTGTTCGACGCGTTGCCGCCGGGTCCGACCACGCTCGTGCTGCGCGACTACCATGTCGACAATCTGATGCGGCTCGACGGGCGCGACGGTGTTGCGGCGTGCGGGCTGCTCGATTTCCAAGATTCGCTGCTGGGCTCGCCCGCCTACGACCTGGTCTCGCTGCTGGATGACATTCGCCGCGACGTGAGCGACGCGGTGGTGGTCGAGATGCGCGCCCGCTATGGCGCCGCGCTGTCGCCGGCGCCGGGGTTCGACGCGTGGTACGCGGCGCTCGGCGCGCAACGTCTCAGCAAAATCCTGGGCCTGTTCGTGCGTCTGGCAGTGCGCGACGGAAAGCACGGCTATCTGCGCCATTTGCCGCGCGGAACGCGATTGCTCGCGCGCCAGCTCGAGACCCCCATTCTGGCGCCGGTTGCGTGTTGGTTCGACACGAACTTTCCCGACTGGCAGCGCTCGCTTGAGGTGGATGCAGCCATGCTGGCTTCGCTGCTTGTCGCTCCTCGTCCTGCTGCGTAGGTTCGCCCTCCGACGCAATAATCTTTCAGGAACGACTCCGATGGCTTTCCTTGCCGCTCGCCTCGACCGCATCCAGCCGTCGCCGACGATTGCGGTGACCGCGAAAGCGCGCGCGCTGAAAGCGGCCGGTCGCGACATTATCGGCCTGGGCGCCGGTGAACCTGATTTCGATACGCCCGAACACATCCGCAAAGCCGCCGAGCGCGCCATCGAAGCGGGCGACACGCGTTACACCGACGTCGACGGCACGCCGGCGCTGAAAAAGGCGATCTGCGCCAAGTTCGCGCGCGAAAACCGCCTGACCTACACGCCGGACCAGATCTCGGTCGGCACTGGCGGCAAGCAGGTTCTCTACAACGCGCTGATGGCGACCTTGAACCCGGGCGACGAGGTGATCATCCCCGCGCCGTACTGGGTCAGCTATCCCGATATGGTGCTGTTGGCCGAAGGCGTGCCGGTCGTCGTCGAATGCCCGGCCGACAACGGCTTCAAGCTGCGCGCGGCCGATCTGGAAGCGGCGATCACGCCCAAGACGAAATGGATCATCCTCAACAGCCCCAGCAATCCGACGGGCGCTGCCTACAACCACGCCGAAATGAAGGCGGTCACCGACGTGCTGGTGAAACACCCGCATGTCTGGGTGATGACCGACGACATGTACGAACACATCACGTTCGACGACTTCAAGTTCGTGACCCCGGCCGAAGTCGAGCCGTCGTTGTTCGCGCGCACCTTGACCGTCAACGGCGTGTCGAAAGCCTATTCGATGACCGGCTGGCGCATTGGCTATGCCGGCGGCCCGGTCGAGCTGATCAAGGCGATGGCGAAAGTGCAGAGCCAGTCGACCTCGAACCCGTCCTCGGTCAGTCAGGCGGCTGCAGTCGTAGCGCTCAACGGCCCGCAGGATTTCATCAAGCCGCGGGCGGAGAAATTCCGCGAGCGCCGCGACCTCGTCGTGTCGATGCTGAACCAGGCGAAAGGCATCACCTGTTCGCGTCCCGAAGGCGCGTTCTACGTCTACCCGTCCTGCGCCGGCACGATCGGCAAGAAGACGCCGTCGGGCAAAGTGATCGAAACCGACAACGACTTCGTCGAGCAGCTGCTCGAAGCCGAAGGCGTTGCGGTGGTGCAGGGGACTGCGTTCGGCCTGGCGCCGTTCTTCCGTATCTCCTACGCGACCGACACGGACTCGCTCGAAGAAGCCTGCCGCCGCATCCAGCGCTTTTGTGGTTCGCTCAGCTGAGCTGCATCGGCCAACGATAAAAAGGCAGGCGCCGGATAGGCGCTCGCCCTTTTTCGTTTCGCGTTCCGGTTTTACTTGGCCGCTTGCAGTGCTGCGAGTTTGAGCTGCACCAGCATCGACAACTCGTCATAGACGACCCACTCGTCGACAATTTTTCCGTCGATGATGTGGAAGTGGGTGACGCCCATGACCGATAGTTTGTAGCCGGTGGGCGCGCCCAGCGGACCGTAGCCGAAATGATGACCGTCGAGCGTCCAGCGCAGCGCGATCTTTTCGCCGCCTTCTTCACTGACGACCGAACAGACATGCTGCGGAACGAAGGCGCAGTCGGGCATCAGCGCAACCAGTCGCATCGTCTGCTGCAGCACGGCCGCCGGCCCCAGCAATTCGCGCATCAACGGCCCGTGCCATTGGCAGTTCGACGCGTAGATCTCGCGGATCTTCCCGAACAGGCGCTTGTTGTAGATGTGATGCAGCCAGCGCAACAGCTGCGCTTCGGTATCGGTATGGGCGATCGAAACATCGGCTTCGGCCTCGGGCGGATACTGGCCCAGCAACCGACGATTTTCTGACAGCTCGAACACTTCTTCGCCGCGCGCGAATTTTGCCTGCGCAATTGCCTGCGCGTACGCGTGCGGCTCGATGCCGAGCTGCACCAGCTGGGCCATGTTGTCGCGAACGATCCACTCTTTGTAGATCTTGTTCTCGAGGATCATGCACTCCGCGACGGTTCGCGTCACGAAGGTGCGGCCGGTCGGTTTGCCCATGGCGCCAAATTCAGTATGGCGTCCCATACCGTGCGTCATGTGGCTGGTATAGAAACCGTCGACGTCGTTGCCGCGCCAAATCACCTGTTGCGCCATGCCTCGCCGGTCGGGCATTTCGACGAGACGCTGGATGGTGTCGCGGATGTGGGTCTCGCGATCGTACATCGTGCCCAACGTCGTGTAGGCGACGCAATTATGCGTGTAGTGCGTATAGATCAGCCCGACGTCCCGTTCGTCCCAGATACGGTGCGTACAGCGAACGATGTAGTCGACGATGTCGGTGTAGCACTCGTCGAAGCCGCGCATGCGCTGTACGCGCGGGCGGTTCTCAGGAACCAGCTGGGTGAAATCGCGGCGCTCGACCTGCAAGACCGCGCGCGAATCGTCGGACTGCGGATCGGCAGTGGCCGGCCCGGCCATGCTCACGCTTTTGTTCTGGGAGCTCATCGTTTCTCCTGACCCTGGCAGTAGTGTGCATGACGCGCCGGAATTGCACGACCGCTGATTGCTGGCCTAAACGCTTCGTTCGCATCGGCACTTCAGATCGACGTGCAGATGCGCCTTGCGCACGGCCCGCGGATGATTTAGCTGGGTTTTGCATTCGAATGCAAGTTAGGATGCGGGCCCCAGATTGGAGCAGTTGCCGTGACACGATGGAGCCTCGACGATTTGAACCGGCGGCTCGTCCGTTATGCGGACCTCATCCCGTGCCGGACTGCCTTTGTCGATACCAAGACACCGGGTTCGACCGAGAAGGAAAACTTCACCATCATCGGGCCCGGCGTGTCTGAGAACGCAGACCAGCACGTCCACATCGCCGAGAAGCATGGCTTCAACATCGGCGGGGCACGCCAGCCGTTCGGCTGCATCAACTCGCAACACAGTCACGATACCGCTGAAGTCTTCGTCGTGCATTCGGGCCGCTGGCGCCTGCTGTTCGGCCCCAATCGTGAAGACGGTTCGATCGAGGTCGGACCGGGCGACGTGATGTCGGCGCCGACCCACATGTTTCGCGGCTTTGAAAAGATCGACGACGGGAAAGGCTTCATCTTCTTCGTCCTCGGCCAGGACGATCCCGGCAAAGTCGTGTGGGCGCCGGCCGTCCTCGAAGCCGCGGCCGAAAACGGAATGCGCCTTGCGCGCGGCGGCCGTCTGATCGACACGTCGCAGGGCGACTATGTGTTGAAAGACGTCGAACTCGAAGACGTCGCCGATGCCGACAAGCTCGCGTCGCTAAAGACACCGCCGCTCGAGAAGCTGCGGGAATGCGTTGTCGTCTACGGTTCTGCGGTGGCGAACCCGCAGTCGGCGTTGGCGGGCGACGGCGTCGAAGAGGCGGGCGTGATCGTGCCGCAACGCACCTCAGACCGGTTCGAGCCCGGACCGATCACAGGCTGGTGGCCGCATGATTTCAACCTGCGTCAGCTGACGCTGCAATCCGGCGCCTTCGTTCCGCGCCACAGCCGGCGGGAAGTCGAAGTGCTGTTCGTTCATGAAGGCGTGCTCGAAGTGGGCTGGGAAGACGGTTCGATCGTGATGGGACCGGGCGATACGATGACCGTGCCGGTTGGTCTGCCGCATTCATTTCGCAACACGTCGTCTGCCCGTACCGTCGTATTTGTCGTGCGCGGTACGGAAAATCCGAGCCTGCCGACCTTCAACTGACGCAGCGCGTTCGGCACCGACAAAAAAACGCACCGGCCTGAGCCAGGTGCGTTTTTTCATTTCCTGCGCGCCGGGTTCAGCCGAGACGTCGCAGACGGATCTCCGCAGCCTTGCGGTGTCCTTCAAGTCCTTCGCTGTCGCTTTGGCGGATCGCAGGCGGCGCGACGACGCGGATTGCCTTGTCCTCGAGCCATTGGTGGGTGGCAATCTTCACGTACGATCCAACCCACAGACCGCCGGTATATTTCGCAGCCCCCATCGTCGGCAGCGTGTGGTTGGTGCCGACATTCTTGTCGGAATAGACCACGCTTGCGTTACGCCCGATGAACAGCGAGCCGTAGTTGCGCAGCTTGGCGCCGAAGCCATGCGGGTCTTTGGTGTGCACTTGCAGATGTTCGGCCGCAACGTGATCGGAATAGGCGATCATCGCTGCTTCATCGTCGCACACGACGATCTCGCCGTAGTCGCGCCACGACAGTTCGGCGACCTTGGCAGTCGCGAGCACGTTCAATTGGCGTTCGACTTCGGCCAGCGTCGCCTCGGCAAGCGCACGATCGGTCGTGATCAGACCGACGCGCGTGCGCACGTCGTGTTCGGCTTGACCGAGCAGGTCGGCCGCAATCAATTCGGGATCGCCGCTTGCATCTGCGACCACGAAAATTTCCGACGGACCGGCAAGCTGATCGATGCCAACGGGACCGAAGACCTGGCGTTTGGCTTCATTCACGAACGCGTTGCCCGGTCCCATGATCTTATGCACCTGCGGCACCGTTTCGGTGCCGTAGGCCATCGCAGCAACCGCCTGCGCGCCGCCGATCAGAAAAATGCGATCGGCGCCGGAAAGATGGCAGCCGGCGATCATCGCCCGGTGCGCGTTGGGCGGCAGACACGCCACGACCTCGTCGCAACCTGCGACCTTCCCCGGCACGATGGTCATGATCGGCGCCGACAGAAGCGGAAAGCGCCCGCCCGGCACGTACGCACCGACTCGTTGGATCGGAATGACGCGATGGCCGAGATGGAGACCCGGATAGGGTTCGATCTCAAGCGGCTGGATCGTCGATAGCTGCGCCTCGGCAAAGCGGCGCACGTTGGCGATCGCGAATTCAGTGTCCGAACGCGTCTGCACGTCGAGTTCGTCGACCGCCCTCTGCCGATCGACGGCGCTGACTTCGAACCGGTCGAGTTCGGCGCCATCGAACTTCTTGGCGTACTCGCGCACCGCTGCGTCGCCGCGCTCGCGCACGTCCTTCAGCACCGCGGTCACGGTCGCAACCACCTGGCTGTTGTCGGCGATCTGGTCGCGCGTCGGTGCCTTCACATAGGCAAGGCGGGCGACAATCGACTCCGGCGCGCTGACAGTGGCCATTCCTGCAATCCTCCTGATGATCCGTCGTCGAGCAAAGCAACGCTGTTGCTTATTGCATTCGAATGCAGATGTCACGCGGTGGCGAGCGTCGCAGGCGCGACGAGTTTCTCACCGGCAATCGCCGCTGCACCGCAAACCTTCGGAAGAAACGTGCATTCGGAGGCATCCGATTCGCGGGAATTCGGCGCGATTGTAGGGTTCAGCGCTACGACTTGTCGCGAACGGTTCGCACTGGAGGCGACGACAAACTCCCAGTCTGACAAGCGATTCCGGCCATATAGAGCGCTTCCGACGAATCCTGGAGCACGCCTTGGTTGTACTTGCATTCGAATGCATAAAATTATGGACGGGTTGGGGGCGGCTTGATAGCGTCCGGCCACAGGGTGAAGCCGCAACGCTCGGCTGGAATGTAAAAAACGGGAGAAATCATGCGCGCGCGTACCATTTGCCGAACCGGCGTTTCCGCGATCGCCATCACGATCGCGTTGTCGTCTGCCACCGCGAGAGCGGAAGGCGAAGGCGCGCCGGCGCCGGCAGGCACCGCGACCACCACCACGACCACCGCAACTGTCACCAGCAGCACGACCGCCGCGGCCGCGCGCCCGACCGGTGTGGAGGAGGTGATCGTCACGGCGCAGCGCCGCGAAGAGCGGCTGCGTGACGTGCCGCTTGCCGTGACCGCGCTCGGCGCCGACGACCTCAGCCGGCTGCGCGTCACCGATATGAGCCGTATCCAGTACGAGACGCCGGGCCTCAGCTTCGGCAAGCAGGGCGCCGACTTCTTCCCCGCGATCCGCGGCGTGCGCACGCAGCTTGTCAGCGTGCAGTCGGATCCGGTCATCGGCTTCTATATCGACGGCATCTATCAGAGCCGCGTCGCGCAGCAGAGCTTTCCGCTGTTCGACCTGTCGCGTGTCGAAGTGCAGCGCGGCCCCCAAGGCACCCTCTACGGCCGCAACACGTTCGGCGGCAATGTCAGCATCGTGACGCACGCCCCGACCGAAGAATTCGAAGGCGGCGTCAACGCGCAGATCGGCAATTACGACCTGCGCCAGGTCGACGGCTTCATCAACGTGCCGCTCAATGAAAAGGTGCAGTTCCGCGTCGCTGCCGACCATATCGAGCACAGCGGCTATACGCGTTCGACCACCAATCCGAGCATCGAGCTGCAGGACGAAGACCAGAATGCGGTCCGTCTCAGCGCGCGCTTCAAGCCGACCGACGCGCTGCAGATCGATCTCAGCGGCGCCTATTGGGAGCGCAAAGATCATGGCGGCGGCGCCTTTGCTTCGCGCGTCAGCGGCACCTTGATCAATCCTGCGACCGGTCTGCGTTCGGTCAACGGTGTGCCGGTCTACGTCAACCCGACGGTCCATAACGGCACGGCTTTTGTGGCTGGTGTGGATGCGGGCGTACCGGTCAACACTGACCCCTACACAAACCAGTGGGACTACAACCCGTATGAGCGGCTGCACGAGCGCTACCTCACCGCGCAGGTGAGCTACGATTTCGGCCCGGTCGCGCTGAAATCGATCACGGGCTATAATTCATTCGGCGTCGATCGCAGCGCCGACCTCGACCAGACCAGCGTCGTGTTTCCCGCGCCCGGTGTCGTCAATACCGGCTTCACGGGCTCGGGCTACCAGGCGCAGAACACGATGGACAGCGCGTTCAGCCAGGAACTGCAGCTCGCCTCGACCGGCAAAGACCGGCTGCAATGGATCGTCGGCGGCTATTATTTCCGCGACCGGGTTCTCGAATATTATCGCCAAGTCTACACCGCACCCAGCGCGGTCCCGGCCAATCTGCGCAGCACGCGTTCGCGCGTCAGCCTGCAGACTGAGTCTTACGCCGGCTACGGCCAGGCGACGTTCGCGCTCATTCCGGACACGCTGCGCCTGATCGGCGGCGTTCGCTATTCGAGCGACACGAAGACGTTCGGCATCACCAACCAGACCGCGTCGCCAGGCACGGAAGACTTCACGACGCAGACGGCGCAGGTCGCAAATGGCGCGCCATCGTTCAGCAAGGCGACGTTCCGTGTTGGCGCTGAATTCAATCTGACGCCCGAGACGATGCTCTACTCGACGATTTCGACGGGCTATGAGTCGGGCGGCTTCAACAACAACGCCTCGAACGCATTGATCCCGAATTCGTACAATCCGCAGACCGTCACCGCGTATGAAATCGGCAGCAAGAGCCGCTGGCTCGGTGGCCGCTTGTCGCTTGATCTCAGCGTGTTCGACAACGAGTACAAGAACCTCCAGATCACGATTCTCGATCGTATCACCAACCTATCCTACACGCAGAGCGCCGGTGCCGCGCGCAGCCGCGGTGTCGAAGCCGAAATGAAATTTGTTCCGGTCGCCAATCTGCATCTTGGCCTGACGGCAACGTTGCTCGACGCCAAATTCACGCAGTATGTGCGGCCGAACGCGTTCCATGTCGCCGGTGGTGACGATGGCGTGACTGTCGATCTTTCGGGTAAGCGCGTGCCGATGTCGCCGAAGTTCAAGGGCACGCTCAGCGCGTCCTATGATTTCGACCTCGGTGCGGCCGGCATGCTGACGCCGCGCGGCAACCTGCTCTATTCGTCGGCGTATTACGCAGCCGACTACAACACCGTGCTCGACAAGCAGACATCCTACGTGCTCGTCGATCTCGGGCTGCGCTGGACGGAAAAGTCGGACAAGTTCTATGTCGAAGTCTTCGGCGAAAATGTCGGCGACAAAGCCGTCCTTTACGCCGCGACGTTGGGCAGCAGCGCGCGCGTGCAAACCTCGTACGGCCCGCCCAGCCTGTATGGCGCGCGCTTCGGCGCTCGCTTCTGATGCCCCACAACGGCGCGTGGTGACCTTTCCCCAGTCACCACGCGCCGGGCATCCCTCGCATCGCGCCGGTCTCCCCGGCGCGATGCATTTTTGTCCCGGACGCAAGCGGCGTACAAAGCAGCACGCAGTCTGTCAGCGCAGACGCATCGTTGCAGCGGCACGGAGCCCGACATGAGCGTAGGCGCGCCGGCGCGCAGCGAAGGTCGCGACGAAATCGGCGCCATCCCGACATATCCGTCGCTGGGCCGCGCGGTCACCGCGTTCGCGTTTCTGCTGGTCGCCGAGTTTTTTTACAGCTTCGCGTGGAATTCGGTCGACGTACTGCGCCCCTATATTCGCGACAGTCTCGGCTTGACGCTCACCGAAGCGGGTTCGGGCTATTCGGCACAAGGTGCGGGCGCGTTGCTTGGCGCCATCGTGATCGGGCAGCTCGCCGACCGTTTCGGTCGGCGCAACATGCTGGTCGCCGTGATGATCGGCTACGGGCTCAGCCTGCTTGCCGGCGTCGCGGTCGACAGTTACGGCCAATTGCTGGCGCAGCGTTTCGTGCTTGGCTTGTTCATGGGCGGCGTCTTCCCGATTGTCGTCGGAATCTATGTCGGGCTGTTTCCCAACAATGTGCGCGGCAAGCTCGCCAGCATGATCAACGCAGTGTTCGGCGTCGCGGTGATCGCGCTTGGTCTTGCGGTGCGGCTGCTGCCGGTCGGCGAGGGGACAAGCTGGCACGTGCTGCTTTGGATCGGCGGCGTGCCGCCGATCCTGCTATCGCTGCTCGCCTACTTGATCGTCCCGGGTACGGCTGAGACACGCAACGTCGCGATGCGGCAGCCCAGGCGCCTGCCAGTTCTCGACCTGTTTCGCCCAGGCCTTGCGTTGCAAACGACGATGCTCGCGGCATTGATGGGGCTTAATTTCTTTGCTTATCAGGCGTTCAGCGGCTGGCTGACGACGTATCTCAACGACGTGCGCGGCCTGTCGTCGTCCGCCATCGGTTCGCTCGTCGCGTGGACCTTCGCGGCCAACATTGCCGGTGGATTTTTTTGGGGCTGGGCCGGCGATCGCTTCGGACGCCGTTTCAATGCGCTGGGATTTTTTGGCGGCGCCGCTTCGATCGCGGCGTACCTGCTGGTGCCGTCGGATGTACGGTTGTTGGGCCCGATCGGCGCGCTGTATGGCTTCATGCTGTCGGCCAGCGTGATCTGGGGCCCGTGGCTGACTGAGCTCTATCCGGCGCATCTCAAATCGACGGCAGCGTCGATTTTCAACTGGGGACGCGTCGTCAGTTTCTTCGCACCCATTCTTACCGGCTCGCTCGCGAGCGCGGTCGGGCTTGGTGCGGCCATGGCGGTATCGAGCGTCATTTTCATCCTGGCCGGCTTGCTTTGGCTGGCGTTGCCTGAGACCCATCCGCGCCCACGATTGCCGGGCCGGCGCGTATTCGGAGACCACCATGCTGATCAGTCGTGATCGTATCCTGACGACGCATGTCGGCAGTCTGCCGCGGCCTGCCGACGTTACCGACCTGCTGTTTGCCGAAGAGCGCGGCGATCCACTGGACCCGGCAGAATTCGAAATCGTGGTCGGCAAAGCAACGCGCGAAATTGTACGGCGTCAGCGGGATGTCGGCATCGACACGGTCAGCGACGGCGAAATGTCGAAGATCAGCTACGCGACCTACATTCGCCACCGTCTCACCGGCTTCGAAGGCGACAGCCCGCGGCGCGTACCCGCCGATCTCGAAGCCTATCCCGACTTCATGGGACGTGCGGCCAAGACAGGCGGAACGCCGAGCTACGCACGGCCGCGTTGCGTCGGACCGATCGCAGTCAAGACGATGGCGCCGCTGGAGGCCGATTTGCGCCGCTTCCGCGCCGCCCTCGACGCGACCCCATCGCCCGACGCATTCATGAACGCCGCTGCGCCCGGCGTGATCGCCTTGTTCCAACCCAACGAATTCTATCCCGACGACGACGCCTATCTCGACGCGATCGCCGCCGCGATGCGGGTCGAATACGAGGCGATCGCACGCGCCGGGCTGGTCGTGCAGATCGACAGTCCGGATCTCGCGCTGGGGCGCCACATGATGTTCAAGGATCGCAGCGAGGCCGCGTTCCTGGTTCGCATTGAGCGGCATATCGAAGTGTTGAACGCTGCACTTGTCGCGGTGCCGAAAGCTCAGGTGCGCGTCCACGTCTGCTGGGGCAATTACGAAGGCCCGCACCATTGCGATATCGAACTCGAGCGTATTCTGCCGACACTGCTGAAGCTCAAGGCCGGCGGTCTGTCGTTCGAGGGTGCCAATCCGCGCCATGCGCATGAATGGGCGAGCTGGACGCGCGTGCAGGTGCCAGATGACGTGGTGCTGATACCGGGCGTGCTCGATTCGACGACGAACTTCGTGGAGCATCCGCAGCTGGTGGCGGAACGGATTGAACGGTTCGCTTCGGTGGTTGGGCGCGAACGCGTCATTGCCGGCAGCGATTGCGGCTTCTCGACTTTTGCAGGTTTTGGGACGGTGCATCCCGAGATCGCGTTCGCCAAACTTGCGTCGCTGGTCGAGGGCGCTGCCATTGCCAGCGAACGTCTGTGGCGGCAGGCGGCCTGATCGCGGCATGCCGCACGACGAGCTGTTGCTGTTGCCCGGCACGTTGTGTGACGCGCGCCTGTTTGCACCGCAGATGACGGCGCTGGCGGCGCGCGTCCCGGTGCGCGTCGCGGATCTGACGCATGACGACACGATTGCCGGGATGGCGTGCCGCGCGCTCGCCACCGCGCCACCGCGGTTTGCAGTCGCCGGACTTTCGATGGGCGGCGTCGTTGCGCTGGAAATCTGGCGTCAGGCGCCGGAACGGGTCACGCGCTTGGCGCTGCTCGACAGCAACGCCGGCCCAGATCGCGTGCTCGACCGTGCAGCGCAGATCGACCGTGCGTTGCGCGGCGAGCTCGATGCGATGCTGGTGGGTGAGCTGAAACCGCGCTACCTGCATCCGGACTCGATGCGCAACGAACGCTTGAAATCGACCGTGCTGGCGATGGCCCGCGATCTCGGCGCGGAGGTGTTTGCACGCCAGTCGCGCGCCCTCGCTTCGCGCACCGACAGCCGCGCGTTGTTGACCGAAATTGCGGTGCCAACCCTAGTACTGGGCGGTGACAGCGATACGCTATGCCCGCCGTCGCTGCAGCGGGAGATGGCGGATGCGATTGCGGGGTCCGTGCTGCAGATCGTGCCGCGATGCGGCCATCTCTCGACGCTGGAAGCGCCCGAGATCGTGACCGACGCATTCGCGGGTTGGCTGGCGCGGTCCTAGGCCGAACGGACGTTGGCCGCGAGCGAAGCTGCGCCCTGCAACAAAAACGCATGGTCGGACGCGAGCAAGAACAACGACACGCCTTGCTCGATCCATTGCGGCACTTCGGTCAGGGCCGGCACGAATGTACCGATCGCAATTCCCGCGCTGCGTCCGGCCGCACAGATGCGGCGCGCCGCGTCCAGCACGACGGGATCGCTGGCGCTTGAAGCGCCCAGTGCGACCGCCAGATCGGCGCGCCCGATGAACAGCGCGTCGAGCCCAGAAGCGACTGCGGCCTGGGCGATGTCGTCGATGACGTCGAGCGCTTCGAAATCTTCGATCTGCGCGATCACGGTCGTGTCGCGCGCACTGTCGGCGAGATGCGTTGCCATTGTCTTGGTCGTGTAGGAAGCGGCGCGGCTGGAACCGGCATAACCTCGGCCGGCGCGACCGTACTGCGTCAGGCGCGCAATCTCGCGCACGGTGGTCACGTCGGCGACGTGCGGAACGACGACGCCGGTGGCGCCGCAATCGAGCGCGTTCAGCAGATGTTCGGGCGCCTGACTCGCAACCCGCACCAAACTGGGTCGTGACGCTGCGCGCAGCGCTGCGACGCAGCCGTCGATCGCGAGGCGATCGAACGGCGCGTGTTCGGCGTCGATGCAGACAACGTCGAGCGGCGAAAGGCCCAGCACTTCGCAGATGATCGGCGACGGCGTCTTGAGAAACGTGCCCACAAGACGTTCGCCGGCGCGCAGTCGGACGCGAAAGCTCGCGTGGGAATCAGCGCCCGCGGTCAAGCCGGACCCAGCCGCGCCGACGCGCCTTCGACCAGGTCGCCCGAGAACATGCGCTTCTCAGGCGCCAGCGTCGGATCTTCGATGCGCTCCATCAACATTGACACGGCTGCTTCGGTCATGCGCCGCACCGGTTGGCGCACCGTCGTCAGCCGATAGGCCGCGAGATAGGCCGGGCCGATACCGTCGAAGCCGACGATCGAAAGCTGCTTCGGAATCTCGAGGCCAAGCTCGTTGCGCGCATAATCGATTGCGCCCAGCGCCATCGCGTCGTTGGCGCAGATCACTGCGGCTGGACGCTTGCGTGTTTTCTTCAACAGTTCGGCAAGCGCCGTACCGCCGCTCTCATAGCCGTAGTCGCCGCGAACCGAGGGCGCGTCGAAGCCGTGCGCCTTCAGCACGCCGCGCACACCTTTGATCCGCTCGATGCCGACAAAACTGTCGGCGGGCGAGTCGATGATGCCGAAGCTTTTATGTCCGGCCGCAACCAGACGTTCGGCCAGGCGGTGGCCATATTCGAGATGGTCGCAGCAGACGGAACTGGCGGGGGCGCGGTCGGCAAAACGATTGTAGAGCACGACGGGAATACCGTGCCGTTCGAACTGTACGACCTGCGCATCGGATAGACGCGCGGCTGCGACAACGCCGTCGACCTGGTACGAGAACACCTTGTCGAGTACGTGATCGACGTCGCTTTCGTGCTCGAGCGCGAACAAAAGCACGCGCGAGCCGCGCGCTTCAAAGCGCGTGGTTAGTTCGAAAAGAACTTCTGGGTAGTAGAGGTTGGTGCGGCTCGAAATCACCACCGCGACCAGGTTCGAGCGCCGCGTGATCAGACCGCGGGCGATCGCGTTCGGGCGATATCCCAGCTCTTCGGCGGCGCGCATGACTTTTTCGCGCAGGTCGCTCGACGCGCTGGCACCTTCGGTAAAGCAGCGCGAAACGGCGGATTGTGAAACGCCGGCGCGCTTGGCGACGTCGTAGGAGGTGACGCGGCGGCGGTCGCTGATTTGTGGGGCCGCGGGCTGCGCTGCCGCTGCAACGGCGCGACGGCGTGAGCCCGCCGGCTTGCGCCCGGTTTTAGGCGGCTTGCCCGGCATGCCTGCGCGCCAATCTGTCGTGCCGATCCATAGAGCAGCGCTATACCAAGCCGCCGGGCGCCGCAATGCGTTGACGTGCGCCGGCTGGGCCGAGCGCGCCGATGCTTACGCCGCGTTCTTGCCGGTGTAGCGGCGGACACGGATGTCGGCCTGTTCCTTATGGCCCGCAAACCCTTCGAGCGCGCACAGCCGCGAGCAGACCTCGCCGATCATCGCCGAGGCTTCGCGCGTGACCCGCTGATAGGTGCAGGTCTTGATAAACTTGCCCACCCACAGGCCTCCGGTGTAGCGCGCCGCCTTGCGCGTCGGCAGCGTGTGGTTGGTGCCGATTACTTTGTCGCCGTACGCGACGTTGGTTTCGACCCCCAGGAACAGCGCACCGTAATTGGTCATACGAGCAAGAAACTCGTCCGGATCGCGCGTCATCACCTGCACATGCTCGCTCGCAATTTCGTCGGCGACTGCAATCAGCTCGTCGCGGGTGTCGCAGACGATGACTTGGCCGTAGTCGGCCCACGCCTTGCCCGCGACGGCCGCCGTCGGCAGTACGGTCAACTGACGTTCGACTTCGCGCATCGTGTCGCGCGCCAGCTTCTCACTGTCGGTCAGCAGTACGGCAGGACTGTTGGGGCCGTGCTCGGCCTGACCGAGAAGGTCGGCAGCGCAGATTTCGCCATCGACGCTGTCGTCGGCAATCACCAGCGTTTCGGTCGGCCCTGCAAGCAGATCGATGCCGATTCGCCCGAACAGCTGACGCTTCGCCTCGGCGACAAAAGCGTTACCAGGACCGACGATCATGTCGACGGGCGCAATTGTCCCGGTGCCGAGCGCCATGGCGCCAACAGCCTGCACGCCGCCCAGCGCATAGATTTCGTCGGCGCCGGCGAGATCCATGGCGACGACGATGGCGGGCGCAGGCTTGCCTTCGAACGGTGGTGCCATCGCGACGACACGCTTCACGCCTGCAACTTTCGCAGTCACGACGCTCATATGTGCGCTGGCCACCAGCGGATATTTTCCGCCCGGGACGTAGCAGCCGACCGAGTTCACCGGTAGGTTCTTATGTCCAAGCACGACACCGGGAAGGGTTTCGACTTCAATGTCGCGCAGCGCGGCGCGTTGATGCTCGGCAAAGCGGCGCACCTGCACCTGCGCAAATTTGATGTCCTCGATGTCCTGCGGACGCAGCGCCGCATAGCACGCGTCGATCTCGGCGCGGGTCAGGCGAAATTCCTGCGGCGACCAGCCGTCGAATTTGGTGCTATAGCGCCGCAACGCTGCGTCGCCGTCTTTTGCGATCTCGGCCAAGATGGCTTCGACCGTGCTTCGCACGGCAGCATCGTCTTGGGCCTGTTCGTCGGCCGCTTTGCCCGTCTTGAGATACCGGACCGCCATCTTTTCCGTCTCCGATCTTGCGCAGGAGCCGGACGCTAGGCGAGACTGCATTCGAATGCAACGCGCCATTGTGCGGGGTAAACGAGCTTGGAGATCGCGACAGTACTGGTAACCGGTGCGGGCCGGGGGATCGGGCGCGCCTGCGCGCTTGCGCTGGCCGATGCCGGTATGCGCGTTCTCGCCTTGGCCCGCAGCGGCGATGAGCTGGCGCAGCTTGCCGCCGAACGGTCGCAGCAGATCGTGCCGGTTCCGGGCGACGTTTGCAGCGACGCTACGATTGACATGATTGCTTCACTGCCGCGGCTCGATGCGCTGGTGAACAATGCAGGCGGCAACGCGCCGCGGCCGATGCGCGACGTCGACGATGCGACGCTGGACTGGATGCTGGCGCTCAACGTGCGTGCCGCCTATCGGGTCGCGCGCGCCGCAGCGGCTGCGATCGAACGCAGCGGACGCGGCGGGTCGATCGTGCATATGTCGTCGCAGATGGGCCATGTCGGCGCCGCCAACCGCACCGTTTACTGTATGACGAAACACGCGATCGAAGGCTTGACCAAGGCGATGGCGGTCGAGCTTGCACCGCAGAAGATACGTGTGAACTCGGTTGCGCCAACCTTTGTCGACACGCCGCTGACCCGTCCGATGCTGGAAGATCCTGCGTTTCGCGCCTTGGTCCTCGATCAGATCCCGCTTGGACGTCTTGCACGGGACGAAGAAATCGCGGCTGCGGTTCGCTTTCTCGTCTCGAACGAGTCGGCGATGGTGACCGGCACCAGCCTCAAAGTGGATGGCGGTTGGACGGCGCGCTAAACCCCTGGGCGACGTTGGTATCGCAGGAAAATCAGTGCGCGTCCGTGCGAGCGGTATGAAACGCACGTTCCTGCTTCGCGCCGCGTCCGCGCTGGCGCTCCTCGTCCCGCTTGCCGGTTGCTATGTCGCACCGCCGCACGCGCGCGGCGTGGTGGAAATCCGCGCACCCTACGCACCGCCGACGCCTCGCTACGAAGTCGTACCGACGGCGCCCTACGAGACGGCCATCTGGGATCCCGGCCACTGGCACTGGAACGGGGTGGCCTATGTCTGGGAAGCGGGCCACTGGGTTGAGCGGCCGCATGTGCGAGCCGTTTGGGAGCCCGGCCATTGGGTCGCCCGTGAAGGTGGCTGGGTCTGGGTCGGCGGTCATTGGCGCTGACGCGCCGTCAGCCTTGCGGCGCAAACGCATCCGGGCCGACGCGCCCCCACCATTGGGCGAGCGTTGGTTCGGTAATCGTTGCACCGGTCAGCAGCGAGCCGCGCGGCACGCTCGGATATAGATCGGCTGCGCTTCTCGTTTCGGTCGGCGATACACGCCGCACCAGATGGTGCAGCTGCAACTCTTCCGGATGTTGCAGGCCGGCAGCGCCGATCACTTCGGCCAAGGCCAATACCGTATTGCGATGGAAGTTGGCGACACGGGTCGCCTTGTCCTCGACCACCAGCGCGCGTTGACGCACCGGATCCTGCGTCGCGACGCCGGTCGGGCAACGATCGGTGTGGCAGCTCTGCGATTGAATGCAGCCGAGCGCGAACATGAATCCACGCGCCGAGTTGCACCAATCCGCGCCCAGCGAGATCGCACGCGCAATGTCGAAGCCGGTGATGATCTTGCCGCTGGCGCCGATGCGGACTTTGTCGCGCAGGCCGGCACCGGTCAGCGCGTTGTGCGTGAAGCGCAGCCCTTCGCGCAGCGGCGTGCCGATGTGATCGGTGAATTCCAGCGGCGCTGCACCGGTGCCGCCCTCGGCGCCGTCGACGACGACGAAGTCGGGCGCGATGCCTTCGGCGACCATCGCGCGCACCATCGACAGAAATTCCCACGGATGGCCGATGCACAGCTTCATCCCGATCGGCTTGCCGCCCGACAGATCGCGCAGCTTGGCGACGAACGCCACGAGCTCACGCGGGGTGGAAAAGGCGCTGTGCGATGGCGGTGAAATACAATCGAGCCCTTCCGGCACGCCACGCGTCGCTGCGATTTCCGCCGACACTTTCGCGCCTGGCAGAACGCCGCCGTGGCCGGGCTTTGCGCCCTGGCTGAGTTTGATTTCGATCATCTTCACCTGCGGATCGGCGGCACGATCGGCGAAGCGGAGGGGATCGAAATTGCCGTTGGCGTCGCGGCAGCCGAAATAGCCGGTGCCGAGTTCCCAGATCAGGTCGCCGCCATGTTCGCGGTGATAGCGGCTGATCGATCCTTCGCCCGTGTCATGCGCGAAATTGTCGAGCTTGGCGCCTTTGTTGAGCGCGCGGATCGCGTTCGACGACAGCGCACCAAAACTCATCGCGGAAATGTTCAGCACCGAGGAATCGTACGGCTTGGCGCAATCTGGCCCGCCGATTTTGATGCGGAAGCTTTTGGGATCGGGATGGGTCGGCACCATCGAATGGTTCAGCCATTCGTGGCCGGTGCCGTAGACATTCACCAAGGTGCCGAACGGACGTTTGTCGATGACGCCTTTGGCGCGCTGATAGGCGATGGCGCGTTGGTTGCGCGAAAACGGAATTTCGGACGTGTCGTCTTCGAGAAAATACTGGCGGATTTCTGGGCGCAGCTCTTCGAGCCAGAAGCGCAGGTGACCCAGGATCGGATAGTTGCGGCGAATCGATTGGCGGGTCTGCGCCAGATCGCGAAAGCCGACGAACATCAGAAACCCGGCAACCACCGCGAGCAGCAGGAACCACGGCTGCCACAGCGTCGCTGGCACCGCGAACGCAAACACGACCCCGACCAGCAGCAGCGCCCAATAGCGCGGTTCGACCGACGGCAGCAGTAGCTTCACGGCAATGCCTCCCAGAGTGCTGGGAAGGGCATGGGCCAGATCTGTGAAGGAAAGGCAAAAAGAAAGGCCCGGATTGCTCCGGGCCTAAGTTGAACAGGGAGGCTTCACGTCTGGGAGACGCTGGATCCGGAGATCCATTCCGACGAGGGAGCGTCGGAAGAAAAGCGACGTTGCAGTGCAACATCGCCACCCATAGATGGGCCTCCCTAGATCTGGATTCCACCCCGGATCAAACGACCCCGGGTTGCGTGAAACGCATGAATCAAAATCCGAACTTGCTGACCTTTTCGATCAGATAGTCGCGCAACACTGCGATGCGTTTTGAGTGACGCAGTTCTTCTGCGTACACAAAGAACGCATCGACAGTCGGGCCCGGAACGTCGGGCAAAACTTGTACGAATTGTTCCTGACCGTTGGTCAGGAAGTCTGGCAGCGCCGCAATGCCGATGCCCGCTTCGACGGCGCGAAAGATCGCGTACATGTTCGAAACGAGAAGCGTGTTGGGGCTTTCCGATTCCAATTTCGCCGTTTCGAGCAGCCAGTTGGCGTGCGGAAAAGGCATTTGCATATTGGACGGAAAGCCGATGACGCGATGGTCCTTCAACTCGTCCAACGACTTCGGCATGCCGTTTCGCGCGATGTAGTCCTTCGACGCGCAGATCTTCATGTGCAGCGTCGTCAGGTGACGCTGAATCAGATCGGGCTGCTTCGGCGGCGTCATCCGGATCGCGACGTCGGCTTCGCGCATCGCGAGATCGAGTTGACGATCGTCGATCAGCAACGTCAGGCAAATGTCGGGATACAGGTCGAGGAATTCGCGCAGGCGCGGCGTCAGCCACGTTGTGCCGAAGGCAAACGTGGTCGTGACCTTCAGCACGCCCTTGGGCTTCATTTTGCCTTCGGTGAGTAGCGCTTCGGTCATCGCCAGCTTGGCGAAGACGTCTTTTGCAGTGCGGTGAAGCACCTCGCCCTGCTCGGTCAGAATCAGACCGCGCGCGTGGCGATGAAACAGCGGCACTTTGAGGCTGTCTTCGAGCGCGCCGATCTGACGGCTGACTGCCGATTGGCTGAGGTTCAGCGTTTCGCCAGCATGCGTGAAGCTTCCCGCCTCAGCGACGGCGTAGAAGATACGGAGCTTGTCCCAATCCATGACCCGGCCTGACGGATTTTTATGGCCGGAATCAGAGAATCACCGGCCTTTGTAACAGGGCCCGCCGTTATACAGGACCAATCCCGTCCGCCCAAGGCGGCGAGGCAATTTATTCCGCCGCGGCCGCGTGGTTGCCGTGGCCTTCGTGCAGCGCCAGCCATTTATCGGCCTCGAGTGCGGCCATACAGCCCATCCCGGCGGCCGTGACGGCCTGGCGGAAGACCTTGTCCTTCACGTCGCCGGCCGCAAACACGCCGGGCACGCTGGTCGCGGTCGAATCCGGGGCGGTGCGGATATAGCCCTCGGAATCCATGTCCAGCTTGCCTTTGAACAAGGCGGTGGCGGGGTCGTGGCCGATCGCGACGAAGACACCGTCGACGTCGATCTCGCGCGTCTCGCCGGTCTTCACGTCTTTGACCCGCACGCCGCTGACCGCACCGCCCTCAGCCGTCGTGCCGCCCGCGGTGCCCAGCACCTCATCGACCGTGGCGTTCCAGATCACGTCGATCTTGGGATGGTTGAACAGCCGGTCCTGCATCACGCGTTCAGCGCGCAGCGAGTCGCGCCGGTGGACCAGCGTGACCTTGGTGGCGAAGTTGGTGAGGAAGAGCGCTTCTTCGACCGCCGTGTTGCCGCCGCCGATGACCGCGACCTTCTTGTTGCGGAAGAAGAACCCGTCGCAGGTGGCGCAGGCCGAAACGCCGAGGCCCTTGTAGCGCTGCTCGCTGTCCAGCCCGAGCCAGCGCGCCTGCGCGCCGGTCGCGATCACCACCGTGTCGGCGAGGAAGACGTCGCCGGAGTCGCCGACGGCGCGGAACGGGCGCTGGGTGAAATCGACCTCCGTGATCAGGTCGTACAGCGTCGTGGTGCCCACATGCTCGGCCTGGGCCTTGAACTGATCCATCAGCCAGGGGCCCTGCACGGCCGCGGGAAAGCCTGGGTAGTTCTCGACGTCAGACGTGATCGTCAGCTGTCCGCCCGGCTGCAGCCCCAGCACCTGAATCGGCGCCAGATTGGCGCGCGCGGCATAGATCGCGGCGGTGTAGCCGGCGGGGCCAGAACCGATGATGAGGACTTTGGTGCGGTGGGTCTGCGACATGGGCCAGAACATGCCCACGACCCCCGGGCCTGGCAACGTCGCGCCCTATGCGTGCGGCAGCGTGAAGGCGCGCGCCGCAAGCAGGTCTCGGACCCTTGCCGCGGCGCGCGCCGTGTCGTCGAGCGGCGCGTACGCCCATTGCTCGATCCGGCCGTCGAACGGGCGCGTAACGCCGGCGTCGCGCATTGCACGGTGGAACCGGTCGAATTTGTGCGAGCCGCCTTCGGTTGCGATCACATGCACCGGTTTCCCGGTGCTCGCGGCCTCCGAGATCATCGAGACACTGTCTTCGGTGACGAGAACGGCATCGGACGCGGCCAGATACGCGAAGAACGGATTGGCGCCTTCGCCATTCCACAGCACCACGTTCGGGTGATCGCCCAACATCGCGCGCAGAACCGAGGTTGCTTCGGCGCTGGTTCGGCGTGACAGCGTCACCAGCAAGCCATGGGTGTCTGCAAGTTGCAGCAGTTGCGCGGCGAGGCGCGCAGCAACGGCGACCCGCAAACGATGCACGCGGCTGTCGCCGCCGATGATGACGGCAACGCGCGGAGGCGGCAGATGCGCAAGAAATGGTGCGAAGCGCGCTGCGTCCAGATCCAAACGGTGCCTGGTTACGCGATGCATCGCACCCAACGTTGCGAGCACGTTGTCGCCGTGCGTGCGGTCATGTGCGGGCGCAATCACCAGATCGAACCGGTTCGGCGCGACGTGCGGATCTTGCACCGCAACCGTCAACGCGCCGCTCGCCCGTTTTACGGCGAGCGCGGGCAATACGCTTTGCCGACCCGCCGTAATGATCAGATCGGGCCATGGTGGCTGCAGCCCGGCAAGCGCGGCTTTGCGCGGCATCGGCAGGTATGGGGCAGTCCAGGCCCAAGGCAGCGGAAGCCCGATCCGGTGGACCGCAGGCGTCAGTCCCAGGGCCTCGGCGAGGCCCAAACATTGGTTTTCCGTACCGATTTTTGTGTCGGTTAAGACCCAGCAGACGGGAAGATTCACGTGCGACTGCGGAGGCCTTGAGAGGGCGGGGCCGCGTCGCTAGTCTCGCAACAATATTTCAAGCCCCCTCCCTAAAACGTCAGAGACAAAATGCGCCGCGTCAAACTAGACCGGATCGATCGCCAGATTCTGCGCAACCTACAGAGCGACGGTCGCATGACCAACGTCGAGCTGGCGAAGCGCGCGAACATCTCCGCACCGCCGTGCCTGCGCCGCGTCCGCGCGCTGGAAGAAGCGGGTTACATCAAAGGCTATCACGCCGACCTCGATCCGGCGGCGTTGGGTTACACCGTCACCGTGTTCGCGCAGGTCGGTTTGTCTTCGCAGGCCGAAGTCGATCTGCGCGCCTTCGAACAGTTGGTGCAGTCTTGGCCGTTGGTTCGCGAATGCCACATGCTGGCGGGCGAAACTGATTTCCTGCTCAAGATCGTTGCCGAAGATTGGGATGCGTATAACCGCTTCTTGACGTCGAAGCTGACCGCTGCGCCGAACGTTGCGCATGTGAAGTCGGCATTGGCGATCCGTCGTTCGAAATTCGAACCGGGCGCACCGGTTCCGCTCGATGACGACGAAGACGAAAGTGACGCGGCGTAACTTACCTTACGCGTCGCGCGCGAGGACAAGATCAGCGCGGAAGGTTGCTTCCGCGTTCTTGTCCATATTGATCAGCCGCGCGAGATAACTTGGATGATAGGCAGGGACGATCGGCACACCGCTGATCCGTCCCGCCAGCTTCTGGCCGCGCAGCGCGGTCAGACCTTCACGCCCCGTCAGCGCCCATAGCGGCACGCGGCCCAACACGACGATGGCGCGCGGTTTCAGCTGATTCAGCGTGTCGAGCAAATGCGTGATTTCGGGTGCGTATTGCGCACGCACGAAGCTGCTGCCGAATTTGCCGTGGCTTTCGTCAAGCGCGACATTCTCGGCAGCGGCTTTGCGCTTTGACGCGAAGAAGTGATCGATCTTGTTGTCGGGCGGCCGGTAGCGAAACACGTTCGCGACCAGGCACGCGTTACGGTCGATGTCGATTACTGCGAGCTGTTGGTCGAGCAGTTTGCCGGCGCGACCGCAAAAGGGCCGGCCTTGCTTGACCTCATCGGCACCGGGCGCTTCGCCGATCAGCACCAACGGTGCGCGATCGCCACGCACCGTTGGATAGGCGTAATCGACGAACGGAAGTCCGTCGCGTGAGTTCAATTACTTGAACGCGACTTTGAGGATCTCGTAGGCCTTTGAGCCACCTGGCGTCACGACTTCAACGCTGTCGCCTTTGGTCTTGCCGATCAGCGCGCGCGCAAGCGGCGACGTAATCGACAGCAGGCCGTTCGAGATGTCGGCTTCGAATTCGCCGACCAGCGTGTACGACGTCTTCTCGTCGGTATCTTCGTCGACCAGCGTTACAGTCGCGCCGAATTTCACGTTGGTGCCGGACAGAGTCTTGGGATCAATCACCTCAGCGCGGCTGATGCGATCTTCCAACTCACCAACACGGCCTTCGATGAAGCTCTGCCGTTCACGCGCAGCGTGATACTCGGCGTTTTCAGACAAGTCGCCGTGCTCCCGCGCCTCGGCGATGGCACGGATGATGGCCGGACGTTCGACCGACTTCAGCTGCTTCAACTCGTCCTGCAACCGCTGGAACCCTCCGGCGGTCATCGGAACCTTGTCCATCATGTCTTAAATCACCCACCTGGCGTGGAACGGGCCGATCGGTCGATCGGCCCTCCTAGGATTAAGCCTCCGCCGCCGCGCGTTTTTCTGCAACGGGTCCGGTCTCGTAAGACCCGCGGAGATAATCCTGCAACGGAGCTACTTCGAGCTCGCCGCGCCGGAGCGCGGCGATCGCCTCGACGGCGGCGCGGGCGCCGGCCATCGTGGTGTAGTAGGGGATGCTATTTGCCAGGGCGGTCCGGCGCAAGCTGAACGAATCCGAGAGGGCCTGCGCGCCATCGGTCGTATTTACGACCAGCTGAATGTCGCCGTTGATCATCAGATCTACGATATGCGGCTGGCCTTCGAGCACCTTGTTGACGCGCTCGACCGTCAGGCCGGCCTCGCGCATCCGTTCCGCCGTGCGGTCGGTTGCGACCAGCGCAAAACCCAGATTTGCCAAGCCGCGCGCGATCTCGACGACCGCCGGCTTGTCGCGATCTTTGACCGAGATGAAGACCTTGCCCGCTTGCGGCAGCGTGACGCCCGCGCCGAGCTGGCTCTTGGCGAAAGCGAGGCCAAAATTGCGGTCGAGCCCCATCACTTCGCCGGTCGATTTCATTTCCGGACCAAGAATGACGTCGACACCGGGGAAGCGTGCGAACGGGAACACGGCTTCTTTGACCGCGGTATGTTCGGGCGTTGCGCCGGTGAGTGCGAAATCGGCGAGACGTTCACCCGCCATCACGCGTGCGGCGATTTTGGCGATCGGAACGCCGGTCGCTTTGGCGACGAACGGCACCGTGCGCGAGGCGCGCGGATTGACTTCGAGAATGTAGATCTCGTCGCCCTTCACCGCGAACTGCACGTTCATCAGACCGACGACGTTGAGACCCTTTGCAAGCTGCTTGGTCTGTTTCGTCAGTTCTTCGATCTTGGCCGGTGACAACGAATAGGGCGGCAAGGCGCAGGCGCTGTCGCCCGAATGAATGCCGGCTTCTTCGATATGCTCCATAATGCCGGCGACATAGACAGTGTGACCGTCAGCAACTGCGTCGACGTCGACTTCGATCGCGTCCTGCAGATAGCCGTCGATCAACACCGGACTGTCGCCCGACACCTGCACGGCGCGGCCGATATAGCGTTCGAGGCCGGCCATATCGTGCACGATCTCCATCGCGCGTCCGCCCAGGACGTAGCTCGGACGAATGACGACGGGGAAACCGATCCGCTCGGCGACGGCCTTTGCTTCGGCAAGCGAGCGTGCGAGACCGTTCGGCGGTTGGCGCAGGCCGAGCTGCATCAACAACTGCTGAAACCGTTCCCGGTCTTCGGCGAGATCGATTGCGTCGGGCGAGGTGCCGAGGATCGGAATGCCGGCTGCTTCGAGATCATGTGCGAGGCCCAGCGGCGTCTGGCCGCCCAACTGCACAATGACGCCGAGCAACTTGCCCTTCGCCATTTCGACGCGCGCAATTTCGATCACGTCTTCGCCGGTCAGCGGCTCGAAATAGAGACGGTCTGACGTGTCGTAGTCGGTCGAAACCGTTTCCGGATTGCAGTTGACCATGATGGTCTCGAGCCCGGCTTCGCGCAGCGCGTAGGCTGCGTGCACGCAGCAATAGTCGAACTCGATGCCTTGACCGATGCGGTTCGGACCGCCGCCCAGGATCATCACCTTGGTGCGATCGGTTGGGTTGGATTCGCATTCGTCGTCGTACGCCGAATACATATACGGCGTCTGGCTCGGGAATTCCGCAGCACAGGTGTCGATGCGCTTGTAGACCGGCAGCACATTCAGCGCGCGGCGTTGGCGCAGCACTTCGCTTTCATCGAGATTCGCCAGCTTCGACAGGCGCGCATCCGAGAAGCCCATCGCCTTCAGCTTCTTCAGCGCCTTGGCGTCGCGCGGCAGGCCGTTGGCGCGCACACCGGCTTCGGCTTCGACGATCGCGTTGATGCGTTCGAGGAACCACGTGTCGATCTTGCAGGCCGCATGTACCTCGGCGACGGTGAAACCGTGCCGGAAGGCCTGCGCCACGGCGAGAATGCGTTCGGCCGTCGGCTTGGCCAGCGCGGCGCGAATTTCGTCGCGTTCCGGTTCGCCGGCGCCGTCGCCCAGCGCGATTTCATCGAACCCGTCGAGGCCGGTTTCGAGCGAGCGCAGACCTTTCTGCATCGCTTCTTCGAACGAGCGGCCGATCGCCATCGCTTCGCCGACCGACTTCATCGAGGTGGTCAGCGTATTGTCGGCGCCGGCGAATTTCTCGAACGCAAAGCGCGGCAGCTTGGCGACGACATAGTCGATGGTCGGCTCGAACGAGGCCGGCGTCGTCTTGGTGATGTCGTTGACGAGTTCGTCGAGCGTGTACCCAACCGCCAGCTTGGCGGCGATTTTGGCGATCGGGAATCCGGTCGCCTTCGATGCCAGCGCCGACGAGCGCGACACGCGCGGATTCATTTCGATCACCACCATGCGTCCGTCGGCGGGGTTCACCGCGAACTGCACGTTGGAACCGCCGGTCTCGACGCCGATTTCGCGCAGCACCGCGATCGAGGCGTCGCGCATGATCTGATATTCTTTGTCGGTCAGCGTCAGCGCCGGTGCGACCGTAATCGAGTCACCCGTGTGCACGCCCATCGGATCGATGTTTTCGATCGAGCAGATGATGATGCAGTTGTCCGCCTGATCGCGGACCACTTCCATCTCGTATTCTTTCCAGCCCAGCACCGATTCTTCGATCAGCACGGTACCAACCGGCGAAGCGGCGAGGCCGCCTCTCACGATCTCTTCGAATTGCGCCTTGTTGTAGGCGATGCCGCCGCCGGTGCCGGCGAGCGTAAAGGACGGGCGGATGATCGCGGGCAGGCCGACTTCGGCTTGCGCTTCGCGCGCTTCATCCATCGTGCGCACCATGCGCGAACGCGGGCTTTCCAGCCCGATCTTGTCCATCGCTTCGCGGAAGAGCTGCCGGTCTTCGGCTTTTTCGATCGCGGGCAGTTTGGCGCCGATCAGCTCGATTCCGAGTCGCGCCAAGGTGCCGTCTTCGGCCAGCTTCATCGCGGTGTTGAGCGCGGTCTGACCACCCATCGTCGGCAGCAGCGCGTCGGGCCGTTCCTTCTCGAGGATCTTGGCCACGATCGCGGGGGTGATCGGTTCGATGTACGTCGCGTCGGCCAGATTCGGATCGGTCATGATCGTGGCCGGGTTCGAATTGACCAGGACGACGCGGAATCCTTCTTCGCGCAGCGCCTTGCAGGCTTGGGCACCCGAATAGTCGAATTCACAGCCCTGGCCGATCACGATCGGCCCAGCGCCGATGATGCAGATCGACCGGATATCAGTACGCTTTGGCATCGAGACGAACTCTGGACACGAGAAAACACGCGCCCGGCCAAGGTTGGCCGCGCGGGGAACCGCAGATGCGAGGTCTTAAAGCGTCGGTATAGGCACTTGGACGCGCCGACGCCAGCACCGAAGGGTCGCGGCAGACCTGCTAGTGGTGCCGGCTAGTGGTGATGGTGCCGGTGCAGGATCTGGTCGCGCACGCCGGTGTCGTAGGCCAGGCCTTCGGCGGTCAGCGTGGCGCCGTGCGGGAACATCGAACGCAGCAAGCCTTTGCGTTCCAGCACCGACCACGGTGCGGGATTCGTCAGGCCGGTCGCATCACGGGACGCGACGACCGCATCACCGACATGAAAATGATCGCCGTGTGCGTGCGGTAGGTTCATCACCGTGACCGCACCGTTCTCATCTTTCTGCACCGCGTGATCGTCGAGTTCGGCCAGCGCCTGCAACAGCGCCAACGTCTTCAACTGCAGCGGATTCAAATTCAGCGGGTTCTTCTTTGCGGACATGATCAGTGCCCTTTCTTGGCTTCGATCATGTCGACGAAGCGTTGGAACAGATGATGGCTGTCGGTCGGGCCCGGGCTTGCTTCCGGGTGATACTGCACGGCGAAGACCGGCGCATCTTTGACGCGGAAGCCTTCGTTGCTGCCGTCGAACAGACTCACATGGGTCTGTTGCACGTTTGCCGGCAGACTGTCGGGCAGCACCACGAAACCGTGATTCTGGCTGGTGATTTCGACCTTGCCGGTTTCGAGATCTTTGACCGGATGGTTCGCGCCGCGATGGCCGTGATGCATCTTGGTTGTCTTGCCGCCAAGCGCCAGCGCAAGCAGCTGATGACCGAGGCAGATGCCGAAGGTCGGCACGCCCGCTTTCAGCACGCCCTGAATCGCAGGCACAGCATATTGGCCGGTCGCTTGCGGATCGCCGGGACCGTTCGACAGAAACACGCCGTCGGGCTTGTGGCCGAGAATGTCGTCGGCGGTTGCCGTTGCAGGCACGACGACGACTTCGCAACCAGCTGCCGCGAGGCAACGCAGAATGTTGCGCTTGGCGCCGTAATCGACCGCGACGACTTTGTGTTTGGGCGCTGTCTGTTCGGCGTAACCACCTTCGCGCGACCAGGTGCTCTCGCGCCATTGCGCGGTCTGACGGCCGGTCACTTCCAGCGCGAGATCCATGCCTTCGAGGCCCGGCCACGCACCGGCCTGTTTGACCAGCGCGTCGATATCGATCTTGCCGTCCGGCGCATGGATCAGCGCGCCGTTGGGCGCGCCCAGATCACGGATGCGACGCGTCAGCGCGCGCGTGTCGATGCCCGAGATGCCGATCAGCCCGTAGCTCTTCAGCCACTCGTCGAGGCCCCGAGTCGCGCGCCAGTTCGACGGCTCGGTGATGTCGACGCGCAGAACCAGGCCGCGGGCGGCCGGGGTGATGGTTTCAATGTCGTCGGTGTTGGTGCCCACGTTCCCGATATGCGGGAAGGTGAAAGCGATGATCTGCCCGGCATAGGACGGGTCGGTCAGGATTTCCTGGTACCCGGTCATCGAGGTGTTGAAGCAGACCTCGGCGACCGTGGTGCCTGCGGCGCCAACGCCGCGGCCCCAAAACACCGTGCCATCGGCAAGCACGAGCGCGGCGGTTGCGCCGGATGGGGCGGGGCTGGACATGGCTAAACCTCGGACGGGAACTCGCCGGAGATAGGAGCCGGCCCTGGGGCGCGTCAACCCGCCTATCCGCATTCCTATGCTGCGCCGGGTCCAGGTCGCTATGCTGCGCGCCCTTCAAGACCACTAGGACCGACCATGCTGCGCGCGACGCTGACTGACGCGATGAAGACCGCCCTGCGCGAAAAGGATAGCGCCACCCTGTCGACGGTGCGGCTGATCCTGGCGGCGCTCAAAGACAAGGACATCGCCGCGCGCCCGGCGGGCAATGCCGATGGCATCTCGGACGGCGACATCGGCGCGATGCTGCAGAACATGATCAAGCAGCGGCGCGACTCGATCGCGCTGTACGAGCAGGGCAACCGCCCCGAACTGGTGGCCAAGGAACAGGCCGAGATCGCGGTGATCGAGCGATTTCTGCCGTCGCAGATGGATGCCGCCGCGGTCGATGCCGCGATCGCCGCTGCAGTCGCCGAAACCGGCGCCGCATCGGTGCGCGACATGGGCAAGGTGATGGCGGTGCTCAAATCCAAATTCGCCGGCCAAATGGATTTCGCGGCTGCCAGCGCGCAAGTGAAAGCCAAGTTGGGCGGCTGATCGGATGGCGCTCCCGCCCGCATTCCTGGACGAGCTGCGCGCGCGGGTACCGCTGTCGGAGTTGATCGGGCGCAAGCTGCGTTTGCAGCGCGCCGGGCGCGAATGGAAAGCGCCGTGCCCGTTCCATAACGAGAAGACGCCGAGCTTCTACGTCAACGACCAGAAAGCCTTCTTCCATTGCTTCGGCTGCGGCGCGCACGGCGACGTGGTCGGATTTTTGATGCGGCACGACAATCTGTCGTTCCCCGACGCGGTCGAACAATTGGCTGCGCTCGCCGGGTTGGAAGTGCCGCGTCCGTCGCCGCAGGAACGGCAACGGTTTGAGCGCCAAAAAACCCTGTACGACGTGCTCGAGGCGGCGTGCGCGTGGTTCGAACAACAGCTGCGTGCACCGCATGGTCGTGCAGCGTTGGAGTATCTGCGCGGCCGCGGTCTCGACGACGACACGATCGCGCAATTCCGTTTGGGTTGGGCGCCCGCCGACGCGTCATTGTTGGGCGCGGCGATGCGCAAGCTCGGCCACGAAGATGCCGAGCTGATCGAACTGCAATTGATCCGTGCGTCGGATCACGGCGGCGCGCCCTACAGCTTCTTCCGCAACCGCGTCTTGTTTCCCGTCGCGGATCGGCGTGGCCGCGTAGTTGCGTTCGGCGGACGCATTCTCGACGGCGACGGGCCGAAATACGTCAACTCGCCGGAACATCCGCTCTTCCACAAAGGCCACGTTCTCTATGGCCTTTCGCGCGCACGCGGCTCGCGCGATGCGATCCCGATCGTGGTCGAAGGCTATATGGATGTGATCGCGCTCCAGCGCGCCGGCTTTGAAGGCGCAGTGGCGCCGCTCGGCACCGCCTTGACCGAAGCGCAGCTGGGCGAGCTGTGGCGGCTGGATCCAAGCGGCACCCGCGCACCGGTCCTTTGTTTCGACGGCGACGCCGCTGGCCGCCGCGCCGCCGAGCGCGCCATCGCCCGGGCGCTGCCGCTAGTCTCGGCCGACCGCACGATCCGCGTCGCCTTCCTCCCGCCGGGCGAGGATCCGGACACGATGGTCCGGTCGGGCGGCGCCGCGGCCATGCAGAGGGTCCTGGCCGAGGCCAAATCCTTGGTCGATGCGCTGTGGGACACGACCCTGCGCGACCGGGCCCGCGAAACCCCCGAACAGCGGGCCGGCGTCCGCCGCGCGCTCGACGAGGCGGTCGCGACGATCGCCGACAAGACCTGCCAAAGCCTCTACCGCCAGGAGATCCGGACCCGCTGGGACGAGGCGTTTCCCTGGCGCAGCGCCTTCGTTCCGCGCGGAAAAGACGGCGGCAAGCCTGGAAAAGGCCCCAGCATCAAGCCGTCCTCGCTCAAGACCCGCCGGCACCAGCTCGTGCGGCTTCGTGACCGGCTTTTATTGGGAGCGATCATCCTGCGGCCTGCGTTCTGGGAGGAAGTAAGTGCACATTTGGCTGAGGCGGCTTTGCCAGACCCGGTCGAACAACAGCTCAAAGTCCTTGTTCAAGATAGGTTAGAGGCCGACTCGGGGCTTGACGCACCAGGACTTTGGCTCCACTTGGACCACCACGGACTAGCCAGCGCGGCGACGTCGCTCCTCGACCTGACCGTGGCCACAGTGCCCCGGCTCAAGCATCAAGATGCCGAGGAGGCACGCGCTCAAGTCCGTGAGCTGCTGCTTCTCGACCATCGCCTGGCGATGGAAGGGGAAATCGCGGCAGCCACCAAGGCCCCCGGCTCCGGGGCCGACCCTGCACTGGAACGCATTAGTGCGATCACGCGGGAGAAGACGGGGCTGATCGAGGGCGATGCCGACGCTGCTGTCACAGGCGGCGAGACCGGCACGTCCCACGGGTAAGGCGGCGACGACGGCGATCAAGGTTGGTTTAACCAGGGGTCCCTAAGACGGGCGCGGCATCTGCTGCGCTCGCGCACGCATTTCTGCGTTCTGGGATTCGCAGGTTGTACGAAGGGTTCGAAGACGGGCATGGCCAGCAAAGCGCAAACCAAAGTCGAGACTGCGGACAGCCGCGAAGAACAGGGCGAAGCGGCGTTGGTCGACGGCCTGGCCGCTGCCGTCAAAAAGATGATCGCGAAGGGCAAGGAGCGCGGCTACGTCACCTATGACGAGCTGAACGCCGCCCTGCCGCCGGAAGAATACAGCTCGGAACAGATCGAAGACACGATGTCGATGCTCTCGGAGCTCGGCATCACGCTTGTCGAATCTGAAGAGAGCGAAGAAGTCGCGGAGAAGAAAGAAGAAGGCTCCGACGAAGAGTCGGAAGACGCGCGCGGCAATATCGACGAAGACGACATCGGCCGCACCGACGATCCGGTGCGCATGTATCTGCGCGAAATGGGCTCGGTCGAGCTGTTGTCGCGTGAAGGCGAAATCGCCATCGCGAAGCGGATCGAGGCCGGTCGCGAACAGATGATCGGCGGCATCTGCGAAAGCCCGCTGACCATCAAGGCGCTGATCGAATGGCACGAAGCGCTCGAGCGCGGTGACATTCTGCTGCGCGAAATCATCGATCTCGACGCCACTTATGGCGGCGGCCCCGAAGCCGAAGTGCCGGCTGCCGAAGGCGAAGCTGCTGAAGGCGAAGAGGGTGCCGAACCGCCGGTGCCGGGCGCGCCTGGTGCGCCGCCGGCCGACGACGATGACGGCGAAGAGAACGCGATTTCGCTGTCGGCGATGGAAGCCGAACTCAAGCCGCAAGTGCTCGAGACGTTCAAAGCGATCCGCACCACCTACACCAAGCTGCACAAGATGCAGGAAGCGCGTCTGACCGCGCTCGCGACTGGTGAAGCGGTCAAAGAAGATGCGCGCGCCGACAAGAAGTACGAGAAGCTGAAGCTCGAACTGGTCGAGCTGATGGAAGGCGTGCGCCTCAACAACGCGCGCATCGAGCAGCTGGTCGAACAGCTCTACGGTTTGAACCGTCGTCTCGTGACGCTGGAAGGCAAGTTGATGCGCTACGCCACCGAAAGTGGCGTGAAGCGCGACGACTTCCTCAAGAAATATTACGGCAGCGAACTCGACCCCAAGTGGCTCGAGAAGGTGAAGAAGACGCCGGGCGCCTGGACCAAGTTCGGTGCCAAGCGCGGCAAGGAAGCCCTCGATACGCGCGAGCAGATCGCGCAGATCGCGGCTGAATCGCGCCTGCCGATCGCTGAATTCCGCCGCATCGTGCAGACGGTGCAGAAGGGCGAGAAAGAAGCAGCCAAGGCCAAGAAAGAGATGGTCGAGGCGAATCTTCGTCTCGTGATCTCGATCGCCAAGAAATACACGAACCGCGGTCTGCAATTCCTGGATCTGATTCAGGAAGGCAATATCGGTCTGATGAAGGCCGTGGATAAGTTCGAGTATCGCCGCGGCTACAAATTCTCGACCTACGCGACCTGGTGGATTCGACAGGCGATCACGCGTTCGATCGCTGACCAGGCGCGCACGATCCGCATTCCCGTGCACATGATCGAAACGATCAACAAGCTGGTGCGCACGTCGCGCCAGATGCTGCACGAAATCGGCCGCGAGCCGACGCCGGAAGAGCTGGCGGAACGCCTCGCCATGCCGCTGGAAAAAGTGCGCAAGGTTCTCAAGATCGCCAAAGAACCGATCTCGCTCGAAACGCCGATCGGCGACGAGGAAGATTCGCATCTCGGCGATTTCATCGAAGACAAGAATGCGGTGCTTCCGTTGGATGCGGCCATCCAGGCCAATCTGCGCGAAACCACCACGCGCGTGTTGTCGTCGCTGACGCCGCGTGAAGAGCGCGTGCTGCGCATGCGCTTCGGCATCGGCATGAACACCGATCACACGCTGGAAGAAGTCGGCCAGCAGTTCAGCGTCACGCGCGAACGTATTCGCCAGATCGAGGCGAAGGCGCTGCGCAAGTTGAAACATCCCAGCCGCAGCAGGAAGCTCCGCAGCTTCCTCGATACCTGAACTTAAACGGCCTCTTCGGAGGCCGTTTTCGTATCCAGCCGGTCGCGATAACGCCGGCTGCCCGGCAGGCTGCGCCCGTCGCGCAAGGTGACGGTGAAATCGCCCGACGCGTTGGTTTCGATCCGTACGATCTCGGCGCGCGCGACCAAGTGCGAGCGGTGCACGCGTACGAAGCCGGCGCCTAGCTGCTCCTCGATCGACGCCATCGTCTGCCGCGCCAGCACGTCGCCTTGCGCGGTCGCCAGCTCTATATAGTTGCCGGCCGCGCTGGCGCTGCGGATTTCGTCGGGGCGCAGGAACAGGGTGCGGCTGCTGGTGCGCACTTCGATCGTCGCCATTTTGGCCCGTGCGACGACGGGCGCCGGTGCCGGGTCGGTGGCGAGCCGTTCGAGGATTGCCGCCAGCAGGACGAAGGTTGCGAAGCTCGGGAAATCCTTGCGCGCCTCGTAGGGAAGTTCGGCGACCCAGTTCAAGCCGTACGCGCGTCCGAGAAAGGCGCTCCAGATCGCCGTCCGCAGCCCGTTCATCACGAGAAAGTGACCGAGGCAGAAGAGCGGCGCGATCAGGACATGCGCGGCGATGCTGCGCTTCCAGCCGATTGCGGCCGGTACGACCCACCTCCGCGCCCGCAAATAAAGCGCAATCACCACCCACATCCCGATCGCGCTCGAATATTCGAGCGTGAAGGGCAGCCAGGTTGGCACCGTCTCGCCGCGCCACGACGCCTCGGTTAGGCGCGAGAACGAGTTGACGGTGGTCGGCACCAGAATCACCGCAATCCAGATCGCGGCGCGCAGGGCCTGGTTGCGCCAGATATTGCCGCCGCTCATCCCGGCTGATCCGCCATTCGTCCCAATCGTCCCATCGACGCCGCCATTCGTCCCGTTTTGCTTCACGACGCGCACGCCGGCAGGCGAATTCGCGGCCATGACAAATCCATCGCTGCACGCACCGTCAGATCGCCTCTGGTTCCTCGACTGGGTTCGGGTCGGCGCCTTCGCGCTTTTGATCCCGTACCACCTGGGCATGTTTTACGTGTCCTGGGATTGGCACGTGAAGAGCACCTACGACGGCAGCGCCGTCGAACCGTTGATGCTGGTGACGGCGCCGTTCCGTCTGGCCTTGCTCTTCTTCGTGTCGGGCGCGGCCACGCGCTTCCTCGCCGACCGCACCAGCGCCGGCGGCTTCGCACGCAGTCGGGCGCTACGCCTGCTGCCGCCGCTTCTGTTCGGCATGTTCGTGATCTGCGCGCCGCAGGCCTATTTCGAAGGCCTGGCCAAGGACGGGCTGCAGCCCGGCTTTCTCGACTTTCTGCCGCGCTATTGGGGGTTCGACCACACGCTCAAGCACGGCTTCACCTGGAACCACCTTTGGTTCGTTGCCTATCTGCTCGTCTACTCGCTGCTGCTGGCGGTGGTGCTGAAACCGCTGCGGCGGCTTGGCGACAGCAGCCTGTTCACGACCAGGCTCGTCATCGCCGTGCTGCCCGCGCTTGTGATCGGCGTCGGTTACGCGCTGACGCGCATGTGGTTCAGCGTCACCCATGCGCTCGTCAATGACTGGCCCAATCACGTCGTCTATTTGCCACTGTTTCTGTTGGGCTTTGCGATGGCGCGCTCGCAGCAATTCTGGCGCGCAGTCGAATCCTTGCGTTGGCCGGCGCTTGCCTGTGCGTGCGTGGGCTACGCCGTCATCCTCTGGTTCTTTTTGCAAGACGGTAGCGGAACGCCGAACCCGACGTTTCTCTTCGTGCTGCGCATGTGGCGCAGCGCCTATGCCTGGATGGCGATCCTGACTGTGTTGGGGTTTGCGCGGCGCTATCTCAACCGTCCAAGCGCTGCGGTCGCGTGGCTCAATCGCGGCGTCTTCTGCTTCTACATCGTGCACCAGACCGCGATCGTGCTGTTCGGCGTCGCCTTGGCGCCGCTCAAGATCGGCCCAGTGCTCGAGCCTGTGGCGATCCTGACGCTGACCGTTACGAGCTGCCTCGGGATTTATGCGCTCGCGGAGCGTTTCGGAGTGGCGAAGTTGCTGCTCGGCCTGCCGCCGCGCGCATCGCGCCCCCGACGTTCGCCGGGATTTGCAACAAGCTGAGCCGGAATTTGCCGCCGAACGCCGATCGTTTGTGGTTTCTCGACTGGGTCCGGGTCTGCGCCTTCGGGTTGCTGATCCCGTACCACGTTGGATTCTTTTACAGCTCGTGGGACTGGGCCGCGAACAGCTTCTATGCCGGGCCGGCGATCGAGCCGCTGCTGTTGTTCTCGTCGCCGTGGCGTCTGCCGTTGCTGTTCTTCGTGTCGGGTGCGGCGTGTCGGTTTCTGCGCGACCGTAGCAGCGCCGGCGATTTCATGCGCAGCCGTTTGCTGCGGTTGGGTGTGCCGCTGGTGTTTGGCGTTCTGATCATCTGTGCGCCGATCGAATATATCGAAGGCCGCACGCATGGCGCGCTTGGCCCCGGGTTCCTGCAATTCTTGCCGCGCTATTGGACGCACGATCCGACGCTGCGCTACGGGCTTGATTGGGAGCATCTCTGGTTCGTCGCCTATGTGCTGACCTACGCGCTGCTGGTCGCGCCGTTGCGCGACGCGATCGTGCGCGTCGCAGCGCGGATCGATCCGCTGCTGCGCCATCGCTGGTTTGTGGCGATCGTGCCGATGCTGCTGATCGCCGTGCCGTTCTGCATTTTGCGCGGCTGGTTTCCGGTCACCAACAACCTGGTGCGCGACTGGTCGAACCATGTGGTGTTTCTGCCGTGCTTTTTGTTCGGCTTTGCGTCGGTGCGCTCGCAACACTGGCGCACCGTGGAAGATCTGCGCTGGCCGGCTCTGATCGCCTGCGTTCCGCTCTACGCGATTCTGATTTGGTCGAACACGCAATACGACATGGACGCGACCTTGCGGATCACGATGCGCTTTGTGCGCTGTGCCTATCTATGGGCTGCGCTGCTGGTCGTGCTGGGCTTCGCACGGCGCTGGTTGAACCGCCCCAGTGCGACGATCGCTTGGCTCAATCGCGGCGTGTTCTGTTTTTATATCATTCATCAGCCGGTGATCGTCGTCGTCGGCTACGCGCTGACGCAGCAGCGCGTCGGCGTCGTCGGCGAAGCCGCGGTTGTTCTGCTGACGACGATCGCGGCGTGTCTTGCGACCTATGTCGCAGCCGACCGGCTGGGTGCGGCAAAGATTCTGTTCGGTCTGCCGCGCGGCTCAATGCGGCGGCAGCGTCTCGCGCAGCAGCAACTGGCCGAGCAGAGCTGAGACCGCACACATGCCGATCGGATAGGCGAGCGCCATCAACGGTTGTCCGGTGCGTTCGACCAGTACGCCGGCGATCAGCGGCGACATGCCGCCGAACACGCCGGCGCCGACATTCAACGACACAGAAATCGACGTGTAGCGAATACGGGCGGGAAACAGCTCGGTCAGATAGGCGGCGGTCGGCGCGTAGCTCACCGTCGTCCACAACATGCCGAGCGACAGAAGCGCGATCAGCGCCACCCAATGCACGTTGCCGTGTTCGGCCGCCCAATCGATGCCGATAAAGATCGGCAGGAAGGTGACGCAGCCGCCGACTGCGCCCCACACCATCAGTTTCTTGCGTCCGATCCGGTCGGACAGATGGCCGAAGAAAATATAACAGGGTGTCGTCAGCAGCTGCGCCGCCGCAACCGCAAGCGTTGCTTCGAGGAAGCTCAGCTTCTTCCAGGTCAGCAGCAAGGTCAGAACCAGAAACTGCGCAGTGTGAAACGTCACGCCCTGGCCAGCGCACGCACCGAAGATCGCGCCGAACATGCGGCGGCGATTTTCCGGATCCATGAAACTGTCGCGGATCGGCGACTTGGCGATTTCGCCGCGATCGCGCAGCCCTTCGAACACGGGCGATTCCGAAAGGCGCAATCGGATATAGACCGAGACGGCAAGCAACACGCCCGATAGCAGGAACGGCACGCGCCAACCCCAGGCGCGATAGTCTTCGGGCCCAAGCAGCAATTGCAGCGTGAGCATCGTCGCCAGCGCGAACAGCAAGCCCGACGCTGCGGTCGCCTGCATGAAGCTCGTGTAATAGCCGCGGCGATGCGGTGGGCTGTGTTCGGCGACATAGAGGCCGGCGCCGCCATACTCACCGCCGAGCGCAAGGCCTTGCGCCAAGCGCAGCGCAGCCAGCAATGCCGGTGCAAGCAGTCCCGCCGTCGCGTAGGTCGGCAGCAACCCGATCATCATCGTGGTGCAGCCCATCATCACCAAGGTGACGAGGAAGGTGCGCTTGCGTCCCAATCGGTCGCCAAGCCGCCCGAAGATCAGCGCACCGAGCGGACGCACAACAAAGCCGGTGCCGTGCAGGGCCAAGGTGAAGAGAAGCCCGATCGACTGCTCCTGCGCTGGAATGAACAGCGAGGTCAGCAAAACCAGGTTCAAACCGAACAGCGAGAAATCGTACCACTCGATCGCCGTGCCCGCGGAGGAGGCGAGAATGACGGTGAAGAGATTCGGCTTCTTCGTTGCGCTTGTCGGCGCGGCAGCTTCGGCAACGGTCATGCGATCTTCTTACGATCGGCCGTTGCCTGCGCGCAAAAGAAAAGGCCGGCGCGATCGCTCGCGCCGGCCAGTCCGTGGACGTAACTGTCCGCGTTAGTTGTTCGTCAGGTGTTTCGGTTCGCGTACGAACAACACGCCCAACACAACTGTGATCGCGGCGACGATGATTGGATACCAAAGGCCGCTATAGAGATTGCCGGATCCCAGCACGAGCGCTGCGGCGATGGCCGGCAAGAAGCCGCCCAGCCAGCCGTTGCCGATGTGATAGGGCAGCGACATCGACGTGTAGCGGATGCGGGCTGGGAAGAACTCGACGAGCAGCGCCGCGATCGGTCCGTAGACCATCGTGACGTAGATCATCAGCACCACCAGCAACAACACGATCATCGGCTTGTTGATCGCGTTGACGTCGGCGGTTGCCGGATACTTCGCTTCTTTCAGCGCTGCACCGAGATCGGTTGCCAGCGTCTTGGCTTTCGCGGCCGCGTCGGCGCCTTTGGCGTCGTACGACGTGATTGCCTTGTCGCCAATTTTGATCGTCGCAACCGTGCCCTTCGGCGCGTCCACTTTCGTGTACGGAACACCGCGCGCGTAGAGCGCCGCTGTCGCGACGTCGCACGAGCTGGTGAACTTGATCGTGCCGCTCCAGTTGAACTGGAATTCGCACTCGTTCGGGTCGGCGACGACAGTCACCGGCGACGAAGTCGTTGCGGCTTCCAGCGCCGGATTGGCGAAGTGGGTCAGGCCCTGGAAGATCGGGAAGTAGGTCACGATGGCAAGCACGCAGCCGGCCAGGATGATTGGCTTGCGGCCGTATTTGTCCGACAGCGAACCGAACACGATGAAGAACGGCGTACCGATCGCCAACGCGATTGCGATCAGCGTTTGCGCCGTCGTGGCCGGAACCTTGAGGTTCGTGGTCAAGAACTGCATCGCGTAGAACTGACCCGTGTACCAGACGACCGCTTGACCGGCGACGAGGCCGAACAGCGCCAGGATCACGATCTTCAGGTTGGGCCAGTGGCCAAAGGATTCCTTCAACGGAGCCTTCGACGACGTGCCCTCGTTCTTCATGCGCTGGAACACCGGCGACTCGCTGAGTTTCAGACGAATCCAAACCGAAACCGCCAGCAGCAGCGCCGACAGCAGGAATGGAATGCGCCAGCCCCAAGCGTCGAAGTCGGCCGGCGCCAGCGTTTCGCGCACTACGATGATGACGAGCAGCGACAGGAACAGGCCCAACGTTGCCGTGGTCTGAATCCACGCCGTGTAGGCGCCGCGACGACCGTCGGGCGCATGTTCGGCAACGTAGGTTGCCGCACCACCATACTCGCCGCCGAGCGCCAGGCCTTGGATCAGGCGCAGCGAAATCAGCAACACCGGCGCTGCAATGCCGACACTTGCGTAGCTGGGAAGGCAGCCGACGAGGAATGTCGACAGACCCATCAGCATGATGGTCACGAGGAAGGTGTATTTGCGGCCGACGAGATCGCCCAAGCGACCGAATACGATGGCGCCGAACGGGCGCACGAAGAAGCCGGCGGCGAAGGCAAGCAAGGTGAAGATGTCGCGCGAGCCCGGGTCAAGCGCCGAGAAGAAGTTGTTGCCGATCGCAGCAGCAAGCGAGCCGTACAGATAAAAATCGTACCACTCGAAAACCGTGCCGAGCGACGACGCGAAAATGACTTTGCGTTCTTCCGCAGTCATCCCGCGCGTGGCGCTACCGCCAGCCGCAGCTACATTGACCATCCAGCATCTCCCGTTTCATGGCGTGGTGTTCTGCAGGAAAGCGGCGTCGCGCGGCCCGACGCAGGCGATTCGTGCGCCAGCGCCATGGCGCAGCACCGATCTGTCCAGGTCGTACGTAAACGCACGAATGATGCCCCCCTCGAAGCGGGCGAGACTTCGTTTGGTCTCGTCCCGGCCGGCGAGAGTCGCCTGGGATGTCGGCTTAACGCAAGCCATATCTGCTTCGGAAGGTCGCAGTCGCGACCGAATCTTGCGCTGCTGAGAAATGCGGCAGTCGCATTCGGTCCCGCTTGTCAGCACGATTACGAGACGCCAGGGTCCGGCCCCCGTAGCCCAATGCGAGGGAAGCGGGCGCGTAGCTCAACGGTTAGAGCCGGCCGCTCATAACGGTCCAGGTGCAGGTTCGAATCCTGCCGCGCCCACCACCCTACGCCCATGCGGGGCTTCGGGCGGCAGGCCACCCTTTCACGCTTACGCTGCTCGCACCTTTGTCACGAACGCGGCGACGTCGCGCTCGAGGCGTGCGGCTTCGTCGGACAGGCCGTCGGCGGCGCGACGGACTTCGCCCACGGCGCCGCCCGTGCGTTCGGCGGCATGGCTGACTTCGGCGATGGTGCGCGACACCGATTCGGTGCCGCTAGCCGCTTCTTCGACGTTGCGTGCGATTTCGGCGGTCGCAGCGCCTTGCTCTTCGACCGCGCTCGCGACTGTCGTCGTGATCTCGCTGATGCGCAGAATCGTTTTCGTGATGCCGCCGATCGCGCCGACCGCTTTGCCGGTGGCACCCTGGATGGTTTCGACCTGCGCCTGAATCTCTTCGGTTGCTTGCGCAGTTTGCGTCGCCAGCGTTTTCACCTCACTGGCCACAACGGCAAAGCCGCGACCGGCTTCACCCGCGCGCGCCGCTTCGATGGTCGCGTTCAGCGCCAGCAGGTTGGTCTTCGATGCAATGTCGTTGACCAGTTGCACCATGCGGCCGATCTGCTCGGCCGCGTCGGCCAGGCCCTTGATCGTCACGTCGGTGCTGCGCGCTTCGTCGACCGCCTGGCCGGCAACCGCCGACGCGGTCGCCAGTTGTCGTTCGATCTCAGAAATCGACGAACGCAATTCCTGCGCGGCCGAGGCGACGGTCTGAACGTTGGCCGAAGTTTCGGTCGCGGCGCTCGCAACCGCCGACGTGCTGGCCGTGGTGGCGCCGGCGCTCGACGCGAGCTCGCTCGCCTGGCCGCGCACCTGTTCGGCGGCACCGGCAACGCCGGCGACGACGCGGTCGATTTGTTCGGCGAAGGTGCGTGTCAGCTCTTCCATCTGGGTCTGGCGGGTCGCACGTGCCTGCGCTTCGTCGCGTGCTTGGATGTCGAGCGCCGCGGCGCGCGCCATGCCGTCGCGAAACACCAGCAGAGAACGCGCCATGGCGCCGATTTCGTCTTTGCGCTCGGTCGCCGGCACTTGCGTGTCGTGGTTGCCGCCTGCCAGTGCGTCCATCGCTGCGGTCAGTTGTTTGACGGGTTGGGTGACGCCGCGGCGCACGAACAACATCGCGAGACCGATCGCTGCGCCGACGCCCAGCATCGCAATCGCGGCCATCGTTGCCTGGGTGCGATGGCGGAACGCATCGAGTTCGTTCGAGAGCTGCGTGATCACCTTGTTGTTGGTGTCGGCTGCTGCTTCGACCGCTGCGTTGAAGGCCTGGCGGTTGGCGCGGTTGAGGTCATTGTCGCCATAGGCGCGCGACGCGGGACCGCCTTCGGTGGTTGCGACGCGCACCAGTTCTTTGCGGAACTTCACAAAGTCGCGCGCCGAGCTTTCGAGCTTCTCGTATTTGGCGCGTTCGGCCGCGGGGATGAGCTTCATCCATTCGCTCATGCGCTGTTCGATCAGCACCAGATTGGCGAGCAGCGGTTTGCCGAACTTTTCCGCTTCGGCGGCGTCGCGCGACATGTACTCACCGCGCGAATCCATCACGACCGCGTTGATCAGCCCGTTCACGCGCTCGCCCGTGACCGCGCGCGACGACGCGGCAGCGATCTCGTCGACACGCTGGTCGTAGGTCTCCATCGCCCACCAGCCGATCCCGCCGAGCACGGCGGCCGTCAGCGCCAGCAACGCGACCACTGCGTAAATGCGGGTCGCGATGGAGCTTGTATTTCCGTTCATTGCAAATCTCCCCGGATTGCATGCAAGCCAGGGAGACGGTTAATGACCGCTAAAATCCGATCTAATCCAATTGTCTCCGCGCGAAGTGCGGGCGAACCACGCGGTGCCGACAGCTTCGAACCGATCACCGTGCCAGGCGCGCACGCGCACGCCGATCCGCTCTTTCTCAAGCAAAAGCACGTTGTAAGAGTTCGGCTCGTCACGCAGACGCGTCGAGGTAGCAGTGGCCGCCTGCACAACAAGAAGCGCGTGTTCAATATGGGCGGCGGCCTTCACTGACCAGCCGCGATGTAAGTGTCCTGCAAGAAGCAGATCGATCCCGGCCGTTGCGAAAATCGGCAAGGCGCGATCGGCGCGTCGCGCCACCGTTGTGCGCGGCGCGCTCGCTGGCGCCACGAATGGATGATGCGCGACGACGATTCGAAGCTTGGCTGGATCGACACCGTCGAATCGCCGCCGCACCAATTCGATCTGCGCGTGGCTGATTGAGCCTTCGGCCCAGTTTAGGCCCAGCCGCGCACGGCGCGCTGTATTGATGCCCAGCACCGCGACTTCATCAGTTTCGACGAACGGGCAGAGATCGTCGCTGATCCAATGCCGGTAGCGCGCGAACGGTGCCAGAAAACGAAGCAACAGATCGGCGGGCGGTACGTCGTGATTTCCAGGCACGCTCAAGGTCGGCGCTGGCAGCCGCCGCAGGAAGCGATGCGCCGCGCGAAATTCGCGCGAACGCGCCGATTGTGTGAAGTCGCCAGAGATGATGATCAGATCCGGCTGTTCGGCGTGCAGATCGTCGAGCAGGCCAGCAACCACCGCAGCGTCGGTGCGCCCGAAATGCAGGTCGGACAGATGTGCGACGGTTTTCATGGCGCCAATACATGTAACGCGCGCGGCCGTACGCGAAATTCCAACGGCGTGCGCATCCGCACCAGCTCGCCGTCGAGCATGACCGCAAGCCGTTTGCGATGTGTCTGCACGGTGAGCGCAGTGCCCGACACGATGTCGAGTTCGGGATCGCCGGCCCAACGACCGGTTGCCAGATCGATCACGAAGCGCAGCAACGCCCAACGCGAGCGGTGGCGCGCCGTGTAGGCCACGAGGACGCCTTGATCCAGTGACGCGCGCTGTAAGAAGCGTCCTTCCATATAGGCGCCGACGGCGATGCCCATGCCGCGCGTGCGCATCTTCCGTGGTCGTGTTCCCGCTTCGAGCGTCAGTGCAAGTTTCGGATCCCAGTACAACGCGCGCAGCCACGAACCAGCCAGGCGCGGCCACGCGACGAGTGGCGGCATCCCGCGTTGCTTCTCGCGCACGCGACCCAGCATCGGCACCAAGCCCAACGTCGCCATGCAGCAGAACGGCACGCCATTGGCGTCGCCGAGGTCGATTTTGCGCGGCGTCGCAGTTGCAAGCGCGGCGATCGCATCTTCGAGCGCGAACGGAATGCCAAGATCGCGCGCCAACAAGTTCAACGTACCGAACGGAAGAATGCCGAGCGGCGGACCGCCCTGCGCCAGCAGCTGCGCCGCATGCGCGATCGTGCCGTCGCCGCCGCCAACGATGATCGCATCGGGCGTCGCCGCGTCATCGCGCAGGCGCTGTACGGCGCGGTCGATTTCGCGGCCTTGCGGCAGCTCGACCGTTGCGGTGACGCCCAGGGCGGCAAAGCGGGCGACGACCTCGGCCGCGACCGCGTCCATGTCGCGCCCGATCAGCCCGCCCGCACTGGCATTCAAAATAACCGCATAGCGCCGGATCATCGGTTTTCCATCATGAAGGTGCAGAACCGGCCGGCGCACTGGCCTGTTCCGACGCGCCTCGCGACCCTATCTTGTGGCCTCACATGACGCTCCCCGCTCTTCAGCCCGAACTGCAGGCTTCGCCCGAATATCGCGGTGAATCGCCCCTGCGCATCAAATCCGAGTTTCAGCCCGCCGGCGATCAGCCCGCGGCAATCGAAGCGCTGACCAGTGCGCTTGCGGCCGGCGAGCAGGATCAGGTGCTGCTGGGCGTCACCGGCTCGGGCAAGACCTTCACCGTCGCGCATGTGATCCAACGGGTACAGAAACCGACCTTGATTCTGGCGCCGAACAAGACGCTGGCGGCCCAGCTTTACGGCGAGATGAAAGCCATCTTCCCGGACAATGCGGTCGAGTATTTCGTCTCGTATTACGACTACTACCAGCCCGAAGCCTACGTGCCGAAAACCGACACGTATGTGGAAAAGGAATCCTCGATCAACGAGCAGATCGATCGCATGCGTCACTCGGCGACGCGCGCACTGCTCGAACGTCGCGACGTGATCATCGTCGCGTCGGTATCGTGCATCTACGGCATCGGGTCGGTCGAAACCTACAGCCAGATGACGCTGAAGCTGCAAACCGGCATGAGTATTTCGCGCGAGCGACTGTTGGGCCGGTTGATCGAGCTGCACTACAAGCGCAACGACATGGGTTTTCAGCGCGGCACCTTCCGCGCCAAAGGCGACTCGATCGAAATCTTCCCGGCGCATTTGGACGATCGTGCCTGGCGTATCTCGATGTTCGGCGACGAAGTCGAAAGCCTGTTCGAATTCGATCCGTTGACCGGCGAGAAGACCGCGACGCTCAAAGAAGAAACGCTGTACGCGAACTCGCACTATGTCACGCCGAAGCCGACGCTGAACCAGGCGGTCAAGCAGATCAAAGAAGAGCTGAAGATTCGGCTGGGCGAGTTGTATGCGGAGGGAAAGCTGCTCGAAGCGCAGCGCCTGGAGCAGCGCACGCAGTTCGATGTCGAGATGATCGAAGCGACCGGCAGCTGCGCCGGCATTGAAAATTACAGCCGCTATTTGTCCGGGCGCGGCGCCGGCGAGCCGCCGCCGACCTTGTTCGAATATCTGCCCGACGATGCGCTGTTGGTGGTCGATGAAAGCCACGTGACGGTGCCGCAAATCGGCGGCATGTATTGGGGCGACTTCAAGCGCAAATCGACGCTCAGCGACTACGGATTCCGTCTGCCCAGTTGCCTCGACAACCGCCCGCTGAAATTTGAAGAGTGGGACGCGATGCGGCCGCAGACGATTTTCGTCTCGGCAACGCCAGGCCCGTGGGAGCTGGAACGTGTTGGCGGCGTCTTCATCGAACAGTTGGTGCGCCCGACCGGCTTGACCGACCCGCCGGTGCTGGTGCGCCCGATCGCGACGCAGGTCGACGACGTGATGGCGGAAGCGCGTTTGTGCGTGGAGAAAGGCCAGCGCGTGCTGGTCACGACCTTGACCAAGAAAATGGCCGAGGCGTTGACCGAGTATATGCACGAAGCGGGCATCAAAGTGCGCTACGTGCACAGCGACGTCGATACGCTGGAGCGGATTGAGATCATCCGCGATCTGCGCCTTGGCGTGTTCGATGTATTGATCGGCATCAACCTGCTGCGCGAAGGCCTCGACATTCCCGAATGCGCGCTGGTCGCGATTCTGGATGCCGACAAGGAAGGCTATCTGCGCAGCCGCACCTCGCTGATCCAGACGATCGGCCGTGCCGCACGCAATCTCGACGGCCGCGCCATTCTCTACGCCGACAACATGACCAACAGCATGAAAGCGGCGATCGAAGAAACCGAACGCCGTCGCGAGAAGCAGCAGCTTTACAACGCGGCCAACGGAATCACGCCGGAATCGATCCGCAAAGACATCGCCGACATCATGCAGTCGGTGTACGAGCGCGCCGACCGCGTCACGATCCGGACCGGCGCCGACGGCGACGGACGTGACCCGAAAGTCGTGATCGCCGAGCTGGAAAAGAAAATGCGTGCTGCGGCTGCCGACCTGGAATTCGAAGAAGCGGCCCGCATTCGCGACGAGATCCGTCGTGTCGAACAGCTGGATTTGGGCATGGGCGCACCGGGGCCGATGACGCAGGTGAACAACCGCGCCAAATACAATGCGCAGCAGCGCAAGGGCGGCCGGGGCAGGGGCCGCCGCTAAGCTTGCGTCTTCGCCTGGGCGCTGCTCCTTTGGCGCGATGATCCCGACCGAAGATTACAATCGCGTCCTGCTCGAAGACGTCACCGTCGAAATTCTGGTCGGGCTGCATGCGTGGGAAAAGCCGCATCCGCAGCGCGTCGCCGTGACAGTCGAGCTGTTCTGGCGACCGCGGTCCGATCGCAGCTGGATCGACTACGATCCGATCCGCGATTGCATCCGTGGTTGGGAGGGACGCGCGCATGTCGATCTGCTCGAGACGCTGGCGGAGGAGCTGGTGACCTGCTGCTTCCAGGATGACGCGGTCGAAGCCTGCCGTGTCGCTGTGCGCAAGCTCGACATCTTTCCCGAGACGCGTGCTGCCGGCATCGAATTCACCCGGCGCCGCAAATGAGCGTCGCACTGGTCACCGGTGCCGCGCGGCGTATCGGCGCCGTCATCGCCACCACGCTCGCCGCGCGCGGCTTCACTGTGCTGGTGCACCACAATCGCAGCGCCGACGATGCCGAGACGCTGGTCGCGTCGCTCAACTCGTCTGGACACCGTGCCTATGCGATCGGCTGCGACCTTGCCGATCTCGACGCGGTGCGCGGCCTGTGCGCGCGCGGTGCGGCCTTGGCGGGCGGGCCGGTCACGGTGCTGATCAACAACGCCTCGCGCTTCGTCTATGACGATTTGGCCAGCGCGACGCCGGAGAATTTTCGGGCCCATGTCGATATCAACGCCGGCGCGCCGCTCTTCTTGGCGCAGGGCTTTGCCGCCCAGCTGCCGGCCGACGCCGAGGGCGTGATCGTCAATCTGCTCGACCAGAAGATCAGCAACCCCAATCCCGACTATTTGACCTACTCGGTCGGCAAGGCGGCGCTGCACGGTCTGACGCCGATGCTGGCGCTGGCGCTGGCGCCGCGCGTGCGCGTGGTCGGGATCGCACCTGGCATCACGCTGCCGTCCGGCCCGCAGGACGAGGCTGCGTTCCGGCGCGCAGCCGCCGACACGCCGCTTGGTCATTCGAGCACGCCCGACGACCTCGCGCGCGCGATCATCTTCGTCCTGGAGACGAAATCGCTGACTGGCCAAGTCTTGACCTTGGATGGCGGGGAGAGCATTTCGCGCCGCCGCCGCGACGTCGCGATCGACCCCGTCGCGAAGGGTCGGTGACGGCAATTGCTTGAGACTCCGAGGATTCTACAGCCGGTCCATGGGCGGCCGGTTTGTGCACAGGCGCCCAGCCGGCCCAGATCAACCGAGTGTCAAGCGTGAAAATTCGCTCCTGTACGGTCCGCGGTCAGATTGACAAACACTTGTCGTGACTCATCAAACACTTAGCTCAACTGCTCAGTTTTTGAGCAAAACGAGGAGTCGCAAGATTCCACGGGGCTTCGCATCGATTCATCGATGCGGACTCACAGCTTTATCCACAGAAGCAGTGGATGACGGATACGGTATGTGCGGGTGGGGCCCATGAAGCCGCAAACGGTCGCTGACGGCGTCGCCGTAATCCGCGATTTCGTACGAACTTTGCCCGACGCGCCGGGCGTGTACCGGATGCTCGATGCGGCCGGTGAGCCGCTCTATGTCGGCAAGGCGCGCAGCCTGAAGCGCCGCGTCAACAACTACACGCAGACCGCCAAGCTGCCGATCCGGCTCCAGCGCATGGTGCGTGAAACGCGCGCGATGGAGTTCGTGCGCACGCACACCGAGGTCGAGGCGCTGCTCCTCGAATCCAACCTGATCAAACGGCTCAAGCCGCGCTTCAACATCAACCTGCGCGACGACAAGAGCTTTCCCTTCATCGAGCTGACCCAGGACCACGAATTCCCGCGCATCTCGAAACATCGTGGCAGCCGCCAGTCCGAGCGCGCGTATTTCGGTCCCTTCGCGTCGGCGGGCGCAGTCGATCGCACGATCCAGGCGCTGGCGCGCTCGTTCATGGTGCGGACCTGCGCCGACACAATTTTCTCGACCCGGTCGCGCCCCTGTCTGCAGCACCAGATCAAACGCTGCACCGCGCCTTGCGTCGGGCTGGTGACGAAAGAGCAGTACGAAGAACAGGTGCGGCTGGTGCGCGACTTCCTGGCCGGACGCACGCGCGAAGTGCAGGCGAAATTCGCGACCGAAATGCAGGCCGCCAGCGAGCGTCTGGAATTTGAGGTTGCGGCTGGTTGGCGCGACCGCATTCGCGCTTTGTCGGCGGTGCAGGCGAACCAGGACGTCAACACCGAAGAAGTCGACGATGCCGACGTGATTGCAGCCTGCGCCGAGGGCGGCGAGACCTGCGTGCAGGTCTTCTTTTTCCGCGGCGGGCGCAACTACGGCAACCGCGCCTATTTCCCGACCGGCACCCAGGATTCGCCGGTCGAAAGCACGTTAAGTGCTTTCGTGGCGCAGTTTTACGAAGGTCAGCCGCCGCCGCGCCAAGTGCTGCTGAGCCACAAATTGGAAGAACAGGATCTGCTTGCCGAAGCGCTGACCTTGAAAGCGGGCCAGCGCGTCGAGCTGAGTACGCCGCAGCGCGGCGACAAGAAACGTCTCGTCGGTCATGCCGAGGCGAATGCGCGCGAAGCGCTCCAGCGCAAGCGTGCTGAAGGTGCCACACAGGCGAAGCTGCTCGACGGCGTCGCCGAGCTGTTTGGTCTTTCCGCCGCGCCCGAGCGGATCGAGGTCTACGACAACAGCCACATCATGGGGACGAACGCGGTCGGCGGCATGATTGTCGCGGGTCCGACCGGCTTCCTCAAAAACTCGTACCGCAAGTTCAACATCAAGGGACCGATCGCGCCCGGCGACGACTACGCGATGATGCGCGAGGTGCTGACGCGCCGGTTCGGCCGCGCGCAGCGCGAAGATCCCGAACGCACCGAAGGCTCGTGGCCCGATCTGGTGTTGATCGATGGCGGGCAGGGGCAGCTTGCTGCGGCGATGGAAGTGATGGGCGAACTTGGCGTGCACGACGTGCCGCTGGTCGGCATCGCCAAGGGGCCGGATCGCGACGCCGGTCGCGAGCGCTTCTTCATGGCCGGCCGTGAGCCGTTCCAGCTTCCGCCCAACGATCCAGTGCTGTTCTACCTGCAGCGCCTGCGCGACGAAGTGCATCGCTTTGCCATTGGCACGCACCGCGCGCGCCGGCAGAAATCGATGGAGCGTTCGCCGCTCGACGAGGTGCAGGGCATCGGTCCGGGACGCAAGAAGGCGCTGCTGCACCATTTCGGTTCGGCACGCGCGGTGGCGCGCGCCGGCCTGGCCGATCTCGAGGCCGTGCCCGGTATCTCCAGCTCGACCGCCAAGAAGGTCTACGACCATTTCCACGGCGGAACCTGACCGGTTCCGGCGTGTCTCTATCCACAGGCGTCCGACGTGGCCCGGCTTGCTCTTGCTTAACGGGCCGTTCAGCATGCCGGCCCACGATCCGCCGCCATGGGAGACAACTTGAAAGTCCTGGTCGCCGAGGATGACGCCATCCTCGCCTATGCGCTTGAACTGGTGGTCCACGAGGCCGGGCACGAGATCATTGGCCCGTTCCCGACCGCTGCGGGCGCGCTTGCCGCGCTGGGCGAGATCGGACCCGAAATCGCCTTCGTCGATATCGGGCTCGACGGCCTGACCAACGGTGTCGCACTGGCCCAGGTCCTGACCGCGCGCTTCGGCACGACCGTCTTTCTGGTTTCGGGCGACCGTCGCACCGCGCTTGGTTCGCGCGGCGCCGCCTATGGCTTCATCGAGAAGCCGGCCAGCGAAAGCACCTTCCGCGCTGCACTGGCGCATGCGATCGCAATTCGTGGCGGCACGACCGAACAACCGCCCGCCGGCATCATTCCGCTCGCCGCCGCCGCGGCGTGATCACCGATTTTCAGAAGAAGCTGCCGAACTGGCTGACGATCGGCCGCGCCGTCGCGGTCGCGCCGGTCATTCTGCTGCTGCTCGCCGATCTGCGCAGCGCCGCGTTCGTGCTGCTGGTCGCAGCTGCGATCACCGATTTCTTTGACGGCTGGTTGGCGCGGCGCTGGAACGCGGGGTCCGCGTTCGGCGTCATGCTGGATCCGATCGCCGACAAGCTGTTGGTCGGCGGCTTGCTGCTGGCGCTAATCGCGGCCGGCGACATTGCGCGTTGGTCGTTGATCCCGGCATTGGCGATTCAGCTGCGCGAGATCCTGGTGTCGGGTCTGCGCGAAGGCGGCGTCTCGCTGCCGGTCACGTATCTTGCGAAATGGAAGACGACAGTGCAGCTCGTCGCCGTTGCGCTGCTGGTCGCGGGCATCGAGCCGTACGCGACGGCGTCACTCTGGATCGCCGCCGCGCTGACCGTCTGGACCGGCTACGGATATCTCAAAGCGTCAATTCACTCAGCCGGCTGAGCGCCGGCGGCCATCGTGTCGTTGCCGTGCTTGCGCGAGAACAGGCCCGGCATCGCATTGATCATTGCGGTGACGAACGCGGCGAAGAACGGCAGCGACTGCACCAGCAGCATGATCGACCACAGCAACGCTTCGCGGTTGTGCCAGGTCATCAGGTACAGAACCAAACCGGCCAGCACCCACAGCGCCAGCATCCATTTGATTTCGTCGCGCGCCATCAAGATGCCCTGCATCAACGCGGGGCGATCTTCGATCTTCGGCGTGCGCACGAACGGACGGCCTTTGGTGAACAGACCGACCCACACAGCGCGGCCGACCGTATGCGTTAGGCCCATGCCCGCGAATGCGGCGCCGATCTTGTCCCAGAAGCTGCATTTGATGCGCGCCTGGTAGAGGAAGAAGCCCGACAAGACTTTGAACACGAAGGCGCCGATCGTCGGGATCATGAACGCAATCGGCGGGAAGCCGAAATGGGGCGGCCGGAAGGTCGGGTCCCAATTGTCTTTGACGATGTCGGCAACGAACGGGGTGGCGACCATACCGATCGTCCAGAAAATCGCAGCCGCCGCGAACAGCAAATGCGCAGCGTCGGCGAACCACGGCAGCCAGCCCGCAACGAAATGATATTTCTGCCCGCTGGTCAGCACCTTGTTGCCGCCGGGCAGGAAGTTCTTCCAGTGCTTCTTGACGATCTGCACCGCGCCATAGGCCCAGCGGAAACGCTGCGTCTTGTAAGCAGCCAGACTGTCGGGAACGACGCCGCGGCCGAAACTGTCGGGCGCATAGACGGCTTCATAGCCGCGTTCGAACAAAGTCAGGCCCAGTTCGGCGTCTTCGGTGATGCACCATTCGGCCCAACCGCCGACTTCTTCCAAAGCGGTGCGGCGGATCATCGTCATCGTGCCGTGCTGAATGATCGCGTTGCGCTCGTTGCGCGCGACCATGCCGATGGCGAAGAAGCCGGCATATTCCCAATGCATCATCCGCTTGAACGTATCGCCGTCCCAATCGCGATAATCTTGCGGTGACTGCACCAGGGCGACTTTGGGGTTGGCAAAGTTCGGCACCATCGCCGACAGCCAATCGGGATCGACCAGATAGTCGCTGTCGATGACGGCGATGATTTCGACGTCGGCCGCGGTTTCCTTCATGCCGAAATTCAGCGCGCCGGCTTTATAGCCGGGCCAATTTTCGAGATGGAAGAAGCGGAATTTCTCGCCGTGGGTTTCGCGCAGCAAATTGACGTGCGCTTCGACCGGCTTCCACACCGCAGGATCTTTGGTGTTGTTGTCGATCAACAGAACTTCGAACGCGTCGTATTCGAGCTTGGCCAGCGCATCGAGCGTTTCGATCACCATCGCCGGCGGTTCGTTGTAGCACGGGACGTGGATCGACACTTTCGGGCCGCCGGTCACGCGCTGCTGGCGCACCGGCGTCACGCGGCGATGCCAGGTACCGCGCCAAAGAATCTCGGTGAATTCCAGACCATCATTCAGCACGACGATCGCAAGCAGGATCTGCGTGCCGATCAGGAACGACCAGGCGACCGCGATCGACGGATCGTAGACGCCGCGCGTCACCTGCGTGACCGTCCACACGAAGATCGACGCCGATGCCTGAATCAGGCCGGCGAAGAAGAACAGGCCGGTGACTTTCAGATCGCGGCGGCGCGTGACGAACCAGATCATGCCCGGCAATGCGAGCAGCGCTGCGATGGCGCACAGTTCGGGCCAGTGCCGCGTTTCGACGATCGAACCGGTCATCGGAAATTTCGGTTCGCGATTGACGTCGAACACGCCCCAGGCTGCACCGGCCGGGCCTTCAATCTGCCGCTTCCACGGCTGATCGATCGCTTCGACGATGTTGTATTCGAGCCCGTTCTCTTGCGCGAAATTCAGGAAGTCGCGAATGAACTTGCCCTGGTTGACGACGCTGGGTTCGGCGCCGCCGACCCAAGGTCCTTCGCTGGGCCAGCCGACTTCCGACAAAACGATACGCTTATTCGGATATTTCGCGTGCACTTGTGCGTACGCGTTTTTCACGAACTCAAGCGCGTCGGGAAACGGCACTTGCTCCCAGTAGGGCAGCGTGTGGATCGCGATGTAGTCGCAGGCTTCGGCGAGTTCCGGATACTTCAGCCAGTTCGGCCAGATCTCGGCGGTCGAGGTCGGCTTGCCGGTTTCGCGCTTCACCCGTTTGATCATCGCGATCTGTTCGGGGACGGTCAGCGCACCGGTCAGGATATGTTCGTTGCCGACGACCAGCTGCGTGACGTTGCGATTGCGCTTCGCCATCTGGATCAGGCTGACGAGTTCGGCTTCGCGCGTATCCTTTTCCGCGACCCAGGCGCCGGCCGTAACCGTCATGCCGTATTTGCGCGCGATCTCGGGCACCTTCTCGAGCCCGTTGATCGACGAGTAGGTGCGGACCGCCGACGCGACTTTCGAGATCTTCTGCAGGTCGTGGTCGAGCTGGTCGTAGCTGGGATATTTCGGCGGCTTCGACAGCGGCGACTGGTCGGGCTGGTAGCCTGCGAAAGACAGGCTGGCAATCTCACCCAGCCAGGCTTGCCCCTGAACCGGTTGGTTGATCAGGAACCAGCCCGCCACGTTGGCCAGCAGGATGCACAGGATCACCGTCGCCGCTTGTGCGCGGATCTTCAGCTTCGCCATCTTAAAAACGAACTCGGAGTCGGAACTTGGAGGGGGCGGGGACCCGCCTGAATGGCCGCACTCTATGGCAAACTCACGGCGCAGCCAGTGGGTTTCGCGGCCTGACCCAGAATCCGGACGCGACCCTTCCGCCCAAGCGCAGAAAGGCCGCGTGGAATGGATGCGGCGCGGCGGGTGCGGCCCGCTTATGCCGCCGCGGCCAAGCTCTCGTCGTCGCTGCGCAGCCGGCGCAGGAAGCCCTCGATCCGGCCGCCAAGGTCGCGCGCACGGTGCTCGACCGTGCTGGCCGACTGCAGCAGCACCTGCGCCGTGCGGCCGGTCTCGGCGGCACCCTCGCTGAAGCCGGTCAGGTTCGAGGCGACTTCGTCGGTGCCGCGCGACGCCTGCGCGACATTGCGCGAGATCTCGCTGGTTGCGGCACCTTGTTCTTCGACGGCGGCGGCGATGGCCGCTGCAATCTCGGACAGATGTTCGATCGAGCCGCGGATGGTGTTGATCGCGGTGACTGCATCGGCGGTTGCCTGCTGCATGCCGCCGATCTGGCCTGCGATCTCTTCGGTCGCTTTGCCGGTTTGCGTCGCCAGCGATTTGACCTCGGTCGCGACCACCGCAAAACCTTTGCCCGCTTCGCCGGCACGCGCCGCTTCGATGGTTGCGTTGAGTGCCAGCAGATTGGTCTGCGATGCGATCGATTCGATCAGCGCAACAACGCCGCCGATCCGTTCGGCCGCGTCGCTCATGCCACGCACAGTGGCATCGGCACGCACCGCTTCTTCGACGGCGCGTTTCGCCATGTCGCTCGATGCTGCCACCTGCCGCCCGATCTCGCCGATCGAGCTGGTCAGCTCTTCGGTCGCGACTGCAACTGCGCCGACATTGGTGGTCGCTTCTTCCGATGCCGAGGCCAGCGCCGTCGATTGCCGCGCGCCTTGTTCGGCGGTTGCGGCCATGCCTTCTGCCGAGCCACGCAATTCGACGGCGGCGCCATCCAATGCGCGCACGACGTCACCGACGCCGCGTTCGAATTCCGCAGCCAGCTCTAGCATTTCAGCGCGCCGGCGCGTGGCTGCAGTTCGCTTCGCCGTCTCGGCTTCCGCTGCCAGGCGACGCGCCGTCAGTGCATTGTCGCGGAACACCAGCACCGCGCGCGCCATGTCGCCAGTTTCGTCTTTCTGCGTCGTCGACGGCACCTCGATGTCGATGTCGCCGCCGGCGAGCCGCAGCATCGCTTCTTTGAGCCGGATCAACGGACGCGTGACGCTGCGGATCAGCACCACCGCCGCCGCAGCGGCAAGCAGAACACCGATCGACAGGGCGAGCAGCATCGTGCGTTCGGCGCGGATCCGGTCGGCCGCAATCTTGTCGCGCGCCAGCTGTGCGCCCGCTGCGGCGTCGCTTTCCAGCTTCGACAATTTCGGCGCCAACGCGTCGAAGCTCTTCTCCGACGCGATGCGCGCTGCTTCGACCGCGATTGCGCCGTCAACATAGGCGTGCAGCTTGCTGAGATACTCGTCGAGCGAGCTTGTAAGATCTTGTTTGCCTTCGGCGCTGATCGCGGCGCCGGCCAGCAATTCACGGAACTCCGCACCGCGCTTGTCCGCGTCGGCAGCATATTTGCGGTCGCGACGCAGCATGAAATCTTTCTCGTGCCGGCGCAGCATCAGGACTTTGGTGGTCAGGACTTCGAGCTTCTCGGCAGCGTTGCCCTTGGCGTCGCCGGTCAATTTCTGCAGCCGCGTTTCCATCGCATGCACAGCAGCACGCAAGGCGCCTTCGAGACCTTTGTCTTCGGTCACGCCCAGCCGTTCGACCTCGGCGATCGCCTTGTCGACGGTCGCGCGCCATGCCTGCAGATCGCCCGTCACGGCGCGTGCATCGGCGCCGAGCGCGCCTTGGCCCGCAGCTTGCTGCAACGTGTCGATTCCAGCGTCGAGTGGCGCGCGTTCGGCGCGATACAGGTCGAGGGCGGTGACGCGTTTGACGTTGAGGAATTCTTTGGCGCCGAGGCGCGCCTTCAGCGCGTGTGCGGCGACTGTATCCGCGGCGGCGCTGACGCGTCGCGCGGCTTCAACCTCGCTTTGCAGCACGGAGGTCGTCTGCCGCATGTCGAGATAGGCGATGCCGGCTGCGCCAACTGCAAGCGCGACGATGCCGAGCAAAAGCAGCAGGCGCGTGCCGATGCGCAGATCTTGCAGGCGAGCGACGAAATTCATGTGGGCCCCTCCGTGTGCCGCATTTGCGGACGCACACGGAGCGGACCCTGGCCGGCTTAATGAGAGCTAAACGGAGGTGGTGAAGCCGGCGTCAATTCACACCGGCGTCACCGCCGCGTCGTCAGCCTGCAGCAGCTTGCTTCGACGCGCGCTTGCGCTCGTTGGGGTCGAGCAGCTTCTTGCGCAGCCGGATCGACTTGGGCGTCACCTCGACCAGCTCTTCGTCGATGATGTAGGCGATCGCCTTTTCCAGGGTCATTTTGATCGGCGGCGTCAGGCGCACCGCTTCATCCTTGCCGGCGGCGCGGATGTTGGTGAGCTGCTTGCCCTTCAGCACGTTCACTTCGAGATCGTTGTCGCGCGTGTGCTCGCCGATCAGCATGCCTTCGTACACGTCCACGCCGGGCTCGATCATCATCGGGCCGCGCTCTTCGAGATTCCAAAGCGCGTAAGCAACCGCTTGGCCGCCCGAATTCGAAATCAGCACGCCGGTGCGACGGCCCGGAATGTTGCCTTTGAACGGCGCGAAGGAATGGAACAGGCGGTTCATCACGCCGGTGCCGCGCGTGTCGGTGAGGAATTCACCGTGATAGCCGATCAGGCCGCGCGACGGCGCGTGGAAGACGAGACGCTGCTTGCCCGCACCCGACGGGCGCATCTCGACCATCTCGGCCTTGCGCTCCTGCATCTTGTTCACGACCGTGCCCGAGAATTCCTCGTCCACGTCGATCACGACTTCTTCGATCGGCTCGAGACGCTGGCCGTTCTCTTCTTTGTAGACGACGCGCGGACGACCGACCGAAAGTTCGTAGCCTTCGCGGCGCATCGTTTCGATCAACACCGACAGCTGCAATTCACCGCGGCCGGCGACTTCGAACGAATCTTTTTCCGCCGTCTCGGTGATCTTCAGCGCGACGTTGCCTTCGGCTTCGCGCAGCAGACGATCGCGGATCATGCGGCTCGTCACCTTGTCGCCTTCGCGACCGGCGAGCGGGCTGTCATTGACCGAGAAGGTCATGGTGATGGTCGGCGGATCGATCGGCTGCGCCGGCAAGGCTTCGGTGACGGTCGGATCGGCGATGGTATCCGCGACGGTCGCTTCCTGCAGACCGGCGATCGCGATGATGTCGCCTGCTTCGGCTTCATCGACCGGCACGCGTTCCAAACCGCGGAACGCCAGCACCTTGGTCGCGCGACCAGTTTCCAACACCTTGCCATCGCGCGACAGCGCGCGGATCGGCATGTTCATTTTCAAGCGGCCGCGCTCGATACGGCCGGTGAGAACACGGCCGAGATACGGGTTGGCTTCGAGGATCGTCGCCAGCATCGCGAACGGCGCGTCGAGTTCGACTTTCGGCGCCGGCACATGGTCGACGACGAGCTTGAACAGCGCGTCCATATTGTCGGTCGGCGATTCCAGTTCGCGTGACGCCCAGCCGTTGCGGCCTGAACCGAACAGAGTCGGGAAATCGAGCTGCTCGTCATTCGCGTCCAGCGACGAGAACAGGTCAAAAACTTCGTCATGCACTTCGTGTGCGCGTGCGTCGCCGCGATCGACCTTGTTGATGAACACGATCGGCTTCATGCCGCGCTTCAGCGCCTTGCCGAGCACGAACTTGGTTTGCGGCAGCGGACCTTCGGCTGCGTCGACCAGAACCAAGCAACCGTCAACCATCGACAAGATGCGTTCGACTTCACCGCCGAAGTCGGCGTGGCCGGGCGTGTCGACGATGTTGATGCGCACACCGTTCCATTCGACCGAGGTCGCTTTGGCGAGAATGGTGATCCCGCGCTCGCGCTCGAGGTCGTTTGAATCCATCGCGCGCTCGGCAACCTGCTGGTTGGCGCGGAAGGCACCCGACTGACGGAGCAGCTGGTCAACCAGCGTGGTTTTGCCGTGGTCGACGTGCGCGATGATGGCGATGTTGCGAAGTTCCATGACCCTAACCCCAAGACGAACGAACGGGCGGCGCCCCCGGATCCATTGTGGATGGAAGCCCGCCCGTATATTGCGGCGCAGTATATAGAGAGTCGGGCGCCAGCCCGCCACCGCGCATTTGCTTAGAATCGAGCGGGCGACAGAGTGTCCGGCCCCAGGCCTCGCAGGGGCCTGGGACTAGCCGGCCGCGCAACTTATTAGAGAGCCATGCGATTCAGATCCGCGATTCCGTGGATCATCGCGTGGCTAGGTCGCGCCAGGCGCAACGGAGGTCAGGGATGAAGGGCGATAAGCAGGTAATTGCGTTCCTGAACAAGGCGCTGACCAACGAGCTGACCGCGATCAACCAGTATTTCCTCCATGCCCGGATCTTCGAGCATTGGGGCATGACCCGGCTGGGCAAGTTCGAGTACCGCGAATCGATCGACGAGATGAAGCACGCGGACAAGCTGACCCAGCGGATCCTATTCCTGGACGGCCTGCCCAACTTCCAGGACCTGCACCGGATCAAAATCGGGGAAAACGTCGTCGAGATCCTTCAGGCGGACCTCGCCCTGGAAAACGAGGCGATTCCGCTGCTGCGCGAGGCGATCGCCCATTGTGAGCAGGTCCGGGACTATGTCTCCCGCGAGCTGTTCGCCGACATCCTCGAAAACGAGGAAGAACATGTGGATTTCCTCGAAAAACAGCTCGAGCTGGTCGAGAAAATGGGGATCCAGAACTTCATCCAGCTCCAGACCGATCCGGCGGACGAGCAGGAGCACTAAGCCCGCAAGCTCTGCGTGTGCGAGTCAATCGCACAGAGCGCTTGCAACTCATTCTCATGGACCTTACCTTCTCCCGGTCAGGAGAGGCGAGGCCAAGACTATGTATGTCTGCATCTGCAACGCGGTTCGTGAGCGCGAAGTGCGGCAGGCCATCGAACAGGGTGGCGCTGCCACCCCGTCCGAAATCTATGCCCGCCTCGGCGTGACGCCCGCATGCGGCCGTTGTGCCGATACGATTTGCGACCTGCTCGACCAGAACGAGTCGGTCGCCGCTTAAGTCACATTCCTTTGTCAATGTGACGCTTCAGATCTTCTGACTCTTCACACTTGCCGCAGATCTTCTCCAGCGCGGCCAACTGTTCCTTCGCCTTCGGCAGATCCTTCTGCTCGACATACAGCTCGCCGAGATATTCGTGCGCGCCGCGATGGTTCGGATTGATCTTCAACGCCGCCTGATAAAAGCCCAGCGCGATGTTCGGCTTGCCGACCTTGCGGTGGGTGTAGCCGAGATAGTTGTTCACGTCGGCGCTGTTGGGAAACCGCGTCTGCACTTCTTGCAACAGCGGGATCGCGCTTTCGAACTGCTTGGCTTTGATCGCGCTGACGGCGGCCTGGAATTTCGCATCGCTGCCCGGCTCGCCGCTGCCGGTGGTGGTCGTACCGGCGGCAAGCGCGCTGGTGCTGAGCATCGCGGCAGCCGCGATCGCGAGGAACTTGTACATCGGTGACTCCATCGTTGGGACGAATAGAGACACGGGCCGAAACGGGTTTATTCCGCGCTTAGCCAGCCTTTGCGGCGAAACCAGCGCGCCAGATAGAACGTCGTCACAACCGCAAGCGCCGCGCCCGCCAGCGTGTCGGTGAGATAATGCGCGCCGATTACGACGCGGCTGGCCGCGACGATCGCGGCGGTGACCAGCGCCGGCCAGCGCCACGCTGGCCACAACACGCCGACCGCCAGCGCCATCGCAAAGGCGGTGTTGCTGTGGCCCGACGGAAACGACGACCAGTCGGTGCCCAAGCGGAACCAGCTCATTCCATAGTCGGTATCGAGCAGACGCGGGCGCGCACGGCCGAAGATGATTTTCAGCGCCGCACAGACCAGGCCGGATCCGGCGACGGCAGCGAAGATCCAGGCGCACCGTTGCGTGAAGCGCGTCCAGCGTGGATCGCGCCGCATCAGCAAATAGCCGACGATCGCGCCGACGCCGCTGGGGATCAGATACCATTCGCTGCGACCCAGCCGCGTGATCTGCCGGAAGATCGCGAACACGGTCGGGTCAATGTCGCGCGCCGCCAAGGCCAAGCTGCGATCGAACTGCCAGGCGACGAGAAAGAGCAGCGCCAGCGCCGCAACCATCAACGCGACGTGATGGCGTTTCACGAGCGTCGCCAGATCGTCAGCACGATGCGCTTGCCGTTCGAGTAGTTGAATCCCTCGACGGTGCCGCTCGCCGTTGCCGTGATGTTGTTGGCGCCCAAGGCGTCTTTGAATTCCTGCTCGAACAGACGGTCGATGACGGCGACATTCTCGCCGTCTGCGGCAAGCGCCTGCGCCGCTTCAGTGGCGCTAGCGAAATGCACGCGCGTGCCGATTGCGACCACCGCGCTTGGTTCGGAATAGCCGGTCAGGAACACGCGCTCGGCGGGCATGTGGTTCAACGCCTGCGCCAGCCGCGGACCAATCCACGGCGCCTCGAGGCTGGGAAGAACCGTGCTCCAGGTGAGCGGCTGCACGATCAGCGCAGCAAGCATCGCCAGAACCAGGCCGCGTTCGCGCGCGCCGCTGCGGACCGCACGCGCGATCAGCAAGCTCGCGCCGATCGCCAACACGCCGGCGAGCAGACCGCTCCATTGCAGATGCTGGTCGAATTTGATGCCGCCATAGATGAGCACGACGCCCAGCACGACGCCGCCCAGTGCAGCGAATGCCAGGATCGCGTCGCGAAAGCGCGTGCGCGTCACCGGCGCGTTGCGTTCGGCCGCGAAAGCAGCCGCAGCAAGCAACGCCAGCGCCGGATAGAAGGGCAGCGGATAGTGCGGCAGCTTGGTCGGCACCGATTCAAAAATCATCCAGCCCGGAATCAGCCACGCCAACAGAAACCGCACGTCACGATCGTGGCGGTTGCGCCAACCCCAGCCGATGCCGAACAGCACGAACACAGCCGACGACCAGAACGTCACCGGCAGCAGCAGGAAATAGGTCAGCGGCGGCGCGCCGTGCGCTTCCTGCGCGCCGAGCAGTTTCGGCACCAGATCGACCCCGACCGACTCCTGCAGATAGCCGCCTTTGCTGGCGAAGATGATGGCGATGAACCAGGGCAGCACCATCGCCGCGTAGAGGATCAAACCCCAGCGCCAACGCAGCCCCGACAACCAACCGACGCGTCGTTCCAACACGATCAAGCTGAGCATCGCGATCGCGACGACCAGCACGATCAACGGTCCCTTGATCAAGGTGCCGAGTCCCAACGCCAACCAAAAGGCGAGCGCCGTGCGCCATGTCGCGCGTTCGGGATCGTAGACGCGCGACAGCGCCGCCATCGCGACGGTCGTGCAGCCGAGCAGTGCCGCGTCGGTTTTGGCAAAGCGCGCTTCGACGCCGACGAGAAGCGCGCTTGCAAGAAGCGCGGCGGCGACAAAGCCTGCACCCGCACCGAACAAGCGTCGTCCCAGCGCCCAAGTCGCAAGCACCGCGGCCAGCGCGCCGAACAGGGACGGAATACGGTACAGCCACACCGGATTGGCCGGATCTTCGCCGCCAACCAGCAGCACCGTTGCCGCTTGCAGCCAGTAAATACCGATCGGCTTTTTGTAGCGCGGCGTGTCCTGGAACCGGATGTCGATTGCGTTGCCGGTCTCGATCATCTGCCGCGACGCCTGCGCGAACCGTGCTTCGTCACGGTCGGTCGCGGGCAAGGTTTTGACGCCCGGCAGCCACAAGGCCGCGCAGAGCATCGTCAGCAAAAGCCAGGCGAGCCAGGGGCGGCCGGTCAGGCTGCGGTCAAGTGTGTCGAACATCGTGGATCGGAGAGAGGATCAGGCCGCGGGCGAGGTCAAGGCGCTGCTGCCGCGCACCGCCTCGCGATGGAACACGTACAGGCCGCTGCCGATCACGATGACGCCGCCCAGCACGACTGACCGACCCGGCACGTCGCCGAACAGCGCGATACCGTACAACGTGCCCCACAGCATCTGCGTATATTGAAACGGCGCCACTGAGGCGGCGGGTGCGCTGCGCAGCGCTGTTGCGAAACAGATCTGCGCCACGCCGTTGCAGAGGCCGCACAACGCGAATACCGGCAGATCGGCCGCACGCAATGTCAGCCAGTCCTGGCCGGCATACAGGCTGGCCACCACGAAGATGAAAGCAGTCGGGTAAAAGATCGTCGCGTCGCGCGTCTCGGTCAGGCGCATGTGGCGCATCAGAAGCGACGACATGCTGTAGGTCAGCGCCGCGCTGATCGCAGTCAGCGCGCCAAGTTCAAGCGCGGCTCCGTCCGGTCGCAGCGCAATCAGCACGCCGACAAATCCGACGACGATCGCGCTCCAGCGTCGCCAGCCGACTGGCTCACCCAGAAACAGGGTGCTGCCGATGGTGATGAAGAACGGCGCTGAGAACGCAATGGCATAGGCGTTGGTCAGCGGCAGAAGCCGGTATGACGTAAAGGCCAGCGAGATGTTCAGCAGAACCAGAAGCGCGCGCGCCCCGTGCAGCGCCGGCCGTTTGGTGCGCAACGCCGACCAGCCGCCGCTGCGCCACGCCATCCAACCGATCGGCAACAACGCAAAGCCGGCATTGCCGGCGAGGATCATCGACAGCGGATAGTGCAGCGACAGGATCTTCGCCGCCGCGTCCTGGCTACTGTAGAGCGCGAAGGCCACAACCGCGATCAGCAGCGGACCGACGCGCGTGTACGTCACGCTACGCGCTCGACAATCAGCTTGTTGGCGTTCGGCGCACGATCGGAAATACGAATTGCGGCCTGCAGCGACGCGATCGCTGCGTTGGCTTCGTCCTGCGAACGCGCATGCACGCGCGCCAACGGCGCCGCGTCGGGGCCGACTTTGGTGCCGAGCGACGCAACGTTGGTGAGGCCGACCGAAGGATCGATCAGATCCATCGGACGGGCGCGACCGCCGCCAAGCTGCACGATGGTGAGGCCAAGTTCGCGCACATCCATCGACGCGACATAGCCGCTTGTCGGGCTGGGCGCGTCGACGACGATTGGTGCGGCCGGCAAATGCAGGTCGGGCTTTTCCAGGAGATCGCTCGGCCCGCCAAGCTCGGTGACCATGCGCTGGAACCGTTCGGCTGCTTCACCGCTATCGAGCGCTTTTTCCAGCGCCAGCAGCGCTGCCGGCATGTCGGGCGCAAGCCGGCCCGCAACGAGCAATTCAGCCGCCAAGGCGAAGGTGACTTCGCGCAGACGCGCATCGACCGGTTCGCCGCAGAGAAAGTCGATCGACTCGCGCATTTCGACCGCGTTGCCCGCGGTCGTGCCGAGACACTCGTTCATGTCGGTCAGCAGCGCGACCGTCGGCAGGCCGCTGCCATTGGCAACGTCGACCAGCGCGCGTGCCAGGGCGCGTGAATCATCCAGCGTTGCCATGAAGGCGCCGCTGCCTGTCTTCACGTCCATCACCAGCGCATCGAGACCGGCGGCGCGCTTCTTCGACAGGATCGATGCGACGATCAGGTCGATCGATTCCACCGTCGCGGTCGTGTCGCGGATCGAATAGAGGCGGCGGTCGGCGGGCGCGATCGCTTCGGTTGCGCCGACGATGGCGCAGCCGACGCCGTTGACGACATGGCGGAACAGCGACGCGTCAGGGCGCGTGACGTAGCCCGGAATTGCTTCCAGCTTGTCGATCGTGCCGCCGGTGTGGCCGAGGCCGCGTCCTGCAACCATCGGCACGTAACCGCCGCACGCTGCAACCATGGGCGCCAGCATCAGGCTGACTTTGTCGCCGATGCCGCCGGTGGAATGTTTGTCCAACACCGGGCCGGGCAGATCCCAGCGCAACATGTCGCCCGACCGCGTCATCGCGTCGGTCAGCGCAACACGTTCGGGCGTGTTCATGCCTTTGAGCAACACCGCCATGGCAAAGGCGGCAGCCTGGCCTTCGGTGACGCGACCATTGGCGATGCCATCGACGAAGGCGGCAATTTCGCGCGCGTCGAGCGTTTTTCCATCGCGCTTGGCGCGGATGGTTTCCTGCGGAAGAAACAAGGTTCGGTCTCAGATTTCGATTTGAACGCCCAGCTCGATCACGCGATCGACCGGAATGGAGTAGAAGTCGGTCGGGCGCGTCTGCACGCGGAACAGCATCACGAACAGCCGTTCGCGCCACAGCGCCATGCCCGGGCCCGGCGACGGAATGATCGTCGCGTTGCCGAGGAAGTAGGTCAGGTCTTCGCGGTCGATCGCCAGCTTGGCTGCTTTGCCGCGCGCCAGCTGCAACGGCACGTTGGGACGTTCAGCAAAGCCGAAGCGCAAGATCATGCGCGTGAAGCCGTGGCCGAGCTGTTCGATCTGCTGGCGATGTCCGTCGGCACGCGGCTGGTCGAGCGTCTCGACCGTCAGCAGCACGATATTCTCGTGCAGCACTTTGTTGTGGCGGATGTTGTAGAGCAGCGCCACCGGTGCACTGTTCGCATCCGGCGACAGATAGACGGCGGTGCCAGGCACGCGCGCGATGCATTGCCCGTACAGGCTCTCGAGGAACGATTCGAGTTGCGTCGCGCCTTCACCGAGCGAGCGCGCCACCATTTCGCGGCCGCGACGCCAGGTCGACATCAAGAGATAGATCGCAATGCCGATCGCGAGCGGGAACCAGCCGCCCGACGGGATCTTCAGCGCGTTGGCACCGAAGAACACCATCTCGACCGCAAGCAAGCTGCCGACGACGGCGATGCTGGGCAGCAGCTTCCAGTTCCACAACCCGCGCACCACGACCCAGAAGAGCAGCGTGTCGACGACCAGTGCGCCGGTGACGGCGAAACCGTACGCGTGCGCCAGCGCACCCGACGATTGGAAACTGACCACCAGCACGATGACGGCCACGAACAACATCCAGTTGATCTGCGGCACGTAAATCTGACCCTGCGCTTCGTGCGAGGTCTGACGGATGTCGAGACGCGGCAGGTAGCCGAGCTGCATCGCCTGTTGCGACAACGAGAACGCGCCCGAGATCACCGCCTGCGATGCGATCACGGTCGCCGAGCAGGCGAGGATCACGAGCGGTAGCAGGCCCCAATCGGGTGCCAACAGGAAGAACGGATTTTCCAGCGCCGCCGGCTGCGCCAGCACCAGCGCGCCCTGGCCGAGATAGTTGAGCGTCAAGGCCGGCATCACCAGCCACAGCCAAGCGCGCTGAATCGGCGTGCGGCCGAAATGGCCCATGTCGGCGTAGAGCGCTTCGGCGCCGGTGAAGACCAGCGTGACCGAGGCAAACACCACGAACGCAGCCCAGCCGTTATTTTGCAGCAGGCCGACGATCCACATCGGATTGAGCGCGATCAGGATGCGCGGTTCGCGCGCGATTTCCATCAAGCCGAGCAGGGACAGGACTGCGAACCAGATCAGCATCACCGGGCCGAACAAACGCCCGACCTGCGCCGTGCCCTGTCGCTGCACCAGGAACAGGCAGGTCAGAATCGCCAATGCGATATAGACGACGTAATCGTCGAAGATCGGCGTTACGACTTTGATGCCTTCAACCGCCGACAGAACCGAAATCGCCGGCGTGATCATGCTATCGCCGTAGAACAGCGCGGCACCAGCGCAGCCGAGCACGATGACGATGGTGCGCACCCAGCGATGTTCGGCGGTGCGCAGCGCCAGCGCCGTCATCGCCAGCATGCCGCCTTCGCCCTTGTTGTCGGCGCGCAGCAGCAGAACGACGTACTTCAGCGTCACGATGATGATCAGCGACCAGAACATGGTCGACAGAATTCCGAAGACGTTGGCCTCGCTTGCGGGCAGGCCGTGTTCGGAATTGAAACACTCGCGGAACGTATAGATCGGGCTGGTGCCGATGTCGCCGAACACGACGCCAAGCGCGGCAAGCGCGATCTGGCGGGCCGAGCCGCTGTGTTCGTGGGATTTTTCAGTGTTCATGAATGTCTGCGGATCAAAGCCAGCCGCGCCGACGGAACCACCACAATGGCAGTATCGCGGTCGCGACCATCAGGAGCAGCGCGTAGGGATAACCCCACGCCCAGTCCAATTCCGGCATGTGTTTGAAGTTCATGCCGTACAAGGTGCCGATCAAGGTCGGCGGGAAGAATGCGATCGACGCAACGGTGAAGATCTTGACGATCTCGTTCTGCTCGACACCGACCAGGCCCAGTGTCGCGTCGAGCAGGAAGGCGAGGCGGTTCGACATATTGTCAGCCTGCGCCGCTAGCGATTGTAAGTCGCGCGTCACGGTTTTCAGTCGGTTGCGTCCATCTTTGTCCTGGCCGATGCGCGTCGCCGACGCGGCATAGACGGTCAGGCGCTCGTAGCCCGACAGGCTGTCGCGCAACATGCCGACCAGTTCGGCGGCGCGACCGACATCGGTCAGCACGCGGCGATATTGCTTGCTGCGGTTGGTGCGCTTGCTGCCGTGGCCGTGCGGTTCGAAAATCTGATGGCTCAACCGGTCGACGCGCGCCGACAAGGTTTCCAACACGTCGGCGCCGCGATCGACGACCGATTCCAGCAGCGACGCCAGCGCGTTTTCCGGCGTCAGCACCAAGACCGGGTGTTTGACGCAGCGGGCTGCCAGCAGAGGCAGGAATTTTGGTTCGATATAGCGCAGCGTCACCAACTGCTTTTGCGTCAGCACGTAGGTGACCGGGCCGATCTGCGGCTGATCGGTTTCCCACTGCGCCGTCGTCAGCGACGTCATGTAATGCACGCCGTCTTCGACATAGAGGCGCGACGAGACCTGAATCTCTTCCATGTCGGCTTTGGTCGGCAGGTCGACGCCGATCAGGCCTGCAATATGCAGCCGTTCTTCGTCGCTCGGACGCAACAGGTCGATCCAGACCGTGCCTTCGGGAAGCGCATCTTCCAGCGACAGGGTGCGCTGGTCGACTTTGTTGCCGGTCGCGACATAGACGGTGATCACGTCCTAGTCCTCCTTCAGCGACCAGCGCGGCGCGACGTCGCCATGGCGGCGATGTGCTGCGACGACTGTGTTGGCGAGCAAGCAGGCGATCGTCATCGGCCCGACGCCGCCGGGAACCGGCGTGATCGCACCCGCGACCGGCAACGCTTCGTCGTAAGCAACGTCGCCAACCAGACGTGCGGTTCCGTTTTCGACGATGCGATTGATGCCGACATCGATGACCGTGGCGCCCGGCGCAATCCAATCGCCGCGCACGAAGTCGGCCTGGCCGATTGCAGCAACCAGAATTTCGGCGCGGCGTGCTTCACCGGCGAGATCGCGTGTTTTGGAATGTGCGACGGTGACCGTCGCATTCGCCTGCGTCAGAAGCTGTGCGATCGGCCGGCCGACCAGCGCCGAACGGCCGATGACCAGCGCGCGCTTGCCGGCGAGATCGCCGAGTGCTGCGTCCAGCAACAACATGCAGCCGAGCGGCGTGCAGGGAACCAGCCCAGGCAAGCCGGCGGCGAGGCGGCCGACATTTTCGATCGTCAGCCCGTCGACGTCTTTCGCCGGCGAAATAGCGGCGATCACCGGCGCTGAATCCAAATGCCGCGGCAACGGAAGCTGGACCAGAATGCCGTCCACCGTCGGGTCGTCGTTCAACGAAGCGACAAGCTGCAGCAGCGCGTCCTGCGTTGTATCCGCCGGCAGACGATGTTCGATCGAACGCATGCCCGCACCCTCGGTCGCTTTGACCTTGTTGCGGACATAAACCTGGCTCGCCGCGTCGTCGCCGACCAGCACAACCGCGAGACCGGGTGCTGGACGGCCGCGCTTGGTCAGTCCGACGACAGCATCTGCTACCTGCGCGCGCAGTTTTGCGGCGAAGGCTTTGCCGTCGAGAATACGAGCGGTCACGTCAATTGACCGGTTCAGCCGTACAGCAGCGCGCCGCCATACAGCACGATCGCGCGCTGGATCACCCAGATGATCAGCAACGCGACCAGCGGCGACAAATCCAGCCCGCCAAGTTCGGGCAGCATGCGCCGCAACGGCCGCAAGAACGGCTCGGTGATGCGATAGAGAAAATCGCCGATCTGCCAGACGACCTTGTTGCGCCGGTTCACCACGTCGAGCGTGACGAGCCAGGAAAAGATGACGGCGGCGAACAGCAGGTACTGCGCGATCTGAAGGATCACGAGCACAAGCTCGAGGAGGAGTTGCATGTGGGGTTTTTTGGGCCGTTGAGAGGCGCCAGGAAGCTAGTCCCGCCCTGGTGCCAAGTCCAGCGAAGCACAGCCGCAGGGCGCCATTGGCAGCGTTGCGCAAACCGGCTCTGGCGGCCCGTTCCGACCCTTGACCCTGTGGGGGTGCATCGCCATAGTCCGGCCCTCTCGCGGCAGGGGCCCCCTCAAGGGTGCTGCAAGCGAGCCGGGAACGGGGCTGTAGCTCAGTTGGGAGAGCGCGTCGTTCGCAATGACGAGGTCGTCGGTTCGATCCCGATCAGCTCCACCACCCTACGCGCTGCGCGCTTCGGGTGGCTGGCCAACCTTCCCGGTCGCGTAGGGTGTCCTCCGAAGCTTTAGCGTAGGAGGACTGCATCCGATCCGCGCTGCATTTACCCATTCAAATCGGCTTCAAAAATCACACCGTGACCCGCGGGGATCGGTCGTGTTTTATGCTTTCCTTACCGTTGCCGCCCAATTGTCCGGGCACGCCGGGAGGGATGCATGGTTGAGCTGAATCTAGATGAGATCGAACGCGACGCGCGCGAAGCCGACGGGACGACCTGGGCGCTTCGACCCGCAGCCGAAACGGTGAAGGGCCGCGAAGTCGGTCCCTGGTTCATCGATGCCGGCGGCGATGCGGTCGGCCTGTTCTATCGTCTGGATGATGCCCGCCGCGCCGTCGCGACTCGCGAAGAAATGCTGGCGCTGGTCGCAGAGGTCCGCCACCTGCGTGAAGCGCTGGCCCATCAAAACGTGCGAGTCGACGCGCCGATCCCGCAGACCCAGTCGGCGGTGCCGGTACCGACGCCGCCCAGCGACCCGGACGCGATCAATCCGTTCCTCGCCGCCCGCGCCGCGACCCGCGCGCGCAAACGCGCCGCTCCGGCGCCCACCGACGACGAATAAAAGCGGCGGGCCGAAGCGCCCGCTGCGCGCCCCGAATCGTTGCTGCTGAACCGTCCGGCGGGTCGACCGCTGGACGCGTACCTTCTTGGCACCCATCTTCTGGCCCCGATCGAAGGAGAGAAGCTGGAATGCCGCGCGCACTGTGGAGAGGCCAGGTCCTGGCCGAGAGCGACAAGGTCGAGATCGTCGAGGGCAATCTCTATTTCCCCGTCGAGACGCTGAAGACCGAATTTTTCAAGGACAGTAAAACGACGACCGTGTGCCCGTGGAAGGGTACGGCGAACTACTACGACGTCGTCGTCGACGGCGAAGTGAACAAAGACGCGGCGTGGTTCTATCGCGAACCCAAACGGGCGGCGGCCAATATCGCCGGACATGTCGCCTTCTGGCGCGGCGTTGAGGTCGAGCAGTGAAGACGGGCGTCGTGCCCGGTCTGCGCGACGGCGATCTGCTGCGCGACCGTTGCTATGTCGGCGGTGCATGGATTGGCGCGACCGAGTCGATCCCGGTGGTGAATCCCGCAACCGGCGAAGCGATTTCGTCGGTGCCGAAACTTGGCGCGGACGAAACGCGCCGTGCGATCGAAGCGGCGCATGCTGCGTTCGGATCGTGGCGCAACGAAACCGCCAAAGCACGCGCGATCGTGCTGCGCCGTTGGTTCGACCTGATTGTCGCCAACCAAGACGACCTGGCGCGCATCATGACGGCCGAGCAGGGCAAGCCGCTCGCCGAAGCCAAAGGCGAAATTCTCTACGCCGCCTCGTTCATCGAATGGTTCGCCGAACAGGGCAAGCGCGTCGACGGCGACGTGCTGCAATCGCCGTTGTCCGACAAGCGTATTCTGGTGTTCAAGCAACCGGTCGGCGTCTGCGCGGCAATCACGCCGTGGAATTTTCCCGCCGCGATGATCACGCGCAAAGTCGGCCCCGCGCTGGCGGCCGGTTGCACGATGGTGGTGAAGCCGGCGACGCAAACGCCGCTGACTGCGCTGGCGCTTGGCGTGCTCGCCGAACGCGCTGGTTTGCCGAAAGGCGTGTTGTCGATCGTCACCGGCAGCGCCAAGGCGATCGGCGGTGAAATGACCGGCAACAAGCTGGTCAAGAAGATCACCTTCACCGGATCGACCGAAGTCGGAAAAGAGCTGATGGCGCAGGCCGCCGGCACGATGAAGAAAGTCTCGATGGAACTCGGCGGCAATGCGCCGTTCCTGGTGTTCGACGATGCCGATCTCGATCAGGCGGTGGCGGGTGCGATCGCCTCGAAATTCCGCAACACCGGCCAGACTTGCGTCTGCGCCAACCGCATTCTGGTGCAGGACAGCGTCTACGACGCCTTCGCTGACAAGTTGGCGAAAGAAGTTGCGAAACTCAAAGTCGGCAACGGCTTTGAAGACGGCGTCGGGCAGGGACCGTTGATCGACGAGAAAGCGGTCGAGAAAGTCGAAGAACATATCGCCGACGCGGTCGCGAAAGGCGCCAAGGTGAAACTTGGCGGCAAGCGTCATGCGCTGGGCCGCACCTTCTTCGAGCCGACCTTGCTGACCGATGTCACGCCCGCGATGCAGGTGACGCGCGAAGAAACCTTCGGTCCGGTGGCACCGCTGTTCCGCTTCAAGACTGAAGACGAAGGCGTGGCACTCGCCAACGACACCGAGTTCGGCCTGGCTGCGTATTTTTATGCGCGCGACGTAGCACGCGTGTTCCGCGTCTCCGAGCGGCTCGAAGCCGGCATCGTCGCGGTGAATACCGGCATCATCTCGAACGAGGTGGTACCGTTCGGCGGCGTCAAGGAATCGGGCCTGGGCCGTGAAGGCTCGAAATACGGAATCGACGATTACCTGGCGATCAAATCGGTGACCTTGGGCGGTCTCTGATTTCAATCCCCGCGAAAGCGGGGATCCATTCATTCGCCGCCGCGCACTACGCGGTTCTTTTCGAACTTTGGTCGGCGGCTTGATGGATCCCCGCTTTCGCGGGGGATAAGGCTCGGCTAGTACGAGGGCTCCCTGGGGGAAGTTGGTACGTCGTCGCCGGTTCGAGAACTGGGCGCGACGTGTGGTGCCGGCCTGGCGCGGATGCGCGGCGACACCCGTTCAGCAACCTCTGCCCATTCGGAGTCTACCAACCGTGTCTGCACCCGCACCCGCGATGCTGTCGTTGATCGGCAACACGCCGCTCGTCGAGCTCACCCGTTTCGATACCGGCCCGTGCCGCCTGTTTCTGAAACTCGAAAATGCCAATCCCGCTGGCTCGATCAAAGATCGCGTCGGACGTTCGCTGATCGAAGCAGCTGAACGCGACGGCAAGCTGAAGCCCGGCGGTACGATTGTTGAAGCAACTGCGGGCAATACCGGCCTCGGCCTTGCGCTCGTCGCGGCCGCCAAAGGCTACAAGCTGATCCTGGTAATTCCGGACAAGATGGCGCTCGAGAAAATCGCGCATCTGCGTGCGATGGGCGCCGAGATTCGCATGACGCGCTCGGACGTGGGCAAGGGCCACCCCGAATATTACCAGGACATGGCGCTCAAACTTGCGAGCGAGATTCCCGGTGCGATTTACGTCAATCAGTTCTCCAATCCGGCCAACCCCGAAGCGCACGAAACGACGACGGGACCGGAAATCTGGGAACAGATGAATCACGATGTCGACGCGGTGATTTGCGGCGTCGGATCGGGCGGCACCTTGACTGGCCTCGGCCGTTTCTTCGCGAAACACTCGCCGAAAACCAAAATGGTGTTGGCCGATCCGAAAGGGTCGATCCTCGCCGATCTGGTGAATACGGGAAAACACGGGCCGGCCGGTTCGTGGGCGATCGAAGGAATCGGCGAAGATTTCGTCCCCGACGTTTGCGATCTCAGCTTCACCAACGAAGCGATCACGATCGACGACGGTGAATCGCTGCGCACCGCGCGCGATCTGCTGCAGAAGGAAGGCATTCTGGGTGGCTCGTCGACGGGCACGTTGCTCGCCACCGCGCTGCGCTGGTGCCGCAAACAAACCGAGCCGAAACGCGTCGTCACCTTCGTGTGCGACACCGGCAACAAATATCTGTCGAAACAGTACAGCGACTTCTGGATGGCGGAGCAGGGCTTCCTGCCGCGCAACAGCCGTGGCGACCTGACCGACCTGATTTCACGCCCGCATGAAATCGGCGGCACCGTTGTGGTTGCGCCCGCCGACACGCTGCTGACGGCGTACAAGCGCATGCGCGTCGCTGACGTGAGCCAGCTGCCGGTGTTGGACGACGAAGGCAACATGGTCGGGCTGGTCGATGAAAGCGACGTGCTGATGACCGTGCTCGATGATCCGACGCGCTTCTCGCGCCCGGTTTCGAGCGCCATGACCAAGAACATCGAAACCATCGCGCCCGATGGGCAGATCACCGACCTCTACCGCATCTTCGATCGCGGCTATGTCGCAGTGGTGATGGACAAAGGCAAGTTTCAGGGCCTGATTACGCGCGTCGACCTGCTCAACAATCTCCGCCGGAAGCTGCCGTAATGTCCAAGTCGAACCGCGATCATTTCGCGACGCGTGCCATTCATGCGGGTCAGTCCCCTGATCCGACCACGGGCGCGATCATGACGCCGATTTATGCGACTTCGACCTTCGTGCAGTCGTCGCCCGGCGTGCACAAAGGCTGGGACTATGCGCGCTCGGGAAATCCGACGCGCCAAGCCTATGAACGTTGCATCGCCGATCTCGAAAGCGGCGCGCATGGCTACGCCTTCGCGTCGGGCCTTGCCTGTGCCGCGACGATTCTCGACATGCTCGACGCCGGCTCGCACATCGTTGCGTCCGACGATCTTTATGGTGGGTCGTATCGTCTGTTCGAACGTGTGCGCAAACGCAGCAGCGGCTTGCAGGTCACGTTCGTGGATATGGCTGACACCGCAAACGTCGAGCGCGCAATGCGTCCCGACACCAAAATGATCTGGGTCGAAACCCCGACCAACCCGCTGCTGAAGTTGGCGGACCTGCGCGCAATCGCAGCGATCGCGCGCAAGTTCGGTGCGCTTGCAGTGGCTGACAATACGTTCGCGTCACCGTGGACGCAGCGTCCGCTGGAACATGGCTTCAACATCGTCTGGCATTCGGCCACCAAGTATCTCAACGGCCATAGCGACATGGTCGGCGGCGTTGCCGTTGTCGGCGACGATGCCGAGCTGGCCGAGAAGATGGGCTTTCTGCAGAACGCCGTCGGCGGCATTCAGGGACCGTTCGATTCCTTTCTCGCCTTGCGCGGCTTGAAGACGTTGGCGCTGCGCATGGAGCGTCACGCATCCAACGGACTCGAACTGGCGCGTTGGCTCGAAGCCCATCCCAAAGTTGCGTATGTGCGCTATCCCGGCCTCGCGTCGCATCCGCAGCACGAGATCGCCAAACGGCAGATGCACGGTTTCGGCGGCATGGTGACGGTGGTGCTGAAAGGCGGGTTGGGTGCGGCGAAGACGACGCTCGAACGCACGCGCCTATTCGCGCTGGCCGAGAGTCTCGGCGGCGTCGAAAGCCTGATCGAACATCCGGCGCTGATGACGCACGCATCGATTCCGGCCGAGCAACGCAAGGCGCTCGGAATCGATGACGGGCTTATTCGTCTGTCGGTCGGTGTCGAGGATGTCGAAGATCTGCGCGCCGATCTGGCGCAGGCGCTGGACGCAGCGCCGGGCTGATCAGCCGGTCGTCGGGGCCGGCGTTCAGTAGTTGAACGTCGCGCCCGGACGGCTGTCGATCAGCTTCTTCACCGCGGCGTTGCCGGTCGAGCGGTCGCGCGGGTTGGTGTTGACCTGCGCCAAATCGGCGGCCGGGTCGGTTACGGGGCGCCCGCCAAAGGCCTTGGCCGCCGCTTCTTCGTATTCTTTCTGCTTCTGCGCTTCGATCTTCTTCTTGTCGAAGTCGTTCAGCCGATAGGTCTTGCCCGGAACGATGGTCGTGTCCGGCCGCTGGATCGTCACTTCCGGCTTGGTCGTCTCCTGGGCCCAGGACGGTGAGGCTCCGGCCACGGCAAATGCCGCAATCATCAAGGCCTTCCGCAACATCTGACATCCTCCCGGGTGACTCATAGACGCAACATAGCACGCCTGCGCGCGGTTCCACGGCCGCCGTCTTTGAAATATCCGGGGCCCAGGCCATCTTGGCTCCCATGTCCGACTTCGACTTCGATTATTTCGTCATTGGCGCCGGTTCCGGCGGCGTCCGATCCAGCCGAATCGCCGCCACGCACGGCGCCCGCGTTGGCGTTGCCGAGGATCGCTATCTCGGCGGTACCTGCGTCAATGTCGGCTGCGTGCCCAAAAAGATCCTGTCGATCGGCGCGCATGTGCGCGACGAGCTGCAGGATGCGCGTGGCTATGGCTGGACGATCCCGCCCGCAGCGCACGATTGGGCGACGCTGATCGCCAACAAGGATGCCGAGATCCAGCGTCTCAACGACGTCTATCGCGGCCTGCTCGACCGCGCCGGCGTCAAACTGTTCGAAGCGCATGCGTCGTTCATCGATCCGCACACGCTGAAAGTCGGCGACAAACAGGTCACCGCGAAAAACATTCTGATCGCCAGCGGCAGCTGGCCGATGGTGCCGAACATACCGGGCGCCGAATTGGGCTTTACCTCGAACGAAGCCTTTTATCTGCCGACATTGCCGAAACGCGTGCTGATCGTCGGCGGGGGATACGTCGCGGTCGAATTCGCTGCGATCTTCCACGGGCTTGGCAGTCACGTGACGCAGATCCATCGCGGCACGTCATTCCTGACGTCGTTCGATGCCGATCTCGGTACCTTCCTCGCGGCGCAGATGATTCACGACGGAATCGATTTGCGCTTTCACACCATTCCTGAGCGTCTGGAAAAGACCGCATCGGGCAGCATCCGCGTGACCTTGAACGACGGCGAGCCGCTCGAAGTCGACGGCGTATTGTGGGCGACGGGCCGACGGCCGCGGCTGGATGGGCTGAACATTGAAAAGTCGGGCGTCACCGTCGACGTCACCGGGTCGATTCCGATCGACCACGATCATCGCACCAACGTGCCGCATATCTTCGCGATCGGCGACGTCGTCGAACGTTATGCGCTGACGCCGGTCGCGATCGCGCAGGGACACGTGCTGGCCGATCTTCTGTTTGGCAACAAACAGCGCTCGGTCGATTACGACAACGTGCCGACCGCGATTTTCTCAACCCCGCCGATCGGCACAGTGGGCCTCAGCGAAGCAAAAGCGTTCGAGCGCTATCACGGCGGTATCGACGTCTACAAAAGCGAATTCCGCCCGTTGCGCCACACGATGACGGGGCGGCAACGCCGTACGTTGATGAAGCTGCTGGTCGATCGCGCTACCGACAAAGTTGTCGGCGTGCATATGGTCGGTGAAGACGCGCCGGAAATTCTGCAAGGATTTGCAGTGGCGTTGAATGCCGGAGCGACGAAAGCGGATTTCGATCGCACGATCGGCATTCACCCGACCGCGGCCGAAGAATTCGTCACGATGCGTACGCCCTCCCAGCCCGCCGCGCGCAGCGGCGTGACGGGCGGGAAAGCGATTGGCTAGTTTTTCGTCGCCCAATTTCCCGAGGGAAATTGTTGGCTAGCGTGTAATCGTGCGTTCGGTCGTCGTCTCTTTGGTGACGACCGGCGCAGCCGGCACAAGGACCGGCGGCGCGACGACGACGGGGGCCGGCACGACGGTCGTCGTCGTGGTTTCCGTCTTCTCATAGCTCGACGAGGTTTGCGGTTCCGGCGTGCTGCTGCCGGTGCTGGTCGTCGCCTTCTTTTTCACCGCCGCGACTTTCTTCTTCGCGGGCGCGGCTTTCTTCTTCACCACCGGCGGCTTGGTTTTCGTCGTGGTGGTTTCGGTTTCGACCGTCTCGGTCGTGGTGGTGGTGATCTGCGCCAGCGCAGGCGTGGCAAGCCACGCGGTTGCGACACCGGCCAGAAGCACCAAGCGGATGCTGCTGCGCATGGGGAATTCTCCTTGGTTTGCGTGTGGAGAACGCCGCAGCGACAAAAATGTGCCCGGCCGCACGAAGCGGCCGGGCAGGCTTACGGCAACGGGAGCTGGTTGCCTTACTTTTTCGCAGTCGTGGTGGTGGTTTCGACTTTGGTCTCGGCAGTCTTGCTTTCGACCTTGCCTTCGACCTTCGCGGCCGGGGCCGCCGCTTCGGTCTTGGTCACGGTCGAGGCGATCGGCTTGCCATCAACCTTGGTCGTGGTTTCGACCTTGGCGGCGGGCTGCGCCGGCGTGGTCACCGTGCTGGCGGTCTTGCCGTCGACTTTGGTCGTGGTTTCGACTTTCGCCGCCGGCTTGGCGGTTTCGGTCGTCTTGGTTTCAACCGTCTTCGCAGTGGTCTCAGTCGTCACGGCCTTGGCGGCCGGAACCGGCACTGATGGCGTTGCCGCACCGGTCGCCTGCTCGGCGAAGGCCGGGGCGCTCGCGGCCAAAACCAGGGCAGTGGCGGCGAGAAGCGAACGCATCGTGTGAGTCATGAGCGGATCAAACCTCTGTTCAAAGGGCGCCCGATGCGCCCGGTGAAGAGGAAGCTCGTGCGTAGAACAGGCGGCGCGAGGTTAATTCCAAGGTTTCTTCGGGGCACATGAAGGCGGATCGAAGGCGTGCGTTTGGACGCGCCGCGCGGCGTCCTGTACGATCCCGGCCTGACCTTTAGGACGTTGTACGATGAACGAGCGCTGGACCCCCGATAGCTGGAAAGCCCGCCAAGCCGACCAGCAGCCAATCTACGAAGACGCCGCTGCACTTGCGCGCGTCGAGCAGACGTTGTCGGTTTATCCGCCACTGGTTTTTGCGGGCGAAGCGCGCCGTCTGAAAGCTCAGCTCGCACGCGTTGCGAACGGGCAGGCGTTTTTGATGCAAGGCGGCGACTGCGCCGAAAGCTTTGCCGAGTTTCATCCCAACGCAATTCGCGACACGTTCCGCGTGCTGCTGCAGATGGCGGTGACACTGACCTTCGCCGGACAGATGCCGGTGGTGAAGATCGCGCGCATGGCTGGACAGTTCGCCAAGCCGCGTTCGTCGCCGGTCGAAGTGCAGGATGGTGTCGAGCTGCCGGTTTATCGCGGCGACATCGTCAACGGCCTCGAATTCGAACCCGCGTCGCGACGCCCCGACCCGGAACGGATGGTGCGCGCCTACAACCAGGCGGCTGCGACGCTGAACTTGCTGCGTGCTTTCGCGCAAGGCGGTTACGCCGATCTGCAGCAGGTGCATCGCTGGACGTTGGGCTTCGTCGAGAAAAGCGCGCAGGGCAAACGCTACGAAGCGCTGGCGGGCCAGATCGATTCCGCGCTCGCCTTCATGGCTGCGTGCGGCATCACCGGCGAGACGACGCCGCAGATTCGCGAAACCGACGTCTTCACCAGCCACGAAGCGTTGTTGTTGCCCTACGAACAGGCGCTGACACGCGTCGATAGCACGACCGGTGATTGGTACGACGTCGCGGCGCATTTCGTCTGGATCGGCGATCGCACGCGCAAGATCGACGGTGCGCATGTCGAATTCTGCCGCGGCATCAAAAATCCAATCGGTCTCAAATGCGGCCCGTCAATGAGCGGTGACGAGTTGATCCGTTTGATCGACGTGCTGAACCCGGCCAACGAGCCCGGCCGCTTGACGTTGATTGCGCGCATGGGCGCCGACAAAGCGACAGAAAAACTGGCGCCGCTGCTGCGCCGCGTGCGCGCTGAAGGGCGTTCGGTTGCATGGGTGTCGGATCCGATGCACGGCAACACGATCAAATCGTCGACCGGCTACAAAACGCGTCCGTTCGAACGGATCCTCTCGGAAGTGCGCAGCTTCTTCGCCGCCCACGCCGCAGAAGGGACCCATCCCGGCGGCGTGCATTTCGAAATGACGGGCCAGGACGTCACCGAATGCACCGGTGGCGCGCAGGCGATCGACGATAAGGGGCTGTCGCTGCGCTATCACACCCATTGCGATCCGCGTCTCAACGGCGCGCAGGCCTTGGAGTTAGCTTTCTTGATTGCGGAAGAGCTGCAAAACCGCCGTGCCAATCAAGCTGCCACCGAGGCTGCGTGAGCGCGCCGGTTCAGCCTGTTTTGACCGACGTCTATGAAGGCGTCGACAATCTCGAAGCGATGCAGGAGGCGGTCAATTACAACGACTTCCTCGCACGCGAGGTGGCGCGCGAAGCATTGCCCGGACGCCTCATCGTCGATTTCGGTGCCGGCGTCGGTACGTTTGCGCGGCCGCTGCATCAACGCGGCCTGAATATCATCTGCGTCGAGAACGACATGCGTCTTGGTGCGCGGTTGAAGAGCGAAGGTATGCGCGTCGAGCCGGAGATCGGTGCGCTGCCCGATGCGTCGATCGACTATCTCTATTCGCTCAATGTGCTCGAACATGTCGAAGACGATGCGTCGTGCGTTGCGGCTTGGTACGCCAAGCTGAAACCCGGCGCGCCGCTGTTGCTTTATGTGCCAGCCTTCATGGTCCTCTATTCCGAGATGGACCGCCGCATCGGACATTTCCGCCGCTACAAGCGCACGCCGCTGGTTGCGCTGTTGCGGCAAGCGGGCTTTCGCATCGAGCGCGATACCTATGTCGACTCGCTTGGCTTTTTCGCCTCGCTAGGCCTGCGATTTTTCGATCGGTCGGGCGGAGTGCTGAACCCCAAAACGGTGCGCCTCTATGACCGGATCGGGTTTCCGCTCAGCCGGCTGATGGACGTGTTTGTCGGCCCGTTCTTTGGCAAGAACGTACTGATCCGGGCGGTAAAACCCCGCTGAGGATTGGCTTTCGTGGCACACAAGCCGCGCAACCCCTGCCGCAGTAACAGTTCGTCGCCCTTTTGGCTTTGACCTGTGCCCGGGGCCGGGGCGAGGTTCGGGGCATGATGCTGTCCCGTCTTTTCCTTCTTTCGACCGCCGCACTTGTGCTGGTCGTTTCCGCCGCCCGCGCCGACGAAGCGCGCACGATCTTCGACGAGAAAGTTGCGCCGGGCGTTTCGTTCAAACTCACCAACGTGACCGGCGACGTGAAAGTCGGACGCTCGTCGACTGACAAGCTGCAGATCATTGCGCAGGTCATTCCGTCGGGTTCGAACGCGCCGCACATCGTGCCGACCGTGCAAAAAGGCGACGGTTGGATTGCGGTCTGTTCGCGCGACGTCGACTCGCGTCCCGAACCGGTTTGTACCGGCGAAGTGCACCGCGAATGGAGCAAGGGTCGCAACGACTCAACGCGCGTCGATTACACGGTCGCGATCCCCGACGGTCTCGCAACCAAGATCGTGAACGTGAACGGTCAGATCATCGCGAAAGGCGTGCGCGCCGATCTCGATGCGGTGAACGTCAACGGCAATGTCGAGTTGGAAACGACCGGCCCGGCCAAGGCAGTGACCGTCAACGGTTCGGTCAAGGCGATCGCGGGCAAGGTCGACGGCAAAACCAAATTCGCCACCGTCAACGGCGACATCGACGTGACCCTGCCGCCCAATTGCGACACGGAAATTTCGGCTTCGACCACGCACGGCACGATCGTGTCCGACCTGCCGCTCAAGCGGCACGAAATCGGCCCGCTTGCCTCGGCGAAAGGCACGCTGGGTTCGGGCACGTCGCAACTCTCGGCGGCGACGGTCAACGGCGATATCAAACTGAAACAGTCGAAGTAATTCGACTGCGAGGTCCCGGCGCGGTCCCGATGCCCGCGCCGGGATTTTCTTTTAGCGGCCGAGACCGCGCAGCATCTCGCGCATCGCACCATCGACTTTCATCACATTCATGTTCGCGGGCACTTCGAACAGGTTCGGGTCTTGCGGCCCGCGTTTGATGTTCGCCAACAACATGCGCACCGGTTGCGCGCGTCCGGCGTCCGTCGCAGTGCCGTCGATCTTGACCAGAATGCCGCTGTCGGTCGCCCAGACATCGCCTTCGAAGCGCGAGTTCTTGACCACTTCGCCGGCCAGCCGATAGCGCGTCACAGGCAGGCCCGCGATGGTTTCGCGACCGCGCGGCGTTGCTTCGATCCGGTAGAGCCGGTTGAGGTCGACGCCCAGCTCGGGGGCGTTCAGCTCGACTTCCAGCGCGACGCCGAATCCCGCCTGCAGCAGCCAGGCCCGGCCGCGATCGGGCCGGACGAGGAAGGTCTGGCGGCCGTAATTCGTGTCGATCGTGCGCAATTCGCGGCCCCGATCGTGCCGCACGGTCCCGGGAAGATGCGTCGATCCGACATCGAGCGCGACGTCGGCGGCATAGGAATCGGCCGGTGCGGGCAGGGTCGCCGCCCGCGCCGGGCCCCCGAAAAAGACCAGGGCGGCAAGCAAAAAGGCGGAAAAACGTAAGCAGGACTGCATCGCGGAAGCCTACATGGAGTGGGTGGGCGGAGTTGTGGCAAAGTCGCCAACGCATGAACGAGGCACTTGCGCAGTCCGTTGCGGCGGAAATCCCCGACCCGCGGCGTGAGCTCTATTATTACGTCATTCTCGACGGCGAGAGTGTCGGCCCGCTTTCGGCCGGCGAAATCGCCGAGCTGGCAACGGCTGGCCGCGTAGCGCCGACCACGCGCGCCTGGCACGAAGAGCTCGATCACTGGATCGAAATCGGCCGCATGCCGGAACTGGTCGCGGTGGCGCCGGGCCTGGCCCTGGCCGACCTGCCGGTCTCGGGACCGACCTTCGATGCGCCGCTGGCAAATTTCGGCCGGCGCTTTGCCGCGGGTGCGATCGATACGCTGCTGGTCTATCTGATCGTGACGCCGCTATTCCTGGTCGTGCCGCCGCTCAATTCGATCTGGGAGGCGCTGCTGACCGAAGATGCGTCGTTGCGCGACCAGCTGATCTTTCTGGCGACGATGACCGCGCTTTCGGCGCTGTACTACATTCCGCCGCTTTGGCTCGCGAACGGCCAAACGATCGGGTATTTGGCTCTTCGTCTTCGCCTCGTCGATGAACGTACGCGCAGCGTGCCGTCGCCGTGGCAGCTTCTTCTCTGGTGTGCAGCGACCTCGCTGCTGTTCGTGGGGTGGATCTTGTACTTTCTCGATGCGCGTCGGCGCATGTTGCACAACGTCCTCTCGCGCACGGTTGTCGTGCGCGCGACCACATGAGCGTCAAGGTACGCTTCGCGCCCAGCCCCACCGGTCGTCTGCATGTCGGCAACGCGCGGTTGGCGCTGGTCAACTTCCTGTTCGCGCGCGCGCAGAACGGGGTGTTCCAGCTGCGCATGGACGACACCGACACGGAACGGTCGACGCTCGACAACGAGCAGGCGATCCAGCGCGATCTCGCGTGGTTCGGGCTCAAGCACGATGAATTCGCACGCCAGTCGGATCGGCTCGATCGCTACGACGCGGCTGCCGAAACGCTGCGCGTGTCGGGACGACTCTATCCGGCTTACGAAACCGCCGAGGAATTGTCGCTCAAGCGCAAGGCGCAGCTCGCAGCCGGCAAGCCGCCGCGCTACGACCGCGCCGCGTTGCGTTTGACCGACGCCGAACGCGCGCAGCTTGAAGCGAGCGGGCGCAAGCCGCATTGGCGTTTCCGTCTCGACGACGCGGCGCATGAATGGGACGACATCGTGCACGGGCCGACGCGCGTCGCTGGCAGCGATCTGTCGGATCCGGTGTTGCTGCGCGAAGACGGACGGCCGCTCTACACCTTGTCGTCGGTCGTCGACGATCTCGAATTCGGCATCACCCATGTTATTCGCGGCGAAGATCACCTGACCAATACGGCGGCGCAGATTCAGCTGTTCGAAGCGCTGGGCGGCCGCGGCAGCGTTCCAACCTTCGCGCATCTGTCGCTGCTGACCGATGCCGGCGGCGGCAAGTTGTCGAAACGCGCCGGCGCCTTGTCGCTGGAATCGATGCGCGACGACGATGGGATCGAACCGTTGGCGCTGGCGTCGCTGCTGGCACGGCTCGGCACCTCCGATCCGGTCGAGCCGCGCACCAGCCTGCGCCAGATCATCGAAGGTTTCGACATTAGCCGGTTCGGCCGCGCCGCAGCGCGTTTCGACGAAGAAGACCTGCTGCGCATCAATGCGCGCGTGCTGCATGCGCTGTCCTACGACGCGATCGCGCCGCGCCTGGCCGCGTTGAATCTGCAGGGCGTCGACGCTGCGTTCTGGGAGGCGGTGCGGCCGAATTTGGCGCGCTTCGACGAGCTTGCGACGTGGTGGTCGGTGGCGCAGGGCCCAATCGCACCGGTGATCGAAGAGCCCGCCTTTGCGGCCGACGCAGCGACCGTGCTCGCCGACGAGAAGTTCGATGCCGACATTTGGTCGCGTTGGACGGCGGCGTTGAAAACCAGCACCGGCCGCAGCGGCAAGATGCTGTTCCGCCCGTTGCGTTTGGCGCTGACCGGTCGCGAACACGGGCCGGAATTGAAGATCCTGTTGCCGTTGATTGGTCGCGATCGTGCACTGGCGCGGTTGCGCGGCGAAACCGCATAGACCATGCAGATTCAGCTTTACGACACGCTGACGCGTGCCAAACGTCCGTTCGTCCCGATCGATCCGACGAATGTGCGTATGTATGTCTGCGGGCCGACCGTTTATGACCGCGCCCATATCGGCAACGCGGTGCCGGTTGTCGTGTTCGACCAGCTGTTCCGTCTGCTGCGCGAAGTGTACGGCGAAGCGCACGTTACCTTCGCGACCAACGTCACCGACATCGATGACAAGATCATCGAACGCGCGGCGGCTAACGGCGAACCGATCGAAGCGCTGACGACGCGCATGCTCGACCATTACGTTGCCGACATGGGCGGGCTGCATGTGCTGCCGCCGTCGCTGCGCCCGTTTGCGACCAAGCACGTGCCGCACATGATCGCGATGATCGAGCGGCTGATTGCGCAAGGTCATGCCTACGAAGCCGAAGGCCACGCGCTGTTCGACGTGTCGTCGATGCCGGCCTATGGCCGTCTGTCGGGACGCACGCTCGACGAGCAGATTGCCGGCGCGCGCGTCGAAGTCGCACCGTTCAAGCGCAATCCGCAGGACTTCGTGTTGTGGAAGCCGTCAACGCCGGAGATGCCGGGGTGGGAGAGTCCTTGGGGAAGGGGTCGTCCAGGCTGGCACATCGAATGCTCGGCGATGATCGAGGCGTTGTTCGGTACGACATTCGACATTCACGGCGGCGGTATCGATCTCGCATTTCCGCATCACGAAAACGAGCTCGCGCAATCGACTTGCGCGCATGACGGTGCGCCGTTTGCGAATTACTGGATGCACAACGGTCACCTGACCGTGAACGGCACCAAGATGTCGAAGTCGCTCGGCAATTTCCGGCTGGTCACCGACTACGCGCAGAATTTTCCCGGCGAAGCAGTGCGGCTTGCGTTGCTGATGGGACATTACCGCCAGCCGTTCGATTTCAGCGATGCGCGCGTCGAAGAAGCGAAGAAAAAGCTCGATCGCTGGTATCGCGCCGCCGAGGTCGCATTCGCGGACGATACGCCGCGCGGCGACACCGCGCCGGTGCTTGCGGCGCTTGCCGACGATTTGAACACGCCGGCCGCTATCGCAGCGATCGACCGTGCCGTGGCCGCGTCGTTTGCATGCGAAGACGCCGCAGCCGCCGCGGTGCGCGACAGCGCCCGTTTGCTCGGATTGCTGCAATCGACGCCTGAAGCGTGGTTCCGCTGGACGCCGACGGGCGCATCGCTGGACGAATCGGCGATCGAAGCCCGGATTGCCGCCCGTGCCGAAGCCCGCGCAAAGCGGGATTTCGCCGAAGCGGATCGCGTGCGCAAAGAGCTCGCAGACGCCGGAATTGTCCTAGAAGACAACGCACAAGGGACGATCTGGCGCCGAACTTAATGCCGCGTTTACCCGTGGGAGGCACCGTGCCCCTCTATGGCGCCGCAAGACCCCAAGCGCGAACGCGCACGATTCGTAGCCACCGCCTTCGCGCGAGCTGACCTGCTCCTGGAATTGGATGCGCAGGGCCGGATCTCGTATGCGCTGGGCGCGGCATCGTGGGCAGTCGGTCGCGGCGCCGAGGAGCTGATCGGCAAGACGCTCGATGAGATTTTCGCGCCTGGCAGCAGCAAAGTGCGCGACACGATCCGCCTCGCCGCACAGCAGGGCCGTCGTCTGCGGCCCGAACGCGTGTTGTTGCGCCGTGCCGGCGGTTTCACCCGCGCCAACATTGCGGGCTTTCCGGTCCCCGACGCGCCGGGAAATTTCGCGCTGTCGATCGCGCATGAAGAAGAAGAGCCGGTGGCAACGCCGGCCAACGAAGTACAGCGCTCGCCGGAAACCGGTCTGCGCGAACCGGCGTCGTTTGCCGCTGACGCAACCGCTGCAATCAAGGCAGCGCGCGATCGTGGCGAAGACGTCAAGCTGACACTGGTCGAGGCGCCGGGCGTCACGGCACTCAAGAACAGCATGACCGTTGCCGCCGGCAGCGAGTTCATGCAGCAGGTCGGCGCCTTCCTGAAGGCGGGCTCGGTCGGCGGCGATACGGCAAGCCAGGTCGCGGACGACAAGTTCAGCGTGCTGCACGGCACCGGCGTCGACGGCAACGTGCTGGCTGCGGGCATCGCTGAACTGGCGAAAGCGCACGACCCCAAAGGCAAAGGCATCGTCGCCAAAGCCTATGCGCTGAAACTCGACGACGTCGATATGTCGAGCCCCGACGTCGCACGCGCCGTTGCGTTTGCGGTGTCGCGTTTCGCCGAGGCGCAGGACGGTGAGTTCTCGCTCGACTCGCTCAGCTCTTCGATCGAAGAGCTGGTCGAAAAGACGGTCAAAGACGTGGCGCAGTTCCGTGGCGCGCTGGCGGGACAAGGCTTCAGCCTAGTGTTCCAGCCGATTGTCGATCTCGCAACCGAACAGCCGCTCTATCAAGAAGCGCTGACGCGTTTGCAGGACGGTTCGTCGCCGTTCCGCATGGTGACCTTCGCCGAAGAGATCGGCGTCATCGCCGAACTCGACCAGTCGGTCGTGACGCAAGTGCTGACGATGCTCGACAAGGATCCATCGATCCTCGACATCACCGCCAACGTTTCGGCGCGCTCGCTGCAAAGCGCTGCCTTTTCGAACGAACTGGAAAAACTGCTCGAACGGTTCCCCGATGCGCGTCAGCGCATGCTGATCGAAGTCACCGAATCCAAGCGCATCGCCAATTTCGACTTCACCGCCAAAGTGCTCGAGCGGATCCGCAAGTTGAAAGTGCGCGTCTGTCTCGACGATTTCGGGGCTGGTGCAACGACCTTCGAATATCTGCGCTTGCTGCCGTTCGACGTCGTCAAAATCGACGGCGGATACATCAAGGATCTCGGCGACAATCTGCGCGACCGCGCGTTTGTTCGCGCCATGGCCGAACTGTCGAAGGAACTCGGGCTGGTGACGGTTGCCGAGTGGGTCGAAGCGCGCAAACAAGCCGACGTGCTGAAGACGTTGGGCGTGCAACGCGGGCAGGGCTTCTTGTTCGGCCGCGCGGCCGAGAAGCCGCTGCGCAAGCCGGGCTTCGTTGAATCCGACAATGTCGCCGCCGCCGATGCGCGGGTCGACAAGCTTCGCCGGCAGGCTGTGGCCCCAAAACGGCGCTGAGGCGCCAGCCTCGATAATTTTACGTAGCGAATACGCGGAACCGAATCATGGTTTGCGCGGTTTTGCCCTCGTCCGCATGACGCGGAGCCATTCAAGGACGAGGTATTTCCGATGAATTCGAAGAAGTTTCCCGCGTTGGCCGCGTTGGTCCTGATCGCCGCGTCGCTGGGTCTGTCGGCCTGCAACACGATGGAAGGCGCCGGCAAAGACGTGTCGGCAGCAGGCAAGGGCCTGACCAAGGAAGCCGACAAGAACAAAGGCTACTAAGCCAAATCGATTTAGCTGCGGCGGCGCGCGACCTCGTAGAGCGCGACCGCCGCGGCATTCGATACGTTGAGTGACGCGATCGGTGGCTGTGTCGGCAGCTTCGCCAGGTGATCGCACGTCTCGGCGACCAGGCGACGAATGCCGTCGCCTTCTGCACCAAGCACCAGTGCGACTTTTCCGGTCAGCGGCACTTCGGCCAGCGTCGCCGTCGCTTGCTCAGCCAGGCCGACACAAACAAACCCAGCTTCTTTCAGCTCTTCCAATGCGCGCGTCAGATTGGTCGCGTGCGCCATCGGCACATGTTCGACGGCGCCCGACGCAACCTTCGCCAACGTGCCGGTGATCGGCGGCGCGTGGCGCGTCTGTACGATCACGCCGGCGGCGCCGAACGCAGCCGCCGAACGCAGGATCGCGCCGACATTGTGCGGGTCGGTGATCTGGTCGAGCACCAGCAGCAACGACGATGCAGTTTCGTGCGTCGCAACGAGGAGATCTTCGACGCCCAGCTCGGGCATCTGACCGGGATCGAGCGCCAGCCCCTGATGCACCGCACCGGGGGGCAGGGCGCGTTCGATTTCGGTCCGGTCGACGATTCGCGGCACCGGCCGCTTGATCCGCTTGGCGCCGGCCTCGGCCATCGCCGGACCCAGCGCCGCCAGCCCGGCTTCGGTGGCGAGCAGCGAGACGGGATGCCGCGCCGGGTTGCGCCAGGCCTCGGCGACCGCGTGCAGCCCATAGAGGAAATGCGCGTGGCCAGCGCTCTGCCGTGCCGCGCCGTGATGGGCGGGGCGGCCTTGCGGCGGCTGGTTCTGATGGGGCGGACGTTTCGGGGGCGGGCGGCGGTTCATGGGATCTGTACCGGTCCTCCTACGCTAAAGCTTCGGAGGACAACCTTCGCCTTGTTCAAGGTGGCCTGCCAACCGAAGCCCGCAGGGCGAAGGTTGGTGGAAGGGGCTGGATTCGAACCAGCGTACGCTATGCGGGCAGATTTACAGTCTGCTGCCTTTAACCACTCGGCCACCCTTCCGCCGGAGGGCGCGATGTAGAGGTTTGGCCTGGATCAAGTCAAGCGGGTGTGGGGTGCTGGATCCCTGCATCCGTGAGGAGTAGGGAGACCCCATGCACACGCTCTTTGTTTTCGTTCAGTGCGAACTCGGACGTACCTACGACGTCGCGGCCAAGCTGGTCGACGAGATCGAGGGCGTCGCCGAAGTCTATTCAATCTCGGGCGAGTACGACCTGCTGGTGAAAGCACATCCGCCGGCCGATGCCGGCGTGTTCGTGACGCAGATCTTGCAGCGCGTTCCCGGCGTGCAACGCACCTCGACGGTGCTTGCCTTCAACGCCTTCACGCCGAGCGGAATTTAGCGCCGCAGGCGCTCCCGGATTTCAATTCTTGAACTGAAATCCGGGAGGCGCTTCGCGCCTATTTCAACACGGCCTTCAACGCTGCTGCACGCGGGTCGGGCGTGTTGAAGCGTCCGTTGATCAGGATGTTGCGCGCGGTCGCATCGTCCGAGCGATAGAACTCGTGGTTCCAGTCGCTCAGCGCGCCAAGTCCTGCACCGTTGATCGACACGCCGCCAAACAGGCCTTCGGTTTTGGCGAACGCATACATGTCGGCATTGACGTCGAAGCCGGTCGACGCGCGCACGCCTTTGCCGATCGTGGCAACGGCGACCGACGCGTCGGCGCCCAAGGTCGCGTTCTTGTCGAGGATCGCTTCCAGACCCTGTTGGCTCATGATCAGGAAGATCACTTCGCTCGACTGGCCGCCGATCTGCAGGCCGAACGAGACGTTGCCCAGCGCGTAGAACGCGGGGTTGGTCCAGCTTCCGTCTTTCTGGCGCGCCAGCAGCACGCCATTGCCGCCTTCACCGCCGAAGATGAACGCGCCTTTGATCAGGCTGGGGATGATCAGCACCGCTTTGGCGCGCGGCAGGATGCGTTCGATCTCAGCGAAGTCAGGACCGCCGCGCATCAGCTTCACGCTCAGCGTGGCGCGTTCGAGCAGTTGCTCCTGGTCGGTGAGCGTAGCTGCGTGCGCGGGCAGCGAAGAAGCACTGACGGCAACCAAGGCGGCCAGCGCGAAAACCATACGACGGATCATGAAACGGGCTCCGATTGTTCGGCGCCCAGACTCTACAGCGATTCGGGCGCTGGTTCGGCAGATGCGGCCGCGGAAATTTCCGTGACCTGCCCCGCGGTGGTCTCTGCCGCCGGCACCGGGGCTTCGGGATCGGGGGCCCGCCAGCGCGGATCGACGTCCAGACCCCAGACGTCGCGCATCAGCTCCTGGCGCTTTTCCAGCTCGCCGAGACTGCTTTCGCGCTGCTTGACCATGTAGTTGGCGCTGGCGATCGGGATCAGCCAGTTCATCAGCCAGCCGAGCAGCGCGCCGCCGAAGGCGAGCCGCCAGGGATGCGCCGTCGCAATCATTTCGACCGCGCCCGCCAGCGTGTTCCAACGCGCCCAGAGCTCGAACAGCGCAGGCACGGTGCCGGCCAGGTTGAGCGCGCCGACCGACAGGGTCCGGTTCTTTTGCGGATCGCCGTCCAGCACGAACATCAGCACCGTCGGCGCCATGGCGAACGCGACCACCAGCGTCGTGGGCGCGAAGACCACGGCGAGGAAAACGATGACGATTGCGATGAGGATGGTCTCGAAGCGAACTTCGAGCCGTCGACGCCGATCGTTCTGAAAGGACGCGGTAACGGACATAACGATCCGAACCTGCACGGCGAACGATCGTTACGGGAGTCCTGAATCCCGCTTTTCACGCCCCATTCATGTCGTACTCGCAATACCGAAATCAGCCAGCCAGTATCGGAAATGCGGCGTTTTGGCGTGGTAGCGCTACGGCGCTGAAATCGAGCGCCGCTCTAATCCGCTTTCAGCTCGTTGGCGTTGGCCAGCAGATCGAGAATGTTGGCGCGGTTGACGTAGCGCCGCCGCAACATCTCGCTGTCGCGGCTCAGATCGTAACAACGCAGGTCGTTCATCGCTTCTTTGATGCGGCGCGCGCGTTCGGAATCGCCGGGCATTTCTTCGCGCCAGTGATTGCAGCCGGCCTGCCGCCAGGCCCAGCTGCGGACGTCGTCGGGCATCACCGATAGACGTGACTTCAAATCGGTCGGCTGCGCATGCGCGGTGCCGGCGAGCAGAAGCAAACACAATCCGGCGAGACGTTTCATCGGCGCTCCGGTGATCGGCGTTCCCAGGGCAGAACAAAGAACGGCTCGTCTTCGATATGCGCCGCGACGTTGAACACGTCGCGCAAAGCATCGTGCGTAAGGACTGCACGTGCTTCGCCATCGCCGACGATCCGGCCTGCCTGCAACAAGACTACGCGATCCGCCACGCGACTTGCGAGAGCAAGATCGTGCAAAATCGCCAGAACGCCGACGCGATCTGTTGCGCGCGTACGCAGCAACGCCAGTGCATCGAGCTGATGCGCCGGATCGAGGTCTGCGATCGGCTCGTCCACCAGCAGGAAACGTGGCTCTCCCGCCAATGCACGGGCCAATAACACGCGTGATTGTTCGCCGCCGGACAGCGCAGTGAAAGAACGTTGCGCGAGATGCGCGACGTCGCACGCCGCAAGTGCGGCTTCGACCGCATGGTCTGAATCGACACCACTGTATGGATGGCGGCCAAGCGCCACGACCTGCTCAACCGCAATCGGCCAGGCGACCCCGCCGCGTTGGGGCAACCAGCCGATCGCCTTGGCCCGTTCGCGCGCCGGCATCTCGCTGAGATCGTGCCCGTCGAGGCTGGCCGATCCCCCCTGCAGCGGCGCCAGACCGCCAAGCGCGCGCAACAGGCTCGACTTGCCGGCGCCATTGGGGCCGACCAACACAGTGAAACTCCCCGGAGCCAGCGTGAACGAGACGCGGTCGAGAACGGTGCGTTTGCCGTACCGCATCGTCGCGTCGGTCAGAGCGAGCGTCATGGCAACCGCCGCTGCACGTCGCGCAGCAACCAGAGAAAGAATGGCGCGCCGATCAGTGCGGTGACGGTGCCAAGCTTGAGTTCTTGCGGCGTCGGAATCAAACGCACCGCTATGTCGGCGAAGGTCAGCAACGCGGCACCACCGAGCATGCTTGGCAACAACAAACGCGACGGCAATTGCCGATCGTTGGTGCGCAGCAAATGCGGCACGACCAATCCGACAAAGCCGATTGCACCGGTGATCGCAACCGCAGGACCAACGACCAGCGCCGCGCCGAGTACGGTCGCAATGCGCACGCGACCGAGATCGACGCCGAGACTGGCCGCCGTCTCGTCACCCAACGACAACGCGTCAAGTTCGCGTGCCTGCGTAAACAACAGAACCGCACCGGCGACCGCGAAGGGCAGCGCGAAGGTCAATTGCGGCATCGAGCGGTCGGCCAGCGAACCGAGCAACCAGAACACGATCTCCAGCGCCGCAAGCGGGCTGGGTGCGAGGTTGAGTGCGAGCGACGTCAACGCACCGCCCAACGACGCAATCGCAACGCCGGCGAGCACGGTCGTTGTTGCGCTGGCGCGTTGTCCGGCCAGGCTCCACAACAACCCGGTTGCAGCGGCGGCGCCAAGCGTGCCTGCGATCGGCAAGGCCAGCGGCACGGTGATCGCGAGACCGGAATACAGCGCCAGCACGGCACCCAGCGACGCGCCGCTCGATGCGCCGATCAAACCAGGTTCGACCAGCGGATTGCGCAACCAGCCCTGCAGCGCAGCGCCGGCGAGACCAAGCCCACCACCAACGATCAGGCCCAGCAACGCGCGCGGCAGGCGCAGTTCGAGAAAGATCGTGCGCGCCACCGGATCGCCGGCCACGATCTGTCCAAGCGTGATCGGCGCCGGTCCGATGGCAAGCGACGCGAAGAACGCGGCGCAGACGAGCAGCGACAAAAGCCGAATGTTCATTGCGCTCTCAACGACGCAAGCGCGGTGACCGCATCGGCGGCACGCGGCGTACTGCAGGTCAAGGCGCGCGAGGGCAGGGCTGCGCGCCGGCTGGTCGCAAAGCGCAGCAGCAGCGCCGGATGGTTCAGCATCTCACGCGACAATGACGGCGCACCGCCATCGATCGTGACGTCGGCCAGCAGCAGATCGACTGGTGCGGCGACGAGCGTTTCGAGACGTTGCGGTGCATAGCCGGTGATACCTTCGCGCGCCGCAAGATTGTCGTAGCCGGCGGCAAGCAGCACGGCATGGGCAAGCGTGCCGCGACCTTCGGTGTAACCGCCCGGGTGCAAGATCGCAGCCAGCGGACGTTGCTTCGGCTTGTCGACCGCGGCCAAGGTTGCGCGCATCTGCGCCACAGTTTCATCGCCGCGCGCATCCTGTCCGATTGCATGTGCGATCGATTGGGTTTGTGCAGCGATCGCATCGAAGTCGGATGGATCGACCATCTCGATCACGCGCACGCCGAGTTGCCGCAACGCAAGTTTCGTTGCTGGTTGCGTGAACGCGCTGATGAGAACCAGATCAGGGGCAGCGGCAACAACTTCTTCGGCGCGTCCGCGATTGACCGGCAATCCTGCGAGCTGATCAGCGACGGGCGAAAAGGCTGGATTCAATCCGTTGTAGCTGACGCTCGCGATCTGCGTGCGATCCGCAAGCAGCGCCAACATGACGTCGCCGCACAGATTGAGCGACATGACGCGCGGCAACGACGAGGCTGCTGCAGCGCCGGTGTACAGTAACATGCACACGGCAGTCGCCGCAGTGATCGCCCATGTCAGACGGCGCTTTTTCCAGTTCTCCACAGTGTTGGCTTTCGCCGCGAAGCGCCGAAAAAGCAAGCTCCACATAAGGATTCTGGGAGAACGAAGCGCTGACATTTTCGGTAACAAGCGATTCGGGGGTGGACTCATCCAGCTATGCGCTTTAGACGGCTCTCCCATCACTTGGACGCCGATACGACCGGCGGCCTTTTCGAAGACCAAGAAGCCGATTCCGCCAACGGAACAGGGGACCTGGGATTGTCAGTTCGTCGTAGCGCTTTCGCGCCGCTCGCGCGCACTTGCCTTGCTGTTTCGCTGCTCGTCGCGTCGTTCCTGTTTGCTGCACCTGCGCGTGCATGGAACTGCGTCGAGTATGTGCGCGAAATCTCGAATGTTCAGCTCGCCGGAAATGGCTGGCAGTGGTGGAACGCCGCTGCAGGCCGTTACGAACGGGGCCACAATCCCGAACGCGACGCTGTCTTCGTATTCAATCGCACGCGGCACATGCCCGCCGGTCACGTGGCCGTGGTTTCGAAAGTGCTCGATTCGCGCACGATCGAAATCGATCACGCCAACTGGATCCGCCGCCGCATCACCCAGAATGTCCGGGTTCAGGACGTGTCGCCCAAAAATGACTGGACCATGGTCCGGGTTTGGAACGAGCAGGCGCACGTCTATGGCGCGCCCTATCCGGCACTGGGCTTCGTCTACGCCAACTGATTATGTCCCCCGCGAAAGCGGGGGCATTTTGCCGCCAATCCGGTCATCCCGAATCCGGCTCGATGGACCCCTGCTTTCGCGGGGGATTTACGGTCGAGGATCGGCCGTGCCTCGATTTCTAAAGTGATTTCTTACCTGGCGCGGGGGTAAACACCTCCCTATGCGCATGAATTCGCGTCGCTTTGCCGTTCTGGGCGGTCTCGTCCTCGTTGCCGCCGTTGCCTGGGTCGCATTCGGCCGGGGCGACGGGGGTGTCGTCGCGCGCCGTGAGGCCAGCGTCCCGGTGCGCGCGGCCAAGGCCGAGCTGCGCGACGTGCCGTTGGAAGTGCAGACGGTCGGCTTGGTGCAGGCGCGCGAAACCGTCGCGGTGCGTCCGCGCGTCGATGGCCAGATCATTTCCGTGCATTTCAAAGACGGCGATCGCGTCGAAGCCGATCAGAAGCTGTTCACGCTCGACCCGCGCTCGATCAAAGCGCAGTTGGCGCAGGCCGAAGCGATGCTGGTCAAAGACCGCGCGACGTTGGCGCAGGCACGCGCCGACATTCAGCGCTACACCGAACTCGTCGCCAGCCGCGCCGCTTCGCAGCAGAAATACGAACAAGCCAAGGCGATGGTCGAAACCACCGCCGCGTCGGTGCAGGCCGATGAAGCGCAGGTCGAAAATCTGCGCGCGCAATTGTCGTGGACCGACATTCGCGCACCGATCGCAGGTCGCGTCGGCACGATCAACCTGACTTTGGGCGCGGTTGTGAAGACCGCCGACGCGACGCCGCTGGTCACGATCAACGCAATCCAGCCGGTGCGCGTGCAATTGTCGTTGCCGCAACGCTGGCTGGTTCCGTTGCGCAAGGCGTTGCAGGCCGGTGCAGTCGATGTCGCCGCTGCGCGACAGGAAGCGCCGGACGTGACCGCGGTCGGGCGCGTCGAATATGTCGACAACAATATCGACGCGCAGACCGGTGCCTTCGTGGTCAAGGCGTCGTTCGAGAATAACGACGAGACACTATGGCCCGGCATGTTCGTCAATTGCCGCGTCAAGTTGTCGACCGAAGGCGGTGTGGTCGCGGTACCGAGCAGCGCGGTGCGGACCAACCAGGGCGGCACGTTCGTGTTCGTGATCCGTGACGACAAGACGGTGAAAATCACGCCGGTCAAAGTTGGGCGCGTCTGGAACGACTATACGGTGCTGGAAAGCGGCATCAGCAGCGGGGAGACGGTCGTCACCGACGGTCATCTGCGACTGGCCGACGGCACCAAAATCGAAATCCGCACCGGCGCGTCGCCGGTCGCTGCGGTGAACTAGGCCGACGACGATGTCGCTGTCTGAAGTCTTCGTTCGCCGCCCGGTCATGACGACGCTCGTGATGTTCGCGATCGTCCTGCTGGGCATTTCGGGCTATCGCCAACTCGCAGTCGCACCGCTGCCGAATGTCGACGTGCCGACCATTCAGATCGAAGCGCGCCTGCCGGGCGCCAGTCCGGAAACCATGGCGGCGTCGATCGCAACCCCGATCGAACGCCAGATCGCGACGATTTCGGGCGTTACCTCGATCGTGTCGAACAGCTCGGTCGGATCAACCAACGTCACGGTGCAGTTCGATCTGGCCCGCAACATCGATGCGGCGGCCCAGGACGTCGCGGCGGCACTGGCAGCGGTGCAGCGGCGCCTGCCATTGGAAATGACCACACCGCCCAGCTACTCCAAGGTGAACCCGTCGCAGACGCCGGTGCTGTTGATCGGCGTGCGCTCGGACACGATGCAGTTGAGCGACGTCAACGAGTATGTCGACACGATCGTCGGACCGCGCCTTTCGACTCTGTCGGGCGTGGCGCAGGTGATGATCTGGGGTCAGAAGAAATACGCGATCCGCGCCCAGATGGATCCCGACGTGCTGGCTGCACGCGGCGTTTCGGTCGAAGACGTGCGCGCCGCACTGATCGGCGCCGCCTCGAACGCGCCGGCGGGTACGATTCAAGGCACCGCCCGCACGGTCACGATCGAAGTCGCCGGCCAGCCGCGCAACGCAGCCGAGTTTGGGAAAGTCATCGTCGCCTATCGCAACGATCGTCCGGTTCGTCTCGAAGAAGTCGCAACCGTCGTCGATTCCGTCGAGCAGGTGCAGAACGCGGCCTACATCAACGGCCAACGTTCGATCCTGATGGCGATCGTGCGCCAGTCGGACGCCAACGCTGTCGAAGTCGTCGATTCGATCTTCCGCGAGCTGCCGCGCATCAAGGCGCAGGTGCCGCCGTCGATCGAATTCACGCCGACGGTCAACCGGTCGAAGCCGATCCGGCAAAATCTCGCCGACGTGCAGACCACCTTCGCCGTCACCGCCGTTCTGGTCGTGCTGGTGATCTTCCTGTTCCTGCGCAAACCGGTTGCGACGTTGATCCCGGCCATCGTGCTGCCGCTGTCGGTGATCGGCACCTTTGCCGGCATGTGGTTGGCCGGCTTCTCGCTGAACAATATTTCGCTGTTGGCGCTGACCCTGGCGATCGGCCTGATCGTCGACGACGCGATCGTGATGCTCGAAAACGTAATGCGCTATGTCGAGCAGGGGATGCCGCCCTTCGAAGCGACCTTGAAGGGCGCACGCGAAGTCGGCTTCACCATCGTGTCGATCACCATTTCGCTGGTGGTCGTGTTCATTCCGGTCATTTTCATGGGCGGCGTCATCGGCCGCATGCTGCGCGAATTCGGTCTGACGCTGACGATCGCGATTGCAGTGTCGATGGTCTGCGCACTGACCTTGACCCCGATGCTGACCGCACGCCTGTTGAAGCACGAGAACGAACACAAGGAATCGCGCCTGGGCACGTGGCTCGAAGCGCGCTTCGACTCACTGCTGAACGCATATGACCGCGGCCTGCGCTGGGTGCTGCGCCACCAGCGCGCGACCTTGATGGTCACGGTCGCGTCCTTGGTCGTGACCGTGATCGCGGTGCAGATGGTGCCGAAAGGCTTTCTGCCGCTCGAAGATACAGGCGCGATTTCGATGTCGACCGAAGGCGCCGAAGATATCGCCTTCGATCATATGCTGGAACTGCAGCAGCAGGTCGCCGCGATTGCGCGCGCCGAACCCGACGTGGCGATGGTGTCGTCCTTCGTGTCGCCCGGCGGCGCTGGCGGCTCGATCAGCAACGGTCGCGGCTTTCTGGAGCTGGCGCCGTTCGAGAAGCGCGACCGCACCGTGTTTCAGGTGATCGACTCGCTGCGCAAGAAAGTCGCCGCGGTGCCCGGCATCCGCGTCTACTTCACGCCCGTGCAAAGTCTGGAGCTTGGCGGCCGTACGCCCAAGGCCCAGTACATGGTGACGTTGCAAGGCGCCGAACTGACTGAGCTGTTCCGCTGGGCCGAAAATTTCCGCGTCGAGATGTCGAAGACCGAAGGCTTTCTCGACGTGTCGTCGGATCTGAAAATGGGCGTGCCGAAGCAGGTCTTCCGCATGGACCAGGATCGCGCACTTGCTGCCGGCGTCAGCGCCGACCAGGTGCGCCAGACGCTCTACAGCGCGTTCGGTACGCGCAAAGTTGCCTCGCTCTTCACCGCGTCGAACGACTATGCGGTGATCCAGGAAATCGAACCTGCGCTGCAGGACGATCCCGACGCGATCGGCCGCCTCTACGTCAAGAATGATCGCGGCCTGCTGGTGCCGCTGCGCGCCATCGGCGAGTTGCAGCAATCCGTCGGTCCGTTGACCGTGTCGCATTCGGGCCAGCTTCCAACCGCCGCAATCAGCTTCAACCTGTCGGACAAGATCCCGTTGTCGTCGATGGTCGATCGCGTGCGCGACATGGAACGCAAGATCGGCATGCCGGAATCGATCGTGCTGGGCTTTGAAGGCACGACGCAGGTGTTCCGCGATTCGATGGGGAACCAAGGGTTCCTGATCCTGTCGGCGCTGCTCGCGGTCTATATCGTGCTCGGCATTCTGTACGAAAGCTTCGTGCACCCGCTGACGATTCTGGCGGGTCTGCCGTCGGCCGCGCTGGGTGGCGTGCTGACCTTGCTGCTGTTCGGCAAGCCGCTCGATCTGATCGGCATCATCGGCTTGCTGATGTTGATCGGCATCGTGAAAAAGAACGCGATCATGATGATCGACTTCGCGCTGGAAAAGAAACGCGAAGGCGATCTCGACAGCGAACGGTCGATCTACGAAGCGTGCCTGTTGCGCTTCCGTCCAATCATGATGACGACGATGGCGGCGCTGCTCGGCGCCTTGCCGATCGCGCTTGGCGTCGGTGCCGGCGCCGAACTGCGCCAGCCGCTGGGTCTGGTGGTGGTCGGCGGATTGATCGTCAGCCAGGTGCTGACCCTGTTCATCACGCCGGTGCTCTACATCTATTTCGACAAGCTGCAGAACCGCTTCGCCGAGAAGAAGCGCGTGCCCGCTGCCGGCCATCCGGTCGCGCTGGACGAAGCTGCGGAATAACGTTCGCTAGCCGGTCGTCAGAAACCGGCTCGAGTAGACGAAGCTGCACGCAGCTCTTCGACTTCGAGGCAACAAGTCGAAAGGGAGGCGTCATGCGGGTGCGAATTCTCAGCCTGTTTGTTTCGTCGCTGGTGACGATTTCGGCGTTTGCGCACGAGGCCAACCAGCCACCGCATCAGCTGTTTGCTGAAGGCGATTTCAAGCTCGAAAGCGGCGAGACGATCAAAGACTTCTCGATCTCGTACGTCACGCATGGGACGCTGAACGCCGACAAATCGAACGCGATCCTGATGGTGCCGTCGATCGGCGGCAATCATCACCGCATCGATTATCTGATCGGCGCTGGCAAGGCGCTCGAGCCGGCCAAGTACTTCATCATCTGCACCGACTCGATCGGGAACGGGCTGACGACGTCACCATCGAACAGCAAAGCGCAGCCGCGCATGCAGTTCCCCAAGTTCAATATTCGCGACATGGTCAATTCGCAGCAACGTTTGGTGGCCGAGAAGTTTGGCATCAAAAAGCTGGTGACCGTGATCGGCGCATCGATGGGCGGCATGCAGGCGCTGCAATGGGCGGTCAGCTATCCCGACATGATGACCAGCATTGTGCCGATCATTCCGCTGGCGCGTACGCCGGCTTGGACGACCGGCGTGCTGGAAATGTTGCGCCAGTCGATCATGACCGATGCGCGTTGGAAGGACGGCACCTACGCCGCCGATGCGCCGCCCGAACAAGGCATGCGTTTGTGGGCGGGATGGTTGTCGGGTGTGATCGTGCGTACGCCGGGCCTGCAGGAAAAACTCTATCCCAACGCGCAGGATGAGATCGCTTATCTGAAAGGCGTGCAGGATGGCGGCTGGAAGCGCATGGATGCGACCGACTGGATCTATCAGAGCTGGGCCTACGACATGCACAACGTGGGCACGACGAAGGGCTTTAACGGCGATACCGCGAAGGCGCTGCAGTCGATCAAAGCCAAGACGCTGATCCTGGCTGGCAGCGGCGACTTGTTGAATCCCGAATATGAAGCGACCGAAGCGGCGAAACACATCGCCGGCGCGCGCTATGTGCCGATCAACGACAAGCTGCCGATGGGGCATTATTCCGGCGCCGGCAGCACGGCACCCGAGAATGAGGTGCAGAACCGCGAAGTGGCTGCGTTCCTCGGCACGCTCGCGAAGAACTAAACCGCGACTGCTTCCTGCGCGATCCACTGCGCCACGGCGTCGAGATCGCGCAGGACGCACTCGCCGCCCAGCGTTTGCGGATCGTGCGTATAGCCCCAACCGGCGACGATGGCGCGGACGCCCGCGTTGCGCGCGGCGCCGACATCGGCCGCACCATCACCGACCAGCGCCGTTTCGATCGGGCGCGCACCCAGACGCTGCGCCAGATGCAGCACGCCTTGCGGTTCCGGTTTGCGCGTCGGCAACGTGTCGCCGCCGACGATCGCGTCAAAGCGATCGGTCCAGCCCAGCGCGTCCAGAATGATGCGCGTTGGCCGTTCCGGCTTGTTGGTCAGCAAGGCGCAACCAAAGCCCGCTGCACGCGCCGCGTCGAGTGCGGCTACGGCGCCGTCATAGGGAAGATCGGGCCGCACCGGCAGACGTTCGTAGCGATCGACGAATTCGTCGAGCTCGCCGCGCGCGGTTGCGACATCGAGGCCGCGCGCGGCATAGGCGCGCTCCAGCAGACGTGCCACGCCGTCGCCCACCATCGGCCTGACTTCTGCCAGCGACAGCGGCTCCAAGCTGCGCTCGACCAGGATCGAGTTCAGCAGCGCGGTCAGGTCGGGCAGGGAATCGATCAAAGTTCCGTCGAGGTCGAACAAGACGGCGCGCAGGCGTGGGCGGGGCAGGACGGTCATGAAGGCGACATTACAACGGCATGCGGTGGGACAAAGACTGCTGCGCGGCGTTGGAAATCGTCGCATTTCGTGATCGCCGGGCCGGTTGCCTGGGACCGGCAGCTCATGGGATGACCGACACTTCCGGATGATCTCGAAAACCAGATGACAAATCAGCGACCGCTCGCCGCCATCGTGCTTGCCGCCGGCAAAGGCACGCGCATGAAATCCGACCTTCCCAAGGTTATGCACGCAATCGGCGGACGGTCGATGGTGCGGCATGTGCTGGAAGCTGCCGTGTCGCTCGGCGCTGAACGGACGGTCGTCGTCGTCGGCCCCGGCATGGAGATGCTGACGCATCACGTCGCACCCGTGCCGACCACGATCCAGACCGAACAGCGTGGCACCGCCGACGCAGTCCGTGCGGCGATGCCGGCGTTGGCCGGATTCACGGGCGACGTGCTGGTTCTCTATGGCGATGTGCCGCTGGTTCGTGCCGAGAGCCTCGCAAAGTTGCGCGCGGCACGCACGGATGGTGTTGGGATTGTCGTGTTCGGCATGCGCGCGCCGACACCGAACGCGTACGGACGGTTGGTGCAGGCGGCCGACGGCACGCTCGACCGCATCGTCGAGTTTCTCGACGCCAACGACGAGGAACGCGCGCTGCCTTTGTGCAACTCGGGCATTTTGCTCGCCGACGGCGCGCGGCTCGGCGACTGGCTGGCGCGGGTCAAGAACGACAACGCCAAGTCTGAATTCTATTTGACCGACATCGTCGGGTTGGCGCGGCAGGACGGATTGAAAGTCGCCGTCGTCGAAGGATCGAACGACGAAGTGGCGGGCGTCAATTCGCGCGCCGAACTGGCAGTGGCGGAAGAAACCTTCCAGCGCTTCATGCGCGAAAGCGCCATGGCCGACGGCGTGACCTTGACCGATCCCGGCAGCGTCTGGTTCAGCGCCAACACGAAACTCGGCCGCGACGTCATCGTGCATCCGCATGTCGTGTTTGGTCCCGACGTCACGGTCGGCGACAAGGTCGAAATCAAAAGCTTCAGCCATCTCGAAGGCTGCACGGTCGAACGCGGTGCGATCATCGGTCCGTTCGCGCGCCTGCGTCCAGGCGCGCAGGTCGGCGAAGACGCGCATGTCGGCAATTTCGTCGAGCTGAAAAACACCGTGCTCGGCAAAGGCGCCAAAGCCAACCACCTGACCTATCTCGGCGACGCGACGGTGGGCGCGGGCAGCAATATCGGCGCCGGCACCATCACCTGCAATTACGACGGCTTCGGAAAATATAAGACCGAAATCGGCGCCGGAGCGTTCATCGGTTCGAACTCGTCGCTTGTGGCGCCGGTCAAGATCGGCAACGGCGCGTATGTGGGGTCCAGCAGTGTGATCACGCGCGACGTGCCCGACGACGCATTGGCGATCGGGCGTGGACGGCAGTCGAACAAAGAAGGTTGGGCCGCGAGCTTTCGCGAACGCATGGCCCACCTCGTCAAGAAGAAGGGGTAACGCATATGTGCGGCATTATCGGCGTTGTCGGCAACAGCCAGGCAGTTCCGCATTTGATGGACGCGCTGCGTCGCCTCGAATATCGCGGCTATGATTCAGCGGGCGTTGCCACCTTGGTCGATGGGCGCATCGATCGCCGCCGCGCCCAGGGTAAGCTGATCAATCTCGACAAGCGCCTGCAAGAAGAGCCGTTGTCGGGATCGACCGGCATCGGTCACACGCGCTGGGCGACGCATGGCGCGCCGGTCGAACGCAACGCGCATCCGCATGCAACCGACCGTGTCGCGATCGTGCATAACGGCATCATCGAGAATTATCAGACGCTGAAAGCCGAGCTGGAAAAGAAACAGCACCGGTTCGACAGCCAGACCGACACCGAAGTGGTCGTGCGTCTGGTCGACGATCTGCTGCAGCAAGGCATGAAGCCGCGCGAGGCCGCGTCCGCCGCACTGAAACGCCTCGAAGGCGCCTTCGCGCTGGTGATGTTGTTTCAGGGCGAAGACGATCTGCTGGTTGCGGCGCGCCACGGGCCGCCGCTCGCGGTCGGCTATGGCGACGGCGAGATGTATGTCGCGTCGGACGCGATCGCGCTCGCCAACCTGACCAACAAGATTTCCTATCTGCACGACGGCGACTGGGTCGAAGTGACCAAGAGCGGCGCCATCGTGCATCACGGTCCGCACGACGAAGAAATCGTGCGCCCGGTCTATCAGACGTCGGTGTCGGGTGCGGTGACGGGCAAAGGCGAATTTCGTCACTACATGCTGAAAGAGATTTACGAGCAGCCTGCGGTGGTCGGCGATACGCTGAACGCGCTGGTGCATCCGTCGACCGGCGCGATCGCGCTGCCCGATCTGCCGTTCGATCTCGCAACCGTCTCCAAAGTGACGATCGTCGCTTGCGGCACCGCCTACTATGCCGGCCTGACCGCGAAATACTGGATCGAACAAGTCGCGCGCGTTCCGGTGGAATGCGACGTCGCATCCGAGTTTCGCTATCGCCAGGCGCCGATGCAGGATGGTGGCGTCACCGTGCTGGTGTCGCAGTCGGGCGAAACCGCCGACACGCTCGAAGCGCTGCGCTACGCCAAACGTTGCGGCCAGAAGATCCTGTCGGTGATCAACGTGCAGGAATCGACCATCGCACGCGAAAGCGACGCGGTGCTCTACACCAAGGCCGGTCCTGAAATCGGCGTCGCGTCGACCAAAGCCTTCACGACGCAGCTTGCAGTCTTGGCGTGCTTCTCACTTGCCTTGGCGCGTGCGCGCGGCGCGATCACCGCCGAACGCGAAGCCGAGCTGGCGCTGTCTTTGCGCGAAGCACCATCGCGCATGGTCGAAATCCTCAAGCACGACGAAACCATCGCGCGCACCGCGCCGCAGATCGCCGAAGCGCGCGACGTTCTCTATCTCGGTCGCGGGCTTGCCTATCCGTTGGCGTTGGAAGGCGCGCTGAAGCTCAAGGAAATTTCGTACATCCACGCCGAAGGCTACGCCGCCGGCGAGATGAAGCACGGCCCGATCGCGCTGATCGACGAGTCGGTGCCGATCATCGTGCTGGCGCCGTCCGACTCGCTGTTCGACAAGACCGCATCCAATGTGCAGGAAGTCGCGGCGCGCGGCGGGCGCGTTTACGCCATCTCGGATAGCGCCGGATTGGCGCGACTCGACGATGCGGCGGAATGGAAAGTTGAAATGCCCGCTATCGATCCGTTCGTTGTGCCGCTGCTCTACGCTTTGCCGGTGCAATTGCTCGCGTATCACGTGGCGGTCTTCAAAGGCACCGACGTCGATCAGCCGCGCAACCTCGCCAAGAGCGTGACAGTGGAGTGATCGCTTACTTGCAGGCGTAACGTCTTGCTTGCGACATACCGCGCGGAAGCTCATGCTTGACGCATCATGATCCGCGTCCGCGACCTCGTTTTTGACTATCCCGGCCATCGCGCGCTCGACGGCCTGTCCTTCAACATCGACGCTGGCAGCGTCGTCGCACTTGTCGGTCCGAATGGCGCCGGCAAGACGACCTTGATGCGCTGTATCGCAGCGCTCGACACGCCAGGCGGCGGCAATATCCAGGTCGATGGGATCGACGCGCTGGAAGCACCGCGCGAGTTGCATCGCCGGATCGGCTTCCTGCAGGACTTTTTCGGTCTCTACGAAGACCTGTCGGTACGTCAGTGCCTGACCTATCAAGCGATGGCGCGCGGCGTTGCAAGGGCCGAACGCGACGATCGCGTGCAAGCGACGGCGCAGCGTCTGGGTCTGGTACCATGGCTCGACAAACGCGCCGGCACCTTGTCGCGCGGTTGGCGCCAACGCCTCGGCATTGCACAGGCGCTGGTGCACGAACCAGCCGTTGTGTTGCTTGACGAGCCTGCTGCAGGTCTCGATCCGGCTGCACGACGCGAGCTTTCGGATCTTTTGGTACAGATTGCGCGCGAAGGAACGACCTTGATCGTGTCGTCGCACATTCTGACCGAGCTCGCCGATTACTCGACGCATGTGTTGATCCTTGCCGGTGGCCAGCTGGTCTCGAACGAGAAGATCGATCAGGCGATCCGCGCGGCGCGGCGTGTCATGCGCCTGCGTCTGACGAGGCCCGATCCCAACGTCGAAAATCTGTTGCGCGATTTGAACCCGGTCGCGGTCGATGCGCTGCAGTTCGAGTTCACGCTCGACGGCGGTGATGAAGCAGCCAGCGCGCTGCTGACCAAACTCGTGACGGCAGGTGTGCCGGTCGCCGAACTCGGCGCGGTCGAGGCCGACCTCGAACGTCTCTATCTCGAACGCGTGCGAGGCACGACGTGAACCCCGAACTGCAACGTAATTTCTGGTTGGAGCTGTCGCCCGCGCGCGTCGGCTTTACCGCTGTCGCCATCGCGCTGGTCTATCTCTCGGCGATGATGGTGCCGGGCAACTGGCTGCACGGGTCGGGCACGACCTTGCTGCTATTTGCGGTCACCGGCTTGTGGGGATCGCGTCGTGCCGCCGATGCCATTCCCGACGAACTCGCCGGACGCACTTGGGATACGCAGCGCCTTTCGGTGATCAGCCCCTGGTCGATGTGCTGGGGCAAACTGTTCGGTGTCACCTCGCTGGTCTGGATCGCGACCGCACTGACGTTGATTGGGCACGCTGTGATCGGCGGCGCCAGCTGGTCGGAGATCATCGCAACCACCGCGTCGTGTGTGCTCTGGCAGGTCGCGTCCTTCTGGGCGTCGCTGTTGCTGCTGCGTCTCGGCGGCCAGCGCGTGCGCGGTCACACGACCGTGGCGCAGCTTCTCGGTCTTGCCGCGGTCGGTGTGTCGTCGGTCTGGTCGTGGCCACGCGCCTGGTACGGAATCGACTTCGACCAGCACACGATGCGTACCGTGCTGTCGCTGTTCCTGATCGCGCTCACCTTGTTCGGCGCCTGGCGTGCAACGCGGGTCGAACTGCAGGCGCGCAACCTGCCATGGGGATTGGCGCTGTGCTTGGCGCTGCTCTTCGTCTTCCAGGCTGGCTTTGCGCCGGTTGGCAACGTGCCCAATCTCAAATTCCAGATGCAGGATATTTCCGCTGCGAGCGCAGCGTTGAGCGGCGGGCTTCTGCTCGCGGCTGCGACGTTGCTTGGCGCCGTGACGGTGACGTCGTTCCTGACGCCCAAAGATCCGATCGCGCTGCGTAGCTGGATCGAAGCGGTTCGCGCCGGTCAGGCGCGTCGCGCGCTGGAACTGCAGCCGCCCTTCGTGACCGCGCTGGCGATGGCGTTTCTGGCGACGGTGATTGCGATTGCGCTCACCGGCGGTGTCGGCGGCTTTCTGTTGCCGAGCACGTTCCTGCTGATGTTGCGCGACGTCGCACTGGTGCTGACCTTGACGGTTGGTGCCCGCACTGGTCGCGCGCATCTGGCGGCGCTGGTGCTGTTGGCGCTGCTGCACGTGGTGGTGCCGCCGCTGGCGCGCGTGCTGATCGGACCGTTTGCCGATCTCGTCTTCCGCCCGTCTTTGCAGTCGGTTCCGGTCGTGCTGCTGGTCGAAGCGGTGTTGGCGAACGCGCTGCTGGTGTGGCGTCTCAAAGCCGTCGGCGCGATGCCGACGTCACAGCGCACGCAGCTCTCGGCCGCGTAAACTTACTCGGCTGCCGCGCTGTGCGCTTGCAGCGCGGGTAGCTGCACGGTCACGCGCGTGCCGTGATCGACCGCGCTTTCGATCTGCAGCGTGCCGCCATGGAGTTCGACGAGCTTGCGCGAGAGCGGCAAGCCCAAGCCCGTTCCGCCGCCGGCGCGGTTGCGCTCGTTGGCGAGCTGGGTGAACGGCTCCATCACGCGCGGCAGATCTTCCGACGAAATGCCGATGCCGTTGTCGGCAACCACCAAGGTCCAGCCATGTTCGAGGTCGCCGCTCAGATTGACGTCGATATGGCCACCGGCGCGCGTGTATTTGATCGCGTTGGCGACGAGGTTGAGCACGATCTGATGCACGCGGCGCGGATCGTAGACGCAGCTTGCATCTTCGGGCGTGACGCAGGTCAGGCGCAGCCCAGCATTCTCGGCCTGCAGCCGCATTGAATCGCAGGCCTGCCGCACCGTGCGGGCCAGATCGCCGATGCGCGGCGCGATTTCCAGCTTGTTGGCTTCGGCCTGCGCCGTGTCGAGCAGGTCTTCAACCAAGGTCAATTGGTGGCGGCCGCTTTCGAGGATCAGGCGCGCATAGTCGCGTTTGGTCTCAGCGCTGCTGTCGACGTCGTGCGTCAGCAGATCGGCAAAGCCGATGATCGCGTTCAGCGGCGTGCGCAGCTCGTGGCTGACGTTGGCGAGGAACAGGCCGCGCGCTTCGTAAGCAGCCTGCAGCTTGCGCTTGGCTTCGGTCAGCTCATCGACCGTGTGGCGCAGCTCGGCAGCTTGTGCCAGCAAGGTTTCGCGTGCGGCCGACAATTCCTCTTCGCGCAATTTGCGGTCGTTGATGTCGACGCGCACGCCGACCAGGCCGCCTTCGCGCGACGGCGCATCGATCGAATAGACCCAGCCTGACGGCCAGCGCTGTTCGCTGGCAAAGGTCTTTCGGTCGGCGGCCGGCGTCTGCCACCAGGCGCGGCGCGCCGTGTCGACGCGTGCATCGAGAATGCCGCGATCGAACAATTCCTCGGCGAATTTCTGCACCGGCTTGCCCGGCACGATCAGGTCTTCGGCACCGGGGAAAAGCTGGCGGTAATGTTTGTTGGTCAGCACGAACCGCCCGGCCGCGTCGAACAGCACGACTGAGGTCGGCATGGTTTCGATCACGTCTTCCAATCGGTCGCTGACCTGCTGCACACGGTGGCGTTCGTCGTCGAGCTTGCGTGACAGTTGTTCGACTTTGCGCGTCGCGCCAAGCGCACGCAGCGTGGCCAAGACGACGCCGACGCAGACCAGCAACGCAAAAGCAGCGAAGCCGTAGCGGCGCTGCATCACCGGACGCATCACGTCGGATTCGCTGAGCGCGGCCGACACGGCGACGCCGTATTGCGGCATCAGCTGCATCGTCAGAATCTTTTCTGCGCCGTCGAGCAGGCTCAATGTTTGCGAACGCAGGATCAGATTTGGCGACGTCCGTTCGAACAAGGTCGGCGCGCGCGCCAGGCGCCACGGCGACGCCAGCAAATCGTCGGTCAAAGCGGAGTAGGACAGAACTTGTCCGTCGCGGCGAAAGATCGTGGCGGTCATGCCGCTGGCATCGTCGAGCGCGCGATAGAACCGCTGAAAGTGATACGGGTCGATGCCGAGAATGACGGCGCCATCGGCGCGGCCGCTGGCCGCAAAGATCGTGCGCGCGACTGGGATCGTCCAACGTCCTGTCAGCGGCGATTTGGCCGGTGCACCAACCAGGATCCGGTCGGCGCTGTTCAGCATCGCCGAACGGAAGATCGGCGCGTTGTCGAACAGGCGGTTCGCATCCGGACCCGACACCGAGGTGAAGATCGGACGTCCTTGCGCGTCGACGACCGCAACGTCGATCAGCGCCGACGAAACAACGCCGCTGGCGCCGAGCAGCGCGTTCTTGTCGTTGGCCGCAGCGGCGCCTGCGGGCATGCGCAGGAACTGCATGTAGGCGTCGGCGCCGCGGAAGATCGTGTCGACATTTTCCGCGATGGCGCGCGCCATCGCTTCGGTCTGGCGATACGCGCTTTCGGTCGCGCGCGGCTCGTCATAGACGTAGGTGAATGCGCCCCAGGCGCCCCAAACCAGCAGGATGATCGCCGCGGCCACCGCAATGACGGTGCGCATCAGCGCCGAATACGGCGCGCGGTCCGAACCGGCTGTGCTCATGGGGCGGAAAATCGCCCATGCGCTGCATTCTGTCGAGTTTTCCACATCTGCCCGGGCCAGAAATCACTGGCCGGGGCCGGTCTATGCGGAATTAGTCGGCGCTGGGATCGATGCGCGGACGTTCACCGGCCGTACGCACGCCTTCAAGATAGAAGGCGATCTGTTCGGCGATGTTGGTGAGACGGTCGCCGGTGCGTTCGATCGACTTGGCGATGAAGTGCAGCTGCACGCCCGATCCGATCGTCGTCGGGTCGCGCTCCATCTGCTGCGACAGCGCGGTCGAGACGTGCAGATGTTCCTGGTCGATCTCGCCGTCCTGGGCCCAGATTTCGTGCGCGGCGGCGACGTCGCGCTGTTCGTAGGCGACGATCAGCTTGTCGAACGCGCGTTCGACCGTGCGGCCCAACGACACGACGCGGCCGGTCAACGGGTTGGTCGCACCGCTCATCAAGGTCAGGCGCTTGGCGATGTTCTTGCCGTGGTCGCCGATCCGTTCGAGGTCGGTGGCGATTTTGAGCGCCGCAAGCACGTGGCGCAGATCGTCAGCCACCGGCTGACGTGTGGTCAGCATGTGAATGACCAGTGACTGCACGTCCTGTTCAAGCGCGTCGATCGCGGCGTCGGCCTCGCGAATCGCGGCTGCCTGGCTGCTGTCGCCGCGCTCCAGCGCGGACAGAGCGCGACCAAGCTGCTCGCGGCCGCTGTGGGCCATTGCGACCAGCAACGTGTCGAGCCGGGCGAGTTCCTGGTCGAATTTCGAGAAAGTGTGCGGCGTGGCGCTGGCGACGGTCATGGCGAATTGCATCCTGCGTCATCGTCGTCGGGGCGCGCCCTTCTAGCGCAATGTGGCGTGCGCTGTAAGACCCGGCTTCGAGAATTCGTACAGTTAAGAGCGGACGAGAAACGGACGAGCCGCAAGTGCCGCCAAGGTCTCGTCTAGATCAGGCCCGCTTGCGAGCACGGCGGGGCCTTCGAAGACCGAATATTCGGTCATGTCGTGCACCTGCCGCTTGGCGACGGTAAAGAGCGGCCGGTCGGCGGCGTGGCGGAAAATCGAGAACGTGGCTTGGTCGGCCTGGTTGTCGATCGCGTAATCGCGCCAAGCGCCCGCCATCACCCGCCGGCTATAAAGATCCAGTATCCGCGCCATCTCGACCCGCGTGAACCCGATTGGCGGAATCGGGGCCGGGGGTGCCTTGTGGCGGGGAGGGTCGAGCTGGATCACGTGTCCCATGGGGGCCGTAAGATCTCGCAAAGCCCCTGGACCGTCGAGCCCCTGGCTAGTATCCAAGCCGCTCCCTAGCGTGTTTTCCCGCGAAGTGGGTTCCGGTTCGCGGAGGGAAAACACGCCAGACCAAAATCACGAGAACGTCCGCCCCCAGGGCGTCCGTTCGAGGGAGCCTAAATCCCCCGCCCATGACTGATATTTTTGACGAGGTCGACGAAGACCTCCGGCGCGACCGAATGGCTGCGCTCTGGAAGCGTTGGGGTGGCCTGATTCTCGCCGCCGCAATCGTCGTCGTTCTGGCCACCGCGGCCGTGACCTTCTGGAAGCGCCAGCAGGCAGCCCAGCGTGCTGAATCCACGGCCGCGTTGGCCCAGGCCGTCAGCACGGCGCCGACCGATCCCAAGGGAACGGCCGACAATCTGGCTGCCTATGCGACCAAGGCCGATGCGAGCCACGCCCGTCTGGCTGTGCTCGAAGAGGCTGCGGCCCGCGTGCAGGCCGGCGACGCAGTCGGGGCGGTTGCGCTCTATGACCGCATCGCCCAGGACGCCAGCGCCGATCAGCTGACCCGGGACACCGCCGCGCTGCGCGCCGCGACCTTGCGCTTCGACCAGCTGCCGCCGGCCGATGCGATCAAGGCCCTGCAGCCGCTCGCGGCGCCGAATGCCCCATTTTCGTCGCTTGCGCGTGAACTGATTGCGCTGGCGACGGCCAAGTCGGGCGATCGTGCCGGCGCAGCCAAATTGTTCGATCAACTCGCCCAAGACCAGACGACGCCCACCGGTGTCGCACAGCGTGCGCGCGAGATGGCGCAGCGCTATCGCGGAGAGAACTGACCCATGCGCATGAAACTTGCCGCGATTGGCGCGATGACTTTGCTGCTGAGCGGCTGCAGCTTCCTCGACTCGATCAACCCGTTCAGCGGCGACGACAAGCCGAAGCTGCAGGGGCAACGCCAGTCGATCATCCGTTTCAACGACAAGCTGGTCGCTGATCCGGTCCTGAAGGGAAAGCCGGTCGTGCTGCCCGCGATGGTGACGAACACCAGCTGGTCAATGACCGGCGGCGTGTCGGGCCATGCGCCGGGCAATCTCGCTCTGTCGTCGTCGCTGCGCGAAGTCTGGCGCGTCAAAGCCGGCGCGGGCGCATCGTCCAGCCTGCGTTATGCCGGCCAGCCGCTGGTTGTCGGCGGTCGCGTCTATCTGCTCGACGCAGAAGGCGAACTCGCTGCGTTCGACGGCGACAACGGCAAGCAGATCTGGCGCGTGCGCGTCGCTGCGAAAACCGGTGCGTCGCAGACCTTGTCGGGCGGTCTCGCCTTTGGTGACGGCCGCATCTACGCGACGTCGGGCCAGACCGAACTCTTCGCACTCGATCCCGCTAATGGCGGTGCGATCTGGCGCAAAAGCCTGAACGCGCCGGCGCGTGCCGCGCCGACGTTTGCCGATGGCCGTGTGTTCATCACGACCAAGGACAACGAACTGATCGCGCTCGACGCTGCGACCGGCCGTGCGGTGTGGAACCATGTCGGCACGCAGGAAAGCGAAGGCGTCTACGGCCAGTCGAGCCCGGCCGCCGAAGGCAACATCGTTCTTTCGTCCTACAGCTCGGGCGAGCTCTACGCGTTCCGCGTCGAAACCGGCCGCACCGTGTGGGCGGATAACCTGTCGGCGGTGCGTCGTGCATCGGCCTTCTGGAGCTTGACCGACATCGCCGCTGCACCCGTGATCGATCGCAACCGCGCCATCGCGGTGTCGATCGGTGGCCGCATGGTCGCGATCGACGTGCGTTCGGGTGCGCGCGCCTGGCAGGTCGAAATGGGTTCGACCAGCACGCCGTACTCGGTTGGCGACTATGTCTTTGCCATCGACAACGATCAGGAACTGATCTGCATCGACCGCGAAAGCGGCGGCATCAAGTGGATCTCGCAGCTGCCGCGCTACGAAGATCCGGAAAAGCGCGAAGATCCGATCATGTGGGTCGGCCCGATCGTTGCGGGCAACCGCATCATCGCCGCCAATTCGATCGGCGACGTGGCCGAGATTTCGCCGGCTGACGGCTCGATCATCCGCAAGCTGGAAGCCAAAGCCGGCGTGCAGGTGATCCCGGTCGTCGCCAACAACACGCTCTACGTGCTCAACGACGAAGGCGATCTGATCGCGTTTCGTTGATCGCAAGATCCAATCACGGAGGACACGGCGCCTCTCCGTGTCCTCTGTGGTAGATTCTTCGCTATGACCGCCTTAGCCCGCGTCGCCTTGGTCGGCCGACCCAATGTCGGCAAATCGACGCTGTTCAACCGGCTCGTGCGCAAGAAGCTCGCCATCGTCGATGACTCGGCGGGCACGACGCGCGACTGGCGCGAAGCCGAAGCCGATCTTGCCGGCCTGCGCTTTCTCGCAATCGACACGGCGGGCCTCGAAGACGCGCGCGGCGACGTCATGGAAGCGCGCATGCGCCAGGGCACCGAACGTGCGCTGGCCGAAGCCGACGTTGCGCTGTTCGTGATCGATGCGCGCGAAGGCGTGACCCCGACCGACCGCTATTTCGCCGACGTGATGCGCAAGCAATCGACGCCGGTCATTCTGGTCGTAAACAAGGTCGAAGGGCGCGCGACCATGTCGGGCTTGGGCGAAGCCTATGCGCTTGGCCTGGGCGATCCGGTGCCGTTGTCGGCGGTGCATGGCGACGGTTTCGCCGATCTCTACGAAGCGTTGGTGCCATACGTCCCGGTGCCCGAAGAGGGCGACGAAGAAGCCCGCGAAGAAGGCCCGCGCAAAATCAATCTCGCCATCGTCGGCCGTCCCAATGCGGGCAAGTCGACCTTGCTCAACGCGCTGGTCGGCGACGAACGCGCGCTGACCGGGCCCGAGCCGGGCCTGACGCGCGATTCCATTCACGTCGAATGGACCTACAAAGATCGTCCCATCCGCCTCGTCGACACGGCCGGCATGCGCAAACGCGCCCGCGTCGTTGACGTGCTGGAAAAAGCCGCGGTCGATGAAACCTTGCGCGCCATTCGCTTGGCACACGTTGTTGTCCTCGTCCTCGATGCCAACGCGATCCTCGACAAGCAGGATCTGACGATCGCGCGTCTGGTCGAAGAAGAAGGCCGCGCGCTGGTTCTCGCGGTCAACAAGTGGGACATCGTCGACGACAAGAACGAGTCGGTGCAGCGTCTCAAAGACCGGATCCAGACCAGCCTGGCGCAGGTGCGCGAAATCGTGGCGCTGCCGATTTCTGCAAAGAAGGAACGCGGCCTCGACAAGCTCATGGATGCGGTGCTGACGATGCACGATCTGTGGGACACGCGTATCGCGACCGGCCGCTTGAATCGCTGGCTCGCCGGCATGACGCAGTCGCATCCGCCGCCCGCCGTGAGCGGCCGCGCCAACCGTGCGCGCTACATGACGCAAATCAAAGCGCGCCCGCCGACTTTCGCGCTGTGGTGTTCGCATCCGGAAGCGCTGCCGGACAGCTACGTGCGCTATCTGGTCAACGGCCTGCGCGACGCCTTCAAGCTGCCCGGCATTCCCATCCGCTTCTTGCTGCGCAAGGGCGAGAATCCGTACGCCGACAAAGGCAGCGACGAAGACTAAGCGCGCTGACGCGTCGCGAGATAGACACCGACTGCAGCCAGCGCGAAACCGCCCCAAGCCAGTGGCGGCATATGTTCGCCCAGCACGATCCACGCGACCAACGCTGCGCCCGGCGGCACCAGGAAGAACAGCGATGACACGCGCGACACTTGTCCGGCGCGGATCATCGCGAACAGCAGGGTCATCGCGACCAACGAATTGCAGATGACCAGATAGGCGAGGCTGCCGATCAGTTGCGGCGTCCAGTTGATCTGCAGCGTTTCCAGCGACAGCGCGAACGGTGCAACCACGATCAGCCCGACCGCATACTGCACCAGATTCGAAGCCAGCGGATGTTGCGCGGTGCCGAAGCGTTTTTCGTAGAGCGTGCCGCCGGTGAGGGCGAGCAAAGCCAGCACCGCAGCACCCAGCGCCAGGCTCGACGTCACTTCCACGTCGGACTTGGCGACGATCGTCACCATCGCACCGCCAAGCCCAAGCAACAGACCGAGCCAGCGCGACGCCTCAACCCGCTCGCCCGCAACGGCGGGTGCCGCCAGCGTAACCAGGATCGGTTGCAATGACGTCACCAGCGCGATCGTGCCGGCGCCCAGGCCCAGGCGGATCGACAGATAGGTCATCGAAAAATAGAAGGCCTGCACTAGCACGCCGATCACGGCGAGATGCACGAACTGCATCTGCGTCGTCGGCCAACGCGGCCGCACGATCAACGTCAGCGGAACCAGCAACGCGACCGCGCACAGATAGCGCAGCGCCAGAAACGTGAACGGCTCGGCGTCGGCGAGGCCCAGTTTCAACGCGGTGAAGCCGCTCGACCACAGCAGCAGAAATAGAAACGGTGCGAAACGCATCAGCCGAACAAATCCGTCCCTGCGTCAGCGACGGGCTCGATCAGGCTCGCATCGTCATTCTTGACCGAGTTCACGCGCGTCGAAACCGGCCGCCGTTCGTAGCCGTCCATCTTGTTGGTTGCGACCAGCTTGGCGGCCTGGTCGGCCGGTGCGTTTAGCCACGCGCCCCAATTGCTCTCGTCGATCACCAACGGCATGCGGTCGTGGATCGCGCCGACCAAGTGGTTCGGCGCGACCGTCAGCACGGCGTAGGTGAGCAAGGTTTCGGTTTCGCCCTGCCACAGCGACCACACGCCGCCCAGTGCAAACGCGCCGCCGTCTTGGCGCGTGAAATAGTAAGGCAGCGGCTTGGCGCCGGTTTTGCGGAACTCGTAGAACCCGTCGACCGGCACCAGGCAGCGCGATGTCGCAAAGCTGCGCGTACCGCGAAAACTTTCGCCGCGCAGATTGATCAGCGGCCGGCGACCTTTCAGCGTGGCGACCTTGCCGTCGCGATAATCCCAGATTGCGCTGACGAGTTCGCGTTCGCCGCCCCCGCCGTCGCGCACGATCGGGGCCGTGTCGGTCGGGCACAAATTCCAGCGCGCGCGAATGTTCGGCAGGTTGGTGCCTTTGGTGCCGAACAGCTTGGCCAGTTCAGACGCGGTCTTGGTCAGGGCAGCACGCGCGCACATCGGATGTCTCAGCGCAGAAGTTGCAGCAGCAACGGCACCAGCAATGCCGTCAGAACGCCATTCAATCCCAGCGCGATCGACGCAAACACGCCAGCCGTTTCGTTGGCGGTGAGCGCGACCGCGGTGCCTTGGCCGTGCGCCGCCGTACCGACGGCAAGGCCGCGCGCACGCCAGTCGCGCACACCGACCGCGTTCAGCACGTAGCGCCCCATCATGGCGCCGCTGACGCCGGTCACCAGCACCATGATCGCGGCGATGGCGGGCAGGCCGCCGAGTTTTTCCGCGATGCCCATCGCAATCGGTGTCGTCACCGATTTGGGCGCCATCGACAGCACCGTTTGTTCCGACGCACCCAGCGCACGCGCAATGACGACGGTGCTGACGACGGCAGTGATCGACCCGGCCGCAACGCCGGCCAGGATCGGCAGCGCAGCGCGCTTCACCTCATGGCGATTGCGCCACAACGGTACGCCCAGCGCGACCGTGGCGGGCCCGAGCAGGAAATGCACGAACTGCGCACCTTCGAAATAGGTGCGGTACGGCGTGCCGGTCGCCAGCAGCAACGTGCCCAGCACGATGATCGCAATCAGCACCGGCGACACATACGGCTTGCGACCGCTGGCACGATAGGCGGCGTCGCCGATCATGTAGGCGATCAGGGTCAAGGTCAGACCCAGCAGCGGCGTCGCTGCGAGATAGGTCCACAGATGAAAGAAGGACTCGCTCACGATGTCTCCTCTCCTCGAAGGAGGGGGAGGGGCCCGCGCGCGTCAGCGCGTGGGAGGGTGAGGATTTGTCGACGAACCCTCACCCTAGCCCTCTCCCTCGGGGAGAGGGGACACGAGCGTGTTGCGCGCCTGTCTCTTCAGCAGCGCCTGCGCGACGAGACCAGTAACCGCGATCGTGGCGATGGTCGAAACGAACAGCGCCACCAGCACCGCAAACCATTCGCGCGCTAGCAGCGCGGCATAGACGATCACGCCGACGCCGGCGGGCACGAACAGCAACAGCAGATGCTGCAGCAACGCGGCGGAGAGTTTGTCGAGCGCGTCGGGCACGGCACCGCGCACGGTGAGGAACGCGACCAGAAACAACATGCCGAGAACCGGGCCCGGTAACGGCCATCCGGTCAGGCCGACAATCACTTCCCCCGCGAGCTGAAAACCGAGCAGCAGGGTGAAGGCGACGAGCATTTACTCAGGCTGCCGCGATGCGCTCGCCGTGTCGATGCTCGGTGGGGAGAAGCAGATCTGCGAGCGCGTCGGCCCGCGCTTCGGGCGCCACTTGCGTCCCGTCGGGCTCGCCCGGAAATGCCTTGCGGCGCAGATTGGTCGACATCGGACCGGGGTCGAACAGGTTGATACGCAGATTGGTGGTGCGGGTTTCTTCGGCCCAGGTGCGCGCCATCATTTCCAGCGCCGCTTTCGACACCGCATAGCCGGCCCAATAGGCGACGGGCACGTTGCCGACTTTGTCGGTGACGAACGCGGCCCGTCCGGCAGGGGCTGCGCGCAGCAGCGGGTCGAGCGTGCGCACCAGCCGCTGGTTGGCGGTGAAGTTCACCAACATCGTGCCGTCGAATTTCTTGGGCTCGGCATGCGCGATGGGCGACAGCGTTCCCAATTCCGCGGCGCAGCTGACGAAGCCGTCCAGCCGCCCGAACCGTTCGAACAAGGTCGGGCCCAGCGCTTCGAGTTGATCCAGCTTGGAAAGATCGAGCGGCAGCAAGGTCGCTTTGCCGCCGACTGCCTGCACCGCATCGTCGGTTGCTTCGAGGCCACCGACCGTGCGCGCGATCAACACGACATGCGCACCGCGTTTCGCCAGCGCGACGGCAGTGGCTGCACCCAATCCACGGCTGCCGCCGGTCACCAGCGCGACCGTGCCGGCCAACAAACGTTCCGTCATAGAGTTAGGCTCGTGCTTCCCACAGGCGCGAAAGCCCGCCGCCATTGCCCTGCATTTCGCGATCGACCAGCGCGATCGGATAGTCGCCGGTGAAGCAGGCGTCGCAGAATCCGGGCGAGACCGGATCGCGCGCTTCGCCGCCCATGGCGCGATACAGGCCGTCGATCGAAATGAAGGCCAGCGAGTCGACGCCGATCAGTTTGGCCATTTCTTCGACCGAGTAACGATGCGCCAGCAGCTTTTCCTGTTCCGGCGTGTCGATGCCGTAGAAGCAAGAATGCGCAGTCGGCGGACTGGAAATGCGCATATGCACTTCCTTGGCGCCGGCGGCGCGCACCATCTCGACGATCTTTTTCGACGTGGTGCCGCGCACGATCGAGTCATCGACCAGCACGACGCGCTTGCCGTCCAGAATGGCGCGGTTGGCGTTGTGTTTCAGCTTCACGCCGAAATGGCGGATGTGATCGGTCGGCTCGATGAAGGTGCGGCCGATATAGTGATTGCGGATGATACCCAGCTCGAACGGAATGCCGCTGGCTGCTGCATAGCCGACCGCTGCCGGCACGCCGCTGTCGGGCACCGGCACGACCAGGTCGGCGTCGACATTGCTTTCCTTCGACAGCTCGGCGCCGATGCGCTTGCGCGCTTCGTAGACCGAGCGCGTTTCGACCACGCTGTCGGGACGCGCGAAGTAGATGTACTCGAAAATGCAGAAGCGGTTCGAGGCCGGCGCAAACGGCTTCACCGAATGCAGCCCGTGACCGTCGACATAGACCAGCTCGCCCGGTTCGACGTCGCGCACGAAGTCGGCGCCGATAATGTCGAAGGCACAGCTTTCCGACGCCAGCACCCACGCTTCGCCGACTTTGCCGAGCGCCAGCGGGCGCACGCCGTTGGGATCGCGCACGCCGATCATCATGTCTTTCGACAGACAGACCAGCGAATAGGCGCCTTCGACCTGGCGCAGCGTTTCGACGACACGGTCCAGCACCGACCCGCCACGTGCGGTTGCCATCAGATGCAGAATGGTTTCGGTGTCGGTCGTCGACTGAAACAACGCGCCACGACGGACCAGCTGCTTGCGCAGCATGTACGCGTTGGTGAGGTTGCCGTTATGGCCGATGGCGAAGCCGCCAAAATCGAAGTCGGCGAACAGCGGCTGCACGTTGCGCAGGATCGTGTCGCCGGTCGTGGCGTAGCGGTTGTGGCCGATCGCGGCATGACCGCGAAGCCCCGCCATCACCGTTTGCGAAGCGAAGGCGTCGCCGACGTGACCCAGCGCGCGATGCGCGTGGAAGCGGCCTTCTTCGGTGGTGACGATGCCGGTCGCCTCCTGCCCGCGGTGCTGCAGCGCGTGCAGTCCCAGAGCTGCCATCGCGGCCGCATCCGAATGACCCCAGATGCCGAAGACGCCGCACTCTTCTTTGAGTTTGTCGTCGTCGTAGGGATTGGTGGTGAGCTCGTCCATCAGCGACGTTCCTTGTCTTGGGACGCGGGCGCGACTTTGTCGGCGGCGTCGCGGGCGAGATCGAGAATTTCCAGCGTGCGTTTGATGTCGTCGCGCGCGCCTTTGCCGTAACCGGCTTCGGCGGGCGCTGCAGCAGCGCCGTCTTTGGTGGGCGCGGTCGCCGATGCTTTGGTCGACAACATGCCGGTCGGCGCCATCGCTTTTGCGTCGGTCGGAACCGGGCGCACCGGTGCGGGCGCGAATTCAGAGGGCAGGCGGCTGCCAAGGTCGCTGGGCACCACGTTTTTCAACATTTCGGCGCAGCGTTCCATCATCGGCAGCGTCTTGGCCTGTTGCAGCATCGGCGTGCCGTCGGGCTTGAACCACATGAACAGCAGATAGGCGAGCGACACCAGGATCGCGCCGCGCAACACGCCGAATGCGACGCCCAGCGAACGATCGACCGCCGACAGCGCCGAGCCCTGCACGAATTTCGCAAGCTGGTGCGAGATGACCGAGAAGACGATCAGCGAACCGAGGAACAACACTGCGATGGTTGCGCCCAACGCGACCGTCTTGTTCGCGATCCAGCCTTCCATGTGCGGCAACAGCGGATTCAAACCGTAGACGGTGACGAAGGCGGCGCCGATCCACGAGCCAACCGTCAGCATTTCGCGCACGAAGCCGCGAAGGAACGCGATGATGGCCGAGACCCCGACCACCGCGATGACCACTACGTCGACGCCGTTCATACCCGAACTGATCCCGTTTCGAAGCCAACTTCGTCGACCACGGCGACTCGCCGCGACAGGTCGCTGACGCGGTGGTTTCTCGCATGGCGAGGGGCTGAAAGTCGATGATTCCGGCGGGGTTTCATCCGCCTTCTGCGCGGTCCCGATCTGCAGCGCAGACAGGGGTTTTCCAGGTCTTGCGCGATTCAGCCGCGCCTAGCAGCGGAAGTTTCTACGTCGGGCTGAATAGCGCGAGCAGGTCGCGCACATGGCCGATCTCGGTGCGGGCCAGCGTTTCCGCCGCGCCGCTGCCGCGGCGGCTGCGTCCGGCGGGCAGAATTGCGCGGCCAAACCCCAGTTTCGCCGCTTCTTTGAGCCGCAACTCGGTCTGGCCGACTTGCCGCACTTCGCCGACCAGGCCGATTTCGCCAAACAACACCGCGTCGGCCGGGACCGGGTCCTGGGCCAGCGCGCTGGCCAATGCGGCTGCGACGGCAAGATCGGCCGCGGGCTCGCTGACACGCAGCCCGCCCGCAACGTTGAGATACACGTCGTGGCCACCGAACTGCAGGCCGCCGCGCGCTTCGAGCACCGCCAGAACCATCGACAGACGTCCGCCGTCCCAACCGACGACCGCGCGCCGCGGCGTGCCGTAGCTGGTCGGCGCCACCAGCGCCTGGATTTCGACCAGCAGCGGACGCGTGCCTTCGACGCCCGCGAACACCGCCGTGCCCGACACGTCGCCGCGTCGTTCAGCGAGAAACAGCTCGCTCGGATTCGGCACTTCGATCAGACCGCGATCGGTCATGTCGAACACGCCGATTTCGTCGGTCGGGCCGAAGCGATTTTTCACACCACGAAGGATGCGAAATGGATGGCCGCGTTCGCCTTCGAAATAAATCACCGCGTCGACCATGTGCTCGAGCACGCGCGGGCCGGCGATGACGCCTTCTTTGGTGACATGCCCGACCAGCAGCAGCGACGTGCCGCGGCGCTTGGCGGCGCGGATCAGCTCCTGCGCTGACGCGCGCACCTGCGCCACCGTACCCGGCGCGCTGTCCAGCGTGTCGAGCCACATCGTCTGGATCGAATCGATCACGATCACGTCGGGCGCATCGGCGCGATCGATCGCAGCCACCACGTCGCGTACCGAGGTTGCGCTGGCGAGTTTGACCTTGGCGGTCGCCAAGCCCAGACGCGCTGCGCGCAACCGCACCTGATCGACCGACTCTTCGCCCGACACGTACACGGCGTCGTATTTGTCGGCGAGTTTGCACACTGCCTGCAGCAGCAAGGTCGATTTGCCGATGCCGGGATCGCCGCCGATCAGCACCGCAGCGCCTTCAACCAGACCGCCGCCCGTGACGCGATCGAATTCGGCCATGCCGGTTGCGCGTCGCGGTGGCGCGTCGCTGGTGCCGGCGAGATCGACGAAATCAATCCGGCCTGCGCGCGTGTTGCCGCTGCGGCTGGTCGTGCTGCCGAGGCCTTTGGGCGCGGCGGACACGGTCGCTTCTTCGACCAGCGTGTTCCACTCGCTGCACGCGGTGCATTGACCGGCCCATTTGCTGAACGAGCTGCCGCAATTCTGGCAGACCCAATGCGACGTCGCCTTGGCCATCGCTTAAACGCCGCCTGCTGCGATCCACTGATCGACAATGTCGCGCAGCATCGCCAGCGGTACGTTGCCGTGGCGCAGCACCTCGTCATGGAAGCGCGCCAGATCGAACTTGGCGCCCAGCGCCGTCTTGGCTTTTTCGCGCATTTCCAGGATCGCGATCTCGCCCATTTTGTAGCTCACCGCCTGGCCCGGCGACGCGTAGTAGCGATCGACTTCGGCTTGTGCGCGGCCGGCCGTGTAGGGGCTGACATCGACGAACCACTGCAGCGCTTTTTCGCGGCTCCAGCCTTCGGCATGGACGCCGGTGTCGAGCACGAGGCGCATTGCGCGCAGCAATTCATTGTTGAGCTGACCGAACTTGGCCGGCGCGTCTTTATAGAAGCCCAGTTCGCGCATCAGCTTTTCGGAGTACAGCGCCCAACCTTCGGCATAGGCGCTACCGCCCGCCAGTTTGCGGAAGCGCGTCAGCTCGGGGTTTTCGCGCGTCAGCGCGATCTGCATGTGATGGCCGGGAATCGCTTCGTGATAGACGAAGCCCGGCAACTGACCGCGCGTCAGGTCATGCATGTCGCGCAGATTGTAATAGAAGATTCCCGGCCGCGAACCGTCGAGCGGCGGCGCCTGATAGAACGCCGTCGCAGCACCTTGCTCGCGGAACCCCTCGACGCGACGCACTTCGATGTCCGCTTTGGGAAGTTTGTGGAACAGCTTGGGCAGCTCGGCCTTGACGTCGGCGACGATGGCGCGCGCTTCGTTCAGCGCGCGTTCGCGGCTTGCATCGTCATTCTCGTAATCGTGCCCGTCATTCTGCCGCTGCTGCGCGAAGAATGCTTTCAGGTCGGTGCCCTGAAACCCCAGCGCCGGCATCAGTGCGCGCATCTCGCCGTGAATGCGGTCGACTTCTTTCAGGCCCAGCAGATGAATCGCATGCGCGTCGGCTTTGTCTTCCGTCGTCATGATACGCAGCCGCAGCGCGTAGTAGGCGGGGCCGTTGGGAACGGCGCGCATGCCGGTATCGCCGGTCGCCTTGGCCGCGAACGCGTTCACGCGTGCGACGAATTTCTCGTAGGCCGGCGTCATTTGCTGCGCGATCGCTGCGTCGAGCGCGGCCGCCAGGCGCGGCGCGTCGGCAATCTTTGCGTCGGCGAGCTTCTTGGCAAAATCCTGCTTGAGCGCTGCGCCGTCGATCAGCTTGCCCGCCTGTTCGGCGATGGTCGGAAACATGAAGCGCGGCAACGGCGTGCGCGATTCCATCGCCGCCGCATCCTGATCGAGCAGCAACGCAATGCCGCGCACGCGCGCAATATAGGCCTCGGCGTCGCTCGCGCTGTCGATCCGATGGGCTGAAATCAGCAGCGCTGGCGCTTCGGAATAGGCCCCGCCTTGCTGCGACATCGCCCAGCGCGGGCCGGTAAAGGCGAGTTCATCCAGCGTGTTCTTTGCCGTGCGCTGAAAGATCTCGTAGGTGCGCTTGTGCTCGGCGTCGAGTTTCGATGGATCGACCGTCTTCAACGCGACCAGCTGCTCGGTCCGCAGCTTCTTGTCCGACACGTCGCCCGCATCGCCGGACGGCGACCAGCGATCATAGCCGCTCTTCAGGCCAAGGCGCGTTGCCAGCTCCGGATGCGCGTCGATCCAGATCGTTTGTTGCGCATCGACAAGCTCGTCGAGCCGCGCGTCTTCGCTGCCGCCGGCGCCGGTGAGAAGAAGCGCGCTAAGTGCGAAGGCTGGCGTCAGCCGCCGGATGCAATCCATCGGTCAATCTCGCTTTGCAGAACGGGCAGAGGCAGCGCGCCGTTGGTCAGAACCAAATCGTGGAAGCGCTTCAAATTGAACTTGGTCCCCAACGCAGCCGTCGCTTTGGCGCGCAGGCGCTGAATTTCGATCATACCGATCTTGTACGAGGTCGCTTGCCCCGGATCGGCCAGATACCGGTCGATTTCGCTCGCCGCCGTGTCGGGCGAGATCGGCACGGTTTGCGCAAACCACGTCGTCGCCTGTTTGCGCGTCCAGCCTTTGGCATGCATGCCGGTATCGACGACCAGGCGCGCGGCCCGCCAGATCTCGGCGCCGAGACGGCCGAAGTCGGAGGTCGGATCGGTGTAGAGACCCATTTCCTTGGTCAGCTCTTCGACATACAGCGCCCAACCTTCGGAATAGGCGCCGGCATCGTAGAAGCGACGGAATTTCGGCAAGTCGGGTCGTTCAGCAGCAATCGAAAGCTGGAAGTGATGCCCCGGCACCGCCTCGTGATAGACGGTGTTTTCATTGTCCCATTTCGGCCGCGCCTTCATATCGCGCAGGTTGAAATAGAAAATACCCGGCCGCGAACCATCCTGCGCCGGCAGCAAATAATGCGCGTCGGGCGCGTTCTTTTCGCGGAACGGTTCGATGCGGCGGATTTCGACTTTCGCTTTCGGCTGCACGCCGAACCAGTCGGGAATCTTGCGCTCCACCTGCGCCAGATAGTTGTTCGAATCGCGCAGGAAAGCAGCGCGTCCGGTCTCGTCGTTGGGATAGTAGAATTTCGGATCGGTGCGCAGTTTTTTGAAATAGGCGGGCAGGTCGTCCTTCTCGCCCATCGTGCGCAGCAGCGCATGCATTTCGCCCTGCAGGCGTTTGACTTCCGACAGGCCGGTTGCGTGGATCACGTTGGCGTCGGGTTCGGCCAAGGTCGTCCAGCCGCGCAGCGCTTCTTTGTAATAGGCCGCGCCGTCCGGCAATGCCGACGCGCCGTGATCGCGTTTGGCTTGTGGCGCGATGCGCTGCACGGTTGCGAGAAAGGCGCGATAGCCTGGACCGACCTGCTCGACCAACGCTTTGCGCGCACGCGCCAACAGCGCGTCGCGGTCGGCTTGCGGCATCTCGAATTTTTCGAGCTTGGTTTTGAAGTCGCCGTAGAGCGGGCTGTCTTTTGGACCTTTGTCGAACGGCACGCCGCGCAGCATTTCGCGGCTCTGCGCTTCCATGCGCGCGAACATGAAATGCGGCGGCACCATGCCTTTCGATGCACGCACGGCCAACGCGCCGGCTTCCTGGCCGAGATATCGGCCCAGTTTTTCCAGGCGCGAGACATAGGCGTCGGCGCCTTCGCGACTGTCGATCAGCTGCATCGCGAACAACAACGACGGCGCATCGATATGTGGGCCGGACTGATGCGTCGCCGCGTATTTCTGATAGCGGAATTCGTACGCGCGCACGGTTGCCTGCGCCTGTTCGCGCGCGACTGCGTAGGAAACACGGCCGCTGTCGGTCAGGCGAGCCGGGTTGATCGTCGCCAGCTTGATCAGTTTGGCTTTGGCTTCTTCCAGATCGGCGAGGTCGGCTTCGTCCGAGATCTCGTCCCAACGATCGCGGCCGCGCTGCTCGCCGATCTGCGTCGCCGCGGTCGGATGGCGATCGAGATACTGCTCGAACACGGCGTCGAGATAGGTCTCCAGCACGCGTGTCGCGGCGACGTCGTCGGCGACTTGCTGGTTCTGTGTTGTTGGCTGGGTCGCGCAGGCGGCCAAGGCGAGAACGAGAAGCGACGCACCGAGATGCTTGTTCATTTTTATCCCTGCGAACGCAGGGATCCATGCTGGAACCGCTGCGATGTCGGTTGGATGGATCCCTGCTTTCGCAGGGAATGCTACAGCGCGCGAACCTGCATTTTGATCGGACCTTCGGCGCGACCATGGACGAACTGGTCCACATACTCGTTGCCGGAATGGTCGATGTCGCCGACCGGCCCGTGCCAGACGATGCGACCTTCATGCAACATCGCGATGTTCGTCGCGATCTTGCGTGCGCTGGCCATGTCGTGGGTGATCGACACGGCGGTGGCGCCGAGGCGCTTCACGCTGGCCGCAATCAGGTCGTTGATTACGTCGGCCATGATCGGGTCGAGACCCGTCGTGGGTTCATCGAAGAACAGAATGTCAGGGCTGGCGGCGATGGCGCGGGCCAGCGCGACGCGCTTCTGCATGCCGCCCGAAAGCTCGCTCGGATAGAGCGCGGCGACTTGTTCGTCCAAGCCCACCATCGCCAGCTTTTCCAGCGCAACCGGTTTGGCTTCGGCACGTGCCTTGCCGCGTCCTTCAGTCAGCGCGAAGGCAACGTTTTCCCAGACGGTCAAACTGTCGAACAGCGCGCCCCCTTGGAACAACATGCCAATCTTGCGGCGCAGTGCGGCGCGTTGTGCTTTCGGCGCGCCGGTCATGGCTTCGCCGTCGATTTCGATCGTGCCTTGTTCGGGCTTCATCAAGCCCAGAATGCATTTCAGGGTCACCGACTTGCCGGTGCCCGATCCGCCGATGATGACCAGCGATTCACCCGCCGGCACGTCGAACGTGACGCCGTTCAGCACGCGCTTCTTGCCGAAGCTTTTGTGCACGTCCTGGACGCGGATTTTCTGGATCGTGCTCATCGCGAGAAGAACAGCTGCGTCAGGAAGAAGTTGGCGAACAAGATCAGGATCGACGCCGACACGACCGCATTGGTGGTCGCCGTGCCGACGCCGGCGGCGCCGCGCTGCGAGTTGTAGCCGTGATAGCAACCCATGATCGCGATCATCAGGCCAAACACGCTGGCTTTGACCAGGCCCGACACGACGTCTTCGGTTTCGAGATACTGCAAGGTGCGTTGCAGGTAATTGGCGCCGTTGAATTCCAGCGCATAGACGCTGACCAGATAGCCGCCGAACACGCCGATCACGTCGGCGACCAGCACCAACAGCGGCAAGACGATGACCGCAGCGACGACGCGCGGCACGACCAGATATTTCATCGGGTCGGTGGCCAACGTATCCAGGGCGTCGATCTGTTCGGTGACGCGCATCGTGCCCAGCTCGGCGGCGATGGCGGCGCCGATGCGGCCTGCGACCATCAGACTGCCGATCACCGGACCCAATTCGCGCGTGATCGAAATCACGACGATCGAGGCGATCGCGTTGGCCGCTTCAAAGCGCGAGAAGCCGGTATAGGACTGCAGCGCCAGCACCATGCCGGTGAAGATCGCGGTCAGGCCGACAACGGGTAGCGACAGCCAGCCGATCTGCCAAAGCTGTTGCAGAAGCTGGCGGGGATAAAAGGGCGGACGAACGACATGGCTGAGCGCGGTGCCGGCAAAACTGCCGACCCGACCAATCGAAGCCAGGAAGTCGAGGAATCCGCCACCGATGGAGGCAAGGAAACGAGCCATTGCCCGGTCGTATCAGCCTGCGTGGGGCGGGTCGAGGGGCGGGGTCGTAACCTGCTGGCAACGGCTTCCGTAGAAGCTGCCCCGGCAGGCGCATGGGAAGAATGTGGGACCGTGTAATGGAATCGGACGACCGGCAACGGCTGGAGACGGACTTTGACCCGCCCTATCGCCCCGATGCCGGTGCGGCGGCGACGCTCCATCCCGACAGCCTGGCGAATGGTAGCGTCAATTCCTTCTTCGGCGTCGTGGCGCCCGGTACGCCGCGTTGGAATTCGACCGCGGGTGTCGGGACGCCGATCAGCATCACCTACGCGTTCCGCGATGTCGCACCGACTTCGTATCCAACGTCGGACAATGGCGATCCGACGACGACTTTTGCGCCGCTCAGCACGGCTGCACGCAATGAAGTGCGTTCGCTGATCGCCTATGTCGGCAGCATCACCGGCATCCGATTCACCGAAGTCCCCGACAGTCCGAACGCAACGATCGAAATCGGCTCGTTCACCTTCACCAGCACCTTCACTGGCTACGCCTATTACCCAAACGGATCACCGACGGCACCGAGCGGAACCGGTGGCGACATTTGGATCAACCGCACCGAAGTCTCGCCGGTTGGGCCGGGCACGTTTTTCGACCAGCTCTTCCTGCACGAATTCGGTCATGCGCTGGGACTCAAACATCCGTTCGTCGGAACCACGGCCGAGCAGCTGATCACGTCGTTCGACCGAGTCGAATACACGCTGATGACCTATCAGAATTACGGCGATCTCAGCCAAAATCTGGTGCCGCGCTGGACCGGTTCGAACGTTGCGACCTCGTGGCTGTATCGCAGCGATTACGGCCTGCTCGATGTGGAAGCGCTGACCTATCTCTATGGCAGCAGCAGTACCGCCAACACCAGCGACAACACCTATCGCTTCGACACGACGGCGGTGTTTCAGACCATCGTCGATCGCGGCGGGCACGACACGATCGATACCAGCGCACTGAATCTTCCGTCGGTGATCGACCTGACACCCGGCCATCTGTCGTCGATCGGTATTCGCACCCAGGCTGATTGGCTGAACATTCTGGCCGCGCAAGGCATGCCGAGTTCGGCGCGCACGACCATCAACAACTTTCTGTCGCAGCACACGACCGAACTTTTCACCGGCCTCGGCGACGTGTCGATCAATGCCGACACGACCATCGAAGACGCGATCGGCGGCAGTGCCGGCGACTCGATTCTCGGCAACGACGCCAACAACAAGCTGACGGGCGGCGGCGGAAACGATGCGATCGACGGCGGGGCCGGTATCGATACGGCGGTCTACGCGCTCGCCTTCTCGAACTATACCGTGACGCGATCGGGCACCAACGCGACCGTCGCAGCGAAAACCGGATTGGAAGGCACCGACGCGCTGGCCTCAATCGAACGGCTGCGCTTCAGCGACGGCGTCGTACTGCTCGATCAAGGCAGCAACGGACCGGCTGCATTTCGTCTGTACCAGGCTGCGTTCGCGCGTTCGCCTGACGAGGGCGGATTGAAAGTGCAGATCCACGCGATGGATACGGGCACGTCGTTGCTGCAGCTGGCGCGCAACTTCATCGGCTCGGGTGAGTTTCAGGCCAAATACGGCAGCCCCGACAATGCCGGCTACGCGACCGCTTTGTACAAGAACGTGCTCGGTCGCGATCCCGATGCGGGCGGTCTGAAAGTGCAGGTCGACGCGCTCAATGGCGGTCTGTCGCGCGAACAGATGCTGGTCAATTTCTCGGAGAGCGGCGAAAACCTCGCGCTCACCCAGGTCAAAACCGTCGGCGGTCTGTTCGTGACCTTCGTGGACTCAGCCTTCGGCTAGTTCGTTGTTTGTCAGCCTGCGCTGACGGTCAGCCCTGGTGATGCGTGTCCAGATCGGCGAAGCGCGTCAGCGAGCCGTCGAAATAGAGCTTCACCGTACCGATCGGACCGTGGCGTTGTTTGCCGATGATGCATTCGGCGGTGCCGTGCGTCGTCTCGCAGCGTTCGCGCCATTTGGTCCAGGCGTCGTTGAACTTTTCCTGGTCGGGATATTTGAGCGAGGTCGGCTCTTCGCGTTCGAGATAATATTCTTCGCGGAACACGAACATAACGACGTCGGCGTCCTGTTCGATCGATCCTGATTCACGCAAGTCCGACAGCTGCGGGCGTTTGTCTTCGCGCTGTTCGACCGCACGGCTCAACTGCGACAGCGCCAGCACCGGGCAGTTCAGTTCTTTCGCGATGGCTTTCAGGCCGCGCGTGATTTCCGAGATTTCCTGCACGCGATTCTCGGCGCTTTTGGTCGAGCCGCGCAGCAGCTGCAGATAGTCGACCACGATCAGGCCAAGACCGCTTTGGCGTTGCAGACGTCGCGCGCGCGTGCGCAGCGCAGCGATCGACAAAGCCGGCGTATCGTCGATGAAGAGCGGCGCCTGGGACAGGCGCTGCGTCGCATCGACCAAGCGGCGGAATTCGGTGTCGCGAATGTCGCCCTTGCGGATCTTTTCCGACGGGATCTCGCTGGCTTCGGCGAGAATACGCGTGGCCAGCTGTTCCGCCGACATTTCGAGCGAGAAGAACCCGACCACGGCGCCGTCGGTGCCGTTCGAGTTCCGGTACGCCTCGGCGGCCGAGAAGGCGATGTTGGTCGCGAGCGAGGTTTTTCCCATCGACGGACGACCGGCGAGAATGAGCAAGTCCGACGGCTGCAGGCCGCCAAGCTTCGAATCAAGATCGCGCAGGCCAGTGGTTACGCCGCTGATGTGGCTGGTGCGTTGCCAGGCCGCTTCTGCGCGTTCGATCGATGCTTTCAGCGCGGTGCCAAAACTTTGGAACCCGCCGGTGATGTCGCCTGCGGTGGCGAGGTCGTACAGGCGCTTTTCCGCGGTTTCGATCTGGTCGAGCGCGCTGGTTTCGACGACGTGTTTTTCCGCTTCGACGATGACTTCTTCGCCGAGCCCGATCAGTTGTCGGCGCAGATACAGATCGTGGATCGAACGGCCGAAATCTTCGGCCGAGCGAATCGTGACGACCGCGCCGACGAGATCGGCGAGATATTCGCCGCCGCCGAGATGCATCAGGTCGGCGTCGCTCTGGAAATAGGCTTTCAGCGTAACCGGCGAGGCGATCTGCCCGCGCTCGATCAAGGTCGTGGCCGCTTCATAAATGCGGCCGTGCACGGGCACGAAGAAATGCTCGGCCTTCAGGAACTCGCTGACGCGTTCGAGCGCCTTGTTGTCGAGCAGAATCGCGCCGAGAAGCGCCTGTTCTGCTTCCTCATTTTGCGGCAGCTGCCGCGGTGCGTCTGGTTTCTTCGCCGCTTGTGGAGGAAACGGCGTAACGACGGTACCGAGCGGGTCGACAGGCATCGCGGGAACCTACGCCGGCAAAGCGTTTTGCGCCATCACGCTGTTCGCCGCCCGGCCTGTGCAAAGGGCGGGTCAAATGAACTCACAGCCTGTGAGTAACGGGGAGAACTCTCCTACGCGGCACAAACAAAACGGGCGCCCGAAGGCGCCCGTTTCTCGTTTCGAACTGACGGGAACGCGGAATTACGCGTTGCCGGCAGCCTGCACGTTGGCTTCGTCCGTTGCCGGTGCCGCTTCTTCCGCCTCGACCGCATTCGGGTCGATGATGACGGCTTCGCCGCGCACGGCCTGGAGCTTTGCTTCATCTTCGCTGCGCGCGACGTTGACGGTCACGTGGACCGTCACTTCCGGGTGCAGCGCAACTTCGGTCGGGAACAGGCCGAGCGTCTTGATCGCCTGGTTCAACAGAACCTGACGACGCTCGATCTTGTAACCGGCAGCGATGATCGCGTCGGCGATGTCGCGTGCCGAAACCGAACCGTACAACTGGCCGCCTTCGGCAGCAGCGCGAATGACGACGACCTTCAGGCCGTCCATCTTCTTCGACACTTTTTCAGCTTCGCCCTTGCGAGCGAGGTTCTGCGCTTCGAGCACGACCTTTTGCTTTTCGAAGAACGCCTTGTTCTGCGCGGTGGCGCGCAGGGCCTTCTTCTGCGGCAGCAGGAAGTTGCGGGCATAGCCCGGCTTCACGCCGACGACGTCGCCCATCTGGCCGAGGCCCGACACGCGTTCGAGCAGGATCACATCCACGTTTGCCATGGTTCGTGTTCCTTATTTCAACACGTAGGGCAGCAGGCCGAGGAAGCGGGCGCGCTTGATCGCCTGCGCCAGCTCACGCTGCTTTTTGGTCGACACCGCAGTGATGCGGCTCGGCACGATCTTGCCGCGTTCGGAAATGAAGCGGCCGAGCAGCTTCACGTCCTTGTAGTCGATCTTCGGCGCGCCGGGGCCCGAGAACGGGCAGGTCTTGCGACGACGGAAGAACGGACGACGCGCCGGACGGGCACCATCGCCACCGCCGCTGCGCTCGCCGCCGCGGCCTTCGCCGCGACCCTGGTTGCTGACGTCGCTCATACGACGGCTCCTTCAATAAGGTCGGCTTCCGGGGCGCCGTCTTCACGACGCGGACGATAGCCACGGTCACGGTCACCACCGAAACCGCCACGCTCGCCGCGATCGCGATCGTCGCGACGCTGCATCATGGCCGACGGGCCTTCTTCGTGTTCTTCAACGCGAATCGTGATGTAGCGCAGCACGTCTTCATTCAGACGCATCTGACGCTCCATCTCCGCGATCGCAGCGTGCGGCGCGTCGATGTTGAAGAGAACGTAGTGACCCTTGCGGTTCTTGTTCATGCGGAAGGAGAGGGTCTTGAGACCCCACTGTTCCGTCTTCTTCACCTCGCCGCCGTTGTCTTTGAGCAGCTGGGTGAAGGTTTCGGTCAGCTGCTCAGCGGCAGCCGACGACAGGTCTTGCCGTGCGATAAACACGGTTTCGTACAACGCCATGTGGTCTCCCTTTGGCTGTTGGTGGACCGGCGCTGTTCCTCACGACGAGGCCAGCCGCCCGGCCCTAGCCGACCCGTGGCGAGGGGTCGGCAAGGAGAAGCGGCGCAATAAGCATAGGGGCCCGGGCGAACGCAAGCGGAACCTGGGTTTCCAGGGTTCTAGTTGACATGCAGGGGCCGGGACGGCCATCGGTTCGCCCCTTCCAGCCCCCACCCGGAGTTCCAGCCTTGTCGCGTGCCTTTATCTTCCCCGGCCAGGGTAGCCAGGCCGTCGGCATGGGCCGCGAGCTGGCCGACGCCTTCGCAACCGCCCGCCAGGTCTTTGAAGAGGTCGACGACGCCCTGTCGCAGAAGCTGTCCAAGCTGATGTGGGAGGGGCCGGATACCGACCTCAACCTGACCGAGAACGCCCAGCCCGCCCTGATGGCGGTGTCAGTGGCTGCATTCCGGGTTCTGCAGGAAGGCGGCGTGGATCTGAGCAAGCACGCCAAGTTCGTTGCCGGCCACTCGCTGGGCGAATATTCGGCGCTGGCCGCGGCCGGCGTGTTCAAGCTCGGCGATACGGCACGGCTGCTGAAAATCCGCGGCCAGGCGATGCAACGCGCAGTGCCGGTCGGCGTCGGCGCGATGGCCGCGATTCTGGGTGCCGAACTGGACGCGGTGCGCGCCATCGCTGAAGAAGCGGCGCAGGGGCAGGTCTGCGAAGCCGCCAACGACAATGCGCCGGGACAGATCGTCGTGTCGGGTCACGCCGAAGCAGTCGATCGTGCGATCGCGCTGGCCGCTGAACGCGGCTTCAAACGCGCGATGAAATTGCCGGTGTCGGCACCGTTCCATTGCGCGCTGATGGCGCCGGCCGCCGACGCGATGCAGAAGGCGCTGGCCGACGTCGCGATGGCGCCGCCCGCCGTGCCGGTGGTTGCCAACGTCGTCGCCGAAGCGGTGCACGAACCGTCGCGCATTCGCGATCTGTTGGTCGAACAAGTCACCGGCACCGTGCGCTGGCGCGAAAGCGTCTTGTGGATGAAGTCGCAGGACGTCGGACAGCTGGTCGAAGTCGGCGCCGGCAAAGTGCTGACCGGTCTCACCAAGCGCATCGACAAAGAAATTGAAGGCGTCACGCTCAACACGCCGGCCGACATCGACGCGTTCTTGAAGACGCTTTGATGCAGAACCGTCTCATCGATCTCTACAGCGACACGCAGACGCGGCCCAGCGCCGCAATGCGCGCCGCGATGGCTGCGGCCGAGGTCGGTGACGAACAGCGCGGCGAAGATCCGACCATCAATTCGCTGTGCGCGCGGGTTGCCGAACTGTTGGGCCAGGAAGACGCGGTCTTTCTGCCGTCGGGCACGATGGCGAACGAGATTTCGCTGTTGGTTCATTGCCGCCCCGGCGATGAAGTGCTGGCCGATCGCAGCTCGCACATTCTGAATTCCGAAGGCGGTGCGCCGGCTGCGTTGGCAGGCGCGCAAATCACGCCGCTGCCTGGCGTGCGCGGCGTGTTCACCGCCGCCGACGTGCGCGCAGCGATCCGCGAACCAAGCCGCTACGCGCCGGTGACGCGCGTCGTGTCGTTCGAGAACACGGCGAATTTCGGTGGCGGCACAGTGTGGCCGCTCGATGTGTTCGGCGACGCCGTCAAAGCGGCGCGCGACGGTGGCTGTGCCGTGCATCTCGACGGTGCGCGCTTGTTGAACGCAGCGGTCGCTGCGGGGCAACCGGCGGCGGCGTGGGCATCGCACTGCGACAGCGTCTGGATCGATTTTTCCAAAGGGCTCGGCTGTCCGGTCGGCGCCGCGTTGGCGGGCAGCAAAGCGTTCATCGAACAAGCCTGGCGCTGGAAACAGCGGATGGGCGGTGCGATGCGCCAAGCGGGCATTCTCGGCGCCGCTGCGCTGTACGCGCTGGACCACAATGTCGATCGTCTTGCCGACGATCACCGCGCGGCAAAGGCGTTGGCCGATGGACTGGCTGCATTGCCGGGCGTACGCGTCGAATCCGCGACCAACATCGTGTTCTTCGACGTGACGCAAACCGGATTTGACGCGCCGTCTTTTGCGGCGCGCATGTTGACGCGCGGCGTGCGCGTGGCGGCGTTCAGCGCCGATCGCTGCCGCGCCGTGACGCATCACGATGTTGCGTTCGACGACATGGCGCGCGTGGTCGAAGCCGCGCGTGACGTTCTTCAAAAAGAAAGGGCCGCTTGATGTTCGATCTCACCGGCAAGACGGCGCTCGTTACGGGCGCCTCGGGCGGTATCGGCCGCGCGATTGCGCTGGCTTTGTCCAAGGCGGGCGCACGCGTCGCGCTGTCGGGCACGCGCCGCGACGCGCTGGACGCGGTCGCCAAGGAAATTGGCGACACGGCGGTCGTCGTTACCGCCAACCTGTCGGATGCAGCCTCGGTCGAGCAGCTGGCCAAGGACGCCGAAGCGGCGCTGGGCGGCGGCATCGATATTCTGGTCAACAATGCCGGCATCACGCGCGACAACCTGTCGATGCGCATGAAGGACGACGAATGGCAGTCGGTGCTGGACGTCAATCTGACCGCCAGCTTCCGTCTCGCCCGCGCCACGTCGAAGGGCATGATGAAGCGCCGTTGGGGCCGCATCGTCTCGATCGGCTCGGTCGTGGGGACCACCGGCAATCCGGGCCAGGCCAATTATGCGGCGGCCAAGGCCGGGCTGATCGGCCTCACCAAGGCCCTGGCAGCCGAGCTTGCTACCCGCGGCATTACGGCCAATGTGGTCTCTCCGGGCTTTATCGAGACCGCGATGACCGATGCACTGAATGAGGCGCAGCGGGCTGCGATTCTGCCGAAAGTGCCGGCCGGGCGGCTGGGGACGGCTGATGAAATCGCCGCAGCGGTCCTATATCTGGCCAGCAATGAGGCCGGCTACGTGACGGGGCAAACCCTGCACGTGAACGGTGGAATGGCGATGATTTGATGCGGCTGTTTGAAGGGCTGGCAGGCCTGTGCTACGACCACCGCCGTTTCGGCGCGAATCTGAGAGCAATCAGCGCCTGGCCGGTGTTGCAATATCCCGGCAGAAACCCAGCAAGAACGGAAGGTTAGGAATGAGCGATATCGCCGAGCGCGTGAAGAAGATCGTTGTCGAACATCTGGGCGTCGAAGAGGCCAAGGTGACCGAGAATGCGAGCTTCATCGACGATCTGGGCGCCGACAGCCTCGACACGGTCGAGCTGGTCATGGCCTTCGAAGAAGAATTCGGCGTCGAGATCCCGGACGATGCGGCCGAGAAGATCCTGACGGTGAAAGACGCGATCGATTTCCTGAAGGAGCACGCGACCTCGTAAGCGAGGCGCGGCTGCCGGAGTTTCAGAATGCGTAGGGTGGTGGTCACCGGGCTGGGCATGGTCAGCCCGCTCGGCGTCGGCGTTACGGATACCTGGAGCCGCCTGATTGGCGGTGAGTCAGGCATCCGCCGCATCGAGAATTTCGACGTTTCGGACCTGCCGGCGAAGATCGCCGGTCAGGTACCGCGCGGCGAAGCTTCTGAAGGTCGTTTCAATCCGGACGATTACGTCCCGGTGAAAGACCAGAAGAAGATGGACGACTTCATCATCTACGCGATGGCCGCTGCCAAAGAGGCCATCCACGACTCCGGTTGGCTTCCGCAGGACGCCGAAGGGCAAGAGCGGACGGGCGTGATGATCGGCTCGGGGATCGGCGGCTTGCCGGCGATCTACAACGGCTCGATCGTCGTGCATGAAAAAGGACCGCGACGCCTGTCGCCCTTCTTCATTCCGCAAAGCCTGATCAACGAGGCCTCGGGCCACGTTTCGATCGCCTACGGTTTCAAAGGTCCCAACCACGCAGTCGTGACGGCGTGCGCAACGGGTGCACATGCGATCGGCGATGCCGCGCGCATGGTGATGCTCGATGACGCCGACGTGATGATTGCGGGCGGTACCGAAGCCGCCGTTGCGCGCATCGGCATGGCGGGCTTTGCCGCCTGCCGTGCGTTGTCGACGTCGTACAACGAGGCGCCGGCGACGGCGTCGCGTCCGTTCGACGAAGGCCGCGACGGATTCGTGATGGGCGAAGGCGCCGGTATTGTCGTGCTCGAGGAACTCGAGCACGCCAAGAAACGCGGCGCGAAGATTTACGCCGAAGTCGTCGGCTACGGCATGTCGGGTGACGCGTATCACCTGACCGCGCCGGCAGAAGACGGCAATGGCGGGTTCCGCGCCATGACGGCCGCGTTGAAGCGCGCCGGCATGACTCCGTCAGACATCGATTACATCAACGCACACGGCACCTCGACGCCGCTCGGCGACGAAATCGAAGTTGGGGCGGTGAAGCGTCTGTTCGGCAACGCGATCAACACGGTCTCGATGTCGTCGACCAAATCGGCGATCGGCCATCTGCTCGGCGCCGCCGGTGCAGTCGAAGCGATCTTCTCGATCAAAGCGATCCAGAACGACATCGCGCCGCCGACCTTGAACCTCAACAACCCGTCCGAAGCCTGCCAAGGCGTCGATCTGGTTCCGTTGCAGGCCAAGCAGCGTCCGATCCGTGCGGCACTGTCGAACTCGTTCGGGTTCGGCGGCACCAACGCGTCGCTGGTCTTCAAAGAGTATCACTAAGCGGTGCGGGCGCTGGTGCGCCTGCTCGGTGTATTGCTGACGCTCGCATTGCTCGCGGGCGGTGCAGCGCTGTGGGTCGATCAGCAAATGTCGGCGCCGGCTGAGATGGCGCAGGACACGACCATCGTCGTTCCCAAAGGTTCGTCGACCGAAGAAATCGCCAAGCTGCTCTACGACGCGCATCTGATTCCGGCGCCGTGGACCTTCATGCTGGCGACGCGTTTCGGCGACCGTCGCTCGTTGAAAGCGGGCGAGTATCTCGTGGCATCCCATCCCAGCGCGAAGTCGCTGGTGCAGCAACTGCGCGACGGCAAGACGATCGTGCACAGACTGACCATCGCCGAAGGCCTGTCGGTGACGCAGATCCTCGATCTCGTGAAGGCCGAGCCGGCGCTGTCGGGCGAACTTGGCGGCGATGCACCGCCCGAAGGTTCGCTGCTGCCCGAGACCTACAATTTCTCGCTCGGCGATGTGCGCGCCGATCTGGTGCAGCGCATGCGCCGCGCCGCCGATGCGGCGCTCGACGAAGCCTGGCGCAACCGCGCGCCCGATTTGGCGCTGACCGACAAACGACAGTTGCTGATCCTCGCGTCGGTGATCGAGAAAGAAACCGGCGTTGCATCCGAACGCGGCAAAGTCGCTGCGGTGTTTCTGAATCGCCTGGCGAAGAAGATGCGGCTGCAATCGGACCCGACGACGATCTATGGGCTGACATTGGGTCATCAGCAGTTGGGGCGCAGCCTGACGCGCGCCGATCTCGACTCCGACACGCCGTACAACACCTACGCAAAAGACGGTTTGCCGCCGGGCCCGATCTGCAATCCAGGCAAGGCGTCGCTAGCCGCTGCAGCCAAGCCGGAAACGGGCCCGTGGTTGTACTTCGTCGCCGACGGCACGGGCGGACATGCGTTCGCCACGACGCTCGACGAACACAATAAAAATGTCGCGATCTGGCGCGCCAAGCAGAAGCCGAACTGACTCACAGTCGGTTTCCGTCAAACCTTCGACGCAATTCTCATTCACCGAATTGTCGCAACGAACGCGTAACGCGCGTGCGTTAAAACGGCTGCGTCGACTCAGGACCAAACAAGGAAGAAGCGCGATGCGTCGCGACATCGAAGACACCAAACTCACGCTGCTGGTCGGCGGCCACGAGACCGAGATCGCGCATCAACGGATCGGCAGCGAGCAGCTCGAAAATCGCGCCCAGGCAGCGTTTCGCGCCATCGGCTTCGCCTTCGTCGCGGTCGGGGTCTGCACCTTGTTGTGGATGCTGGAATCGGCCGGGGCCGCGGCCTGGATCACCGCCGGCGAGACCGAACGGCTGGACGGAACGCCGGCCTGGCCGTTGCGGGCCATGTTGGTGACCTTCGCGCTCTTCCTCGTATCGCTAGCTGCCATCGGCGGTGCGCGCTGGTGGAAGCGACGCATCGGGGCGTAAAACGCGCCCCATGGATCTCTCGAAGCTTTCGGTGGGCCAGAACCCGCCGCACGACATCAACGTCCTGGTCGAAATCAGCCAGGGCGGCCCGCCCGTGAAGTACGAGTTCGACAAGGAAGCCGGCGTGCTGACGGTCGACCGTTTCCTGCACACGGCGATGTTCTATCCCGGCAATTACGGCTTCGTGCCGCACACGCTGTCGGCCGACGGCGACCCGATCGACGTGCTGGTGGTGAGCCAGGTGCCGGTGGTGCCGGGCTGCGTCGTGCGCTGCCGTCCGATCGGCGCGCTGATGATGGAAGACGAGGCGGGCGGTGACGAAAAGATCATCGCGGTGCCGGTCGACAAGCTGCACCCGTTCCATACCGGCGTCGCCACGTACGAAGACCTGCCGGTCATTCTGCGCGAACAGATCGCGCACTTCTTCCAGCACTACAAAGACCTGGAAAAGGGCAAGTGGGTGACGATCGTGAACTGGGTCGGACCCGACCAGGCCGGCAAGCTGATCACCGACGCGATCGAGCGCGGCAAGAAGGGCTGATCGCCCTTCTCGGGTCAGCTATCGCTGAGCATCAGCAGGTTGTTCTCGCTGTCGAGCAGCCACGCATAGGACTTGCCCTTCTCCCATGGGGTTTCGGTTGGCGGTGCCTTCGATGTCGCGCCGCGCGCAACCAGGCGGTCATGATCGCCGCGGACATCGTCGCTGAAGAACACGACGGTCGGGGCTTGCGGCACCGTATCGTCGTCGCGCTTGGTGAAGACAAGACGCGTGTCGGATTGCGGAATGCCGATCTCGATCCAGCGACTGTCGCCGTAGGCGGCATCGGTTTCGACCGAAAACCCCATCACGTTGCGATAGAACTCCAGCGCCCGCTGTTGGTCGCGCACCGGCAGATTGACGAATTTCACGAAGCGGATCATTCGGCACCTGCTTTCTTCGGTAGTTTCGCCAGCAGATTGTCGGTCCAAGACGTCGGCAGCAGTGCGATCAGCCACACCGCAAAATAGATCGGCCACGGAAACGCAATCCGGCCGCGGCCGCGTGCAAGGCGGCGCGCGATGATCGTTGCTGCGCGTTCGGCGTCCATCAGCAACGGCATCGGGAATGTGTTCACGGCGGTCATGCGACTGCGCACATAGCCTGGGCAGATGACGCTGACCGAAATGCCGTGGCGTTCGACTTCGCCGCGCAGCGACTCGCCCCAAACGCGGACCGCTGCTTTCGACCCGCAATAAGCAGGCGCACCCGGGAAGCCGCGAAACGCGGCCAGCGACGCCATGATTGCAATCTGTCCGCGTCCGCGCGGACGCATCGCTGCGATGGCGGGCAGCACCGTGTTCACCACGCCGTCGACATTGACCGCAAAGATGTGGCGCGCCTGCGCTTCGCTTTCGCCGAAACGTCCGGTCCCCGCCGAAACGCCGGCATTGGCGATGACGAGATCGAGCGGCGTTTCGCGGTCGCGCGCGTCGATCCACGCCGCCAGCGATTCGCGCTCGGTGACGTCGAGCACGCGCGTCGCGACCGTCGCACCGGCGGCACGGCAGAGCGCGGCGACCTCTTCCAGCCTGGTTGCATCGCGGCCGTTCAGGTGCAGCGCAATGCCCGGGCCCGCGTAGTGCCGGGCCAGCGCTTCGCCCAAGCCCGAGGAGGCGCCAGTAATCAGAATCGAACGAGGCGGGGCAGGGCGGGGCATGGTGGGATCTTTGCCGACTCCGGGGCGCTCGTGTAGGACCGGGATCACTATGGACCCAGAGATCACGCGCCGCGGCCTGCTTTTGGTTCTGTCGTCCCCGTCCGGGGCCGGCAAGACCTCGATCGCGCGCGCGCTGCTCGACAGCGACCCCAACCTGTCGCTGTCGGTCTCGGTCACGACGCGTCCGATGCGGGCAGGCGAACGCGACGGCGTCGATTACGATTTCATCGGCAAGGCCGAGTTTCAGTCGCTGGTCGAACGCGGCGCGCTGATCGAGCATGCCGAAGTGTTCGGCAATCACTACGGCACGCCGCGCGCGCCGGTCGAAGACGCGCTGACCGCTGGTCGCGACATGCTGTTCGACATCGATTGGCAGGGTACGCAGCAAATCTCCGAAGGTCTGACCGAAGACATCGTGACCGTCTTCGTGTTGCCGCCATCGACCGACGAACTGGAAAAACGCCTGCGCGGTCGTGCGCTCGACAGCGAAGACGTCATCCGCCGCCGCATGGCGAAGTCGGCCGACGAAATGAGCCACTATCGCGAATATCAATATGTGCTGGTCAATCGCGCGCTGGACGAAAGCGTCTACGCCGTGCGCGCCATTCTGACCGCCGAACGTTTGAAACGTCGCCGCCAGCACGGCCTGGTCGATTTCGTGAACCGCCTGCGACGCGAATCCGGCGGCTGAACATGTTTCAGCTCGCCGACTACGACGCGGCGATCGCACCATCCGAGATCGCCCGCATCTGGCATACGGCCTGGCGCGATCGCAATCCGACGCTGGCGCCGCAGATCACGCTCGACAATATGACCGAGCGTGCAGCGCGCTTTCTCGCCGAAGGTCGGTGGACGGTGCGCGTTGCGCGGCTTGACGGGATGCTGGTCGGTTTCTGCGCCGTCGCGAAAGCCGAAAAGCTGCTCGACCAGCTGTTCATCTTACCGTCAGCGCAAGGGCGCGGCATCGGCAGCGCGCTGCTGCGCGAAGCCCAGGCGAACCATCCAGACGGTCTGCAGATGCGCGTGCAGCTCACCAACCACGACGCGCTGCGCCTCTATGCGCGCCACGGCTTTGTCGAATATGGCCGCGAGACTCATCCGGTGATGGGCGTCGAGATGGCGTTGCTGCGCTGGCCCGCATGACGATCGAACTCGCCGCCTACAATCCGTCGATCGCGGCTGCGGAGCTGGCTGCGATTTGGTTCGCAAGCTGGACCGACGCCAACCGCGATCTCGCACACGGGCACACAGTCGATCCGTTGATCGAGCGCGTGACAGAAGAACTGCGTGGTCGCTGGCGCGTGCGCGTGGCACGACTCGACGAAACGCTGGTCGGCTTTTCGGCGATGCTCGAAGACGAGATGCGGCTGGAACAGCTCTTCGTCGTACCGGCCGCGCAGAATGCAGGCGTCGGCAGCGCGCTGCTGCGCGATGCGAAACAACGCTATCCGGACGGCTTTACGCTGCGCACGCAGGCAACGAACGTCGACGGGCTGCGTTTCTATGCGCGGCACGGTTTCGTCGAAACCCATCGCGCGCCGCACGAAACGCAAGGATACGAGATGGTCTGGTTGCGTTGGCGCCCATGAAACTCACCCGCTCGACTCTCGTGCGCGGCTACGGGCAATACGCGTCCTTTCCAAGCCTGTGCGTGCGCGACGGCGGCTTCTGGCTTGCCTATCGCCGGGCGCCGGATCACCGGATGCTGCGGACCGATACGGCGCTGCACCAGGTCGACCATCTCGATGCACGTTCGCAGATCACGCTGCAGGCGCTCGACCACAGCGGCGTGCCGGTGGGTGCACCGCGCGTATTGCCGCCCGCGATCAGCGTTTGCGACCAGGATCCAAATCTGCTGCGCCTGCGCGACGGGCGTTTGTTGCTGACCGGCTTTTCCTACTATCCGCTGCCGGCGTCGCAGGCGCGGCCGCTGGTTGAGAAGGGCGCGCGACCGACGCAACTTTACGACACGGATCTCGCCTATTTCTTCTGGGGCGGATATGCGCGCACCAGCGACGATGACGGCGTCACGTGGACGCCACATCAATTCTTCCCGCACGATCCGCTCTATCTCGACATCATCCCCGACATACGGCGGTGGCATGGTGGTCCCGTGCGCGGCCGTGCGGTCGAGCTTGCCGACGGAACGATCCTGCAGGCGACCTATGGCGGCCGGATCAATGCAACGCGGGTTTCGAGCGAGCTGTGGGAATCGCACGATCGCGGCGCGACCTTCGCCAAGCGCGCGACGATCGCGTACGACCCGGCGCAAGACGTCGGCTTCTGCGAAACCGCGCTGCTGCAGCTTGTCGACGGCGCGTTGCTGGCGGTGCATCGCACCAGCGACGCTGCTGGCCGTCTCGCCACCTCGCTGTCGCGCGATGAGGGGCGCAGCTGGGATGACGCCGTGGTGCACGACTTCATCGGCCACCCCAGCGACCTGTGTCAGCTCGCCGACGGGCGCGTGCTGGTCGTCTATGGCTATCGCGCCAAGCCTTACGGAATCCGCGCGCGCTTCTGGCAGGACGGCAGTTTCGGCGACGAGATCGTGCTGGTCGACGATGTGCCGTCGCCGGATTGCGGCTATCCCTGGATTCTGCCGCTCGACGACGGCGGTGCGTTGATCGCCTATTACGCCGCCGACGAATCCGGCGTGCGCGGCATCGATGCGGTGCGCGTCAGCTTGTAAGGATTCATCTGGCGGTACACCGCCGCAATGCGCCCGTCTTCGATGCGCAGCGTGTCGACGGCGAAAACGGTCTCGCCGATGAAATGCACCACGCCCGGCTCGCCGTTGACTTGCATGATCTGGAACGTGACCGATTTGTTCTTGCGGTTGATGCCGTCGAACAGCCGCGTGACATGCGCGGCGCCCTCGATCGGATTACGTGCCGCGCCGGCATGGCCGCCGCCGTCATTGAGCAACACCACGTCGGGCGCCAGCAAGGCGGCGACGCCCAGCGTGTCGCGCGCGATCAGCGCCTTGGCGTAGCGCGCCACCAGATCTCGCTGGGTTTTCGGATCGACCTCGAACCGTTGTTTCTCGCTGCGCACGCGTTCGCGCGCCCGGTGCACCATCTGGCGCGACCCGGCTTCGCTCAGCCCCAGCGCGTTGGCGATGTCGGCGTGCGACATGTCGAAACTTTCATGCAGCAGGAAAGCGGCGCGTTCAGTCGGCGCCAGCCGCTCCAACACCAGCAGCAATGCGGTGGACACATCCTCGGCGCGGTTGATCGCATAGTCGGGTGCGTCGCTGTCGGGCGCTTCCAGCATCGGCTCGGGCAGCCACGGCCCGACATAGTCGGTGCGCGCGACGCTGGCCGAACGCAGACGGTCCAGCGCCAGCCGTGTCGTCACCGTGCTGAGCCAGGCCGCATCAACCTGGATCTGGTCGCGGTCGGCGGCGGCCCAGCGCAGAAACGCGTCCTGCACCACGTCTTCAGCCTCAGCAACCGAGCCAAGCAGCCGATAGGCCAGGCGTTGCAGCCGCGGGCGCAGCTCTTCAAAGCGAGCGGGATCAGAGTCGTCCATGACGAGATGACGGGCCAGCAATTGATTTCGTGACAAGTGTCACGCCCGGACTTGGTCGGTCGTCAACAGGGCAGAGGCCGCGAGCCTCTTAAACCTGGAGATCCCACGATGTCTGCCCGTCTCGATTACAACAAAGTCGCTCCCGACCTGCTGCGCGCCGTCTATGGCGCTGCCGTGCCGTTGCACAAAAGCACGCTCGGCGAACCGCTGCTGGAGATGATCAATCTGCGCGCGTCGCAGCTCAATGGCTGCGCTCTGTGCCTCGATCTGCACGCGCGCACGCTGGTCGATCTTGGCGTCGAATGGACCAAGATCAATCTGGTTGCAGGCTGGCGCGAGGCCAAGGATTTCGACGCGCGTGAACGCGCTGCATTGGCCTGGACCGAAGCGCTGACCCGTCTCGATCGTCGCGACATCGACGAAGCCTACGCGCAGATCAAGAACGTGTTCAGCGAACGCGAACAGGTCGAGCTGACGCATGCGATCGGCATCATCAACATCTACAACCGCTACAACGTCGCCTTCCAGGCCGAACCGATGGGGTTGAGCCTGGCGCAGTTGATGAAGAAGGCGAGCTGACTAGCGAACCGGTTCCAGCTCGCGGGGCAACACGTGCCGCTGGCCGCTCGGTGACGGGAAGAACCGGTCGGCATGTGTTTCCAGCGCGCATTGCGTCGACGTAACCAAGCGCGCGACGGTCGATACGAGCCGTCCGTCGAGCCCAAACAAGATCGATGCGAGGCTGAGCACGATCAGCGCGACTGCGATCCACACCGGTCGTGACGATGGTTGCGGTTGCGTTCGTCGTGCCCGCAACGCTGCTTCGAAATCGACGATGCGCTCTTCGCTCATTGCGGGCCGCCCGTGCAAAAGGCCGCCGCCGCAAGGGGAAGATGCGGCGGCGGCGAACGGGATGGATCGCGAAGCCTCGGGCGAAACCGTCCCTTCTTAGTTAGAGACGTTTCGCCGTCCGCTATTCACGGTGCGGGTAAATTTTGTCGGGACCGTTACCGGTCGATCATAATCTCTTCGGCGATGCGTCCTGCCTTCGCGAACACGAAGGTGGCGGGCACCATTTCGCTGTCATTGTAGGTCCGGCGGGCGCCCAGCAGCTTGGCGTGCACGACCAGGTTCTTTGCCTTGGCCGGGATCTTGGTCGGCGCCAGTTCGACGCGCGCAATCTCGGTTTCGATTGCCAGCAACTGATCGGCGCCGCCGCTATTCGAGATCGTCAAAGTCAGCTCGCACGTGCCGCCTTCTTCGACCGGGGCGGCGTGCGGATGCACGAGATGCAAGCTTCCATGCTTGGTGTCATGTGCGACGGCGGCGGCGGCCAGCAGCGAGATGGCGAGTGCGATCGAGATCGTGCGCATCATGTCTTCAGGGCGCGTGCGAGACGCACGAAGGCGTCCGTGTCCAATTCCTCGGCGCGCGACGTCGGCAGAATGTCGGCGCGGCCCAGCCACGCTTCAACGTTCGGGGTCACGCTTTTCAGCGACTGGCGCAGCATCTTGCGGCGCTGGCCGAAAGCAGCGGCGACAATGCGCTCCATCACGTTGAACGGAATTTCGTCGAGCGGTTTTGGCACCAGCCGCACCACGCTCGACACGACTTTGGGCGGCGGCGTGAAGGCGCTGGCAGGCAGGTCGAACAGAATTTTCGCCGTCATGCGCCACTGCGTCATCACCGACAGGCGCCCATAGGCTTTGGTGCGCGGCACCGCGACCAGACGGTCGGCGACTTCTTTCTGGAACATCAGGGTCAGATGTTCGAACTCGTCGGCGCGTTCGAGCCAGCCCAGCAACAACGGCGTCGCGACATTGTAGGGCAGGTTGGCAACAATGGCGCGCGGTGCGTCGGCGATTGCAACGACGTCGGTCGCAAGCGCGTCGGCGCCGATCACCGTCAGCCGTCCGTCGCTGGCTTCGACCAAGCCTTGCAGCGCGGCGACGGCGCGATCGTCGCGCTCAATCGCAACCACGCGCTTGGCCGGCGTGTCGAGCAGCGCGCGCGTCAGGCCACCGGGGCCGGGACCGATCTCGATCGCGGTGACGCCGTCCATCTCGCCCGCGCCGCGCGCAATTTTGGCGGTGATGTTGAGGTCGAGCAGGAAATGCTGCCCGAGAGTCTTTTTGGCATCGAGCCCGTGCGCGCGAATGACGTCGCGCAACGGCGGCAGATTGGCGAGGCTCATCGGGTGCGGTGATCCGCCATCACGCGCGCCAGCTTCAATGCTTCGATCAGGCTGGTCGCGTCGGCGACGCCCTTGCCCGCAATGTCGAGCGCAGTGCCGTGATCGGGCGAGGTCCGTACGAAGGGCAGGCCCAACGTCACGTTCACGCCGCGCGCGAAGTCGAGCGTCTTGATCGGAATCAGCGCCTGGTCGTGATAGAGGCAGATCGCGGCGTCGTAGCGCGTGCGCGTGTGGCTGGCGAACATCGTGTCGGGCGGCAACGGGCCGGTGACGTCGATGCCGTCGCTGCGCAACATGTCGATGGCGGGCTGCACCATTTCGATCTCTTCGCGTCCCATCGCGCCGCCTTCACCCGCGTGCGGGTTGAGACCTGCGATCGCAAGGCGCGGCTTGGCGATACCGAAATCTTGGCTGAGCGATGCTGCGGTGGTGCGCGCCGCTTCGACAATGCGATCGGTCGACAATTGCGCGATCGCATCTTTGAGCGACAGGTGAATTGTCACCGGCACGACGCGCAGCTCGGGGACGGCCAGCATCATTTCGACGCGCGCGCCGCCGGCCAGTTCGGCGAGGAATTCGGTGTGGCCCGGATGTTTGAATCCGGCGGCGTAGAGCACGGATTTCTGGATCGGGTTGGTGACGACTGCAGCGACGTCGCCGGACAGGCACAGCCGCACCGCACGTTCGATCGACGCGATGACCGCAAGTCCGTTGGCGGGATCGGGTTTGCCCGGCGTCGCCTGCACCAGCGCCTGCAGCGGCAAGACCGGCAGTGCGCGATCGAACACGGCGATCGCGTCGGCCGGCGAAGCAATGGCTTCGACCGGTGCGCCCATCGCACGAATGCGATCGGGCACGTCAATCAGCAGGAAGGGCGGTGCTTCTTTCGAAGCCCAAGCCTTGATCGCGATTTCGCCGCCGACACCGGCCGGCTCGCCCATCGTGAGCGCGAGCGGCTTGGTCATGGCGGTGATTTAGACTCGAACGTCGACGAAGGCCTGGGCGCGCAGGTCGCGCAGGTAGCGGCGTGCCTGCAGTTCCAGACGCTGCAGACCGATCTGGTTCAGCACCTGATCTTTCGACGGCATCTGCGGCGTCTTCGGCGCGGTCTGCACGACGGTCTGCTGCACGTTCTCCGGCGTACCCGAGATGCGCTTGCACACCATCAGCAACGCGATGCCAGCCGGTGTCTGCAACGGCGTCGACAAACGGCCTTCCGGTACGCTCGCGACGGCCTGCTGCACTTGCGGCGGCAGATCGCGCAGGCGGATGTTGTTGCCCAGCGTGCCCGACAACTTGTCGGTCTTGGCACGCTCGTCGATCGCGGCGCAGCCTTGCACGGTTTCGATCAGGTGCTTGATCTGCGGGATCAGCTTGTCGGCTTCGGCCTGGCTCTGCGGCGGCGGCAGCAGGATCTGCTTCAACACCAACCGGTCGTTCGGCGACGGGCCTTGCTGTTCGCGCGGGCCGCCTTCATTCGCACCCAACACGGTACCGCGGTCGCGCATGTAGAGAATGTGATAGCCGTCGGGCGCACGAACGGGCGCCGACAGAATGCCCGGGCGCATTTCGCGGATCGTCTTGTCGATCTCTTCGCCCAGCTGGCCTTCCTGCACCCAACCCAGATCGCCGCCGTTGGCAGCGTCGGCCGATTGCGAGAACTGGCGCGCGACGGCACCGAAATTCGCACCGCGCTTGATTTCGTCGACCAGACGCGTGGCGGTCGATTGCACCGACGCTTCTTGGCTCGGGTTGTCGACGGCGAGATAGATCTCGGCCATCAGATACTGCGGCTTGCCCGCGTTCTGGCGCAGCTTCTCGTACGTGTCGTCGACTTCTTCCTGGTTGATGTCGACGCGCGGACGGATCTGCTTCTGGATCACCTTGGCCCAGGCGATCTGCGCCAGCGCCTGGTTGCGCAGCGTGCCGAGCGGAATGCCCGACTGTTTGAACCGGCCTTCGAACTGCTCGCGGGTCATGCCGTTCGCTTTGGCGACGTTTTCGATCGCTTGATCGACTTCGCTGCGTTCGACGCGAATGTTGAGGCGCTTGGCCTCCTGCACTTCGAGCTGTTCTTCAATCAGGTTGCGCAGCACCTGCGGCTTCAGGCGCGCTTTGACTTCCGGATTGTCGGGCAGCTGCGACGAGATCAGCGCCAGCTTGAGACGGGCGTCGAGATCTTCGACCGAAATCGCGTCCTCATTCACCACGGCGGCGATTTTGCCGCCCAGCGTAAAGGTGCCGACATCGTCGTCGCCACTCGCGTTCGAGGCCTGGACGCGCAGGCGCTCACGCTCGCGGGGAGTAGCAGCCCAAGCGTCTTGAGACAGGGCGCCGAAAAGCGGCGCGGCGATCAGCGCGAACCCGAAGGCAGCGGCAAGGAAATTCCGGGAAGTCATGGCCGCGGTTCTCATGGCAGAGCCGCGATAGGAGGGCAAGTTCAGAGCGGTTTTAGGGCGGAATTCTCTCGGAATTTCCGGCAGTTGCCCGCAGCCCCTGCGGGAAATCAGCCATCTTCCAGATACAGAAGGGTGGCGAATCCCCCGATCGTCGCAATCAGGGCCGGGGCCCAGGCCGCCAGAGGCACCGGGATCGTCTCGCTGAGGCCCAGCGCGCGGATCACGTTGTTGAGGAAGAACAACGCAAAGGCGGCCAATACGCCCACGCCCATCATCTTAAGTGCGCCGTGGCGCCGCAGCGGCCCCAGCGATGCGGCCGCGGCGACCAGGACCAGCCCGGCGAACAGCAGCGGCTGGGCCAGCAGGCTTTGGTAGTGGAGTTTCAGGCGCGTGGCTGAGAAGCCGGTCGATTCCATCGTCTGGATGAATCGCGGCATCGACCAGAAGGACAGCGAGTCGGGGGACGAGAAACTGTCCTCGATCTCGTCGCGCGTGAGGTCGGTCGGGATCGCATAGTCGTGCACGCGGCTCTGCGCCGAGGTGCCGTCGATCGCAAGCCGCGACAGCGTGCCTTCGCGCACAATCCATTTGCCGTGATCGAGCTTGGCCGCCGGGCCGTCGAGTCGCCCGGTGAAGCGGCGGTCCTTGTCGAAGAAAAAGACGATGACGTCTTTCAGCTCCCAATCGCCCTGCACCGACCGCGCATGGATGATGGTGGGGCGATCGTCTTCGACCTGGCGCAACCACAGACCCTGCGCCGACAAATTCACCGCGCTGGTCTTGCCGCGCAGGAACTGGTTGTCGAGCCGCTCATATTGCTGGATCAACACCGAACCGGCGGGGTTGATCAGCGCGACTTTGACCAAGCCGATCGCAAACGCGCCGAGCAGCGCCGGCATCAAAAACTGCCACGCCGACACGCCGACCGAACGCAGCACCACCAGCTCGCTCGTGCGGGTCAGACGCCAGAACGTGTACATCGCCGCGAACAACACCGCGAACGGGAACAGTTCTTGTCCCGTCAGCGGTAATTTCAGGATCGACATCTGGAAAATCGATCCAACCGTGATGTCCGGGCGCTTGGATGCGCGGCGCAGCAGTTCGAGCGAATCGACCAGATAGACGATGGTCAGCAGCACTGTGATCATCGCTGCGAAATGCAGGATGAACTGGCGGCTGACATAGCGTGCGACGGTGGGAGACAGATTCATTCCGGCGTCGCCTTTTTGCGCGGAAAGAACCGCTCGAATGGACCCAGCCGGCCGCCATTGCCCCGATGCAACAGCATCACGCCGGCAACCACCGGCAACGCGGCGCAGAGATAGAGAAGCGGCACCGCAAGCACGCTGATGCGCGCCAGATTCGACAGGCTCATGGCGCAGGCTTGCACCGCTAGCGCAATCAGGCTGGCGAACAGAATGCGCCGCAACTGACCGCGGCGGTCATAGGCACCCGACAACATCGCAGCGACGGCGATGCCGCAGAAGGCGAGGGCGTAAAACGGGCTCGACAGGCGCGCATGCGCTTCGGCCAGAAACAGGCGTTTGATGCGCGGTTCCAGTCGCACGTCTTCGTCGTTTCCGACGTCGAACAATTCGAACAGCGTTCGTTCCGATGCTTCACGGAAACGTTCGGTCGTCTGTTCCTGCACCAGATCGATATCGACCGCATAGCGATCGAAGGTCAGCGTGTTGACGCGGCCCGAGACGGCGTCGATGTCGCTGCGCGTGCATTCATAAACCAGCATGCGCGGTCGCGGATCGTCGACCAGCACGCCGCGCTTGCAGAAGAACGTCATGGCGCGCGCGTCAGCCGGTTCCTGGTGGATCACCAGATTCAGCAACTCGCCATTGGCCTGGCGCTTGCCGACATAGACGGTGAGGCGTTCCGACAAGGTGTTGAACACGCCGTCGCGCAACAACACCGCGCCATAACCCGAACGCACCGCTTCGAGAATGTTTTTGACCGTGCGGTTGGCGTTAGGCGCGACCCATGCGTTCAGAATGAACACCGAGATCGCGACGATGACGCCCAGCACTGCGGCGGGCCGTGCCAGCGACCAGTGCGACAGACCGGCTGCGCGCAGCACGATCAGTTCCGATTCCATCGTCAGCTTGTTGTAGATGAACAACACCACCAGCAGCAGCGCGATGGGCAGGATCACCGCGATCGAGCTGGGCAGGGTCAAGATCACGATGGTCAGGAACAGGCGCAAGCCGGTGGCGCCGTTGACCGCGAGCTCGAGGAATTTCAGCGACTGGGTCAGCCAGATGGCGAAGGACAGGCCGGCGGTCAGCAGCAACGTCGACAGCGCAAGATTGCGAAACAAATAGCGTGCGATCAGACCGAACGGATCGGCACGCCGCACCTGCACGGACGGCGGTTGCGGCGCACCCGTATTCGAGCCGGACAAATTCGATCCGGAGCTGTCGGCGTTGAGGGCGGCGGTGGTCATCTGGGATGCAGGGTTTTGGCAGTCGTCACTGCCTTGACAGGCGAAGCTACGGCATCGTTCTTGGGCGGACAACCAGGTGGGACCGTGCGCCACAGCGATTGCGCTGGCAGATGTCGCGAGCCCGCTTTTTCGGCTGCAAACCGCTTTTCCATGTAGGGACTGGCATGAAGATCTCGTTTGTCGAACCGACCCTGCCCATTTCCGGTACGGTCGTGCTGGGCCTTGCTGATGCAGTCCCGTCGGGACAGGCCGCAGCGCTCGATCGCGCAGCCGGTGGCGCGCTTGGCCGCGCCATTCTGGTCGCGGGCTTCAAAGGCAAAAAAGACGAGACGCTGACTCTCACCGCACCGACCGGTGGGCTGAAGCTCGATCGCGTCGTGCTGATCGGACTGGGCGGCAAAGACATCGACAACGGCGCTTGGACCAATCTGGGGGGCAAGACCTACGCGACGCTCGCGTCGGCCCATGTCACCAAGGCGACGATCGCGCTGCCATTCCCGTCGCCCGAAGCCGCCGCATCGTTCGCGTTCGGCTTCAAGCTGCGTTCGTACAAGTTCGAAAAGTACAAGTCGGCGAAGAAGAAAGACGATCGCCCGTCGCCGCAGGCGATTGAAATCGCGGTCGCCAAATCGGCCGTCGCGAAAAAGTCATACGCCGCGCACGCCGCTGTTGCCGACGGTATTTTCCTGACTCGCGATCTGGTGACCGAGCCGCCGAACGTTCTCTATCCGAAGAGCTTCGCCGCGCGCGCCAAAGCTGCGCTCACGCCGCTCGGCGTGAAGGTCGAGATCCTCGGCGAAAAGGAAATGAAGAAGCTGGGCATGGGCGCGCTGCTCGGCGTTGCACAAGGCTCGGTGCAGGAACCGCAGCTTGTCGTGATGCAATGGAACGGCGCTGGCGGAACCGCGCGCACCAAAAAGAACAAGCCAGTCGCCTTCATCGGCAAAGGCGTGACGTTCGACTCGGGCGGCATCTCGCTGAAGCCGGGCGCCGGCATGTGGGACATGAAGTGGGATATGGGCGGCGCCGGCGTGGTGACCGGCCTGATGGCGGCGCTGGCCGGCCGCAAGGCCAAGGTCGACGCGATCGGCGTGATCGGCCTGGTCGAAAACATGCCCGACGCCAATGCGCAGCGTCCCGGTGACGTGGTGACGTCGATGTCGGGCCAGACGATCGAAGTGCTCAATACCGACGCCGAAGGCCGCCTCGTGCTGGCCGACGCGCTTTGGTACACGCAGAACCGTTTCAAGCCGTCGATGATGATCGATCTCGCGACCTTGACCGGCGCGGTGCTGATCGCGCTCGGCACCGAATATGCGGGCTTGATGGCGAACGACGACAAGCTCGCCGACGAATTGCTGGCCGCGGGCACGCGCACCGGCGAGTTGTTGTGGCGTCTGCCGCTGTCGGATGCGTTCGACAAGATGATCGATTGCGACGTTGCCGACATGAAGAACATTGCCGGCGAACGCCATGCAGGTTCGTCGATCGGCGGCCAATTCCTGGCGCGCTTCGTCAATGGCGTGCCGTGGGCGCATCTCGACATCGCCGGCACGACGTTCCTGCCGAAAGACAAGCCGCTGTCGCCAAAGGGCGCCACGGCCTACGGCGTGCGCCTGCTCAACGATTGGGTCGCGAATAAATTCGAACGCTGAGCACCGGATGAATTCACTGCCAATGCGCCAGCTTCGTCTTTTCACGGCGCTGTTTGGCGCGTTGGCGGTGACTCTTCCCGCAAGCGCGGCGGAGGATCCTGCCGCGTTCTTTCGCGACCTTGCGGCGACGCGCGGCTGGACGTTGGGCCGCGTCGTCAAGCCGGTTCCGACCGGCGACGCGATCCTGTTTCTGCGCGGCGGTCCGCGCGACGCCAAGCTGGCGCTCTATGAGCAAAAGGTCGGCGGCGGCGAGCGCGAAATCGCCAGCGCCCAGTCGTTGCTTGCGGGCGCCAACGAAGTTCTGTCCGAACAGGAAAAGTCGCGCCGCGAACGCCAGCGCATCTCGTTCTCGGGCCTGACCGATTTTCTGCTGAGCGACGACGCACGCACCATCGTGCTGCCTTTCTCGGGCAGGCTGTACACGGTTGATCGCACTAGCGGTGCGGTGCGCGCTTTGCCCGGCGAAGGCTGGATCGATCCGCGTCTGAGCGCGGACGGCAAGCAGATCGCGGCGGTAAAAGGCGGCGAGTTGTTCGTGCTGCCGGTGGTGGGCAAGGGGAAGCCGCGCAAGCTCACCAGCGGCGCGACCGCGACCGTCACCAACGGTCTGGCGGAATTCGTCGCACAAGAAGAGATGGATCGCAGCCGCGGCTTCTGGTGGTCGCCCGACGGCAAGCAGATCGCGTTCGAACGCGCTGACGTATCGAAAGTCGAACGTCGCTGGATTGGCGACCCGTTACGTCCCGAACGCGCGCCGGTCGAACAACGCTATCCGCGCCCGGGCGGCGCCAATGCCGACGTTGCGGTAGGCATCGTGTCGGTGGTCGGTGGCAAAGTCGTGTGGGCGCATTGGGACACGAAACGTTTTCCCTATCTGACGCGCGTCACCTGGATCGCACCGGGCAAGGTTGCGATTGCTGTCATGTCGCGCGACCAGAAAGACGCGCAGCTGTTGAGCGTCGACGCCAAGACCGGCAAGTCGTCGGTGTTGCTCAGCGAACATGACGATGCCTGGATCGAACTCGACGGATCGAAAGAGCTGCCGTTCTTTCTGCCCGACGGACGGTTCTTGTGGGCCAGCGATCGCGACGGGTCGAAACGCGTCGAGCTGCGCGGTGCCGACGGTTCGTTTCTGCGCGCGCTGACGCCGGCGAATTTCGGCGACGTGCGTGTGACCTCGGTCGACGCCGCGGGCGGCAGCTTCACCTTCACCGGCGGCAGCGACCTGCGTGCGACGTTGTTCTATCGCGGCACGTTGGATGGAGCGCTTCCGGTTGCGATCGACGGCGAGCCCGGCGTGCACCAGGTGCGCGTCAATGCCGGCTGGTTCGTCGACGCCAAGGAAACGGCGAGCGGCGTGCGCAGCGTCTATGCACGTGCGCTTGCAGGCGGCGGCAACGTCACGCTGACCGAACGAACCGAGACAGCGCCGAAGCTGCCGGAAATCACCTTCGAGAAAGCCGGTGACTATGACGCCGCGCTGGTCTACCCGCGCGATTTCGATCCGACCAAACGCTACCCGATCATTTTGTCGGTCTATGGTGGTCCGCATCACAAACAAGTGGTGTTGCGCCCGTCGCTCTATCGCGAACAACAATGGATGGCCGATCAAGGCTTCATCGTTGCGTTGGCCGACAATCACGGCACGCCGGGCGGTTCGCGCGATTGGCTGCGCGCCTATCAAGGCGACATGATCGGTGCGCCATTGCGTGATCAGATTTTCGCACTGCGGTTTCTGGCCGGCAAACATCCCGAAATGGACATGACGCGCGTCGCACCGATCGGCTGGTCGTTCGGCGGCTATTTCTCGGTGATGGCGGTGTTGCAGCGGCCCGACGTGTTTTCCTGCGCCGTCGCCGGTGCGCCGGTGGTCGACTGGCGCGATTACGACACGTTCTACACCGAGCGCTATATGGGCCTGCTGCCGCAGGACAAGGCTGCGTACGACAAGGGCTCGGCGCTGACCTATGCGGCCAAGCTGGAAAAGCCGCTGCTGATCGAACACGGCGTCACCGACGACAATGTCTATTTCCAGCATTCGTTGAAGCTGCAGCAGGCGCTGCTGGCCGCCAACCGGCCGCACGAACTGACCTTGCTGCCGGGCACGCACATGTTGAGCGACCCCAATCTCAAAACCGGCGAACGGTTGCGCGCGATCGAGTTTCTCAAACGGTGTTTGAAGCCGTGACCGACATTCGCTTCTACCATCTGCAGCGCGCGACCTTGGACGAGTTGCTTCCGGTCCTACTGGAAAAAGCGCGCGAGCGTGGCCACCGGATCGTGGTCAAGCTGGGCTCGGCCGAACGCGTCGCGTCGCTCGACACGCAGCTTTGGACCTACAGGCCGGAAAGCTTTCTCGCGCACGGCACCGCATCCGATGGCGAAGCCGACCGGCAGCCGATCTGGCTCACCACGGTCGACGAGAATCCCAACAGCGCCGATATGCTGGTGCTGGCCGATGGTGCCACCTGCGCCAAAGTCGATGGCTGGGCGGTCTTGTGTGACTTGTTCGACGGCAATGACGAAGAAGCAGTGGCGGCTGCGCGCAGCCGTTGGACGGCTTGGAAAACGGACGGGCATGCGCTGACCTATTGGCAGCAAGGCCCGCGCGGCTGGGAAAAGAAAGCCGCGACCTGAACCACAAAGATCTGGGAGCGCTGGCGATGAAGACGATCCTGACCTTGCTCACTGTGTTGCTTGCATTCGGCGCGGTGGCGCAGGAAGCACCCAAGCCGGACGCTGCTGCAGCCGCAGCGAAGAAAGACGAGACGCCGGCGCTGCCTGCGGACTCGCGCACCACCGGCCAGGTCACGGTCGGCGGCAAAGTGATCAAATACACCGCGATCGCCGGCGCGATGACGATGCGCGACGAGAAGGGTCAGCGTCGCGGCGACATGGGCTTCGTCGCCTATCTCGTCGACGGCAAGTCGCCATCCAAACGTCCGATCACCTTCGCGTTCAACGGTGGACCGGGTTCGGCCAGCGCGTGGCTGCATCTCGGCGTGTTGGGACCCAAGCGTCTCGCGTTCGGCAATGACGGTGACGTGCCGTCGAAATCGCCGGCGCTGATCGACAACCAGGAAACCTGGCTCGACTTCACCGACATCGTCTTCATCGATCCGATCGGCACCGGCTGGTCGCGTCCGGCGCAGGACACCGACGAAAACAAGAAAGCCTTCTGGGGCGTGCGCCAGGACATCGACTCGATGTCGAAATTCATCGCGCTGTGGCTGTCGAAATATCAGCGCCTGCAGTCGCCGAAATATCTCGCCGGCGAATCCTACGGTGGCTTCCGCGCGCCGCGCATCGCGTCGCATCTGCAAACCGTCGAAGGCGTCGGCGTGCAGGGCGTCGTGGTGATTTCGCCCGTCATCGATTTCGCGCTGTGGCGCGGCACGCGCAACACGCCGTTCGCCTATGTTGCGACCTTGCCTGCGATGGCTGCGGCGGCGATGGAAAAGACGACCGGCAAGGACGTGCAGGTCGATCAGCTTGCCGACGCCGAGAAATACGCAATGACCGACTATCTCGTCGATCTGATGCGCGGCCGGCAGGATCTGACCGCAGTCGACCGGATGAGCGACAAAGTCACCAAGCTCACCGGGTTGGATCCAGCCTTAGTCAAACGGTTGGGCGCGCGCATCGACAACAGCACCTTCGTGCGTGAGTTCCGTCGCGACAAAGGCGAGATCGGCAGCCGCTACGACGCCAGCGTCACCGCTTACGATCCGTACCCGTCATCGGCGGAACAGAATTGGGGTGACCCGATCCTGCAAGGCGCGGTGGCGCCGGTGACGAGTGCGATCGTCGACTACACCTCGAACGTCCTGAACTGGAAAGTCGAAGCGCCGTACCGCGTGCTGAACGGCGAAGTGAACCAGAAGTGGGAATGGAACCAGTCGGCGTTCGGCGGCGGCAACGCGGCCGATGCGAGCGAAGATCTGCGCAAGGCGCTGGCGCTCGATAAGAGCCTGAAAATGCTGATCGTGCACGGCGCCACCGATCTGGTGACGCCCTATATGGCCAGCCGCATGATCATCGACCAGATCCCGCCCTTCGGCGATCCGAACCGGGTCCGACTCAAAGTCTACCCGGGCGGACATATGTTCTATACCCGCGAGAACTCGCGCAAAGGTCTGCGCGATGACGTGCGCGGCCTATATCCCGACCCGGCTTCGGCCGATGCGGGTACGGCCAAACACGGGTGACACGAGGAATCTGATGTCTACGACGAGTTACCGCGCGGTCGATCTCGACGCGTTCGACCGCGCGCAGCCGGTGCATGATCCGTTCGATTTTCTGTACGTGCAGCACCTGGTGAAGCCGGATGCGCTGGCGCGCATCCGCGCGACGGCGGAAGTGCCGCCCGAACGCGGCAGCTGGCCGCTCGAACAGTTGAACGATCGCGAAGGCGCGTTGAAAGAGCTGCTCGACGAGCTGACCTCAGATGATTTCGCGCGGCGTCTCGGCACCAAGCTCAATGCCGACATTGTCGGCAAGCCGACCATGGTGACGATCCGCGGTCGCGTCGAAGCCAAGGACGGGTCGATCCATACCGACTCGCTCGACAAGATCGTGACCGTGCTCGTCTATCTGAACGAAGCTTGGCCGCACACGGGCGGGCGTCTGCGGATGTTGCGCGACAAGAACGATCTGGATTCGACGTTGCTGGAAATCGAACCGGTCGGCGGCAACATGATTGCGTTCCGCCGCAGCGACAATTCCTGGCACGGCCACTATCCTGCCGACGCGCCGCGCTTTGCCTTTCAGCTCAATTGGATCACCGACGTCGCGGCGCGCGATCACGAGATGAAGCGCCATCGCCGCTCGGCTTGGTTGAAGCGGCTGAAGTCGCGCCTGTTCCCGCGCACCACTTGAAGCGCGTCCTCATTCTCACCGACGGCAAGCAGGGCCTGCGCAACCAGGCGCTGGGTCTTGCCGAAGCTGTCGGATTCACCGCCGATACGATCGACGAGCGCGTTGTCGAGCGCAGCGGCTGGCTGCGTGCGCTCGTTTCGCTGGTGCGGCCCGACAAGAAGCTGTTCGAAGAGCTGAAGCTCACCTTGCCGTGGCCCGAGCTGATCATCGCAGCCGGTCATGCGGCGTTTCCGGTCGCAGCCCGGCTGCAGCGCGTCAGCACGGTCGTGGCGGTGCAGAATCCCGGCTTCGGCTATGACCGGTTCGATCTTGTCGTGGTCGGCGTGCATGACGGTGTCGCGCCGCGTTCGAACGTCGTGGTCATTGACGGCGCCTGCCATCGCGTCGTGCCGGACAAGATTGCGCTGCTGCGCGATGCGGCGCGTGCGCGGTTCGGCGGCGGCAAGATTGCCTCCGTGTTGATCGGCGGTCCCAACAAGCGGTTTCGCTTCGACGAGAGCGTCGCGCGCGATCTGGGCGCGCAGCTGCGCGGGCTGGCAGAGGCGGGATGGAATGTGCGCGCGACCGCGTCGCGCCGAACGCCCATCGCTACCTTGCGCGCGCTGCAGGACGCAGCCGGACCCGACGTCTGGTTGTGGGACGGGACGGGCGAGAATCCCTATTTCGATCTGCTGGCTGCGGCCGACGCGTTGCTGGTGACGTCGGACTCGATTTCGATGGTGTCGGAAGCGGCGTCGCTGGGTCGTCCGGTCTATCTCGCACGCCTGCCGGGCAATCCCGGAAAATATGGCGCCTTTCTCGACCATGTCGTTGCGCGCGGTTCGGCGCGTTGGTTCGACGGAACGCTGGACGACTACGCGCAAGTGAAGTTGGATTTCGCGCCGGCAATCTGGGCCGTGCAGGCCAAGGTGAAGAAGAGGACGGGATGAAAGCTCTTGTTGCCGCATTGTTGTTCGCCGCCACCACCGCGTCGGCGCAGAACCAGCAACCCAACGCGCGCGTCGAGATTCACACCGACGCCGGCAAGATCCGCATTGTTCTCGACGCGCTGCACGCACCGATCACCAGTTGCAACTTCCTGCGCTATGTGCGAGCGGGCGCCTATAATGGCGGGCTGTTCTATCGCACGGTGCACAAAACCAGCACCAAGATCAGCCCGGTTCCGATCGAAGTCATTCAGGCCGGCGCGCGCAAGGAAGCCGAGAACTGGTTCGGGCCGATCGCGCTTGAGACCACGCAGAAGACCGGATTGCACCATCACGCCGGTGCCATTTCGATGGCACGCAGCGATCCCAACAGCGCGACGTCGAGCTTCTTCATTGTGGTCGAAGATTCCGTCGCGCTGGATTTCGGCGGGATGCGCAATACCGACGGGCAGGGATTTGCCGCCTTCGGCTCGGTCATCGACGGCATGGACGTGGTGCGTGCGATCCATGCGTCGCCCGACCAGGGCGAGGCGATCGTCCAGCCGGTCAAGATGAACAGCGTCACCTTGATCGATCCCTGGCCCAAAAATTGCGGCAACTGAACAAGAGCCATGCGGCGCGGACGCTTTCCTGTCCGGTAGGGTCCAGCTAGGGTCGCGCGCCATGCCGGTCACCATCGACGATATCCGCGCCGCCGCTCAGCGTATCCAGGGGCAAGTGCTTCGCACGCCCTTGGACAAGGCCCAGACGCTTTCGACCCTGCTGGGTTGCGAGCTGTGGCTCAAATACGAGACGCAGCAATTCACCGCCTCGTTCAAGGAACGCGGCGCGCTGAACAAATTGCTGAGCCTGAGCGACGATGAACGCAAACGCGGCGTGATCGCCATGTCGGCGGGCAATCACGCGCAAGGCGTCGCCTATAACGCGTCACGCCTGGGCATCGATTGCACCATCGTCATGCCCAAGGGCACGCCCTACGGCAAAGTGCGCAACACCGAGGCACTTGGTGCCAAGGTCGTGCTCGACGGCGAGACGATCGAAGAAGCGCGGGCAATTGCCGAACGGCTACAGCAAGAACGCAACCTCGTGTTCGTGCATCCGTTCGACGACGATGCGATCATTGCCGGCCAGGGCACGATCGGCCTCGAAATGCTCGAACAGGTGCCGACGCTCGACACGCTGGTGGTGCCGATCGGCGGCGGTGGCCTGATTGCGGGCATTGCGGTCGCGGCCAAGGCGATCAAGCCCGAGATCGAAATCATCGGCGTGGAAAGCGATCACTTTCCGTCGATGAAAAACGAACTTGACCATCTCGACCTGCCCACGGGCGGCACGACGATCGCGGAAGGCATCGCGGTCGGCAAAGCCGGTGTACGCACAACCGCGATCGCGCGCGAATTGGTTTCTGACATTGTGCTGGTCGATGAAATTCGGCTCGAACGCGCGATCTGCATGTTGCTCGATATCGAAAAGACGGTCGTCGAAGGCGCTGGCGCGGCCGGGCTGGCTGCGATTCTGACGCAGCCCGAGCGGTTCAAGGGCAAGCGCGTCGGCACGTTGTTGTGCGGCGGCAATATCGACCCGCGCCTGCTGGCGTCGATCATTCTGCGCGAGTTGGTGCGCGAAGGCCGGGTTGCGACCTTGCGCATCGAAATTCCCGATCGTCCGGGCCTGCTGGCAAAAATCGCGACGTTGCTCGGTGACGCCGGCGCCAACATCGTCGAAGTGCGCCACGATCGCCTGACATCGCAAATGTCGGCCAAGACGACCGGCCTCGACGTGATGATCGAGTCACGCGACTGGGCACACACCCAAGCGATCAAAGCGGTCGTGGAAGAAGCGGGTTACCCGACGCAGATCCTGCCGGGTCACCGCTGACCAGCTAGACCGAGATCCGCACCGCCGGAATTGCGACCGGAACCACCGGTACCGCCAAGACCGAGCGTTCGGCAGAAGCGACGCTGCGATCGACGCTGCTGACTGTGTTCAGTGCAGCTACAAATACAGCAGGCGAGCCCTTTGCGTGCTTCGCGTGGTCTTTGTGCTTCGCGTCTTCGATGATGCCGCGCAGCTGTGCCAGCATGTTCTTCGCTTCCTGAAAGAAAGCGCGATCCTGTTCGCGGTCCGCGGCGCGTTGCGCCAAGACGCCGGCACGATCGGTTGTGGCGGTCGGGGTGCTTGGCGTCGTCGCGGTTGCTTGCGCGTCGCTTTGTGTCGCGCCGCCTGTCGTCGCGGCGGCAGCGTCGGTGCTGCCGGGCGCTGCTGCTTCTGCGGTTGCAACCGCCGCTTCGCCGCCGGCATTCGCCGTGTTGGTCGCGCTGCGATCGTCGCCACCGCTGGTCGATGCGTCGCCACCGCTATACGCAAGTTTGCTGTCGTCGATCGGCGACGCGCCGTCGGTTGCGGCGCTGGCGTAGGAACTCACCGCCGATGCGATCTCGCGCGCCAAGGCCGCGGCCTGTCGCGCCATCGCTTTCGAACTGCCGCCGAACATCCGCAACATGCGCAGCTGTTCTTTCAGCCGCGCCAGCTTCTGGGCTGCGATTTCCTTGGTCTGTTTTTTGACGTCGACCTTCGCCAATTCCAGCTTGTTGATCGCATCGATCGACTGTTTCGAACGTTCGTCGAACAGGGCAATCGTCTGGGCTGAATTGGGATCGTCGCCTTGGGTCTGCTGAATGATCTTGCGCACCGTTGCGGTACGCTGCAGCAGCGCCTGGGTGATTGCGCTCACCATCGAACTACTCCGCTTCTCGCGTTCATCGATCCGTTTCTTGGATCTGCAGCGACCTTACACGAAATTGGCGCGCCGATCACGCGTCTGTTGTTCAGAGTGTTAGGGCAACCTCGGTGCTGCGTTTGACCTGCTCCATCACCATGTAGGTATGGGTTTCGCGCACGCCCGGCAGCGTCGACAGGCCGGCGCCCAAAAACCGCCGATACGCGTCCATGTCCGCGACACGCACCTTGAGCAGATAGTCGAATCCACCCGCCACCATGTGGCATTCGACAATGGCAGGTTCGCCATTGGCCGCTTTGGCAAAGCGTTCGAACACGTCGGGCGTGGTGCGATCGAGCGAGATCTGCACGAAGGCCAACAGGCCCGCTTCCAACCGGTCGGGATTCAGCACCGCAACATAGCCGTCGATGAACCCATCGCGTTCCAGCCGCCGGACCCGTTCCAGGCAGGGCGTCGGGGACAGGTGGATCTTCTCGGCTAGGTCGACATTCGAGATCCGGCCGTCCTTCTGCAGCACCTGCAGGATCCGCCGGTCGATCGCATCCAGGTCTTTCAGGGTCCGTTTGGTGCGCATGCGAAGGGTCCCAGCAGATTATCCCGTCAGATGGCCCGGATCAGGGCCAGTTCAGTGGGATATCCTGCTGGCTTCTTGGTAGCTGTCCAGATGAATCCACCAAGATGGCTGCGATGACCCTCAGCTTCGACCACGACCCGCTTCGCGACGAGATCCGCCGGACCCATCGCCAGGATGAGGGGGCCGCCATCGCCCGGCTGCTCCAGGCGGTCTCGGCCGACGACACCGCCCGGTCGCGCATCCGCCGCACCGCCGCCGAGCTGATCCAGGCGCTGCGCACCGACGATTCCCATGTCGGCCAGGTCGACGCGCTGATGCGCGAATACGACCTGTCGAGCGAAGAGGGCGTCGTGTTGATGACCTTGGCCGAGGCGTTGCTGCGCATTCCCGACGCAGCGACGCGCGACCTGCTGATCCGCGACAAGTTGAGCGACGCCGATTTCGACAAGCATGTCGGCCAGTCGGATTCGACCTTCGTCAATCTGTCGAGCTGGGCGTTGGCGCTGACTGGACGCGCGATGCGCGCGACCGATGGGGCCGGCGCGTGGAAGCGCATGATCAGCCGCGTCGGCGAACCGGTGGTGCGCCAGGCGATGCTGCAGGCGATGCGCGTGTTGGGCTCGCATTTCGTATTGGGCGAAACCATCGACGAAGCGTTGGTGCGTGCGCGCGACAACGAGAAAAAGAATTACCGCCACAGCTACGACATGCTGGGCGAAGCAGCACGCACCGACGAAGACGCCAAGCGCTATCTTCTGTCGTATCACGCAGCGATTGCGGCGATCGGCAAGGAAGCAGCGGGCCGCGGGCCGATCATCAGCCCGGGCATCTCGATCAAACTGTCGGCGCTGCATCCGCGCTACGAGCTGCGCCAGCGCGCACGTACGTTGGATGAATTGTTTCCACGCGTGCTCGAACTCGCCGAGGCGGCCAAGCGCGTCAATATTGGGTGCACGATCGACGCCGAAGAAGCCGATCGTCTTGACCTGTCGCTGGATTTGATCGGCCGTTTGATCGACGCGCCCAGCTTGAAAGGCTGGGACGGGTTGGGCTTGGCGGTACAGGCCTATTCGAAGCGCGCGCTGCCCGTGCTTGACTGGCTGATCGAGCGCACGGCGCGCGCCAATCGTCGGTTGATGGTGCGGCTGGTCAAAGGTGCGTACTGGGACACCGAGATCAAACGGGCCCAAGAACAAGGGCTCGACAATTATCCGGTCTTCACGCGCAAAGTCGCAACCGACCTGTCCTACATCGCGGCGGCCGAAAAGATTCTGAAAGCGGGCGAACATCTGTACGGCCAGTTCGCCACGCACAATGCCTATACGGTTGCAGCGATCCGCGAATTGGCGGGCAATCGCAGCGACTATGAATTCCAGCGCCTGCACGGCATGGGCGAAGGTCTGTATGCGCGCATTGTCGGACCTGACTCTTGGGGCATCGCCTGTCGCGTCTATGCCCCGGTCGGCACGCACCGCGATCTGCTCGCCTATCTCGTGCGGCGTCTGCTGGAAAACGGCGCCAACAGCTCGTTCGTCAATCAGATCGCCGACCCGGCCGTGCCGGTCGACACGCTGACGCGCGATCCCGCCGAAGCGATTGCAGCCGCAGCACCGTCGCGTATTCCGCTTCCAGCCCAGCTCTACGCGCCCGAACGCGTCAATTCGAAAGGCATTGATTTGGGAGATCCATTGTCGGTCGAAGCCTTGCAGGCTTCGCTACGCAGCGTGCCGCGCGACGGCCATGTTGCTCGTCCGTTGATCGACGGACGTGCGTTGAACGGCGGCACGGTGCGCGAACTTGCGACGCCACAAGATCGCCGCGACAAAGTCGGCCTGGCCTACGAAGCGACCAAGGCCGACGTGACGCACGCAGTCGACGCGGCCGTCAAGGCGCAACCGGATTGGGATGCGATCGGCGTCGAAGCGCGTGCGCGCATTCTGCAGCGCGCTGCCGATCTGTTCGAAGAAGATCGCGCCGCGATGTTGGCGCTGTGCGTGCGCGAAGCGGGCAAGACGATTCCCGCCGCCATCGCCGAGCTGCGCGAAGCGGTCGACTTTCTGCGCTATTACGCAGCGATCGCGCCGTCGGCCTTGGGGCGGCATGCGCTGCCGGGGCCGACCGGCGAAACCAACGAGTTGTCGCATCACGGCCGCGGCGTCTTCGCTTGCATCTCGCCGTGGAATTTTCCGCTGGCGATTTTCACCGGCCAGGTTGCGGCTGCGTTGATCGCGGGCAATGCGGTGGTCGCGAAACCGGCCGAACAAACGCCGCTGATTGCAGCCCGCGCAGTTGCGCTGTTGCATCAGGCGGGCGTGCCGGTTGGTGCGCTGTCCTTGTTGCCCGGCGACGGCGAGCAAGTCGGTGCGCCGCTGGTTGCCGATCCGCGCATCGCCGGCGTGTGCTTCACCGGCTCGACCCAGGTGGCGCGCGCGATCAACCGGCAGCTTGCGGGACGCGACGGTGCGATCGCGACTTTGATCGCAGAGACGGGCGGTCTCAACGCGATGATCGTCGACAGTTCAGCCTTGCTCGAACAGGTGGTTGGCGACGTGCTTGTGTCGGCGTTCGACAGTGCCGGCCAACGTTGTTCGGCACTGCGCATGCTGTACGTGCAGGAAGACGTCTACGAGTCGTGCAAGGACATGCTGACCGGCGCGATGGCCGAGTTGACGGTGGGCGATCCCGCCGACCTCGCGACCGATTGCGGGCCGGTGATCGATGACGACGCGTTGAAGCTGTTGGAACTCCATGCGACGCGCATGCCGACGGCCTTTGCATCGGCACCGATCAATTGCGACGCGACCGCCCATGGCAGCTTCTTCGCGCCGCGCGCAGTTGCGGTCACTGGCGTGTCGGATTTGCCGGGCGAAGTGTTCGGCCCGTTCCTGCATGTCGCGCCCTACAAGGCCGACCGGTTGGAAGGCGTGCTCGATGCGATCACCGCGACCGGCTACGGGCTGACGTTGGGATTGCAGACGCGCATCGACGAAACCGTCGATCGCGTGCGCGGTCACGCCAAGGTCGGAAATTTCTACGTCAATCGCACCGTCATTGGTGCGGTTGTCGGAACCCAGCCATTTGGCGGCGAAGGTCTGTCGGGCACCGGTCCGAAAGCGGGTGGGCCGAATTATCTCGCGCGCTTCGCGACCGAGCGGACGGTGACGATCAACACGACGGCGGCGGGCGGCAATGCCAGCCTGATGGCCACCGCGGAATAGCTAATGGGTACGTAACGCGAGCAGCAGCTCGTCTTTGGTCATGCGCGACGCGCCGATGATGTCGCGCATCCGCGCCCGCTCATACAGCTCCGCGCGGGTCGGGCCGCCGAGCATGGGAGTGCGCGCCGGTTTTTTCAGGCGGGATTTGCGATCGGGTTTTGCCACCGTTTTGGCCATGGATCTCTCCGGGCAGGTGGATGACGCCAGACATGCTTCGGGCGCCGCGGTAGGAGGTCCTACCGAAACGGCGCCCGGGCAAAGGTCGTTCCGCGTCGAAATTAGGCAGCCGGATTAGGCAGCGGGCTGCATGTAGGTCGTGATGGCGGTGCGGGCCCGGAACAGGCGCGAACGCACCGTGCCGATCGGCACGCCCAGACGTTCGGCGGCCTCTTCGTACTTCATGCCGTCGACGGCGATCAGGCGCAGCACTTCCTGCTGCTCGGCCGGCAGGCCGCGGCAAGCTTTCGAGACGCTCATCAGATCCAGGCGGATCGCCTGCCGCGGCTGGTCGCCCAGCTCGTACATCCGGTCGTCGAGGCTTTCGCACTGCGGCCGGCGGCGCGTGTAGCGGTGATGCGAAATGAAATTCGACCGCAGGATCGCCATCAGCCAGGCGCGCATATTGGTACCGGGCTGCCACTGCGCGATCTTGGCGACGGCGCGGGCCAGCGTGTCCTGGACCAGGTCTTCGGCAAGCTCGTTGTCGCGGGCGAGGTAGCGGGCAAAGCGACGCAAAGACGGGATTTCCGTCAGAATCAGCGCCGTCGTCTCTTTGTCGAGGGTCCCACCGCCGGTAGTCGCTTGTACCGTTTCCATCCTGGATCCCCATTTCGATTATTGGTGCGCTGCCAATCCGAACCCACGACTCAAACTGTTGTTCCGCACACGTCGGGAAAATTTACGCCGCCCTGTAAGCGCGGCTTTTCACCGCCGGAATTTGAGAAATTCACGCTTCTGCAAGGGGTTGCTTGAAGGATGCGGCCATGTGCGCCGCCTCCACGCGCGCGACGCCGTCGCGCAAAACCGGCACAACGCACCAGATGCGTCGCAGCATCCGGCGTGGGTGGCGAGCGTTGGCGCCGACGAGGATTTTTGCACCGCGGGAGTTGCCTTTACCCGCGAGCCATGTCGGCATGGCTGACAATTGATTCCATTTCGGCCGCGAGCGCTCGCCCAAGACATGCCGACCCGCTTCGGTCGTTCCAAGTTTAGTCGTGCATTGCGCGGCCTTTTGGCCGCGAGCCGACTGCCGTGGCTGATCGCGGCCTTGGGCGCGACCATGTTGCTGCCCTTGGTCGGCGTGATGCTGCACTTCGCCGAATTCGAAAAGGACGCCGCCATCAAAGGCGCGTTCGACGATGCAGCGCTGATGGCCGAGCGCGGTGCCGAACGGCAGCGCGACATTATCGATGCTGCATCGAACCTGCTGACCGTGCTGTCGCGCCTGCCGCAAGTGCGTGAAGCAGCCAGCGATGTCGCGGCCTGCAGTGCGATGCTGTCGGCCACGTCATCGCTCTATCCGTGGATCAGCTCGATCTTCATCAACGATCCGAACGGCGAGCAGGTCTGCGTCAACGACCCGACGATCAAGATCGGCAATATTGGCGATCGCGCCTATTTCAAACGCGCGCTGGAAGACAAGCAGCTGGTCGTGTCGGATTTGCTGACAGGCCGTGCGTCGCGCGCGCCGCGGATCTTCGCCGCGATGCCGATGCTGAACGACAAGGTCGAAGTGTCGGGCGTGATTGGCATCGGAATCGACGTCACCGCGATGACGCAAGTCCTGTCGATCGACATTACCAACGACGACGACACGATGGCGGTGTTGCTGGACGGGCAGGGACGTCTGTTGGCGCGTGCGCCGGCGGGCGGCGCGATGGTCGGCGACGATTACAGCGACCGGCCGCTCTACCAGGCCGTCAAAGAACGCCGCAGCGGCACCGCTGAATTGCCGGCGCTGGATGGCAGCGAGCGTTTGTTCGGCTGGCGCCGTGTCGGCGATTCCAGCGCCATTCTCGCGGTCGGCATTTTGAAGTCCGACATTGTCGCGCGCGTCAATCAGCTTCTGTATCGGCGCATGGTCGAGATCGGCGTTGCGGTGTTGATCGTCAGCGCGATTGGTCTGCTCGGCGGTGAGCTGCTTGTGTTTGGACCGCTGCGCGAGCTGACGCGCACCGCCAAGCGCCTCGGTGCCGGCGATTCCTCGTCACGCGTGCGGTTGCCGATTGCGGTCGGCGAGATGATCCAGCTCGGCCACGCCTTCAATCGCATGGCGGCAGATCTGGGCGAACGGCAAGCCAAGCTGATCAAAGCCGACCGAGCGAAGAGCGAATTTCTCGCCAATATGAGTCACGAGCTGCGCACGCCGCTGAATTCGGTGATCGGCTTTGCCGAAATCATCGGCAGCCAGGCGATGGGCCCGGTCGGCGACGCGTCTTACGTCGAATATGCCGAACATATCCGCGAGAGCGGCCGGCATCTGTTGGGACTCATCAACGACATTCTCGACCTGTCGAAGGTCGAAGCCGGCCGCATGGAGTTGATCGAAGACACGGTCGATTTCGGCGCCACCATCCGCAGCGCCGTCGGCATGATGCAGGACCAGGCCGAGAAAGCCGGCGTGCAGTTGCATTGCACCGTGCCGAAACGGCCGATTGCGGTGCGCGCTGACTCGCAACGCTTGCGGCAAGTCGTGCTGAACCTGATTTCGAACGCGATCAAATTCACCGACGCGGGCGGACGTGTGACGGCCGAGATCGCAATCGATGCCGAAAGCCGTCCGACCTTGACGATCGAAGACACCGGCATCGGCATCGCCGCCGACGATCTGCCGCGCGTGATGGAAGTGTTCGGCCAAGTACAGACGCAGTTGAACCGCACGCGTTCGGGCACCGGCATCGGGCTGCCGCTGACCAAGCGTCTGGTCGAAATGCACGGCGGTACGTTGGACCTGACCAGCCAGCCCGGCGTCGGCACCACGGTCACGGTCCGCTTCCCCGCCTCGCGCCTACTCGACGCCTCGACCCAGCTGGTCGCCTGACCAGATCGCGCGTTGCGCATGGGGACTTGACCTGGAGCGCGCTCCAGCCGCTACACCTGCGTTCATGAAAATCGGAACGTTGGCGGCGCGCAGCGGAATCTCTGTCGATACGCTGCGCTACTACGAGAAAATCGGTCTGTTGCCCAAGGTCGACCGCGACTCCGGCGGACGACGTGCCTATGGCGAAACCGATCTTTCTTGGATCGAATTCCTACTCAAGCTCAAAGCCACCAGCATGCCGATGCGCGATCGCATCGAATATGCGCGGCTGCGCGCCGAAGGTGCGCATACCGCATCGGCCCGGCGCGAGATCCTGGAACGGCATCGTGAGGCGCTGTTGGCGCGCCGCGCCGAACTCGACGCGTGCATCGAGCTGATGGATCGCAAAATCACGATGTACGAGGCGCTCGAAAACCAGACCGACGAGCTGCCCTGTATGTAATTCCCTGCGAAAGCAGGGATCCATCGGGACGATGCTGCGATGTTCGCGCGTCGATGTCGGCGATCGAAGCGGCGTCTGACTGGGCCCCTGCTTTCGCAGGGGACTCAACCACCAGCGATATACGCGCGGAGCTGGGTGGTTTCGCTTTCGAGTTCGCTGAGGCGCGATTTGACGGCGTCGCCGATCGACACGATGCCGATCAGCTTGCCGTTTTCCAGCACCGGCAAATGGCGGAAGCGGCCGCGGGTCATGGTCTCCATCACCTGGGTCAGCGCCATCTCGGGCGCGCAGGTGATGACGTCCTTGGTCATGATCTCTTTGACCTGACGATCGAGCAGCGACGTGCCGTGGCTGTGCATCGCATGGACCAAGTCGCGTTCGGACAGGATCCCGTCGACCTTCTCGCCGTCGCCGGACACGACCACGGCGCCGATGCGCCGCTGGCTGAGTAGAGCGATCGCGTCGCGCAGCGAGGATTCCGGCCGGATCGTAATCACGCCGCCCGACTTGCCCTTGAGCATCGCCCGTACCGTCATGCCGGTCCCTCCGTCGTGCCTGTGTCCTGCGAACAGTCAATCACGATCAGGGTTCGGCGGGTAAGGGTGAGATTGGCCCCAAGGATCCTCGATTGTGCCATTCGGCCCCTGATAGTCGGGTCCGACCGGGACCTTTCCGTGCCCGCCTGGCAGGTCCAGCACGTAGGTCGGCTGCGCTAGCCCCGATAGCCGGCCGCGCAACGTGCGGAGCAAAGCCCGGCCGCGGTCGAGCGGCAGGCGAAAGCGGGACGTGCCCGGGGCCAGGTCGGGATGGTGCAGGTAGTAGGGTTTGACCCTGCATTCGACCAAGCTGCGGAACAGTTCTTCCAACGTGTCGGCGTCGTCATTCACGCCGCGCAGCAGAACGGTCTGCGCGATCAGCGGCAGCCCCGCGTCGGCAAGACGCGCAAGCGCAGCGCGCGCTTCAATCGTCAGTTCGCGTGCGTGATTGGTGTGAACGCCGACCCAGACCGGCGTTGGCGCGCGCAACGCTGCAACCATGTCGGCATCGACGCGCGCGGGATCAACAATCGGTACGCGCGTATGAATGCGGATCGTCTTTACATGCTCGATCGCATCGAGCCGCGTGATCAGATCGCGCATGCGCCGCGGCGACAGCAGCAACGGATCGCCGCCTGTCAGGATCACTTCCCAGATCGATTTGTGCGACGCGATATATGCAAGCGCCGCAACGATTTCCTCGTCGGTCAGCGCACGCGCGCCAGGACCGACCGTCTCGCGGCGAAAGCAGAACCGGCAATAGACCGCGCAAGCATGGATCGGCTTGAGCAACACGCGGTCAGGGTAGCGGTGGATCACGCCCGGTACTTTTTCGTGCACCGAATCGCCGATCGGATCGGCGAGCTCGTCCGGCGTCGTGATCAGCTCATCCGACGAAGGGACGAATTGCAGCGCAATCGGATCTCTTGCCGGATCGGCGTCGTGTTCGATCGCCGCAACAACCACCGGTGTAATCGCAACTGCATAACGCGAAGCGACTGTGTCCAGTTTGCTACGATCTGACGGCCGGATTAGGCCTGCCTGCGCAAGGCCGGCGATGGAACGGATTGTTTTTGTCATGACTGGTGAAACTGACGCTTGACGGTTTGCATCGCGGAGCGCGGAATCTATCAGACCGAGGTCTGATATGCCCGCGTCCATCTTCTTAGCTACTGCCACCGCCGCCGCACTGGCCGGCTGCCCCGCCCCCGAAGCGCCGATTGTCGACGTGACAAGCGAAGTATCGGGCGTCGAAATCGTGCGTCGCACCCCCCGCGAAATGGAGGGGCTGTACGACGTTGCCGCGACCATGGCGCGCCGGGTCCACCCGGTCGGCCTGACCCACGGCGATACGCATCTCGACAGCACCTACACGTTCCTCGCCGTGCCGACCAAGAACGGCCAAGTCTGTTTGTGGCCCAAGCGGATTCAGGTCCGGGTCGAAACCGCGTCGATCGTGTCGGTGTCGAAAGATGTCGGTCGCAATACCTGCGAATGGCATGCGGTGCTCGAACACGAAATGCGGCATGTCGAAGCCGATCGCATGACGGCATGGCGTGCGACCTTCCAGATCCGCGACAAGATGCGCGAAGCGGCGATCGGCTATGGCCCGTTCAACCGCGCCGACATGGCCGACGCCAAGCTCAAGCTGATCGCAACGTTGGAAGCGTCGCTGAAAGTCGCGAGCGACCAGATGTACGCGGCGCGCGACAAAGCGCAGGACGCGGTCGATAGCGAAGAGGAATATGCGCGCGTCGCATCGCGCTGCACCTTCCCCGACGTCTTCGTGGTGAATGGCGCCACCGCGCGCGGCGCGCTGCTCAAGAACTCGCTGCCCAGCGCGACCTTCGTGCGTAGCGACTGACGTCTGGCCGCGGCGGGGCGTACGGCCTATGTCGTACCCATGTCTGCTTCGTTGTTGCTCGTCGCTGCACTGGCCTGTCCGGCCGCGACCGAACCGCCGAAAATCGAAATCGAGCTGATCCGCAACGAGCCCGCGATCCGCCGCGATCTCAACGTGCTGCAACTGTCGCGCAAGAAGGCCGGGGTCGGCGCGCCCACCTTGGTGCCGCGCAGGACGGTCGGCCTGACCGAAGGAAGGATCCGCGTCGAGCCGCGTATCTTCACCGAAACGCTGACCAGCGCGGGCGACGCCTGTTTGCGTCCGACCTCGGTGCACATCGAGATGCGCGTCGAAAACACGATCTATGTCGCGCGCGAATTCACCGACCGTCCGTGCCACACCGAGCAAATCCTGCGCCACGAGCGCGAGCATGTTGCGATCGACCGGCGGCTCGCTGAAGCAAGCGTCGATGAATATCGCGTCGCCGCCGAAGCGGCGTTGGCGCAGATTGGTGTCGTCGGCCCGGTTCCGTCGCGCAATCTGGCGGCGTCGGTCGAGCGCATGCGCAGCACGATCAACTTCGCCTTGCAGGTCGTGACCAAACGTTTGTTCGAACGGCGCGAAGCAGCACAGAATGCGTTCGACACGCCGGAAGAATATGCACGGGTCGCAGCCGCGTGCGGACGCAAGCTTTAGCGCAGCGCCGCGCGCGCTTCTTCGTCGTCCGGGCGCAATGCAGCCAGTTTCGCAAAGGCAGCGCGCGCCGCATCGGTGCGCCCCATCGTGCGATAGGCGCGCGCCAGTTTGCGCCAGCCTTCGACATCGTCGGGCGTCGTTTCCAGCCGCGCCGCCAGGCGCGCCACCATCGATTCAATGAACGCCTGTTGCTGCTCGCCGCTCATGCCCGCAACTGCGGCGACGTCAGCGTCGGTGGGGCCGCGCAACGTTGCAAGGCGTGACTGCACCATCGGTGCCCAGGCGGCGTTCGGCTCACTTGCCAACAACGCGTCGAGCGCAGCCAGCGCGCCGTCACGATCGCCTTGCTGCAATTTCCGTTCGGCCAGCCAAAAGCGCGATGTCGGATGGGCTGGTGCGCGCAGCAGAAGATTGGCGCTGACCTCGTCGACGCGCCCATCGGCAGCCAGCACACGCGCCTCGGCCTGCGCCAGCGCAACCGACGGATCGTCGGGCAGAAGCTTCGCCGCTTCGGCAAAGGCGTTTTCCGACCGGTCGTAGCGGCCCAATCGCTTCATCGTTTCGCCGACCAGCAACCAGCCTTGCGCGTCGGGCTCGATCATCAGCCGCGTTTCCAACCGTTCAGCCGCTGCAATGGCGCGCGCTGCTTCGGGCGGCATATCGTCTTGGGGCAGATCGGGCACGCCGACGAATAGATACAGACCCAGCGCCGCAATCGGCACCAAGGCAGTCAGTACCATCGCGGCAACCCGGCGCGGCGGGGTTGCGTCGGGTGCGGTGTCGTCGGCGGCGGCGCTGGCCAGCAGGCGCCGTCCGATTTCGGCGCGCGCCGCTTCGGCTTCGTCCGCACCGATCGCGCCGCTTGCGAGATCGTGCGCAACTTCGTCGAGCTGGGCGCGATGGACGCGTTGCGCGTGTCGTGCCGCTGGTTCGACGCGCACCATCGCGCGCGACGCCAGCGGTGCCGTCAGCAGCGCGACGGACAGCGCGGTCGCAACCGCTGCCACCAACCAGAAGACGATCATAGATCGCGCTCCAGGGCGGCAAGCCGGCGCGCTTCCTCCGGCGTCAGCGGCGCCGGTTCGGCCGGCCGCACGCGACGCGCGCGCAGCGCAAGCGCGATGATCGCGATCAGCAGCAAGCCGGGCGGGCCGAACCACAGCGGCGCGGTCGACGCATTCAGCGGCGGCTGCAGCAGCACGAAGTCGCCGTAGCGTTGCCGCACCCAGGCGATGACGGCTTCGTCATCGTCGCCGGCGCGGATCCGTTCGCGCACCGCCAGGCGCAGATCGCGCGCGATGTCGGCGTTGGAACTGTCGATCGACTCGTTCTGACAGACGACGCAGCGCAGCTGGCGCGAGATTTCGCGGGCGCGTTTTTCCTGCTGCGGATCTTTCAACTGCTCGCTTGGCTCGACCGCGAAGGCGGGCAGGGCAAGCAGCAGCAACAGGAGCAACAAAAGTCGCTTCACTGCTCGTTCTTCAGCTTGGCCAGCAAGGGCAGGATCTTGTCGGCGACGTCGCGTTCCAGCAGCGGCCCGACATGGCGGAAACGCACGATGCCTTTGGCGTCGATCACGAAGGTTTCGGGCACGCCGGTCAGGCCGAATTCGATGCCGGTGGCGCCGGCGCGGTCGACACCGACTTGCGCGAACGGATTGCCCAGCTCGGCCAGGAATTTTGCCGACGCCATCGGATCGTCTTTGTAGGCGATGCCGATCACGACCGCTTTCTTCGACGCAGCGACGCGCATCAAAGTCGGGTGCTCGGCACGGCACGGTGTGCACCAGGAGGCGAAGAAATTGACCAGCGTGATCTGGCCCCTAAGCGAAGCGCTGCTTAAGATATGCTTGTCGCTGCTCGGCCCCGGCGTGCCGTCGAGACTCGCCAGCGCAAAATTCGGCACCGGCTTGCCGATCAGCACCGACGCGATGCGGCTGGGATCGTCGCCGCGCAGCAGCGGCGTCACGAAGCGGAACAACAGCACCGCCAGCAGCAGCGCCGGCAGCAGATAGAGAAGTCTACGCATCGGCAGCGACCACGTTGGCGGCCACCTTGCCGGGCGTACTGGCGCGCGGCGCACCGACGCGCAGCCGGCGATCGGCCAGCGACAGCAATCCACCCGCAACCATCACGATGGCGCCGCCCCAGATCCACGGCACGAACGGATGGTGCCAGACGCGCACGACGGTGCCGTTGCCGTCAGGCTCGCCGATCACGACGTAGAGATCAGCCAGGCCGGTGGTGCGGATCGCGGCTTCGGTCGTGGTCGTGCGTTGCGACGGGTAGAAGCGGCGCTCCGGCGTCATCGTGCCGAGACCGTCGCCGTTGCCGCGCTGTAGACGAAACGCACCGCGCTCGGCGACGTAATTCGCGCCCGGTTCTTTGTGCACGCCGTCGAAGGTCAGCGTGTAGCCCGCAATCTCGACTTTCTCGCCGACCTGCATCGTCAGCACGCGTTCGCTCTGCCACAGCGCCGATCCCGTCATGCCGACGACGGCAATGCCAAGCCCGGCGTGCGCGATGGCGGCGCCGATGGCGCTGCGCGGCAGATTGGCGAAGCGTGCGCTGCTCGACGACAGCGGAACGCGGAACAGACGGACGCGCTCGGCAAGATCGGTGGCGGCGCCGACGATCGTCCAGGCGCCAAGCCCGAACCCGACCAGCGCCAACCACGGCCCGCCGCCCTGCACGTACCAAGTCAGCGAAGCGACGATGAGCAGCGCCAGCAGCGCCACCCACAAACGTTGCAGCGCGGCTGCAAGATCGCCGCGCTTCCAGGCCAGCAACGGCCCTGCGGCCATCGCAACCAACAACCCGACCATCAGCGGCGTGAAGCTACGCAGATAGTAGGGCGGGCCGACCGAGACCGAACGGCCCTGCGTCGCGTCGAGAAACAGCGGGTAGAGCGTGCCGACAAACACCGTGGCGCACGCCGTGGTCAGCAGCAGGTTGTTCAGCACCAACGCGCCTTCGCGGCTGATCGGACGAAACAACCCGCCCAGTTTCAACTGCGGTGCGCGCCAGGCGTACAACGTCAGCGCGCCGCCGACCGTCAGCGCCAATAGCACCAGCACGAACACGCCGCGCGCGGGATCGACCGCGAAGGCATGCACGCTCGACAACACGCCCGATCGCACCAGGAAGGTGCCGACCAGCGACAGCGCGAACGTCAGAATGGCCAGCAGCACGGTCCAGCTTTTCAACGCGTCGCGCTTTTCGACCACGACGGCGGAATGCAGCAGCGCCGTGCCCGACAACCACGGCATCAGGCTGGCGTTTTCAACTGGATCCCAGAACCACCAGCCGCCCCAGCCAAGTTCGTAATAGGCCCACCACGAACCAAGCGCGATGCCCAAGGTCAGACAGCACCAGGCCGCCAGCGTCCACGGCCGCACCCAACGTGCCCACGCGGGATCGACGCGGCCTTCGAGCAGCGCGGCAATTGCGAACGAAAACGCGACCGAGAAACCGACATAGCCGAGATAAAGAAACGGCGGATGCGCGGCGAGCGCGGGGTCCTGCAAAATCGGATTGAGGTCGTTGCCTTCGAACGGCACCGGAAACATCCGCGCCAGCGGGTTCGACGCCAGCACGACGAACAAGACGAAGCCGATGCCGATCAGTCCCTGCACGCCGACGACGCGCGCGCGCAACGTTGCAGGCAATTGGCGGCCGCGGAGTGCGACCGCAGCACCGAACGCAGCCAACACCAGGATCCACAACAGCATCGAGCCTTCGTGGTTTCCCCACGCGCCGGCCAGCTTGTAGAGCATCGGTTTCAAGCGATGCCCGTTCTCGGAAACGTTGCGCACGCTGAAATCGTCCTGCGCATGCGACCACAGCAGAACGCCGAACGCGAAAGCGAGCGATCCCGCTTGCAACGATGCGGCACGCGCGCCGGCCGCCATAAAACGTGCATCGATGCGATGCGCGCCGACCAGCGACAGGATCGCCTGCGCGATGGCGGCGATCAGCGCCAGGGACAGCGCGAACTGACCCAGCTCGGCGATCACTTCAGCAAGGTTCCGGTCGAATGTTGTTGTTCGCCATCTGCCTTCTTCATCGACTTGGCGATTTCGGGCGGCATGTAGCGTTCGTCATGCTTGGCGAGAATGGTGCGCGCGTTGAACTGGCTTTCGCCCGCCAACATGCCTTCGGCGACGACGCCCTGGCCTTCGCGAAACAGATCCGGCAACGCGCCTTTGTAGGTCACGTCGATCGTGCGTGCCGTGTCGGTGACGCGAAATTTGGTGACACCGTCGGGCAGCTTCTGCACCGAACCTTGTTCGACCATGCCGCCGAGGCGAATGGCGCGGCCGGGTGCGGGCTTGTTCGCGGCGATGTCGGTCGGGCTGTAGAAAAACACCAGCTCGTCCTGGAATGCGGTCAGCACCAGCGCAGTCGCAACGCCGAGACCGGTCAGCGCCAGGAGCAGCGTGTAGAGACGGCGACGCTTGCGGGTCATGTGCGCTCGACGTCGGCGAGCGCGCTGCGCGCGGCGCGACGGGCGCGCTGCGCGGCCAGCGCCAGCCCGCCCAAAATCACCAGCGCCAGGCCCCAGGCGGGCCAGACATAGAGGGCGTAGCCGCCCATTTCGAAGAACTCACGCACGCGGTCGGTCATGACCGCGCTGGATTAGCACGCGGCCCTTCATCCGCGGAGGGGCGAAGGGCCGCGGGGCCGCAGATTACTTCGGACTGAAGGTGATCGATTCGACTGCGCCGCTGGTCTCTTGCTTGGTCCAGGCATCCGGCTTTTTCGGGGTCGTTGCGCCGGGCCCGAACCAGGTGCCTTTGCCCGCTGTCAGCAAGACGGCGCTGCCGTCTTTGCCTTTGACCTCGACCTTGCCGCTGAAGGTCAGCACGCCGTAGCGGTCGCCCTGCTGACCGCCCCAGAATTTGGTGCCGCGAATGCCCATCGTGGCGACCGGCGTGCGCACCGCGACGTCGCGTTGTTTCATCTTCTCGATGCTGCCGCCCTGGAACAGGAACGCGCCTTGTTCGACCGAGATTTTTTCTTCGCCGCTGCTGGCGACTTTGTCGATCTTCAACGCGTCCAACGTAGCGCGCGCGTTTTCACCCAACGTCAGTTCGCTGCCATCGACCAGCTTGATCAGAAGGCGCGACTTGGCGCCGGTTTCGATCACGTCGCCGACCGACAAGGCTTCGCCGACATCGAGACTGTTGCGCTTGCCGTCGGCAACGCGCGCAGCGTCACCCTGCAATTTGGTGACGGTACCGGCGACAGCGGCGTGGGCGGACGGCGTCAGAAGAAACGCGACGGCGGCAAGCGCCAACGCGACGTGCAGACGAGGCATGTCTCTCTCCCTCTCGAAGATCCAACGGAGGTACGACCGACAGGTCCGGCTGGATGCTATCGGACGTGGTTTACGCAGGCGTGTTTTCGAGCCGCGCCCGGATTTTCCGGTGCAGCAGCTCGGTCTCGAGGCGTACGCAGACGATCCACACGAAGAATGCGGTGAAGCCGACAACCATCAAGCCCAGCGGCCACAACATTTCGCTGGCGATGGTCGGACCGCCGAGACGAAACACGCTGGTAGGCTGGTGCAGCGTGTTCCACCACTCGACCGAAAATTTGACGATTGGCACGTCGACGATGCCGGTCAGCACCAGCACCGCACCGGCGCGATGGCCGCGTTCTTCGTCGTCGAACGCACCCGCCAACGCCATGTAGCCGACATACAAGAAGAGCAGCACCAGCATCGATGTCAGGCGCGCATCCCACACCCACCATGCGCCCCAGGTCGGACGGCCCCAGAACGAACCGGTGATCAGACACAACAGGGTGAAGCCGGCGCCGACCGGTGCAGCGGCTTTGACGAACAGATCCGCCAGCGGATGTTTCCACACCAGCGCAACCGCGGCGGCGAGCGCCATCGCGATGTAGCTCTGCAACGCCAACCAGGCCGACGGAACGTGCACATACATGATGCGCACCGTCTCGCTTTGCTGATAGTCGGGCGGCGACAAGACCAGGCCGAACACCGCACCAGCCAGCAACGTTGCGACGGCGATCCAACCCGCAAGCGGCGTCACGACGCGCGCGATGCGCAGGAAGCGCGCGGGGTTTGCGAAACGGTGCAAATTCATCGAAGCGCATCCTTGAGCGCGGCTGCCGCGGCGAGCGGTGCCAACGGCAGCGAAACAGCAAGACAGCCGGCCAGCAACAGCAGATGCGGCCGGGCCGGCAGGCCGGCTGCAGCCGCGTCAATCGCGCCGGCGGCGAAAATTAGAACCGGAACATAAAGCGGCAACACCAGCAGCGCGAGCAACACGCCGCCGCGGCGTGCGCCGACGACCAAGGCCGCACCTATCGCACCGACCAGCGACAAGGTCGGCGTGCCCAGCAGCAACGACAGCAGCAGCACCGCTTGCGCGTCGTTCGGCAGCGCCAGCATGGCGGCGAGGATTGGGCCGGCCAACAACAACGGCAGTCCCGTCGTCAGCCATTGCGCCGTCACTTTTGCGGCAACGATCAGCGCGAACGGAATTCCCGACAGCGCCAACTGATCCAAACTGCCGTCCTCGTATTCGCTCTGGAACATGCGCTCCAGCGACAGCAGCACCGACAACAAGGCCGCGATCCAGATCAGGCCGGGCGCAACGCGCGCCAGCAATTGCGGTTCGGGTCCGATCGCAAGCGGTACCAGCACCAGCACCAGCACGAAGAACAGCAACGACACGAAGGCGTCGGTGCCCTGGCGCAGCGCAAGCCGCAGATCGCGACGGACGAGAGCGATGAAGTTCATGCGCCGAGCTTCAATTCGCGCGGGTTGGCGACGCCGAGTTCGGCATGGGTTGCGACGACGACGCTGCCGCCGCGCGCGCGTTGCCCTTCGATCGCGTTCGCCAGCAGCGCTTGCGAGCTTGCGTCGAGACCCAGGGTCGGCTCGTCGAGCAGCCAGATGGCGCGGTTCGAGGCCAGCACGCGCGCCAGCGCGGCGCGGCGTTTCTGCCCGGCCGACAAAAGCCGGCCCGGCGTGTCGCGCAAGTTCAGCAGATCGAACGCGTGCAACGCTGCGTCCACGCCGCAGCCGGTGCGGCCAATCTGCTCGCCGACGGTCAGCACGCTTTTGATCGCGGTCTCGTGGCCGAGCAGCGCCACCGTCTGCGCCAGAAGCTCGCGGTCGGCGGGCGCGCCATCGAGGGTGAGGGTGCCGGCCTCGGGCGGCGTCAGCCCGGCCAGCAGACGGAGCAGGCTCGACTTGCCGGCACCGTTGGGGCCGGTCAGGACCAGCGCCTCGCCGGGGCCCAGCTCGAGACCTAGATCACGAAAGACGAGTCGGCCGCCGCGTCGGCAAGCCAGGTCCCGTCCGATTAGACGGGGCGCGGGCAAAATAAAGACGCCGTTAGGTTTCCGACCGCAGTCTGCGCGTCGCTCTTGGGACCAAAGGGGACCAAGACCGCGCTGATTTCTTCATCGGTTTTTCGCATGGGCGCCGCAACGTCCCCACGTTTGCCCGCCTTGTCAAACCGGTGTAGGACCCAGGCCTTCCCTAGGTTTTTTCTACGCCGAAAGGTACTCCGCTCGTGACCACCACCGGCACCGACGCCCTCAAGACGCGCCAGACACTCACTGTCGGCGGCAAGAGCTACGATTATTTCAGCCTGAAAGCGGCTGAAGCGCAGCTCGGCGATATTTCCACCTTGCCCTTCTCGTTGAAGGTGCTGCTGGAAAATCTGCTCCGCAATGAAAACGGCCGCACCGTCACCGTCGACGACATCAAGGCGCTGGTCGCCTGGTTGAAAGAAAAGCGCAGCGACACGGAAATCGCATTCCGTCCGGCGCGCGTTCTGATGCAGGACTTCACCGGCGTTCCCGCCGTCGCTGACTTGGCTGCGATGCGCGACGCGATGACCGCATTGGGTGGCGATCCGAACCGCATCAACCCGCTGTCGGCGGTCGATCTCGTGATCGATCACTCGGTGATGGTCGACGAAAGCGGTACGCCGCGCGCGTTCCAGAACAACGTCGACCGCGAATTTGAACGCAATCTCGAGCGTTATCAGTTCCTGCGCTGGGGCCAGACCGCGTTCGACAATTTCCGTGTCGTGCCGCCGGGCACCGGCATCTGCCACCAGGTCAATCTTGAGTATCTGGCGCAGACCGTGTGGGTCGAAAAAGACCAGACCGGCAAGCAAGTGGCATATCCCGACACGCTGGTCGGCACCGACAGCCACACGACGATGGTCAACGGCTTGGCCGTACTGGGCTGGGGCGTCGGCGGCATCGAAGCCGAAGCGGCGATGCTGGGTCAGCCGATCTCGATGCTGATTCCCGAAGTCATCGGTTTCAAACTGACCGGCAAGCTGAAGGAAGGCATGACCGCCACCGATCTGGTGCTGACGGTCACGCAGATGCTGCGCAAGAAGGGCGTGGTCGGAAAGTTCGTCGAATTCTATGGCCCCGGCTGCGCCGATCTGCTGCTCGCCGACCGTGCGACGATCGCCAACATGGCGCCGGAATATGGCGCGACGTGCGGCTTCTTCCCGATCGATGCCGAAGCAATTCGCTTCTTGAAGTTCACCGGTCGCGATCCGGAACGCGTTGCGCTGGTCGAAGCCTACGCCAAGGCGCAGGGCATGTGGCGTGACGACAGCACGGTCGATCCCGTGTTCACCGACACGCTGTCGCTGGATCTGTCGACGGTGCAACCGTCGCTGGCCGGTCCGCGTCGTCCGCAGGACCGTGTGCTGCTCAGCGACGCTGCAACGGCGTTCAACAAAGAACTGCCGGCCTTCGGCGTCACCGACGCGTCGGCGAAGCAGCAGGTTGCGGGCAAGGACTATTCGATCGGTCACGGCGATCTCGTGATCGCGGCCATCACCAGCTGCACCAACACCTCGAACCCGAGCGTGATGATGGCGGCGGGTCTGCTGGCGCGCAAAGCCGTCGCCAAAGGCTTGAAGGTGAAGCCGTGGGTGAAGACCTCGCTCGCACCGGGCAGCCAGGTGGTCAGCGACTATCTGAATGCATCGGGCACGCAGAAGGATCTCGACGCGCTGGGCTTCAACGTCGTCGGCTATGGCTGCACGACTTGCATCGGCAATTCGGGTCCGATCGACACGGCGATTTCTGACGCGATCGAAGCGGGCAATCTGGTTGCCGGCTCGGTTCTGTCGGGCAACCGCAACTTCGAAGGCCGCATCCAGCCCTACGTGAAAGCGAACTATCTCGCGTCGCCGCCGCTGGTCGTCGCCTACGCGATCGCGGGTTCGATGGCGATCGATATCGTCAACGAACCGCTGGGTACCGGCAGCGACGGCAAGCCCGTCTATCTGAAGGATATCTGGCCGTCGAACGAAGAAGTGCGTTCGACCATCGACAGCACGATCACGCCGGCGATGTATCGCGCCCGCTACGACAACGTGTTCGAAGGTCCGGTGCAGTGGCGCGCGGTAGCGACGACCGAAGGCAAGACCTACAAGTGGGTCGACGGTTCGACCTATGTCAAACAGCCGCCGTTCTTCATCGACATGCCGAAGAATCCGGGCGCGCTGTCGGACGTCACGGGCGCACGCGAATTGGCGATCCTTGGTGACTCGATCACCACCGATCACATCTCGCCGGCCGGCGACATCAAGAAGAGCGCACCGGCGGGCGAATACCTGCTCGAACATCAGGTGCGTCCGACCGACTTCAACAGCTACGGCGCGCGCCGCGGCAACCACGAGATCATGATGCGCGGCACGTTCGCGAACGTGCGCATCAAGAACGAAATGGTGCCGGGCGTCGAAGGCGGCGTGACCAAGCACTATCCGTCGGGCGATACGCTGCCGATTTACGAAGCCTCGATGCGCTACCAGGCGGAAGGCGTTCCGCTGGTCGTGTTCGCAGGCAAGGAATACGGCACCGGCTCGTCGCGTGACTGGGCAGCCAAGGGCACGCGCCTGTTGGGCGTGAAAGCGGTCATCGCCGAAAGCTTCGAACGTATCCATCGTTCGAACCTGGTCGGCATGGGCGTGTTGCCGTTGCAGTTCCAGGGCGAGACGACGCGCAAGACGTTGAAGCTCGACGGTACGGAAAAGATCGACATTCTCGGCGTCGCTGGCGGCATCAAGCCGCGTATGAACGTTGCGATGATGATCCACCGCGCCGACGGCAGCAGCGAAAGCGTGACCCTGACATGCCGAATCGACACGCTCGATGAGGTGGAATATTTCCGCCACGGCGGCATTTTGCAGTACGTGCTGCGCAACATGGTGAAAGAAGCCGCGTAACGCAGCGCGCTCCTACGCTGAGCAACGAGGCGCTCCGGCAACGGAGCGCCTCGTTTCGTTTGGGGACACTCGATGGATCGCAAGAAGCTCTGGCTCGGCGGCGCCTTCGCGCTGCTTACCGTTACGATCTGGGCGTCGTGGTTCATCGTCACGCGCCTCGGCGTCTTGCACGCGATGCATGCGGTCGACGTGGTTGCGGCGCGGTTCGGTACCGCCGCGATCATTACCTTGCCGATCGCGATCAAACACGGCTTTGGCATTCGCCAGATCGGCATCTGGCGCACCGCGGCACTCGTCTTCGGTGCCGGTGCGCCGTACTTCATCGTCATTTGTTCGGGTCTCACCTTGGCGCCGGCCGCGCAGGGCGGCGCGCTGACTCCGGGCGTGATGCCGCTCTGGGTGTTGCTGCTGGGCGTCGTCTTCTTGCGCGAACGTCCGTCGCGGCCGCGCCAGATTGGCTTGCTGCTGATCCTGGTCGGCGCGCTTGCGATTGTTGGATTCGAAGCGCTCGGCGGCAGCAACGAACGTCTGCTTGGCCAGGCGCTGCTGATTGCAGCGGGCTTGATGTGGGCGATCTACACCGTCGCGCTGCGCGGTGCGGGCGTGACGCCGATCCATGCGGTCGCCATCGTCGCGGTCTGGTCGGCGATCCTGTACCTGCCGGTCTATGTTCTGTTCCTGCATCCGTCCTTGCCATCGATGCCGTTCAAGGACGTCGCCTTCCATTGTTTCTACCAAGGCGTGTTTGCCGGCGTCGTCGCGATGCTGACCTGGAATCGCGCCGTCGCACTGCTGGGCGCGTCGCGCGCGGCACCGTTTGCGGCGCTGGCGCCGGTGCTCGCCTTGCTAGCGGCGATCCCGTTCCTGAACGAGATCCCGACCCATGCCGAATGGATCGGGACCTTGCTGATCAGTTGCGGCGTGCCGCTGGCAACCGGCGCGCTGGATCGCAAAGCGGCCTGACCAGGAGACGCCTGCTGCAGTACAGCGTCGGCGATTGCTCTGACCCTGGCGACGCTGGCTGCCGTGCACGAGCAGCGCAGGACAAGCGGCGCGAATGGTCGTAGCTAGCAGCGCATGTTGGAACGTAAGCAACTTCCGCTCGGAATCGCCTGGGCGCTTTTCACCGTTTTGTTGTGGGCCAGTTGGCAGATCGCGACGCGCTTTGGCGTAACGCGTTCGATGAGCGTGTTCGATCTCGTCGCTGTGCGCTTTGCCGTCGCTGCGATCGTCATGCTGCCAATCGTGTTGCGCCACGGATTTGCGGTGCAGCGTCTGGGAATTCGCACTGTGCTCGCCTTGGCGGTCACGGCGGGTGCGCCCTACGTGCTGGTTGCGGCGGGCGGGCTGAGCCTCGCGCCGGCGGGGCAGGGCGGCGCGTTGATTCCGGGCGTGCTGCCCTTGTGGGTCACGTTGATTGGCGTGCTGTTTCTACGCGAACGTCCGTCGCGACTGCGCTTCTTTGGGTTGCTGCTGATTTTCTGCGGTGCCGCCTCGATCGTCGGTATCGAAGGCATCGGCCAATCGTCGTCGCAACTGTTCGGGCAGGTTTTGCTTTTGTCGTCGTCGTGCTTGTGGGCGATCTACACCTTGCTCAACCGCCGCACCGGCCTGACGTCGCTGCACGCGACCGCAATCGTGTCGACCTTGTCGGCGGCCTTCTATCTGCCGGTCTATGTACTGTTCCTGCATCCGACCTTGGACGAGGCACCGCTGCCGGCGGTGCTGTTTCAGGGCCTGTACCAAGGCGTGTTCATTTCGCTCGGCGCATTGATCGGTTGGAACCGTGCGCTGGCGTTGCTGGGTTCGACCGGCGTGGCGCCGTTCGCGTCGCTGGTACCGGTGCTCACCCTGTTCGCTGCGATTCCGATTCTGGGCGAGGTGCCGACGACGGTCGAATGGATCGGTACCGCGCTGATCAGCTTTGGCGTGCCCTTCGCCTCTGGCGCGCTCGACCATGTGCGGGGTCGATTAGGGTTTCGTTGACCTGAATGATGGTGGATCGACGCTCCGGCCGGGATGGAGGAGCGTTGCATGTTGTCGAATTGGAAGATTGGTCGCCGTCTCGCGGTCGCGCTCGCAGGCAGCGTCATCGTCGCGGTCGCCGCGACCACCATCAGCAACCTCATCTTGACCGACCGGCTGGCGCAGTCGGCTGCCGACCGCGAACTCACCACCGCGCAGGAATTTCTGACCGGGCAAATTCGCTCGGAATCCGATCGCGCTTTGTCGATGGCGACGCTCTATGCGGTGGAAACCGCGGTGCAAGATGCGTTCGCCGCGAAAGACCGTGACGCGTTGGCGAAACTCACCGTGCCCGGCTTCAAGCAATTGAAGGAGCAGCACGGGGCCGAACAGATCCAGTTCCACCTCGCACCCGCCGTCTCTTTCCTGCGTCTGCACAAGCCCGAGAAATTCGGCGACGACCTGTCGGGCTTTCGCTTCACCGTGGTCGAAGCCAATCGCAGCAAGAAGCCCGTCTCGGGGCTCGAAACCGGCATTGAAGGTCTCGGCATTCGCGGCGTCGTACCGGTGTTCAAGAACGGCGAACATCTAGGCACGGTCGAAGTCGGCCTGACCTTTGGCAAAGCGTTTCTCGACAAGTTCAAGCGCGCGACGCGCGCCGAGATCGCGTTGTTCGTGCGCAAGAACAACGTGTTTGAAGCGTTCGGCTCGACCTTCGCGACGACGCCCGCAATCGCTGCCGAAGAGTTCAACAAAGCGCTGGCCGAGAATCGCCCGCTGCAATTGCAGATCGGCGACGTGCCGTACCAGGCCGTGCTGATGCCAGCGCGCGACTATCGTGGCGAAGCGTTCGGCGTGACGTTGCTGGCGCTCGACCAAAGCGCCGCCGCGGCGGCCAAGGCGACCAGCCGCAACGCGTCGATCGGCATCGGCGCGATCGTGCTGCTGGGGGCGCTGCTGCTGGCTTGGCTCACCAACCGCTCCATCGTGGTGCCGATCCGCGCCATGACCGATGCGATGGACGCGTTGAAAGGCGGCAATCGCAGCGCCGAAATTCCGGGCCAGGGCCGCGCCGACGAGATCGGCGCGATGGCGGCCTCGGTCGAAGTGTTCCGGCGCGCCATGATCGAAGCATCCGATCTGCGCCGCGCGCAGGACGAAGCCGCGGCGCGTTCGCGCGAAGAACGGCGTGCCGCAATGGTCGCGCTGGCTGACGGGTTCGAGCGCAGCGTCAAACATGTCGTCGATGCGGTGACCAACGCAGCGGCCGCGATGGAGAAATCGGCCGCCGGCATGTCGGACGCGGCGAGCGAAACCGCGCAGCGCGCCAGCAGCGTGACGGCAAGTTCGGAATCGACCTCAGCCAACGTGCAGACCGTTGCTGCCGCGTCGGAAGAACTCGCCGCGTCGATCAGCGAGATCAGCCGTCGCGCGTCGGAAGCAGCGACCGTGTCGGAACAAGCCGCATCGGAAGCGGCGACGGCGGAAACCGTGATCGCAAGTCTGACCGACGGCGCGCAGAAGATCGGCGAAGTCGTGCAGTTGATTCACGCCATCGCCAGCCAGACCAATCTTCTGGCGTTGAACGCAACGATCGAAGCTGCGCGCGCGGGCGAAGCGGGCAAAGGCTTTGCCGTCGTCGCCAGCGAAGTCAAAAGCCTGGCGCTGCAAACCGGCAAAGCGACCGAGGAGATCGGCGGCCAAGTCCAGGCGATCCAAGACGCGACCAAGCGCGTGGCCGATACGATTCGCGCCATCGTCGGCACGATCCGCAATGTGCGCGCCGTCTCAACCTCGATCGCCGCAGCGGTGGAAGAGCAGGGGGCCGCGACCCAGGAGATCACGCGCAACACACAAGAGGCCGCCAACGGCACGCAGCAAGTCGCAAGCAACGTCGCGGCGGTGCACGAAGCGGCCGATCTGGCCGGCGGTGCGGCGAGCGGCGTGCTGGGCGCAGCGCGGCAGTTGGGCGTGCAAGCCGAGTCGCTGACGCGCGAGGTAAATGCGTTCCTGACCGAGGTCCGTGCCGCTTAACGCTGGACGGGGCGCACAACGCCGCTAGCATCGGGGTCATGAGCACGACCTACCGGCGCGATCCGCAATCGGCCTGGCATCGTTGGCGCGGGACAGAAATCACGCGGCTCGAAGCCTTGTCCGACGCGGTCTTTGCCTTTGCCGTGACCTTGCTGGTCGTCTCGCTCGAGGTGCCCAAGAATATCGGCGAGCTGCTGCATCTGATGCGCGGCTTCCTGCCGTTCAGCATCTGCTTCGCGATGCTGTTTTGGATCTGGTACCAGCACAACCTGTTCTTCCGCCGCTTCGCGCTGCAGGACAGATTCACCAGCTGGACGACCGCGGCTTTGCTGTTCGTGGTGCTGTTCTACGTCTACCCGATGAAATTCGTGTGGACGTCGTTCATCGACAGTCAGATCCACGGTGACGTGTCGAACACATCGATGAGCGAATTTCAGTTTGCGCAATTGATGACGATCTATAGCGGCGGCTTTGCCGCTGTCTTCGTGATCTTTGCTGCGCTGTATGCACACGCGTTGAAGCAGCGCAATGCGCTGGAATTGACGCCGACCGAAGCGCATCTGGCCCGTGAGGAAATCCAGAGCGCGGGCATCAATGCGGGCGTTGGCGTACTTTCCGTGATCCTCGCATGGACCACGCACGACGGTTGGTTTTCAACGGCGCCCTACTGGTTCATCGGCATATTCCAGGGCTTTCACGGCAGCGCGATGCGCCGACAGCGCGAGCGTCGGTTCGCATCGTAAGCATTCACTGACAGAATAAAAAATCGCGGCGTTCATTTCCTGCTTCAGCGCGTGTAGCATCGCGCCGGACAAAGGAGGCACGCATGTACGAGTCCGAAGACCGTCTACGCACCTGGGCGCAAATCGTCTATGCGTGCTACGCGCTGTGGCTGGTCACGATCGGACTCAGCGGTATCGTCGGTGCCGGCATTGCGTTTCTCAAACTCAACGATGCGCGCGGCACCTACGTCGAAAGTCATTTCCGCGATCAGATCCGCGTCTTCTTCTGGGGTCTGATTCTGACCGCAATCGCGTGGTTTCTCGCCATCACCTTCATTGGTATTCCGCTGTCGATTCTGCTCAGCGCCGCGATCTGGGTCTGGACCTTGGTCAAAGTCATCTCGGGCTGGATCCGCCTCTCGGAACGGCGCACCGCAGATATTTAACGCGGCGGTGGGTTCAGAACTTTCTCCCAGGTCTGCGCCACCAGCTTCTTGCCAAAGCTCGTGTGCGTCTCCGACGTGATCAGGCTGAACCCGGCTGCTTCGTAAATGCGCCGCGCCGATGTCAGCACGTCGTTGGTCCAAAGCTGCACGCGCTTGTAGCCGGCTTGGCGTGCAAAGCGCACGCATTCCTCGACCAGCCGCGCACCCATGCCGAGACCACGCGCGCTGGGTTCGACCAACAACAGACGCAGCTGGCCGATGGTTGCGGATTTGCGCATCAGGAACACGCACCCGACCGGCACGCCGTCGCGTTCGGCGATCCAGCCGCGTTCCTGCGCGGGGTCGTGTCGTTTGCCAAAGCCGGCAACGATTTCGGCCGTCAGCGCTTCGAACTCGACGTTCCAGCCATATTCTTCCGCGTACAGCGCGCCGTGCCGCTGCACGACCCAGCCGAGATCGCCGGGGCCAAGCGGGCGTAAAATATACGGCACCGCATCCGGCTTTCGTTCGCCGAGCAACTGCTCCAGCTCGCGTACGGCATGCCGCAAGCGCAACCGCGCGTCTTGGGATAGCGGTGCCAACAGCTGCGCCATCGATCGATGGGCGCTTTGATCAAGCGGCGCGAAGGCGCTGCGTCCGCGCTCGGTCAAGGTCAGATGCTGCCGTCGCGAGTCGACGTCGGATGCGGCACGCGCCAGCAGCCCATCTTTGTGAAAGCGCTGCAGGATGCGGCTGAGATAGCCGGCATCGAGACCAAGTGCGGCGGCAAGCTCACTCGCTGTCGGCCCGTCGCGATGCGCGAGTTCGTAGAGAACGCGCGACTCCGCCAGCGAGAAATCACTGCCGAGATGATTGGCGTCCAGCGCACCGATCTTGTGTGTCCACCAGCGATTGAACTGGCGCAGTTCGGTGACGACCGGGTCCCGGGGCGGGGCTTGGATTTGGCTCATAGTTGACATAGTCAACTAAAAGCTTGCCGGAGTCTAGCCGGAACCACACTCTTCGTCTGGCGTTCGCGATGGGTCATGCAGCCAGCCCGTCCGATCGACACGCCCAGCCGGCCCGATTTCGCGCCGGATTTCACAGTGGCGATCCAACGCGCCCAGCGACCCAGCGCGCTGGTCTGCGCGGCGGCGGACCGTCGGATGACGTTGCTTTGTTACCCGACCTTCGGCGGCAAAAAGCTGATCGTTTCGATTCCCGGCGATCCGCGCTGGGACGGGGCGCGCGGCGAGCCGCTCAACGACGCGCAGGTTGCCTCGCTGCAGCAGGCGATCGCTGCTGCGGTCACGGCGCGCGGCTTCGAGCCGATCTTCGCGCCGCGCTGACTTTTCGCTGTTTGGGAGCTAAGCTCGGCGTCATGCCAGCCCGGTTTCTCGTTGCTGCGATTTTGTTGTTGGCGCCGGTCGCGTCGCACGCGACCTCGCTCGACGTCGTTGTTGCGGACGGTGCCAATCAAGTGCCGGGGCTGCGCGGTGACGATCTTCCGCGCGCGATCTTAAACTCGATGCAGCATGTCGCGCCGCGCGACATGTCGGTCGAAGTTGCGCCGAAAGGCCCGCTGCCGCCCAACCGGGTCGAATGGCGCTTTCACGCCAATCCCTATGCGGGCGGTGCGGTGAAATATATCGGCCCGGCAAGATCGGCAGCCGAACGTCTATTCGGCGTGCATCGCCAAGTCACCGCCGAAGCGAAATTATTTCTCGACGGGAAATATCAAAGCACCGTCTTCGGCGAAGCGAATTTGGCCGGCACCGCCGACGAACCAAGCTTCACCGCTTTGATCGAAGGTCTGACGACAACCTTGCTGCACACGCCGCACGGCTAGAATCGCAGCGTCGTCCGCAAGCCTGCAACGGTTGCGTTCGGCACGCGCCGTGTCGGTACGTTCGGATCAAGCACGCCACCGCCCGGCCGGATGACATATTGCAGGTCGGGCTGCACCACCAACCAGCTTGCAGCCGCATACTGATAGGTCAGCTCGATCACCGACTCTGACTCGCGCGCGGGCAAGCCGGCGGCGCGATCGGCGCGCCGCAGCGTGTCGCTGACTTTGTTGTAGGCGAGCGCAATGCCGACCATGTCGTCGGCGCGGTCGAACGGTCCGCGGTAATTCAGGCCGGCATCGACATAGAAGCGCACCGGCTGCGGATCCGACGCGCCGGCGCCGACGCGCGCAAAGACGCTAAGTCCCGTGTCGGGCGCAGCGCCGTCCGGCTGCCACACCATTCGTTCGACGATTGCGTAGGCGCCCCAGCTTGGACCGCGTTTGCCGGGATCACCGAACATGTCGAGCGCACGGTCGCCGGTTTGCACCCAAAGTCCGGCTTTGTAGGACGCGGGCGTTTTGTCGGGGTCGCTATCGGGCGTGATGTTGTATTGCGCTTCGACGATCGCGAACGCGCCGCCGCTGAGGCTGAATTTCAACCCGTCGCGATTGCGAAATTCGGGCTCGAGTCCGTTCGCATTGCCGGCCGGATCGCCCGCGAAAATTCCAGCGAGGATCTGGCGATTGGCGTCCGCGGCAACCTGCAGCCGCACACCCGGCGCTGCGATCGGAAAGGCCGCGGCGCCACCCGGCGTGTTGCCGACCATCAAAGTCGGCCAGCCGAACGTGCCGTTGATGAAGGGGGCGGCGACTTTGCTGGTGAAAAATTCATCGTCGGCGGCGATCTGCCCGACGCGCAACGATGCCTGGCCGTCGGCGAAGCTCTGCTGTGCCCACAAGGTGAAAAGCCGCGTCTCGCGCCGCGCTTCGATATTGCTGACCGGCAGCAGGTTGTTGAGACAGCAATAGCTCAGCCCGCGGCCATGAAGCTGATAGCCGGTCGCATGCAGCAAGCCGCCGTCCCAGCCGAACGCAGTCTGCGTGTCGATATCGAGCGTCGCTTCCAGCCGGCCGGCGTAAATTGCGTCGCGATGAAACCCGCCATCCACCACGCCCAGAACTTCACCGATATACGTGGCGCCGATCGCGACGCCTTTCGTCATCAGGCGCGAACGGAAATCATCCTCAGATGTCGTGGTCTGCGCGTATGCAGACGAAGCTGCCAGCGTTGCGCATACGATGAGAGCTGAACGGATGCGCACGCGTGCTTCCTGCTGCTGAATGCCGGCTTGATGACCGAAGCCAACGCCGCGCGCAAGAACGATCCGTGCTAGTGCGAGTTGTTCGCGCCTGTATTTGCGCGACGCCCAAATTGTATTTCGTCAGCGTTTCGACACGGTGCGTTTGCGTGCGGACTTTTTCGGCGCGTCGATGGCCGCAAGATCGTCGAGAATCGGACAGTCGGGCCGTGCGCCCATACTGTCCTTGGCACGGCAGCACGCGACAAGGTCCAACAATGCGCGCTGCATGGCGCGCATCGCGTCGATCCGGTCGCCCAGCTCGTCGGCGTGGCGCTGCGCGATACGGCGAACGTCGGCGCTGCTGCGCCGTTCGTCGCGCCAGAGTTTCAGCAGGCGGCGAATTTCCTCGAGCGAGAATCCCAGCGACCGCGCGCGGTGCACAAAGCGCAACTCGTGGACGTTGCGCGCGTCGAAGCTGCGATAGCCAGCCGGGCTGCGGGCCGGTCGCGCGATCAGCCCGATCGACTCGTAGTGGCGGATCATCTTTTCCGAGACGCCCGACGCGGCTGCGGCTTCGCCGATATTCATGCGAAGCACGCTAGCGCACGTCGGGCGCAGATCAAGCGGCGGCGGACGCCATCTCGCGGCAGGACTCGGCGCAGTCGCGACAGGCCTCGACGCATTCCTCCATATCGTCAAGTTTGGCGCAGCTTTCGGCGCATGCGTCACAGATATCGGCACAGGCCGCGCAAAGGCGTGCGTGGTTGGGCGAACCGCGGCGCATGAAGTCGGCGGTGGTGCGGCACAGATCGACGCAGTCGAGCATCAGAATCACATGGCGCGGTTCGACATGTTTGCCGCCCGCCGGCAGACAGTGGCCGGTCAGGCTTTCGAGGCAGATCGAGGCGCAATCGTCGCAGGCGTCGATACAATCTTCGAGTTCGAGATCGTCGGACATGGCGCGCTCCATAGGCATGATGGGAAGGCTCATGATGAGCGAATCCCGGCCGAAGAAGTTCCCGCTTGACCTTCCCATGATGGGAAGGATTACCGAGACCGGCATGATCCTGAACCTTATCACCCCAGTACTCGATTGCGTGCTGATGGCCGCATCCATGTTCTGGAAAGTCGGTTGGAGCCTCGTGCTCGGCTTTTTCCTCTCGGCCGTTTTGCAAGTCTTCGTCGCAAAAGATCGCATTCGTCGTGCGCTCGGCCGTGACGGGGTGCGCGAAATTGCACTTGCGACAGCGGCGGGCGCCGCCAGTTCGAGCTGCTCCTTTGCATCGGCAGCCGTCATGCGCAGCTTGTTCAAGGGTGGTGCGGCATTGATCCCATCGCTGGCTTTCCTGTTTGCGTCCACCAACCTGGTGGTCGAGCTGGGCCTGGTTCTGTGGTTGCTGCTGGGGTGGCAATTCGCTGCGGCGGAATGGGTTGGCGGTATCGTGCTCATCGCGATCCTCGCCGTGCTGGTCAAAGCCACCTATCCGCGCGCGCTGGTCGAACAGGCGCGCGGCTGGTCCGAGCCCGGACGCGCGATGCCGCCGGCGCAGCCGAGCTGGCGTGCGGTCGCGCGCAGCTTTGCCGGCGAGTGGCGCATGCTGCGCAAGGACTTGTTGATCGGTTTTCTTGTCGCCGGCGCGTTGTCGGTGCTGGTACCCGGTGAGGTCTGGCGCGGATTGTTCCTGACCTCGGCGCCCGATGCGGTTCGCGTACCGTTGAATGCGCTGGTTGGGCCGGTAATTGCAGTGCTCAGCTTCGTCTGTTCGATCGGCAACGTACCGATGGCGGCGGTTTTGTGGATGCACGGCATGTCGTTCGGTGGCGTTTTGTCGTTTCTGTTCGCCGATCTGATCGTGCTGCCGCTTGTTGGCATCTATCGTCGCTATTACGGGCCGCGGTTCACCTCGTACATTGTCGCCGTGTTCTACGCCGCCATGGTGCTGGCCGCGATCGTGGTCGATGTCGGTTTCAGCGCCGCTGGTCTCGTGCCGGTAGCGCGGCCGCACGCGATGGGCGAGATGGCCGACTTCGCGATCGACTATACGTTCTGGCTCAATTTGGCATTTGGCGCGTTGGCCGCGTATCTCTTCTGGCTGGCACGGCGAAATCCTGTCGGTGCCGCTGCGGCTCCGTCTTGTTGTGGACATCACGCATGAACCTGCTTCGCCTTTGCTCGCTCGGCCTGTTCGTCGCGACCAGCGCGGTGGCGCAAACCGACGAACACGCGCATCACCACATGCCCGCGCCAGCGCCGAAGCCGGCAGCCGATCCCCATGCAGCACACAAGATGCCGGCACAGCCCGCGCCCGCCGTGGACGAACATGCCGGCCACGACATGTCCCAAATGTCAGCGCACGTCATGCAGGGCTTTCTCGGTGCCTATCCGATGACGCGCGAAGCATCGGGTACGTCGTGGCAGCCGGACACGACGCCGCATGACGGCGTGCACGCGCAGCTCGGTAATTGGTCGGCGATGGCGCACGGCTTCGTCACTGCGATCTACGATCAACAAGGCGGTCCGCGCGGCGGCGGCAAAGTTTTTTCGACGTCGATGCTGATGGGCATGGCGTCGCGACCGGTGGGCGACGCGACCTGGGGCGTGCGTACGATGGTGTCGCTTGATCCGGTGATGGGAAAGCGCGGCTATCCGCTGCTGTTCCAGACCGGTGAAGCGGCGAACGGCCAGCCGCTGGTCGACCGGCAGCACCCGCACGATGCGTTCATGGAATTGGCAACGACCTTGTCGCAGCCGATCGGCGAGGGACGTTCGGTGTTCGTCTATGCCGGCCTGCCAGGCGAACCTGCATTGGGGCCCACGACCTACATGCATCGCCTGTCGGGCCTGGCGAATCCGGAAACGCCGCTGGCGCATCACTGGCTCGACTCAACCCATGTCACGTTCGGCGTCGTGACGGCGGGTGTCGTGCTGGGCACGTGGAAACTCGAAGCCTCCGGCTTCAAAGGGCGCGAGCCCGATGAGAAACGCTGGAACATTGAATCGCCAAAGCTGGATAGCTGGTCGGCGCGCGTGTCTTGGAATCCTGATCCGCGCTGGTCGCTGCAAGTCAGCTACGGCGAGCTGACGTCGCCCGAACAGCTCGAAGCCGAGATCGACCAGCATCGTTTCACCGCCAGTGCCAGCTACACCGCCGAGATTGCGCCCGAGGTCAAACTGGCGACGACGCTTGCCTATGGCCGCAACCAGAAACAGCCGGGCGGATCGACCGATGCGGTGCTGCTGGAAAGTGCTGCGATCTTTGCCGATCGCCACACCGTCTTTGCGCGCTACGAGAATGTCGACAAGGACGAGTTGTTTCCGCTGCACAGCGACCCGTTGCACGACCGTGGCTTTCGCGTGAACAAGCTCAGCGTCGGCTATCAATTCACCACGTCCCTCGGTGGTCCGTTCAAGTTGGATCTGGGCGGCGTGGTCAGCGGTTACGCCTATCCCGGCACGCTCGATCGCGCCTACGGCTCGTCGCCTGTGTCGGGCATGGTGTTCGGTCGGATCCGCTTTGGTTGAGCCGATGCAAATCGGTGCGCTGGTTCCGCTGACGCGGCCTGGCTGGGTCGAGGCCGGGCAACATTTGCGCGCCGGTCTCGAGCTGGCGGTTCGCGACATCAATGATGCGGGCGGAGTCGGTGGGCGACCGCTCGAACTGCTGGTGCGCGATACAGCGGCCGATCCGCAGAAGGCCGTTGCTGCAGTCGACGAACTTGCGCGCCTCGGCGTGGTTGCGTTGGCGGGCGAGTATCACAGCGTCGTCGCGCGCGAAGCGGCGCGCCGGGCCGATGCGATCGGCTTGCCGTTCCTCTGCTCGTCCGCGGTTCTCGACGTGCTGGTTGAAGAACCAACCAAGTGGGTGGCGCGCCTGCCGCCGGCGCAGTCGCATGGGTGGCGGATCTATGCCGAGTTTCTTCTCAACGCCGGCCATCGCCGCATCGCTGTCGCGATCGCGCCCAACGTGTACTGGGACTCGGGCGTCCGCATTTTGCGCGACCATCTCGCGCCGCGCGGCGGCGAGATCATCGAACTCGACGCTGCAAAACTGTGCGACGACCTCGTCGACAAAAAAGCGACGGCGCTGCTCATTCTTGTCGGCCAGACCGACGCAGCCGCATCGATCGTCAAATCCGTGCGTCACGATCCGCGTTGTGCGGACATCTTGATCGGTGCGCCGGCCGGGCAACCGGAATTCGCTGACTGGATGACGTTGCTGGGCGACGACGGCGCCGCGATCCCGTTCTTGCGCTATCTGCCGGCGCAACTGAGCCCGCTCGGTGCACGCGTCGCGACAGCACTGCGTGCACAACTAGAAGCGCCATCCTTCGTCGCCTTCGAAGGGTACGACACGATCGTTGTTCTCGCGGACATGCTGCGTTCGGGCGACATGGATTGGTCGCGCGTTGCCGTCGAGGGCACGCGCGGGCAGATCAGCTTCTCGCGTGTGCCGGGCATCGGTGTTTTTCAGTGGGCTTGGCCGCCGGTCCAAGTCGTCGACCGCGATCCGGCCGATCACGCACGCTTTCGGATTCTCAAGGACGGCTGAACAAAATCGCGCCGGGCAGAGCCGCATCGCTTTGCTCGCGCCAACCGTCAAGCTCGTTGCGCAGCGCGCCCAGGCGCGGATCGTTGCCAGTCGGATCCAACCCGTAGGCCAGCACCGTATCGACGTGACCGAACGTGTCGATCTGCTGGCGCAGGCCGCGCAGGTCGGGCTCCTGGATCGAATCCTTCCACAGCGCGTCGTGCAAAATCTGCATGTCGTACGGATTGAAGCCGTCCTGATAATGGACCGGGAAGTTCAGCGTGTTGGCCTGGTGCATGCGCAGATTGACGCCGTCGCGTGCGACCGCGACGCGCGACGCGACATTCATCAGGAATGGAATGCCGCGCGCCAGCTTGGCGCCGTTCGCGTCGCGCCCGTTGGGATTGAACATCACCGGTAGAACCGATTTGTGCGCCGGCAGGCTGGACGTCGCGTGCACCACCGCATCGACTTGTTCGCCCATGCGCCACACGGCGCGGCCATCGACGAAGGCCAACAGCAACAACAACGCAACCGCAGCTTCGCCGAGAGCGCGTTGCCGTTTGTCGAGCCAGATTGCCGGCGCACGCGCACCGAACCACAAGGCGAACAGCAGATACGGGTAGAGCTGGATGCGGATCGCGGTGTAGCCGCCGCCGAACAAACGGTCGGGCACAGTCAGTGCCGCCACGGACAGAAGAATGCCGGCGACGGGCAGCGCGTCGATCGCCTGCGGCTGCGCGCGCCGCAAGGCCGGTAGCGCCGCAAGGGCCAGCAGCAACAGCAGCAATGCGACGATCGCACCTTCGACGATACCGGTCGCGAACAGCGACGACAGAGTCGCAAGCGCCTGCACCCGTTCGGCCAGGCCTTCGGCGCGGCCGGTATAGGTCAGCGTCTCGCCGCGATTGCGCCACAGGAAATTCAGCAGCAGCAACAAGGTGGGTGCGAAGATCAGCGCAGCCGCGCCGATCCGCATCGCAACCGCACGCACCCTGGTTGCTGGATTGAATTTGGTCAGCGCAATCCACGGCAGCAGCGCGACCCACGCCACGCCCAGCGCCGCGAACGACATCACATGCGTGAAGTAGGTCAGCAGCGAGACCAATGCCAGAACGGCGCCGGTGCGTGCGGTGGGCCGTTCGATGAAGCGCAACGAGAGCGCGGTCGCGATCACGAACAGCGGCAGGCTGATGACGAAATTGTAGAAGCCGAACCAGAAGGGGGCGCTGAACGCGAAGGGGGCCGTGCACAGATACGCAATCGGATTGCGCGGCCAGCGTCCGCACGCGATGCGCAGAAAGATCGGTCCCGATGCGGCGAGGAACAGCGCGTAGAAAGACAGGATCAATCGTTCCGCGACGGCGCTCGGCACCAGATGCGCCAATCCCAGCCACAGCGCGTAGATCGACAGGTTCGGTTCGGGCGCCCACGACGTGTGAAAGAACGACGCGATGAACCCGTCGCCGCGTTCGAGCGACAGCAGGATCCGCACGATGTCGGCGTGGATTGGACCGTCCAAGGTCGGCGGCGAGGCTGCACACCAAATCGGCACCAGCAGCGCGCTCCAGGCGAGCGCGATCGAAATCGCAGCAAAGGGCAGGGCGCGGCCGCGCGGCCGGCCGGCGTCGAGAACAGTCACAGGTCGAAGCCTCCGGATCGGTGCGTCCGTGGAAAGGCTGCGATCCGGCGTGAGTTCCGCAGTGCAGCGGCGACTGTCCGCCTGTTACCGTCGCGCCCGTGACCGCATCACCTGATTCGTCCAAAAAACCCGCCGCCTGGGCCGTCTATTTCGACCCGCGTGTTATCCGCGTGTTGTTTCTCGGCTATTCAAGCGGCCTGCCACTGGCGTTGGTCGGCGCAACGTTGGGCGTGTGGCTTGCCGAAACCGGCGTCACACGCGCGTCGATCGGGCTCTTCACCCTGGTGCTGGTTCCGTACACGTTCAAATGGGCGTGGGCGCCCTTCGTCGACCGTTTGTCGATTCCGTTCCTGACTCCATGGCTGGGACGGCGGCGCAGTTGGCTTCTCGTCGTGCAGCTCGTGCTTGCGACGTCGATCGTGGTGCTGGGCACCAGCGATCCCAAAGAAGATCTGTTTCGGGTCGCGTTGTTGGCGTTGATCACATGTTTTTGCGCCGCGACGCAGGACATCGTGATCGACGCATGGCGCATCGAAACCTTGGCGCCAGAACAACAAGGCGCTGGCAGTGCGATGGCGGTTGCGGGCTATCAGCTCGGCCGCCTCGGATCCGGTGCAGGCGCGTTGTATCTCGCGACCTATTTGCCGTGGTCGGCGACGTACACGATTTTGGCGTTGTCGCTGTCGATCGGTCTGGTTGCAGCGCTGACGTTGCGCGAACCCGCCGATGTTCCGCGCAAGCCGATTGCACCGGGTTTCGCCGCCTGGCTCCGCAGCGCCGTCGTCGAACCGTTCGCCGACTTCACGACGCGCGACCGGTGGGCTGCGATCCTGCTGTTCATTCTGCTCTACAAACTACCCGACCAGCTGCAAGGCGTGATGTCGTCGGCGTTCTATATTGGCAGCGGCTTCACCAAGATTGAGATCGCCAACGCGTCGAAGATCTTCGGCGTTGCCGCAACGCTGATCGGCGTCACGATCGGCGGTGCGCTGACCGCACGCTACGGCTCGTTTCGCATGCTGGTGGCGTGCGGCATCACCTCGGCCTTGTCGGTCAGTCTATTCGCGCTTCTGTCGATGCGCGGTCACGACCTGCCGCTCTTTTACGCCGCCGTCGGCGTCGAGAATTTCTCGCGCGGCATGGGCGATGCGGCCTTCATCGCGTATCTCGCGCTGCTCTGTAATCGTGCCTACACAGCGACTCAGTTCGCGCTGCTGTCGGCGCTGGCCGCCTTCACCCGCGATCTGTTGGTGGCGCCAGCCGGGTTCCTCGCCGATGCGCTCGACTGGACGGCCTATTTCACGGTCGCCTCGGTCTGCGGCGCGCCGGCTTTGTTGCTCCTGCTGTGGCTGAAACCCCAGGTTCGGGCGGTCGCCCGCTAGATCTGCGGCGTCCGGCCGCGCCTGCCCGTACCTCTTTCATTGAAGCAGGGGCCCGTAGGCCCTAGGTTCCGCCCGCCATGGCTACTGACCTTTCCCACATCCGCAATTTCGCGATCATCGCGCATATCGATCACGGCAAGAGCACGCTCGCCGATCGTCTGATCGAAACCTGCGGAGGGCTCGAGAAACGCGAGATGCGCGGGCAGGTGCTCGACTCAATGGATATTGAGCGCGAACGCGGCATCACCATCAAGGCGCAGACCGTGCGCCTCGCCTACAAGGCCAAGGACGGCAAGGACTATCAGTTCAACCTGATGGACACGCCCGGCCATGTCGACTTCGCGTACGAAGTGTCGCGTTCGCTGGCCGCGTGCGAAGGCTCGCTGTTGGTGGTCGACGCGACGCAAGGCGTCGAAGCGCAGACCTTGGCCAACGTCTATCAAGCGATCGACGCCAATCACGAGATCGTGCCGGTCATCAACAAGATCGACCTGCCGGCTGCCGATCCCGACCGCGTCAAGCAGCAGGTCGAAGATGTGATCGGCATCGACACGTCGGACGCCGTCAACGTGTCGGGCAAGACCGGCCTCGGCATTCCCGATTTGCTCGAAGCGATCGTGACGCGCCTGCCGCCGCCGAAGGGCGACGCAACGGCGCCGACCAAAGCGCTGCTCGTCGACTCCTGGTACGACGCCTATCTCGGCGTGGTGATCTTGGTGCGCGTCGTCGATGGTACGTTGAAGGCGGGGCAGAAGGTCCGCTTCATGCAGACCGGTGCGACGCGCGACATCGACCGCGTCGGCATGTTCACGCCCAAGCGCGTGATCATTGATCAGTTGAATCCCGGCGAGATGGGGTTCATCACCGCCGGCATCAAAGACATCAGCGACACCAAAGTCGGTGACACGATCACCGACGAGCGTCGCCTCGCGGCCGAACCGCTGCCCGGTTTCAAACCGTCGATCCCGGTCGTGTTCTGTTCGCTCTTCCCGGTCGACGCGGCCCAGTTCGAACATCTGCGCGACAGTCTCGGCCGTCTCGCGCTCAACGATTCCAGCTTCCATTTCGAAGCCGAAAGCTCGGCTGCGCTGGGCTTTGGTTTCCGCTGCGGCTTTCTTGGCCTGCTGCACATGGAAATCATCCAGGAGCGGCTGGAGCGTGAATTCGATCTCGACCTGATCGCGACCGCACCGTCGGTCGTCTACAAGATCCACAAGACCGACGGCACGATTCAGGAACTCTACAATCCGGCCGACTTCCCCGATGTGATGAAGATCGATCACATCCAGGAGCCGTGGATCAAAGCGACGATCTTCACGCCCGACGAATATCTCGGCCCCATTTTGGCGCTGTGTCAGGAACGCCGCGGCAGCCAGATCGAAATGACCTATGCCGGCGCGCGCGCCATGCTGGTCTACAAACTGCCGCTCAACGAAGTCGTGTTCGACTTCTACGATCGTCTGAAATCGATCAGCCGCGGCTACGCATCGTTCGACTACACGATCGACAGCTACGAAGAGGGCGACCTCGTCAAATTGTCGATCCTGGTGAACAACGATCCGGTCGATGCGTTGTCGATGGTGGTGCATCGCAGCCAGGCGGAACGTCGTGGCCGCCATCTGTGCGAGCGGCTGAAAGAGCTGATCCCCAAACAGCTCTTCAAGATCGCGATCCAGGCTGCGATCGGCGGCAAGGTGATTGCGCGCGAGACGGTCAGCGCCATGCGCAAGGACGTTACCGCGAAATGTTACGGCGGCGACATCAGCCGCAAGCGCAAGCTCCTCGACAAACAGAAAGAGGGCAAAAAGCGCATGCGGCAGTTCGGTGAAGTCGAAATCCCGCAAAGCGCCTTCATTGCGGCGTTGCGGATGGGCGATCAGAACTAGCGAGGATCCGATGGCGAAAGACGAAGAACACGAAATCGACCTCGACTTCGACGACGAGGAATTGGACGAAACCGTCCTCGGCCCGGATCAGGCGGCGTTGGTCGTCGATGCCAACGGCGAAATGTGGATGGTGTTGCCGGATTACGCCGACGACGCCGAAGTGCCGGGCGGCGTGTTGTTGCTCGCTGCGGTTCTACGCAAGGCGAAAGACCCGCAATGGGTCGACGAGATGCTCGCCGAACTGGACGCATCGCCCACCCAGTAACAAACAAACGCGTCGGTGAAATTTACCGGCGCGTTTCTGTTTTTGCTGCCGGCCGCAGCACGCCTCGATCGGTGCGCAATTTGCTTTGCACAGCATATGCGGTCACATCTCGCTTTTGCTGCTGGGTACGACATCTCCGAACTGCAGATTCGGACGATCTCGTTCGGATTGCGTTTGGCATGATCATGCGCAGCCCTTCCACCTCTCCTCGAACCGGCGGCACGGTCGCGGACCGCAGCCTGTTCGACCCCGCGCCGATCGAGGCTATTCGCGAACTTGCCGACAAGGCCGAAGCGGATGCGATCGTCGGCGGTTATTTCCGCAATACGCGCCAGCAGATCGAACGCGTCGAAGCGCACGCCGCCGCCGCTGATCTCGATGCGCTGGCGCGGCAGATCCACGCCATCATCGGCACGTCGAGCACGTTCGGCTTTCGCGGCATCGAACGGCACGGACGCCGCATCGAACAGGCGATCGAAAACGGCGACCGCACGCGCGCAATCACCTTGGCGCGCGACCTGCGCACTGCCGCCGAAGCGAGTTGGGCGCAATTCCACCGGCGCTACGGACAGCCCGGTACCTGAATTGTTGACAGGGGCGCGTGCCTGCGGCGGGATTGCTGCATGTTCGCGCTCGCCCTTGCGTCCTCGCTCGCTGCCGGCACGGCTGACCTAACACTCGACGAGCTGGCCTGCCGGCTGGAACAGACCACGCGCACGCCGTTCCTGGTGCCTGACGCAGCGAGTGAAATCCTGGTCGATGTCAGCGCCGCCGATTGGACCGTCAAAGGCGCACCGCTGCTGGTGCAATTCGCGCGTCGCGTGCGTGCGCCCGACGGTGCGGCCCTGCAGCTGAGCTGGTCGTGGACCAACCAGCCGCAGGTCACCGTTTACGTGAATTACAAAAGCGATCCCGCGAACTTCCGTGCGCCGCGTTGCACGCCGCGCGTGTCTTAAGCGATTGCGCGCCTAGAAATTCGCGCTGATCCCAACCGCGCCGAAATTGTCGTTACCGCGCTGGTGGTTGAATTCGCGCGTGCGCAAGATCTGCGTGTAGGTGATGCGCATGCCGCCGACCAGCACCGCAACGCCGGCCTGAAAATCGGCAACCAAGGTCTTCTTGTCGACGCTGGGACTGTCGCGGAAACTGTTGCCGTCGAGAAAGATGTTCTGCGCCACGGCGCGACCTTCGACGCCGGCGAACAAATACCAACCGAAGGTGCGGTCCTGCGCTGGACGTTCGATGAAGTCGGACCCCGCAAGACCCGGACGCACGCGCGGCGGACCGTAATCGTCGGGCAGGCTTTGGCCGAAGCGGAACATGATGCCGGCCGAAGCACCGGTGTAGACGTTGCCGAGGTTGGCGCCGATCGACGGCGTCGCATCGAGCGCAAAGCCGTGTGACTCGCCGCTGAACACCGGCACGACGAAGCGCCATTTTTTGTCGTAGGTGAGCAGGATGCCCGGTTCGTCTTTCAGCTGACGATCCCAGCCTTTCGGAATCACCTGATCGCCACCGAGGAAGCGGTGAAACGCGCGCTGCGTTTGTTTGCCGAGCGCACCTGGCCCGACGATGCCGAGATCGATGCCGACGGAATCGAACTGCGTCAGCCGGTCCTGCTGATCGCGATTGACCTCGCTGACAAGCGTGATGCCGCCATAGAGCCAGCCCGCATAAGGACGGTCGTTCGGATCAGGATTGGCGCGACGCAGATCGGTTGGCGTGAACAGGCTTTGGCCGAGCGAATAGGCGACGCGCACTTTTGCTTTTGCATCTTCGGGCACGAAGCCCGGCACCAGACGCGCAAGGTTTGCCGCGACGCCCTGGTCGCCGCCCCAGGGATAGATCTCGCTCTTCGACGGCGACCACACGAAGCGGAAGCCTTGGCTGTAATGCTTGTCGGTATGTTCGCTGCCGAAGAAGTCGTTTTCGACCAGCAGCGAGAATGTACCGCCGCCTTCTTCGGCCTGCGCACGCGGCGCAATAGCGGTGACGGCGACAAAAGCGGCGAGCGCAACAGGGGCGAATGCGTATTTCATGGCGCGCTGGTAATGCCGCAACGCGGCGAAGGTTCGCTTTTGGCTAGCGAACCGTCCGCGCCAGCGCGATTTCGCGCGCGCGCCCGAGTCGCCGCATCACGTCGTTCAGCGAGGGTTCGCCTTTGAGACGCCGCGCATAGTGCGCGGCCAGCGGTTCGGTCAGCGCGCCGTTGCGGCCGAGCGCCGCATCACCCAGCTCGACCATGCGCAGATTGGGCCAGATCTGCGGGCGAATGCGCGCGACCTCGGCCAGCAGCTCGGCCGGCGCCCGGTCCGGGCGCGCCTGCGCCAGCAGCAGATACATCGAGGCGCTGGAGCGCGAGATGCCGGCATAGCAATGGACCAGAAGATGCCCGTCACGCTCGGTCGCCAGCGACTGGCCGAAGTCCAGAACCTGGGCGATATGGTCGGCCGTCGGGGCGGCCAGCCCAGGCGTCTCCTCGATTATGTCGTCGAATCTGAGCTCGAGCCGTGCGTGGGCAGGCCAGGCCGCGAAGGGCGCCGGCTGCGGCATGCCGGGGTCGAGAATCGAAAGCACGTGAGTCGCGTGCGGATCGGCAGCGCCATCGAGTTCGTGCAGGCCGCAGACGGTCAGGTGGAAGGGAATGGGCATTCGAAGACAACCAAGGAGAGAAGGACGGGCCAAGTAGGCCGATCGGAAGGCGGCGTCGAGCGGCGAGATGCCGCCATATATTTACCTCGCATTTTTCTTATCCCGCTTCTCTGAGACGGGTACCATCACCACAACAAGCCAATGCTGCATCACGCCCTCGAACTCATCCGCGACCATGCCACGTGGGCAGCGCCCATTATGGGGGTCCTGACTTTCCTCGAGAGCCTGGCTTTCGTTGGACTGTTCTTCCCGACCACGATTCTGCTGATCTCGGTTGGCGCGCTGATTCAGAACGGCACGCTCGACTTCTGGCCTGTCGTTGTGTGTTCGATCATCGGTGCGGCTGCGGGCGACGCAGTCTCGTACTGGATGGGCCGCATTCTGGGCGATCGTCTGGCGCAGATGTGGCCGTTTCGTTCGCGTCCCCACCTGCTGGCCAAAGGTGAGCTCTTCTTCATGAAGCATGGTGCGATTTCGATCGCGCTGTGCCGCTTCCTCGGACCGTTGCGCGCAATCGTGCCGCTGACGGCGGGCATGCTGCACATGCCGCATCGCACCTTCCAGATCGCCAACATTCTGTCAGGCATCGTCTGGGTGCCGGTGATGCTGGCGCCTGCTGCGGTCACGATGTGGGTGATGGAGATCGCGCGTAAGTCGGACAAGCCGCTGCCCAAGATGATTCTTGTCAGCGTGCTGATCGTCGTCGTCGGTGGGTTCTTCGCCTTCATGCGCAAGCGTGGCCAGCGCGAGAAGATCGATCCGGCCGCAGCAGCCGCAGCGACGATCGCGGAACTCGAAGCCTATCGTGAAAAGCGCCGCGCCTCCGGCGGGCGCTAACTTCTCCGCGTCGATGCTGACAATTCCGCAGCTCTGGCTGTCGTTCCAGGGACGCGCGTCGCGCCAGGATTTCTGGGTACGCTTCGTCTTTCTGACGCTGGTTCTGTTTATCTTCGGTTATCTCGCTGACGGCATGTTGGGTGCGGGCGGCATGCTGGTTGCGCTGCTGCAGCTTGCGTTGCTGTGGCCGACATTCGCAGTCGGCGTGAAGCGCTATCACGATCGCGGCAAGCCCGGCCGCGCGATCGTCTATCTGATGTCGTTGTTTCTGGCGTTGTCGCTGGTCGCCACGTTTGCGGCGCCGCCGGTGCAGCGTGCGCAGGATGCCGGTCTGCAGCCGCCGGTTCTGTATGCGACCGTGCTGGTCTTTGCGTCCTTCGCCAGCATCGGGCTGTTCGTCTATCTGCTCGTCGTATTGGGCGCGCGCAAAGGCGAACCGGGTCCGAACCGCTACGGTCCGGACCCGCGCGAAAAGCCCGACGTCGCTTAGTCTTTTGGCGCGTTGGCGCCGAACGTCACGTTGGCGTTCATCGTCGCCTTTTGCGACAGCTCCATCTCGCCACCGGCTGCCTGAAACGGCAGAACCTTGTCGGCAGTGGTGGTCCGCGCATTTGCCATCATCGGGCGCGGCTGCAACTGCACCATGCCGAAATCGATGCGCGCGATGCGGAATTTGCGGTCGCCCGCAGCTGCATTCAGCCGCTGCAATTCTTCGGTCGCGCGCTTGTAGAGCTGTTCGCGCAGCTTGGCGCGCGCCGCTTCGGACTCAGCCAAGGTCGGCGTGAAGTCGATCTGTCCGATGGTGAGCTGCAAACCGGGACGCGAACCTTGTTTGGCGCGATCGGCAAGCCCGCCCAGCGCGCTTTCCGCCAGGCGCGTTTCGAGCAACGCACTCCACCGTTCCAGACCGGCCTGATCGGTTGAGCGATCGAAGCGCGTGATGCGCCAATCGCCCGCCGCGGTTTTCTTGGCTGCAGCCAGCAGCTCGTCCCGCGTCTTGCCCGCGTCGGCACCTTGGATTGCAGCTTCGGCGTTCAGCACGACGCGCGCGGTCTGGGTCGGAACCCAATCTTCGACCGCGAGACTGAGCACGACCTGATCTTGAATTGGATTGGGCGCGAACTGCGCCGTCGCGGGCAAAGCCAGCAGCGACAGAAAGACAGCAGCGAAGAGATGTTTCACGGGACGTTCTCCTGATCGAAGGCGGGCTAAGTTCAACCAGCGCTTTGTCGAGAACGTGGCAACCCGCCTAGAAATCTAAATCCGCGTAGTGGCTCGGCGGCGACAGGCCGGGAATGTGATCGGCCAGGATGGCGCGGAAGCTGGGTCGCGATTTGACGCGCGCGTACCAATCTTTGGCCGCGTCGTGCTGCTCCCACGGAACGTCGCCGATATAGTCGATGCACGACAGATGCGACGCGGCGGTGATGTCGGCCAGCGAGAAGTCGTCGCCCGCAAGCCAGGTCCGGCGTTCGGCGAGCCAGCCGATATAGTCGAGGTGATAGTGAATGTTGGCGAGGCCGGCGCGGATCGCCGGCGCGTGCGGTTCGCCCAATTTCAGAAAGCGCTTCATCACGCGCTCGCCGACCAGATTCTCGGTGACCTCGATATTGAACTTGCCGTCGAACCACTGCACCAGCCGGCGGGTTTCGGCACGCTGCAGCGGATCAGGTCCGATCAGCGACGGCGCAGGCTGCGTTTCGTCGATCCATTCGGCGATCACCTGGCTGTCGGTCAGCGTGGTGCCGTCGGGCTCGACCAACACCGGCACGTCGCCGGCGGGATTCATCGCAAGAAATTCGGTTCTCCGCTCCCAGGTCTTTTCGACCTTGAGCTCGAATGGCAGGCCCTTCTCGGTCAGCAAAACGCGGACTTTGCGAGAAAAGGGGGACAGCCAGAGATGGTAGAGGAGTCGCGACACGCGCGCGCGACTCTAACCGATTCGGTGGAGATCGGAACCGCCAGCCACCGCGGTCGTTCAACGCACGATCGTCCACCAACTCGTGAGGATCGTCGTCATGGCCACGAAGCGCCTGGATCCACGCAGCGAAGAGCTTCTGCCGAAGCTCGCCGCCTTCGACCCGCTTTCGCTGTCCTATGAGAACGGCGACGAGGAGGAGGAAGAGGAAGAGGAAGAGGAAGAGGAAGAGGAAGAGGAAGAGGAAGACGACGACGACGAAGATGAGGACGACGACGACCTCGACGAGGATGACGACGAGGACGAAGACGAACTTGAAGTCTGACTATTCGGCCGCTTCGCCCAACTGCACCGGCACGGGCAGGCGGCTGACGATTTCCTTCGGCACGATCTGCCAGAACTTGCTGCGCATCACGGCCCAGTCATAGAGAACGCGTTCGCCGAAGCGCGACTGGGTTTGCGCGACATGTTCTTCGATCAGGCCGCGCAGCAGATCTTCCCAGTACGGAACTTCGACGCGCTGATAGAGCACGGTCTCTTCATTGACGCGGATCGGGAAGTCGCCGGTCTCGTCGAGCACGAAGGCCATGCCGCCGGTCATGCCGGCCGCGAAATTGTCGCCGGTCGTGCCGAGGATCACCGCGGTGCCGCCGGTCATGTACTCGCATCCGTTCGAGCCGCAGCCTTCGACGACCGCGGTCGCGCCCGAATTGCGCACGCAGAACCGTTCGCCCGCCTGACCGGCCGCGAACAATTTCCCGGACGTCGCGCCGTACATCACCGTGTTGCCGATGATCGTGTTCTGGTTCGACACCAGCGGTGACGCCGTCATCGGACGCACCACGATCGTGCCGCCCGACAGACCTTTGCCGACATAATCGTTGGCGTCACCGAACACTTCGAGTTTCAGACCCTGCACCGCAAAGGCGCCGAGCGACTGACCGGCCGTGCCGCGCAAGCGCACCGTCACGTGTCCGTCAGCAAGGCCGGTCATGCCGAACTTGCGCACGATCTTGGACGACATGCGCGTGCCGATGGCGCGGTACGTGTTGCGACTGTTGTAGGCGAGCTGCATCTTCTCGCCGTCCGAGAAGAGCGGGCCAGAATCTTCGATGATCTGCGCGTCGAGCGTGTCGGGCACCGGATTGCGCCCTTCGATCGTGCAGTACATCGCATGCGCACCAGGATCGGCGCGCACCAGCAGCGGGTTCAAATCCAGATCGTCGAGATCGCTGGCGCCACGATTGACCTGGCGCAGCAGATCGGCGCGGCCGATCACGTCGTTCAATGAGCGTGCGCCCAGCGACGCCAGAATCTCGCGCGTCTCTTCGGCGATGAAGCTGAAGAGATTGACGACTTTCTCGGGCGTGCCGGTGAACTTGGCGCGCAGCGCTTCGTCCTGGGTGCAGACGCCGACTGGGCAGGTGTTGGAATGACACTGGCGCACCATGATGCAACCCATCGCCACCAACGCCGCGGTGCCGACGCCGAACTCTTCGGCGCCCAGCATCGCTGCGATCACCACGTCGCGACCGGTCTTGATGCCGCCGTCGGTGCGCAACCGCACGCGATGGCGCAAGCGATTGAGCGTCAGGATCTGGTGCACTTCCGACAGGCCCATTTCCCATGGCACGCCGGCATATTTGATCGAGGTCTGCGGCGACGCGCCGGTGCCGCCGACATGGCCCGACACGAGGATCACGTCCGCGCCCGCTTTGGCGACGCCGGCCGCGATCGTGCCGATGCCCGAACGCGACACCAGCTTCACGCAGACGCGCGCATCCGGATTGATCTGCTTCAGGTCGTAGATCAGCTGCGCCAGATCTTCGATCGAATAGATGTCGTGATGCGGCGGCGGGCTGATCAGCATCACGCCCGGCGTCGCATGACGCAGACGTGCGATCATCTCGGTCACTTTGAAGCCTGGCAGCTGTCCGCCTTCACCGGGCTTGGCGCCCTGCGCGACTTTGATTTCGATCTCGCGGCACTGGTTCAGATATTCGGCGGTGACGCCGAACCGGCCCGACGCAATCTGCTTGATCGCGCTGTTCCAATTGTCGCCGTTCTTGTCGGGCTTAAAGCGTGCTGGATCCTCGCCGCCTTCGCCGCTGTCGCTCTTGGCGCCGATCCGGTTCATCGCAACGTTCAACGTGCCGTGCGCTTCCGGCCCCAGCGCGCCCAGCGACATGCCCGGCGTGATGAAGCGTTTGCGCAGCGCGGTGATCGATTCGACTTCTTCCAATGGCACGCCCTTGGCGGGCGGGCGGAAATCGATCAGGTCGCGGATCGCGATGGCGGCGCGGCTGCGCGTCGCTTCGCTGTATTTCTTGAACGTCGAATAGCTGTCGCTGGCCACCGCATGTTGCAGTGTGTGGATCAGACCCGCTTCCCAGGCGTGGCGCTCGCCGCCTTTGCGATATTTGTAGAAGCCGCCGATCGGCAAGGACGCGACCGCCTCGTCGAAGGCGCGTTCGTGCTGGGTCAGCACGCGCTTCTGGATGCCGGTGAGGCCGATGCCCGAAATGCGGCTGACGCAGTTGGGCAGATATTCGGCGACTAGCGAACGCGACAGGCCGATCGCTTCGAAATTGCAGCCGCCGCGATAGGAGCTGATCACCGCAATGCCCATCTTGGACATGACTTTGAGCAGCCCGTCATCGATCGCTTTTTTGAAGCGCGCGGTGCAGGTCTCCAGCGCGACGTCGCCGAACAGGCCGCGGCGATGCCGGTCGGCGATCGCTTCCTGCGCCAGATAGGCGTTCACCGTCGTAGCACCGACACCGATCAGCACCGCGAAATGGTGCACGTCCATGCACTCGCCCGACCGCACATTCAGCGAGGTGAAGGTGCGCAAGGATTGACGGATCAGATGCGTGTGCGCAGCCGCGGTCGCAAGGATTGCCGGGATGGGGGCGCGTGTCGACGACAGATGCTCGTCGGTGAGGATCAGATGGGTGGCGCCGCCGCGCACCGCGTCTTCGCAATCCTGGCGCACGCGCTTCAACGCATCGCGCAGCGCATGCTCGCCGCCGTCGGCGTCGAACGTCGTGTCGATCTCGGCCGCGGTCGCGCCCATATAGCCGCGCATCGCATTGAATTCGGCGCTGGTCAGAACCGGACTGTCGAGCTGCAACAGCCGCGTCTGGCTGTCGTCTTCGTCGAGAATATTGCCCAGGTTGCCGAGACGCGTGCGCAAGGTCATCACGCGGCGTTCGCGCAGACTGTCGATCGGCGGGTTGGTGACCTGGCTGAAATTCTGCCGGAAATAATGATGCAGCCCGCGATACGTGTCGGACAGAACCGCGAGCGGCGTGTCGTCGCCCATCGAACCGACCGCTTCTTTGGCCTCGTCGACCATCGGATGCAGGATGGTTTCGAGTTCTTCGATCGTGACGCCGAAGGCAATCTGGCGCCGGCGCAGCTGGTCGCGGTTGAGCGTGCTGGGCTGGTCCTGTGCCGCCTTCTTCACCAGCTCGTCGAGGCGTGTGATGTTCTGGATCCACGATCCGTACGGCTTCGACGAAGCCAGCAGGTCTTTGATCTCGCGGTCGCGATAGAGTTTCCCGTGCACCAGATCGAGCGCGATCATCTGACCCGGCCCGACGCGGCCTTTTTCGACGACGGTTGCTTCGTCGATTTTGACCATGCCGCTTTCCGAGCCCAACACGATCAAACCGTCGCCGGTGATCGTGTAGCGCATCGGCCGCAGACCGTTGCGGTCCATGCCGCCGACAACCCAGCGCCCGTCATACATTGCCAGCGCCGCCGGCCCGTCCCACGGCTCCATCACCGAGTTGGCGTAGCTGTAGAGATCGCGATGCGCTTTCGGCACCGAGGGATTTGCATAAGCCGCTTCCGGCACCAGCATCGTCTTGACCATCGGCGCGTTGCGTCCGCCGCGCACCAGGATCTCGAACACATTGTCGAGCGCCGCTGAATCCGATCCGCCCGGTTGGATCACCGGCTTCAGATCTTCCATATGCTGGCCGAACTGTTCCGCGTACATGCGCGGCTCGTGCGCCGCCATCCAGTTGCGGTTGCCCTTCAGCGTGTTGATCTCGCCGTTATGGGCGAGCATGCGAAATGGCTGCGCCAGCGACCAGGTCGGAAAGGTGTTGGTCGAATAGCGCTGATGATAGATCGCGAAATTCGAGACGAACCGTTCGTCGGTCAGATCCGGATAAAAATCCGTGAGCTGGGCCGCCAGGAACATGCCTTTGTAGACGATGGAACGGCAGCTCAAGGTGCAAATGTAAAAGTCGGCGATGCCGGCCTTGCGGCAAGCGTTCTCGATGCGGCGACGGATGATGTAGAGGTCGCGTTCGAACGCATCTTCGTCCGCCGCAGCGCTGGCGGCGGGGGCGAACATGATCTGTTCGATTTCGGGCCGCGTCGCGTTGGCTTTCTCGCCGATGATGCCGGTGTCGATCGGCACCTGGCGCCAGCCATAGATGAAGTGCCCGCTGGCAAGAATTTCGGTTTCGACGATCGAACGCGCGCGTTCCTGCGCGTCGTAGTCGGTGCGCGGCAGAAACACCTGGCCGACTGCGATCGGCCCGTTGCGTACTTCGCGTCCGGTCGCGGTGATCCAGTCGCGGAAAAAGCTTTGCGGGATCTGCACGTGAATGCCGGCGCCGTCGCCGGTCTTGCCATCGGCATCGACCGCGCCGCGATGCCACAAGGCCGCCAGCGCTTCAATCGCGGTTTCGACCACCGCGCGACGCGGCTTGCCGTCCAGCGACGCAATGAAGCCGACGCCGCACGCGTCGTGTTCCTGCGTGTCGATCTGCGCTTCGCTTTCCAGGCGCGCCTGGTTGGCACGGAAACGGGCGACGTAATTGTCTTCGAGCATCGTCTTTACTCCGCCGCCGCTGCGAGCTGGTCGGCTGCCTTGTTCTCGAGATAGCGGCGGATCGACTCGGCTGCGTCGCGTCCGTCTTTGATCGCCCAGACGACGAGGCTGGCGCCGCGCACGGCGTCGCCGGCGGCGAACACGCCGTCGAGATTCGACATCATGCTTTTGTGATCGACCAGCACCGTGCCCCAGCGGCTGGTGCGAAGTTCGATCGCGCCGAGACCGGTCGCGAAATCTTCGGGGTCGAAACCAAGCGCCAGAATGGCGAGATCGGCATCGAGCGAAAATTCGCCGCCATCGAGCGGCTCGGGCGTTTGCCGTCCGCTGGAGTCGGCGATGCCGAGATGCATGCGATGTGCGCGCACGGCTTTGAGCTTCTGGCTGCGGCCCGCGTCGAACGACTGCGGTGCCGCCAGCCATTCGAACACCACGCCTTCTTCTTCGGCGTGCGCGACTTCGCGCTGGCTGCCGGGCATGTTGGCGCGGTCGCGCCGATAGAGGCAGGTGACGGCGCTGGCGCCTTGGCGCACGGCGGTACGCACGCAATCCATCGCCGTGTCGCCGCCGCCGATCACGACGACGCGCTTGCCGCTGGCATCGAGTCCTTCAGCTTCGACCGCATCGCCCAGGCCGCGCTTGTTCGACGAAGTCAAATAGTCGAGCGCTGCAACCACGTTCTTGGCGCCGACGCCGGGCACGCGCAGCGGCCGCGCTTCGTAGACACCAGCTGCGACCAGCACGGCGTCGTGCTTGCCGCGAAGCTCGTCCAAGGTCGCGTCGCGACCGACTTCGAAATTCAGGCGAAACTCGACGCCTTGCGCGCGCAACAATGCTTCGCGGCGCTGCACGACCGTCTTCTCGAGTTTGAAATTGGGAATGCCGTAAATCAGCAAACCGCCGACGCGGTCATAGCGATCATAGACGGTGACTTTGTAGCCGTCGGCGCGCAGCGCTTCGGCGGCAGCGAGACCGGCCGGACCGGCGCCGACAATGCCGACCGATTGCGCGCGCTCGCGCAGCGGCATGCGCGGCGTCACCCAACCTTCTTCGAACGCGGTCTCGGTGATGAAGCGCTCGACCGAACCGATCGTGACGGTGCCGTGGCCCGACTGTTCGATCGTGCAATTGCCTTCGCACAACCGGTCCTGCGGGCAGATGCGGCCGCAAATCTCGGGGAAGGTGTTGGTCGAGGCCGAGATCTCATAGGCCTCTTGCAGGCGGTTCTCGGCCGTCAGCTTCAGCCAGTCCGGGATGAAATTCCCCAGCGGGCAATGGACCTGACAGAAGGGCACGCCGCATTGCGAGCACCGGCTCGCCTGCGCTTCGGCCTGGGCCTTGGCGTATTCGCGATAGATCTCGCCGAAATCCTCGCGACGCTCGGCCGCGGTCCGCTTTTCGGGCGTCTCGCGGTCCAGCTGCGTGAAGGTCAGCATTTTCGTCGCCATCGCGAGGGTCCTTGCCCGATTCCTTATTACGCCGAAGCGGCGGGGACGGTCGGTATCGTTCAGGAAGCGGGTTCGGTCCAGCACAATTTGGCCGATACGGCAGCAACTATGACCTAATATCAGCTGGCCGTTCGACGCATGGCGCAAATCGCAGCACGATTTCGCAGTAAGTAGGGCCGTTACGGCCATACCGAGGTGGGCTTGTTCCAAACAACCGCTTCGGCTGTAGTCCGCGCGCTCCGCTCTGACTCAGGACGAATCCCATGCGCGCCGTCGCCCTTGCTCTGTTGTCTGCCCTCGCTCTTGCGGGCTGTGCCTCTGAGCTTCCGAAACCGCAAAGTGCCTGCACCGTGACGCCGAACGGCGATTGCACGGGCGGTTCGTTGCAGCGTGCCGCGGTCGTTGGCCGCGACGTTCCCGGCATGACCTTCGCGCGCGCCGATCTGCGCGGCGCGACTCTGATGAGCAACAATTTCGAGAACGCGAACTTCGCCAGCGCCGACTTTGAAGGCGCGACTCTGTCGGGTGCGCGTCTGGTTGGTGCCAATCTCAGCAACGCCGACTTCACGCGCGCCAATCTGATGGGCGCCGATCTCACCGGTGCGAATATCGACGGTGCCGATTTCGATCGCGCGCTGCTCGGCGGCACGATCTTCCCGGACGGTCGGGTATGCGCCGCCGGTTCGATCGGTCGCTGCGTCACCAAGTGGGAAGGCCCCAGCCTGATCGACCAGTTCATCGGTTTCCCGGCCTGGTAACGGCGCGTCCCGAACATGGACGCGCTGTTTGATGTTCTGCTCCTCGGTTTCATCGAGGGGCTGACCGAGTTTCTGCCGGTCTCGTCGACCGGACACCTTATTCTTCTGGAATACCTGACGGGCTTTGAAGGCCCGCCAGGCAAGGTGTTTGAGGTCGCGATCCAATTGGGCGCGATCCTTGCGGTCGTCGTTCTCTACTTCCGCCGTCTGCTCGGTGAAGTCGTCAACGCACCGCGCGATCCGGGTGCGCGCCGCTTCATCGTCGCCATCGTGCTGGCCTTTCTGCCGGCTGCGGTGATCGGCGTCTTCGCGCACAAATACATCAAAGAAGTTCTGTTCTCGCCGTGGGTCGTGTCGGTGGCGTTGATCGTCGGCGGCATCGCGATCCTGGTGATCGAACGCATGCGGCCGGTGCCGACCGTGAACCGCGTCGAAGATTTCTCGCCTGCCTTGGCGATCAAGATCGGCTTCGTGCAGTGCCTGGCGATGATCCCGGGCACGTCGCGGTCCGGCGCAACCATTCTGGGCGCGCTGTTGCTGGGCGTCGAACGCAAGGCTGCGGCCGAGTTCTCGTTCTTTCTCGCGATCCCGACGATGCTCGGCGCGACCGTGTACGACGTCTACAAAAACCGCGGCACCTTGTCTTCCGATGGCGGCATTATGATTGCGATCGGTTTTGCCGTCGCCTTTGTCGTGGCGCTGGTGATCGTGCGCGCCTTCGTCAATTTCGTCAGCAAGCACGGCTTCACGCCGTTCGCCTGGTACCGCATCGCGCTCGGCAGCGTGATGCTGCTGTTGCTGGCCACGCACGTGGTCTAACCCCGTGGCGCGCATTCTTCTCAAGACGACCATTCCGGCGACCGACGACGATTGGGCAATCCATCGTTTCGCGATGTTGGCCGATGCACTGCGCCGAGCAGGACACGAGGTCACCGCCGCCGATCGCGTTGGAACTGAAGGCGATCGCGACATCGCGCAGCTCGACAAGTTCGATCAGCTTTGGTTGTTCGCAGTCGATGTCGGCGGCGGCATCACGCGCGCCGACGTCGATGCGATCGACGCCTTTCGCAAGCGCGGCGGCGGCGTGATGGTGACGCGCGATCACATGGATCTCGGCGCCTGCCTGACCATGCTGCCGGAACTCGGCGCCGCGCATCACTTTCACAGCAAGAACCAGGAACCGGATCCGGCGCGGCAACATCGCGACGATCCGTTCACGACCTATATCGACTTCCCGAATTACCATTCGGGCGCCAACGGCGACTTTCAGCGCATCACGCCGGTCGGCGACCTTCATCCGCTGCTGCGCCGTGCCGATGGCGCGCCGCTCGAATTCTTTCCGTCGCATCCGCATGAAGGTGCAGTGTCGGCGCCCGCCAGCGTTCCCCATGCGCGCGTGATTGCGTGCGGCAGCAGCAAAGTCACCGGCACGCGCTTCAATCTTGCCGTCGTGTTCGAAGGCGACACGACGCGCCCCGGTCGCGCTGTGGCGCAATCGACCTTCCATCATTTCAGCGACCTCAATTGGGATCCGCGCGCAGGTGCACCAAGCTTCGTCACCGAAGCACCCGGCAGCGGCATGTTGGACCAACCGCAGGCGCGCGATGATGCGCGCCGCTACGCATTGAACCTTGCCGCCTGGCTTTCGCAGCCAAGGAGCTGAAGACATGAATTTCGATCGTCTCGACGGGCGCATTGCTGCGCTGGAACTGCTCGCCGGTCTTGGACTGCAGCTCTATTTCCGCGCGCGCTTCGGCGCCGACTATCGCAGCAAAGTGCGCGAAGAAATGGATCGTATTCTGTCGGATCTCGAAGCGGGCGACGTGCCGGCGCCGACCAATCCGATGGCGCGCGACGAGATGCGCCACACGATCCGGCAGATCCTGCTCAAGATCGCGGCCGAAGATCCGCGGCCGAAAGAGTAACCAGGTCGCTCTCGCGAGGGCTGCATGCCTATCCGCGCAAGCCTGCTCACTGTTGTCGTCGTTCTGCTGACCGTACCCGCCGCCGCCGAGAAAACGGTGGTCGAGCACGGCGAAGCCGCGCGCTACGCCAAACATCTGGCGGGGCGCAAAACCGCGTCGGGCGAACTCCATGATTCCGGCGCGCTGACCGCAGCGTCACGGACCTTGCCGCTCGGCAGCACCGCGACCGTCACCAACAAGCGAACCGGCAAGTCGGTCGACGTTCGCATCAACGATCGCGGACCGTTCGGTTCGAAGAAACGCATCATCGACCTGTCGCCCGCTGCAGCGTCGAAGCTGGGCATGGGGCCGCGCACCGGAACCGCCAACGTCAAAGTCGAAGCCAGACCGTCGGCGCAACCAACCGCAGCGTTGCGGAAGGAAATCGAAGCGCGCGGCGTCGAGCACGATACGCCCAAAAAGAAGCAGGCGCCCAAGAAGGCGCCTGCGAAGAAAAAGCCGAAGAAGAAAACCGCCTAGCGCGTGACGATGTCACGGCGCATTGGCGCCAGGATCGCAAGCAGCCGGTTCTGCGTCGTGAAGGCGATCTTTTCCTTGTCCATCGCGTCCTGCAGATCTTCGACCAGCGCCGAGAAATGCGCGTCGGTGATCTTCAGCGCCGTGTGGCTCTTCGCCATGTCGCGACCGGTATAGGTGCAGGGACCGCCGCTGACATTGCAGAGCTGTTCGAACAACAGCTGCTTGAAGCGCGGGATGGCGGTTTCGCCGAACGTCACCGCGATACGCTTGTCGGCGAGGAAGTTCTTGGTCGCTTCTTCGACGACGCGCCGCATCACCGGTTCGCCGCCGAGATCGTCATAGAGCGTGGCCGCTTGCGCCGGAACGGCGAGCGCAAGCGCAGCGAGAAGTACAAGCCTACGCATTAGAAACCCACCTGCAGCGAGAAGTAGCCGCCGCGTTGACGTTGCTGGAGCGCGATCGTGCCGAGATCGACGAAGGCGGCGGTGAAGGACACGTTCTTGGTCGGGAAGTAGGCCACGAACACGTCCATCCAACGTTCCTGCTTGGCGAATTGCAGGTGGTCGTTCTGCGTGCGCAGCTCGACGCCGACCGCCAGATTGCGCGATAGCAAAGCTGCCAGCGAACCTTCGAAGGTTGCGTGATAGCCGTCATTCTTGTTGCCGCCGAATCCAAGCAGACCCATCTGGTTGGCTTCGGTAAAGCGGATCGTCGTGTTCAGCAGAAAGCTTGAATCGAGGAACAGCTTGCTCGCTGCGATATAGTAATCGACGCCGCTATTGTCCTTGGCGCCGACCGCTTTGACGATCGCTTCCTGGTTGTTTCGCTTCCATTGCGCGCCGATCGAAATTTGCGGCAGCCAGCGATCCTGTTCGTAGATCGCATCACCTAGCACGCGGACTTTGGCGCCGACCACGTCCTGTTTGAACGTAAAGCCTTTGCCGAGTCCAAGCCGTGCGCCGGTGTTGCCGGTGTCGAATTCTTGGCGAGCGAAGGAAAGCTCGACCCGATCGAAGACGCCGATCGCGGCGCCGTAACTGCGCAGTTCGAAGTCGGGCAGGGTGATGTAGGTCGCGTGCGCGTTGGCGCCGATTGCATCGCGCGAACCGTACGAGGTGATCAATGCCCAAGTTGCAATGCCGCCGCCGCCGGAACCCTCGACTGTGCTGACGCCGCCAGTGGCAAGCAGTTTGCCACTGTCGAACCGATCGATCGGGGCGATGGTCGAGTCCGCGGCCACTGACGTTTTCGGGTCGGCTGCTGGCGGGGCGGATTGCTCTGCGGCGACCGGAGACTGGACGACCAGAGCAGCTGCGAGGGCGCAGCCGAGCGCGATATATCTCATAGTGCGTTTTTAGTCGCAGAGGTTTTCCCGGAGTTAAATGGCCCATGTACAAACCCCGGCCATCCCGTGGATCTTAACGTCCCGTTGACGCTGTCCCGGTCGTAGTCCGCGCATGTCGACCAGCCGGCTCCTCGGCTCCCTTCGCGCCAAGATCTTCGCAGCTTTCCTGGCCATGAGCGCGATCACGGCCGGGCTTGGCGCGTACTGCCTCGAGGAAATTCGCTTCGCCGGCGGGGTCGTGGTCGACACGTTCGACGGGCCTTTGCAGTCGGTGAACTTCGCCCGCTCGGCTGCGGCCGGCTTTGCCCGGTTGCTGGGGCGGATGACGACGGCCGAGCAGGCGCGCGGGGCCGATGCCGACGAACTGGCTGATTCGTTGCGCGAAGATCTGCGCATCGCGGCCGAACGCGCGCTGTCGGATCGCGCACGCCGTGCAGCCACCGAATTGGGAACGACGATCCGTTTGTGGGACGAGCGCCGTCGCGCCGGCAGCGATCCCGCCGCGCTGCGCCAACAAGCCGAACCTTTGTTCAACCGGATCGATGCGCTGGTCGAATACACGCTGGCCGATGCGTTCAAGGAACGCGCCGAAGCGGTGCGGGCCAGCACGCGCAGCCTGCGGCTCGCGGGCGGCGCGACGATCGGGGCGCTGCTCTTGTCGGCTGCGATTACGCTATGGCTTGCCCTTCTGATCTTGCGCCCGCTTCGGCACGCTGCTGCCGCCGCCGATCGCGTTGCCGCGGGCGATTTCGAAGCACCGATCCCGCAAGGCGGCAGCGACGAGACCGGCATCTTGCTGCGCTCGATGCATGTCATGCAGGCGAATATTCGCGAGCTGGTCGAACGTGAGCGCGACTTTCGCCGTTCGGCCGAACGTCGCTTGATCGACGCGCTGGAAAGTGCGCGGCAAGGCGTCGTGCTGCTCGATCGCGACGATCGCGTCGTGCTCGCCAATGCGCAGGCACGCGGTTTCTTTCCGCGTCCCGCCGGCAGCTTGATCGTCGGCGAACGATTCATCGACGTGTTCCCGCACGACGCGTGCATCGGCAATGCCGAGCTTGAGCTGGACGACGATCGGTGGATCCGCGTCGCGCGCTCGACCACGGTTGAGGGTGACGTGTTCCTGTTCTGGAGCGACGTCAGCGAACTCAAACAACGCGAATTGCAGTTGATGCGCGCCAAGGCCGAGGCCGAAGGCGTCAGCGCCGCCAAGTCGCGTTTCCTGGAAACGATGAGCCACGAGCTGCGCACGCCGCTGCACGCGATGATCGGTTTTTCCGAAATGCTCGAACAGGCGCCGTACGGGCCGCTGGGGCACGACGAATATGCAGACTGGACGAAAGAAGTGTTGCGTGGCGGCAAGCGCCTTGCCGACGTGGTCGACAAGGTTCTGTTGCTGACCAAAGTCGAAGGCGGCGGCGAAGCGCTGAAATTCGACGTGCAGGATCTTGGCCGTCTGGCCGCTGCATGCGTGTCGGCGGCGCAGGACGAAGCCTCCGAAGCACTGGTCGATTTGGCTTATGAAGGACCCGGCGTGCCCGTTGCGGTGATGATCGAAGGACAGAAATTGCGCCAGGCGATTCGCGACCTGATTTCGAACGCGATCAAGTTCAACAAACCGGGCGGACGCGTCGACGTGCGGCTTACGATCGATGCCTTCGACCTGGCGCGGCTCGACATCGTCGATACCGGAATCGGTATGACCGACGAGGGTATCGAAATCGCGCGGCGACCGTTCGGCCAGGTCGACGCGTCGCTGTCACGCTCGTTCGAAGGCGTCGGGCTGGGCTTGCCGCTCGCCGAGGCGCTGATCAAACAGCATGGCGGACGTCTCGACATCATCAGCGACTACGGCGTCGGCACCACCGTGACCGTCATCCTACCGCTGGCTGCATCGGAAAGCGCTGCCGAGGATCGTCGTCGCGGCACGTTTGGCTTTGCGTCGATCGTTGCGTTCGGCTTGCTGCTCGCCGCACCGTCAATGGCGGCCGACGTGCCGATCTCGCAACAGGGGCGCCGCTTCGCGCCCAACGAAGTGACCATCAATGCCGGCGACACGCTGGTCATCAACAATGACGACGAGTTCGATCACCACGTGCAGATACCCGACGACCGGATGAAGTTCGATTCCGGCGAGAACCCGATCGGCAAGTCAGTGAAAGTGAAATTCCCGACCGCCGGCACGTTCCAAGTCGGCTGCGCAATTCACCCGAAGATGAGTCTGGTCGTCACTGTGAAGTGATACGGCTTACCGCCGAACGGGGGGTGAGGCCGAGATCGTGCCGACTTCTACGCAGGCGTCGAATTCGGCCGACGGTTTGCAGTGCGCTGGATTAACTTCGTGGGAGCGACATTCACGCTCCCTGCAGTTCCAAGCGGTCCCGCCATCATGACCGACGCGAATGCGGACCGCGCTTGAAGGAAGTAGATCGCCAAATGCGGTCGAGCCTACGTCGCCCGAGCGGCGGGCATGGAAGTTCCCGATAAGTACGACGGCATGTTCATCGTCGCGTATCGACGAGATAAGCCGTTCCGCCATCGCAGCGCTGCGACGTTCCCGCATCGTTGCGTCGTTCCAATCCGCGCGCGGAATGTCCATCGCGAGAATGCGAACGTTCGCACCCCGCGCACGCAGATCTCTTACGAAGAGCGCAAGACGCCAGAGCGCTTCGCTCCCGCGTCCGTCGCGTTGATCCCAGATTCTCAGTTCGCGAAATCGTTTCTCAACGTCGGCAGATTCTACGCCAGCTACAAATTCGTCGATTGTGGCCTGGTCGTCGCGTGACGCTTCGATTGCGAACACGGCGTTCCGCCCGGTGTTTTTCCAAGAACACAGAATTGACGCCACGAGTTGGGGCTGCTCGTTGGTGCCGTGCAGCTCTCCAACAACGACGATCTGCCGAGCAAGCGTGGCTGCGCTGAATTTTACGGGCGACTTGCAGTCGGTGGCGTGCACGGAGATGGGCCAAAGCAGTGCCGCGGCCACGAAAACCGCCGTCGCGTTCCGACAAATGAAACCTGCGTACATCGTCATCGGCGTCCCGTGCCTCTCGTCGGCAAGCTAGTGCCGGAAGTGCCGCATCCCGGTGAAGACCATCGCCAGGCCCGCAGCATCGGCTGCTGCGATCACTTCTTCGTCGCGCACCGAACCGCCGGGCTGAATGATCGCAGTGGCACCCGCTTCGGCGGCAGCAAGCAAGCCGTCGGCGAAGGGGAAGAAGGCGTCCGACGCGACCACCGAACCTTTGGCGAGTGACTCGGCAAGATTGGCGGCCTTGGCCGCTTCGCCCGCTTTCCACGCCGCGATGCGCGAAGAGTCGACGCGGCTCATCTGGCCCGCACCGATGCCGACCGTGGCGCCGTCTTTGACATAGACGATCGCATTCGACTTGACGTGTTTGGCGACGCGGAAGGCGAAGAGCAGATCGTCGAGTTCGCCTGCGCTCGGCGCGCGCTTAGTCACGACTTTGAGATCGCTTGCGGTGATGCGGCCCGCGTCGCGCGACTGCACCAGAAACCCGCCCGACAACATTTTCAGCATCGTGCCCGCAGCGGCCGGGTCGGGCATCGAGCCCGTCACCAGCACGCGCAGATTCTTTTTGGTACTGAGAAACTGCTTGGCTTCGTCGTCGAGCGCGGGTGCGACCACGACTTCGGCGAACAGTTTTGCGATTTCAGCGGCGGTCGCGCCGTCCAAGGTGCGATTGACCGCGACGATGCCACCGAAGGCGCTGACGGGATCGCAACGCAACGCCTGCGCATACGCGCCGACCAGCGTGTCGCCTTGGGCGACGCCGCACGGATTCGCATGTTTGATGATCGCAACCGCAGGCCGTTCGAATTCGGCCGCCAGCTCGAACGCGGCGTCGGTGTCGTTCAGGTTGTTGTAGCTGAGTTCCTTGCCCTGCAGCTGCGTTGCCGTCGCGACGCCGGGACGGTTGCTGCCGTCGCGATAGAAGGCGGCTTGCTGATGCGGGTTCTCGCCATAGCGCAGTGTCTGGGCGCGCGTGCCCGCGACCACAAAACGCGTCGGAAATGGATCGTTCAATTCGCGCGCGAACCATTGCGAGATCGCGGCGTCATATGCGCCCGTGCGTGCATAGGCAGCCGCAGCAAAGCGGCGGCGCAACGACAAGTCGGTGCCGCCCTTGGTCGCGTCCATCGCGGCGATCAGCTCGTCATATTGCGCGGCGTCGACGACGACGGTGACGAAGTCGTGGTTCTTGGCTGCCGAGCGGATCATCGCCGGGCCGCCAATGTCGATATTCTCGACCGTCTCTTCGTAGGCGGCACCGCGCGCAACCGTGGCTTCGAACGGGTAGAGATTCACTACCACGAGATCGATCGGCGGAATGTCGTGCTTGGTCATCTCCGCGGCATGCGTGTCGCGGCGGCCGAGCAAGCCACCATGGATGCGCGGATGCAGCGTCTTGACGCGCCCATCCATGATTTCCGGAAAGCCGGTATGTTCCGACACTTCGGTGACTACGAGGCCCGCATCTTTCAGCGACTTGTAGGTGCCGCCGGTCGAGAGAAGTTCGACGCCGTGTTTGGCCAGGCTGCGCGCGAACTCGACCAGACCTGTCTTATCAGACACGGAAAGCAGTGCGCGCTGAATGCGAACCAGGTCAGTCATCATCGTCTCGAGGGGAAAGAGGTCAGGTTTTCTTGTCGCGCTTGAGCGCCCATTTGACGATCGTCTCGCCTTCGTCGGTCGCTCCCGTGAGCGTCAGTACGACCGTGCGGCGCGGAACGCCACTGCCGAGATAGACCGAACTTTCATGGCCGAGTTGCGCGCCGTCGACGCGCAGCCGCCAGAACGTCCCGTCGCCCGCGCGCAACAACGCGGCCTTGCCGCTTTGCGTCAGCGACGCCTGTACCGACGGATGGAGATGAAAGCGGATCACGAACGGCGCGCTGACGCGCGTGGTCAGAATATCTTCGCCGCGCAGATCTTCACCGTTGGCGCCGAGGAACAGGCGGCGGCGATGCTGCAGCCCCGGATAGCCTTCATGCGCCGCGTCGAGCAGAATCCAGCCGTCGCCGTCTTCGCGCGCCGCATCGACTTTGAACGGGTGCGAGCTTGTATCGCCGACCGTCACCGTCGAATGCGCCGCAGTCGCGCGCAACGCGTCGGCCCAGGCACCAGAGGCAGCGCTGCCGCAATTCACGATCAATCGTTCGCGCCCGACGCTCATCTCGAACGACAGCGCGCTGGCATGGGCGTGCGCGTCGAGTCCTTTCGGCGGTGCTGCGCCGACATCGGCGATCACGACGGTGCGTCCCATCGACAGACGTTCGAAGCCGCCTTGCGGCGCGCTTTTCAGCGGACGGCCTTTGGCGTCAGCCTGCGTCAGCACCGTGTCGAGCAGAACCGGTTCGCCTTCCAACGTACCGTGAAACAGTGCCAGCGCACCGTCGCCGTGCCGGAAGAAGCGCAGCGCCGGCGCCATGCGATCGATCGCATGGTTGAGCGCGTCGGGAATGTCGCTCTTGGCCAATTTCAACGCGGCGCGCAAATCGATCAGGTCCGACAGAACGCCAAGATGCGTGCGCGGGCTGCGTTCGACATGGACGCCGTCGGCGAGAATTTGTTTGCTCAGCTCCTTCAGCAGCAGGCGTTGCGCCAGCTCGGCGCGCTTGGCGCCGTCGGGAAGCGCCAGCGCGGCAAGCCACAGACCTTTGATCGCAGTCAGCAACGGTGCGCCGGTCAGATCGCCGGGCAGGGTGCGCGCGAGATGTTTTGCCTGGCGCGCCGCGCTTTGAAACAGGCGCAGGCGGAACGCGTCGTCGGCCGAGGCGCAGAAGAAGTCGTGGAAGCCGATCCAGTTGGCGAGACGCGCGCCGGTCGCGTCGGGTGCCCAGGCGACATGTTCGCAGCGCGAATACCGGTCAAGCCACGCTTGGGTCAGAATGCGTGCGTGCCGTCGTGCTGCGTCGCCGCCGGCCGCGCGCAAATCGCGCAACCAATCGAACCGGTGCATCGCTGCGTCGAAATTGTCGCCCGCTGCAATCAAGGTACGGCCGCGTACCGCGTCGCCGGGCCAGGGATTGGGCGGAACCAGCAGCAGCTGCGTCGGACGCGCGCTGCCGAGAAACAACTGATACAGCGACGAAGCGTAGAACCAGCCACGAAGACCGCGCCGACGAACGGGCGGCGTGTCTTCAGTTGTTGGTGCTTGCATCTCCATCGCGACCACGGCGCTCAGCCGCGCAGTGTTTGGATCGCCTGCGCGTAGCCGTTCGGCCCGGCACCGAACACGGCGGTGCCTGCGACCAGCACGTCGGCGCCGGCCGCGATCGCAAGCGGCGCCGTTGCGGCCGTGATGCCGCCGTCAACTTCGAGATCGATGGCGCGACCCGTCTTTTCGATGCGCGCACGCACGGCGCGGATCTTGTCTTCGAGCGGCAGATAGGCCTGTCCGCCGAACCCCGGATTGACCGTCATCACCAACACCAGATCGACGAGATCCATCACGTGATCGATGGATTCGACCGGCGTTGCCGGATTGAGCGCGACGCCGGCGCGCGCGCCGGTGCTTTTGATCAGTTGCAAGGTGCGGTGCAGATGCGGCCCGGCTTCGGGATGCACGGTGATCGTGTCGGCGCCCGCGTCGGCGAAGGCCGCGACGTATGGATCGACCGGCGCGATCATCAGATGCACGTCGAAATGTTTCTTCGAGTACGGACGCAGCGCTTTCACGATCGCCGGGCCCAACGAGATGTTGGGCACAAAATGCCCGTCCATCACGTCGACGTGAATCCAGTCGGCACCGGCTGCGTCAACGGCGCGGACGGCTTCGCCCAGCGCGGCGAAATCAGCGGCCAGAATAGACGGGGCGATGCGGACGGTGCGGGGGGCCGGACGAGCGGCAGAAGGTGCTTGGTGCGACACGGGCCGGGTCTATCAGGCGAGGGCGAGTCGCGCCACGAAGAACCCGTCCAAACCGCCGATGAACCGCAGTTTTGCGGGGGTCGAGCGGATCTGCCCGTGCCGGTCGAGCAGCTCGTGCCAACCGCCGATTTCGGCGGCGCGGATCGGGCGACGGTCCAGGCCGGGATGACGCTGCAATGCCGATTCGATTCGCTGCTCGCCTTCTTCCGGCTGCAGCGAGCAAACGCAGTAGATCAGCGTACCGCCGCGGACGAGCTGCACCACCGCAGCGTCGATCAGCGCGTCTTGCTGGCGCGTCAATTCCGCGACCATGCGCGGATTTTTTGCCGTCAGCACGTCGGGGTTGCGCCGGATCGCGCCGGTTGCCGTGCAAGGCGCGTCGAGCAGGATGGCGTCGAATTTTTCGCTGCTGCGCCAGCTGCGCGCGTCGGCTTCGACCAGCTCGGCGTTTAGTCCCAACCGATCGAGATTGGCGCGCACGCGCGCGAGTCGCGGCGCCATTTTGTCGAGCGCGGTGACGTTGGCGCCCGCGGCTGCGAGCTGCGCCGTCTTGCCGCCCGGTGCCGCGCACAGATCGGCGACGCGCTTGCCGCGTACGTCGCCGAACAAGGTCGCAGGCAAGGCAGCGGCTGCGTCCTGCACCCACCACAGACCGTCGTCGAATCCGGGCAGAGCGCGTACGTCGCCGGTGACGTCGCGGCGCAGACTGCCGGTGTCGAGTTTGGTTGCCTCGAGCTTGGTCGCCCATTCGTCGCGATCGAGTCCGGGCTTCAACGTAATGTCGAGCGGCGCTTCGGTGAGATTGGCTTCGGCGATCGCACGCGCATCTGCGTCGCCATACGCGGCGACCCAGCTTTTCCACAACCAGGGCGGCGTATTCAGCCGAGCTGCGTCCTGGTCGGCCAGGATCGCGTCGCGCGCTTCGCCAATCCGGCGCAGCACCGCGTTGATCAGGCCTTTCTGCTTGGTAAGATTCAGCCGCTCGGCCAGCCGCACCGACGTATCGACGGCGGCATGCGCAGGCGTCTGCAGAAACAAAAGCTGCGCCGCACCCAGGCGCAACAGGTCCTGTGCAGCTTCGGGACGGACACCGTGTTCGACATAGCGCACGATTGCGTCGTCGATCTGGCCCAGCCGCCGCATCGTTGTCGCAACCAAATTGCGCGCAAAGGCGCGGTCGCGCGTTTCCAACCCGTCGACATTGAGCGCCACGTCGAGCGTGCGCCCGCGGCGCATCGCGCTCAGCGCGACATGCGCGGCGCGCCGCGCGTCTAGATCGTTGCTCACCAGGGACCGTGGAACAGCCAGTGTTGAAATGTTTCGCCGTGCGAACCGACTTTGACGATGACGCTTGGCAACCACAGGAAGGCGCGCAGAACGCCGTAGATCGTGGCGACGAGAAGCTGGATCAGCATATGCAGAATGCCGTCGAGGCTGGTCGGCAGCGCGCCGCCGAACAGGATCGCGTACCAGTCGGGGCCAGCCCGAATGACACCGAAGATGCAGCCGAGCAGAAGATAGGAGCGAACGAGGCGGGGCATGGGCAGGTGTTCCGATTCCGAAGTTCGCAGGCGCAGGTGGCGAGCGCGGACGAACTTCGGAATCGACCAGAACACCAGCAAACTTATCGTTGCGGCGCGCCTTAAGGATTTGAAGTTCGCCTCAGTGCCTATCCCAAGCAGGGGCGAACTTCAAATCCGGCGCGTCGCTAGATGCAGGTCGGGTCCGGGTTGACGCAAGCGTGGGGCTTGGTCCCGCGCCTGACGCATGCCATCTGTGGAAGCCATGCAACCGACTGACAAAGACCCCGTCCCGCAGGGCGGTGAGGTGGCCAAGCCGGCCACGATTCCGGCCCAAAAGCCGGGCGAAGTCGGCGGTCCCAAAGGCCCCGAACCCACGCGCTACGGCGATTGGGAAGTCGGCGGCCGTTGTACGGATTTCTGATGCGTAGATTTTTTGCCGAAGCGGGCCGCTGGGCCCTCGCAATCCTCGCGGTACTCGTGGTGCGCGCAACCGTCGCGGCGCCGTTCGAGATTCCGTCCGGCTCGATGTTGCCGACATTGCAGATCGGCGATCGCATTCTGGCGTCGAAATTCGCTTATGGCTGGAGCCGCTTCTCGCCGCCGGTGACGTTGCCCGGCCCGAACGGGCGCCTGTCTTTTTCCGATCCCAAGCGCGGTGATGTCGTCGTCTTCGTGCATCCGCGGCAGGGCAATGTCTGGGTCAAGCGCGTGATCGGTCTGCCGGGTGACGAGGTTGCGCTGCTGCACGGTCGTCTGCGCATCAACAATGTCGAAGTGCAGCGCGAGCGCGTCGGCGTCAGCCAGCTCGAAACGCACGGCGTGCGTATGCCGGTCACCGAATATCGCGAAACCTTGCCGGGTGCCGCGTCCTCGCACGCGATCTGGTTGGTGAAAGACGATGCGCCGCTCGAAAATTGGGGCCCGGTGCGCGTGCCGCCCGGAAAGCTGCTGATGCTGGGCGACAATCGCGACGACAGCGCCGACAGTCGTGTGTCGCTGGATGATGGCGGTGTCGGTCTTCTGCCGATCGAGAACGTGCTCGGCCGTGCCGACGTGATCCTGTTCTCCACCGCGGCGTCGCCGCGCTTCCTCCACAAGGTGGAATAGGCCGATGGGGCGGCGCACGACGATTTGCATCGTCGCTGTGTTGCTCTTCGCGGCGCGCGCTGGCGCGCAAGTACAGTTGCAGACTGTGCCGTCTGATCACAAACGCCCGACCGTGCCGGTGGAAGGGCCGGTCGATCCGGTTTTCCGCGCGATCACGACGCCCTACTGGGCGATCGGCGGCGATTTGATGGGCGGCGCGCGCTTGTTCGACATGCGCACCTTGCGCGGACCGGCGGCGTCGACGCGCACGCAAGCGGGCGGTTACAGCCTGCTGGCGCGCGGCGGGCTTACTTGCGCGCGCATTCCGTTGAAGCGCGATGACGGTGCGACAGTGCTGAAAGATTTCGGCAACGGCACCAAGGCGCTGCTGATTGCGGGCTTTATTCCCGCAGTCGAAGTGCCGGTGCCGATTCCATTCGCGCAGCCGGGCAAGCTGCTCGTGTCGCCGGTCGGTGCGGGACTTGGCATTCCGTTCGGCTTCGATCCACTGCAATACGCGTCGTCGCGCGCAATCCATGCGCAGGCGGTCGATATTCCGTGGGCGAAAAAGAAAAACCTGGTCGATCGCGGTTGCGATGCGCCGCGCGACGCCGACGAAAAAACCGATCCGATTATCCGGCTCGACGAAGCGCTCCGCTATGGCGGCGTTTCAGGACGATCAACCCGGTAGCACCGGCAACTGCACAAGCGACGCCGCAGCCGACAATGACCGTGCGGACCGGCAGTAAATCGTACAAAGCCGGCGCCAGCAGATAGCCGAAGAAGACTCCCGAATAGCCGAAGCAGAAGCGCACCCGCACCATGCGTGCGACTTTGTGCGGACCGAACCGCGTCTGCAGCTGATGCGTCAGCGCCAGATCGCCGAGCGGGCCGTTGGTCGCTGTCAGCGCCGCAATCGCCATCAAGACAGGCAGGTTGGGCGCAAATGGCATCGCCATCAAACCGGCGCCGAACAACAAGCGCGAAAAGGCGATCGGCTCGTGCGGTCGTTTGGGCGGGCGTGCGGCAATGATGAAATTCGAAATGACGTTGCCGACGCCATAGGCGCTGATGAACCAGCCGAACGCCGACAAGGCTTCCGGCATCGTCGTGCGCAGCAACAACGCCATGCCCATCGTAAAGCCCAGCGCCCAGGCCATGTTGACGATGACGCCGGTGGTGAAGCTGTAAATCAGCAGCGGGTGTGCGCGCAGCTCGCGAAAGCCGCCGGTCAACGCCGCCCAGCCGCGCGCTGCTTCCTGCGGTGCGGCGGGTTCGGACGGCACGTATTTGCGCATCACCGCGACGGCCGCTGCCGAACCAAAGAAGGTCAGCGCGTCGATGGTGAAGAATTGCAGCAGCGGCACGACCGCGTTGGCAGCGCCGATCAATCCAGGACCAAAGATCCGCGCAAAGCGCGTGGTGGAATCGAACAGCGCGTTGGTGCCGTAGAGCATGCGCCGGTCGAGCGCCAAGCGCGGCAAGGTCGCTTGCAGCGCGGGATCGAACAGGCCGGTCAAACCCGCGACCGCAAGCGTCACCGGCAGCAAGGTCCATAAGGTCAGCGTGCCGGTCCAGGCGAAGATCGGCAGCAGCAACACCAGCACGCCGCGCGCAATATCGACCCAGAACATGGTGCGACGCGCGTCCCACCGATCGGCCCAGGCACCCGCGGTCAACGCGACGCCAAACACCGCGGCTGCATTGACGGCCGAGATGAATCCCGCGTCGTGCCCGACCAGATCGAGCGCCAGCCACAGAACTGCGACGAGATAGAATTGATCGCCGACCGCCGACAGAACCTGACCCAGCCACAACAGGCGGATCGGTGGCGCGCGCAAGGCCGCTGCGAGACTCACTTTTCGAAGTCGACGATCACCGGAACGTGATCGCTGGGCGTCGGCCAGTCGCGTGCATCCATGATCACCTCGGCGCGTTTGAGCGTCTTCTCAAGCGGCTTTGTGACCCAAATATGATCGAGCCGGCGACCACGGTTCGATGCGCGCCAATCCTGGTTGCGGTAGCTCCACCAGGTGAAAAGCTTTTCGTCGTCGGGCACGAAATGACGCACGGCGTCGACCCAGCCGATCGACTTTTGCATCGCAGTGAATTTTTCGACTTCGATCGGCGTGTGGCTGACGATTTTGAGCAGCTGCTTGTGCGACCAGACGTCGTTTTCGAGCGGCGCGATGTTCAGGTCGCCGACCAGAATCATCTTCTTCTTGGCCGACCGCGCGCTCGGCCACCAATCCCGCAGCTCGTCGACGAAATCGAGCTTGTGTTTGAACTTGTCGTTGACCGCCGGATCAGGAATGTCGCCGCCGGCCGGAATATAGACGCAGTGCAATTCGGCGCCGTTCGGCAAGGTCGCAGCGATGTGCCGGCAATCCTGTTTCTTGCAGCGGTGATGGATCTCGTGGCTCGACAGCGGCAGACGGCTGATGATCGCTACGCCGTTGTAGCTTTTCATGCCGTGAATATGGACGTGCTCGTACCCGATCTTCTTGAAGTCATCGAGCGGGAAGAATTCGTCGGGCGATTTGGTTTCCTGCAGGCACAGCACGTCGATTTTGTGCTTCTGCAGAAGGCGCTTCACGATCGGAAAGCGAAGCCGGACCGAATTGATGTTCCAGGTTGCGATACGCATCTAGTCCCCGCGAAGGCGGGGATCCATCGCTCCACCAGCCGAGTTGTTCGAAAATGGGTCCCTGCCTTCGCAGGGATTGCCGTTCTTAGAACGGCAACTTCATTCCAGGTGGCAACTGCATGCCGCCCATCAGCTTGGATGTTTCTTCCTGCACATGTGCGTCGAGCTTGGTTTTGGCGTCGTTGCACGCAGCGACGATCAGATCTTCCAGCATCTCGACGTCGTTCGGATCGACGACCGACTTTTCCAGCTTGATCTTGCGCAGCTCGCCCGACCCCGCGAGCGTCACTTGCACCATGCCGCCGCCCGCCTGACCGGTCATTTCGGTCTGGGCCAGCTTGGCCTGCATTTCCTGCATGCGCGCCTGCATCTGCTGCGCTTGCTTCATCATGTTGCCGAGATTCTTCATTCGCTCTGCTCCGGATCCTCGTCGGTCGGTGTCGTCGTTGCTGTGTCTTGGTTGGCTTCGGCGGCGAGATCGCGGATCTCGACGATCTTGGCGCCGGGAAAGGTGGCCAGCAATTTCGCCACGGTCGGATGCACCTTGGCTTCTTGCAGCGCCGCCGATTCTTTGGCCGCGTCTTGTTCCGACAGGCTGGCTTCGCCCGGTGCCGAACTGATCGTCACCATCCAGCGCGTGCCGGTCCATTCGCTGAGCATCGAACCAACGCGGCTCGCGAGATCGCGCGGTGCCGCCGGCAAGACGTTCAATTCGATCCGGCCAGCTTCGAACCGCACCAGCTTTGCGTTGGTGGCGAGATGGTAGTTGAGCTGGCCTTGGCGATATTTCGCAAACAGCTCGACCGCGGCGCGCCAATCGGCCGGCATCTTTTCGAGCGCTTGGGGTTCGGCTGCGTAGGCTTGCGGTTCCGCGCTCAACATCGGTTGCGCAAGCGGTTCGGCGCGCGCGACTGCGGTTGCACCGCCGCCCAACACGACGCCGCCACCACCACCATTGCCGCGCGGCGCGGGTGCGTTGCCTGCGTTCTGCTCGGTCAGTTGGCGCACCAGATCGCCGGGCGTCGGCAGATCGGCGGCGAAGACCAGACGCAGCAGCACCATTTCAAATGCCGCTTGTGGCGTCGGTGCCTGCTGCACTTCGCCCAGACCTTTGAGCAGCAACTGCCAGGCGCGGGTCAGAATTGGCATCGACAATTTGTCGGCCAGCGCACCGCCGCGCACGCGTTCGCTTTCGCCCAGGCCAGCGCCAGCCGTGCCGGGCGTCAATTTGAGACGCGTCAGCAGATGGGTGAATTCCAGCAGGTCCTGCAACACGACGCTGGGATCGGCACCGGCTGCATGCAGTGACTGGGAAATGTCGAGCGCGGCCTGCGCGTCGCCGCGCATGGTTGCTTCGAACAGGTCGATGACGATGGCGCGATCGGCGAGGCCAAGCATGTCGCGCACTTGGGCGACGTCGACTTTGCCGGCGCCACGCGAAATCGCCTGGTCGAGCAGGGACAGGCCGTCGCGCACCGAACCGTCGGCGGCGCGCGCGATCAGATCCAGCGCTTCGCTGTCGATCTCGGCGTTTTCTTGTTGCGCGATGCCGGCGAAGTGTTTGGTCAGCACGCTGCCGTCGACGCGGCGCAGATCGAACCGTTGGCAGCGCGACAGGACCGTCACCGGCACTTTGCGGATTTCCGTCGTCGCGAAGACGAACTTCACGTGCGGCGGCGGTTCTTCCAAGGTCTTCAGCAGCGCGTTGAACGCTTGCTTCGACAGCATGTGCACTTCGTCGACGATATAGACTTTGTAGCGCGCGCTGGCCGGGGCGTAGCGCACCCCGTCGATCAACTCGCGCACGTCGTCGACGCCGGTGCGGCTGGCCGCGTCCATCTCGATCACGTCGACATGACGGTCGGCGGCAATCGCGCGGCACGGCTCGCACACGCCGCAGGGCTGAATGGTGGGGCCGCCGGTGCCATCAGGCCCGATGCAATTCAGCGCCCGGGCGACGATACGTGCGGTGGTGGTTTTGCCGACGCCGCGTACGCCGGTCAGCATGAAGGCATGCGCGATGCGGTTTTGCGCGAAGGCGTTGGTCAGCGTGCGGACCAGCGCGTCCTGACCGATCAATTCGGCGAATGTCGAAGGCCGGTATTTGCGCGCAAGAACCCGGTACGCTTTTGCGTTCTCTTCCGTCGCAGAGGAGGGCGTCGCGCCCGCGCCGAGATCGAGGGACAAAATACGTTTCCGGATCGGCCAGAGGATCGGATGAAAGCAGAGGTGGAAGGCTGGATCGGCGACCCGAACCGAATCTCGGTACGGCTGCTTCCTTTCGGACCTGACCGGGTTCGCGAGGGATCCGCCCACCGCCAACCTTCCGCCGGCAATATCAGGATCGCAGAGGCTTGGGGCAAGCCCACCTCGGAACGCGCAGGGGCTCTGGGCGTTGTGTCCATATCTGGACAAAATCGACTTGATCGTCCATATTTGGCCAATGGCGAACCTGAAACCCGCCCCGAATCCCGACCCGGCGCCCGAAGCGGCTGAAATCGCGGCCGGCTTCCGCGCCGTATTCCGCCTGTTCGAGCTGTGGAAGCTCGACGTCGAGCAGCAGCGCGTGCTGTTGGGCCGTCCGTCGCGCTCGACCTTCTACAATTGGCGCGGCGGCAAGATCGGCGCGGTGCCGTTCGACGTGGTGCGGCGCCTGTCGTGGCTGCTGGGCATCCACAAAGCGCTGCAGATTATTTTCACCGACCCGTCGCAGGCCGACGGCTGGGTGCATCGCGCCAACGACGCGTTCGGCGGGCGTTCGGCGCTCGATCACATGCTTGCGGGCGATGTTGCCGATCTAGCCGCCGTGCGCGCGCGTCTCGACGCAGTGCGCGGCGGATGGTCGTGAGCAAGGCGGCAGCGGCGCGCACCGAACTTCCGGTTCCGCCGCGCACGCGTATCCGTTGGAGTCGCGCGCATCGCATCATCCCGTCGCGTTTTCCGCCCGTCGATTTGTTCGAACGCATCGCCGATCCCAAAGATTGGGAGCTGCTGGCGCGGCTCGAAACGCGCACCAATCCGCGTGCGCGCGAAGCCTGGGGCGAAATCGCACTGGTGCCGCCCGAACGTCGCGTTGCGGGGCCGGGCGCGTCCTGGGTGATGGCGCCGTTCTGCCACGTCAACGCGGCCGGTTCGCGCTTCGGCGACGGTAGTTTCGGCGTCTATTACGCGGCCAAAGATCTGCTCACAGCGGTGACCGAGACAGCCTTTCATCTCGGCCGTTTCTTCGCCGCAACGCGCGAGCCGGTGACGCGCGCGACCATGCGCGTTTTGGTTGGCAAGCTGGACGCGACGTTGGAGGATTTGCGCGACAGCGCCTACGCGGCGCTGTTCGATCCAGACGATTGGCGCGTCAGCCAGGCATTCGGCCGGTCGCGCCGCGCCGATCACTGCGACGGGTTCGTCTATCCCAGCGTACGGCGGCCCGGCGGCGATTGCGTCGCCTTGTTCTGGCCCGACGTTCCCGGCATTCCAACCCAGGAGCGACACCTCGTGTATGAATGGAACGGCAGCCATGTCGCACGATGGTTCGACCCGCAGGACGAGACGTGGCATTCGCTTTCTCTATGAATTTGTTTGGTCGCATTTTGAACGGCGACTGACTTCTCCAACCGCAAAATACTCCCATGCGCCGCAATCTTCTCTCGGACCCCACGCTCGACCGCGCGTCGCATCTGCGCCAGGACGCGGGCTTTCTCGCGCAAGCCTGGGGTGATGGGCGCGTCGTGCCGTTGTGGCGCGGCCAGGTCCTGGTGCGTGGCGAAGAAGGCGCGCCGCGACTGGGCTTGCTCGCAACCGATCATCCGTCGTTGCCGCGCAAACAGCCGATCTTTCTTGGGCTGGTCGGTGAAGAAGCGATTTTCGCGCTCGATATCGGCGACGACGACGACGCGCCCAAAGGCTTCGCCCCCGATCCGTTTCTGGAATTGCGCGCAGTCGGGCATGTGTTGCCCGCCGACGAAGCGTCGATCGCGGCAATGGCACGCGGACTTGTTCTTTGGCACGCGCGGCATTTGTTCTGCGGCGTTTGCGGTCATCCGACTTTGTTCGAAGAAGCCGGCCATCGCCGCGTGTGCACGTATGAACCGTGCGCGACCGAACATTTTCCACGGTCGGATCCGGCGGTGATCGTGCTGGTCGAGCACAACGACAAGATTTTGCTGGCGCGCCAGTCGCGCTGGCCCGAAGGCATGTATTCGGTGCTGGCTGGATTCGTCGAGCCGGGCGAAAGCCTGGAAGACACAGTCGTGCGCGAAGTGTTCGAAGAAGCCGGCGTGCGCGTCACCGACGTGCAGTATCACTCGTCGCAGCCCTGGCCGTTCCCGTCGTCGCTGATGCTGGGCTTCACCGCGCGCGCAACGACGACCGAACTCAATTTCGACGGTGTCGAACTGGAACAGGGCGGCTGGTTCGATCGCGAAACGCTGCGCAATCTGCCGCCGGGCGGTCCGATGCGCTTGCCCAACCCACTATCGATCGCGCGGCGCCTGGTCGATGACTGGTTGGCCGCGGGCTGAAATCAGCGCGCTATTACTTTGCTGGCGCCATGGAGGTTATGCCGACCATATGCGGTGCGCAGTGGGGGCAGCCGGCGATCGTGTAGACATAGATGAGAAAGATGCCGCCATAGACCCATTCGGTCTGGCGCACTTTCGCACCGCCGACATCCTGCGTTTTGTCCAAACGCGGTTTCAGCTCGATGCGGGGATCTTTGGCCTGCGCCTGCATGTCGGTGAAAATCTTTTTCACGGACTCGCGGATCAGCTCGGCATCGGCGGACATCGCGCGTACCTGGCAGGTCCACGGCTTGCTCAGCGAAAGATAGTACCGACCGTCCGTCATTTCGCCGCTGGGCAGCTTGAGCCGAATGGCGGTGCCAGGCTCCCAAGCAAGATCGCCATCCTTTGCGGACATGAGCTTGCGCGCTTCCGGGCCCGCGACCTTCAACTGCAACTTGCTCGCGATGTCAGCCGCCTTGGCCTCATCGTTCATCGAGTTCACACAGGCGCCGCGAAACACGGTCATCATGTTCATCGTGTCGAGCATCGTGGCGTCTTTGCTTGGTTCGGCAGCGGCGCTGGCCGCAAGCAGCGACAAGACTGCGGTCGTAAGCAAAGAAGTTCGCCGCATCAGCGTTGGCTTTCGCTGCGACGGAATGGCGAGGCCGGATACGTCCCCAGCACTTTCACTTCTTCGGCGAAGAAGCGCAGCTCATCCAGCGCCAGCGCGAAGTTGCGTTCGTTGGGATGGCCTTCGGCGTCGACATAGAATTGCGCCGCCTGAAACTTGCCGTCGACCATGTAGCTTTCCAGCTTCACCAGGTTGACGCCGTTGGTGGCGAAGCCGCCCAGCGCCTTGTAGAGCGCTGCCGGAATCGATCGCACGCGAAACAGAAAACTGGTCATTACCGCGTCGCCCCCCGCAGATGGTAGGGGCGGCTGCGCGGCGGGATCGACCTGCATGACGAGAAAGCGCGTCGTGTTGTGCGCCACGTCCTCGGCGTTCTTTTGCAGAATATCGAGCCCGTAAATCTCGGCGGCGAGCTCGCTGGCAATCGCGCCGATCGTCTTGTCGCCGCGCTTGGCGACGTCGGCGGCCGCACCCGCCGTGTCGGCATGCACGACCGGCTTCACGCCCAGCTTGCGCAACGTCTCGCGGCATTGGCCAAGTGCCTGCACGTGGGAGTGCACTTCGCGCAGCTCGCTAAGCTTGGTGCCGGGCAAACCCAGAATGCAGTGATGCACCGCCTGGAAATGTTCGCCGATAATGTGCAGCCCGCCGCGCGGCAGCAGGTGATGCACGTCGGCGACGCGGCCTGCGATCGAGTTCTCGACCGGAATCATCGCCCGTTGCGCGCGGCCTTCGGCGACAGCGGCAAAGGCTTCTTCGAACGACGCGCAGGGAAGCGTGGTCCAGCCCGGCAAAACCTTGCGGCAGGCAAGGTCGGAATTGGCGCCCGGTTCGCCTTGATAGGCGACGATGTTGCTCATGCTTCGCTCCACAGGCGGCGCGCGCGTTCCAGATCGGCGGCCGTATCCACACCCAGCGGCACCGTGTCGACAATCGCAACGTCGATCCGCATGCCCATCACCAGCGCGCGTAGCTGTTCCAGCTTCTCGGCGCGCTCAAGCTCCGCAGGAGCATGCGCGACAAATCTTGTCAGCGCATCGCGCCGATACGCATACAAGCCAATATGATGCAGCAACGGTCCTTCGCCGGTCGGTGCCGCTGCGCGCGAGAAATACAGCGCGCGTCCGCGTGCAGCGCCGCGGGCGCGTTCGACCACCGCTTTGACGACGTTGGGATCGTATTTCTCGTGCAACTCGGTGATCTCGGCCGCGAGCGTGCCGATATCGACCGCTGCATCGTCGAGCAACGAAAGTGCGGCGCGTACCAGCGCCGGATCCAATGTGGGCAGATCGCCCTGCACGTTGATCACCGCATCGTGCGTTCCGTCGGGATCGAGCGCGGCCAGCGCTTCGGCGATCCGGTCGGAGCCCGATTGATGATGCGCGCCGGTCAGCACCGCTTCGCCGCCCGCGGCGATCACCGCATCGCAGATCGCGGCGTCTTCTGCCGCGACGACCACTCTTCCGATCTTGGCCGCGACGGCACGTTCCCAGACGCGGACGATCATCGGCTTGCCCGCGATGTCGGCGAGCGGCTTGTCGGGCAGGCGGGTCGATGCGAGCCGCGCCGGGATCAGGGTGATGGGGTTTTTCGGAGTCACGGGAACGGTGGGTGCAGGTCGGGCAGCCCGCGGTCAAGCGGTACGCTGCGACATTGCGACCCCAGGTCAGGCGGCGATTTGCTGGAAAACCACTTCGTCGGCTAAGAAGCCTTCGCTATACGAGGCTCCTCCGCCCAGAACGGCCGACCGGGTACGTCCATGGAATTCAACAAAATCTTCGCCGCCATCCTTTGCGCTGGCATTCTCGGCATGGTCAGCGGCATCGCCGCTGAAATGCTGGTCGAGCCGCATCAGCTTGCGCAGGCCGCCTATCCGATCGAAGGCGTCGAAATCGTCGCTGGCGGCACGGGTGCCGCTGGTGGTGGTTCCGCGCTCGAGCCGGTCGAGCCGCTGCTCGCTGCGGCCAACCTGGCCAACGGCGAAAAAGTCGCCGGCCAGTGCAAGTCCTGCCACACGTTCGAGAAGGGCGGCCCGAATCGCGTCGGCCCGAATCTCTGGGGCGTCGTCGGCAACCATCACGCCCATGCCGATGGCTTCGCCTATTCGGCGGGCATGGCCGGCAAGAAGGACAAGACCTGGGACTTCGCCGCGCTCAACGAATTCATCTTCAAGCCGGCGGCTGCGATCCCGGGCACCAAGATGGGCTTCGCGGGCATCAAGAAGACGCAGGACCGTGCTGACCTGCTGGCCTGGCTGAACGCGCAGAGCGACAAGCCGCAGGCGCTGCCTGCTGCTGGTGCGACGCCCGTCAAAGCCGACGCCGCTCCCGCGCCGAAGCAGTAATCGTGACGTCGGTCGACCTTGGGCCGCTGCTCGAGGTCGCCGACCGTCTCGCGACCGCGGCCGGTGCAGCCGCCCGTCGCCATTTCCGCAAACCAGTCGTCGCCGAAGCCAAGGCCGATTCGACTCCGGTCAGCATCGCTGACCGCGAAGCCGAAGCGGCCATGCGCGCGATCCTGCTGCGCGAACGTCCGATGGACGGCGTCTTCGGCGAAGAAGAAGGCGCCAGCGAAGGATCGAGCGGGCTGACCTGGGTGCTCGACCCGATCGACGGCACCAAAGCCTTTCTCACCGGTCGTCCCAATTTCGTCGTGCTGGTGTCGCTGCTCGACGAGGACGGCACGCCGCTGCTCGGCGTGATCGACCAGCCGATCGTGCAGGATCGTTGGATCGGCGCTGCCGGTGTCGGCACCACGCATAACGGTGCGAAGGTGCAGACGCGGAGCTGCGCCAACCTGTCCGACGCAATCTTCAGCTCGACGATGCTGCCACGCGACGTTGCGCGCGCTGCTGCGTTTCGCCGCCTCGGCGATGCGTGCCGCTACGAGACCTGGGGCGGCGACGGCTACATGGTCGGCTTGCAGGCGAGCGGCTGGATCGACGTCGTGCTCGAATGCGGCATGCAGCTCTACGACTTCGCGCCGTTCGCGCCGATCGTCGAAGGCGCCGGCGGTCTCGTCACCGACTGGAACGGGACCAAGCTGAATCGCAAAAGCGAAGGCGTCGCGCTGTGCGTCGGCGATCCGCGCCTGCACGAACCGGCGCTGCGGTTGCTGCGCGGGTGAAACGCGCCGTGCTGCTGCTGGCGCTGCTGGTTTCCAGCACGGCGTCGGCAGCCGATCTCGTCGTCGACGTCACCAACGTGCGTTCGTCGCGCGGCCATGTGCGCTTGTCGGTCTGCGACGAAGCGCATTTCGGCGGCGAGGGCTGCGCCTATGACGGCGTCGCTGATGCACGCGAAGGCGTCACGCGCGTCATCGTGCATGGCGTGCCGGCTGGACGCTGGGCGGTGCAGGCGTTTCACGACGAAAACGACAATGAAGCGTTCGACCAGAATTTCCTCGGCTTGCCGCAGGAAGGGTTCGGCTTTTCGAACAACCCGCCGCTGCGCGGCAAACCGCACTATGCCGACAGCGCGATCGACGTGCGCGAGCCCACGACCGAGATCAGCCTGCGTCTGCGCAATTCGATTTTCGACTAATGTCATCCCTGCGAAAGCAGGGATCCATTGCGCCGCCGCTGAGTTCTTTCCTGCAGTTGCGCAGCCGCGTCCCGATGGATCCCCGCCTTCGCGGGGATGACGCCGGGGGCGTCAGTCCGGCTCGACGACTTTCTTCTTGCGCACCACCGCGCTGAGCAGCGCGCGCAAGGAACGGCGGCGATGTTCGCCCGCGTGCAGCAGCCGCACCAGCGAGGCCAGGATCTTTTCTTCGTCGCGCTTGCTGTTGCGCTTCAACTGCGGCCGGAAGCTGGCGCGATTGTCGAGCGTGACTTTCGGATAGGTCAGTTCCAGCAAGCCTTCGATGCCCCGCGTAACGCCGAAGCCGCTCTGGCGCTTGCCGCCGAACGGCACGCGTGGATCGGCGGTGGCGACGACCGCGTCGTTGATCGTCACTACGCCGACATCCAGCGCAGCCGCAACCTTGGCGGCTTCGCCGCGCGGCCCGAACACCGACGCGCCCAGCGCGTGCGGCTGCAGATTGGCAAGATGGGTCGCTTCGGGCCAGGCATCGACGACACGCAACGACAGAACCGGTGCAAACAGATCGGTCGCGTGCAGCGCCGCGTCGTCGGGCGCGTTCTTGATCAGCAGCGGCGGCGAGGTTTCGGCGCGCGTGTCGAAATTGACGCTCCAGGTCGCACCGCCCGACGCAGCCGCCGACAGAAGCGGCATCAACCGGGCGCGTGTGCGTGCGTCGACCGGCATCGGCGCCAGCTCGGCCAGCCGTTCTTCCAGCGCTGGAATGAACGCGTCGGCGACGCCGCGTTCGACGAAGAGGCGGCGCGGCGCGATGCAGGTGTGCGACGCGTTGAGCGCAAAGGCGAAGCTGATCGTTGCAGCCGTTCGCACCGGATTTGCGCCGTTCAGCACGATCGACACGTCATTGCCCGACAATTCCATCACCGTCGGCGTCAAAGTCTCGGCCGCGGCGCGCAACACGTTGCGGCCGGTGGCGCTGGATCCGGTCAGCAGAATTTTGTCGGGGCCGGCGGCGACGAGCTTGCTCGCCGTCTCGACGGAATCATCGGTGAGCTGAAACAGCGCGTCGGGCAGGCCCGCCAACAGAAACGCGCCGCGCAACGCGGCCAGGCACGCGCGTTCGCCCGGCGCCGGTTTCACAATCACCGCGTTGCCCGCAACCAGGGCCTGCACCGCCTGCACGCCTGCAATGAACAACGGATAATTGCCGGGTGCGATCACCAGCACGACGCCCAACGGTGCCGGCTCGATGGTCGCAGTGACGCCGCGCAACCACAACGGCCGATCGGACCGGTCGGCACGGCGTGTGCGCAGCGCGCGCGCGGCACGGCGTTCGAGAAAGCGCATCGCTTCGAGCAGCGGCAGCACTTCCATCGCCAGCGTGTCGGCGGCGCTGCGTTCGGCGCGCGCCACCGTGCCGGCAAACTCGACCGGCGCGCGTGCCAGCGCATGGCGCGCATGGCGAACGAACTGCAACCGTTCCGTGACAGGAACGGTGGCCCAATCGCGTTGCGCGCTGCGTGCCGCATCGAGCAGCAATGCCGGCTCCATAATTTCTATACTCGTGGAAGATGGCCAACTCGGACGCGCAGAATCGTCGGATATGATGGGCGGCGCAACCAGGAGCGCAGGGCATGGGACTACGCATTGGTATAATCGGCGCCGGTTTCGGCGGATTGGCTGCGTCTTGTGTCCTGGCGGCGCGCGGCCACACCGTCACTTTGTTCGATCGTGCAGCGCGGGTTGGCGGCGTCGCGGCGCAGTTCGAATCACACGGCTTTCGCTTCGATACCGGCCCGACCAGCCTGACCGCACCGCATTTTCTGGCCCGGATTTTCGAAGAAGCGGGGCGCAAGCTCGACGATCGCGTGACCTTGGTGCGATTGGATCCGCAAGAGCGGGCGTTTTTTGACGACGGCTCGACGCGCGATCTCATTGCCGGCGGCGATGAAGCGACGCGGACCTACCTGGAAACGGGCGGCGCGCTTCGGCAAGCGCGCGAACGGTTCTTTTTCAAACGTGCGATTGGAAGGCCGCGCGATCTGCTCGACCGCGATCTCGTGCAGCCACCTTTCGCCGATCTGCTCGGCCTGCTGCCCGGATCGTCGGTTGCGTCTTTCACGCGGCGCCATGTCGGCGATCCGCAATTGCGCGTGCTGCTTGAATCGCTGACGCGCGACAATGGTTCGCCGCCGGCGCGCATGCCGGCATTGCTGGCGTCGGGCGCCGTCACGCAAATCGCCGACGGCATCTATCACCCGCTCGGCGGCATGCGCGCAGTTGCGGTGGCGCTGGAGGCGTTGCTGCGCGAGCTGGGCGGCGAGGTGCGGCTTGCGACCGCGATCGAGAAAATCGAACAGGTCGCAGGCAAGGCGATCGGCCTGCGCATCGAAGGTGGCCCGACCTTGCAGTTCGACGCGGTCGTGTCGAACGCGAATTCGACGCGCACGTTGCAGGATCTGGTCGGGACGGGTGGCGACGACGAACCATCCTGTTCGGCGCTGGTTCTGTGTCTCGGTCTCGACCAGCGCTACGAGCATCTCGCACATCGCAACGCGCTGTTCAGCGCCGATCGTGCCGGCGAGCTGTCTGCGATCTTTGACCATGGCGAGTTGGCGTCCGATCCAACCTGCTACGTCACGGCACCATCACGAAGCGACCCGGACACGGCGCCCGACGGTGGCGAGGCGATGCAGGTGCTGGTGCAAGTCCCGTATCTGCGCCCGCATCATGATTGGCATGCGATGTGGCCGTCCTACCGCCGCGTCATTCTCGACAGGCTGATGCGGATCGGCGGCATGGCGGATCTCGAGTCGCGAATCGTGGTCGAACACCATCTCACGCCGCAGGACTTTCACGACCGCTACAGGCTGCAGAACGGCGCAGTGTATGGGCAAAGCAGCGACGGGCTGGCGGGCCTGTTCAAAGCCGGGGTTCGCTCGCGGCAATTGGCCGGACTGTATCTCGCGGGCGGCTCGGCGCAGCCGGGGGCGGGCGTGCCGATGGCGCTGCTGTCGGGCTGGCTTGCGGCCGACACGCTGGACCGGGACGGGCGTAGCGGGACGTTGGCGATTTAACGCGGCTGGGTGCGGCGTTCCGGCCGCTGGAGGCTGGGCTTTCGGCGCCGTCCGCATGCTATACGGGCGCGGCCATGGATCCTTCGAAGACCCGTCACGACGAGAATTTCCCGGTCGGTTCGTTTCTGATCGCGAAGCCGCTGCGTCCGCATGTCCACGCCTGGTACCGCTTTGCGCGCGCTGCTGACGACGCAGCCGATGCGCCGGGCCTGGCGCCCGCCGACAAGCTGGCACGCATCGATGCGTTGGAGCAGGGGCTGGTCGATGGATCGCATCCCGATTCCGCACCGCTGAAAGACAGCGGCAAAGGGCTCGACCATGCGCGCGAATTGCTGGTCGCGTTTCGCGCCGACGCGCGCGGCGAAAGCTGCAAGAGCTGGGACGACCTGCTGCACTATTGCCGCTACTCGGCGTCGCCGGTCGGTCGCTACCTGCTCGACATTCACGGCGAAGACCGCGCGACCTGGCCAGCCGGCGACGCGCTGTGCACCGCGTTGCAGATTCTGAATCACTTGCAGGATTGCGGCGACGACAATCGCGAGCTCGATCGTCGCTACGTGCCCGAGAATTGGATTCCTGCCGGCTTCTTCGAACCCGCCAACGCCAAGTTGCGTCGTCCGGTGCTGGATCGCTGCCTTGACGGCGTCGAAGATCTTTTGTCGGACGCGGCCGCATTGCCGGCGCAAATTCGCGACACGCGGCTGCGTCTCGAAGTTCGCACCATTCTGCGTCTCGCCCGCACCCTGACGCGCAAGCTGCGTCTGGCCGATCCGATCGAAGGACGCGTGGCGCTGGGCAAGCGCGATTTCCTGAAAAGCTTTGCGTTGTCCTGGTCGCCGATCTGCATCAGCGACGAAGAGATTGTGATCGGCCGGGTCGCGCGCGCCAAATCGTCGTTCGTGTCGGGCATGAAGGCGCTGCCGTCGGATCGCAAGCGCGGCATGTTCGCGCTCTACGCCTTCTGCCGCGACGTCGACGACATCGCTGACGGTCCCGGCAAGCCGGACGAAAAGAAAGCGCTGCTGGCCGGTTGGGGGCGCGATCTCGACGCGCTCTATGCCGGCACTGCAAAGACGCCGCTGACGCGCGAACTGCGCTGGGCGGTCGATCGCTTCAAGCTGCCGCGGTCGGAATTCGAACTGGTGCTCGACGGCATGCGTACCGACAGCGCCAATGCGGTTCGCATGCCCGACGGCGTTGCGCTGGCCAATTACTGCCGCTGCGTTGCCGGTGCGGTCGGCGTCTTGTCGGTGCATGTGTTCGGCGCCCCCGATCCCGCGACCGTCGAGTTCGCGGTGCGTCTCGGCCATGCGCTGCAGCTCACCAACATTCTACGCGACGTCGACGGCGACGCGTTGGAAGACCGGTTGTACGTGCCGCAGGATCTGCTCGATCAATTCGGCATCGACGGATCGAACGCGCTCGACGTCACCAAACAGCCGGGCTTCGCACGCGCCTGCGCCAAGTTGGCGGAAGAAGCGAAAGCAGCCTACGCAACGGTCGATATTCCGCGCGCGACGGCGTCGAAGCTGAAGCCGGCTTTGTTGATGATGATGGCCTACCGCAAGCTGCTGTCGAAGCTGCTGGCGCGCGGCTGGGTCGATCGCAAGCCGGTGCCGAAAACGACCTTGCCGGAAAAGGCGCAGATCGCGTTGAAAGTCGCGTTAGCGCGCTAGCATGGCGGTCTATGTCATCGGCGCCGGGCTTGCCGGCCTGTCGGCTGCGACAACGCTTGTCGAGCGCGGCGTGCAGGTCGAGATCAGCGAAGCCGCACCGCAAGCGGGCGGACGTTGCCGGTCGTTCCACGACGCGCAGATCGATCGCGTCATCGACAATGGCAACCATCTGATCCTGTCGGGCAATGACGGGATCCAGGCCTATCTCGGCCGCTTCGGCGCGCGCGATCGCGTGCTATCGTTGGGCGATCAATTTCCGTTCGTCGATCGCGCCAATGATGCGCGGTTCGTGGTGCAGCCGAACGAAGGCCGTCTGCCCTGGTGGTTGTTCGTCGCCAAGCGGCGCGTGCCGGGCACCAAGGCGATCAACTATCTCGCCGATATGGCGCGGCTGGTGTCGGCAACCCACGAAGCAACCATCGCCGACGTATTGCCGCCAACCGCGCTGCGTCGTGCACTGTGGGAGCCGGTCGCAGTGTCGGTGTTGAATACCGGCATCGATCGCGCATCGGCGCATGCCTTCGCTGCGATGCTGCGTCTGACCTTGATGAAAGGCGGCGCCTATTCGCGCCCGATGGTTGCGCGCGACACCTTGGCCGAAGCACTGGTCGAACCCGCGACGGCCTATCTCGCATCGCGCGGCAGCGCCGTCGCAACTGGGCGCCGTTTGCGCGCGCTGACGGTCGAGCAGGGGCGCGTGACGTCGCTTGCCTACGCCGATGCGACGGTTGCGCTGGGCGAGCATGACTCGGTCGTGCTGGCGGTGCCGCCCGCAATTGCAGCGTCGTTGTTGCCTGGCCTCGCTGTGCCCGATGAAGACGAGCCGATCTTGAACGCGCATTTCGCGGTTCCGCATCGCGACGGGCATGCGATTGCCGGCGTATTGGGCGGACGCGCGCATTGGGTGTTCCGCCGGCCGGGTCTGGTCAGCACAACGACCAGTGCCGACGCGCCACGCGACGGCGAAGATCCCGCATCGGCGCTGTGGAACGATGCGCGCGCTGCGTTTCCGGATCTGCCGTTCGACATGCCGCCGGTGCGCGTCGTCACCGAGAAACGTGCAACCATCGCACAAACGCCCGCGATGGAAGCGAAACGGCCGGCGCCGAGCGCAGCCGGCCTCAAAAATCTTGCGCTGGCCGGCGATTGGACCGCGACTGGTCTGCCTGCAACAATCGAGGGCGCGATCGTCAGCGGCTCGCGCGCAGCAAAACTCGTTCTATAGTCGGGCCCCATGGCCACCGTCGCGCTCTTCGTCACCTGTCTCGTCGATCTCTACCGGCCCAGCGTCGGCTTCGCTGCGGTGAAGCTGCTGGAAGAGGCGGGGTGCGAGGTGGTCGTGCCCGACGCGCAAACCTGCTGCGGCCAACCCGCTTACAATTCCGGCGACCGCGGCGACACGATGGCGATCGCGCGTCAGGTTATCGAGGCCTTCGCTGGATTCGACTATGTCGTCGCGCCCTCGGGCAGCTGCGCCGGCATGATCAAGCATCACTATCCCGCCTTGTTCGCCGGCGACCCGCAGTGGCGGATCAAAGCCGACGATCTGGCGCGGCGCACCTTCGAACTGACGTCGTTCCTGACCGACGTGTTGCGCGTGCAGCCGAACAAAGTGCGCTTCGACGGCACCGTCACCTATCACGACAGTTGTTCGTCGCTGCGCGAATTGGGCGTCAAGGAGCAGCCGCGTGCGCTGCTCGCCAATGTCGACGGGCTGGAGCTGCGCGAATTGCAGACGCCGGAAGCGTGCTGCGGATTCGGCGGCACGTTCTGCGTCAAATATTCGGAGATCTCGACCGAGATCGCGTCGCGCAAAGTCGCCGACGTTGCAGCGACCGGCGCCGGCACCTTGCTCGCGGGCGACATGGGGTGCCTGCTGAACATCGCGGGCCGTCTGCAGCGCGAAGACCGTCCGGTGCGCGTGCGTCACGTCGCCGAAGTGTTGGCGGGCATGGCCGACACGCCGGCGATCGGGGAACCACAGCGAAGCGCGCCAAGCGAAGCGCCCGGCGCGCCGCAAAGGATGACTAAGTGAAGTCCACCGCGCACGACTTCAAAGAGAACGCACACAAGGCGCTGCACGATACCGAGCTGCGCGAAGCCCTGTCCGTCGTCGGCAAGAATTTCATTTTGAAGCGCCGGTTGGCTGCTGATGCGCTGCCCGAATTCGAAACGCTGCGCGACGAAGCGGTCGAGATCAAAAAGCGCACCCTGAACGAGCTGGACCTGCATCTCGAACGGTTCGAGCGCAAAGTCATCGAACATGGCGGCCAGGTGCACTGGTGCATCGACGCCGCTGCAGCGCGCGAAACCGTCTTGTCGATCTGCCGCTCGGTCAACGCCAAGACGGTGACCAAGGGCAAGTCGATGCTGGGCGAAGAGATCGGCATCAACGGTTTTCTCGAAGCCAACAATATCCGTCCGATCGAAACCGATCTCGGCGAATATATCATCCAGCTTGCCGACGAGCCGCCCAGCCACATCATCGCGCCCGCGGTGCACAAGACCAAGTCGCAGATCGCGGACTTGTTCGAGAAGCATCACAAGCTGCCGCGTTCGATGGACGGCGAGGCGCTCGTCGCCGAAGCGCGCGCGATGTTGCGCCAAGCCTATTTCGACGCCGACGTCGGCATCACCGGTGCGAATTTTCTGGTGGCGGAGACGGGCTCGTCGGTGATCGTCACCAACGAAGGCAATGGCGATCTGACCCAGACGCTGCCGCAGATTCACATCGTGCTGGCCTCGATCGAGAAGATGGTCCCGACGTTTGAGGACATGGCGACGATCCTGCGCGTGCTAGCGCGGTCGGCGACGGGTCAGCAGATGAGCGTCTATACGACTGTCTCGACCGGCGCGCGTCGCGCCGAAGATCCCGACGGGCCCGAACAATATCACGTCGTGATGATCGATCAGGGCCGTTCGGCGATGCTGGGTACCGAGTTGCAGGATCTGCTGCGCTGCATCCGTTGCGGCGCCTGCATGAATCACTGCCCGATTTATCACGCGGTCGGCGGACACGCGTACGGCTATGTCTATCCCGGCCCGATCGGTGCGGCGCTGGATCCGGCGCTGCTTGGCGTCGCCGAAGCGCTTCATCTGCCGAACGCATCGACCTTCTGCGGACGATGCGAAGAAGTCTGCCCGATGCGCATCCCGCTGCCGAAGATCATGCGGCATTGGCGCGAGCGCGCGTTCGAGGACGGCATTCAGCCAGTCGTACAGCGCAGCGCAATTCGCCTGTGGGCGTTCTTCGCGCGCAATCCGCTTCTGTACCGACTCAATACGCGCGCAGCGATGTGGGCGCTGCATGCTCTGGGCGCTGCGCGCGGCCGCTTCAAGTCGCTGCCTTTTGCAAGCGGCTGGACGGCAGGGCGCGATCTACCTGCGCCGCAAGGCGGCACCTTCCACGCGCAATGGGCGGCCAAGAAGGGGCGCACGAAATGAGCGCGCGCGATCGTATTCTCGGCAATGTGCGCAGCGCGCTCGGCCGGGCCGAGCCCGACGACAAGACGCGCGCTGCCTATGACGCGCGCTTCGATGCGCACACGCGCAACACGGTGCCGGCGCGCGCTTCGGTCCCACACGCGGCGCTGATCGAACGGTTCATCGCTGAAGCGCATCTGGTCGGTGCGACGACCGCGCGGCTCGATCGTCTCGACGACGTGCCGGCTGCGGTTGCGTCGTATCTGCGCGACAAGAATCTACCGGCGCGCATCCGCGTCGCGCCGGCGCTGCAAAGCATGTCGTGGGGCGAGCAGCCGGTTGAAGTCGGCTACGGTAAAGCCGAGCCGAGCGACACCGCTACCTTGACGCGCGCGTTGGCGGGCGTTGCCGAAACCGGCACCTTGTTGCTGACGTCAGGACCGCAGACGCCGACGACATTGAATTTTCTGCCCGACGCTAATCTCGTTGTGCTGACCGAAACCGACATTGTCGGCGCCTATGAAGATGGATGGGATCGCGTGCGTGCGCTGGGTGCCACGCCACGCGCGGTCAATTTCGTCACCGGCCCCAGCCGCACCGCTGACATCGCGCAGGAGCTGATCCTGGGCGCGCACGGGCCGATCGACCTGCACATCCTGGTTCTGAAGAACTAGCCGCGCGCCTTTTTCCGTTTGGCAACTTCGGTCAAGCGACGCGGCGCGACACGGCGCGGTGCGCCGCGCGTCGGATCGGTGATGGTGATCGGCGTATCGGCTGCCGCTTCGTCGCCGTGCATCGTCAGCAGCGATTCCATCAAGCCTTCTTCGGCGCTGGAACAGACGCCCAGCATGACCGCCTGGTCGCAGCCGTCGGCGCAGACATAGGCGTGGCCCATGTTGGAATCGATATAGATCGACTCGCCGCGGCTAAGTTCGATCGGATCGTAGAACTCGGTGTGCACGCGCACGCGGCCTTCGACGACATAGACGAATTCTTCGCCGGCATGGCGCACCAGCTCGCCGAATTCTTCGAGGCTTTTGGCGCGGATCTGTACGAGCGCAGGGATCATGCGTTTGTGGCGCAACTCCGGGCACAGATAGAAGTAATCGTAGTTCGGCGTGTTGACGCGGATCGCTTGATCTTCGCGGCCGATGCTGCGCCGCGCCGTGACGGCTTGTTCGGCCGCCTCGTTTGGTTCGGCGAACAATTCCGACATGCGCAGATTCAGCTTTTCGCTTAACTGCAGCAGCTTGTCGTAGGTCAGGGTCAGACGGTCATGCTCGACCTTGGATAAGGTCGAGACCGGGATGCCGGTGCGCTGACTCATTTCCTTGAGCGTCCAGTTGTGGCGCGCGCGAAGACCGCGCAGCAGGCCACCCAATGTTGGGCGCGCGCTCACCACGAAGGGACCTCGCGCGCCGGCGACAATGTTTCAAATGTCCTGCTCAGGACGTTTCTCCCGGTAGATCGCCGCCCCCTTGGACCGGCGCGTGCGAATTTCCTTATCAGATCTTGCGCGATTCTCGCCTGCAAAAGCGCGCCCAGAAACTTCGTTTTCGACAGCGTTTCCGGCTTCGAAATAGGTCCGGACGAGCATTTGACAATTTTCCAATCAGGATCACTATAGCCGAAACAGAAAGCCGTTTTTTACAGACGGCAAAAATTTCGGGGGCTTCGATGCGGTCATTTGCGATGGCGCTCGCCTGTGTGGGCGCGTTGGCGTGTGCGGGTGTGGCGACGGCGCAGCAGAGCCCAAGCGTTCCGCCGCCGGCCCCGAAAACCGAGACGCAGGGTCCGACCGATACGGCGAATCCGGCGGTGCGGCCGCTGACCGCCGCCGACGCCGAAGTCTGGCTCGACGGCTACATGCCGTACGCGCTGCAGAAGGGCGACGTTGCGGGCGCTGTCGTCGTCATCGTCAAAGACGGCAAGGTGCTGCTGCAAAAAGGCTACGGCTATGCCGACGTTGCGGCGAAGACGCCGGTCGATCCCGAACGCACAGCGTTCCGTCCCGGCTCGGTGTCGAAACTGTTCGTCTGGACCGCGGTGATGCAGCTGGTCGAGCAGGGCAAGCTCGATCTCGACAAGGACGTGAACACCTATCTCGACTTCAAGATTCCCGCTGATGGCTGGGACAAGCCGGTCACGCTGCGCAACATCCTCACGCATACCGGCGGCTTCGAAGAATCAAACAAAGGTTTGATCACTTCGAACATCGACAATACCGGCCTGGAAAAAGTGCTGAAGCGCTACATCCCCGCGCGCGTCTATGCGCCGGGCAGCACGCCGGCCTACTCCAACTGGGCGACGGGCCTGGCCGGCTACATCATCCAGCGCGTGTCGGGAAAGACGTTCGACGACTATCTCGACCAGGCGATTCTCCAGCCGCTGGGCATGACGAATTCGTCGTTCCGCCAGCCGCTGCCCGAACACGTCATGAAGTTGATGAGCAAAGGCTACGTGCAGGGATCTGCACCGCCGCGGCCGTATGAAATCGTGTCGCTTGCACCGGCGGGCAGCTTGGCCGCGACCGGCGCCGACATGGGCAAGTTCATGATCGCGCATCTGCAGGACGGCACCTTCAACGGAGCGCAGATCCTGAAGCCCGAAACCGCCAAGATGATGCACAACACGCCGTATACGGTGTTGCCGGTGGTCAACCGGATGGAACTGGGCTTCTACGAGCATGACGTGAACGGCCATCGCGTGATCAGCCATGGTGGCGACACGACGATGTTCCACAGCGAACTGAATCTGTTCCTCGACGACAATGTCGGCATCTTCTTCTCGGCCAACAGCACCGGCCGCGACGGCGGCGTCGGTCCGGTTCGGGCCGAGCTGTTGCAGAAATTCGGTGACCGCTATTTCCCGGGCGAGTTCCCGGGCGCCAACGCCACCGTCGAGCCGGCGACCGCTGCACAACATGCGCAGATGATTGCGGGCACGTATGATGTGTCGCGTCGTTTCCACACGACGTTCCTCGCGGCGCTGCGCCTGTTCGGCCAGACCAAGGTCGTCGCCAACCCCGACAACACGATCACCATCGTCGGCTCCAACACGATCGGTGGCGCGCCCAAGAAATGGGTCGAGACCGCTCCGTTCGTGTGGCGCGACAAGGACGGCAAGACGCGCCTGTCGGCCAAGGTCGAAGGCAACCAGGTCGTGCGCTACAGCTTTGACGGTGTGTCGCCGTTCATGATGTGGGATCGCACGCCGGTCGCGACGTCGACGCGTTGGATCCAGCCGGTTCTGATCGGATCGATGGTGGCATTGGCGCTGACCGTTCTTCTGTGGCCGGTCCAGGCGCTGGTGCGTCGCAACTACCGCGCACCGTTCGCTTTGCGCGGCCAGGCGGCGCAGTCCTATCGCGCCATGCGTATCGTCGCGGTGCTGAACCTGCTGGTTTGGTACGGTTGGTTCACGATGACGAGCGCGCTCGGCTACAGCGCCAATCCGGCCGACCATTATGACGGTCGCCTGACCCTGCTGCAGATCGCGGGCTGGTTGTTCTTTGTCGGCACGGTGGTGATTGCGGCGTGGAACGCGCAGCAAGTCTTCACCGGCAATCGCAGCCTGTTCGCCAAGATCTGGAGCGTGGTTCTGGTCGTGGCGTCGCTGGTGATCTTCTACGTCGCCTTCACCTTCAAGCTGCTCGTCATCAGCACCTTGTACTGATCAGCGAAGAGGGGTCTGACGTCATGAAACGCCGCACGCTCGACGTTGCGATCGAGAAGCTGCAATTGAAGGCGCCGTTCCGGATTTCCGGCTACGTCTTCACCGATGTCGAAGTCGTCGTCGTTCGGCTGCGCGAAGGTGCAGCCGAAGGGCGCGGCGAGGCGGGCGGCGTCTATTACATGAAAGACGAGCCGCCCGGCATGGTCGCGCGCATTGAAGCGGCGCGCGACGCAATCGAAAGCGGCATTTCACGCGATGCGCTGCGTGCGGTTCTGCCGCCGGGCGGCGCGCGCAACGCGGTCGATTGCGCGATCTGGGAATTGGAAGCGCAGCTGACCAACACGCCAGTGTGGCAGATGGCGGGGATCGACCGGCCGCAAAAGAAGATCACCACCTTCACCTGCGGCGCCGACGAACCCGAAAAGATGGCGGCGGTTGCGAAATCGTACGCGCAGGCGCGTGCGATCAAAATCAAACTGACCGGCGATCCGGTGCTGGACGGGCAGCGCGTGCGCGCAATTCGCGCTGCGCGTCCCGACGTCTGGCTTGGCGTCGACGGCAACCAGGGCTTCACCCGCGACAGTCTGCAACGGCTGATGCCGGTGCTGGTCGAAGCAAAGATCGGCCTGCTGGAGCAGCCATTCGCGCGGGGCCGCGAAGCCGATCACGAAGGGTTGCGCGCACCGATGCCGGTCGCGGGCGACGAAAGCATTCTGTCGCTGGCCGACGTGCCGGGCGCGGTCGGACGGTTCGACGTCATCAACATCAAGCTCGACAAAAGCGGCGGCCTCACCGAAGGCTTGCTGATGGCCCGCGAAGCACGCCGTCTCGGCTTGAAAGTCATGGTCGGCAACATGGTCGGTTCGAGCTGGGCGATGGCGCCGGCCTTCGTGCTGGCGCAGCTGTGCGACTTCGTTGATCTCGACGCGCCGATCTTCATCACGCAAGACCGCGATCCCGCCCTGACCTACGACGACGGCTACGTCTTCTGCGACGAGACGATGTGGGGATCCAAGGTGCGCGTGCCGGCATGACAGAAGGCGCGGCGCTGTCGAAAACTTGGTTCGGCCAGCCGCGCGGTTTGACGATTCTGTTTCTCACCGAGATGTGGGAGCAGTTCTCGTATTACGGCATGCGAACGCTGCTGGTTTATTACATGACCAAGCAGCTGCTGATCGGCCAGCAGCAAGCCTCGTTCATCTACGGTCTCTACATCGCGTTCATCTACGGCACGCCGATCATCGGCGGCGCCATCGCCGATCGCTGGCTCGGCAAGCGGCGCGCGGTGTTGATCGGGGGCGGCATCATGGCGTGCGGCCATTTCATGATGACGTTCGAGCCGTTGTTCTACGTCGCGCTATGCGCGGTGGCGCTGGGGAACGGGTTGTTTCTTCCCAGCCTGGCGTCGCAGATCAACGGACTCTATCCAGCCAACGATCCGCGCCGCGGCGGCGCTTACAACATCTATTACGTCGGCATCAATCTCGGCGCCTTCCTCGCACCGTTCGTGTGCGGAACGTTGGGCGAGGTCTATGGCTGGCATTGGGGCTTTGGCGCCGCCGGCATCGGCATCTGCTGCGGCATGGCGATTTATATCTTCGCCGGCCGTCACTATCTGCCGCCCGAACCGCCGCGCGAGGTGCAAAAGAAAGTCGCCGCGCGCCAGCGTGACGCGGAAGCGCGCCGCACCTTGATCTTGATGTTCCTGATCGTGCTGGTGGTGGTGATCTTCCGCGCCGTCTACGGACAGCTCGGCAACACTGTCGCGTTGTGGATCGATCAGTCGGTCGATCGCAGCGTCGGTGGCTTCGATATTCCGATGACCTGGTTTCAAGCGCTGAACCCGCTGGTCGTCTTCGCCTTCACGCCGGTGCTGATCGCGCATTGGACGCGCAAGGCCAAGAAGGGCGCTGAGAAAACACCTGCAGTCAAAATGGCGACGGGCACCTGGATTGTCGCTGCGTCGTTTCTGATGCTGGCGCTGGTCTCCTATCTCAGCGTGCAAAGCGGCAGGCCTGCGAGCTGGATCTGGGCCGTCATCTTCTTCGTCTGGTTGACGGTGGGCGAGCTGTACATTCTGCCGGTCGGGCTTGGCCTGTTCGCGCGTCTGGCACCGGTCGGTTTCGCCGCCACCGCAATCGCTGCCTGGTTCTTCGCTGCCTTCATCGGCTATCTCGCGAGCGGCCCGGTCGGTGCGCTGTTCAGCATTCTCACCAACGCACAATTCTTCGCGCTGATGGCGGCCTTGTCCGCGATCTCCGGCGCGTTTCTGTTTCTGCTCGATCGTCCGACACGCCGCGCCGACGCGGCCAATGCAATACGCCTGCAGCAGGCTGGTGAGATCACGACATGACGACTCCGACACGCTTTCAACGGTTCGTGCTGCCCGGCCTCGCGTTCAAAGCGGTGGTGATCGGCGGCGGTTATGCGACCGGTCGCGAGCTGGTGGAGTTCTTTCTGCCGAGCGGTCCGTGGGGCGGCGTCACTGCGATGGTGTTGGCGACGATCATTTGGAGCGCGGTTTGCGTCGCGACCTTCCTGTTCGCGTTCCAGACCGGCGCTCGCGATTACCGCACCTTCTTCCAAAAGCTGCTCGGCACGCCGGGCATGATCGTGTTCGAAGCGTCGTACCTTCTGTTCATCGTGCTGATCCTGGCCGTGTTCGGTGCTGCGGCAGGCGCAATCGGCGAGGTGCTGTTCGGCTGGCCCAAGCTGCTCGGTTCGCTGTGCCTGGTGGCAGGCATCGCGACCTTTGCCACGTTCGGCAATGAGTCGGTCGAGCAGCTGTTCAAATGGGTGTCGTTCCTGCTTTACGGCGTCTACGCCGTTTTCGTCGTTCTGGCGCTGACGCATTTCGGCGATCGTGTCGCCGAGAAATTCGCGCTGACTGTGCCGATGACGGGCTGGGCGCTCGGCGGTCTCACCTATGCCGGCTACAACATCATTGGCGCAGTCGTGATCCTGCCGGTGATGCGCCACATGACTGGACGCCGTGACGCAGTGATCGCAGGCGCGGTGGCGGGACCGCTGGCGATGATCCCGGCCTTGCTCTTCTTCATCTGCATGGTCGCCTACTATCCCGAAGTCGCGAACGAGACGCTCCCGTCCGACTTTCTGCTGCAGAAGTTGAACCTGCCGGTCTTCCACTTTCTGTTTCAGATCATGATTTTCTCGGCGCTGCTGGAAAGCGGCACCGGTGCGGTGCACGCGATCAACGAACGCATCGCATCGGCCTATCAGGCGCGCCGCAACAAGGTTCTGAAAAATCGCGCGCGGTTGGCGATCGCCTGCACCGTGCTAATCGGGTCTGTGTTTCTGGCCGACCGGTTCGGCCTGGTCGCGTTGATCGCGCAGGGCTATCGCGCGCTCGCTTACATCTTCCTCACCATCTATGTGCTGCCGCTGTTGACGTACGGCGTGTGGCGTTTGCGCAAGGAGAAAACGCATGCTGTTGCGTAACGTTGTTGCTCTGACCTCGCTGCTGTTGGCTGGGACTGCGCTCGCCGCACCGCCCGAAGGATTCGACGCGCGCATCGAGGCGCGTCTCAAAGAAGTCGGTACGCCCGGCATGGCGATCGCCATCGTCGAGGACGGCAAAGTCACGCTCGCCAAGGGCTATGGCGTGCGCAAGAACGGCACCAACGACAAGGTGACCGCCGATACGATCTTCTCGACCGGATCGACCGGCAAAGCCTTTACCGCCGCCGCGCTCGCGATCCTGGTCGATGAAGGCAAGATCGCCTGGGACGACAAAGTCACCGATCGTCTGCCCGGCTTTCAGATGTACGACCCGTGGGTCACGCGCGAAATCACAATCCGCGACCTGCTGGTCCATCGCAGCGGTCTCGGTCTTGGCGCCGGCGATTTGATGTTCGTGCCGACCACCAACCGTACGCGCGCCGAAGCGGTGCATGCACTGCGCTATATCAAGCCGGCGACGAGTTTCCGCAGCGCCTACGCCTACGACAACGTGCTGTACATGGTTGCAGGTCAGTTGATCGAAGCGGTGACGGGCCAGACCTGGGAAGTGTTTGTGCGCGACCGCGTGTTCAAACCCGCGGGCATGTTGAAGTCGACCACCGACGAAGCAGATCAAATCAAGTCGCCCGATCATGCCTTCCCGCATGCGCGCCTGGGCGGTCCGATCCGCGGCATGGGTGATCTCACGGTTCTGGACGAAAAAGGTCTCGGCCGCGCCGCTGCACCGGCCGGCGGTCTCGCCATCAGCGCCAACGACATGGCGAAGTGGCTGCTGATCCAACTGAACAAGGGCAAGCTGCCCGACGGCAAAGCTCTCTTCAGCGAAAAACAGGCTGAGGAAATGTGGAAACCGCACATCAATCTGCCGACCGGCCGCGCGCAAGGTGCGATGGCGCCGTCGGCGCCGCAATTCAGCAGCTACGCGCTGGGTTGGACGGTGCAGGATTGGCGCGGTCACAAGATCATCCAGCATGGCGGTGCGGTGCTGGGACAGATCGCGACGGTGGTGCTGATTCCGGAAAAGAACGTCGCCTTCTCGATCCTCGAAAACGCCGAAGACGGCGCGCAGCTTCTCGCCACGCAGTACGAGCTGCTCGATTATTATCTTGGCCTGCCGAAGGTCGATTGGGGCACGATCGTGCCGGCCTTCCGCAAAGAGCGCGCGGCCAACGCGCTCGCGGCGCTGGAGAAGAAGCAGGCCGAGCCGGCCAAGGTCGGTCCGTCGCTGCCGGTTGCGCGCTACGCCGGCAACTATGCCGACGTCTGGTACGGGCCGATCAACATCAAAGACAATGGCGGCAAGCTCAGCATCGACTTCACGCGCACGCCGGGCATGGTCGGTACGCTGGAGCATTTCCAGTACGACACGTTCAAGACGGTGTGGAACGACAAGTCGATGGAGCCTGCCTACGTTACGTTCCAGATGGGACCTGAAGGCAATATCGAGCGCATCACGATGAAAGCCGTGTCGCCGATCGCAGACTTCAGCTGGGACTATCACGACCTCGAACTCCGGCCGGTCCCCCCAGCAAGAAAATAGCGCGAAGAAATGATCCGTACGCTTTTGGCTGCGCTGCTGCTGACGAGTTCAGCGGCAGCGCAGGACTACGACCTCGTCATCCGCAACGCGAAGATCCTCGACGGTGCGGGCAATCCCTGGGTGCGTGGTGACGTTGCGGTCAAAGGCGACCGGATCGCCAAGCTCGGTGTCGTAGCGGGCAAGGGTGCGCGCGAAATCGATGCGCGCGGCCGCTTCGTGTCGCCCGGCTTCATCGACATGATGGACCAGTCGGGCGGCGTGTTGCGCAAGAATGGCGCGGCTGAAAACAAGCTGCGCATGGGCGTAACCACGGTGATCGCAGGCGAGGGCGGCATTCCCGTCGACGCCGATCAAGCCAACGACTATTTCGCGCAGCTTGAGACCCAGGGCATCGCGGTCAATTTCGGCAGCTACTACAGCGCAGCCCAAGCGCGGGTCAAAGTGATGGGCGACGCCGCAGGTACGCCCAACGCCGTGCAAATGGAACAGATGAAGCGCGAAGTCGAAACCGCGATGCGCGCGGGAACGTTCGGCATTTCGACCGCGCTGATCTATCCGCCCAATTCCTTCCAGACGACCGAAGATCTGATCGAGCTTGCCAAGATCGTGTCGCGCTGCGACGGGTTTTATTCGACCCATATGCGCGACGAGAGCAGCAAGCTGGTCGAAGCGGTCAACGAAGCGATTGCGATCGGTGAGAAAGGCGGCGTGAAGGTCGAGATCTTTCACCTGAAAGCAGCCTACGCACCGCAATTCGGCAAGCTGATGCCAAAAGCAGTCGCGGCGATCGACGCGGCGCGCAAACGCGGCGTTGATGTTGCGGCCGATTTGTACCCCTACACGGCGGGCGGCACCGGCCTGTCGATCGTGATTCCCAACTGGGTGTTCGAGAAGGGGGCCAAAGAAGGCGTCGAGCTGTTGCAAGATCCTGCGGTGCGTGCGCGCGTGAAGCGCGAAGTCGCAGCCGGATCGCAGCCAGGCTGGTCGAACCTGGTCGAAGCGAGCGGCGGTTGGAGCCGCATCGTGCTCGCCAATCCGTTCAACGAGAAATACGAACGGTTCCGCGGCAAGAACATCGCCGAGATCGCCAAGGCCTTGGGCAAGGATCCGATCGACGCTGCGATCGACATCACGGTCGAAGCACTGCCGAACCGTGCCATGGCGCTGTTCTTCATGATGGACGAGCGCGACATCGCAACCGCGCTGCGCCAAAGCTGGACCAGCATCGGCAGCGACGCGGCTGCGTCGCTGGGCGCCGGGCAGACCGACGTGCTGGGCCTGCCGCATCCGCGCTCGTACGGCACCTTCCCGCGCGTGCTGGCGGAATACGTCAAAAAGCGCGGCGTGCTGACCTTGGAAGATGCGGTGCGCAAAATGACGTCGTGGCCCGCGTCGCGCATGGGGCTCGAAGGGCGCGGCGTGCTGCGCGAAGGTCTCTATGCCGACCTGGTGATGTTCGATCTCGACAAGATCGATGATCGGGCCAGCTGGACCAACCCAACCGCGAGCCCGGTCGGCATCGATCTGGTGGTCGTCAACGGCGCGGTGACGATCGAGGACGGCAACGCCACCACCGCGCGCGGCGGCAAGGTGCTGCGCCACGCCTGCAAGAGCTAGAGGCTGCGCACGCGATAGATCTTGCCGTCGGTCGCATAGCCGACGGCGTAGTGGTCGGTGCGGCCAGCGTAGCGGGCGCGATAGCGGCGCAGCGTGCCGTTCGGTTCGTTGAACTGTTCGATCAGCTCGAACGCCACCGGCTCGCCCAAGGAAGCGCGATTGGGGAAGGGCTGCCGGCTCGCGTCGCGTTGCAGCAGCACTGCGATCTCGGGTGCGAAGCGAGCGGGATCAAGCTTGGTAGCACCTCGCTGCAGCATCTTCTTGAACGCGTCGGTCTTGTCCGGCGCGTCGTCGCGAATCTTTTGCAGCGACAGAAAGGTCGACTGCGGCAGCAGCGTTTCGGCGGTGCTGAGCGCGATGCTGCGCAGCGCGGCCTCGGACGCGTCGCTGGCGAGATTGATCGCGGCGAGCACCGAAACGCGCCTGGTGCGCAGATAGAAGGCGCGAAAGCCGGGCACGGCGCCGCTGTGATACTGCACCTCTTGCCCGTGCCAGCGATCGAGGAACCAGCCCGCGCCATAGGCGGCGCTGCGGCCGGATTTGAGCAGGGCGGGCGTGCGCATTGCGCTGTCGGCGTAGCGCGACTGGCGCGTGCGCAGAAACGCCTCCCACCGCACCGCGTCGCGCGCGGAGAACAAGACGGGGCCGTCGGCCCAACCAGAAAAATCGCCATCCATCCGCGTCGCGTGGCGCAGCACGTTGTCTTTCAGGTCGAACGGCTCGGCACGGTTCGGAATGATCGCCGTCGCGTCGTCGACGCGCGCCTCCTGCATGCCCAGCGGACGTAATAGATCTTCGTCGACTTGGGCGCGGTAGGTCCGGCCTTGCGCATCGGCCAGCAAATAGCCGAGCAGGACGTAAGCGGTGTTCGAATAGGCCCAGGCTTCGCCTTCGTCAAAGTCGGGCTGCAACGCACCGATGCGTTTGAGGAAGGTGGCGCGGTCGCAATAGCGGTCGTCTTCGAACACCGGCAGCGATTCATAGTCGGGAATGCCGCTGGTGTGGGTTAGCAGCGACTGCACGCTGCGATCGCTGAACTGCATCGGCACGTCGCGCACATAGGCACCGATCGGACGATTGAGCGCGATCGTGCCCGCTTCGGCGAGACGCAACACCAGAGAAGCGGTGAAGTGTTTTCCGACCGAGCCGAGATGAAACAAGGTGCGGTCGGTGGCAGCGACGTTGAAAGCGGGCGCGGCGACGCCGATGCCGCCCGCGAAGACGGTGCGTCCGTCGAGGATCGCGGTCAGCAACAACGCAGGAATGCGGGCCGTCGCCATCTGGTCGCGTATGCGCTGCTGGTCCAGCGTCGGCGCCGCATGTGCGACGCGCGGCAGCAGCAGCGGCGCTACGAGCCCGCTCAGCAGAAACGAACGGCGGTAAAGCGACGGCATCACGTCTCCGGGCTGGTCCGCCGCCAACCTGACCTTGGCGCCGCGGTCAACGCAAGCACCGTCATGCTTTAAAATTCAGCTGTGATCGGCGATGCTGCGGCCCCAAGCATGACGCCGATCAAATCCATCTCGCTCTCGAACACGCACGGGATGCGCGTCGACATTCTCGACCTAGGCGGAATCGTCAGCGGCATCCACGTGCCCGATCGCGACGGGCGCATCGAAAATGTTGTGCTCGGCTTCGACGATCATGCCGCCTATCACGGCGATCATCCCTATTTCGGCGGCTTGATCGGCCGTTGCGCCAATCGCATCGCAGGCGCGCGGTTCAATCTCGACGGGCGCGACTATGTTTTGTCGGCCAATGACGGACCGCACTCGCTGCATGGCGGCGCCGACGGGTTCGACAAGCGCACTTGGCGCATCGAAGAAGCCGATGAGCGAAGTGTTTTGCTGTCGCTGGTCAGCGCAGACGGCGACCAAGGCTTTCCCGGCAATCTGGGCGCGACCGTCCGCTACAGCGTTTCGTCGACCCACAACGAACTTTGCATCGATTTCGAAGCGACGACCGACCGTCCGACCTTGGTCAATCTAACCGCCCACAGCTATTTCAACCTCGCCGGCAGCGGCGACATACGCGGGCATGAATTGTCGATCGCCGCCGACAGCTACACGCCGGTCGATGGCGGGCTGATTCCGACCGGCGAAATTCGCAACGTCAGCGGCACGTGTTTCGATCTGCGGCGTCCGCGCGTGCTGAGCGAGGTTCTGGACGCAGCCGCGCTGCGGCAGACGCGCGGGTACGATCAGAATTTCGTGCTGCGCGGCAACGGCGGCCCGGCTGCACGGCTGGTGCATCGCGCCAGCGGGCGCGTGCTGGACGTCAAAACCACTGAGCCGGGCTTGCAGCTCTATACCGGCAATCAGCTGAACGGATCGGTGATTGGGCGCGGTGGCGTCGCCTATCCGCGTCATGCCGGCCTATGTCTGGAACCGCAGCGTTTTCCCGACGCGCCGCATCACCCTTCATTCCCCAGCGTCAGGCTGGATCCGGGCGAGGTCTATCACGCGGCGACGCACTACGTCTTCGGGATCGCCGACTAGGACCGAACCGCAGCAGCGGCGAGGAGGGGGCGCCGCTGCTGCGTGTTGGTCTTGCTGGTCAGCCGAACTTGCGGCGAACCACACCGAGGCCGAACAACGCGGCACCGAGCAGCGCCAGCGACGCCGGTTCGGGAACGTTGCGCGGCAAGGTGGTTGCGTTGTCGGTATCGGCGAGGAAGCTCAACGAGTCACCGCTGGCCAACGCGCCGCCGAACAGCACCGTCATGCGCAGATACTCGTCACCGAAGAACGTACCGCCGACGGACAGCTTGTCGGTGTAGGTGACGGTCAACGGGCCGGTGCTGGCAGGACCGTCCGCGTCGGTCAGCGCGCGGCCGTTCGACGAGTTCGGCGAGTGCTCGGTCGCAGGCGTGTCACCGTCGCGCAACGTGTCGAACGTCGTGTTGCCGAGACGGCCATCGACGATGAAGCCGATGATGCCTTGGCTGACGCCGCTATTGGTGAAGCTCCACCGTGCGGTGTTCGAGTCACCACTGAGGCTCAAACCCCAGAACGCGTTCGATGCTGCGCCCGCACCGACGCCAGTCGCCGCCCACGTAATGGTGCGGGTCGAACTGTCGGCGAAGATCGCGGTCACTTTCATCCCGGCCATATCGGCGCCGGTGGTTTCGAAATTGGTGATGCCGGCCGTGTCGAAAGACGTGCCGGGCGTGCGCGTCACGTTGCTCGTGAGTGGCGCCGCCTGTGCGCTTGCCGCCGCAAGGAACAAGGAAGCGGCTAGCAGGGTTGTTCGCATTGGAAGTCTCCTGGGGGTGTCAAGGTCCACAGGAGGCTTCCACAGCATGGGCTGTGCCACGCGAGGCGTACTGCGCCACTTCGTGGTTTGCCGTTATTTACAAATCTGAATCTGTCAAAAGCCCCGACACGTAGCGGGGTTTTTTGCTGTTTACCTTCGCGCTATTCGGCGCTGCTTCAGCGCGTTATTCGGCTGCGTCGAGCAGCTGTTGCGCTTCGATCCATTTCTCTTCCGTGGTCGCGATCGACGCTGCGATGTCGGCGAGTTCTTTCTGCATCGTCGCCAGTTTCGCCGACTTGCTTTCGTACAATTTCGGATCGGCGAGATCGCGTTCCAGCTTCGCGTGTTTCTGGTTGAGCTGTTCGAGAGTCTTCTCCAGCTCTTCGGCTTGCTTCTTCAATTTTGACGGCGCGACTTTGCCCTGCATGCCGCTGCGGCGTTGTTTGGATTCGCCACGCGACGCGCTACGGCGCTGGCTCAACAGGCGCGCGCGATATTCGTCCATGTCGCCGTCGAAATTCTCGACCCGTCCACCTTCGACCAGCCACAAACGGTCGGCCACCAGCTCGACCAAGTGCGGATCGTGGGTGACGAGAATGACGGCACCTTTGTAATCGGCCAGCGCCTGCACCAACGCTTCGCGACTATCGACGTCGAGATGGTTGGTCGGTTCGTCGAGCAGCAGCACGTTCGGCGCTTCGCGCGTCATCAGCGCAAACAACAAGCGGGCTTTCTCGCCGCCAGAGAGACTACCGACTTTGGTGTCGACGCGATTTTGCGTGAAGCCGAAACCGCCGAGATGCGCGCGCACTTTTTGTTCGGGCAAAGTCGGCATCGCGCGCTTGGCGTTGAGCAGCGCCGTCGCTTCCATGTCCAGCTCGTCGGTCTGGTGCTGGGCGAAATAACCGATCTTGAGTTTGCCCGAGCGCGTGACGTGCCCGCTCATCGCTTCGAGACGGCCGGCGAGCAGCTTGATGAAGGTCGACTTGCCGTTGCCGTTGGGACCGAGCAGCGCGATGCGATCGTCGGGATCGATGCGCAAATTGAGATGCGACAGGATCGCCTTGCCTTCGTAGCCGACGGATGCGCGATCCATCGACACGATCGGCGGCGGCAATTCTTCCGGTTCGGGAAAGTTGAAAACGATGCCGCGATTTTCGACGATCGCCGCGATCGGCTGCATCTTCGCCAGCGCCTTCAGACGGCTCTGCGCTTGTGCGGCTTTCGACGCTTTGGCGCGGAAGCGATCGACGAAGGATTGGATATGCGCGCGTTCAGCTGCTTGTCGCGCGGCGGCGGCTGCTTGATGCACCAGCCGTTCGTTGCGCTGGCGTTCGTACTGATCGTAGTTGCCGCGATAGAGAACCAGCTTCGCCTGATCGAGATGAATGGTCAGGTCCGGCACTGCATTCAACAAGGTGCGATCGTGGCTGACCAACAGCACCGTGCCGGGGAACGACTTCAACCAACCTTCGAGCCAGACCGTCGCTTCGAGATCGAGATGGTTGGTCGGTTCGTCGAGCAGAAGAATGTCAGGCCGCGCAAACAGGGTCGCAGCCAGGGCGACGCGCATGCGCCAGCCGCCCGAGAAATCCGAGCAGGCGCGCTGCTGGCGTTCTTCGTCAAAGCCCAGACCGGCCAGAATTTCGGCCGCACGCGACGGGGCCGCATAGGCGTCGATGACGCCCAGCCGCTCATGGATATCGGCGATGCGATGACCATCGGTCGCAGTCTCGGCTTCCTCCAAAAGAGCCGCGCGCTCGGTATCGGCGGCCAAAACCGCGTCGATCAGGGTGATGGCGCCGCCCGGCGCTTCCTGCGCCACCATGCCCAACCGGGCGTTCGCGGGGATCGCCACGTCGCCGCCGTCAGGCTGGAGCCGGCCGGACAAAACCTTCAAAAGCGTCGATTTTCCAGCCCCGTTGGGCCCGATCAGGCTGGCTTTATGGCCAGTCGGAACGGTGACGGAGGCTTGGTCGAGGAGGGTGCGTCCCGCGATTCGGACGGTGACGTCGTTGATCTGCAACATGGGGCGGGGTTATAAGCCCGCCTCCTTTCCCAAGAACAATTTTTTGGAGTTGCGGCGATGGCCGTCGAACGCACTTTGTCGATCCTGAAGCCCGACGCGACCCGCCGGAACCTCACGGGCAAGATCAACGCGAAATTCGAAGAGAAGGGCCTGCGCATTATCGCGCAGCGCCGCATCCAGCTGACCAAGGCCCAGGCCGAAGGTTTTTACGCTGTCCATAAAGAGCGCCCGTTCTTCAACGACCTCGTGTCGTTCATGATTTCGGGCCCGGTGGTGGTGCAGGTGCTGGAAGGCGAAAACGCCGTTCAGGCCAACCGCGACATTATGGGCGCGACCAACCCGGCCAACGCCGAAGCGGGCACGATCCGCAAGGAATTCGCCGAATCGATCGAAGCGAACTCGGTGCACGGCTCGGACTCGCTCGACAATGCGAAGACCGAGATCGCGTACTTCTTCAAACCGGAAGAAATCGTCCCGTAATCGGGGACACGCTGCCGGAATCAAAAGCGGGGGCCGAAGCCCCCGCTTTTTTTGTGCCTGACGCCGCCGCTTAGCGCGCGACGAAGAACCAGAGCAGAAACAGGATCGCGCAGACCGCGATCGTGCCCCATTTCACAAAGCTCGTGAAACCGGCCCAGCTCTGCTGATGTTCGCGGACGAGCGCCGGATCGACCGGTTCGGCGGGGGAATTTCCTGCAGCCATGTTCGTGTTCCCTGATCTGAATTCCGAAATCTCTCTACGCGACGCGCGCCGAAGTTTCTAGGTTTAGCGCGCCCTGCGTTGCCGGTCGCTGCCTAGGCCAAGCCGCTCATCCAGCCGGGCCCGGACCGCAGGCCATTCGGCGTCGGTAATCCCGAAATAGACCGTGTCGCGCCAGGTCCCGTCGGCCAGCCGCGTATGGCGGCGAAGAATACCTTCCTCGGTGGCGCCGAGCTTGGCGATGGCGGCGCGCGATCGCGCGTTGCGCGCGTCGGTTTTAAGCTCGACGCGCACGCAACCCAGCGTCTCGAACGCATGTTCCAGCAACAGCCGCTTGGCCGCCGGATTGATCGACGTGCCCTGCGCGTTGGGCGCGTAGAAGGTCCAGCCGATTTCGATGCGTCGGTCGCCGGCGCTCCAATTGCCGAGCCGCGTCGTGCCGACGACGGCACCAGTCGCCGCATCGAGCACAACGAACGGCAGCGACGTACCGCCAGCGCGCAAATTCAACGCAGCGCGCACCCAGCGATGCACTGACTCTCGCGTGCTCAGCGGATCGGTCATCAATTTCGCAACGCCGCTTGCAACCGTGATGTCGGCCAGCGCGTCGGCGTGGCTGAGCTCCATCGGCACCAATCGCACGTGCCGATCGGCGAGCACGGTCGGCAGCAGCGCCTGGTCCGGCGACAGGATCGACGGTGCAACTCCGTCGACGCCGTCGATCACGACGCGCTCGTCGATGATGCGCGTGCGCCGTTCGGCGATCCAGCGCACCGCGAGCGGATAGGTACGATGCTCGGCCGCAAGCACGCGTTCGGCCAACGCGTCTTCGCTGTCGCCGCTCGCAACCGGCACTGCGGCCTGCACGATGATCGGGCCGCTATCCACGTCGTTGCGCACGTAATGCACGGTGCAACCATGCATGCGCACGCCGGCTTGCAGCGCGCGCGCATGCGTGTCGACGCCGGGGAAGGCGGGCAGCAAGGACGGATGAATGTTGATCAACCGGTCGCGCCACGCATCGACGAAGCTCGGCGTCAGCACGCGCATGAAACCGGCGAGACAAACCAGCTCGACATTGGCGTCGCGCAGCTTGGCGGTGACGCTGGCATCGAACGATTCACGCGTCGCGAAATCGCGGTGGCTGACGATTGCGGTTGCAATGCCCGCTTCTTTGGCGCGCAGCAAACCTTGGGCGCCGGCCTTGTTCGACAGAACCAGCACGATCTCGGCCGGATAGGCCGGATCGGCGCAGGCATCGATCAGCGCCTGCAGATTGGACCCACGTCCTGAAATCAGGACGCCGAGTTTCAGGCGTTGCTGGCTGCCCATGCGCTTTCCGCGTGTTCGATCGTGACGCCCGAACCGGCAACGACGTCGCCGATGCGATGCACGATTTCGCCTGCTTCGGTCAGCGCTGCGATCGTTGTATCGACGTCGCCGGCGGCGACGATTGCAACCATGCCGATGCCGCAATTGAAGGTGCGTGCCAGTTCCGCTTCGGCAAGTTCGCCGGCGCGCGCCAGCCATCGGAACACCGACGGCAGCGGCCAGCTGGTCGCGTCCAATTTGACGCCGACACCGTCGGGTAGCACGCGCGGAATATTTTCGATCAACCCGCCGCCGGTGATGTGCGCCAGGCCTTTGATGCGGCCGGCGCGAATTTCCGGCAGCACCGCTTTGACGTAAATGCGTGTCGGCGTCAGCAACGACGCTGCGACCGATTGCGTCGTGTCCCACGGCGCCGCGTCGCCCCAATTGAGCTTCGCCTTGGTCACCAGCTTGCGGATCAGCGAATAGCCGTTCGAATGCGGGCCCGACGACGCCATGCCAAGCACGACGTCACCGCTGCGGATCGAACGTCCGTTCAACACCTGACCACGTTCGACTGCACCGACCGAGAAGCCGGCCAGATCGTAATCGTCGTTGCTATAGAGGCCGGGCATTTCGGCAGTCTCGCCGCCGATCAGTGCGCAGCCTGCGATGCGGCAGCCTTCGGCGATGCCAGCGACGACCGAAGCAGCGTCGGTGACGTTCAGTTTGCCGGTCGCGTAATAGTCGAGAAAGAAGAGCGGCTCGGCGCCCTGCACGACGAGGTCGTTGACGCACATCGCGACGAGATCGATGCCGACCGTCGCGTGATGATCGGTTTCGATCGCGACTTTGACTTTGGTGCCGACGCCGTCGGTGGCTGCGACCAGGATCGGGTCGGTGAAGCCGGCGGCTTTGAGATCGAACAGCGCGCCAAAGCCGCCAAGATCGACGTCAGCACCGGGCCGGGCCGTGGCCTTGGCCTGCGGCTTGATGGCTTCGACGAGTGCGGCGCCGGCGTCGATATCAACGCCTGCGTCCTTGTAAGTCGTGCTGGAGATGGCGTCCTCGCGGGCGTTCAGCTAGGTTTCGGCCCTTCTTTTGTCCGAAGGCGGGCCTGTTTGCAATGACGCCGAAACGCATCGCTTTGTCCCGTTTTTGGGGCTTTTTCGCGCTGATTTTGTTGCTTCTGGCGCCGATTCTTAGTTTGCCTGGGGCAGCCCGCGCCGACGATCCCTGGGAAGTCCGCGACATCACGGTCGATGCCAGCGCCGACAGCGCGGTTGCGGCCCGCGACAAGGCGATCGCGCAGGGCTATGCCCGCGCCTTCGACAAACTGGCCGAACGTCTGGTCGCCAATCAGGGGGCGGCGCCGCATCCCGATCTGGCGCAGCTCGATTCGATGGTGCGCGACTTCGAAGTGCAGACCGAACGCGGTTCGGCGACGCGCTGGATCGGCACGCTGACGGTGCGGTTTCGTCCCGATCGCACGCAGGCCTATCTGAGCCGCAACGGCGCCAAGATTGCGGCCGGCGCGCTGGAAGCACCGCCGGCTGGTGAAACGACCTTGGCCGGTGTCGAACCGTGGAGCGGACCGGCGCAACGGTTCGGTCTGGTTCTGCCGATTGCATCGCTGGCCGATTGGACCAGCGCGCGCGACGCGTTGCAGCGCACGCCAGGCGCCAAGAAAGTCGAATTGATGGGCCTGGCGCGCAACGAAGCGCGCGTCGCGATCGAGTATGCCGGCGACGTCGAACGGCTGCGGCTGGCGTTGCAGCAGACCGGCTTCGCGCTGGGCGCGCCGATCAATGTCGGCGCCAACAATGCCGCCGGCACCTTCCAGTTGGCGCGCGGCGGCGCGCCTGCTTCGTCGAACACGAATTGATGACGACACACGGCATGGGGCGCCACGCCTGGTTCTGGCTGATCGTCGGCGCCGTTCTCGTCTTTCTGTTGTACGAGCTGCGCGAAGTGCTGTTGCCGTTCGCGCTCGGCGCGGCGATCGCCTTTCTGTTCGATCCCATCGCCGATCGTTTGGAACGGCTGCGTGTGCCGCGCTGGGCCGCGACCGTGATCGTGCTGATCGGCGTGTTCGCGCTGATGATCGGCTTCGTGCTGCTGATCGTGCCGCTGGTGCAGGCGCAGCTCTGGCAATTGATCGGTCGCGTTCCCGCCTATTTCGATGCGGTGCGTCTGCGCCTGCTGCCGCAACTCGAAGAGCTGGTCGCGACCTATTCCAGCACCGGCGCCGAAGAGCTGCAGAAAGCGGTCGGCACCTACGCTGGCGACGCGGCGAAATGGCTGGCCGGCGGGTTGGGCACGTTGGTTGCCGGCGGCATGGCGCTGGTCAACGTCCTGTCGATCCTGCTGATCGCGCCGGTCGTGTCGTTCTATCTGCTGCGCGACTGGGACCTGATCGTGCAGCGTATCGATTCCTGGCTGCCGCGCCGTTCGCGCGGCACGTTGCGCGCCATCTTCGCCGAAATGGACGAAACGCTGACCGGCTTCGTGCGCGGCCAGGCGTTGGTCTGTCTGTTTCTGGCGGTGTTTTATTCGATCACCTTGTCGCTGGTCAGGCTCGACTTCGCGCTGGTGATCGGCCTGTTCATCGGCGTGATCTCGATCATGCCCTATGTCGGCACGATCAGCGGCTTCGTCGTGTCGGTCGGCGTCGCACTGGGCCAATATGACGACCGCAGCAACGTCTTTATCGTGATCGGCATCTTCGTGCTGGGCCAGATTCTGGAAGGCAACGTGGTGCAGCCGCTGTTCATCGGCGACCGCGTCCGGCTGCATCCGGTCTGGATTATCTTCGCCTTGTTGGCCGGTGGTTCTTTGTTCGGCTTTCTCGGCGTGCTGCTGGCGGTGCCGGTCGCGGCCGTGATCGGCGTGTTGGTGCGGTTCGGCATTCGCCGCTATCTCGCCAGCCCATTCTACGAAGAACCAGTGGAAACCGCGCTGATCACCACGGATGTGAGCTGACGGCGCGGCGCAGCTTGCTTTAGACAGACGCGGTCATGCCGCCCGCACAAATCCCACTCGACCTGCCGCACCGCCTGGCGTTGGGCCGCGATGATTTTCTCGTCGCGCCGTCGAACGAATCTGCGGTTGCGTGGATCGATCGCTGGCCTGATTGGCCGTTCGTGATCTTGGTGCTGCACGGTCCGGCCGGCAGCGGCAAATCGCATCTCGCGCAAGTGTGGCGCGCCAAGAGCGGCGCCAGCACCGACGTCAATGCCGGCGTCAATGCGGTGCTGGTCGACGATGCTGCGATGGCAGCGGGCGACAAGATGCTCGAAGAAGGACTGTTTCATCTGATCGAGCGCGCCAAGGCGCGCGGCGGCAAGCTGTTGCTGACCGGCCGCGAACCGCCGTCGCGGTGGAACTTGCGTCTCGCCGATCTGCGTTCGCGCTTGAACGCGGCGATGGTGGTTGCGATCGAGGCGCCTGACGACGCGCTGCTGGCCGGTGTTGCGTTGAAACTGTTCGCCGACCGTCAGCTCGAAGTTGGCGTCGATGCGTTGGACGCGTTGTTGACGCGGGTCGAACGATCGGTCGACGGCGTCGCGCGTGCGGTCGAAGCGATCGACCGCGCAGCGCTGGCGGCCAAGCGGCGCGTCACGGCGCAACTTGTTCGTGACGTGCTCAAGCCTCGAGAAGCTTGAGCCCGATCACGCCGCCGACGATCAAGGTCAAACACAAGATCCGCAACGGCGCCGCGCTTTCCCCCAGCGCAACGATTCCGACGATGGCGACACCCAGCGCGCCGATCCCGACCCACACCGCATAGGCGGTGCCGACCGGCAGCGATTTCAACGCTGCCGCCAGCAGCAGAAAACTTGCCAATGCGCTGGCGATTCCGATCGCGCTGGGTACCAGTCGCGTCCAGCCACCGGTGTGTTTGAGCGCAATCGCCCAGACGATTTCGAGCAACCCCGCCGCGGTCAGCATCAGCCACGCATTCATACCGGTACCTTCATGCCGCGCTGGACTGCAGGACGCGCTGCAATCTCGGCATGCCAGCGCGCGAGATGCGGCCGTCCGTCAAAATTGAGCGCCAGCGGATCGCGCGCAGAATCGACCCACGGGAACGACATGATGTCGGCGATGCCATAATCCAGCCCGGCCAGAAAAGCGCTTTGCCCCAACCGCACATCCATCACGTCGAGCAGCCGGTTACTCTCGCGCTCGTAGCGCTGCAGCGCGTACGGCGCGTGTTCGCTCGCGGTGCGGAAATGCCAAAGCTGGCCCAGCATCGGTCCCAGATGCGCTGCTTGGAAAAAACTCCACTGCAACGTCGCTGCGCGCGTCTTGTCATCGGGGCGCAGCTTGCCGCTGCGCTCTGCCAAGTGCAGCAGGATCGCACCGGACTCGAACATGGTGCGGCCGGTGGTGCGGTCGCGAATCGCGGGGATCTTGCCGTTGGGGCTGATCGCGACGAAGGCAGGGTCTTTCTGCGCGCCGTTTTCAATATCGACGATGTGCGTCTCGTACGGCAGGCCGGTTTCTTCCAGCATGATCGAAACTTTGCGCCCGTTGGGCGTGCCGTAGGTGAAAAGGTCTATCACGACTCTGGCTCCTTGCTTTGGGTGAGCCGGAACCTGGGTTGCGTGGGCCGCGGACGCGATCTGCAAGTCGGCCGTCCGGCATTGCACGCACGCACAGGGCGCGGCAGCTTGGGCGCCATGCAGCGACTTGACTGGGACGATCTGCGCTACGCGCTGGCGGTGGCCGAGCAGGGCTCGCTGGCGGCGGCCGCGCGCGTGCTCGGCGTCAATCACACGACGGTGCTACGCCGCGTCACTGCGTTTGAAGAAACGCTCGGCGTGCGTTTGTTCGACCGGCAGCCGAGCGGCTACGTGCCGACCGAAGCGGGCGAGGCGCTGCTCGACAAAGCGCGGCGCATGGACGGGTTGGCGGCCGAATTCGAACGCGCGGTGCTGGGCGCCGATTTGCGCATCGCGGGTCCGTTGCGCATCACCACGACCGACACGCTGGCTGCGTCGGTGCTGCCGGAAATTCTCGTCGCCTTCGCCGCGTCGCATCCCGACGTGCAGGTCGAATTGTCGACCTCGAACCAGTTTGCCAACCTATCCAAGCGCGACGCCGACCTCGCCATTCGTCCCGCGAGCCAGGCGCCGGACTCGCTGGTCGGACGCAAAGTCGCGACGATCGCTTTTGCGGTCTACGGCGCCGACGAAACCGCAGGCTGGATCGCGCCCGACGATTCCTTGTCGAACACGACGGTTGCGCGCTGGCTGCGCGAAACCCGGGCCGATGCGCCAATCGTGGCGAAAGCGGATTCGCTGCTGACGATGCGCGATCTTGCGGCGGCTGGATTGGGACGCGCGGCCTTGCCGTGTTTTCTCGGCGACCGCAGCAACGGCCTGCGCCGTTTGCACAAGATCGAGCCGACCAACGAGCTGTGGCTCCTGACGCACGAAGATCTGCGCACGACGGCGCGGGTCGCGACCGCGATGACCTTCTTCGGTACCGCGCTGGCGGCGCGGCGGAGTTTGTTCGAAGGAACCTAACGCCAGTGCGGTTCGCTGCGCATCAGCGCACGCCACGGCTTGCGCACCTCGCGCGCACCGTCGCGATAGGCGCGGTTGATGCGTTTTTCCACCAGCTTTGCCGCGGCTTCGTCGACGTCCGCGGCGCGTAGCTTTTCCAGCAGCTCCAGCGCGACCGCGAGGTCGTTCAACCCGCCCATGCTTTTCTGCAGCTCGGTCAAGCGCAGCAGAAACGCGGCATGCGCGTCGCGGTCATAAAGACCGTCGGTGAACTCGACCGCGTAGCGCAGTTTTTTGAGCGCGATGCGCGCGTCGTGCAGCGCGGCTGCGCCATGCGCGGTCGGATCTTTGCCGCCGCGTTTGCGCAACGTCTTCCAGCGCCGGTCGAGCCAGTCGCTGGCCTGATCGCCGAGCGGCGACGAATCTTCGAACTCGCCCGATGCGCGTTCGAGCTGCACCAGGCTTCCGGTGAGGCCTTTGTTGGCCAGCGCGCGCTTGGCGGCGGCGCGGGCGCGTTTGCGTGTCGTCTCCGCCAGCGCGAGCAAGGGCGCTGCGGTCGCGCGGTCGTCGTCGTCACGCAACAGCGACGGCAACGTCTCTTGCAGAAACACGTCCCAGTCGCGCGCTGTGCCCAAAGCCTGCGCCGCCGTCTTGAGCCGCGTCTCGAGCGGTTTCGGCACCGTCTTGCCAAGCGACGGGCGGAACAGCACGACGGCCGAGCGCAACCGGCGCAGCGCGACGCGCGTCTGGTGCACGCCTTCGGGATCGTCGGTCGCGATGTCGGGCATGTGATCGCGTGCGCGCGCGACATTGGTGCGCACGATGCGCCGGAACGCGGTCGCAATGCGCGGCCCCATGCGCGATTTGCTGCGCGGTGCGCCGTGGGTGCCGCCATCGAGGTGATTTGTTGTTCTCATGTTTCCTCGAGCTCGCGCGGAACGACGTAGGAATCGAGACTTGCTTCGGCCAATTTCGACCAGGCGCCGTCGAAGCGAAGAACCGCCATCGCGCCGGTCGGGAAATGCTGGTGCATACGCGCCAACTCGACCGGGTCGCCGTCGGCGGCAAGCGCGCTGGCAATTTCGTGCAGGTCGGGATTGTGCGCCACGACCAGGACCGAGGCCGCGTCTTCGGGCAGGGCGCGGATCCGGGTCAGCAGGGCGCGCCGGCCGCATAGATAGAGTGTGCGTTCGACGGTCGGAGCCGGCGGGTGTTCGAGTTCGGCTGCGAGCAGGGTCCAGGTTTCGACCGTGCGCCGCGCCGCCGAGACCAGGACCGTATCGAACTGAACCCGATGTGCGTGGAGGTGCCGGCCGATCGCAGTCGCAGCCGCAACGCCGCGCGCATTGAGCGGCCGGTCGAAATCGCTCAGGCCGGGGTCGTCCGAAGACGATTTCGCGTGCCGAAGGAGGGTCAAACTCTTCACGGAACCGCCGCGCTGGGCTGGGCTGGACGAAGTCGCGCCGCTATAGTGCTGACGCCTGCGCCGCGGGCAAGAACCCAGCCGTCCCGCACCGAGAAATACCGAGGTCCTGCGACATGACCATCGCCCGGGAAGCCCGAGACGACGCGCCTATGGCCGCAGATTCCCTAGGGATCGAGCCGGCAATCGCGCCCGAAGACCGTTTGATCAATCGCGAGCTGTCCTGGCTCGCCTTCGACCAGCGCGTTTCGGAAGAAGCTCAGAATCCCAACCACCCGCTGTTCGAGCGGATCCGGTTTTTGTCGATCGCCGCGTCAAACCTCGACGAATTCTACATGGTCCGCGTTGCGGGCCTGAAACAGCAGATCGCGGCCGGTTATACCGCGCCGTCTGAGGGCATGACCCCGGCCCAACAGCTCGCAGCCGTGCACCGGCAAGTGCAGCTCTTGATGCGCAATGTGCGCCGCACCTGGATGGGGATGCGCGAAGAGCTGCGCGCCGCTGGCATCGCGGTGCTGGACGCCGAGGAATTGACCGACGACGAGCGCCGCTGGCTGTCGCGGAAATTCGTGCACGAGATTTTCCCGATCCTGACGCCGATCGCAGTCGGACCGACCCATCCATTCCCGTTCATTCCGAACAAGGGGCTGGGTTTGGCCGTCGAATTGTTCGACGAGACCGGGCAACGCGATCTCGATGCGATCGTGTTGATGCCGAGTCAGCTCGACCGGTTCATCCGCCTGCCGTCGCGCGCCGAAAAAGACAACGCAGTTCGCTTCATTCCGATCGAACAGGTCGTGCTGCAGCACGTGCCGGCGCTGTTTCCGAAATTCCGCCTGAAAAGCTCGGGCGTGTTCCGCATCCTGCGCGACAGCGATCTCGAAGTCGCCGATCTCGACATCGATATCGACGCCGAACATCTGCTGAAGAATTTCGAAACCGCGCTCAAGCGCCGCCGCCGCGGCAACGTGGTGCGGCTGGCTGCCTCCAGCGACATGAGCTCGGATCTGCTGACCTTCCTGCGCGACCAGCTGGCCGTGCCGGAAGAAGATGTTGGCGTGTTCGAAAGCCTGATCGGCATCACCGACGTCAAACAGCTGATCATCGACGAACGTCCTGATCTGCTGTTCACGCCGTATGTGGCGCGCTTTCCCGAGCGCATCCGCGATTTCGGCGGCGATTGCTTCGCCGCGATCCAGGCCAAGGACTTCGTCGTCCATCACCCGTACGAAAGTTTCGACGTGGTGGTGCAGTTCCTGCGCCAGGCAGCGCGCGACCCCGACGTGGTTGCGATCAAACAGACGCTGTATCGCACCTCGCGCGACAGCTCGATCGTGCAGGCGCTGATTGAAGCGGCCGAGGCCGGCAAATCGGTAACTGCCTGCGTCGAGCTGAAAGCGCGCTTCGATGAAGAAGCCAACATGCGCTGGGCGCGCGACCTGGAACGGTCAGGTGCGCAGGTAACGTTCGGCTTCACCGATCTCAAGACCCACGCCAAAGTTTCGCTCGTGGTGCGTCGTGAATCGGGGCAGCTACGCAGCTACGTCCATTACGGCACCGGCAACTACCATCCGTACACGGCCAAAGTGTACACCGACCTCAGCTTCTTCACCTGCGACCCGGAACTGACGCGCGATGCGACGCGCATGTTCAACTACATGACCGGCTACGCGAAGCCGGACGGGTTGGAGAAAGTCTCGATCTCGCCGGGCGGCATTCGCGCCAAGCTGGAAGAGCAGATTCGCAACGAAATCGCGCACGCGAAGGCAGGACGGCCGGCGGCGATCTGGGCCAAGATGAACTCGCTCGTCGACGAGCAGATCATCGAGCTGCTCTACGAAGCGTCGGCTGCGGGTGTGCAGATCGACTTGGTCATTCGCGGCATGTGCTGCTTGCGTGCCGGCGTGCCCGGCCTGTCGGAAAATATCCGCGTGCGCTCGTTGATCGGACGCTTCCTCGAACATGCGCGCATCGCAGCTTTCGGCGACGGACATGCGCTGCCGCACGCCAAGGCCAAGCTGTTCATCGGCTCGGCCGACTGGGCGCCGCGCAATCTCGACCGCCGCATCGAAACCCTGGTTCCGATCGAAAACCCGACCGTGCATCAGCAGATTCTCGATCAGATCCTGGTCGCCAACCTCAAGGACGATACGCAGACGTGGCAACTCACGCCGGACAACCAATGGGTGCGCAATACGCCTGGTCCGAAGCCTTTTTCTGCGCACGAGTTCTTCATGACCAATCCTTCGCTATCGGGGCGCGGCAGCGCATCGGGCGACAAGAAGCAAAAGCCGAAATTGAAGCGTTGAAGGCGGATTGTGCGTACTGAGCGAGGAACCCGTTCGGTGCCGTCACCGAAAAGCAGCAATGCGCGCGTCGCCGTCATCGACATCGGATCGAACTCGATCCGTCTCGTCGTGTTCGAAGGCGTGACGCGCGCGCCGATTCAACTGTTCAACGAAAAGGTCTATTGCGCGCTGGGCAAGACGGTTGCGCAAACCGGCAAGCTCAATCCCGACGGTGTGGCGCAGGCATTGGCGTCGCTGACGCGGTTCAGCCGCCTGCTACGCGGCATGGAAGTCGCCGAACTCCACGTCGTCGCGACCGCTGCGGTGCGCGACGCGCAAGACGGTCCTGACTTTCTGAAACTGTTGAAGACGCGCGCCGGCTTGGACGTCGTGCTGATCGGCGGCGATGAAGAAGGCCGCCTGTCGGCGCAAGGCGTGCTGTCAGGTACGCCCGACGCAGACGGGTTGATGGCCGACATGGGCGGCGGCTCGGTCGAATTGGTGCGGCTCGACAAAGGCGATGTCGGTACGCGCGTGTCGCGCCCGCTTGGCCCGTTCCGTTTGATGGCGATCGATGGTGGGCGCGACGCGGTGCGCAAAGCGATCGATGCGCAGATTTCGGATCTGCCGTGGCTACGCGAAGCCAAGGGCAAAGATTTCTACGCCGTCGGCGGCGCTTTCCGTGCCTTCGCCAAAGTGCATATGGAGCAGGTGCATCACCCGCTGCACATCATTCATCACTATGCGATCGATGCGAAAGCGGCGGTTGATTTCGCGCAGCTTCTGTCGAAGCAAAGCCGCTCGTCGCTAGAACAGGCGACGACGATTTCCCGGCGCCGCGCCGAAGCGTTGCCCTACGCGGCGATGGTGATCGAACGTCTGCTGAAACAGGTCGAGCCCAAGCGGCTGGTCTTTTCCGCCTACGGTTTGCGCGAAGGCATTCTCTTCGATCGTTTACCGGCGTCGCAGCGCCCGGTCGATCCGTTGCTCGATGCGTGCGCCGAAATGGCGGACCGGTCGGGCCGTTTCGGCGAACCGGATTCGCTGATCGACTGGACGCGTCCGATCTGGCCGTCCGATCTGCAGCCGGCGCGCACGCGCCTCTATCACGCCGCGTGTCTGTTGTCGGACATGGCGTGGCTGGAACATCCCGACTATCGCGCGCTGCATGCGTATTTGCGCACCTTGCGCGTGCCGTTCGGCGGGTTGGATCATTTCGGCCGGGCTTTCTTGGCGCTGACTCTGTACGTGCGCTATGGCGGCAAGCCCGACGATCCGATGGTGGTTGCCGCCCAACAGCTTCTGCCAGAAGAGGCGCGGCGCCACGCGACGATACTGGGTCTCGCCCTACGTCTTGCGCTGACGATGACGGGCGGTACGCCGCGGCTGCTGGAACGGACCGCGCTGAAACTTGGCAACAAGAATCTGACGCTCGAACTCAGCGGCGACAGCGTAAATCTGGTCGCCGATGCAGTGACGCGCCGGCTCGAAGCTTTGGCCAAAGCGCTTGATCGCAATGCCGACGTCGCGACGGTAGAGTAGGGACATGGATCTCACCGACCTCGTCTCGCACAACATCAAGATGCTGCGGCAGGCGCTCGACTTCAGCCAGGAAGAGTTGGCGAAGCGGGTCGGATGCAGCGTGCGCTATATCGGCTTGATGGAAAAAGGCGCGCATTCGCCGACGGTGAAGATGTTGGGCGATGTCGCGCACGCGCTGAACGTGCAGCCCTTCGTGCTGCTGCTCGAAGCCGGGCCGCGCATGATCGCCGACCCCAAACCGCGCCGGCAGCGCGTACGCGCCAAGCCGAAAACGACCAAGTCGCCGAAGAGCTAGCGCGAACCGCGGCGCGTGCCGTCCGCAATGGACGGCGGAATTTCTCGACCTACTTGTCGTTCACAGAGGCGCGGCCAAGCGCGCCTTTTCACAAGGCTGTTGCAAGGTTACTGTATACGCAGCGCGGGAGACAGATTCGCTTCCGGCGCGAGCACCAAGGGCATTTGTATGAGTCGGCTTCGTCGAAAAGTCGCACTGCGTCTGTTTTGGGACGGGGTGCGCGCTCGCCAGCGCAAACGTCCCGCGGTCGCGAAAGCGCTATTTCACAGCTCGATCCTTGTCGATTCCACGCTGCCGCACCCGCGGCGCGAATTGACGACGATGCAGCCGCGTCCGGCCGACTGGCCGGAACGTGTGCGCTATGTGATTCTCGGTACCACCGGCACCTGCAACGCCTCGTGCATTCACTGCCCGACCGGCAAAGCGGAAACCGCGCACAATCCGCGCACGCCGATGCCGATGGAGATCTTTCGCAAGATCATCGACGGCATCGTCGAATATCGCCTGCCGGTCGAAGGTCAAATTGCGTTCGGTCTGCTCGGTGACGGGCTGGTCGATCCGTTCGTGCTCGAACGCGCGCGCTATCTACGCAAACACCTGCCCGACGTGTTGTTGTCGATCAACACCAACGGCGCCGCGTTCAACCGCGCCAAGCACGCCGAGCTGAACGAATATGCGTCGGTGATTTCGCTCCATTGCGAGTCCTTGGACCCGGTTATCTATGACGATCTGATGCGGCCGCTGCGCGCCGAGCGCGTCTTTCCGAAATTCCAGGAAATCTTCGACGCCTTCCCGGGCAAGGTCGACGTGTCGGTTCCGATTTCGCGCAAAAACCTGCACGAAGCCGCGTCGATCCGCGCCCATTTCCAATCGCTGGGCGCGCATTTCGTGCATTTCGACGCGCTGATGAGCCGTTGTTCAGAAGACCGTACGATCTTCGACGCGCTGTCGCTGGCGCCGCAGCCGGTGCGCTGCGGCCCCGAGATCGCCGACGATCTGATCGTCGATTGCGACGGCACCGTGCTGCAATGCTGCCAGGATTTTCAGCGCATCGAATCGATCGGCGATTTCACCAAAGAACGATTTGTCGACGTGCTGCAAAACGTCCATCGCGCAAAGCTGCGCAAGCAGATGGAAGAACGACGCCACACCGAACGCGTGACTTGCTCGCGCTGTTTCGCCGATTCCGTGACGCCGGACTTTCCGTTCAATCACATCACGCAGCAATAAGCGCCAGGACCACCGCCATTGAGCCTGCAACACGCAGGCCCTGCGCGCGCAACATCGCGCCGGTGCCGACGCCGATCGCGTGCAGCATGCCGGTGGTCAGCAACAGGCCGGTGAGATAGGCCGCGGTGTTGGCGTCGTCGGGACGTTCGACGCCGTGCGCGGCGCCGTGCATCCAGGCGAAACACGCAACCAGTGCCGCGACCGCAGGCAAGGGCGCGCGTACGGCGCTGGCCAGCAACAAGCCCGGCACCAGCATCGAAATCAGAATGCCAGTTTCGATTGCGGGCGGCGCAAAACCGTAGATCGCAGCCACCGCCGCAATCCCGACCGTCGCGACGAACAGCAGCGGAATCGCGATGCGTGCGCGTCCGCCAAGCTGGCTCGCCCACAAACCGACCAGCAACGCCGCGAGCAGATGATCGGCGCCGAGCATCGGATGTGCGAGGCCGCCCAGGAAGCCAGCGTCGTGACCGGGATGTGCATGCGCCGGCGTCGCCAGCAGCAACGACGGTAAGAGCGAGAGGAGGCGGTTCATTGCGGCACCGCGTCGGGCAGGCGGCGCGAGGGCAGGCCACCTTTTTCCACCAGGAAGGTTGCGATCTCGTGCACGCCGCGATTCTCCTTGAGGTTGGTGAACAGGAACGGGCGTTCGCCGCGCATCTTTTTTGAATCGCGCGACATCACGCCCAGCGAAGCGCCGACCAACGGCGCCAGATCGGTTTTGTTGATCACCAGCAGATCGGACCGCGTGATGCCGGGGCCGCCTTTGCGCGGGATCTTGTCGCCGGCCGACACGTCGATGACGTAGATGGTGAGGTCGGCAAGCTCGGGGCTGAAGGTTGCCGCAAGATTGTCGCCGCCGCTTTCGATCAACAGCAGCTCCAGTGACGGAAACCGTCCCACCATCGTTTCGACCGCGGCGAGATTGATCGACGCGTCTTCGCGGATTGCGGTGTGCGGGCAGCCACCGGTTTCGACACCCATGATCCGTTCCGGCGACAGTGCCCCCGACTTGGTCAGAAACTCGGCGTCTTCTTTGGTGTAGATGTCGTTGGTGATTGCGGCGACGTCGTAGATGTCGCGCAGCAGCTTGCACAAACGATCGGTGAGCGCAGTCTTGCCCGATCCGACCGGGCCGCCGATGCCGACGCGTAGCGGGCCGTTCATGACCGGAACAGCCGCGTCGTTTGGGTTTCGTGCCGCATCGACGCAAGTTCGATGCGCACGACGTTGGTGCCGATCTCGTCGGGCTTTGCCGTATAGGCGAGCGCCGCCACTTGTTGAATCACCGGCATCAATTGCGCCATCGCGATCTGTCCTTGTGTTTGTCCCAGCGGCACCAGCCGCACGCCTGCCGAGACGAGCGACGAAGCAGTGGCGTAAAGCTGCGCCACCAACCCGTCCGGCAGTTTGATTTCATGTGCGGCGCAGGCGAGCGCCATCGCGACCGGCTGCGCGATCGGCTCGCGTCCGCGTCGTTCGGCAAAGGCGTCCAACGCGGGATGCGGCCAGGCGGCGCGCAGTACGCTCAACAGCGAGCGCCCTTGCTGCAGCGATTCCAGTGAGGTCTCGGCGCTGCCGCGAAAGGCAGCGGCGAGATCGGCAATTTCGTCGAGCCGTTCCGGATCGGCGCGATAGGTGGCGGCGAACATCACCGCATCGACCCAACCGCCGCCGCGCGTCAGCACCGCCTCGATGAACTCGACCAGCTCGTCGGCGTTGGTGACATCACCATCTTCGACCGCCTGCTCCAACCCGTGGCTGTAGGCGAAGGCACCGGTCGGGCAATTGGGCGAGGTCCAGGCGAGAAGGCGCAGGTCGATCATCGCGTCATGACCTCCAGATGCGAATGACCGTGTGCTTCATAGGCGCCGCCTTCGGGATCGAACGGCGCCTCGACCAGATGCACGTGCGCGCCCAGCCCTTCGAGCATCTGCTGCAGCACGTGATCTTCGCGAATGCGGATTCGTGCGGCGCCGAGTTCGGCGGGCAGGTGGCGGTTGCCGATATGCCAGGCCAGTCGCAGCATCGTCGCCGGATCGTGCGCGTGAATGTCGAGCAGCCGTTCGGACGCGGCGATCACCGCAATGATGCGCCCGTCGTCGAGTTTCAGCCCGTCGCCGTCGCGCAGCACGACGGCGCGCGGAAAGTCGATCAGGAATTCGATGCCGCGTTCGCCGACATGGCGCAGGCGGCGGCGATGACGCTGGTCGTGATCCAGCACCACCCGGTCCGACGCATCGGCCGGGTCCCAACTTCCGGCGGCGAGAATCTCGGTGCAGCTGCGCATCGGCTGGCTCCGTCAGAACAGAAAATAGCGCTGCGCCATCGGCAGCACGGTCGCGGGTTCGCAGGTCAGCAAGTCGCCGTCGGCGCACACTTCGTAGGTTTCGGGATCGACTTCGATCTTCGGCAGCGCGTCGTTCAGGATCATCGAACGTTTCGAAATGCCGCCGCGCACATTGGCAACTGCGTGCAAGCCGCGTTGCAGCCCCAACGTGCGACCGAGATCCAGCTCGACCGCAGCCTTGCTGGTGAAAAGCAGTGAGGTTTCGATACGAGCACGACCGAAACTGCCGAACATCGGTCGCATATGTACCGGCTGCGGCGTCGGGATCGACGCGTTGGGATCGCCCATCGGTGCGGCGACGATCATGCCGCCTTTGACGATCATGTCGGGCTTCACCGCAAAGAAAGCGGGCGACCACAGCACCAGATCGGCCAGCTTGCCGACTTCGATCGAGCCAACCTCGGTCGCAATGCCGTGCGCGATGGCGGGGTTGATCGTGTATTTCGCGATATAGCGGCGAGCCCGGAAATTGTCGGCCAGCGCGTCATCGGGCGACAGCGCGCCGCGTTGCCGTTTCATTTTATCGGCGGTCTGCCAGCAGCGGATGATGGTTTCGCCGATCCGCCCCATTGCTTGGCTATCGCTGCTCATCATCGAGAAGGCGCCGAGATCGTGCAGAATATCTTCGGCCGCGATCGTCTCTTTGCGGATGCGGCTTTCTGCAAACGCGACGTCTTCGGGAATGCGCGGGTCGAGATGGTGGCACACCATCAACATGTCGAGATGTTCGTCGAGCGTGTTGGCCGTGTAAGGCCGCGTCGGATTGGTGCTGGAGGGCAGCACGTTCTCTTCGCCAGCCAGCCGAATGATGTCGGGTGCGTGCCCGCCGCCGGCGCCTTCAGTGTGAAAGGCGTGAATGGTGCGGCCTTTGAAAGCAGCCACGGTGCTTTCGAGAAAACCGGATTCGTTCAGCGTGTCGGTGTGCAAGGTGACTTGCACGTCGTACTGGTCGGCCACCGACAGGCAGCAATCGATCGCCGCCGGCGTCGTGCCCCAATCTTCGTGCAGCTTCAGACCGCAGGCGCCGCCCTCGATCATTTCGCGCAGTGCGTCGGGGCGGCTCGCATTGCCTTTGCCGAAGAATCCCAGATTGACCGGGAAAGCTTCGGCTGCTTGCAACATGCGCGCGAGGTGCCAGGGGCCCGGCGTGCAGGTCGTGGCCAAGGTGCCGTGCGCGGGGCCGGTGCCACCGCCGAGCAAGGTGGTCACGCCGGCATGCAACGCTTCTTCGATCTGCTGCGGGCAGATGAAATGAATATGCGCGTCGATTCCGCCCGCGGTAATGATCTTGCCTTCGCCCGCGATGATTTCGGTGCCGGGGCCGATCGGAATGTCGATGCCGGGCTGCACGTCGGGATTGCCCGCTTTGCCGATCGCCGCAATCCGTCCGTCGCGGAGCGCGATGTCGGCTTTGACGACGCCCCAATGATCGAGGATCACCGCGTTGGTGATCACTGTGTCGGGCGCGCCTTGGGCGCGGCTCAACTGGCTTTGGCCCATCCCGTCGCGGATGACTTTGCCGCCGCCGAATTTGACTTCTTCGCCGTAAATCGTGTGGTCGCGCTCGACGCGGATGAACAGCTCGGTATCGGCAAGACGAATCCGGTCGCCCGTCGTCGGGCCGAACATCTGCGCGTAGGCGCGGCGGGTGATGCGCGTGCTCATGCTTCGCTGCGAAACCCGATGATGGTGCGCGTGCCTGCATAGGCGACCAGGCGCACGTCGCGCGTCTGTCCCGGTTCGAACCGCACCGCCGTGCCGGCTGGAATATCGAGCCGCATCCCATGCGCCGCGGCGCGATCGAAGCGCAGCGCTGGATTGGTTTCGGCGAAATGATAGTGCGACCCGACCTGCACCGGCCGGTCGCCGCTATTGGCGACGGTCAATTCGATCGTCGCGCGACCGGCATTGAGCTCGATGTCGCCATCGTCGGTGAGGATCTCGCCCGGGATCATCGAATCGGCTCGTGCACGGTCACCAGCTTAGTGCCGTCGGGGAAGGTCGCTTCGACCTGAATCTCGTGGATCATCTCGGCGATGCCGTCCATCACCTGCGCCCGCGTCAGCACCTTGGCGCCGTCCTGCATCAGTTGCGCCACGCTTTTGCCGTCGCGCGCGCCTTCGACCACCATGTCGGTGATCAGCGCGATCGCTTCGGGATGGTTGAGCTTGACGCCGCGTTCGAGGCGGCGGCGTGCAACCTGCGCTGCCATTGCGACCAGCAGCTTGTCTTTCTCGCGGTTGGTGAGATGCATCGCGTCAGCACTGCCAGACGCGCGGGACCGTCGCCGCAAATCCGGCTGCACCGCGCAACGCGGCAACCAGCCTCGCCACGGTTGCGCGCAACGACGTCGCGTCGTCCGCAATCGCGCGCACCAGCAACAGCTCGTCCATCACGGTCGCACCGCCGTCGCCGTCCAGCGTGTCGCGCACCAGCGCCAGGCGCGACGGCGCGTCGGCACCGACATAGAGCAAGGTCGCTGCCGCTGCGGCGCCTTGGTAGGAAAAGCGCAGTTGCGTATCGGCGGCGTCGAACCGTTGTGCGTCGGCCCAGCGCAGCTTTCCGTCACGGCGCAGGCGCCAGGAATCGAACACTGTGCCGCGCGTGAAGCTCTCGCCCATCGCGCTGCGCCCGAAGACGAGGCTTTCGACTGCCAGCAGGCGCGCACCCTCGGCGACGTCGATCTGCGTTTTCCGCTGCAGCCGCGCCCCGTCGAACAGGATCGTTTCCTGCATCAGCCACTCGGCCCAGCCGCCGCGCTGGACGCTGATGGAGATGTCGATCTCGGCGTCGCCACCGGCGGAGCGATAGAGTTTCTCGGCTGCCTGCGTCGTGACCGTCGCAGCCGCGCCGGCATCGACCGCAACGTCGACGCGCAACCGGTCGCCGCCCGTTAGGCCGCCGGTCGTGGTGACCAGCACCGCTTGCGGCGGCTCGTGTGCGGGCGGGTGGGGGAAGAGAACGCGGCACGGCGCGCGCTGATAGAGGTCGGCCAGCGCGCTGCTGGGGCCGCGCCGCGCGAAGCGCAGACAGGCGGCGCCATCGGCTCGCTGTAGCCGTACTGGGGTGGCCGGAAGATCGAGAGCAACCGCACGCATGTGCGGCTGCTTCGCAATGCGCGTGCCGGCTTAAGCGGCCGCGAACAGATCCCGGATGCGTAGCAGGGCAATCCGCTCGATCTGAACCAGCGCCGTGGCCAGCTCCTGGTCGGGGTCGTTGCCGACGCGTTGCTCGAAAGCCGCGAGAATCTGCGCTCGCGACAGGCCGCGCACCGCGATCACGAAGGGAAATCCAAAGCGCTTGGTGTAGGTCGCATTCAGGGTCTGGAAGCGGGCGAACTCATCCGGACTGCATTGGTCCAGGCCGGCACTTGCCTGTTCAGCGCGCGATTCCTGCGTCAGCCCGCCCTCGATTGCCAATTTTCCAGCCAAATCCGGATGGGCCTGGACCAGACGGATCTTGGCCGATCGGTCAGCTTTTGCCAGGACCGCGCAAAGCGCCGCATGCAGCCCGTCGGGATTGTCTTGGTCCGGCCCGATTCCCTGTTCCCACGCGCGTTGCGCGATCCAGGGCGAATGTTCGAACACGCTTGCGAAGCGCGCGACGAAGGTGTCACGGTCCATCGAACTCGGCGTCTGAGCAGCTTGTTTTGTCGACATGACGGTGAGGATAGGCGAAGCCTAGCCCACTGCGCATCGGAGAAAGCTTCCGCCGATCGCGACGGAGGAAATTCTTGGCCGAGACTGGCATCAAATTCGGAAAACTCACCACACACGTGTTGGACACGGCCCAGGGCTGTCCTGCGGCGGGCATGCGCGTGCGCGTCTACGTCCAACATGGTGATCACCAGCATCTGATCGCCGACGCGGTCACCAACCAGGACGGTCGTGTCGTGCCGTTGCTGCCGGAGATGCCGGCGGGCGAGTACGAGATCGTGTTTTCGGTCGGCGAGTATTTCGCCGCTGCCGGGCTTGGCGCCGAGCCGCGCTTTCTCGACGACGTGCCGGTTCGCTTCGGCACCGCCGGCGCGCAGCACTATCACGTGCCCTTGCTGGTTTCGCCCTACGGGTATTCGACCTACCGGGGAAGCTGACAAATGCCCCAGGCAAGCAGACAGGAGATCCGTTTCCTGCTTGGCGGCGAAGTCTGCATCGTGCGCGACGCGACGCCGACCACGACGATCCTGTCGTGGCTGCGCGACACAGCGCGGCGCACCGGCACCAAAGAAGGCTGCGCCGAAGGCGATTGCGGTGCCTGTACGGTGCTGGTCGGACGGATCGAAGACGGCAATCTGGTCAGCGAACCGGTCAATGCCTGTATTCGCTTTCTCGCTTCGATCGATGGGCTGCAGCTGGAAACCGTCGAAGATCTCGGCGGCGCGCATCCGGTGCAGCGCGCGATGGTCGAGCACCACGGCTCGCAATGCGGTTTCTGTACGCCGGGCTTCGTCATGTCGCTGGCGGCGTTGAAACGCACCAACCCGCAACCGACCGAAGGCGAGATCGACCGCGCGCTGGCGGGCAATCTATGTCGCTGCACCGGCTACGCGCCGATCGTTGCAGCCGCCATGGCGGCCCAACCCGAACCCGCCCATATGCGGCTCGACGAAACCATCGTCGCGAAGCTGCGCGCGCTGGATGACGGCACGTCGCTGTCGTTCCGTCGCGACGGTGCGCGCTGGGATTCGCCGCGCACCACCGACGAGCTGGCGTCGTTGTTCCTGGCCTTTCCAGATGCACGGCTGGTCGCGGGCGCAACCGATGTCGGGCTGTGGGCGACCAAGCTGACGCGTGACCTGCCGCATCTGATCTATGTCGGCGCGATCGATGCGCTGCGCCGGGTCGAGCAGGTCGACAACACGATCGAAATTGGCGCTGCCGTCACCTATGCCGACATTGAGCCGATCTTCGACGGTCTCTATCCCGACTTCGCGCGGCTGATCCGCCGCATCGGCGGCGCGCAAGTGCGCAGCGTCGGCACCTTGGCGGGCAATGTCGCGAACGGATCGCCAATCGGCGACGGATCGCCGGCGCTGATTGCACTGGGCGCCGAGTTGGTGTTGCGCCGTGGCGACGAACGTCGCGCGTTGCCGATCGAAGAATTCTTCGTCGCTTACGGCACGCAGCAGCGCTGGCCGGGTGAATTCATCGAAACCATCCGCGTGCCGCTGCCCGCTGCAACCACGCGCTACGCGGCCGCCAAGATCGGCAAGCGGTTTGACCAGGACATTTCGTCGGTCTGTGCCGCGCTACGCTTTGAACTGGTCGACGGCGCGATCCTGGAACCGCGCCTGGCCTTCGGCGGCATGGACGGCGTGCCGCGCCGCGCCGCGCGCGCCGAAGCTGCGCTGCAGGGGCGGTCGTTCAACGAAGCCGCCTTCGAAGCTGCGATGTTGGCGTTGGATCAGGATTTCTCGCCGATTGACGATCACCGCGCATCGGCGTCGTACCGCACGCGCGTTGCGCGCAATCTGCTGCTGAAATTCTATCGCGAACTGGCGGGCGAGACTGCAACGCGTCTCGAACCCGATGCGTATGTCCATGCAATCGTCTGACGAAACAACCGTCTATGTCGCCAAGCCGGCGGTGCATGACAGCGCGCACAAACATGTGGCGGGCGAGGCGCGCTATGTCGACGACATGGCCGAACCGGCCGGGCTGCTGCATCTCTGTTTCGGCCTGTCGTCCAAGCCGCACGCGACGTTGGATGGGATCGATCTCGACGCGGTCCGTGCGGCCCCTGGCGTCGTGCAGGTTTTCACTGCCGCCGACATTCCTGGCGACAACGATGTCGGCGCCATGGGGCTTGGCGACGAGCCGTTGCTTGCCGCCGATCGCGTTCTTTATGTCGGCCAACCGATTTTCCTGGTCGCCGCGACAACGCGCGATGCGGCGCGCCGGGCCGCCAAACTAGGCCGCATCCGCTACGGCGAATTGCCCGCCATTCTCGACATCGATGCGGCGCGCGCCAAACGCGACCTGGTCTGCACGCCGCTGACCTTACGCCGCGGCGATCCGCAACGCGCCATCGCGCAGGCGCCGCGCAAATTGGCAAGCCGCATGCGCGTCGGCGGGCAAGAGCATTTCTATCTCGAAGGCCAGGTCGCGCTGGCACTGCCGGGCGAGGACGGCGACGTGCTGGTCCATTGCTCGACCCAGCATCCGACCGAAGTGCAACACGTCATTGCGCGCGTGCTGGGCCAGGCCAATCACACGGCAACGGTCGAGCTGCGCCGCATGGGCGGCGGCTTTGGCGGCAAGGAGACGCAAGCGAACGGATTTGCTGCGGCCGCAGGCTTGGTTGCGCGTCTGACCGGACGTCCCGCGAAAATCCGTCCTGACCGTGACGACGACATGGTCATCACTGGCAAGCGGCACGATTTCGACATCGGCTTTCAGGTTGGGTTCGACGAGCAGGGCCAGATTCTCGGCGTCGAATTCGACTATGCCGCGCGCGCCGGTTTTTCCGCCGACCTGTCGGGCCCGGTCACCGACCGCGCGCTGTTTCATTGCGACAACGCTTATTTCTATCCGCATGTCGAAGCGTCGTCCTTGCCGCTGCGCACGCATACGCAATCGAACACCGCCTTTCGCGGCTTCGGCGGTCCGCAAGGCATGCTCGGCGCCGAGCGCGTTATCGAAGAGATCGCCTATGCGCTGGGTCTTGATCCGTTGGAGGTGCGCAAGCGCAATCTCTACGGCGCGACCGAGCGCAACGTGACGCCATACCACCAGACCTTGCGCGACGACCTGTTGCCCGGACTCATTGATGAGCTGGAAACACGCTCGGACTATCAGGCGCGCCGCGCTGCGATCCGCGACTTCAATGCGCGCAGCAAAACCATCCGCCGCGGCATCGCGCTGACGCCGGTCAAATTCGGCATCTCCTTCACGCACACGCCGTACAACCAGGCCGGCGCGTTGTTGCATGTCTATCGCGACGGGTCGGTGCAGCTGAATCACGGCGGCACCGAAATGGGGCAGGGGCTGCACGTCAAAATTCTGCAGATCGTCGCCGAGACGTTGCAGATCGATCCCGCGCAGATCCGCCTGGCGCCGACCTCGACCGGCAAAATTCCGAACACCTCGGCGACGGCGGCGTCGTCGGGCGCCGATCTGAACGGCATGGCGGCACGCAATGCAGCGCTTGCGGTGCGCACGCGCCTGGCAGAATTCGCCGCCGAACGCTCGCAGGTGCCGCCCGACAGCGTGACGTTCGAACCCGGCTTCATCCGCGTCGGCGGCGAAGCGATCCCGTTCGCGGTCGTGGTCGAACAGGCCTATCAGGCGCGCGTGCAACTGTCGGCGACCGGCTTCTATCGTACGCCGCGCATTCACTGGAATCGCAGCGAAGGCAAAGGCGATCCGTTCTTCTATTTCGCGTACGGCGCGGCCGTGTCGGAAGCAGCCGTCGATCTGCTGACCGGCGAGAACCGCATTCTGCGCACCGACATTCTACACGATGCCGGACGCTCGCTGAATCCAGCCATCGATATCGGCCAGATCGAAGGCGGCTTCGTGCAGGGAATGGGCTGGCTCACCACCGAAGAGCTGGTGTGGGACAAGCAGGGACGGCTGCGCACGCACGCGCCCAGCACCTACAAGATCCCCGCCTGCAGCGACCGGCCGCGCGATTTTCGCGTGCATCTGCTCGACCGGCCCAACCGCGAAGAAACGATCTATCGCTCAAAAGCGGTGGGCGAGCCGCCGTTGATGCTGGCCATGTCGGCGCTGCACGCAATCTCGGACGCAGTCGCCAGCGTCGCCGACTACAAGACCTGCCCGCGTCTCGATCCGCCTGCGACACCCGAGGCGATTCTGAACGCGATCGAACGGATCAAGCCGTGACTTTGTCGGCCGCCTTGCGCGACCGGCTGGCGCGCAACATTCCGACTGTGCTGGTCACGGTCGAACAGGCATTGGGCTCGACGCCGCGCGACGGCGACGCGGTGATGCTGGTCGATGCCGGTGCGATTGTCGGCACGATCGGCGGCGGGCGGCTGGAGCATGAAGCGATCCAGGCGTCGCGCGCGCTGCTGCGTGCAGGGGCGAGCGAACAGACGCTCGACCTCGCGCTGGGGCCGGTGCTCGACCAATGTTGCGGCGGGCGCATGGTGCTGAAGCTCGAACGCGCTGCAGCCGCGACGCTGACCACGCTCGAAGCGATCGAGCGCAACGAACAGGCGCGCCGCCCGTGCGTGCTGTTGTTCGGTGCCGGCCATGTCGGCCGCGCGCTGGCGCAGGCACTGTCGTTGCTGCCGTTCGACGTGCGCTGGATCGACGAGCGCGCGCATGAATTTCCCGACGTGATTCCGCCCAACGCGACGCGCATCGTGTCGGACAAGCCCTGGCTGCTGGTCGATGACGCGCCGTCGGGTGCGGCGATCGTGGCGGTGACGCACGGCCATGCGCAAGATTTCGACATTGTCGACGCGGCGCTGCGGCGTGGCGACTGCGCCTATGTCGGCATGATCGGGTCGGACACCAAGCGCGTGCGCTTCCGGCGCTGGTTCGAACGCGAAGGCGGCGACGCAGCCTTGCTCGACCAGCTCACATGCCCGCTCGGCGGCACGACCAAGATCGACAAACGTCCGCCGATGATTGCAGCGCTGACCGCAGCCGAGCTGGTGCGCGCGCTGGCGGGCGAACTCGAACCCTCTGACGTTGAAGATATCTGCGAAGTGACGGGGTGCGGTACCTGATGGAGTTTGCGCTTCCGCTTCTTGAATGGCTGACCTTCGGCCTGCGCTGGCTGCATGTGGTCGTCGCAATCGCCTGGATCGGCTCGTCGTTTTATTTCATCGCGCTCGACGCCAGCCTGAAAGACGGCGAAGCCTGGCAGGTGCATGGCGGTGGCTTCTACCGCATGAAGAAATATCTCGTGGCGCCGCCCGAGCTGCCCGAGCATCTGACCTGGTTCAAATGGGAATCCTATTCGACCTGGATCACCGGATTCTTTTTGCTCGCGACGCTCTATTACGGATCGGCCAGCCTGTTCCTGATCGATCCCGCGACCGACTTGTTGACGCCGTGGCAGGCGATCGGCGTCAGCCTCGCCGGTTTGGCGATCGGCTGGTTTCTCTATGACAGTATCTGCACCTCTGACATCGGACGCAGCGACCGGCGTCTGATCGTGGTTCTGTTCGTGTTGCTGGTGCTCGCTGCGTATTTCTATACGCATGTCTTCAGCGGCCGCGGCGCGTTCATGCAAATCGGCGCGACCATCGCGACCTGGATGAGCGCCAACGTGTTTCTGGTGATCATCCCGAACCAGAAAAAAGCAGTTGCGATGCTGCTCAAGGGCGAAACGCCGCCAGCTTATCTCGGCAAACGGTCGAAGCAACGGTCGTTGCACAACAACTACCTGACCTTACCGGTCGTGTTCCTGATGCTCAGCAACCACAATCCGCTGGCCTTCGCGACGCAGTTCAACTGGGTCATCATCGCGCTCCTGCTGATCGCGGGTGCTGCCATCCGGCATTTCTTCAACGAAATGCATGCCGGCCGCAAAGAGCCGTGGTGGTGCTGGGCGGTTGCCGCCGCGTGCGGCGTTGCGATCGTGGCGCTGAGCCTGGCCGGTGCACCGCGCGACGACGCGCAAGCTGCATCCTTGCCGCCGACGCGCACGCAGCTGGTGGAGACGGTGCAGACGCGCTGCGCCATGTGCCATGCGGCGCAACCAGTCTGGCCGGGCCTGGCGCACGCCCCGCGCGGCGTGCGTCTCGACAGCGAAGCCGAGATCGTGCGGCACCTGTCTGAGGTTCGCGCGCAGGCGGGTCTGTCGCGCGCCATGCCGCCCGGCAATCTAACCGAGATGACCGCGGCCGAACGCGCACTCTTGCGTGCAGTGCCCTAATCCGCGCGCCGTCTTTACCAAGCTTCGTCTGGATTTCGCGAGTCTGCGCCGACCGAAAGCTGCTACGATTGTACAGCTCGTTTCGGGAGGAAAACATGCGTGCAATTGCGATGGCTTTGGCTGCGGCCTGTCTTGCGAGTAACGCCTCTGCTGCGACGCCAGCGGATCCGATCGTCGACATAAACCGCGCCTGCGCGACGCAACGCGCTGCCGTCGCGAAGTTCGCGCGCGAACGCGGTGGCGACGACTCATTTCTTGATCGCTACCTGACCAATATCGCGAACATGCCGAGGGAAGACTTGACGAAAAGGAAGGCCTCGCCGCCCCCAGCCACGGCGGAGCATCCGCAACAAGAAATCGACTTCGTCATGTGTGCGATCAGTCGTCGATTGGACCAGCTTCCCAAATAACGCCCGATCACTGCGATGCGTGCCGCGCGAACCCGGCGAGAAAGCGCGGCACGTCGATCGCGCGCACCATGTGCACCGTCTGCTCGCCTTTGCCGGGCGCAAGTTCTTCACGCCACACACGCGTTTCGCCATAGCCGGGCCCGCCGCTGATATCGACGTCCATGCGCAGCAAGGTCTCGCGCTTCACCAGGCTGCGATCGAGTGCGACCGCAACCGCGATCTCATCCCACATCGGCTGGTCGCGGCGTGCATAGGCGGCGACATAGGCAGCGACCGGGCTGCCAGATCTTTTGATCGCATCGATATAGTCGGTGGTCATCGGCACGTCGTTGGCGAAGTCGCCGACCATGGTGATGCGCTGCCACGGCGCCGTCAGTACTTCGTGCGCGGCTTCAGGGTCGAAGATGAAATTGAAGTCGACGGCATAGTCGGCATGGCCCGTCGCGCGGGCCATCTGCGTGTCAACATAACCGCCCTGAATCACGATTTCTTTGGCGAGCTGTGCGACGTCGGGCGCGCTGCGCAGCGCCAGCGCGATGTTGGTCAGCGGGCCGCAGGCAATGATCGTCACCTCGCCTGGGTGTTCACGCACGCTGCGAACCAGGAACGACACGGCATCTTCGCGCGCTGCTTTCGTCGTCGGCGCGCCGGCGGGCGAGGGCGGGATCAAGTCGGGATCGTCGGGATGGTACGTTCGGCCTTCGCGCGGCGCATTCCACGCGCCCTTCCACACGAAGCGACCGTAGCGCGCTTCCCAGTCGCGCATCTCCGCCTGCGTACGCTTGAGTGGCATGGCAGCCCCCTCCAGCACGGGCACGTCAGTCCGGCCCGCGATTTCAAGCAGCCGTAATGCGTGCGCGGTTTCTTCTTTGACCCACGCGTCGCCGACGACAACGCCGACGCCCAGTAATTTGACCGTAGGGTCACGCAGCAACGGGATCAGCGCGTTCAGGTTGCTCTGGCCCGGCCCGATAAAGTCGTTGTCGAAATAGACCAGCTTGGTGGTGGCGGCACCGCGTGCGTCCAGCGCCAGAAGCGCCAGCGCCGCCAGCCAGAAGATCGTGCGTTTCACCCGGTTCATGCGCCGTCCCTCAGCCCCATCCATCGAGACAGGAGCGCCAATCGACGAAGCGGGCAAGCGGGCCTATATGTGCGACCGCGTCAACCCCGGATCCGAGCACGATGACCGACCTTCTGACACCCGTTCTGCGCCAGCTCGAAAGCAACGATGGCGACGCGCTTGCGCGCTATATCGACTTTCTGCGCATTCCCAGCGTCTCGACCGACCCGGCCTTCGCCGGCGACATCAAGCACGCTGCCGAATGGCTGCAGACGGAATTGTCGGCGTTGGGTTTTGCGGTCGAAATTCGCCCGACCCCGAACCATCCCGTAGTGATCGCCAAGGATCACGCTGCCGGCCCGTCGACGCCGCATCTGCTCTACTACGCGCATTACGACGTGCAGCCGGCCGATCCGTTGGAGCTGTGGGACAGCCCACCCTTCGAGCCCGTAATCGTCGAAGCCGAAAACGGCCCGCGCGTGGTCGCGCGCGGCGCGGTCGATGACAAGGGCCAGTTGCGCACCGTGGTCGAAGCGATGCGTGCTTGGAAACAAGTGCACGGCAAGCTGCCGGTGCGCGTCACGTTGCTGTTCGAAGGCGAAGAAGAAATCGGCAGCAAAAATCTGCGACCGTTTTTGAAAACCTACAAAGACGAGTTGCAGGCCGACGTGGCGGTGATCACCGACACGAATTCGTGGAACGTGAAGACGCCCGCCATCACGACCAGCCTGCGCGGCCTGCTCTACACCGAGCTGAAAGTCCGCGCCGCCAACCGCGATCTCCATTCCGGTCTCTATGGCGGTTCGGCCGCCAATCCGATCCATGTGTTGAGCGAGCTGCTCGGCAAGTTGCACGACGAACATGGCGCGGTCGGCATTCCCGGTTTCTACGACTCGATCGAACCGGTCGACGAAGCGACGCGTGCAGCGTGGGAGAAGCTGAATTTCGACGAGGGCGCCTATCTGCGCGATATCGGGCTGGAACACAGCGCCGGCGAGCGCAACCGTCCGGCGCTGGAACGTCTCTGGGCGCGCCCGACGTGCGACGTGAATGGCATCTGGTCGGGCTATACCGGCATCGGCGCGAAGACGGTGATCCCGTCCGAAGCGCACGCGAAAATCAGCTTCCGTCTGGTACCGGGGCAAGAGCCGGACAAGATCGCCGATCTGTTCCGCGCCTTCCTGGAAAAGGAACTGCCCGACTATGTGCAGTGGGAACTCGACATCCACAGCTCGGCGCGGGGCTTCCGTCTCAACACCACCTCGTCCTATTTGCAGGCGGCCAAGCGCGCGCTGAGCAAAGTGTTTCAGACCGATGCGGTGCTGATCGGCGGCGCCGGTTCGATCCCGGTGGTCGAATGGTTGAAAGTCGAGCTTGGTCTCGACAGTGTGATGCTTGGCTTCGGCCTGGATGACGACAAGATCCATTCGCCGAACGAGAAATTCGAACTTGTCTGCTTCCGCAACGGGATGAAAAGCCAGGCGGCGTTTTTGGCGGAGTTGGTGAAATGACCGAACTGAAAATCACGGTCGGCCCGTATGAATGGCGGGGCCGTCTCGAGACCGAAAAGTCGCCCAAGACCTGCGCCGCGTTTTTGAAGGCGCTGCCCTTCGTCACCGAAGTCATTCACGTGCGTTGGAGCGGCGAGGCGGTGTGGATGCCGCTCGGCGATCTCGATTTTGGTGTCGGTTATGAAGATGCGACCTCGCATCCCGCACCAGGGCAGATGATTCTCTATCCCGGCGGCGTCAGCGAAACCGAAATTCTGCTTGGCTATGGTGCCGTGCGTTTCGCCAGCAAGGCGGGACAGTTGGCGGGCAATCACTTTCTGACGATCACCAAAGGGATCGAGCAGGTCTACGATCTTGGCCGGCTCACCCTGTACAAAGGCGCGCAGCCGATCCGGTTCGAACTCGCGTAGAAAGTGACGCCTTCGGCGTCACGTTCTCCTATCTTTGTTTGCGCGTTTTCCTCCGCGAACCGGTACCCACTTCGCGGAAAAACGCGTTTAAGACGCAGCGAAGTCGCGCAGGAACGCGTCGGTCGCGCCGATCGCAAGCGCGACGTCTTCGGCGGTAACCGATTCAGCCGGGTTGTGGCTGATGCCGCCTTTGCAGCGCACGAACAACATCGCCACATCCGTCAGCGCCGCAATCGCCATCGCGTCGTGACCGGCGCCGCTCGGCAGGCGCGGCGCTTCGATCCCCAGGCTACGCACGGCGCGATCCAACCGGTCCTGCAAGGACGGCGCGCAGACGCAGCCGTCGCTGGCATGGATGCGGACGAGCGTGAGCGCCAGATTGTTGGCGATGGCGACGTCGCGCAGACGCTGCGACAGGTCTGCTTCCAGCGCGTCGCGCTGTTCGACGGTCGGTGCGCGCAGGTCGATGGTGAATCGCACCAGCCCTGGAATGACATTGGGTGCGCCGGGTTCGACGGTCAGCGTGCCGACGGTTGCGACGGCGCCCGCATGTTCCTGCGCCGTGTCGCGCACGACATGGATCGCTTCGGCGGCGCCAACCAGCGCGTCGCGGCGGCCATCCATCGGCACGGTACCGGCGTGGCCTGCCTCACCGCGCAGCGACACTTGCAGCCGCGTCGCCGCTGCGATCGAGGTGACGATGCCGAGCGGCGCGTCAGCGCGCTCCAGCACCGGCCCTTGTTCGATGTGAATCTCGAGATACGCGCGCGCACCGTTGCGGATTTCGTCGCGCCACGTATCGGGGTTGGCACCCAGATCGCGTAGCGCGGTCCGCACACTAATGCCGCCGGCGTCGACACTGTCGAGCAGGGCCGTGTCGAACGTGCCAGCGACCGCGCGACTGCCGCGCAACGTGCCGGGAAAGCGGCCGCCTTCTTCGTCGCCGAACGCCAGGACTTCGATGTCGAACGGTGCGTCGCGCAGATTGGCGACGCAATCGATCGCGACCGCGACGCCAAGCGGCCCGTCATAGCGTCCGGCGTTGCGCACGGAATCGATGTGCGAACCGAGCAGCAACGGCCGCCGGTCGTCGCCGGTGCCGCGCCGTTTGCCGACCAACGTACCCAGCGCGTCGATGCGCGTGTCGAGGCCCGCTTGCCGCATCCAGCTTTCGACCAGCGCGACCGCGCTCTTATGCGACGCCGACAAATAGGGGCGGTCGATCTGGCCCGGCGTTTCGGTGCAGGCAGCCAGGCGATCCAGCCGTTCGAGCAGCGTTTTCGCGCGATCCAGGATGGTCATGGTGCGGGGTGTTTGGTGGCCCAGTGGCGTGCAATGTCGGCGCGGGTCGCAACCCAGACTTTGTCGTGCTTTGCGACATGGTCGAGAAAGCGCTGCAGCGACGCAATACGCGCCGGACGCCCGATCAGACGACAATGGAGTCCGACCGACATCATTTTCGGGCTGGTTGCGCCCTCGGCATACAAGACGTCGAACGCGTCGCGCAGGTAGTTGAAGAACTGATCGCCGGCATTGAATCCCTGCGCCGTCGCAAAGCGCATGTCGTTGGTGTCGAGCGTGTAGGGAACCACCAGCACCTTGCCTTTGTCGGTGACGTCCCAATGCGGCAGGTCGTCGTCATAGGCGTCGGCGTCGTAAAGGAACGAGCCATTCTCGATCACCAGCCCGCGCGTATTGGGGCTGGTGCGGCCGGTGTACCAGCCGACCGGCGCTGTGCCGGTCATGCGCGTGATGATCTCGATCGCGCGATTCATATGGTCGCGTTCGACCTCGACCGGCACGTCTTGGTAATCGAACCAGCGATAGCCGTGCGAGGCAACTTCCCAACCAGCCTCGACCATCGCCTTGGCCGCAACGGGATTGCGTTCGAGCGCCATCGCGACCGCGAACACAGTCACCGGCAGTTTGCGCTCGGTGAACAGACGATGCAGCCGCCAGAAGCCCGCACGCGCGCCATAGTCGTAGAGCGACTCCATCGAAATATGCCGGCCTTTGACCGGTTGCGCGCCGATAATGTCGCTGAGAAAGATTTCGGCGTGCGCGTCGCCGTGCAGCACCGATCGCTCGCCGCCTTCTTCGTAATTCAGCACGAACTGCACCGCGACGCGCGCACCGTTCGGCCAGTCCGCATGCGGCGGATGCTGGCCGTAGCCGACGAGGTCGCGCGGATAGTCCATCAGGGCGTGACGGCGGTTGCGGGCATGCGCGCAACGCCGGTCGGGCGGTTGCGCTCGTTGCGGATCGCCTGCGCCTGGCTCACCGACGGGAAGCAAGGACGTTCGACATACTTGCCGGCGCCGCGCACGGCGCGCAGATCACCGTCGGTCCAGACCAACTTGCCGCCGCTGATCGTGTGGCGCGCGACGCCCGTGACCTCCATGCCTTCAAACACGTTGAAGTCGACATTCTGGTGATGCGTCTTGGCCGAAATGGTGCGCGTGCCGGCCGGATCCCACACGACGAGATCGGCGTCGGCGCCAACCGCGACCGCACCTTTGCGCGGGAAGATGTTGAAGATCTGCGCTGTGTTGGTCGAGGTGACGCGCACGAACTCGCTGCGCGTCAACTTGCCGGTGCGCACGCCGTGATGCCACAGCACCGACATGCGATCTTCGATCCCCGCCGTACCGTTGGGGATCATGGTGAAATTGTCTTTGCCCGCCGCTTTTTGCGGCGCGCAGAAGGCGCAGTGATCGGTCGCGGTCGTCTGCAACTGTCCTGCAGCAAGCCCGGCCCACAACGCGTCCTGATGGTGCTTGGGACGGAAGGGTGGGCTCATCACATGCGCTGCTGCCGTCGCCCAATCCGGATTGCGATAGACCGACTCGTCGATCACCAAATGCTGCGCCAACACTTCGCCATAGGCGCGCACGCCGGCTGCGCGCGCACGGGTGATCGCGGCCGTCGCCTGTTCGGTCGAGACATGGACGATATAGACCGGCGCACCCAGCAGATTGGCGATCGCAATCGCGCGCGTTGCGGCTTCGCCTTCGACTTCGGGCGGGCGCGATAGCGGATGACCTTCGGGGCCGGTGATGCCTTGCGCCAGCAGCTGGCGCTGCAGGTGGAAGACGGCTTCGCCGTTCTCTGCGTGCACGGTCGGGATTGCGCCGAGTTCCTGTGCGCGCGCGAAGCTGTGCAGCAGCACACCGTCATCGACCATGATGGCGTTCTTGTACGCCATGAAATGTTTGAAGCTGTTGACGCCATGATCGCGCGTCAGCACCCCCATCTCGTCGCTGACCTGATCGGACCACCAGGTCACGGCAACATGGAAACTGTAGTCGCCGGCTGCCTTTTGCGCGCGCTCGCGCCAGGTCTTGTAGGCCGCAACCAGCGACTCGTTGGGGCCGGGAATGACGAAGTCGATGATCGTCGTGGTGCCGCCGGCAAGTCCGGCCGCGGTGCCGGTGAAGAAATCGTCGCTTGCGACGGTGCCCATGAAGGGCAATTCCATATGGGTGTGCGGATCGATGCCGCCGGGCATGACGAACATGCCGCCCGCATCGATCACGGTCGTACCGGCCGGCGCGTCCAGCCCCGGACCGACCGCCTTGATCGTACCGCCGTCACACAACACGTCGGCGCGCAGCTCCTGCTCGCCGGTTACGACGGTGCCGCCGCGGATCAGAATGCTCATGCGCGTTTCCTCCGTTTGGCTTTCTTCCCGTCGGCTTTCTTTCCCGCTGCCTGGCCCTCTGCCGGAGCAAGACCGCATGCGCCCAGCACCATTGCTGTGATTATCCGCTTTGCGGCGTCGAAATCGGGGTCTTTCAACACCCGCGTCCCCAACACCGCGCGCACCTGGACGTCAAAGTCGGCGTAGGTCTGGGTCATGGCCCAGATGCCGAAGAAGAGATGCTCGGCATCGATCTTCTTCATCCGGTCCTGTGCGGCCCAGCGGTCGAAGATGCGTGCCTTGTCGCTGACCCAGCCGCGCAATTCGCGCTGCAGATAGGGGCGGACGACCTTGGCGCCGTGCAGAAGCTCGTTGGCGAAAATCTTTGAGGCCAGCGGACGGCGCCGCGACAGCTCGATCTTGGCGTCGACATAGGCGGTCAGCGCCTCGGTCGGATCGGCGTCGGCGGTGATCGTGTCGGCAGCGCTGCGCCAGGTTTCGAGAATGTCGGACAGCACCGCTTCGTAGAGCGCGCCCTTGGTTCCGAAATAGTAATGCAGGTTGGCTTTCGGCAGGCCGGCCGCGTCGGCGATGCGCGCGGTCGAGGCGCTGCCATACCCGCCTTCAGCGAAAACCCGTTCTGCCGCAGCAAGAATTCGTTGCCGGGCGGCCTGGCCGACGCGGTTGCCGCTGGGCGAGGCAGGTTGCTTGCGGGTGCTGCCCGGCTTTGATGCAGCCAGCGAAATCGCACCAGAAGCTTTGGGATTCGTTCGTTTGCTAACCACGTTCTGCATTTGAAAGAAGTTGACCGATCGGTCAAATAACTTTTAGCGTTCTGATCTTGTCGCGTTGGGGAGAACGCAGTTGGCTGACCTTCCGGATATCGCGGCCCATCGGCTTTCGGCGGATGCGCTGCGTGCCAATTTCGGCGACGCGGAGCCGCCGTTGACCGACGCGCAAGCGGTGGTTGAAGCGAACCGTTGCTACTTCTGCTACGACGCGCCCTGCATCCAGGCCTGCCCGACGGGAATCGACATTCCGGGCTTCATTCGCGGCATCGCGACCGGCAACGTCAAGGGTGCCGCGCTGCGCATCCTGGAAGAGAACATCATGGGCGGCACCTGCGCCCGTGCGTGCCCGACCGAAATCCTTTGCGAACAGGCCTGCGTGCGCAACGCACAAGAGGCCAAGCCGATCGATATTGGCGGGCTGCAGCGTCACGCCACCGACCATCTGTTCGACGCCCAGATTCAGCCGTTCACGCGCGCCGCCCCCACCGGCAAGCGTGTGGCCGTGGTCGGGGCGGGGCCTGCGGGCCTCGCCTGCGCCCATGCGCTGTCCCGGCAAGGGCACGAGATCGTCGTCTATGAAGCACGCGCGAAGGCCGGCGGGCTCAACGAATACGGGCTGGCTGCCTACAAGATGGCCGATGAATTCGCGGCCCGCGAAGTCGCCTTCATCCTCGCGATCGGCGGCATCACGATCGAGAATAACCGAGCGCTGGGGCGCGACTTGCAGCTCGGCGAGCTGACTACCCAGTTCGACGCCGTGTTCCTCGGCATGGGCCAGGCCGGCGTGAATGCGCTGAATGATGACGCACATCCGATGGACGGCTTTCTGCCGGCTGTCGATTTCATCGCTGCGCTGCGCCAGGCTGACGACAAATCCACCGTGCCGGTCGGGCGCCGCGTCGTCGTGATCGGTGGCGGCAACACGGCGATCGACGCGGCGGTACAGTCCAAGCGACTGGGCGCCGAGGACGTCACCTTGGTCTATCGCCGCGGCGCCGACGACATGTCGGCGACCACCGCCGAACAGGAATGGGCCCAGACCAACGACGTGCGGATCAAACGCTGGGCGCGTCCGGCGCGGTTGCACGCAACCGACGGCGCGGTGCGCAGCGTCGAATTCGAGCGCACCAAGATGGGCGCCGACGGGAAGCTAACGGGCACCGGCGAATTCTTCACCGTCGACGCCGACATGGTGCTGACTGCGATCGGTCAGACCTTCGTGCCCGATCCGGTGACGCGCGACGCCAACGCGGTGCTGGAACTCGATCGTGGCCGCATCCGCGTCGATGCCGACCACAAGACGTCGTTGCCGAACGTGTTTGCGGGCGGCGACTGTGTGCAAGGGCAGGATCTGACGGTCAGCGCGGTGCAGCACGGCAAGCTCGCCGCGCGCGCCATCGATCGTTTGTTGCGGAGCTAGAGATGGCCGACTTACGCACCAACTTCATCGGCGTTCGTTCGCCCAATCCGTTCTGGCTCGCTTCGGCGCCGCCAACCGACAAGGAATATAACGTCGTCCGCGCTTTCAAAGCCGGTTGGGGCGGCGTGGTGTGGAAGACGCTGGGCGAAGATCCGCCGGTGGTGAACGTCTCCAGCCGCTACGGCGCCATGTCGTATAACGGCACGCGCATCGCGGGCTTCAACAATATCGAACTGATCAGCGACCGGCCGCTGCACGTCAACCTGCAGGAAATCAAAGCGGTCAAACGCGCCTGGCCCGATCGCGCCATGATCGTGAGCCTGATGGTTCCGTGTGAAGAAGCGTCGTGGAAAAAGATTCTGCCGCTGGTCGAAGACACGGAATGCGACGCAATCGAGCTGAATTTCGGTTGCCCGCACGGCATGTCGGAACGCGGCATGGGATCGGCGGTCGGCCAGGTGCCCGACTATGTCGAGATGGTCGCGCGCTGGTGCAAACAATTCTCGCGCCTGCCGGTCATCGTCAAACTGACGCCCAACATCACCGACATTCGCGCACCCGCACGCGCCGCCAAGCGTGGCGGTGCCGATGCGGTGTCGTTGATCAACACGATCCAGTCGATCTGCGAAGTCGATCTCGACCTGATGGCGCCAACGCCGACGGTCGACGGGCAGGGCACGCATGGTGGCTATTGCGGCCCGGCGGTGAAGCCGATCGCGCTGCGCATGGTCGGCGACATTGCGCGCGATCCGGAAACGCGCGGCATTCCGATTTCGGGCATTGGCGGCGTGTCGACCTGGCGCGACGCGGCCGAGTTCATCGCGATGGGCGCCGGTACGGTGCAGGTCTGCACGGCCGCGATGCACAAAGGCTTCCGCATCGTCGAAGATATGTGCGACGGCCTGTCGAACTGGATGGACAGCAAGGGCTACACCTCGATCGACCAGTTCGTCGGCAAGGCGGTTCCCAACTACGTCCAGTGGGAACAGTTGAACCTGTCATTCAAGACGATCGCCGAGATCAACCAGGATCTCTGCATCAAATGCGGCCTGTGCCACGTCGCGTGCGAGGACACGTCGCATCAATCGATCTCGGCGCAGAACGTGGACGGCGTGCGCCGTTACGAAGTGATCGAAGAAGAATGCGTCGGCTGCAATCTCTGCGCCCATGTCTGCCCGGTCGATACCTGCATCACGATGGTGACGCAGGCGCCGACTGGCCCGCGCCGGACCTGGAAGGAACATCCCAACAATCCGATGTCGCCGAACTTCGTTGGTGAGGCTGCCGAATGAGCACCAACCTCAAAGTCGATGGCGACCGGTTGTGGGACACGATCATGGAGACCGCCAAAATTGGCGGCACGCCGAAGGGCGGTATTTGTCGCCTAACTTTGACCGACCTCGACAAGCAGGTGCGCCATTGGTTTCGCGACGCGTGCGAGGCTGCGGGCTGCGAAGTCACGATCGACGAGATCGGCAACATGTTCGCGCGCCGTCCGGGCAAGGATCCGACGTTGCCGCCGATCGCGATGGGCTCGCATCTCGATACGCAGCCGACCGGCGGCAAATATGACGGCATCATCGGCGTGCTGGCTGGGCTTGAAGTGCTGCGCACGTTGAACGACAGCGGCTACGAAACCAACGCGCCGCTGGAAGTGATCAACTGGACCAACGAAGAAGGTTCGCGCTTCGCGCCCGCAATGCTGGCGTCGGGCGTGTTCGCGGGTGTGTTCCCGCCGTCCTACGCCTACGAACGCACCGATCGCGAAGGCAAGACCTTCCTCGAAGAGTTGGAGCGGATCGGTTTCAAAGGCGAGAAGAAAGCCGGCAGCCACAAATTCGGTGCCTTTTTCGAACTCCATATCGAGCAAGGCCCGATCCTCGAAGAAGAGGAAAAGACCATCGGCATCGTCACCGGCGTGCAAGGCATGCGCTGGTACGAAGTCACCGTCACCGGCACCGACAGCCATGCCGGCTCGACCCCGATGCGCATGCGCAAGGACGCGCTGCTGGGCGCATCGCGCATGATCGCGGCGGTGCATGAGATCGGCTGGGCGCATGCGCCGGACGGTGTCGCCACGGTTGGGCTGATCGAAAGCAAGCCCAACAGCCGCAACGTCATTCCGGGCGAAGTCTTCTTCACCGTCGATATGCGCCATCCCGACGACGCGGCGCTGGCCAAGATGGAAGCTGACCTGCGCAGCGTGTTGTTCGACATCGCGATGCCGCTGCAGCTCGAACATACGATCGACCGCGTCTGGGATTCGCCGGCGGTGAAGTTCGATCCCGCCTGCATCGATGCGGTGCGCCAGGCAGCTGCGGCTGAGAACGAACCGGCGCGCGAGATCGTGTCGGGCGCCGGGCACGACGCCGCCTATATTTCGCGGGTGGCGCCGACGGCGATGATCTTCGTGCCATGCGAGAAGGGCCTCAGCCACAACGAGCTGGAAAAAGCCGAGCCCGAACATGTGATCGCCGGCGCCAATGTTCTGCTGCGCGCGGTGCTGCAGATGGATGCGCAACAGGCGCGTGATTGACCTGGTTTTGTGCTGTCATCCCTGCGGAAGCAGGGATCCATTCATGCGCCGCCGTACATTTCCTCGTTCGGCACGTATCTTGCCAACCATGGATCTCTGCTTTCGCAGGGATGACATGAAATGAGCGATACGGTCGTCGAAGCGCGCAATCTCGACCTCGCCTTCGGCGACGTTGCGGCGCTGTCGAATGTCGACTTCACGGTCGCACGCGGCGACTTCGTTTCGCTGATCGGTCCGTCGGGCTGCGGCAAGACCAGCCTGCTGCGCGTCGTCGCCGATCTGGCGCAGCCGACCGGTGGTACAATTCTCGTCAACGGCACCTCGCCACACGCAGCCCGTCTGGCGCGCGCCTATGGCTATGTCTTTCAGGCGCCTGCGCTGCTGCCGTGGCGCACGGTCGAACGCAACGTCACCTTGCCGCTGGAAATTATCGGCCTGCCGAAAGACGAACAGCGGGCTCGCGCGGCGCAGCAGCTCGATGCGGTGGGGTTGGGCGCGTTCAAGCGCAAATTTCCCTGGCAGTTGTCGGGCGGCATGCAGCAGCGTGCGTCGATCGCGCGCGCTTTGTCGTTGCAGCCCAGCCTGCTGTTGATGGACGAGCCGTTCGGCGCACTCGACGAGATTACGCGCGATGGTTTGAATTTGCGCCTGCTGCGCTTGTGGGAGGCGACCAACCTGACGGTCATCTTCGTCACCCATTCGATCGAAGAAGCGGCGTTCCTGTCATCGCGCATCGTGGTCATGTCGGCGCGTCCCGGCCGCATCGTCGAGGTGATCGACAGCGACCTGCCGCGCGGGCGCGATCTCGACATTCGCGACGACGCACGTTTTCACGCGCTGGCCGGGCGCGTCCGTACTGCGCTGCGTGCCGGGCATTCTTATGCGTAGCCGCGCTCTACCGATCGCAACCGCGCTGCTGCTCGTGCTTGCGCTTTGGTACGTCGCCGCGGCCGCGCTGAACTGGACCCAGGCCAACGGCGATCTGCTTGGCACCATGTCGTTGGCCAAGCCGTTGCTGCCGGCGCCGCACCAGATCGCGATCGAGTTCTGGAACAGTACGGCGGGACAGCGGATCGATTCCAAACGCAGCCTGGTCTTTCACGCCGCGGTGACCGCGTCGTCGACCTTGGTCGGGTTTGCGCTCGGCGTTGCGATCGGTCTGTTGCTGGCGATCGTGCTGGTGCATGTGCGCGTGCTCGATCGCGCTTTGCTGCCCTGGATCGTCGCCAGCCAGACCGTGCCGATCCTTGCCATCGCACCGATGATCGTCGTCGTCTTCGGCGCGCTGGGCCTGACCGGCCTGCTGCCGAAAGCGGTGATCGCCGCCTATTTGAGTTTCTTTCCGGTCGTGATCGGCGTCGCCAAAGGATTGCGCGCGCCCGACCAGTTGCAGCTCGATCTGCTGCATACGTACGACGCCAGCCGGCGGCGCGTGCTGGCGGTGCTGCGCTGGCCGGCAGCGATGCGGTTTTTGTTTCCCAGTTTGAAAGTTGCGATCGCCGCGTCGACGGTCGGCGCGATTGTCGCCGAATTGCCGACCGGTGCTGAATCCGGATTGGGCGCGCGGTTGCTGGCCGGGTCCTATTACGGGCAGACGTTGCAGATCTGGGCCGCGCTTGCGATGGCGTCGCTGCTGGCTGCGAGCGGCGTCGGCGTCGTCGTGCTGTGCGAACGTCTGGTCATTCGCGCGCGCGGTGGCCGGCTGTGAGGCACCCATTCTTGATTCAACGGGCGCTCCCGATCTTGTTCGGTGTCGCGGTGCTATTGCTATGGCAGGCGGTGGTCGTGCTGTTCGACATACCGCGCATTCTTCTGCCGGCACCGACCGAAATCTTTGCCGCGCTGATCGCCGATCCGGGCACTTTGCTCGCCGACCTCAACCAGACGTTCTTTCATTCGACCTTGATCGGGCTCGCAATCGGTTGCACCGGCGGCTTTGCGGCGGCGTTGTTGATCGACCGTTCGCCGTTTTTGCGGCGCGGGTTTTTGCCGCTCGCGTCGCTGGCCGGCGCGTTGCCGATCGTCGGCATCGCACCGATTGCGGTGATGTGGTTCGGCTTTGACTGGCCGTCGAAAGCCGCGGTGGTCGCGGCGCTGACTTTCTTTCCCAGCTTCGTTCATACGATCGCCGGGTTGGACTCGGTCGGCGCGCTCGAGCGCGATCTGATGACCTCGCTGGCGGCGTCGCGCGGACAGATGTTGCGCAAGCTGCAGCTGCCCGCCTCGCTGCCGTTCCTGTTCGCGGCGCTGAAAGTGAATGCGGTGCTGGCACTGACCGGTGCTGTCGTTGCCGAATTCTTCGGCACGCCGACCGTGGGGATGGGGTTTCGCATCGCCACCGAAGCCGCGCGCATGAATATCGACCGTGTCTGGGCGATGATTTTTGTGGTCGCGCTGTGCGGATCGGGTTCCTATGCGATCATTGCGCTCGCCGAACGGCGGTTCGCACATCGCAGCTAGGAGACTTCATGCGCCGCTTGCTCGTCCTCGTCGCCATGTTGGTCAGCAGCGGCGCCAGCGCCGCCGACAAGCTCACCCTGCAGCTCAAATGGGTGCCGCAGGCGCAATTCGCGGGCTACTACGTCGCCAAGGAAAAAGGCTTCTACAAAGAGGCGGGACTCGACGTAACGATCCGTCCGGGCGGTCCCGACATCAGCCCCGAACAAGTGCTGGCGGGCGGTGGCGCCGATGTGATCGTCGATTGGATGCCGGCTGCGCTGGCGGCGCGCGAGAAGGGCGTCAAGCTGGTCAATATCGCGCAGATCTTTGCGCGCTCCGGCATGATGCTGACCTGCCGCAAAGATGCGGGCGTTACGACGCCGCAGGATCTCAAAGGCAAGACGCTGGGCGTCTGGTTTTCCGGCAACGAGTTTCCGTTCCTCGCCTGGATGCAGCGGCTTGGCTACAAAGTGTCGGGCAGCGACGCCGACGTGAAAGTGTTGAAGCAGGGTTTCAACGTCGATCCGCTGCTGCAGAAACAAGCCGCCTGTATTTCGACCATGACCTACAACGAATATTGGCAGGTCATCGATGGTGGCTTGAAACCCGACCAGCTGGCCGTGTTCGGGTACGAAGATCAGGGCGTCGCGATGTTGGAAGACGGGCTCTACACGCTCGAAGCCAAAGTCGCCGACGCGGCGTCGCGCGATCGTCTGGCGCGCTTCGTCAAAGCGACGTTGCAAGGTTGGAGTTACGCTTTCGCGCATCAGGACGAGGCGGTGAAAATCGTGCTCGATAACGACGCGTCGGGCGCGCAGACCGAACCGCACCAGAAACGCATGTTGGCCGAAGTCGCCAAGCTGGCAGCTGCACCCAAAGAAGGCTTCGGCTTTTTGCGCGAAGATGACGCCAACCGCACCGTCGACATTCTTCTGTCGGGCAAGTCGGATCCGGTGATTACCAAAAAGCCGGAAGGGGCCTGGACGCACGACGTGTGGAAGGCGGCGACCGCGAAGTAACGCGCGCCGATCACCGCTTCCGAAACCGCCGTTTCCGTCGCGTCAGTGCGCTGACGATCCAGGCCAGCAACGTCACGACGCCCGCGATTGCGCCGGCGATGCTGGTTACGACGAGCAGATTCCATTGGTCGCGCGTGACCTGATAGGCGACGTCGTCGTCGAGATACGGAACGCTGCCCGGAAACGGCTCGGTCGTGCCGAGCAACCATTGGCGCAGAACCCAGAAGGCGATCCACAAGGCCGCCGTCACGACGATCAAAAGCCGGACGGGGCGCGCCATCTTGTTACTCCGGCGCGGGAACCAGCTTGATGCGCTTTTTCTCGATGCCGAGCGCAAGCTGGCCGTGTTTGAGTTTCAGCGCATCGTCGCCGAACAATTCTTTGCGCCACCCCGACAGCGCCGGGATCGGCGCGTCGTCGTCGGCCGCCAGCCGTTCGAGATCGCTCGAATTGGCGAGCAGCTTGGGCGCCACGTCATGTTCGTCGGCTTTGTAGCGCAGCAGCACTTTGAGCAGTTCGACCGTCGGACCCAGCCCCGGCGGAAGATCGATGCGCGGGCCCGGCTTGGGACAATCTTCGGCGGGCACCGCCAGGCCGCGATTGATCGCAGCCAGAATCGCTTCGCCCCATTTGCCTTCGGCGAAACCGCTCGACAGGCCGCGCGTGCGCGCCAGCTTGTGCGCGTCGGTCGGCATCTGCGTCGCGATTTCCAGCAACGTCTCGTCTTTGATCACGCGGTTGCGCGGCAGGTCGCGCTTTTGCGCTTCGGTTTCGCGCCACGCCGCCAGTTCTTTCAGCACCGCCAGCAGGCGCGGCTTTTCGGTGCGCAGCTTGAGCCGCTTCCACGCATCCTCGGGTTCGAGGCGGAAGGTGTTTGGATCGGTCAGGATCCGCATCTCATCTTGCAGCCACGCTTCGCGTCCGCTCTTGGCGAGCTTCTTCGACAAGCGCGTATAGATGGTGCGCAGATGGATCACGTCGTCGAGCGCGTAGGCGAGTTGCCGATCGGTCAGCGGACGCTGCGCCCAATCGGTGAAGCGGCTGTGTTTGTCGAGCTGCGCGCCGGCCAACTTGTTGACCAGCGTTTCGTAGCTCGCGCTTTCGCCGAAGCCGGTGACCATGCCCGCGACTTGCGTGTCGAAGATCGGCGAGGGCAGGCGGCCGACGCGATGAAAGAAGATTTCCAAGTCCTGCCGTCCGGCATGGAAGACTTTGAGAATCTTCTCGTCGTCCAGAATCGCTTGAAACGCATCGAGCGAAATATCGGGCGCCAGCGGATCGATCGCAGCCACCGCATCGGGGCCGGCAACCTGGATCAGGCACAGGCGTGGCCAGTAGGTGCTGTCGCGCAGGAATTCCGTATCGACGGCGACGAAATCGGCGCCCGCAAGTCCGGCGCAGAAAGCCTCGACCTCTGCGGTCGTGGTCAGGATAGTCATGCTCAGTCCTATACGAGGCGGCTTGGTCCCGGCAAAGCCCCAGCCAGCGGGCAGGGGAATGAACGCCGCCTAATTCCTGGCGTTTTTGGGCTAGGTCAGATGCCAATGCCGCACGCCACCGACAGACCACACCCGCAAAGCGTCTTCGCGACCGCCGACGATTCGCGACTCGGCGCCGGCGAGTTGGGCTTTTTGGATTGGTCGCGCGCGCGCCGCCGGGCGCTGCGGCGGGCCGGGATTCACGAATTCGAGCTCGATCTGGGTCCCGATCCCAACGACCACGCGCCGCTGATCGATCAACTGCTGGCGGGCAATAGCGGCGGCGCCATTCACGGCGAGGATCGCGAACAGGTGCGGGCGGCGCTGCTGGTCGCGATCGCCAGCGGTCTCGATCTCGACCAGACCTATCGCGTGCAGCATGACGACGGCACCGTACGTTGGTTGCGCGCCACCGCTTGCGCGCCGGATCCCGGCACCGGACGTGTGTTCGGCGTGCTGCAGGACGTCACCGACGCCAAGCAGCGCGAGATCGCGCTGGAGCAGACGCTGCGCGACGTCGATCATCGCGTGAAGAATTCGCTGCAACTGACTGCGTCGCTGATCGCACTGCAGGCAGGCGCCGCCGGCGATGAAGAGATGCGCGCCGCATTCAACGCCATTCGCGGCCGCGTACAGGCGATCGCATCGGTCCATGCCAGCCTGTTTCGCGAAGAAGAGCCGGGCGAAGTCGACGCGCGCGCGTTCCTGAGCAGCTTGTTGTCCGATCTGGCGCGCGCGGCTCCTGGCCATGCAGTGACGTTGCGCAGCGACGACGCGAAATTGCCTGCGGGCGAAGCCGCGTCCTTGGCAATCGCGCTCAACGAGCTGTTGTTCGAAGTGTTTGCCAACGCCTATGCCGATGGGCGCGGGCCGGTGCACGTGACCTTCCGCATCGATGCGGCGCGTAACTTCCGGCTGGAAGTATCCGATCAACGAAGCGGCGAAGGGCTCGCCGTCGAAGACGCGGTGGGGATGCGTATTCTGAGCGTTCTCGCACAGCGCTGGCGCGGCGGCATCACAACGTTCGATGCCCGGCCGGGCAAAGTCTCGGTCCTGACCGGCGCGATCTAAACGCGAAGCGCCCCGGACCTCGCAAGAGATCCGGGGCGCCTGCTTGCTCTAAGCTGCGCAACGCGACTACGGGGCCTCAGTCAGTCAAGCGAGTGAGGTCCAGGAGTATTGCGCGCTAGCTCTCAGCCACCGAGCGGCAGCACGTCGACGACCATGTTGTTCTGGTCGACCAGGACAACCTGGTTGCCAACCAACACGCGACGATAATTCGGCGTGGTGATCGGCGGCAGCTGGGTCACCAGCTCGGTCGGAAGCTCACGCACCGTCACGGTGCCCGGCAGGGCCTGGCCGCGCGTCACGGTCGTGACCGTCGTCGCAGTCGGCGTACCGAACGCGTCGCGATGCGTGCTGTAGTACTTGGTGATCATCTCCCGTTCCGGCGCGGCAAAGCTGCGCGTCGTCTCGGTCGTGGTGGTGGTCATCGTCTGGGCGAAGGCCGGCGCGGCCAGGCCAACCGTCAGAGCGGCGGCGGCCGCGATCGTCTTGAACTGCATGGTTTCCTCCGTATCGCCACGGGTGTCCGTGGCCTCGTCGGGGGTGGAAAGGCCAATAGGGGCCTGTACGTTCCGTCCGCCTCGGGATGGTCACACAAGTTTCCCGGGCCCCAAGGTTGACAAGCCGATCTGGGCCGTGCCTTTTCCGGCCCTTTCCCAGGCTTTCTCTCAGATTTCAGGCTCTTCGATGCATCCGTACCGCACGCATAATTGCGCCGCGCTTCGCGCGACCCATGTCGGCCAAACCGTCCGCCTGTCGGGATGGGTGCATCGCAAGCGCGATCACGGGAATTTGCTGTTCATCGATCTGCGCGACCATTTCGGCATCACGCAGTGCGTCGTCGACACCGATGCGCCGAGTTTCAAAACTGTGGAAGCGTTGCGCCTGGAATCGGTCGTGACCTTCACCGGCCGCGTCGTGGCGCGCGACGAAGCGACCACCAACGCCAATCTCGAAACCGGTGCGATCGAAGTGCGCATCGACGAGGTGACGGTGCAGTCGAAAGCCGACCAGCTTCCGATCCAGGTCAATACCGACGCCGAGCAGAATGAAGAGCTGCGTCTGCGCTATCGCTTCCTCGATCTGCGCCGCGAGAAAATTCACCGCAACATTCTGCTGCGTTCGAACGTCATCTCGTCGTTGCGTCGCCGCATGATCGATAGCGGCTTCACCGAATTCCAGACGCCGATCCTGACCGCGTCGAGCCCGGAAGGCGCGCGCGACTTTCTGGTTCCGTCGCGTCTGCATCCCGGCACGTTCTATGCGCTGCCGCAGGCGCCGCAGCAGTTCAAACAGCTGCTGATGGTGTCGGGCTTCGACCGCTACTTTCAAATTGCGCCGTGCTTCCGCGACGAAGACAGCCGCGCCGATCGTAGCCCGGGCGAATTCTATCAGCTCGACTTCGAGATGAGCTTTGTCACGCAGGAAGACGTGTTCAATACGATCGAACCGGTGCTGCACGGCGTGTTCGAAGAATTCGCGACCTGGAACGGCAAGCAGCGTCAAGTCTCGGCGTTGCCGTTCAAGCGTATCGCCTATGAAGAGTCGATGCTGAAATACGGCAGCGACAAGCCGGATCTGCGCAACCCGCTGCTGATCACCGACGTGTCCGAGGTGTTCAAGCGCGACGACGTCGAATTCCGCGCCTTCCGCGGCGTGCTCGACAAAGGCGGCGTGGTGCGCACGATCCGCGTGCCCAACGTTGCCGACAAGCCGCGCAGCTTCTTCGACAAGCTGAATGATTGGGCGCGCGAACTTGGTGCGCCGGGTCTCGGCTACATCACCTTCGAAGGCGGTGCCGGCAAAGGCCCGATCGCGAAATTTGTGCCCGACGCAGCGCAGGCGGTGTTGCGCCAGTTGACCGGTGCGGTCGACGGCGACGCGGTGTTCTTCGTTGCCGACAAGGAATTGCCGGCGGCCAAGCTGGCCGGTGCGGCCCGCACCAAGATCGCGCAGGAATTGGATCTGATCGACCAGAACAAGTTCGAGTTCTGCTGGATCGTCGATTTCCCGATGTTCGAAGCCGACGAAGTCACCGGCAAAATCGATTTCAGCCACAACCCGTTCTCGATGCCGCAAGGCGGGTTGGACGCGCTGGAAAAGCAGGACCCGCTGACGATCAAAGCCTTCCAGTACGACATCGTCTGCAACGGCGTGGAATTGTCGTCGGGCGCGATCCGCAATCACTTGCCCGACGTCATGTACAAGGCGTTCGAGATCGCGGGCTATGCGCGCGAAGATCTGGAATCGCGTTTCTCAGGCATGTTGAACGCGTTCAAGCTGGGCGCGCCGCCGCACGGCGGCTCGGCGCCGGGCGTCGATCGTATCGTGATGCTGCTGGCCGACGAGCCGAACATTCGCGAAGTGATCGCCTTCCCGATGAATCAGCGCGCCGAAGATCTGATGATGGGCGCACCGTCCAACGTCAGCGAAAAACATCTGCGCGAACTGCACATCAAGCTCGACCTGCCGAAGAAACCAGGCGCGAGCGCTTAGTTCTCGCCTTTGATGCGCCAAGTCCCGTCGCTCTGCAGGCAGGCGGTACCGCTACGCTGCGCGCGACGCCCGTCGATCACGATCTCGGTCGTATAGCGTTCGCAGTCGCCGACGCGCGCCGGTCCATTTCCGGTGCCCGGCGCGGGCGCTGCGGGCGCGGGCGCAAGTGCGCGTTCATTGTCCCCATAGTCGAGCGGCACGGTGCTCGGGCTGCTGCTGCCGCTACTTCCGCGCAAGGGAATGGGCGCTGCGGCGGGCGCCAGCGTCAGGTCGCGGCGCGCGACCGGCGCGGGTTGTGCGACCGGCGCACCGGCGGGCGCGGCCAGATCCGGCGCAGTCACGGCTTCTCCGTATGGCGCAGGCACGGCCGTCCGCAAAGTTGTTGCAGTCCGTATCGTCCCACCGTCCGTTAGAAGCCAGGCGGTGCCGGCACCGGTGCCTAGGGCGAGAAGGCCCACGATCACCAGATGTGCCAGGCTGAAGCTGCTGCGCGGTTGCGCTTTCGTTACGTTCTCCACGGGCAAGGAACGGGGAAATCGCGATACGCGTTCCCTTCGATCTTGGATCCCGGGTGCCGCGGGTGCGGCGTACCTGCCACAGCTCAGCGTGAAGCTTGGGCATGCTAGGGTTTTCAGGCGGTCCGCCGTTGATCGGAATTCGTTCCGGCCCAACCTTGGATCGTTCAAGTCCTCCGACACGAAGAACCACATGCACTTTGCCCGGACCGCCGCCCTCACCGCAGCCCTGACGATGGGGGTCGCTGTTGCCAGTGCAGCGCCTGCGACCGCCGTCGCACCGGCTGCCGCCGCAACGGCGCCAGCGCCGCATAAGGCGATCTATCAAATGACGATGGTCCAGTCGAAACAGCCGGGTCAGATCGTCAACGTATCGGGCCGGATGTATTACGAGTGGCGCGATGGCTGCGACGCTTGGACGACCGACCAGAAATTCGCGCTCGACTATGTCTATGCCGAACAGAATTCGACTCGCTTCAACAGCCACTACACGGCGTGGGAGTCGAAAGCGGGCAACGATTATTCCTTCGCGGTGAAGCGCACGCGCGACGGCGAACTGGTCGAAGAATATCGCGGCACCGCCAAGCGCGCGAAGGCGGGCGTCGGCACGGCGAAATACGTCAAGCCGGAACCGGAATCGCTCGACCTGCCGAAAGACTTCTTCTTTCCGACCTCGCACACGATGTCGCTGATCCGCAAAGCCAACGAAGGCCAGAAGATCTTCAACGCGCAGATGTTCGACGGCAGCGACGGTGAAGGCGCGGTCGAAGTGAACGCGGTGCTGGGCCCGCGCGTCGACAAAGACGCGTCGGCGCAGATCCAAAGCCCGCTGATCGAAGGACCGGCGCGCAAGATCCGCATGGCGTTCTGGGGCGCCGATCCGAATGCGGCGCTGCCCGAATATGAAATGACGCTGACCTTGCACGACAACGGTGTCGTCAGCGGCATGCGGATCGACTACGACGATTTCTCGATCCAGGGCCGCCTGACCGCGCTGGACGCAATGCCGGCCGCGAAGTGCAGCGCTAGCAAGTGACGATTAGCGAACGCTAATCGTCATCCCCGCGCAGGCGGGGATCCAGGTCTACGCGCCGAGTTGTTCGTAGAGGTCGTTCCAGCCGGAATTTTCGGCTTCGATCAGACGGATTTTCCACGCGCGGTTCCAACGCTTGATCTGTTTCTCGCGGTGGATCGCGGCGGTGATTTCCTCGTGGCGTTCGAACCAGACGAGCAGAGCGACGCTGTGCTTCTCCGTGAAGCCGGCGACCTTCTTGCTCTTGTGCTCCCAAACACGCCTGCGCAGGTCGCTCGTCACGCCGACATAGAGCGTGCCGTTTCGCTGACTTGCGAGCATGTACACATAGCCGCCGCGTTCGGACACCTGGATCCCCGCCTTCGCGGGGATGACGATATGAGGTGGTGAGCTCGCGGTCCACGTTTCGGCCGCGCCCGAAACGTCTGTCGGAAACACACCATCGCCTCCCGCGTTTTCGCCGTTAGATTTGGCGCGAAGCGGGAGGCGAAATGTTTTCGGTCATCTTCGAAGTCCAGCCGCGCCAAGAGCGGTTCGACGAATATCTCGACATCGCCAAAGGTCTGAAACCGATCCTCGAGGCGATCGACGGCTTCGTCGACAATGAGCGGTTCGAAAGCCGCACGCGGCCCGGCTGGCTGTTGTCGCATTCGACCTGGCGCGATGAAAAGTCGGTGGTGCGCTGGCGCACGGTCGGCGAACACCACGCGGCGCAATCCAAGGGCCGCGAAGAAATCCTTGCCGACTATCATCTGCGCGTCGGCGACGTGACGTTCGACAGCAAGCCGACCGACAAAGCGCCGGTTCGCGAACAGCGGTTCGACGAAACCGAAATCGGCGACGCCAAGTTGATGACCTTGACCGAACTCGTGCCGCACGACGGCACCGAAATCAGCGGCGACGTGGTTGCGCAGCTGGGCCTGACCGGCGCCATCGCGCACGACCTGTTCGCCAGCATCTACAACAAGGGCAAGCTGGCGCTGCTGGTGTCGTGGAAGACGGCAGATGCAGGTGCGGCGTGGCAACCGGCGACGTTCGACGGCGTCAAAGAACTGCGCCACCGCCGCGTACGGATCGTGCGCGATTACGGCATGTCCGATCGGCGTGAAGCACCGCAATTCTACCAGCCGGTCCGGCGGCAGGCCTAAGTCGCGGGTGCCAACACGAGACGGCGTCAAGTTGCGGTTGCGCAACGCCGCGCGGACCGGTCATAAGCTTTTGCGTGTCCACGACAGATCCAATTGCCGCGCTCGTACAAGGTGCGCGCTGGAACGCCGGCCAGCCGCTCGGTACCGCCGTCACCATCACCTATTCTTTCCGGTCCAGCATCAGTCCCGGCTATTCGCTGGGCGCGAATGGAACACCGGCCGCATCGTTCCAGAGCTTCTCGGACTCATGGCGCGGCGTCACGCGCGAGCTACTGCACGCAATCGAGCAGGTCGCCGGCGTGCAGTTCGTCGAGCTGCCGGACAATGCCGATGCGACCATCCAGTACGGCGCATTCGCGATCATTGGCGCCGGTGGCCTCGCCTCGTATCCGAATCTTGATTCGAACGGAAAGCCGGCCGGTACTGCGGGCGATGTCTGGATTCACACCTCCGTCATCAACGGCAGCATTCGGGGCGAGTCGACCCAGGTCGTGCTGCACGAAACGCTACATGCGCTGGGTCTGAAGCATCCGTTCGACGGTACGCCGGATCAGCAGATTGTCGCGGCGCTCGATCACATTCCCTACACGGTGATGAGTTACGGTCAGTTCGAAGGCCTGATGCAGGCCTCGCTGGCAGGACTCGAACGACCGGTCGGACGTATGGACATGGCGCCGCTCGACATCGTGGCGCTGCAATATCTCTATGGCGCGTCCAAGCTGGTGACTGCGCCTGGCGACGATGTCTATCGCTTCGACGGCTCGCCAATGTTGCGCAGCATCGTCGATTCCGTTGGTACCGACACGATCGATCTCAGCGCATCGACGAAGTCGGTACGTATCGATCTGCATGCCGGCGCGACCTCGTCACCCGGCATCTGGACTGGTGATGACTGGATCGCAGCATTGGTCGCGCAAGGAAAAAGCGCCAGCAGCGCTGCTGCGTTCGTGCGCGATCCGAACATCAGCATCAACCTGTATACGGGTATCGACACGCTTTCGATTGCGCCCGGGTCAGTGATCGAGAACGCGGTCGGCGGGTCGAACAACGACACGCTGATCGGCAACGCGTCCGACAATCGTCTGACGGGCAATGGCGGCAACGACCAGCTCGATGGTGGTGCTGGCTTCGACACGGCGGTCTTCAGCGGCGCGCGCGGTGGTTATGCGATTACGCGCGCTGCCGACGGCAGCATCAATGTCGCCGGAACGGACGGCAACGACCGGCTGCAGGCGATCGAGGCGTTGCAGTTCGGCGACAAGCTGGTCTTTGCACTAGGCGGTAGCGACGCCACCATCGCGCGCCTCTACGCCGCTGCGTTTGCACGGGCGCCCGATGCGGCCGGGCTCGCATTTCAACTCAGTGCAGTTGCGGGCGGTATTTCGGCGCAACAGATCGCGACCAACTTCCTGGGTTCAGCCGAATTCATCGCACGCTATGGTACGTCCTTGTCAGACGTCGCCTATGCGACCGCGCTCTATCGCAACGTTCTGGGCCGAGATCCCGACGCCGGTGGTTTGGCGGTGCAGGTCGACGCGTTGGCGCATGGCACGAGCCGCGCGACATTGCTGTTGGGTTTTGCCGACTCGCCGGAAAACAAAGCACGCGTCGAAGCCGATTGGTTGCTGGCCTAACGCCAGCCGAGCAACCAGATCAGCAGCAGGTTCGCCGCCAGCACGATGAGTCCGGTCGGCGCTTGCGCTTTGATCACGCCCATCCGGTCGCGCAGTTCGAGCAAGGCGACGGGCACCAGATTGAAGTTGGCCGCGAGCGGCGTGCACAAGGTGCCGCAGAAGCCGCACAACATGCCGATCGCGCCGATCACCGCAGGATCGCCCCCGTCGCGTACCAATAGCGGAATGCCGACGCCCGCGGCCAAAATCGGGAAGGCCGCGAAGGCGTTGCCAAGTGCAATCGTGAACAGCGCCATGCCGGCACCGTAGAGCACGATCAAGCCGATCCGTCCCAGCGACGGCGCGATGAGATTGACCGCGGCGGCGACCTCATCGCCGACACCGGCAATCGCGAACATCGCGCCCAACGTCGCCAGAAGTTGCGGCAACAGGATCGCCCAGCCGATCGAATCGAGCAGGCGTCGCATCTCGATCGGTGCAGCGTCGGGACGTTCGCGCAAGATCAGCAACGCCAGCGCCAGCGACAGAAATACAGCGACGCCGAACGCGATCAAGGTGCGATCGGTCTCGGCCAGGAAGAGATGGCCGGTCAGGGTGAACAGCACCGTCAAGAGCGGCACCGCAAGCGCCAGCAGCAACAGGCGCGGCCGTCCCGGCTTCGGCGTCGAGACGCGCGGCGCAAATCGTACGCGCACCGCCAGCGCAACTAGTACCAGCGCAATCGCGCCATTCGTCCAATCGGGCAGCAACGTGCCGAACAAAAGCTCAGCTGCGAACAGCCCCCAGAATAGGCTCGACCAGCCGCGTTTGCTCAACGCAGCCGCGGCCATGATCAGGCCAAAGCCGATATAGATGTGATCGAGCGTGATCATTGTGCGCGCAGCCGCTGCGCAAAGCGGCGCAAGCGCAGCGCATGTACGATGAAGGCGACGATCGCGGTCGGTGCAGCCCAGACCGCGATCTGCAACGGTTCGAGCGCAATGCCGGACTGCGCAAAGACGGCGCGGATCAGCAACACCGACCCCATCGCGAGAAACAGATCTTCCCCGAAGAACGCGCCGACATTGTCGGTCGCGGAGGCAAAGGCGCGCACCTTCTGCCGCTCGTCGTCGGTCAACGCGGTCCGGCCGTGTTCGGCGGCAGCCTCGACCATCGGCGCCACCACCGGGCGCACCATTTGCGCGTGTCCACCCAACGCGAGCAGCCCAACCGCTGCGGTTGCCTGGCGCAAGAACAAGTAGGAAATCAGGATCCGGTCCAAGGTCGCGCCCTGCAGCCGCGCCACCGTTTCACGTGCCGCATCACGCACGCCGTTGCGTTCAAGCAGCCCAACGAACGGCAGCACCAGGAACGTCAAAGACAGATACCGGTATTTCGCAAAAGCAGCGCCGATCGCCGACAGAAGTTCGGCCGGTCCGAGGCCCGCAACTGCACCGGCGGTCAGCGCTGCGGCCGTGACCGTGATGGCCATATTGAATCGCAGCAACGTGCCGAGCAGCAGCACCGCAACTGCGGTAAAAAAGATCATGTACGCCGAAAACGTCGCTTGCGGCGCGGCGATAGAAGCGCGCCGAAGATCAACCCGACCAGCGCGCCGACACCCGTATAGACGAAGCCACGCAGACCGGCAGGGAAAGCGGGTTCGTAGCGGTGCACGACCGCGCGTAGCATGTCGTGATCGACGCGGCGTACGAATTCGATCGGCAGGTGCACGAGATCGGCGCCGGTCAGCGCCGCCGCATCGTCTTCATATTGCTGCGCTCGCGCCAGCGTCGCGCGTTTTTCGACGCCGTCGCGATGCACGATCTGATCGTCGCTCTGTTCGAAATGCGCGATCCAGGCGTCGAGATCGAGTCCGGCTTCTTGCGCCTGCGCCCGCATCGTCTGCACCGCGCGATGGAGTTCATCCAAGCGGCCCAGCAGACGCTCGATATAGAGATCGGACAGATGGGCGAACTGGCTGCCGACCAACAGGCCGGCGCCGAGAACGATCCAGGCGAGGAGACGTCCGATCACGCGGCGCGCGCGCTGATGTCGGTACGCACCAGCTTGGCGGCGCGCTGTAACAATTCCGGGCCGGCGCCCGGCTTGTGTGCTTCTTCGCTCAACATGCGGCGGAAGGCGCGTGCGCCGGGCAGGCCTTGGAACAGGCCCAGCACGTGCCGTGTCATCGCCGACAGATACACGTCGCGCGCACGCTGCGCTTCGACGTACGGCAAAAACCGTTCGATGATGTCGTGCCGGTCGGGCAGGGGACGGCCGAACAGCGCGTGCTCCAGTTCGGCGAGGATGTAGGGCGTGTGATAGGCTGCGCGCCCGATCATTGCGCCATCGATGCCGGCGTCAAGTTCGCGCTGCACCGTTTCGACCTCGGTCAGCCCGCCATTCAGCACGAAGGTGAAATCCGGGAAGTCGCGCTTCAAACGATGCGCGATCTCGTAGCGCAGCGGCGGCACTTCGCGGTTCTCTTTCGGCGACAGGCCCGACAGGATTGCGATGCGCGCATGCACGACAAACAACGTGCAGCCCGCTTCGGCGACGGTGCCGACGAAGTCGCGCACGAACTCGTACGAGTCGCTTGCCCCGGACCCTGATCCGGGGTCGATGCCGATGCGATGTTTGACCGTCACCGGTTTCGGCTGCGCGTCGCGCATGGCGCGCACGATGTCCGCGACCAGTGCCGCTTCGCCCATCAGGCACGCACCGAAGCGCGCGGCTTGCACGCGGTCGCTGGGGCAGCCGCAATTCAGATTGATCTCGTCATAGCCGAACGCTGCGCCGGCGGCGGCGGCGATTGCCAGCTGTTTCGGATCGGCGCCGCCAAGCTGCAACGCCACCGGATGCTCGCTCGTATCGAAGGCGAGATGGCGCGCCGCATCGCCGCGATTGATCGCGCCGGTCGCAATCATCTCGGTATAGAGGAACGCATCAGGCGCAATCAGGCGATGGAAGTACCGGCAATGCCGGTCGGTCCATTCCATCATCGGTGCGATGGACAGCAGGTGCGGTGAGTGGGAAATCACGAGCGAGGTCGGGCAATCGGTGGGGCAGGTGCGGGTTACCTAGTACGGAAACCGCCGACTTTCGACCTTTTTCGGGCCGGCGCGACGTCTTGTGACGCCGCGCCGCCCAGGATCAGGCGTGTACGCCGACCATGCCGCCGCTGCGTGCACGGCGAACCGCGACGAAGCCGGCATAGACAAAGAACAGCAGCACAACGAGCTGCGTGATGCCGAAGGCGGGCTCGCTGCCGGTCGGCGCCAGCGCATGCAGGCCGGGTACGCGCAGATAGAGTTGCGCCACCAGCACGAAGGTCAAAAAGAACTCGCTGGCGACCAGGCCCGCAATATAGAGCGAGCGAAACGCACCGCGCAGACCGAAGGTGAATTGCGCCAGCAGCGTGCCCGCAAGCACGACCAGCGCAACGCCGCCGACAATGTGCGACGGCAGGATCTGCGTAATCGGAAAGAAGAAGCCCGTGAGGCTGGTAGCGATGGCGGTGATCAGAAACGGACGATTCCAACGCGGCACCGTCGTGCCTTGCATGAGATCGGCGACAACCACGATCCCGATCAGCAAGGCGACAATGCTCAACGCCGTATGAAACAAGGTGAGCAGCGCAAGACCCATGGACATCCGACCCTCCATAGCAACGGCGAGGCGTCGAGTAGGGCACGGAAGCGCCGATTAGGGAAAGCGATCCCGTCCATCAGCCGGTTTTGCGTTTCTTCTTTTGCGCAGTTTTCTTCTCGCCGAACTTCATTCCTTCAAGTTTCAGCCCGTCCGGGTCGAGGAAGAAGACGGCGTAATAGTCGTCGTAATACTCGGCGGTCGGGTCGACGATCTTGGCCTTGAGCTCCTCTTTCAAGAAGCGCTGGAGCTTGTCGACGTCTTTGCGGCTGCGCAGCTCGAACGCGTAATGGTGAAAGCCGACATCACCGATCCGGTGCTTGGATGTCGTTCCCTTCTTGTCAGCTTGCCCGATCCAATAGCGCGTCTTGCCATTGGTCCAGCCGATCGCCCCTTCATATTCGTCGAGCACATCGAAGCCGAGAAACGCGAACAGCTTGCCGTAGAAGTCTTTGGACTTGGCGAAGTTGCTGACGCGGACCGACAGGTGATCGATATTGACGACGCGTACCATGGTTGCTGTCTCCGTAGTTCCGCCAAGGAAACGCCCGCGGCGGCTGATCGGGTCCGTTCCATGCAGATCAGCCAAGTGACAAGCTCGCTTGCCGCGGTCGAAAGGGAAGCCAAAGTCGCTGCATGACAACGACCCGGTCTTTTCTCTTTCTGCTCGCCGGCGCCCGTCGCGACGGCAATAGCGAACGTCTCGCGCGCCGTGCGGCGGCTGCATTGCCGGCCGACGTGCAACAGACCTGGCTGCGTCTCGACGAGGCGGCGCTGCCGCCCTTCGCCGACACGCGCCACGAGCCGTCGGGCGGTGTGTATCCGCCGCCCGAAGGCGACGCGCGGCGCTTGCTCGACGCGACACTGGCGGCCAGCGACCTGGTGTTCGTCGCGCCAGTCTATTGGTATTCGCTGCCGGCGCCCGCGAAGCTCTATCTCGATCACTGGTCGGGTTGGATGCGTGTGCCGACTCTCAATTTCCGTGCACGCATGGCATCGCGCGGCCTCTGGGCGATCACTGCGGTCAGCGACGAAGATCGCAGCGTCGCCGAGCCGCTGCTGCAGACGCTGCGGCTCACGGCCGACTACATGGACATGGTGTGGCGCGGTGCAGCGATCGGCTATGGCAACCGGCCGGGCGACGTGCTGAACGACGCGACCGGCGTGGCGCAGGCCGACGCGCTATTTGTTCGCTGAGCGAGCCGGCGCGCGGGAGGTGCGTGCGCGCGCCGGCTCTCCTCATCAACCGAACCGCACGCGGCGCACGCCGAACAAGGCCAACAGGCCGACCGCAAGCAGGGTGACGCTGGCGGGCTCCGGCACGCCGACATTCGACGCGTCGGGTGCGAAGTCGGAAATGTCCGCGTTGCTGTTCAGCGCGACGCGTGGCCAGAGGTTGAACGTGAAGGCGCCCTGACTCAGCCCCCGTGACGAGACGAGATCAAGCGGCAACAACGCGGTGACGACATTGTCCTTGATCGTGATCACGCAGGTACTACACGGCTTCAATCCACCGCCCGCCACGAAGTCGAGCGTATTGGCGGTGCCGTCATTGTTGACCAGCAACACAGTGTCGAACTTCACGCCAAACCCGGCCGGCGGCATGCCATGCACGAAATGCTCCTGGCCGGCGCCGCGATCGATGCCCCAGGCATAGATGCCCGCATGGCTCGTATCGATGTTGCCGGCCATGACGCCGGTCAGTTTGAAATACGAACCCTGAAAGCGAACGTCGATTGCAGCGACGTCGAGATCGGGCGTTTTGGCGCCGGTGAAGGTCGAAAGAAAAACACCGACATCGTCGGTGACGTGACCGCTGGGAACGGCGCGCGCGGGCGTCGCCAGTCCGAAGAGCGCGGCGATCGCAATCGCTACGCCGAGTCGACAAATATGCATCCACAGTTCTCCTGATTGATGCGCCGGAGAACTGTTTCTGATCGCTGTGGCGCGCGGTTTTACTCCCGCACCATCAACGAAATTTTCTATACGAACGCGGTCTTCGGAAAGTCTTAGCGCCTATCAGACGCGTCCGGTGCGCAACGCCATCGCCCAGTCGCTGCGACCGTTGCTTTCGGCGATGCGCGCTTCGTCATTCCACGCATAGGGGACGGCGATGAAGTCGACCAGCCAGCCGGACTCCCCGCGCGTGAAGATGGCGTAGCGTGCATGCGGCGATCCGGTTTCCGCCGTGTGCGGATAGACGTGATCATCCTCGTACGCCTGCAATCCGACACTGCCGGGATTGACCACCAGCCGTCCGTCGTCGAGCCGTCGCATGCGCGGTTGATGGCTGTGCCCGCACAGAATGAGTCGCGCGTCGCACGCACCAACGCGCGCCGCAACCTCGTCATGAGTCGCCGGGCGCACGCCCGTCGGCACGATGGTTTCGAGCAGATAGGTCAAATCGTCAGTCGGCGTGCCATGACAGAGCAGCACGTCGTGATCGAGCTGATAGGTCGGCGGCAAGGTCGCAAGCCACGCACGCTGCGCCGGCGTGATCGCGTCGGCGGCGAAGCCGTCTGACGCGCCCATCTTGTCGCGTGCGTATTGCAGCAGCTGGCGTTCGTGATTGCCGGCGATCGCAATCGCGCCCAGCGACATCAGCCGGTCGGCGGTTTCGCGCGGCTGCAACGGCCCCGACAAAAGATCGCCGAGCAGAACGACGGTCGCGATGCCGCGCCGTTCGACGTCGGCAATCACGGCGTCCAGCGCGGTCAGATTGCCGTGAATGTCGGCCAGAGCGGCGAATTGTTGGATCATGCGGCACCGCCGGCTGGAACTGCGGCGGCTGCGCGCTTGCGCAACGGCGACTTCATCAAGGTAATCGCGTTCCCGCCCAGTGCGAAGAGCAAACCGAACGACAGGCGCGCGCCCCATTCATAGCCTTCGAAAAAGTGCGAGATGATCAGCGCGACGATGGGAATCAACAAAGCGCTGTAGGCGGCGCGCTCGATGCCGATGCGGCCCAGTAAGGTCAGATAGCAACCGAACGCGACCACCGATCCGAACAAAGCGAGATAGGCGAGCGACAGCAAATACGGCGTGCTGAGATCGATGACGAAGCGGTCGCCGCGGATCACGACCAGCACAGCGCAACACAGCGCGCCATAGGCCATCGCGATTGCGGTGCCGGGCAGAACCGGTACGCCATGTTCGGAATTGCGGATCGCCACCATGTTGCCGAGCGACGCCAGTAGCGTACCGCCGACCGCGATCACCAACCCGACGCTGCCGGTCTTGGCGAGGTCGAACGCGACGATGTCGGGCCAGAAGGTGATGACGACGCCAGTGACGCCGACGCAGGCGCCGAGCAGCGCGCGCATCGGCAGCGGGCGACGCAGCAGCAGGGCAGCCAGCACGATGTTGAACAGCGGCAGCAGCGAGAAAATCAGCGCCACCAGGCCCGAGGTGAGATAGCGCTCGGCTTCGTAGACGAGTTCGTAATTGCCGCAGAACATCAACGAGCCCAGCAGCGCCAGCCGTGCGTGCTGTCCGCGCGACAGGCGCAGCGACTGGCCGCGCGCAGTGCACCACAAGGCCATCGCCATCGCGGCCAGCGCAAAGCGCCAGCAGACCGATACCGAAGCAGGCACGTCGCCAAGCTGGAATTTGATCGCCAGCCAGGTCGAGCCCCAGACCAGCACGATCGACGCGTAGAGAAAGATGTTCATCGGGCAGAATTCGCAGCCAGGAAGTCAGGTTGCGATCGAAGCGCCCGCCGCGCCACAACAACAAGTGCCGCTCGCGCACGGCACGCAGGACCAATCTGCGTTGCTACGGCGTGAGTCCGAGAAGCGAAACCGCGTTGTCGTGCAGCACTTGCCGTTGCTCGCTGGCGGTCAGACCGAGCTTGCGCACCGCTGCAAGCGCAGCTGCGGGCGTGTCGACGGGCCAGTCCGAGCCGAACAGAATCCGGTCCGTCCCGATCTGCCGCATCGTCCAGACAAATTCCGCCTGCAACGGCGAGCCGGCATAGGTCGTGCCGATGGCGGAAATGTCGAACCAGACATTGTTGGTGCCGACGCCGATCTTGCGCAGTTGCGCGAAGGTCCCGGTCTCGCGGAACTGCGAGAAGCCCATATGCGCCAGCACGAACTTTGCTGTCGGATTACTGACCGTCAGCAAAACAAACTTGCCGATCTGCGACGCGTCCCAGGGTTTGTACGAATCGAACAGCATGACGAGACCGAGACGCGCACATGCCGCGGCGACGGTCGCGACAGCGGGATCGCTGACATCGAAATTCTGCGTGTTGGGATGCAGCTTCACCATCTTGGCGCCGAGCTTGGCCAGTCGCTCGAGTTCGGCGATCGCGGCCTCGCCGTCGGCTGGATGCACCGAGACTACGGGAAAGAATCGGCCCGGTGTCGCCGCGGCGGCGGCAATCACCGCATCGTTCTGCGCCTTGGTCGCATCGATCTGGCCTTTGCGCGCGATGACGATCAACGCGCTTTGCTGCACGCCCGCTGCATCGTCGAGCGTGCGTAGCGCATCGGTGCCCAGCGGGTGGGTCTTGTTCAGCCCGTCCTTGTCGCTGAGGCGCAGATGCGCGTGCACGTCGATGATCGGGCCGCGATAGGCATCGGCGGCGTAGGCCGACGTGCTGGCCAACAAGACGAGGGTGACAGCGAACAGGCGATGCACGTTTTTCTCCGATCAACGTTTGCGTAGGGCCAGCGCAGCCTGCGCGAGGTCGCAGACGATCGCTTCGATCTGCTGCGCGCTGCGGCCGGGCTGGTCCAGATGACGATAGAATTCGAAGCTTGTCAGCGCGAACAACGTGTCGACCAGCTCTTTTCTACGGGCTGGCTTGTCGCGCGGAAATATCCGGCTGAGCAAGGTATCCAACAGCTTGCGCCTGCGTTCCTTGCGTTCTTGCAGGTTGCTTGCAACGTCAGGATCGCTGGCGGCCAGCGCCAGCTTCAACATTGCGATGCCATAGTTGCCCCAGAAGCGGCAGAAGATTTCGACGACGCGCAACAGCGCAGCATGCGGATCTTTGCCCGCCATGATGTCGTGCAGTTCGAACAGGCCGCCTTCTTCGGCGATGTCGTCGAACGCCGCGTCAAGCAAACCTTGTTTGGTTTCGAACTGGTTGTAGACGGTGAGGCGCGTGACACCGGCGCGGTTGGCGACCGTCTCCATCGACAGCTTGGTCTGTTTTGCATCGGCCAGCACGTCGCGCGCGGCCGCCAGAATTTTGGCGCGCGTTTCCGCTGCCGCAGAGTCACGCACGTCGCTGCGATAGGGGCGGGGCTTCACGCGCGTTGCCGCTGCTTGACGGCGAAGATGTCCACTATACAGTGTGTATAGTCAATCATGGAGCTTGGGAATCATCATGGACTTCGGTGGACTGATCCTAGTCGCGCGCGGCGTGCACGTCCTTGGCGGCGTGGTGTGGGCCGGCTTCGTGTTGCTGGCCTGGGTGATCATGCCGGCGCTGGCAAAGCAGCCCGACCAGGCGAAGCTGGTGCCGCGCCTGACGGGGCCGGCGGCGCTGCTCACCTTGCTGTCAGGCATCTATTTGATGGCGACCTTGCATCCGGGCGACACGTCGAACACCGGCCTCGCGCTCAAGGTCGGTGCGCTGGCGGCGGTGCTGTCGATCGTGGTCGGCGCAGCGCTCATCGGCCCGCGCTCGAACAAGCTGCTGCGCGCGGCGCGCGGCGAGATCGCACTGGACCCGCAACTGCGCGGACGACTGCAGACGACCCTGTCCTTCGCCACCAAGCTGAACACCGTGCTGATGTTGATCGCAGTACTGGCGATGGCGACTGCGCGCTATCTCTGAACGCTATCTCTGGCGGCACGATCGCGCTAAGCAGATCGGAGACTTCGTCTTCGTTGATTGCTACTGCTCATGCGCGTTTCGTTCCGCCTCTTTCTGCCGTTCTTCGCGATGTTCGTCGCGGGAGCCGCCATGGCCGCGGACGACGCAAAGAACGCGGCGCGGTTTCAGGTCCTGCGCTCGGACAAGGTCAATGTGCGGGCAGGGCCCGCGACCTCCTATCCGATCGATTGGGTGTTCACGCGCAAAGGCCTGCCGGTCGAGGTCGTCGCCAGCTTCGATACGTGGCGCAAAATCCGCGACATCGAAGGCACCGAAGGCTGGGTGCATCAAGGCATGCTCGCGGGACGCCGGTCGGTGATCGTGCAAGGCAAGCAGCCCAGCCCGCTGCGCGCCGAAGCGAAGTTCGGCGCGCCCCCTGTCGCAACGTTAGAGCCGGGGGTGATCGGGCGGCTGGTCCGCTGCGATCCGACCTGGTGCGAAGTGCGCGTCGATTCCTATCGCGGCTGGATGACCCACGAAGAATTGTGGGGCGTGATGCCCGGCGAGATCGTCCAGTAGATCTCAGTCGTCGTCGGTGACGATGACCAGATCGTCGTCTTCCAGATCGTCTTCGTCGAAGACATGTTCGAGCACGTCGTAGGGCGGGCCCTGCAGGAACGGCTCGGCCGCATCGCCTTCGTAGGTCGCTTGGCTTCCGTCATCGCGATCGACCGTCACTTCGTCGACGCGGATTGCGACGATCGTGCGCGTGCCGACGTCGGTGACGCGCCAGCGCGTGAATTGGCCATTGGCCAAACCGGGCGCGACGAATTCATCGCCGATCGAGAAATCCGCGGGCGTTTTCATGGTTGCTCCGAAAGCGAGCGAAAGAAGCAGAGGCCTTTTACGGCTTCGCGACGCGAATGACGACGTCGACGCGCTTGATCTCGCTGCCGTCGGGGGCGGCAGGAAGTTTGCCCAGCGTCATCTGCGCCGGATCGATATCCATCAGCCGCCCATCTTCTTCGAAGAAGAAATGGTGGTGATCGTCGACCTTGGTGTCGAACCAACTGCGCGTCGCATCGACCGAGACTTCGCGCAGAAGCCCAACCGAGGTGAACTGGCGCAGCGTGTTGTAGACCGTCGCCAGCGACAGGTTGGCCCCCGCACCGGCGGCTTCGTCATACAGCTGATCGGCGGTGAAATGCCGTTCGCGCCCGTCGAACAGCAGGCGCGCCAAGGCAAGGCGCTGCCGGGTCGGGCGCAGCCCAAACTCGGCCAGGCGCGCGGCCGGGTCCTGGTGGTCGTGGGTGGGGGCGTGGTCGGTCATCTGGAGAGAATCTAGCGCGTTCGCTCGTAAAGGAAAGTTTGGCCGCCAGCCCGCCCGCGAAGCCTTGGTGAACGCGGGAAACGGGCTGGGTTTTGTCTACCTGCCGGTCGAAATCCGGTCGACCAGCTGGCCGACCGTCGGAATGAAGCCGTTGGCGTAGAACGGGTCGTCCCGGAACCGGTAGGCGCGGTTGCCGGCGAACATCAGCTGGTGATCGACGTCGCCCGAGTGGGCGATGTTCTGCAGCGTCTTCTGGATGCAGAAGCTGCGCGGATCGGCCTTGCGGCCGGTCGAGCCTTCCTCGTTCTGCGCCCAGTTCGAGAAGGCGCAGTGCGACAGGCAGCCCATGCACTCGATCTGGTCGGTGACGATCTGGTTGCTGTCTTCCGGCGTAACGAAGATCAGCGTGTTGTCCGGCGTCTTCATCGCTTCGGTGTAGCCCTGCGCCACCCACGCATCGGCCGACTTCTTGTCGTGATGCGTCAGGAACACGTGACGCCCGCGCTTGCCGAATGGGAATTCGCAATCGTGATCGGCGACCGCCTCGGTCTGATAGGCGACCTGACGTTCGCTACGTTCCTGCAAGTGCCGCAGGAATGGGTTGCGCACCGCCGACGAATAGAAACCGGTCGGCGAGAAGCGGTTGAGATAGACGTCGCCTTTTTCGAGCGTCAGCAGCTTCTGCTTCCACGCGGGCGAGATCGGGCTTTCCTGCGTCAACAACGGACGCGTGCCGAACTGGAATGCGATCGGGCCGAGTTCCGGATTGTCGAGCCAATGCTCCCATTCCGACAGCCACCACACGCCGCCTGCCATCACGATCGGAATATGATCGAGCCCAAAGCCCGCCATCGCTTCGCGCAGCTGGCGCACGCGCGGATAGGGATCTTCCGGCTTCAACGGATCTTCGACGTTCGACAGGCCGTTATGTCCGCCGGCAAGCCACGGATCTTCGTAGACGACGCCGCCAAGCCATTCGGGGAAGCGATTGTAAGCGCGCTTCCACAACGCATTGAAGGCGCGCGCCGACGAAACGATCGGGTAGTAGAAGACGCCATAGCGCGCACACAGCTCGGCCAGGCGATACGGCATGCCGGCACCGCAGGTGACGCCGTGCACGAGACCTTTCGCGCCTTCGAGAATGCCGTGCAGGATGCGTTCGGCGCCGCCCATTTCCCACAGCACGTTGACATGCATGCGGCCGTTCCCGTTGGAACGTTCGTGCGCAATTTTCGCCTGCGTGACGCCGCCTGCGATTGCGTAGGCGATCAATTCTTCGTGGCGCTCGCGACGCGTGCGGCCGTGATAGATCTGCGGAATCGCAACGCCGTTGGCGTCGTAGCTGTCGGCGTTGACGCCCGAGAACGTGCCGATGCCGCCCGCTGCGGCCCATGCGCCCGAGCTTTCGCCGTTCGACACGGAAACGCCCTTGCCGCCTTCAACGATCGGCAGCACCTCTCGCCCCGAGATACGCAGGGGATTCAACGGCTTCACAGCAAGAACTCCGGACCTTCTGGAATGTCGAAGTTCATATAGCCCGGGGGCCTGTATCGGAAGCCTTTATGCCGCCGCAGCCAGGAGCAGGCCGGGGCGGTCGCTGAAAACCCCAGCGATTCCGCGGGCCCACAACATGGTCGCCTGGCCCGGATCGTTGACCGTATAGGCCAGGACGGGCAGGCCGAATCCGGTAAAGCCCAGCGCCTGGTCGGCGCGGGCGTTCAACGTGGTGCAGCCGTAGGACCGGGCGGTCGCGATCGGGTCGGCCCCCCAGCGCCCATCGATCAGCGCGCCGCGCGGCACCGACGGCGCGAATTCGGCACAGGCGGCGACGCAATCCGGATCGAAACTCGACAGAAGAAGTGTGAGATCGCTGCCCGCGATCTCGGCTGCCACCGCCTTGGCCAACGCCGCCGCGTCGCCGGGCTCGGCTTTCAGTTCGACGTTGCAGCCAAGCCCAAGTTCGCTCGCCAGTGCCAAGGTCGCGGCCAAGGTCGGCACGCGCGCCTGCGCGAAAGCCGGTCCGAACCACGAGCCTGCGTCGATCGTCGCCAGGCTTGCAGAGTCGATCGCGCGCGCCGGTCCGCGTGCAGTCGTGGTGCGATCGAGCGTCGTGTCGTGCAGCACGATCGCGACGTCGTCGCGCGCAAGCCGCACGTCGAATTCGATCCAGCGCGCGCCTTGGCGATGCGCTTCGCGAAACGATTCGAGCGTGTTCTCGGGGGCGTCGGCGCAGGCGCCGCGATGGCCGATGACGCGAGGCAGGTCGAGCTTCATCGACGGCAAGGAAGCACGGCGATGTTACGCGGGCAAATCCGCAGCAAGCGGCGCGGCGCGTGCGAAGGGCAGGTCGAACGCGACCGCCTGGCCGGGGCCGTGACGCGGCGCGTCAGCGGCCACTTCGGCTTTGATCGGACCGAACTCGCTCTCGATCAGATACTCGACCGTCTCACCCAGATAGGAGGCGCCGCGCACATGGCCTTGATAGGGGCCGGTGCCGACGACGACATGGCGCGGACGCCAGCCGAACGCATATGCGGGCCCAGGCAGGCGCGCATGTGCGGCGAGGCGCGCGGCGGTGAGAATGGTTTCGAATCCGACGAAGCGCGCGACGAATTCGTTGCGCGGCTTGGCGTAAATCACCTCGGGCGTGCCGTCCTGTTCGATCCGTCCGGCGCGCATCACGATGATGCGATCGGCCAGCGCCAGCGCTTCGACCTGATCGTGCGTGACATAGATCATCGGCAGGTTCAATTCGCGCTGCAGCCGCGTGATCTCGCTGCGCATCTCCAGCCGCAACCGCGCATCGAGATTCGACAGCGGCTCGTCCAGCAGCAGTAAACGCGGTCGCACCACGATGGCGCGCGCCAGCGCGACGCGCTGTTGCTGCCCGCCCGACAATTCCTTCGGCAGTTTTTCCTCGGTACCGGCCAACCCGACGCTGGCGAGTGCCTGGATTGCGCGGGTCTTGATGTCGGCATCGGGCAGTTTGCGCAGGCGCAATCCGAAGGCGACGTTCTCGAACACGGTCAAATGCGGGAACAGCGCGTAGGACTGGAACATCAGGCCGACGTCGCGCTTGTTCGGTGCGACGCGGGTGACGTCGGCGCCGTCGATGACGATACGGCCGGCCGAGGGTTTCAACAGGCCGGCGATGGCGCGCATCGTCGTGGTCTTGCCGCAACCGGACGGGCCCAACAGCGCCACGAACTCGCCCGCGCTGACGGCGAGATTGAGCTTTTCGACCGCAATCGTGCGGCCATAGCGCAAGGTGACGTCGTGCAGGCGAAGAAATGCGTCAGACATAGCGCGACAATCCCAGCAGACGTTCGGCGAGAAACACGATCGCAATCGACAGCAGCGCTAGCATCGCCGACAGCGCCGCGATCGACGGGTCGTAGGTGAAGTCGATCCGTGCAAGCATTTCGATCGGCAAGGTCGAGATGCCCGGGCCCGACAGAAACAGCGACACCGGCACCTGATTGAACGAGGTGATGAAGCTGAGGATGAAGGATGCGATCACGCCGTTGCGGATGTTGGGCGCCACGATCTGGAAGAAGGCCTGCAACGGCGTCGCGCCCAGCATGATGGCGGCGTCTTCGATATCGACGCGCAGATTGCGCAGGCTGGCCGCGACCACGCGCACCGCATAGGGGATCAACAGCGCGATATGCGACGCCAACAGCGCCGGCCGTACGCCGATGCCGAGCGGAATGACGAAATAGCGTAGCAGGGCCAGGCCAACGACGATGCCCGGCACGACCAGCGGCGACGTCACGACCGCGCGCACGATGTTCGCGCCGGGCGGATCGAGCCGTTCCAGCGCGTAGGCGGCGGGAATACCGAGCAGCAACGCACCCAACGTGCTGAGTACCGCCAGCGCGAATGAGATTGCAAAGGCATGACGCAACTCTGCAATGGCCACTACCGACGCGGCCCAGCGCAGCGACACGCCTTCGGGCGGGAAGGTCAGCGTCTCGCCGTCCGAGACACCCGCAGCGAGAATGATCACGAACGGCCCCAGCAGGAACAGCAGCACCGCTCCCAGCGCGGTCCATTGCAACGCGCGGCCGTTCACTTCGACCGTCCTTTTGCCAGGCGGCTCAACACCAGCTTGGCCAGGATGCTCATCGAAACCAGCAGCGCGGTGATCACGGTCGCGGTTGCGATATCGTCGGTGACGTTGACGCGCTGATAGAGCAGCGTCTCGAGCATCAGGATCTTGGCGCCGCCCAGCATGGCCGGCGTGATGTACGCAGTGATCGCACCGGTGAAGACCAGCACGCCGCCAGTGGCGAGACCGTCGCGCGTCAACGGCAGCAGCACGCGCGTGAACACGACCCACCAGTTCGCACCCAGCATGCGCGCGGCCGGCACCGCGTCGCGCGGCACGTTTTCCAGCGCGCTGACCAAGGACAGGATCATCAGCGGCAACAACAGCTGCAGCAGCCCGACGAACACGGCCGGCTCGGTATAGAGAAAGCGCAACGGCGCATCGGTGAGGCCGAATTGCAGCGCCAGATTATTGACCAGGCCGGTACGCCCGAGCAGCACGATCCAGGCATAGGTGCGCGCCACCGGCGAAATCATGATCGGCAAGGTCACCAGCCCGACCAGACGCGCGCGGCTGGTCGGCGACAGATCGACGATCGCTAACGCGGCGACATAACCCAGCGCGATCGCAGCCAAGGTCACCAACGCGCCGATGCGCAAAGTGCGCAGCACGACTTCCTGGTGCAGCGGGTCGGCGAAGAACTCGACATAGCGCTGCAGGCCGATGGCGCCGTCATCGCGCTGGAAACTACCCGCTAGCAGAATCGCCAACGGCACCAGAAAAGCGACGAACACGAAGAGTGTCGCTGGCGTCAGCAGAAGCAGGCCGCGGGTCCGTGCGTTCATCGCGCAATCGTCTCGTTCCACGCCTTGGTCCAGGCGGCACGATGATCGAGCACGACCGCGGGCGCGATGAAATTCATCCGCTCGATCATCTCGGGCCCATAGGTCAGCAGCGATGCGACGTTGGGCGGCAAGGTGGCTTCGCGGTTGGCCGGGCTGTCGACCAGATCCAGCGCCATCGCGGTCTGCACCTCGGTCGACAACCATTTGTCGAGAAAGCGCAGCGCCAGCGCGCGGCGGCGCGAGCCTTTGATCAGCACCAGCACATTGCGCCCGCCCGCATCGCCTTCGCTTGGGCTTGCCCATGCGATCGGCATGTTGAGCCGCAGCAGCAGCGGCAGGTTGTAGCGTCCCGTCACCGCGGCCCAAGCTTCGCCCTGCTGAAACAGCTGCACCAGATTGGCGCTGCGTTCGAAGAAGGTAACGACACTGCGCTTGTTGGCTGCGACTTGTGCCAGCGCGCCGGCGAAGGTCGGATCGCTGCCGCCTGCAGCGCGCTCCAGCATCTGCAGCAGCAGCGGCCCGCCCGATGAAGTCAACGTCGGCAGCACCAGACGGTCTTTCAGCGACGGCGACCACAGATCCCGCCACGACGAGATCGCGACCTTGTCGGTGCGATAGACGATGCCGGTGGCATAGACCGTGTAGCCGACGGCCATGTGGCCGCCGATCGGATCGCGCGCGAATTCGTAGAGCTTGTTGTAGTTGCTGAGGCGGCTGACATCGATTGGATCGAGCAGGCCGCGCCGCAGCGCTGCCAGCGCATCGAAGTCCGAGAAGACGGCAAGATCGACTTCGGGATTGTTCTTGCGTGCAGCGAGCTTGCTCAGCCGTTCGGCGCTATTGCCGGTTTCGACCACCAAGGTACAGCCGCATTCGGCTTCGAACGGCGCGTAGAGATTCTTGCGAAACGAATCCTGCGACACGCCATAGACCGAAATCACCAGACGATCGCCGCCCTGGTCGTCGCCGGGTTCGTGAAAGAACACGTAGGCGAGATACGCCACGCCTGACACTGCGATCGCCAGGATGCCGATCCGCCTCAGCGTTGCGATCAGTCTAGCGTGTTGCAACGCGCACCGTTTCGAGCAATGACAATCGAACGAGGCTGAACGCAGCCACGCCGGAAGGAAAGAGCCATATGGCGGTCTGGATCGATTCCGACATCGGATTTGACGACATCTGGTCGGTGCTGATGGTCGCGGCCAGCGAGAAGATCGCAGGCCTGTCGCTCAGCTTCGGCTGCACGCAGCTTGCGCGCGTGCAGGACAGCGCGTCGCGCGCGGCCGCGTTGTTCGATTGGACCTTCCCGATCTATGTCGGCGCTGCACGGCCCTTGCTGGGTCCGGTGATCACCGCCGAAGACGTGCTGGGCCCAACCGGCATGCGCGGCGGCGATCTGCCGTCGGCGCCGTTGCGTGACGATGGTGACGCGGTGGCGGCGCTCGCTGCCTGGGCGCGCGACGGAGCCGGGCCCAAACGCGTGCTGGCGCTGGCGCCGCTGACCAATCTCGCCGCGTTGTATCTGGCCTATCCCGATGCAGCGTCGCGCATCGACGAGATCGTCTGGATGGGTGGCGCGCTGACCACCGGCAACCAGACTGCGTCGGCCGAATACAACGCCTTCGCCGACGTGGAAGCTTTGGCTGTGCTGCTCGATCGCGGCGCACCGTTGCGCCTTGTCGAGCTGGATGCGTGCCGCCGCGTTCTGGTTGGCGCGGCGCAGATCGACGCGGTACGCGCTGGTGGCCACGCGCAGGCCAAGCTGCTGGCGTCGTTGCTCGACGGCTATGTCGATATTGCGCGGTCGCGCGGGCGCGAAAAGATGGCGGTTTATGATCCGGTCGCAGCGGCCGTGTTTCTCGACCCGTCGCTTGGCCGCTACATGCCGGCGCGCATCGATGTCGAGCTGCAGGGGCTGACGCGCGGACGCACCGTGATCGATACGCGCAAGACGGTGACGCCGAACGCGTCGTTCCTGTCCGAGCTGGATGCAGACGCGGTGCTGCGCCGTTGCATGGCGGCGCTGACAGGCTGACGCCGTCACGGCAAGGTTGATTCCTGCCAGCTGGTTGCCGTCGTCAGCGCATCAAATTCGATCGGCCATGCTGCAGCCCATGCGGTGCGGCGCGCAGTATCGATCCACGCACCATCCAGCCCGTGCAGCATCATCTGGCGCAGTGCGGCGATGTCGAAGCCGAGATGGCTATACATCAACTCCCACGCGCCGCCCGGCGTGACGTTGTGCAAAGTCGGGTCGTCGCTGTTCGGATGCAGCTTCAGCCCTGCACGCGCCATGGCGCGGATCGGATGTTCCGCTGCCCAACGCTCGGGTTCAAGCGTGCGCAGGTAATAGGAATTGGTTGGCACGATCGTAAATACGATGCCGCGTTCGACGCAGCGTTCGACCAAGGCCGGGTTTTCCAAAATCGAATAGCCGTGATCGATCCGGTCGACTTGCAGCAGATCCAGCGCGGTCGCGACATTGGTCCACGGCATGCCGAATTCACCCGCATGGGCGGTGGCGCGCAGCCCGGCGCGACGCGCCCGGTGATAGGCCTCGGCAAATAGTTCGGGCGGCCGGTCGTTCTCGCGATAGTCGATGCCGATGCCGGGAACCGAGTCGTCGCGATTGGCGATCAGAAGCTCGACCATCGCAACCGCGTCGTCGGGCGTTGCTTCGCGGTCGATGCTGGGGATCAGCAGCGAGCTGATGCCGAATTCGCGCTCGGCGTCGCGCATGCCGGCGACGATGGCGTCCTGCAGCGCGGCATAGGGCAGCTTCGCGTCGCGGATGGTTGCGGTAGGGTTCCAGAAGAATTCGGCGTGCCGCACGCCTTCGCGCGCTGCATCTTCGAGATACTCGTAGGCGATGCGCCGGAAATCATCCGGCGTCAGCAGAATATGTTTCTCCAGCGTGCGCAACACATGCAGCACGCCGACCGGCCGCGCACCGCGCGCGTAGAAGCTGGCGATCTGATCGGATGTGACGGGCGCTGCGCGCATCGCCGCCAGCTCGGCGAAGGTCGATTGCCGCACTGCGCCGAGCAGATGGCAGTGAAGTTCGACTTTCGGGATGCGGCGGAAAATGTCGCGTTGCGCCGCCGTGACGGTGCGGCCGGTTCGGGGCGCAGGCACGTTGCCGATGCTGCGCCCCGAAGTCTGCGTGTTGCTCAAGCTTGCTCCGACCTCAGAACTTATACGTCGCGCCGAGGGACATGTAGCGACCGATCGAGTCGTACATGCCGCCATAGAACGCGCCGTTCGCAACCTGGCCGCCGGTGCTCGCCGACAGCGGCGGGTCCTTGTCGAGCAGGTTGTTGATGGCGAGGCGCAAAGTCAGGTTGTCGTTGAGCGCAGCGCTGGCCGAGAGGTCGAAATAATGTCGCTGCGCCATTTTCAGATCGTAGGGCTGGTACGTGGCGGTGAGGAACTGCGCGCTGCTCGACTTGTCGTTGCTGGTCGAGCCGATAAAGCGCCACGTCGCCGACACCGAATAGGGACCGTCAGCCGGCGTCCAGGTCGTCGTCAGGCGATGCCGCCAGGTCGGCAGCGGAATGCCGCACGTCACGCCGAACAAACCATCGCAACGATAGGACGGCGTGCCCGACAAGATCTGCACTTCGTATTTCGACAGATGCGTGCCGGCAAAGTTCAGCGCGACGGCGCCGTAGCTGCCGAGATCCATCGCGTAGGTCGCGGCGACGTCGATGCCCTTGGTCTTGAGATAGCCGGCATTGACGTAGGTGGTGGTGACGAAACCGCCGGTGACGAGCGAACCGGTGGCGGGGTTGCGCTGGATCAGATTGCAGAACGTGTTGGCGTTGATGCACTGGGTCAGCTCGATACCGGCCGGCACAGTGGTGATCAACTTCTGCACGTCGATGTCGAAATAATCGAGCGACAAGGTCAGGCCCGGGATCTGCGGCGGGTTGAACTGCACGCCGAACGTCTTGGTGCGTGACGTTTCGGGCGACAGATTGGGATTGCCGCCGATCAGCGCGCCGCTCTGCTGGCCGGCAGCCGGTGCGATCAGGCCGTACTGCACGGCGGTGACGCCCGAACGCTGGCACGCAGCGAACGACGCCGTCGGACGTGCGCCTTCGCACGGATCGGTCAGTGCTGCGGTGACGGTACGCTGCGGTCCGAACAATTCCGTCAGGTTCGGCGCACGCACCGCACGCTGCAGGCCGCTGCGCACGCGGATGCCCTGCACCGGCGACCATTCGGCGCCGAGCTTGAACGATTCCGTGGTGCCAGCGGTGCTGTAGTCGGAGTAACGACCGCCGACTTCTGCCGACAGGCTGTTGAAGAAGGGACGATCGGTGATCAGCGGAATGCGCGCTTCGCCGAACACTTCCTTGACGTCGAACGAGCCTGCGATCGGGAATTCGCCGCCCGAGTTACCGGCCGTGTCGCGCGTCTGGTAGTAGATGTCGGGCGTGAAGCTGATTTTCTCGTGGCGATACTCGGCGCCGGCAGCGACGCTGATCTTCTGCTCGCTGAGCGGGCTGAGCTTGATCAAGTCGCCAGTGACCGAACCGCTGCCGATCGCTTCTTCGAGATAGCCGGTGCGGCGCACCGTGTTGGTGACGTAGTTCAGCGCCGCCGCCGAGGTGCCGCCGATCTGCCAGATATTGAACGGCACGCAGGACGGATCGGTGCCGTTCAGCGCCGCGGCGCAGACCGGCTGGCCGGCCGCGTTCGACACCACGTTCAGCCCCTTGGCGAATTTCGCCAGCGAGATTTCGTTGGTGAGGCGCGAGCTGTAATCGGTGAAGCCGTACTGGCCGTACACGTCGTACTTCCAGCTGCCGCCGAGATCGCCGCGCACGCCGCCGACCGCGCGATAGGAATCATGCGTCGTGTAATCGTGGCGCGAGCCGCCCAGCGCGTTGCGGTACGACACGTTGACGGTGGCGTTCTGCGCCGGCGTCAGGCCGACCGAGCCGCAAATCTGATCGCGCTGCGACGCCGACAGGAACGGATTGCTGCACGAAATCTGTTCCGGCACCGTGAACACGCCGGTCGGCGAAATACGGATGTCGGCGCGGTCATGCATGTACATGAACTCGCCGTATAGCTCGGCCGACTTTGCCAGCTCGTACTTGCCGAACAGCGCGCCGTTGATGCGCTTGTCGGGCGCCTGCAGATCGTAGGTGTTGCCGTTGTTGAATCCGTCGAGCGCTGCCGTGTAGGTGCGGAACGTGTTGCCGGTCGCGGGATTCAGCGCCAGCGTCGCGCGCACCGCGCCGGTGGTGGGATTGGTCAACTGGAATTGGCCGGGGAACGTCGTGCTCGACAGCGAGCAGCCATAGCCGGTCGCGTTCGCAGCCAGGTTGCAGGTCGGGAAGTCACGCTCGGACGTGCCGATGCCTTCGATCTGGCGATAGCCGACATAGCCGGTGATGTTGCCGCGCCCGTCGGCGAAGTTTTTGCCGAACGTGACCGAACCCGCACCTTGCGGTCCGTCGAACGTCGTGCCCGACGGATAGGGCTGGCCCGCAGCGCCCGCGACGCTGCGAATATTGTTGCCCTGGGTGTGGCTGGCAAAGCCGGCGTCGGCGTTGACTTCGATCCCTTCGAAGTTGCGCTTCATGATGAAGTTGACGACGCCCGCAATCGCGTCCGAGCCGTACACGGCCGACGCGCCGCCGGTGACGACTTCGATCCGCTGCACCAAGGCTGCGGGAATGTTGTTCAGATCTGCTGCCTGCGCCGACGCGCGCGCCGGATCGCCTTGCATCAAACGGCGACCGTCGATCAGCACCAAGGTGCGCTGGTTGCCGAGATTGCGCAGATTGATCGTCGCGGTGCCGCTGGCACCGACCGTGCCGCCGCGATTGCCGGCGCCCTGGTCGGCATAGACTTGCGGCAGCGTGTTCAAGAGATCTTCGACGCGCGCGGCACCACGTGCCTGCAGCTCGGCGCCGCTGACGGCGCTGACCGGGCTGATGCTGGTCGCGTCGGGGTTGCGGATGCGCGAGCCGGTGACCACGACTTCGGTGACGTCGGGCGGCGCGGTCTGCGCCTGCGCCTGTGTGGTGGCGAGGAGAAGCGCGGCCAGCGCGGCCGCCTGCTTGGTTGTGATCCCGGACATCGCTGACTCCCCTTTGGCGACGTTGCGCCTCGACAATGCTGGCCCGCGTGGCGTCCGCGTCGGCGGTCGCCCCGTGCTGCCTTTCATTGTTCGTCTGCTCCCAGTGCCTGCGCCGTGCGGCGCTCGTCGCTTGCTGCGATTCTCTGTCGCCGATGGTCCGGCCGATTCAGGCTATGAAGCGCCTGGAAATCTGGGAAACTGAAAATTCTGATTTCTTTATAAGCTGAACTTATGACGGCCCGGACGCCCCAACGCTCGACTCCGCTGCCGGCGCAGCTTCACGGCATTTCGCTGAAACAGCTTCGCGCGTTCGTGACCTTGGCGCAGGCGCGCAGCTTCAGCCGGGCCGCAGATTTGATGGCGGTGTCGCAGCCGGCGCTCAGCGCCGCGATCCGGCATGTCGAAACCCAGCTCGGCGTGCGGCTGTTCGACCGCACCACGCACCAGGTCGAGATCACCGACGCGGGCCAGGCCCTGCTGCCGCACGCGCAGCGTCTTTTGACGACGGCCGAGAACGCCTTCACCGACATGCGCGACGTGGCGACCCAGCAGACCTCGCGGATCCGGATCGGCGCCATGCCGTCGACGATTGCGTCGGTGTCGGAAGCGCTGCTGAAAATCGGCGCAGCGACACCCGGCGTCTCGCCGCATCTCTCGGACGGCAAAAGCGACGCGCTCAACGACGGGCTGCATAACGGCGCCTTCGACATGATCGTCAACGCAGCGCCCGTGCACGACCCCGAGATCGAAGAAACGCTGCTGGTCGAAGACGAGCTGATCATGGTGGCGCGCCACGACCATCCGCTCAGCCAGCGCACGCGCCTGTCGTGGCGCGCCTTGGCCGGCACCGACATCGTGCATTTTCCGGGCGGCAGTATCGGCGCCCTGGCGACCGGCGCGCTGCACCAGAACGGCCTGTCGCATTCGAACCGGTTTCAGGTCGACCAGCTCGACTCGCTCTACGGCATCGTGCGGTCGGGGCTCGCGGTCGGAATTCTGCCGCGCCTCTACGGGCGCATGTTCACCGGCGGCGAGTTCACCTTCGTGGCGCTCGATCGGCCGGTGGTGAAGCGCCGGGTGAAGCTGCTGCATCGTGCGCGACTGGTCGACGAACATCCCGCTGCAGCGAAATTCGCGGTGCAGCTTGCGAGCGAGCTGCGCACGATCCTGGCCGGCGACGCGGCGGCTTAAGCGCGCGTCGCGCGCAGAAACAGAAATTGCGGCCGGGTCGAAAGCTCGTGGTAGAGCGTTGGATTGATCTCCTGCAGCGACGGCAGCGGTTGCGGTTCGACGATCTGCTCGAACGCAAAGCCTGAATCCAGCAGCGGCTGCAGCACGTCGGAGAGCGGCCGGCGCCAATACTGTACCTTGCCGACGCCCGGCCATTGGTCTTCGAAAATCTCGGTCGCGAAATAGTCGGCCGGGTTCTGCGTCGTGACTTCGCTGACGACGTGATGCGTGGTGATGACCAGTTTTCCGCCAACGCGCAGCACGCGCGCGAACTCGCCGAACAGCGCGCGATAGTCGCGCATGTAGTGGATCGCCAGCGCCGACAGAACCAGATCGAACGACGCGTCGGCGAAGGGTAGGGCGCTGCCGAGATCGGCGCGCTGAAACTGGATCGTCGCGGGCGAGCGCGCGCGTGCATGCGCCAGCATCGCGTCGCTGCCATCGATCGCGGTGACGTCGGCACCACGCCCGGCAAGCTGCCGCGCATACCATCCGTCGCCGCAGCCGGCATCGAGCACGCGCTGTCCCGCCAGATCGTCGCCGATCAGCGCCAAGGTCGCGGGCCGCGCATAGTGCGTATGGATCGGGGTCGCTTCGAGCTTGTTGGCGTAGGCGTCGCCGAACTGGTCGTACGAGGATGGATCGATGCCGGTCATGGTGGCCGCGAGTCTGTCGTACCGGCGCCCGATCTGCTAGCGTCCGCCGGCGTTTTTCGGGGAGAGCAGCGATGAGTCGGATCTACGCCGCCTTGCTTTTGGCCCTCGGTTTAACTGCTCCGGCCGCTGCGATGGGCGAGGGCGCGGTTCGTCTGCAGCCGGGTACATGTGCCGGCGAAGTTCACGGCATTGTCGCGCAGGGCTCGTTGCGCACGCGCGGCGACGCAATTCGTGGCTTGCCGGCTGGCGTCAAACTGGTCGGCCAGTGCCAGGTGGTCGGCAGCGGCAACGAACGCAGTTTCATGATTCTGTGGTCGGTGATCGACACTGGTCCGCTGTTGCGGCCGAGCCGGTTGAACGGAGCGCCGTTCGGCACCTCGGTCGTGCCGGTCAAATGCAGCGAAGCGAATTGTCCGACGCCGCAACTGCCCGACACCGACATTCCAATCGAGCTGCGCCAACCGATGCCGCGTCTCTGGGACGGCGGTTCGGCGTAAAACAAAAAAGGGCGGCTCTTGCGAGCCGCCCTTTTCGTTTGCGCGAAGCGCTGGAGTCTTACGACGCCTGCTTCAACGACATGTCTTCGCCAGTTTCCTGGTTCACGACTTTCATCGACAGCTTGATCTTGCCGCGGTCATCGAAGCCGATGACTTTGACTTTCACTTCCTGGCCGACCTGGACGATGTCAGTGGTCTTTTCCACGCGCTTCGGAGCGAGTTCCGAAATGTGGACGAGACCGTCGCGGCTGCCGAGGAAGTTCACGAAGGCGCCGAAATCGACGGTCTTCACGACCTTGCCATTGTAGACCACGCCGATTTCCGGCTCGGCCACGATGCCTTTGATCCAGTCGATCGCCTTTTGTGCGGCCGACTGTTCGGTGGCGGCGACTTTGATCGTGCCATCGTCTTCGATGTCGATCTTGCAGCCGGTGACTTCGGTGATCTCGCGGATCACCTTGCCGCCGGTGCCGATCACTTCACGGATCTTGTCCTTCGGGATGTTGATCACGGTGATGCGCGGCGCAGTTGCCGCAACGTCACCGCGCGCCGTCGTCAGCGCCTTCGACATCTCGTTCAGGATGTGCAGGCGGCCTTCCTTTGCCTGGCCGAGAGCGATCTTCATGATCTCCTCGGTGATGGACGTGATCTTGATGTCCATCTGCAAAGCAGTGACGCCCTTGTCGGTGCCGGCCACTTTGAAGTCCATGTCGCCGAGGTGATCCTCGTCGCCAAGAATGTCCGACAGAACGGCGAAGCGATCGCCTTCCTTGATCAGACCCATCGCAATGCCCGCAACCGGACGCGGCAGCGGAACGCCCGCATCCATCAACGACAGCGACGAACCGCACACCGTCGCCATCGACGACGAGCCGTTCGACTCCGTGATTTCCGACACGATGCGCATCGTGTAGGGGAACTGCTCCTTCTTCGGCAGCAGCGGACGAATTGCGCGCCACGCCAACTTGCCGTGGCCGATTTCGCGGCGGCCCGGGCTGCTCATGCGGCCAGCTTCACCGACCGAGTAGGGCGGGAAGTTGTAATGCAGCAGGAAGTTTTCGCGGTACTCGCCTTCGAGCGCGTCGATGATCTGCTCGTCCTGACCGGTGCCGAGCGTGGTCACGACCAGCGCCTGGGTTTCACCGCGGGTGAACAGCGCCGAACCGTGCGTGCGCGGCAGGATGCCGACTTCCGACACGATCGGACGCACCGTCTTGGTGTCGCGACCGTCGATGCGCGAACCGGTGTCGAGGATTTCGTTGCGGACCAGGTCAGCTTCGAATTCCTTGAACGCAGTCGAAACCTTGGCGGCTTCGACGCCGTCAACCGCAAGCGCTTCGACGGCTTTCGCCTTCGCCATCTTGATCGCGGTCGAACGGGTCTGCTTGACGCGTTCCTTGTACGCAGCGCGCACGTCGTCACCGACGATGGTGCCGATCTTCTTGGCGAGCTTGGTGACTTCGTCGGCGCCCGACGGCAGATCCCACGGATCCTTGGCCGCCATTTCGGCGAGCTCAATGATCGCGTCGATCACCGGACGGAACGACTTCTGGCCGAACGTCACAGCGCCCAGCATCACTTCTTCCGACAGTTCCTGTGCTTCGGACTCGACCATCAGCACGCCTTCGATCGTGCCGGCGACCACCAGGTCGAGGTCGGTTTCTTTGTCCATCAGCGGATTCAGAATGTACTGGCCGTTCTCGTAACCGACGCGCACGGCGCCGATCGGACCCATGAACGGAATGCCCGAAATCGTCAGCGCAGCCGATGCACCGATCAGTGCAACGATGTCCGGATCGTTTTCGAGGTCATGGCTGAGCACGGTCGCGATGACCTGCGTCTCGTGCTTGAAGCCGTTGGCGAACAGCGGACGGATCGGACGGTCGATGAGACGCGAGGTCAGAACCTCTTTCTCGGTCGGACGGCCTTCGCGCTTGAAGAAGCCGCCGGGGATCTTGCCCGCAGCAAAGGTCTTCTCCTGGTAGTGCACGGTGAGCGGGAAGAAATCGATGCCCGCCTTGGGCGACTTCTCCGCAACGGCGGTGACCAGCACGCTGGTGTCGCCGTAGGTGACGACAACAGCGCCGTCAGCTTGACGAGCGATCTTGCCCGTCTCGAGGACGAGCTTGCGGCCGCCCCAATCCAATTCTTTGCGATACACGTTGAACATCAGGGTTTCCTTTTCCCCAACGGACATCCCGACGCCGCCCGATTGCGGACGTAGGACCGATCGGCTTATCCGCGCCGACCGCAGCGCGTTTGTCAGCGGGCCAATCCCGCAGACGAAAAACGCGCGAATTCAAAAGACAAACGCGCCGCGCACCAGGGGTACGCGACGCGTTGTAGACAAACCAAACAGTACGCTCGGTTTAGCGACGCAGACCCAGACGACCAATCAGGTCTTCGTAGCGGGTCTTGTTGCTGCGCTTGAGATAGTCGAGCAGACGGCGGCGTTGGCCGACCATCACCAACAGACCACGACGCGAGTGCACGTCCTTGTTGTGCGTCTGCAGGTGCTCGGTGAGATTCTTGATGCGTTCCGACAGGATCGCGATCTGCACTTCGGGCGAACCCGTATCGTTCGCGACTTTGCCGTATTCGGTGACGAGCTCAGCTTTGCGCTCGGTGGTAATCGACATCGGACTCTCCGTTTTCAGAGGTTGAAGACGCGCAAGGGACGGATCTCCGCCCCGTCGAGCCCGACAAGCGCCACAGCTTTCCCCTCAAAGAGGGCGAGGATCGATTGGTCTTCGCGTGCGCCAAGGCGCAGCCGGTCGAGCCGATCGCGATCTTGGGTGCTGAAGAGGCCGATCCTCCGGCCATGGCGCAGGTCCTGCGCTTCCGCTGCCGTCAGGGCCAGCGCCGGGATGTCGTCCAGCGCGGTCTCGATCGGCAGCACCTGCTCGAGCAGGCCGGCTTTGTGGTCGATGTCGCCGGCAAAGTCCAGGGAAACTGCCCTGTCCGTGGCGAAACGACCGACCCGAAGCCGGCGAAGTTCGGTGATATGGCCCTCAGTCCCCAGGGCCCGGGCCAGGTCGCGGCCCAAGGAGCGCACATAACAGCCTTTGCCCGTGTCGGCCTCGAACACGGCCTCGTCCGGGGACGAGTCCACCAGGTCGAAGCGCATCACCTCGACGGTCCGGGCTTTGAGCTCGACCGTTTCGCCGGCGCGGGCCAGCGCATAGGCCCGGGCGCCGTCGACTTTGATCGCCGAATAGGCCGGCGGGGTCTGTTGGATCTGGCCGGTGAAGCCGGGCAGGGCGGCCCGGATCTGCTCGTCGGAGGGGCGGACGTCGCTGGTCGCAACCACCTCGCCTTCGAGGTCATCGGTGCTGGTGGCGGCCCCCCAGCGCACTCGGAAGCGATAGGTCTTCGACCCGTCCTGCAGCAGCGGCACGGTCTTGGTCGCTTCGCCCATCGCGATCGGCAGCACGCCGCTCGCCAACGGGTCGAGCGTGCCGGCATGGCCGATCGATTCAGGATTGAGGATGCGCCGGACGCGTCCGATCGCCTGGGTCGAAGAAAGCCCCAGCGGCTTGTCGAGGATCAGCCAGCCGTTGATCCGGTTTTTTTGCCGGCTCACGCCTGACTGCTCATTGGGCTTCGTCAGACTCGTCTTCGGCTTCGAGGTCGCGCGCGACTTCGGGGCGGTGCAGGGCGCGTTCGATTTTCTCGGCGTAGTCGAACGTCGTGTCGGCTTCGAATTTCAGGCTCGGCGCGTAGCGGAGCTGAATGCGATGCGCGAGTTCGCTGCGCAGGAACGGACCGGCACGCTTCAACGCCGACAGCGTCTTGACCAGGTCTTCGCCGCCCAGAGTCATCACGAACGTCGTCGCGTTCTTGAGGTCGGGGGACACCTGCACTTCGGTGATGGTGACGTTGACGCCCTGCAGGTCGGGGTCGCGGAAATGCGCTTCGCGCATCACCGCAGTCAGCGCGTGGCGAATTTCTTCGCCGACGCGCAACTGACGCTGCGTGCGCGTCGCTTCATTGCCGTGGGCCCTCTTACTCATCGGAAAAATTGCTCATGGCTGACAGCCTCCGTCAGAAGGCGTGCACAAACTAAAGAACGGATCGCGGCACCCCTTAGAGGGTGCGCGCGACCGATTCGACTTCGAAGGCTTCGATGACGTCGCCGGCTTTGACGTCGTCGTAATTCTCGAAGGCCATGCCGCATTCGAAGCCTTCGCGCACTTCGCGGACTTCGTCCTTGAAGCGCTTCAAGGTCTTCAGCGAGCCTTCGTGGATCACGACGTTGTCGCGCAGCAGGCGAACCTTGGCGCCGCGCTTGACCAGGCCTTCGGTGACCATGCAGCCGGCGACTTTGCCGACGCGCGTGATGTTGAAGACTTCGCGGATCTGCGCGTTGCCGAGGAAGGTTTCGCGCAGTTGCGGTGCCAGCAGGCCCGACAGCACGCCGCGCACGTCGTCGATGATGTCGTAGATCACCGAGTAGTAGCGGATCTCGACCGCGTCGCGCTTGGCGAGGTCACGTGCCTGCGCATTGGCGCGAACGTTGAAGCCGATCAGCACGCCGCCCGAGGCGCGTGCCAGGGTGACGTCCGACTCGTTGATGGCGCCGACGCCCGAATGCAGCACGCGCAGCGCCACTTCGGTCGAATCCGCCGCCAGCTTGGTCAGTGCGCCGGTGATTGCTTCCACCGAACCGTGCACGTCGCCTTTGATGACGACGGCCATTTCTTTTTTCTCGCCGGCCTGGATCTGGCTGAACATCTGTTCGACCGAACCACGGGCTGCGATCGCCGACGAGGCTTCGCGCTTTTTGCGGGCGCGATACTCGGCGATCTCACGGGCGCGTGCTTCATCCTCGGTGACGACCAGGTCGTCGCCCGCATTCGGCGTGCCGTTGAGACCGACGACTTCGACCGGCATGGCCGGACCGGCTTCGGTGACGTTCTGCCCGCGATCGTTGACCAGCGCGCGAACACGACCCCACTCGGCGCCGGCAACGAAGATGTCGCCGACTTTGAGCGTGCCTTTTTCGACCAGCACGGTCGCAACCGAACCGCGACCGCGATCGAGCTTGGCTTCGACGACGGTACCAACCGCCGAACGCGCCGGGTTCGAGCGCAGGTCGAGCACTTCGGCCTGCAGCAGGATCGCTTCTTCGAGCTTTTCGAGACCGGTGCGCTTGGTTGCCGACACTTCGACCGCCAGCACGTCGCCGCCCATGTCTTCGACCACGAGTTCGTGGCTGAGCAGTTCGGTCTTCACGCGCTGCGGATTGGCGTCCGGCAGATCGATCTTGTTGATCGCCACGATGATCGGAACGCCGGCCGCTTTGGCGTGCGCGATCGCTTCGACCGTCTGCGGCATGACACCGTCATTGGCAGCCACGACCAGCACGACGACGTCGGTGACGTTGGCGCCGCGCGCACGCATTTCGGTGAAGGCCGCGTGGCCCGGCGTGTCGATGAAGGTGATCTTCTGGCCCGAACCCAACTGCACCTGATAGGCGCCGATATGCTGGGTGATGCCGCCCGCTTCGCCCGACACGACGTCGGCTTTGCGGATGGCGTCGAGCAACGAGGTTTTGCCGTGGTCGACGTGACCCATCACGGTCACGACCGGCGGACGCGCAACCAGCGTTTCGGCGGCGTCTTCTTCACCGGTCATGCCGATCAGCACGTCCGATTCCGACACGCGACGCGAACGATGGCCGAATTCACTCACCAGCAGCTCCGCCGTATCGGCGTCGACCGACTGGGTAATTGTCGCCATCACGCCCATACGCATCAGCGCCTTGATCACGTCCGAGCCGCGCTCGGCCATACGCTGCGCCAGTTCCTGCACCGTGATCGCTTCCGGAATGACCACGTCGCGCGCGATCTTCTGGCCGTCATCCTGCTGGTGCTGGTCGCGGCGGCCTTTCTGCGCATGACGGCGCATCGCCGCCAGCGAACGGCCGCGGAATGCGTCGCCGTCGCCGCTATTGATCGCCTGCGTAACGGTAAGCTTGCCCGGCGTACGATTGCGACCAGCGTCGCGACGCACGCCCGGACGGGCCGGTGCACCACGCGCCGGCGTCAGGCCGCGGCGCGCACGCGCCTTGCGCTCTTCGTCTTCTTCTTCCGCCGTCGGTGCGCGGCCGCCCAATGCAGCAACCTTGGCTGCAGCGGCGTCGCCGGCACGGTCCGCGATCTTCTTGCGGTCGGCTTCGGTCTTCTTTTCGGCTTCGCGCTTTTTCGCCTGGTCTTCCTGGCGGGTCTTTTCGGCGACGGCAGCCTTGTTCTTTTCTTCGTCTTCGATCGCGCGCAGTTCGGCCAGCTCGCGCTGGCGGCGTTCTTCGGCGGTCAGCGGACGCGCAGGTTCCGGCGCAGGTGCGGGGGCTGCAGGTGCGGCCGCGACTTCGACGTCGCCGTCTTTCGGTGCAACGCGCGGTGCACGCGGCGCAGGGCGCTTGACCTCTTCGGTCGCAGCGGTGCGCAGCGCGCGCTCGCGTGCGGCGCGTTCCTCGTCGGTCAGCTGGCGCGGTGCCGCGGTGCGCTTCGGCGCTGCGGTTGCAGCGGCTGGTGCGGCCGCGACTTCTGGCGTCGGCGTAACCGGCGCGTCGGGCGCAGCAGCTTCGGCCGCAGCTTCTTTGGCAGTCGCAGGTGCGTCGGCAACGCGCTTGCGCTTGACCTCGACCGCGACGGTCTTGGACCGGCCATGCGAAAAGCTCTGCCGCACCTGTCCCTGTTCGGGACCGCGCTTCAGCTCCAGCTTGCCGCGACCGGAGAGGCTCAAGACCTTCTTCGGTTCCGACGTATCTTTGTTCTCGTTCTCGCTCATGCCCGTTCCTCGTGCGGGGCATCGAGCCCCGCCAACCTCGTCGCTGCCGCGACGATCCGTTCGGCCAACCGACCGGATCTCACGACAGCATGCACCACAACGCCCTCGCGCCCCAGCGCGCGGGCTAAAGTCGCCCCGTCCAACACCGCAACCACGGTCGCACCTGGCGCTTTTGCGCGCAGGCGGCTCCGTTCGGTCACGCTGCCGTCAACGGCCTCGAGCAGCACCGCAATGGTCGGACCGCGCGCTAGCGCTTCCTCGACCTTGTCGCGGCCTGCCGTCAATTCGCCGGCGCGTCGCGCCAGACCCAGCAAATCCACCAGTTGACGAACCAAAAGATCACGGACCTGTCCGGACAGATTGTCCGGCACCGTGACTGCCTGCTTCGCCGAACGCGCAAACGCGTTCTTTTTCGTCGCCAGGGCCAACGCTTTCACGTCGGCCGTGATCCACACGCCACGACCGGGCAAACGCTCGGCCACGTCCGGTGTCGCCGTCCCATCGGGCGCAACGACAAACCGGATCATCTTTTCTTTCGCCTGCACGATTCCCGTCGCCGCGCAGCGACGGGTCGGGCCCGTCTCTTCGGCGGCGTCGAGATCATCATCCATGACGAAAGCCAGACTCACGCGGGCGTCGCTTCCTCATTTTCGAACCAGTGGGCGCGCGCGGCCATAATCGCCGTGTTCGCGTGTTCCATATCCATGGCGCCTTCGCCGACGATTTCGATCAGCTCGTCCGCGGCCAGATCGCCGAGATCGTCCAGCGTCTTCACGCCGGCCTTGCCCAGCTTCACCAGCATCTCCGGCGTAAAGCCGTCGACGTTTGCGATCGTGTCTTCGACGCCCAGCGCCTTGCGCTCTTCTTCGAAGGCGGCGTTGCGCGTCTCGAGGAAGTTGATGGCGCGGTTGCGCAGTTCTTCGGCGACGTCTTCGTCGAAGCCTTCGATGCGGGCCAGTTCGTCGACCTCGGTCGAGGCGATTTCTTCGACGCTGGCGAAGCCTTCGGTGATCAGCAGGTGCGCGATCACGTCGTCGACTTCGAGCGCTTCGATGAACAGCACCGAACGGGTGCGGAATTCTTCCTGACGGCGCTCCGATTCCTCGGCTTCGGTCAGAATGTCGATGTCCCAGCCGGTCAGCATCGACGCCAGGCGCACGTTCTGGCCACGACGGCCGATGGCGAGCGAGAGCTGGTCATCCGGAACAACCACTTCAATGCGGTTGCCGGCTTCGTCGAGCACGACCTTGGACACTTCGGCGGGCGCGAGCGCGTTGACGACGAAGGTTGCCGGGTCGTTCGACCACGGAATGATGTCGATCTTTTCGCCCTGCAGTTCGCCGACGACCGCCTGGACGCGGCTGCCGCGCATACCGACGCAGGCGCCGACCGGATCGATCGAGCTGTCTTTCGAAATCACCGCAATCTTGGCGCGGCTGCCGGGATCGCGCGCCACCGCCTTGATGGTGATGATGGCGTCGTAGATTTCCGGCACTTCCTGCTTGAACAGGGCGGCCATGAACTGCGGATGCGTACGCGACAGGAAGATCTGCGGACCGCGCGGCTCTTCGCGCACGTCGTAGATGTAGGCGCGAACGCGGTCACCGTTCTTGAAATGCTCGCGCGGCAGGCTTTCGTCGCGGCGGAGAACAGCTTCGGCGCGGCCCATATCGACCGTGACGTTGCCGTACTCGACGCGCTTGACGATGCCGTTGACGATTTCGCCGACGCGATCCTTGTACTCGCGGAACTGACGCTGACGCTCGGCTTCGCGCACCTTCTGCACGATCACCTGCTTGGCGGTCTGGGCAGCGATACGGCCGAATTCGATCGGCGGCAGGTCTTCGATCACGAAGTCGCCGACCGCATGATCCGGCCATTCGCCGACCGGCAGTTGCGTCACGTCGTTTTCGACCTCGGCCACCACTTCGCGATAGCGCTTGAGGTGAATGTCGCCGCTCTTGCGGTCGATCACCGCGCGGATGTCGTGTTCGTGTCCGTACTTCGCGCGGCCGGCCTTTTGAATGGCCTGTTCCATCGCTTCGAGCACTTCTTCGCGATCAATCGACTTTTCGCGCGCAACGGCGTCCGCGACCTGCAGCAGTTCCATGTTCGTCTCTCTTCTCTCGTCTCTTAGCCCCGTCCGCCGGCCGCTGCGATGAGCGCATCGGTGAGGACGAGTTTTGCGGACGCGATTTCAGCCAGCGCAAAACTGACCTTCGCATCCACCAGCGCGACCGTGACCCGGTCGCCGTCTATTCCTTCGAGTTGCCCGGTGAAGCGCTTGCGCCCTTCGACCGGCTTGTGCAGCTCGATCTTCACTTCGTGTCCGGCCCAGCGTGCGAAATCTTTCGCGCGCGTCAGCGGACGGTCGATTCCCGGCGACGACACTTCCAGCGCGTACTCGCCTTCGATCGCATCGATCTCGTCGAGCACTGGATCGATCGCACGCGACACGCGCGCGCAATCATCGACAATCATCGTCGTGCCATCGAGACGATCGGCCATCACTTGCAGCGTCGGGCGGCGCGAACCACCAATCAGCTTCAAGCGAACGATCTCGTACCCCAGCTCCGCCACGATCGGCGCCAGCCGTTCCTCGAGCGCGTTCAGATCCAAATGTCCGTCTCCCAAGCCCCGGCCGGCCCACCGGCGTAGGATGCCAGTAGGAAGTCGACCATCGACGATGCAGGAATGGCGGCGAATATAGTCGTCGGCGCTTCAAACGCAAGCTTTGCCGCGGTTAGAACCGCCGATAGGCCGCGTACCGGGCCGGGTGGCGGGCCAAGTTCTTGCGTTCGTAGCGGGTTCCAATCGCCTCGGCCTCGACCAGGCCGCCGGTGAAGGCGGCATGCGCGTCGGCGCGCGCCAGCATCCAGTCCATCAGATCTGGATGGTCCGAGGCAAAGCGCAGCTCGCCGCCGCTTTTCAGCACGCGCGCGAAGACGTCCAGCATCTCGGTCTGCAGGAAGCGGCGTTTTTCGTGCCGGCGTTTCGGCCAGGGATCGGGAAACAAAAGATAGATCCGCGACATCGACGCGTCCGGCAAGGCGTCGAGCAACAGGCGCGCGTCTTCCGGCCAGATGCGGACATTGGTCAGGCTCTCGCGATCGATCGCCTGCAGCAGCATCGAGACGCCGTTGAGAAATGGCTCGGCACCGAGAAAGCCGACGTCGCGATGCGCGGCTGCGCGCGCGGCGAGATGCTCGCCGCCGCCAAAGCCGATTTCCAATTCCCAACTGTCGAAGTCGGTGAGGTCCGGCGGAACGGTTGCACGTACGCGAGGCAGCAAGCCTGCAAGCAGGTCATGCGCAATCGCCGGCAGCTTACGCGCTTGCCGGCGACCGTAAAAAACCGCGCGTCGTAGCGAGGCTTTTTCTTCGTTCAGCGAAGTGCCGACTTCAGCTGGTCGACCAGGTCCGTCTTTTCCCACGAGAAACCGCCATCGGCGTCGGGCTGACGGCCGAAATGGCCGTAGGCAGCGGTGCGCGCATAGATCGGCTTGTTGAGGCCGAGATGGGTGCGGATGCCGCGCGGGCTGAGATCGACCAGATCCTGCAGCGCCTTTGAGACTTTCATCTCATCGACCTGACCGGTCTCGTGCAGGTTCACGTAGACCGACAGCGGACGCGATACGCCGATCGCGTAGGACAGCTGGATCGTGCAGCGATCGGCGAGGCCGGCCGCAACCACGTTCTTGGCGAGATAGCGCGCAGCGTAGGCAGCCGAACGGTCGACCTTGGTCGGGTCTTTGCCCGAGAAAGCGCCGCCGCCATGCGGCGCAGCACCGCCGTAGGTATCGACGATGATCTTGCGGCCAGTCAGGCCCGCGTCACCGTCGGGACCGCCGATCACGAAGCGACCGGTCGGGTTCACGTAGAACTGATCTTCCGGGCACATCCAGCCTTTCGGCAGAACGTTCAGCACGTGCGGGCGAACGATCTCGCGCACTTCATCCGGATCGGCGTCTTCGGTGTGCTGCGTCGACACGACGATCGACGTCGCGCGCACCGGCTTGCCGTTTTCATATTGCAGCGAGATCTGGCTCTTCGCGTCCGGGCCCAGCTTCGATGCAGCGCCCGAGTGGCGAGCTTCGGCGAGGCTTTTCAGGATCGCGTGCGAATAGTGAATCGGTGCCGGCATCAGCACGTCGGTTTCGCGGCAAGCGTAGCCGAACATGATGCCCTGGTCGCCCGCGCCTTCGTCCTTGTTGCCGGCAGCGTCAACGCCTTGCGCGATGTCGACCGACTGCGCGTGCAGCAGCACGTCGACTTTGGCGTTCTTCCAGTGGAAGCCGTCCTGCTCGTAGCCGATGTCTTTGATCGCGGCGCGGGTGACGTCTTCGATCACTTTCGGTGTGATCGAGGCAGGGCCGCGCACTTCACCGGCAATCACGACCTGGTTCGTCGTCGCCAGCGTTTCGCAGGCAACGCGCGACATCGGGTCGGCAGTCAGGAAGGCATCGAGGATCGCGTCCGAAATCCGGTCGCAGATCTTGTCGGGGTGACCTTCGCCGACGGATTCGCTGGTGAAGATGTAATTCGTGAGCGGCACGGCCCGACTCCGGGACAAAGGGAAATGGCGCGCTTTATGGGCAGCGCAGGTTGCGATGGTCAAGCGACCTCGGGCGGGACGGCGCGAACGCCGCACCCGCCCGGTCGGCTTATTTCAGCGGACGCATCGCGGGCGTGGTCGCCAGCGCCTTGGCCAGGTCGAACAGGCGGCGGCGCAGCTGCGCGTCGGGAATCCGATAATAAGCCCGCACCAATTCGAGGGTCTCGCGCTTGGCCATCGGGTTCGAGTCGCCGGCGTCGTCGCGGAAGCCCTGGCTCGGCGAGAAGCCGTCATTGCTTTCGACCTCGGCCGGCAGATCGTCGAAGAAGAACGAGATCGGCACGTCGAGCACGCGGCTCAAATCATAGAGACGGCTGGCGCCGATGCGGTTGGCGCCGCGCTCGTATTTTTGCACCTGCTGGAAGGTCAGGCCGATCGCCTGGCCCAGCTTTTCCTGGCTCATGCCAAGCAGGGTGCGGCGCAGGCGAACGCGGGTGCCGACATGGACGTCGATCGGGCTCGGCGCGTCGCTGTCATCGCCGCGGCCGCCGCGTCGTCCACTCTTCGCCACGATTCCGTTTCCTGGCCCGTTTCCCGTGCCGTCCGCCTTAAGAACCTTAGGTTGCATAGCCCACCGCCAATGGTTGTAGACCGGAGCTACTTCCGGTTGCGGAGGCCAGTCAAGCTGCACGCGGTTAACAGAACCGAAATAGCCCAGAAAATCGTGTTTCCGTGGTGCGAATATGGGGTCGGGTTCAGGGCTGCCGGCAGATTTGCGTCCACCACGCCCATTTCGCCCAGCGGCAACGAGGCTGTGATCCGCCCATACGGATCGACCATGGCCGAGATTCCGGTGTTGGCGGCGCGCGCCAAAGGCAGGCCTTGTTCGACCGCGCGCACGCGCGCGATGGCCAAATGCTGGTGCGGTCCGGCCGTGTGCCCGAACCAGCCGTCATTGGTGACGTTGAGCAGCCAACCCGGTCGCGCAGTCGCATCCACCGCCGCATCGGGGAAAATCACCTCGTAGCAAATCAGCGGACTGGCAGCGGGCAGACCCGGCAACGGAATCGTGCGCGGACCGGGGCCGCTGCCGAAATCACCGCCGCTGACTTCGGCCAGGCCTTTGAGCGGGATAAACCTGCGCAGCGGCACGTACTCGCCGAACGGCACAAGGTGAAACTTGTCGAACCGCGCAACGATGTCGCCTTTGGCGTCGAGCGCCAGCAGCGAATTGTAGATGCGCTTTTCGTCGTCGCGTCCCAGCGCGCCGCTGATCGTGATGCCGCCGGGCGGCGTCGCCCAACCCATCACGTTGCGCACGTCGGGTTCGTCCTGAATGACGAACGGCACCGCAGTTTCGGGCCAGATCACGACGTTCGGAACTTGGCCGGTCTGTTCGCGCGCAAGTTCGAGATGACGTTGGAAATTGGCGCGCAGTTGGTCGGGCTGCCATTTCAGCGTCTGCGCGATGTTCGGTTGCACCAGGCGCACATGCGCATTGGCAACCTCGTCATGCGGTCCGGTGCCGATGCGATGCGCGCCCCACAACGTCAGCAACGCAAAGACCAGCACCGCGCATCCGAACGGCGCGCGCCGCCCGACCATCAAGGCAGCAGGCGACAAAGCAGCCAGCAACGTCAGTGCGGTCAGGCCGTAAATTCCAATCACCGAGGTGATCTGAATCACTGGCGACCAGTCGACCCACGCGTAGCCAGGTAGATTCCACGGAAAGCCGGTCAGCACATGGCCGCGCAGAAATTCTGCGACGCTCAACGTAACCGCGAGTGCAGTGATGCGTGCCAAGACGCGATCGCGCGGGATCACATGCGTGATGCGCGCGGCCAGGGCCCAATAGATTGCAAGCCCGGCGGGGAGCGCCGTGGCGCTGAACGGCAGTAGCCACCAGAAGCTGCTGATATCGACGAACAGCGACGCGCTGATCCAATAGAGCGAGATCGCAAACCAACCAAAGCCGAACGCCCAGCCGGTGAAAAACGCGCCGCGACCGGTCTTGGTCGCGTGCAACAGCAGAAACAGAAACGGAAAGGTCAGAAACAGAATCGGCGCCAAGCCGACCGGCGGCAGCGCCAAGGTCGAGATCGCACCGGCGACAAAGGCAGCGGCCAGATGTTTGCGGACGCTGAAACCTTCGACGCGCGCCGCCAAGCGCGCGACGCGACCTTCGCCGTGCATGATTAAGCGGCGTCGCCGGTGCGACGCGCCGTGGCTTCGTCGAGTTTCAGCACGCGCAGCCGTTTGATGCGGCGCGGATCGGCATCCAGCACTTCGAATTCCAATCCCGACGGATGGCGCAATACTTCGCCGCGCGGCGGCACGCGACCGGCCAGCGACACGACCAGGCCACCCAACGTATCGATTTCGGCACGCTCGTCTTCGGTCAGCAGCGCGCCCACGCGGCTTTCGAAATCTTCGATCGACACACGCGCATCGGCGACCAGCGATCCGTCGGGGCGCACGGTCATGTCGGGCGTGCTGACGATGTCGTGCTCGTCGGCGATGTCGCCGACGATGCCTTCGATCAGATCTTCAATCGTCACCAGACCGTCGATGCCGCCGAACTCGTCCACCACCAGCGCCAGCTGCTGGCGCGTCTTGCGCATGTCGAGCAGCAGATCCAGCACGCGCATCGACGGGGCCACGATCTTGACTGGCCGCAACAGTTTCTGCAGCTCGAACCCAGCCTGCGTGCCGCCATCGGCCAAGGTCGTCATCACGTCCTTGATGTGGATGAAGCCCAGCACGTCATCCAAGGTTTCGCGAAACACCGGCATGCGGCTGTGCTGATGTTCGGCGATCATGCGCAACAGCTCGTCGCGGGCGGTTTCGACTTCGACCGCCACGATGTCGGCGCGCGGCACCATCAGATCGCTGACCGGCAGGTCGCGCAGATCGCGGATGTTCTGGATCAGCTCGCGCGCATGGGCGGCTTCGTCGCGCTGCGCCTCGTTGTTGGCTTCGCGCGGTTCGTCGGCTTCTTGATCGCCGCGGAACAGGAAACGCAACCGGTTCATCTAGGCTACCGTCTCGGTCTCGTAAGGATCAGGAACACCCAACCGCGCCAGAATTTCGACTTCGAGCCGCTCCATCCGCGTCGCGTCCTCGTCGTCTTCGTGATCGTGCCCCAACAGGTGCAGCGTACCGTGCACCAGAAGGTGAGTCGCGTGCTGTGCCAAGGGAATGCGTTTTTCCGCGGCCTCACGCCGGGTGGTTTCGAAGGCCAGCGCCAGATCGCCCAGCAAAAGCGGCGCGTCAGGGGCGGCGGGGGCGTCTTCGAGCGGGAAAGACAGGATGTTGGTCGGCTTGTCCTTGCCCCGATAGTCGCGATTCAGCATCTGCACGATCGCGTCGTCGGCAAAACGGGCGCCGATCTCGATCGTCTTGGCTTGTGGCGGTTCGGTTGCCAGCGCCGCTTCGATCGCGGTGCGCGCGATCGTCTCGACGTCACCCATCTCGCGCCAGCCGTCATGCTCGACGTCGATATGCAGCACCAGACTCATGAAGGTGCGTCGTCCTTGGGTGCGGCCTCGGCCTCTTTGCGCTTTTGCGCGACGCGCTCGTAGGCGGCGACGATGCGGCCCACCAGCGGATGACGCACGATGTCCTTGTCGTTGAAGCGCACGATCGCGACGCCTTCGACGCCGTCGAGAATCTCGACCGCGTCGCGCAGGCCCGAACGCACGCCCGGCGGCAGATCGATCTGGGTCAAATCGCCGGTGACGACGAAGCGGCTGTTTTCGCCAAGCCGCGTCAGCGCCATTTTCATCTGCACCGTCGTCGTGTTCTGCGCTTCATCGAGAATGATGAAGGCGTTGGACAAGGTGCGACCGCGCATGAAGGCGAGCGGCGCGATTTCAATGTCGCCGGTGACGAGGCGTTTTTCGACCTGTTCAGGCGGCAGGAGATCGTACAGCGCGTCGTAAATCGGGCGCAGATACGGATCGACTTTTTCGCGCATGTCGCCGGGCAGAAAGCCCAGACGCTCGCCCGCTTCGACCGCGGGACGCGTCAGCACGATGCGATCGACGCGACCGGCAGTCAGCATCGCAACCGCTTGCGCGACGGCGAGATAGGTCTTGCCGGTTCCGGCGGGACCGATCGCAACCGTCAGCTCGTTCTGTTCCAGCGCGCGGAAATACGCAGCCTGGCGTGCCGTGCGCGCCGCAATCGAACGGCGCCGCGCGCGAATGGTCAGTTCGGGCACCGCAACGCCGCCGCGCCCATCGCTCGGCAGTTCGACGCCGCGATCGGAGAGACGCACTGCTGCATCGACGTCGTTGGCGGTGACGCTTTGGCTGCGTTCCAACCGGTCCCACAGCGACAACAACGCGGCGCGCGCGGTTTCGGCTGCGTCGGCCGGGCCGGTGATGGTCAGCAAATTGCCGCGACTGGCGATCTGCACGCCGAGCTGGGTTTCGATCCGCACCAGATGCGTATCGTGCTCGCCATAGAGCAGCGGCAGAAGACGATTGTCGTCGAAGGCGATTTCGAGCCGGCGGGCGGCGGGTGTGTCACTCATGCTGCTTCAACTGCATCTGCGGTTACGACGGTTCCCGAGACGCTGTTCGCGTGCGCGGCGTCGATCCGCACGTCGGCGATCTGGCCGATCAAGCGCGCCGGCCCGGTCACATGCACCGCCTGCAACCACGGCGTACGACCGTGCATCTGCCCCGGACGGCGACCCGCACCGTCGAACAGCACCGGCACGACCTTGCCGACAGTCGTCTGGTTGAATGCCGACGCGCCACGCGCAATCGCGTCCTGCAGGCGCGCCAGCCGTTCGTCTTTCACGCTTTCTTCGATGTGCATGCCAAGCGCCGCGGCGGGCGTGCCCGGACGCGTGCTGTATTTGAACGAATAGGCGGCGGCGAAGCCGACTTGTTCGACCAGCCTCATCGTTGCGTCGAAATCGGCGCTGGTTTCGCCGGGATGACCGACGATGAAATCCGACGACAGCGCCAGATCGGCGCGCGCGGCGCGCAATTTGTCGATGATGCGCAGATAGTCGGCGGCGCTGTGTTGGCGGTTCATCACGTTCAGAATCTGATCCGACCCGCTTTGCACCGGCAGGTGCAGAAACGGCATCAAGGCCGCGATGTCGCGATGCGCCTGGATCAGCTCGTCATCCATGTCGCGCGGATGCGAGGTCATGTAGCGCAGCCGCTCGACGCCGAGATCGGCAACTTCGCGCAGCAGCCGCGCCAAATTCCACGTGCGTCCGTCGGGGCCGGTGCCGTGATAGGCGTTGACGTTCTGGCCCAGCAGCACGATCTCGCGCGCGCCGGTCGCCAGCAAACGTTTTGCTTCCGCGATTACGTCCGCGGCCGGGCGCGAGCTTTCGGCGCCGCGCGTATAAGGCACGACGCAGAAGCTGCAGAACTTGTCGCAACCTTCCTGCACCGCCAGCATCGCCAACGTGCCTTGGCCTTCGGTTTCCTGCGGTAGCAGATCGAATTTGCTGTCGGCGGGGAAATCCGTGTCGACCAGCTTCACGCCCGCTTCGCGCGTTGTGCGCGCAATCAATTCGGGCAGGCGGTGATAGGATTGCGGCCCGACCACCAGATCGACCACCGGCGCACGGCGCAGAATTTCGTCGCCTTCGGCCTGCGCGACGCAACCCGTGACCGCCACCAGCAATTTACGGCCGCTCGCTTCCTTGTCGGCGCGCAGACGGCCGAGTTCGGAATAGAGTTTCTCGGTCGCTTTTTCGCGGATGTGGCACGTGTTCAGCACGATCATGTCGGCTGCGTCTGCCGAGTCCACCGGACGCCAGCCGAGCGGACGCAGCATGTCGACCATGCGCACCGAGTCGTACACGTTCATCTGACAGCCCCACGTCTTCACGTAGAGCCCGCGGCGCTGCGACGTGTCGGACATCAGGCGGCGGCTTCGTGTTCGGGCTGTTCGTGCTCGTCCGCTTCGTGCGGATCGTCGTCGTCGTCCGGCGCCGAGTGATGCAGCACTTTGGTTTCGCCGTGCCCGGTGATTACCGACGACACGCCGCGCGCAACCGCGTCCCAGCAATGTTCGGCGATCTCTTTGCGGCTTTCGCCCGGCTTCACTTCGAACGGTTCGTGAAATTCGACGACGATGGTCAGCTTGCCCAACGTCGCGGCGGTCCACATGTGACCGGCCATATCCATGTCGCCGTACCAGGCATAAAGATGCCGCAGGCTGCGGCCGAGCGGCATGCCGTCGAGCTTGGCCGGCGTGATCGACACGGGCTGCACAACGACGCCGCGTTCGACGCCTTTGCGATTCTTGATGCGGATCTGCGCCACGCCCAACAGCGCCGACTTGAACGGCAGCACGCGATTGCCGTCCGACGACGTGCCTTCGGGGAAAATGATCAGATTGTCGCGATGGGCGAGGCGGCGCTGAATCTCGCTCGCATGTTCGCCCGCCTGGCTGCGGCGACGATCGACGAACACGGTGCGCTGCAGCTTTGCCAGCCAGCCGAACAACGGATAGTCGGCAACTTCAGCTTTGGCGACGAAGCTCGCTTTCAACAGCGAGCCCAGCACCATGATGTCGAGATACGAGCTGTGATTGCAGACGAACAGCACCGGCCGGTCGCGCGCCATCTTTCCGCGCAACTCGATATGCAGGCCGAACAGCCAGCGGCACCAGGTGTGATAGATGCGCGGCAACGTCAAACGGATCGGCAGCTTCAACAGCAGCGCGATCGCCTGCACCGGCATCAGGATCAAGGTCAGCAGCAGATAGGCGGTCAGCCGCGCCGTCGCCATCATCGGCGAACCGATCATTCCGGCTCTCCGCGCGCCTCGCCGAAGCGGGGCCCTTGCGGGCCGTCGCCGCCGGTCTGCGCAACCAGGCCGCTTTCGCGGGCGCCGGGAACGACGCGCGAATAATGCTTGGCGTATTTGTCGGCGATCAGATCGGTCTTCACGATAATCGCGACGTCGACCGTGTTGAATTGTTCGTCGATGACGGCGCCGTCGCCGATGAAACCGCCCAGGCGCAGATAGCCTTTGATCAGCGGCGGCAATTGCGCCAGCGCGGCTTTGTGATCGATCTCGCGTGCGCCGAGCAGGCGCATATCGACATAGCGTTCGGCCAGCGCGCGCGGGCGCAACGCCGGCGGCGCCAGATTGAAATAGTACAAATAGGACAGCGGTAGCGCGAGCGACTGCGGATCGATGCCGGGCAGCGACGCGCAGCCGAACATCACTTCGATATTGTGCTGCACGACATATTCCGCGATGCCGCGCCACAGCAGGTTCATCGTCGAACGGCTGCGATGGTTGGGCGCAACGCACGACCGGCCGAGTTCGAGAATGCCGCCCGGATATTCCAGGATCGGCGTGATGTCGTACTCGCTCTGCGAATAGAACTCGCCACGGCGCTTGGCGGCTTCGCGACGGATCAGGCGATAGGTGCCGACGACGGCGTCGCGGCCCTTCTGATCGTGATCGATCACAAGCAGGTGGTCGCATAGCTCGTCGAACGCATCGAAGTCACGACGCGCAGCGCGCATCTCGACCGTCGGGCGCGCCTGCATCTCTTCGTAGAAGACGTCGTAGCGCAGCCGTTGCGCCGCCTCGATATCGGCGGTGCTGTCGGCGAGGCGGACTTCCAAATTGCCGGCGCGTAATTCGCCCAGGGGCTGGGTCGCGGTGGCGGTGTCTTGCATGGACGAGGTCAACGGCAATCCGTCAGGACAGGTCAAAGGAACGGCAGATACGCGGCGCGAAGCGCGCCGGTTGGGCTGCTCGAACGGTCGGGGTCGCGGGGCCGGACCCTATCATGGCGGGCCGCCCAGTCGAAAGATCGGGCGCGGGAAGGGTAGATCAGGACCGGCTGCGGGTGCCGAGGCCGATTTCCTTGGCCAGCTTCGAGCGCTGCTTGGCGTAATTGGGCGCCACCATCGGGTAGTCGGCCGGCAGGCTCCAGCGCTCGCGATACTCTTCGGGGGTCATGCCGTAGGCGGTCTTGAGGTGCCGCTTGAGCATTTTCAGCTTCTTCCCGTCTTCGAGACAGACGATGTAGTCGGGCATCACCGACTTCTTGATCGAGACGACGGGCTGCGGTTTTTCACTGCGGCGCGGCGCCGAACCGCCATTCAGCCCGGCAAGCGTGCGGTGAATCTGTTCGATCAGACCCGGAAGATCCTGCAACGGCACGCTGTTGTTCGAGAGATGCGCGGCCACGATCTGCGCCGTTAGCGCCAATAGTTCGGGTCCCCGTTCGTCTGACATCGCTCCCCCCATCACGCGCCCACCGGCGCGTCGCCCCGTTCTTATCGGCACGATATGGAGTGCAACCGAGTCGGGGCAAATGCTCGTGGCCCTGAATGCTTGGCCATGAATGCAGTTCGACTTGGGTGCAAAGATTTTTGACTTAGACCCGGTCGATCTTCCGTTTGAGGATTCGTGCGTCCTGCCCGTCGGCATAGTAGCGGGGGCGGATCGCTTCCTGCGCAAATCCCAGGGAATCGTAGAGGGCGCCCGCTTGTTCATTGCCGGCGGCGACTTCCAGGAACATGGAGTCGGCACCGCGTTGCTTTGCTTCGGCCAGCGCCGCCTCGATCAATTGCCGGGCGATGCCGCGGCGGCGCGCCTCGGGCCGGACCGCAATGGTCAGGATCTCGGCCTGGTCGGCGGGCGCCCGGGCCAGGACCAGCCCGACCGGCTGGGCCCCTTCGATCGCGATCCAGCCGAACGAGGTCGGGTCGGCGACCGAGGCACCCAGGCTGGCCGCATCCCACGGCGCGTCGAACGAGGTCGCGTGCAGCGCCGCCGCCAGGTCGAGCCAGGCCGGCCCCAGCGGTTCAAGCTTGAGCTTGGCGCGCGGCGGCGCCGCGTCGGGCGGCCGGAGATAGAGCGGACGGGCCAGTGCGGTGGCGGGATCGGCCAGCGCACCCAGCACTGCCAACGAAACTGGATCGGGCCGGCGATAGGCAGACAGGAACTGCAAGGACGGATCGGCGGCTGCAAGACGTGCAGCGCCGGTGCCGACGATCGTGCGTACCGTCAGCGTCGCGGCGAGCGCCGCGGGCGACAGCGCGAGCGCGTCACCGACTGGCGTCAGTGCTGCGTCAAAGCTTTGCGCGAACAGCGCGTCGCGTTTGGATTCGATCACCACCGTCACGCCGTGCGGGCGCAAATCGGCTGGTACGCCATGCGCAATTGCCGCGAAGCAATCGACGCCGACAACCGGCACGCCCAATGTCAGCGCCAGACCGCGCGCAGCCGACAGGCCGATGCGAATGCCGGTGAAGCTGCCAGGGCCCGTCGTCACTGCAATCCGCGCAACCTCGGTCAGCGCAACATGCGCTGCGTCGCGCACGCGCTCGACCATCGGCAACAGAATTTCCGCCTGGCCGCGCTCGGCATCGACAGATTCCAGCGCCAGTGCCTGTCCGCTTGGGTGCACCAACGCAACGGCGCAACCGTCGGTGGCGCAATCGAGCGCAAGGATCAGTTCGTCATTCACGGTATGCGCGGGCAGTTCGACGTATGGGGTTGGCCGGAGCCGGGGCGGCATGTCATAGCAGGTCCGGCCCTCCCGACAACGAGACCTGCTGCCGTGCCGCGCCTGTTGCGACGCATTTCCGCGCTATTGCTTGCCGCTGCTGCGTTCGACGTGGCCGGTCTCGCCTATGCGCACGCCAGCGTCGCGGTCGTCGCCTATCTGCGCGTCGGCGAGGATTCATACCCGACGCAAAGTCTTCGTCTCGATCAATTTGAAGCGCAGCTGCAACAGTTGCGCGCCAACGCTGCCGCGGTCGTTCCGCTCGAACGCGTTGCACGCGCCGTGCGCGACGGCGCGCCGCTGCCGGACGATGCGGTCGCAATCACGATCGAGGATGCGTATCGTTCGACCTTGACCGACGTCGTGCCGCAATTGTTGGCGGTGAAATTGCCGGTGACGGTTTTTGCGACGCCGGACCGTCTCGATCGCGGCGGTGAATTCGCAAGCTGGGCCGAGCTGAAAGCGCTGGCTGCGCGCGGCGTCACGGTTGGTGCGCGTTTGCCTGGTTCGCTTGGTCCCGAAGTCGACGAAGCGCAGATCGCAGCGGACCTGAATCGCACGTTGGCGCGCATGCGCGACGAGCTGGGACAAATGCCGACGATGCTGGCGCTGCCGGCAGGGCCGATTCATCCCTCGTTGCCGAAACTGCTGGAAGCACGCGGTTTGCTGGCTGCGTTCGGCCAGCAATCGGGCCCCGTGTTCAACGGTGCCGATCGTTGGCAATTGCCGCGCTTCACCATGACCGAAGCCGTCGGCAATGCCGACCGGTTCCGCATTGCGATTTCCAGCCTGCCACTTCCGGTGCGCGAGATCGTTCCGGCCAGCGGCGTGTTGCCGCCCGGTGCTGCAATCGGATTCACGGTCGATGAGTCGGCGGGCTCGCTCGATCGTCTCGCCTGTTTCTCACCGGGTTCGGGGCGTTTGACGCTCGAACATCCGTCGGCGACGCGCGTCGAATTGCGTGCCAGCGAACCGTTCGAGCCGGGTCTCGTGCGCATCAACTGCACTTTGCCGGTTTCCGAAAATCGCTGGCGCTGGTTTGGTCTGATCCTGCTCGTGCCGTCCTGAGCACATCCGATTCCGCTCACCTAGCCATGAGCGGAAGGCATGCGGCGTTGACGATCGGCGTCGGTAGGATCGGCCGATGACAACGACGGTCGCGACATCTCCATCTTTGCACGCGACGCGTCCGACGCCCGCGCATCTCTTGCTGGCGACGATGATCGCCTTCATCTGGGGCACCAACTTCGTCGCGATCCGGTGGGGGCTGGATTACCTGCCGCCCTTCTTGTTCGTCGCGTTGCGATTCAGCGTGGCCGCGCTTGCCTGTCTGGTTCTGCCGCGTCCGAACGTGTCGTGGCGTCTGATGATTGCGGCCGGCGTCGTGATGTTGGGCGGCCAATTCGGCTTTATGTTTCTCGCCATTCATCACGGCATGCCGCCGGGACTGGCGTCGGTGCTGATCCAGGCGCAAGTGCCGATCACGATTTTGCTCGCAGCGCTGTTGCAACGCGAGCTGCCGACCTCGGCACAGTTCGGCGCGATGCTGCTGGCGGTCGTGGGGCTGGTGCTCATCGCGCTGGATCTCAACGCCGATGTCAGCCTGCTCGCCTTCTTTCTGATGATGGGCGCTGCAATCTGCTGGGCGTCGGGCAACCAGATGGTGCGCGCGATGGGGCAGGTGAACGCGGTCGCGCTGATCTCGTGGATGAGTCTGTTCGCGGTGCCGCCGACGTTGCTTCTGTCGTTGTTGTTCGAAGATCTGCCCGTGATCCCCGAGACGCACGGACTCGCGGTCGCGGGCTTCGCGATCTTTTACAACGCAGTGATTTCGACCTGGGGCGGTTATGGCGCCTGGGCGTGGCTGCTGGCGCGCTACAAGGCCGCGACGGTTGCGCCGTTTGCGCTGCTGGTGCCGGTGATCGGCGCAAGCACGTCGGCCTTGCTGCTAGGCGAGACGTTCGACACGGCACGTCTCGCAGGTATGGCGCTGCTGGTGCTTGGCGTCGCCGGCAGCGTGTTCGGTGCGCGCCGGCGGTAGAAGTTTCTCGCCGCCACGACGCCACGGTTCACCACGCGATCGTGCCCGCGCGTAGCGCGAGGAAGATCACAGACGTTGCAGGATCAGGTACGTGCTTCGCACGCGGGAAGCATCGTGGCGCTCGTCGTGTTCGTGGCGTCGTGGTGGTGAAAGCGGCCAATCCGCCGCTCCACCTTACGCGGCGATCGCCCGGACTTCCGTCACTTCCGGAATGTAGTGGCGCAGCATGTTTTCGATGCCGGCTTTCAAGGTCAGCGTCGAAGACGGGCAACCAGCGCACGAGCCTTGCATGTGCAGGAACACGACGCCGTTTTCGAAGCCGTGGAAGGTGATGTCGCCGCCATCCGCCGCAACGGCGGGACGCACGCGCGTGTCGAGCAGTTCGACGATCTGCGAAACGATTTCGGCATCGGCTGCGTCGCCGGCTTTGTGCGCAGCCTGGGTCGCGCTTTCGTTCAGCGCCGGACGGCCGCTGGCGAAATGCTCCATCAAGGTCGCAAGCACCGACGGCTTCAAATCATCCCACTGCGTGTCGTCGCGCTTGGTGACGGTGACGAACTCGCGCGCCAGGAACACGCCGGTGACGCCGTCGACATGAAACAGCGCCTCGGCCAGAGGCGAGGTTGCGGCGGTTTCGGCGGAGCGGAATTCCGCCGTTCCTTGGTTCAACACCGCCCGGCCGGGCAGGAACTTCAAGGTTGCGGGGTTTGGCGTCGCTTCGGTCTGGATGAACATGATCAGTCGTCCCTTGGGATTACGGGACCGATCTCGTCCTGTTTGGCCCCCAGGTCAAGGTGCGTTCAAGTGATCACGTCCAACTGCGCGCGCGTCAGATTGCCCGGCACCAGGGTAACGGGGATGCGCAGCCGGCCAAATGACTTGGCGAGGTAGGAAATCAGCGGGCCTGGGCCTTCGGGGCCGGTCGCCGCACCCAGCACTAGGACCGATATCGTCGGTTCTTCTTCGATCAGCGCCAGCAGCTCTTCGCGCTTGTTGCCTTCGCGCATGTAGAGAACCGGCAAGGTGCCGGTCCAATCCTGGACCTCTTTCGCCAGTTTCAGCACCAGCAGCTCGGCTTCGCGGCGGATTTCTTCGCGCATCAATTCTTCGACCGAGCGCAGACCGTGTGTTTCGGGCGGCGGCGACACATGCAGCAGCGCAACATGGCCACCGGTACGGCGCGCACGCTTGGCGGCGTAGTACAGCGCGACCTGCATTTCGGCCGAGGAGTCGACCACGACAAGAAAGATCCGGTGTGACGCTGTTGCGGCAGCGAGTTCGACGTCGCTCATCGCTCACCTCATCCTTTGCGGAACGCGGCTGCTGCAGCCCAGCCGGCTGCAACCGCGAAGGCCAATGCGCACGCGGCATAGGTCGCTGCGTGTTGCTGCGAGAAAGAAAAAATCTCGGCCGAGAAGCCGATGCGGCTCACCACCAGCGGCGTCGATTGCGCGCTGACGACGGCGCCGTTGTTGAACAGCAGAACTTCGACTTGATAGAGGCCGGTCGGCACGTTGGCCGGGAAGGCGATCGTGGTGCGGAACAGACGCGGCCCAAGAAACTGCGTCTGGCGCGGCTCGGCCGGAAACAAGCCGCTTTGCTGCCGCGCCGCGATCAACGCCGCGCGATAGGGAGCGACGAACAGCTCTTCGCGCTTCTTCGAGGTCTCGAACCGCAGCTGGTCGGTGCCGATGCCATAGCGCGCACGTTGTTCGGCCGATGCGATCTCGGCCAGCGGTTTCGACGATGCGACTTCGTAAAAGCCGGGCACGTCCTTGAACGTTACCGCCGAACGATTGAGCCACAAACCAACTGTACGTTCTTTGCGCCGTATCACGACTTCGCTGGGCGGGCCGCGCACGATCACGACCAGATCGCCAGGCGCGTCGATCGCGCCGAACAACACAAGATCAGCGCCGGTGAAGCCGGTGGTGATTGCAACCAGGTGGCTCGACAGATCGGCGACGAGTTGCTGCGCCCGCGCCATCGGTGCGGTGACAAGCAACAGGATGAGGACGAGCAGCGCGCGGGTCATGAGCCGGGCGCGACCGTCTGCACGACGTAGGGCGTGTTTGGCGTCAGAACCAGATCCAGCCCCAGCTTGACCGCGACCAGCACGACCAGCGCTGCAAGCAGCGCGCGGATCTGTTCGCCGCGCAACAACATCGACAGGCGCGTGCCGAATTGCGCGCCGATGACGCCGCCGGCGATCAACAAGGCGCCCAGCACGACGTCGACCGTGTGGTTGGTCACTGCATGCAGAAAGGTTGCGATCGCAGTGGTGGCGATGATCTGGAACAGCGACGTACCTGCAACCAAGGTCGCGGGCATGCCCAGCAGGTAAATCATCGCGGGCACCAGCAAGAAGCCGCCGCCAATGCCCATGATCGCAACCAGCAGACCGCCGACGAAACCGATCAGCGCCGGCAACAGCGCGCTGATGTAAAGACGCGAGCGCGGAAAGCGGGTCTTGAACGGCAGGCGATGCAGCAACGTATGTTGGTGCAGTTTGCGCTGGCCCGGCCGTGTGGCGCGTCGCTGCAACAACGCACGCCCGCTTTCGATCAGCATCAGCGAACCGACCGTACCGAGGAAGAAAACGTAGGACAGCGAAATCGCAACGTCGACCTGGCCCAGCCGCTTCAACAACGCGAAGAGTTGCACGCCCACGACGCTGCCCAATGCACCGCCGATCAACATCACGATGCCAAGCTTCACGTCGACATTACCGCGGCGCCAATGCGCCAGCACGCCCGACACGCTGGCGGCGACCAGCTGGTTGGCCTGCGTGCCGACCGCAACGGCGGGCGGAATGCCGAGAAAGATCAGAAACGGCGTCATCAGGAAGCCGCCGCCGACGCCGAACAGGCCCGAGAGAAATCCAACCCCCGTGCCGAGCAACAAGATCACCAGCGCATCGACTGGCATCTCGGCGATCGGCAGGTAGATCTGCATCCGCTTAGGCGCCCCAGCGAAACAAGAGGGCTTTGTGCATCAGCGCACCAGACCCATCAGATCCTGCGCGCCGCGCAGGATCGGGTTGGCAACCGCAGCGGCACGCTCGGTGCCGAGTTTCAGCAACCGGTCCAGTTCGGCCTGGTCGCTCATCAGCTCGCGCATGCGCGCACCGATCGGCGCCAGTTTCTCGACGGCGAGATCGGCCAGCTCGGTTTTGAGCTTCGAGAATTGCGAACCGGCGAACTGCGCCACCACCTGATCGACGCTCTGCTCGGACAAGGCAGCGTAGATGGTGATCAGATTCTCGGCTTCGGGACGGCCGGTCAGCCCGTCCTTGGTATCGGGAAGATTGTCGCTGTCGCTTTTGGCTTTGCGGAATTTCAGCGCAATCGCATCGGCGTCGTCGGTCAGGTTGATGCGGCTATAGTCGCTCTCATCCGACTTCGACATTTTCTTCGAACCGTCGCGCAGACTCATAATGCGCGCGGCCTGGCCCTGGATCACCGGTTCGGGCAACGGGAAATACTCGACGCCGTAGCGGCGGTTGAATGCGCCGGCAATGTCGCGCGCCAGTTCAACATGCTGCTTCTGGTCTTCGCCGACCGGCACATGCGTGCCTTTGTAGAGAAGAATGTCGGCCGCCATCAGCACCGGATACGAGTAGAGGCCAAGACCCGACTCTTCGCGATGCTTGCCCGACTTCTCTTTGAACTGCGTCATGCGGTTCAGCCAGCCCATCGGCGTCAGCGTACCGAGCAGCCAACCCAGCTCGGCATGCCCAGGCACGGTCGACTGGGCGAAGATCACCGATCGTTCGGGATCGATGCCGGCCGCGATGAAGGCGGCGGTCACTTCGCGCGTCGAACGGCGCAGCGACTCCGGATCCTGCGGCACGGTCAGCGCATGCAGATCGACGACGCAGAAGAAATTCTCGGCCGTATCTTGCAGCCGAACCCAGTTCCGCAGCGCGCCAAGATAATTGCCGAGATGGAGCTGATTGGTGGGCTGGATGCCGGAGAAGATGCGGTTCATGCGCCGCCCTCTAGCCCTGTTGGCGTCGTGGGGTCAACGGACCGCGGCCGTTTCAGCATGGTGCGCAGGTCTCCGATGCGTGCGGCGCCCGTCACCAGGATGCCGGCGCCATAGGTCGCGAGGCCCGCTGCGATCAGCAGCACCAGATTGGGAATGCGGGGCAGGGCGGCCACAAACGGCACCGATCCGAGCGCCCAAAGCACCAAACCCATCGCGGCCGCAGCCAGCAGGATCCGCGGCGCGGCGCGTGTGAGGCGCCGGTCGATGCCAAGCTGGCCTCGGCGCTGGAGTGCCACTGTCAGCATCGCGACATTGACCCAGGCTGAGATGCCGGTCGCCATCGCGATCCCGACATGGCCGAGCGGTCGCAACAGCGCCAGCGCGATTCCAGTGTTGAGCAGCACGGTGAGGATCGAGAAACGCACCGGCGTTTTCGTATCGCCGCGCGCGAAGAATCCGGTCGAGAGCGACTTGGCCAACACATAGGCGGGAATGCCGGCGGCATAGGCGACCAGCGCGCGCGCAGTTTCGACGCCGTCGGCATCGGTGAATTTTCCGTGCGCGAACAAGGTCGTCAAAACCGGCACCGCGATGACGAGCAGCGCGGCAGCAGCCGGCACCGCCAGCAGCAAACCGATCTCCAGCGCGCGTGCCTGCAGCTCTTTTGCTTTGGCTTCGTCGCCTTGTTTCGCGGCGCGCGCCAGTTGCGGCAGCAGCGCGGTCGAAATTGCAACGCCGATCACGCCCAACGGCAGCTGGTACAGGCGCTGCGCGTAGTACAGCCACGTCATCGCGCCTTGTTCGAGCAAGGCGCCGAGCGAGATGTCGATATAGGCATTGATCTGTTCCGCGCCGGTGCCGACTGCCGCCGGCGCCATCACCGCGAACAGGCGCTTCACGCGCGGCGACCAGCTTGGCAGGCGCAGCTTCAACGGCACGCCGGCGCGGCGGCAGCTTCCGATCATCCACACGACCTGCACGATGCCGGCCGCGAACTCGCCCCACGCCATCGCGTGTCCGGCAGTCGGGAAGAACGGCGTCAGCAACAGGCCGGCGATCAGACAGACATTGAACAGCACCGGCGCGAAGGCGAACGGGCCGTAGCGATCGAGCGCGTTCAGCACGCCGCCCTGCAGCGCCGCGATCGAGATCAAGGTCAGGTACGGGAAGGTGATGCGCGTCAGCTCGATCGCGAGGTCCCAGCGCGGATCGTCGGCGGCCATGCCCCAGACCAGCAGATGCATCACCGCCGGCATGAACAGAATGGCGAGAATGGTCAGCGGCAGCAGAATGGACAGCAGCGCCGCCTGCGCTTCTTCGGCAAAGCGCGCAGCCGCTTCTTTGCCGTCGCTTGCCAAGGTGCTGGCGAAAATCGGCACGAAGGCGATCGAGAAGGCGCCTTCGGCGAACAGGCGGCGGAACAGGTTCGGTACGCGCAGCGCGATGACCAGCGCGTCCGACACGGGGCCAGCACCAAGGATCCCCGCCATCAACAGATCGCGGACGAATCCCAGCACGCGCGAGACAAGGGTGAGGCCGCCGACGGTGGCGACGGCACGAACGAAACTCATAGTCTCTGGTACGCGACCACGCGGGCGCGGTCGAGCGTGGTTAGGCCACGACTCGGGCGTGATCGAGCCGTCGCTCGAGCGCCAGCAACAAAGCGCTGGCACTGGTGGCAAAAATCGTCAGCAGCAAGGCAAGCGCGGTGATGGTGGCCGGGTCGTTGCGCTCCATCGCCTGCAGCAGCAGGTAACCGAGCCCGCGCTGCGAGGCGAACATTTCGCCGATCAAGGTGCCGAGCAAGGTCAGCGCCGTGCCGACTCGCAAACCCGCGACCAATTCGGGCAAGGCAGCCGGTAACAGAACGCTGCGCGCAATCTGCAGCTTGGTCAGCCGCATCGCGCGCGCGGCGCGCAACCAGCCCGGCTTGACGTTGCGCACGCCCGCCATCGTGAACAGCGCCACCGGGATGATTCCGTGCAGCGCGCCGAACGCGACTTTGGCGGCAAAGCCCAGCCCGAAGAAAAGCAGGATCACGGGATAGAGCGTGACTTTGGGAATGGCATAGAAGGCGGTCAGCATCGGCTCGCCGACCTCTGCCGCCAACCGGTCGGCGCCAAGCGCCAGACCGACCAGCAATCCGATCGCCAGCGACAGAACCAACGCCAGCGCAAAGGCGCGCGTCGTTTCCCAGACATGGCCGCCGAAATCCGGATCGGCAAACAAGCGTCCGATTTTTGCAAACGTACCGAGCGGCGGAGTCAGCACTTCAACGCCGACCAACAGGCTCGTCATCTGCCACACGCCCAGGATCGCAGCCAGCACCAACAGCTTGTCGAATTTCATCGCAAGCCTCGCCGGCGCAGCAGCCGCTTTTCCCAACCCGCCAGACTTGCGTTCAAGGTTGCGACGAAGACCAGCAGCAACAGAATGGCGCCGTACATCGCGCGATTGTCGAAGTTGTTGTAGGCGAACGCGATGCGGTGGCCGAACCCTTCATTGGCCAGGATGAACTCGCCCGCGACGACGCCGATGAAGGCATAAGCGACGACGAGTTTCAGGCCCGCAAACAACCACGGCGCCGCCGACGGCAACACGACGCGCAGCGCGGTCTGCGTGCGGGTCAACCGCATCGCCTGGGCTGCGCGCAACAAGGTGCGCGGCACGCGCTCGATGCCCTGGATCGTACTCAGCGTCATGGCGACGACCGCGAACAGAAACCCGATCGCGACCAACGGCCAGCGACCGAGTCCGAACAGGACGATGAACAGCGGGTAGAAGACGAAGGTTGGAATCGCGTACCAGCTTGCCAACAACGGATCGACCGCGCGCCGCAGGCGCGGGGCCCGCGTCAACGCCCAACCCAGCAACAGACCGACCGCGGACGACAAGGCGACTGCAATCGCAACCGTGGTCAGCGTCTCGACGATGGCGCGTTGCCATTCGCCGATCAGCACGATCTTCATCGCGCCCATCAACATCGCGCTGGGCGGAATGATCGCGGTCGGATCGATCCAGCGCAGGCTGCAGGCAAGTTCCAACAGCGCCACGAGCAGCGCGATCAGCAACCAGCGAATGGCTGCTGCACGCTTCATTTCGCCTTCGTTTCTTCGACCTGGCCTTTCAGCCACGTCGCTTGGTCGGCGGTCATTTCCATCGCGCAATAGGCCGCCACCGGAATCCACATCGTGCCACCACCTGCGGCTTCGCCGGGGAAGGCGCAGCGCGCGTCACGAAGCGTGATCCATTGGCGCTGAATGTCGCGCAGCTTAGCTTTCATCTTGTCGTCGAGGCTTCTCATCGCCGCGCCATAGTCGCGGTTGAGCCACGCGTCCCACACCGCATGTTCGCGCTCAACGCAACCGGTTTGGTCGGACGTGCTGATCGCCTTTTCCAGGCATTTGTCGGCAATGACGCCGATGCATTGGCGCGGCGCCGTTGGGTGGCTCGCGATACAGGCTTCGACCGTCTTAACGTCGGCAGGCGCCGGCGCTGCAAATGCGGTCGGCGCAAACAGCAGCAGAGATGCTAGCAGCGCACGCCTCATTGCGTCGCCATGCTCTTCATCGACTCACCGCGCAAGGTCGACCACAGGCGTGCCGTGACGGCGCCGAACGACGGTTCGGACACGATGCGGCTGTCGCGGTCGCGCGGCCAATCGGTTTCGACCAGATCGAGAATAACGCCTGGCCGTGCCGACATCACCGCGACGCGATCCGACAACATCGCCGCTTCGTCGAGCGCATGCGTGATCAACAACACCGTCGCGCCGGTTTCGCGCCACAGCCGCAACAGCTCGTCGCCCATCAGCAAACGCGTCTGCTGATCCAATGCACCGAACGGTTCGTCGAGCAGCAACAGGCGCGGGCGTGTGACCAGGGTGCGCGCGATGCACAGGCGCTGGCGCATGCCGCCCGACAATTGCACCGGATAGGACTCGGCAAAGCTCGCCAATCCCATGAAGGACAAGGTCGCGTCGACACGTTCTTTGATTTCGGCCGGTGCCATGCCCGCGCGCGCTAAGGCAAAGCCCGCATTCTCGCGTACGGTCAGCCAGGGAAAGCTGGAATCTTCCTGGAACACGACGCCGATCCCGTCGGGCACTTCGCCCTGCACCAGTTTGCCTTCGAACTCGATCGTGCCTTCGTCGGGGCGCGCCAGACCGGCAAGCACGTCGAGCAAGGTCGACTTGCCGCAACCGGACGGTCCGACGACCGACAGAAACTCGCCGCGCTTGAGATCCAGATCGACCGGACCCAACGCGTGCGTCGGCGGTTGTTTGCCGACGCCGCGATAGATCCGCTTTACGCCCCGTAATTTCGCGTGGGCATCGTTCACTTGAAGCTTTTCGGCAGGTCAGCAGGAAGCGCGCTTTCGTCGACCACTTTCTTCCAGTCGAAGTCGCCAGGCTCGATCGCCTGCACCAGGCGCAACCCCTGCAGCATCACGTCCATGCCTTCTTTGTCGAAGTCGCCGCGGCTCCAATAATCGCCTTTGACGTCTTTGACCGATGCCAGCGCCGCCTTCGCCTGGTCGAGCGGGATCTTGTATTCGGTCGCAACGATCTGCGCCGCTTCGTCGGGATTCGATTTGATGAACTCGACGCCTTTGCGGCGGGCTGCAATCAGGCCTTTCAACTTGTCACCGTTCGCCTTGATCCATTCGCTTTTGGCGACGCCGACGGTTTGCGTCACGTGCGGCAGCCAATCGGCGGCGTTGAAGGCCTTGCGATAGTTGTTCTTCTCGGCGCTCCAGGCAGGTTCGGTGACATAGAACATGTCGACGCCTTTTTCGCGCAGCACGGTCAGGCCGGCACCGATGCCGCCGATCGGCTTGCGCTCGACCTGGCCCGTCAACTTGTACTTGTCGAGCATGATCGTGGTGACCATGTCGGTGGTCGATTTGGGCGACGAATAGCCGAGCTTTTTGCCTTTGAGGTCAGCTTCGGTCTTGATCGAGTCATCGTCCTTGCGCGTCACGAAGACCATGTCGGCGAGGCTGACGACGCCGGCATGGACGATCTTCACGTCGAGCCCTTGCTGGATCGCCGCGATCGCGGCCGGCAGTGCGACTTCGCCGTAGGGAAGTTCGGACGCCAGCACGTTGCGCACCGTGGTGCCGCCGCCGGCCGATGTCAGGAACCCGGTGATGTCGAGGCCGGCGTCTTTGAACCAGCCTTTGTTCTTGGCGATGGCATAGGGGACGCCGTAGAGGCCGACGCCGAAATGCGTGATGGCGAGTTCGACGGCATTTGCCGTGGTCGTGCCTATCGTCAGGGCACCAACGGTCGCGAGTGTCAGAAACCTACGCATGCTGTTCCCTCCCGGTATGTGCCGCCGGTCTCGTGTCGGCTTAGCGGTTCGTAGTTGCACGTCGGCGCAGCCCGACGATCTTCGAGGCGCCCAAGAAGAGCATGACGCCCAGACCAATTTCTACAAACGCCGAAATTCGCGTGGCTTCGTTCTGCGGATCGGGCACGACGAAACCGAACTGATCGCGGCCAAATTCAAGCTTGGCGAGAATCCAGGCGATGTCGCTGATGCCGATGGCGACAAAGTACACGCCAATGCCGGCGAAGATGGCGGCCTCGATTCGGTCGCTCGTTACGGTCGCCGTCGTGTCGGACGGCAAGCCGCGCAGCGGCAGCAACCGTTCGCCGTAGCAGGCGAGAAAGACGCCTGCGACCAGCGGCAGCGCTTCGAGCAGGATGATCGGGAACGACGGAGCGGCGGCAAAGATCTGGTTCGGAATCGTCGCCAGTGTCTTCGCAGCGATGATGATCCCCGCCGCGCGTACCACCAACGACGCGAGCAGCCGTTCGTTCATCCGTAGCCCTCTTATTTGGTCCGTTTGCGCGCCGGCTTCTCTTCTTCGAAGAAAGCGGAGATCGGCACGTCGAGCGCTTCGGCGAGGCGCGCGAGTGTTCCGATATTGCAGGAGCGCGCGCCGCGCTCGTATTCGCTGAGTCGTCCTTTGCCGATGCCGGTTGAATCAGCGAGGTCTTGTTGACTCAGGTCCGCTTCGGTTCGGAGCCGACGAAGATTCTGCGCGAACAGATGTTCGGCTCGTTCTGCAGTGTCACTCAAAGCAAATCCACGCGACGCGTCGAGTTCATGCTTGCGCCTATAACCCGAAATGAGTACGATCCTGCGATCGCGCACTTATTGTATATGCGCGGCGGCCGAACGGAGTGGGCAAACACCCCGCCCGGCCTGACCACAAACCAAGAAGGACTTGGATCATGGCTGATTCCGAGAATACCCGAACTGCGCGCGCTTTGCGCCATACCCCGGTGGCCCGGGCGGGGAGGGGTGCATGAAGCCCAACGACGACCCGGCGCTGGCGATGTGCAGCCTCTGGCAGACCAACTGCGACAAGCTGGAAGACGCGGCCACGCTCGCTTCGCGGTGCGAGCAGGTGTTGTTCGATATGGATGCGGACGATGCCGGGCGGCCCGAAGCCGAACGCCAGCATCTTGCCGCCGCGCGTGCGCGCGACCGGATTTCCGACGACCTTGACTCGTTGGCGCGCACCATCTTTCGGTTCGAAGCGAAAACATTCGAAGGCACCGCAGCGAAACTCGCCGTTGCTATTCGCGGCGACGCACCATCGCCAACCGATCCAAATCCGCCGTGGCCGCAATTGCGTTCGGTGCTGGACGATCTGGTGAGGTTGGTCGCGGCTTCAGATAAAATCACATCCGCATAAAACGAACGCCGCGCCGTCGTTCGAGATGGCGCGGCGCTGCCCTATGCCTACGAATTTTCGTCTAGAAGGCAAAATGTCGTCTCTCTTAGTTTCTTGGCTGACGACTACGTCCTGCAAAACATCATATGGCGCGATGTTAGGTTGGGTCTCAAAATTTTCGCGACCGTAACCGACCGATCCGATGTGCCTGCGCGTGCAATACGGCGGCAACGTTCTTCAACCACGTTCTCGTAGACTGATGTCGTGGGGTTTCTGCAGCGGTCATGTAGTTTGTTGCGGCGGCCTGCACTTTGGGCGCGTTTTGCAGCCCGTCAGGTTGCGCTCCTAACCATAACAGCGCGAGGGAAATTGCTGGCTCCATTCTCACTGTGCTTGTGCAAGCGCCAATTGAGAGAAAGATGATCGGAGTCACTGCCGCCATCTCAATGTTCAGGCAATGCGCTAAGATTCGCACTAGATCTTTCCCGTGGACTAAGTGCGCATCAATCAGATCGCGAAATCGTTCTTGCTCGCTAGCGCATGCTGCCTCGTACCGAGCCAATTCCGATAGTGATATGCCTGCGTTCTGGAGAAGTGCCTGGGCAAGCTTCCGTTGATCAAACGATGACGCACGGCGGTCGGTAAAACGACCGAAGCCTTTCTCAAGCGTTCGATTAAAGGGTAAATCTAGTTGAAGGCGTTGCGAAGCAACGCGCATGAGTCCAACGGGCCGAGCAACATTTGATATGGCAGCTATCAATGGTGCGGCTTTTTCCGCATCGCCAAGTCCGGTTGCGCAAAGTTCTTCAAAGCAAACGGGACACAGCGCGTAGCATTCGAGATCTCGATAATCAGTAGTCCACACATTGCGCGGCGTTTCGACTTCCAGCAGCTTGTCCATATCGGCGTCGGCGAAGAAACGTAGCCGATCTGAAAGCTCGTGAACTAAGAACGTCTTTGCAGCCCAGATTAGACGCCCGCGTTCTCCGCCGAGGACAGAAGGACATTCCAACGCGCTAATCGGATAGACAGACGCCCGATCTCGCTCTGCGGTTGGAAGAAGCTTTCGCCAGAATGCGAGGTCTCGATGGCCTTCGACGAATAGAACAATGCGCTGAGAGTCTTCTGTTAGCTCCAGCTCAAACTCACCGAGAGTCCACTGCGCCGTCATCAATCTATCGCTGATAGCGACTTAGTACGATCGCGATGCTCAGCAGATATCGCCATCGAGTGAGTTGCGAAGATAAATAACGGCGAGGCTCCTGCGGCACATCTTGCGAGCGCACCGACCACCTTGCGTTGCCATCCGACGTGAAGCGACAGCTCCGGCTCGTCGATTGCGATAATGCTACCTGATCGGCGGCAAAGAAGCGCCGCTACCATCATCAATAAGAAATGATATTCCCCGGAGCTCAGCTCCGATTCTCTTAAATTCTGCAGCTGATCGGTCTCAATCTTTAAGCCTAATCGAGCATCGACTCTTACGGTCTTTGCAACGAGAAATTCGTCCATAATCTTCTCGAATTCGAGAAGCCGATGAGCGATCAGCTCTCTTGAGCTTTGCTTATTTGTCTGTGTTTCGACGTACGTCTCGAGAAGAGCAAGGCTGTGCTCGTCGCTGGTAAATTCGCCCGAGATCAGCAGGTCGGTCAGCGTCTCAATATCAACATCGTCGGTTTGCAAGCCGAGTCGTTTCATTTCCGGTATTCGCGCGGCAATAGCCTTAACGCGCGATAGGAGTTGCTCGGGTTTCGCGACAACCTTGTCCGTCTTGAAACGCTGCAAAATGCGCGGGAGAAGTTCCAGATTCTCAGCTTGAAAGAATTTGCGGTAGTTAACCTGCGCTTCTCGCATAAATTCGCGAACTTTATCGGCAAGGGGTTCGAGCTCTTTGCCACGCCCTTGGTGCTTAACTGAATATCGCCCGGGGCTTACCTGAACGACTGAGTCGATGTCGAATGTTTCGCGTTGATCGAATGTCGACCTGGTCGTGTCCAGAAACTGAAACGAGATATGTTTCAGGACTCGTTTTGTCTGCTCACGAACGGCGTCAATCGCAAGCTGTTCGCGTGGTGAGTATACGTTTGGCTGCCGTTTGTCTTTTGCCAAGAATGCTTCTTTGCCGCCGAATGATATTCTCAACGGGCGGTCTTCATTGGAGGTGCGCTCTACTTGCAGCACTTCTCCATTCGAGAACTCAAGGATCGCATTTCGAAAGGGCACTGCGCGGAAAGTGTCGAAGTTCATCGACGTCGCGCCCGCCAACATCTTTAGTATCGTGGTTTTTCCGGAACCGTTTTGCCCAGAAAGAATCAAGATGCTCGGTTCGGAAGCGAGTTCCGCAGCGGGTGGGAAGTCGATTGCGATCGGGCTTCGACCAAATAGTCCGTCAATCGCGAAGCGGTGCAGACGAACAGGTTGTAATGCGGCGCCTTCCGCGTCGATGTCGGATTGAGGGCTCGCCATCTCCGTCTCCCATCATCGTGGGCCGCAGCCCACAGTCCATCAATAACTGATTCTTATCGTTCTTACGCGCTTTTCTTTTCTTCCGGTTCCGCCAGCGCCTTTAGCAGCGCTTCGCGGACCTTGCCCAGCTTTCCTTCGTCGGTGATCTTCATGCCGAACACGTCGCGCACATAGAAGACGTCGACGACTTTGTGGCCGTAGGTCGAGATCTTCGCGGTTGCGATCGACAGCGACAAGCGCGTCAATGTCGTCGTCAAGGCGTGCAACAGGCCGGCGCGGTCGCGGCCGTTGATCTCGATCACGGTGTGGAACTTGGACGCGCCATTGTCGATCAGCACGCGCGGCGTGACCTGGAACGAGCGAGCCCGGCGCGGCAAGGACGACGGCTTGCGCGCCAGTTCCTTCGACAGAAGCAGCTTGCCGGCCAGCGCGCGTTCGACCGCACGCGTCAGCTTCTCGCGCGCGCTTTCGCCTTCGAGCGCACTGCCGCTCGCGTCCTGCACCGAGAAGACGTCCAGCGCCATGCCGTTGGTCAGCGTGTGAATCTTGGCGTCGACGATGGTGAGGCCGGTCCACGCAATCGCGCCCGCCAAGCGTGCGAACAGGCCGGGATGGTCGGCGGCATAGACCGTGACTTCGGTGACGTCCCGGCCGACATCGTCGCGCGTCGCCAGCACGAATTCGCGGCCGAGCTGCTGCGCCTCGCGCGCCAACCTGGCGTGGTGGGCGTGGCCGGCGGGATCGAACGCAAGCCAATAGCCGCCGGAACCCAAGCGCGCGAAACGCTCGAATTCGCCGTCGCTCCAATCGGTGAGCAGCGTGCGCGTGTTTTCTTTCAGCGCGTCGATGCGGGCACGGGCGCGGCTGGTGACTTGTTCATCGCTCGACGTCGCCAGCCATTCATCGGCGCGCAGATACAGCTCGGTCAGCAGCGCCGACTTCCACGCGTTCCAGCGGCCGGGGCCGACTGCGCGAATGTCTGTCGAAGTCAGGATCGCCAGCAGCTTCAACCGTTCCGGGCTTTGCACCAGCTCGGCGAAGGCACGCACGGTTTCTTCGTCTTCGAGATCGCGCTTGAACGCCGCGTCCGACATCGCAAGATGCCAGCGCACCAGCCACGACGCGGTTTCGACTTCTTCGGGCGACAGGCCCAGGCGCGGCCCGAGATGCTGCGCGACTTTGGCGCCCAACACCGAATGATCGCCGCCGCGGCCTTTGGCGATGTCGTGCAGCAACAACGCCACCGACAAAGCGCGGTGCGAAGCGATTTGCTGGATCAGGTCCGAGGCGAGCGGCAGCTCGTCTTTCATCTCGCCGGCCGCAATGCGATGCAGAATGCCCATCGCCTGCAACGTGTGCTCGTCGACTGTGTACCAATGGTACATGTCGTATTGCATCTGCGCGACGACACGGCCGAAGTCGGGCACGAAACGGCCGAGCACGCCGGCTTCGTTCATGCGGCGCAAGGTGGTTTCGGGGTTCTTCGGTCCGGTCAGAATATCCAGGAACAGTTGGTTCGCTTCCGGATCTTCGCGCACGTCGGGACCGATGCGGCGCAGCTCGCGACGAATGGCGCGCAGCGCATGCGGATGCACGTCGTAGTCTTTGTCATGCGCGGTCGCGAACAGGCGGATCATGTCGACCGGATCGCGTGCGAACTGATCGTCGCGCGCAATGTCGAGGCGATCGCCGGAGACGAGAAAGCCGCCGACCTTCTTCGGGCGCGACCGGCGCAGCCACTGCCAGCGCGTCGTACCGCTCGAGGTTTCGAAATCGGCGCACAACACGCGCGTCAGATCGCCGACGTCTTTGGCGACCAGGAAATAGTGTTTCATGAAACGCTCGACGCCTTTGGCGCCGGCGTGATCGGTATAGGCGAGCCGCTGGCCGATCTCGGTCTGCAGATCGAAGGTCAGACGGTCTTCGAGACGACCGGCGGTCAGTTGCAACCAGCAGCGCACGGTGCGCAGGAAGGTCTGCGCCTTGGCGAAACGTTGTGCTTCTTCGGCGGTGAGCTTGCCCAGCGGCACCAGCTCGTCGATCGAGTGCACCTTGTAGAGCGTCTTCGCGATCCATTGCAGCGTGTGCAGGTCGCGCAGACCGCCTTTGCCTTCTTTGACGTTGGGCTCCAGCACGTAGCGGCTGTCGCCCCAGCGTTTGTGGCGCGCGTCGCGCTCGGCCAGCTTGGCCTGCACGTACGCGGTCTCGCTGCCGGTTTCAACGCTGCGGTGATATTTGCGGTCGAGATCGCGATACAGCTTGGCATCGCCCGCGATGAAGCGGCGATCGAGCAGCGAGGTGCGGATCAGCACGTCGCCTTTTGCAAGCCGTACACATTCGTCGATCGAACGCACCGCGTGACCGACTTTCAGGCCGAGATCCCACAGCGTGTACAGGACGTGTTCGACCACTTGCTCGACGCGCGGCGTGCGCTTGTAGGGAAGCACGAACAGCAGATCGAGATCGCTGAACGGTGCCAGGTCGCCGCGGCCATACCCGCCAAGTGCAACCAGTGCGAGACGTTCGCCGGTGGTCGGGTTGGCAACCGGGAAAAGCCGTTCGGTCGTATAGTCGAACAGCGCCATCACGATCCGGTCGAGCAGGCGCGCGTGATCGATCATGTACGCGTCGCCGTCATCGTCTCGCGCCAATCGGCGCGCCAGCGCCTCGCGGCCGCTTTCGAGCGAGCGGCGCAACGCCACCATCACGGCCGCGCGCGAGGCTTCGGCCGAATCGCCGTCGCCCAGCACGCGTGCCAGCGCCGGGGCGTATTCGTCGACGTCGAAGCCCGAGCGCCGGGCGCGGGGACGGGAATGGGGGAGGGCGACAGTCATAGTTGGATCGTTATAGTGCCGCCGACCGGGTCAGCAGAACCCGGCAGTACGAGGGACCTGGCGTGGCTATCGATCCGATCAAGCATTGTTTGCAGTCTGGCTCTGGACGGGTGTTGAGCTGCCTTGGCGTCACCGCAAAGCTGCCGCCGGGCGACCCGGGCCTGTTGTTCAAAACGCCGATCCTGAATCAGACGATTCTGATCAAGGAAGCATTGCTGCAGCGTGAACGCCACGGTGGGCTCGAAGGTGCGCGGGTCGCAACCAAACTCTATCTGCCGTTCGACGGCGCCAACCCGCTCGAAGGCGGTCGCACGGTCTTCTTCGGCCAGCGGACCTTCGATGCCGGCATGTCCGAGCTGCTGGATCTGTCGGTCGATGAGCGGCGCAAGGCGCTCGATTTCGACAAGATGGTTCTGCGCACGCTCGACGAGCTGCCGACCTTTGCTCCATTTTTGCTCAAAGATAAGCTCGAGCGCGCTGGCCTTACCTGCAGCCCGCTTTATTTCGAAATCAGCGACAACGAGTGGAATGAGATCCGCCGTTACATTCGCGACCGCTTCCGCCTGATCCTCGACAAGGTGGTCGGCGGCCACGGTACGGCCGCTGCGCTCGAACGTCTGATCGACGCGTTGTGGGATCTGCAGGACACGCGGGCGCTGGACAATCTGTCCAAGGCGTTCGGCCTGCCGTCGCTCGATTCTGCTGAGATCTTTTATAGCTGGAAGGGCGTGCTGTATTTCGCGTGGGAATATGCGCGCGTGAAGCCGCGCGTCCACGACATGCTGCGCTGGTTCCTCGACGTACCGCGCATCCTGCCGCGGTTCGCGCCGGCGCTGCGTCCCGACGTCGAACGCGCGATGCTGGGTCTGCAAGCGCAACTCGTCACCGTGCTGCGCGCGGTCGAAGACGAGCTCGGCGAATATGAAGGCGCGTTCAACGAGCTGTTCCTGGACGGCAAAGGATCGAGCCGCTTCACCGGCTTCCTGCGCCGCTCGCGCACCGTGTTCAATTCGATCGGCGGCGGCGTCGGCCAGTTGCAGCACGCGGCCGAAATCTGGGACGAGCTGACGCGCGGTTTCCCGCGCCGTCAGGCCAACTACGAAACCATCCTGGAACTGGAAGTCGGCGTCGGCGACGTCGTCAGCCGCGCGCGCACCGTAAATTGAGCGACCGCTGAGTCAGTAGTCAGCAAACCACCACGACGCCACGAGTCACAGCCAGCGGCGAGTTTACGTCGCAAGATGTGATGGCTTTGTCGACGCGCGAAGCGCGTCAGGAGAACCCTCTCACCTTGCGATGGGAACGCCTCACCAACTCATTCGCGTGGTGTTCTTGGTGTCGTGGTGGTTTGCAAGCTTGTGACTCGTCACCCAAGCGCGTTCGTCAGATCCTTCAGCAGATCGTCGGCATTCTCCAAGCCGACCGACAAACGCACCGTCCCGTCGGTGATGCCGACGCGGGCGCGTTCGGCGTCGGTCAGGCGCTGATGCGTCGTCGTCGCCGGATGGGTGATCAACGACTTCGCATCGCCGAGATTGTTCGAGATCGCGATCAGCTGCAGCCGGTTCAACGCAGCGAACGCGCCGTCCTTGCCGCCTTTGATGTTGAACGCGATCAGATTGCCGAAGCCGCCTTTCATCTGCGCCGCCGCCAGCGCGTGCTGCGGATGCGATTTCAGGCCGGGATAGGACAGGCGTTCGATCTTGGGATGGTGTTCCAGCGCGGCTGCAAGCTTGGCTGCGTTCTCGACGTGGCGCGCAACGCGTAGTTCCAGCGTCTCCAGTCCTTTCAGCAACACCCAGGCATTGAACGGCGACAAAGACGGGCCGGTGTGGCGCAGGAAGGGTGCGACTTTCTCGCCATAGGCATTGCTGCACAGAATGACGCCGCCCAGACAGCGTCCCTGGCCGTCGATATGTTTGGTCGCGGAATAGACGACGACGTCGGCGCCAAGCTGTAGTGGTTTCTGCAGCACCGGCGTCGCGAACACATTATCGACCACCACCAGCGCACCGGCGGCGTGCGCCAGCTTTGCGACTTCGCGAATGTCGACGATGTCGAGCATCGGATTGGCCGGCGATTCCAGAAACACGATATTGGCCGGGCGCGACAGGGCTTCGCGCCATTGCGCCAGATCGGTGCCGTCGACCAACGTCGCCTGCACGCCAAAGCGGCCGAGAATGTCGTTGATGATGTAGAGGCACGAGCCGAACAGCGCGTGCGGCGCTACGATGCGATCGCCCGCTTTCAAGCCGGCGGCGAGTGCCGCATAGACGGCGGCCATGCCGCTCGACGTTGCGAAGGCGCGCTCGGCGCCTTCGTACAGCGCCATGCGGCGCTCGAACATGTCGACGGTCGGGTTGCGATAGCGCGAATAGACAAAGCGCGAGCCGTCATTCTTGAACGCGGACTCGGCTTCTTCGGCGGTCTTGTAGACGTAACCGGACGTCATCCAGATCGCTTCCGACGTTTCGTCGAATTGCGAGCGCAAGCGGCCCGCATGGATCAGCAACGTCTCGTTCGCCCAATCTTGTTCGCTCATCGTCCGACCCTCTATCTCCCGAAGCCTTGGCGTAGGGAGACGAAAACAAAAACGCCCAGACCCGCAAAGGTCTAGGCGCCGGAACCGGACTGGCCTGACCGTTTAGCAGCTTGTTTTACGTGGCCTGCAAGCGGGTCGCCAAATCACCACGGCCGGACCTTGGTGAATTCGGGTGGGGACTGTCAAGCAGCGAGAGCGGTCAGCGGAATTTGAAATAGACCGTGTAGGCGAATGTTTGACTGGCCGAGGCGGGCTCGAAGGTCCAGCGGCTCACGGCGGCCAGCGCGTGCGCGCCGAATTCGTAGCCGACCGGGTCTTCTTCAAGCACGCGCGCCGCGACGACGCGGCCCGTCGCCTCGGTCACGACTTCGACACGGGCGTGGCCTTCCACGCGCTCCACCCAGGCTCGCTGCGGCATGGTCGGAATTGGGCCGGCCACCCGGCGATACCGTTTTTGTTCGAGCGCCGACGCGACGTCCGACGAAGGTCCGACGGCGGATGTACGCGCTGCGTCGTTCGTGCAGGCAGCCGGCGCGAGCGCGAGCAATAGCGCGCAGAGGGACAGTCGTGTCGTCATTTCAGTTTGAACGTCATGCGATACGGAAAGGTCTTACCCGCGGCGGCAGGCTCGAACGTCCAGTATTTCATGACGTCGACGGCGTGCCGGCCGAACTCGTTGCCAGCCGGCGTCTCATCCAGCACGACGACATTGATTACGCGCGATTGCGCGTCCGTCGTGACCTTCAGCCCGACCACGCCGGTAATGCCTTCTCTCTGCGCTTGGGCCGGGTAGGTCGGATTGGGACCGGCAACTTTGCGGAACTGATCGATCTCGGTGCGCACGACCGGCGCGGTCACCGGCGGTCCGCTGGCTGCGAATGCTGGCTGGGTCAGCGACAAGCACAGCGCGGCGAGAAAGATGCGCATCGAACGAGCCATTATTTGAGTTTGAACATCACTTTGTAGGTGAACGTCTTGGCGCCGCCGCCAAATGTCCATTGGTCGATTGCCTTCTGCGCGTTCTCGCCGAAGGCGTAGCCCCACGGTTCTTCCCCAATCAGTTCGGCTTTGACAACGCGGCCGTCAGCACCCGTGGTGACGCGAAAGGTCGCCGAGCCTTCGATACGCCGTTCCTGGGCGCGCTCTGGGTAGAACGGATTGGGGCCCGAAAGTTTCGCGGGGAATTCCTGCGGCTTCAGTTTTTCGGGCGTCGTGCGGTAGAGCAGGTCGGTCGTTGGCGGCTCGGCAAGCGCGCTGGCGCTGCCGCTAGCCAAGAGAGCGAGGATGAGAATGAACCGATCGCGCATTTCACACTCCCAAACCGGATTTTCGGCATCCTAGCCATTCCGTCGTGAGAGCGCGAGATAGCGCGTATCGCGATCTCGTCGCGTAAAATCCGCGCTGGTCTGTCGCGAGTTGGATTGTCCTCTCGTTAAACACCAATCGGCATGGTGGCGTCCTTCCGATGCAGAAGGCCCCGCCGATGAAACGCGTCATCGATCGTCTGACCGCCCGCTTGTCCCAATTTCGCCGTCGTTCGCCGCATCTGGTGGCCGGCATCGCCGTTGGCGTTGTCGTGCTGACGCTGCTGGGCGCGCGCTTTGTCGATATGACGGGCGACGCGCGACCGGTCGCGCGCCAGGCGAGCTTCTCGGAAGTCACCGCGCTGGCCGATGGCGGTCAGATCAAACGTATCGAGATCGTACCTGGCGGCATCGCGCAGGTGCGGATCGAAACCACAGCGGGCGAACACGTCGAAACGCTGGTGCCGGGCCAATCCGATTTCCTTCGCGCCTTGGTGCGCCCGGGCGTCGATGCGCGTTTCATCGATCCGGTTGTACCGGGACTGCGCTTTCGCGAAGTGCTCGACATCATCTTCGTGTTGTTGCTGCTGAGCAGCATCGGTCTCGTCGTGCGCGCCTCGCCGTTGGGGCAGCGCACGCGTTCGCGGCTTGCGGTTCGTCCGGCCGAACGTCTCGACGACGTCGCCGGCATCGACGAAGTGCGCGGCGAGTTGCTGGAAGTCGTACGCTACCTGCGCGATCCCGCGCCCTACATCGCGGTCGGCGCCAAGGTGCCGCGCGGCGTGTTGTTGGCGGGCGCACCCGGTCTCGGCAAAACCTTGATGGCGAAGGCGCTGGCGGGCGAGGCCGAAGTGCCGTTCTTCGCCGCATCGGGTTCGGACTTCGTCGAACTGTTCGTCGGCAACGGCGCGCGCAAGATCCGCGCTCTGTTCAAACAATGCCGCAAGGCCGCGCCCTGCATTCTGTTCATCGACGAACTCGACGCGTTGGCGTCGGCACGTTCGTCCAATCCGAATGGCGGCGGCGACCGCGAACACGACCAGACCTTGAACGCGTTCCTGGTCGAGATGGACGGGCTGTCGTCGCGCGACGGGATCGTCGTCGTGGCCGCAACCAACCGCACCGATGTGCTGGATCCCGCCGTGCTGCGTCCAGGTCGCTTCGATCGCCGCGTGCAGGTGCCGCGCCCCGACGCGAAAGGCCGCGAGAAGATTCTGCGCGTGCACACACGCAACGTGCCATTGGCGGCCGACGTCGATCTCGCCGAGCTTGGCGCCGGCACGATCGGCATGAGCGGCGCCGACCTTGCCAATCTCGTCAACGAAGCGGCGCTGCATGCAGCGCGCCAAGGTCTGCGCGAGGTTGCGGCTGCGTCGTTCCACTACGCGCAGGATCGCGTGCTGGTCGGCGTGGCGCGCGAATCGTCGTCGATGCATGACGACGATCGTCGCGTCGCCGCGATCCACGAAGCCGGCCATGCGCTGGTGGCGTTGCGCTGCAAACATTCCGATCGCGTCGCGCGCGTGACCATCGTTCCGCACGGCGATGCAGCCGGGTTCGTGCTGCGACTGCCCGACCGCGACCGGGTCGTGATTTCGCGCGACCGGTTGGAAGACGACTTGGCCATTGCGCTGGGCGGTCGTGCGGCGGAAGAGCTGGTGTTCGGCGATGGCAGCGCCACGACCGGTGCCGCGTCGGACCTGCAACGCGCGACCGAGGTGTGCCGCGAAATGGCGGGCCGCTACGGCATGTTCCCCGAAACCGGCTTGATGACCTATCTCGGCCACGAAATGTCGCCGCAAGCGCTGGCCGCGTTGGACGACACAGTGCGTTCGCGGCTGGAACAGGCCTATGCGCGCGCCTGCCGCGTGCTGAACGACGAACGCGACGCGCTGCACCGCATCGCCGATCGGCTGATCGATGTCGGTACGATCGACGGCGCCGAGGCGCTGGCATTGGCCGACAATGCTACGCCGCAGCGCGCGATCGCTTAGCTCGTCTAGGCCAGCCCCTGGATGATCGAGGGGGCGACGTCGCGCAGAAAGCTGGCGAGGTGTTTGACTGCAGGTGGCGTGCTGGAGTCGCGTCGCCAAAGTGCGCGATAGTGGATCTGAAGAGCATCGCCACCGTCGCTGATGGTGATTTCCTGTCCGCGCCCCGCGCGCAGCTTTGATCGCGGCAGGATGGCCGAACCGATGCCAAGCTCGGCCCATTCTTGCAACACGCCGTAGCTCATCGCCTGGCCGCGATATTCGTTGAGCTTCACGCGGCGCCGTTTGAATACGGCGCGCGTCGTTTGTGTCAGGCCGCACGCATCTGGGACCATCACAAACGTTTCGTCGGCGATGTCTTTGAGCGTGACCGATTTGGTTCGGGCGTAGTTGCTCTTGGCGCTTGGAACGAAGACCAACGGCTCTTCGTGGAAGAGGGCGCTGCCAAAACCCGGCAGGCTGGTCGGCGTCGCCTCGACTGGACCAAACACGAAATCGAGCTGGCCCGCTTTGAGCAGCGCAATCATCTCCGCCAGATTCAGCTCGCGAAAGATCACTTCGATGTCGTGGTTCTCGTGACGAAACGGCTCGATCACCAGATCCACGAATTTAACGCCGATCACCGGCGATACGCCGACGCGCAGAAGCTTCTTCTCGGGATGGGCCAGCGCGCGTGCTTGGGCCAGCAGGGCTGCCTGGGCGCGAAGAACATCGGCAATGCCGTTCAGCAGATACTCGCCGGCTTCGGTAAGGCGGACTGTTCTGGTGGTGCGCGCGAAGAGCTGATGACCCAGCTCGCTTTCCAGTTGGGCGATCGCATTGGAAAGCGTCGGCTGTGTCACGGCACATTGATTGGCCGCTTGGACGAAGGAGCCGCATTCAGCGAGGGCTTTGGCGTAGCGGAGTTGCTGCAGGTTCATGGTGACGGCAGTTATAGGTAATGACTATGAGTGCAATCAAGAAATAGAATTTCTCTATTCCATCGGCGCATTCCATATCTCCGATCGCCGGCCCGCGCCAGATGTCTGCGCGGGCTGCGGCGTTGAACCAGAAGGAATGTCCCCGATGCCTACGGCGCACAAAGCCTATGTCGCAATCACGCTCAACATCGCCCCGAACGATCGGCCTGCTGCGGCGAACGTGTACGCAAAGTACAAGCCGCCGTTCCTGCAGACGGTGAAGGGCGCGCTCTCGAAGCAGCTTCTCATTCGCGACGAAGACCTGCTGGTGCTGCACAGCTTCACCGACGAAGTGGACGCACAGGCCTATCTTTCGAGCGAGCTGTTCCAGCAAGACGTCGTCACCGCGTTGAAGCCGCTGCTGCAGGCCGCGCCCGACGTGCGCGTCTATATGGGCGATCATTGATCCCGCTCTTCGCGTTGATCATGCAGGCTCCAAACCCAGACAGTGGTCGGGTTTGGAGTCTTCTTGATCAGTTGCGTCACTCTGCAGCGTGCGATAGCGGGCGCGTGACGTCTTCGAGCGACCGCCGTTCGGCATCGACGCCCCAGCGAACCACAATGCCGGCTGCGAGCAACATCAACACGGACCCCAGCGCGTAGCCAAAGAACACGTCGCTGCGCTCGCCGCCCGCGACCAGCCGGCCGAACAGGACTGGCGCTGCGATGCCGCCAAGGCCGGTGCCGCCGGCATAGAAGATCGCAATTGTCAGTGCGCGGATTTCGAGCGGGAAGGTTTCGCCGACCGTGAGATAGGCGCTGCTGGCCGCCGCTGACGCGACGAAGAAGACGACCGCGAGTCCGACGGCGAGTCCGATCGGGCTGAACAGATCGCGCGCGAACAAGACGCCGACGATCAGCAGCAGGATGCCGGACAGCGCGTAGGTTGCGCTGATCATCTTGCGCCGCCCGACCTGATCGAACAGCGGCCCGAGCAGCAATGGCCCGGCAACGTTGCCGACGCAGAAGGGCAGCAAGTACCAGCCGACCGCGTCGCCCGACACGCCGTAGAACTTGGTCAGCACCAGCGCCCAGCTGAAAAAGATCGCGTTGTAGAAGAAGGCTTGCGCACTCATCAGCGCCAAGGCGACCAGCGCGCGTTTGCGGTGATGGACGAACAGGCTGCGCGCCGCGTCGGCCAAGGTCGCGCGGTGATCGTCGTGCAGGCGCACGGTCGTCGTGACCGACTGCAGCGGGACGGCGATGTCGCGCTCGATCGCGTCGACGACCGCATGTGCTTCGGCACCACGCCCATGCGTCATCAGCCAGCGCGGGCTTTCGGGCAGATGGCGGCGCAGGAACAGAACGATCAGGCCCAGCAACGCGCCGATCAGAAAACAGGCGCGCCAACCCAATTCGACGCCCAACGTTGCCGGCGACAGCAAGGTCAGCGATCCGATCGCGCCCAATGCGGCGCCGGCCCAGAAGCTGCCATTCACCGCGAGATCGACACGGCCGCGCAGCCGCGCCGGGATCAACTCCTGAATCGCCGAATTGATCGCTGCATATTCGCCGCCGATGCCGGCGCCGGTGAAGAAGCGAAAGAAAGCGAAGCTCGCCAGGTTCCAGGAAAAACCGGTGGCCGCAGTCGCAAGCAGATAGACGAGCAAGGTGACGGTGAAGAGCTTCTTGCGCCCGAACCGGTCGGCGAGTTGCCCGAACAGCAACGCACCCAACACAGCACCCGCAAGATAGACGCCGTTGGCGAGACCGATATCGGTCGGATCGAATTGCATCACCGGGCTTTCCTGCAGCGCCGATGCAAGCGTGCCCGCCAGCGTGACCTCCAACCCGTCGAGCACCCAGGTGACGCCCAGCGCGATCACGACGCGACGATGAAAGGCGGCAAATGGAAGCCGGTCGAGACGGGCGGGTATGTCGGTGGTGAGGATCGCCATCACCCTGCTGAACGCCGGGCGCTGAAACCCCTCTCCCCGAGGGAGAGGGAGGGACCCGCGCGCGTGAGCGCGTGGGAGGGTGAGGGTTATGCGGTGGTGGGATGAACCCTCACCCTAACCCTCTCCCTCGGGGAGAGGGGACATGAGGGCCAGCTGTGCGCTTGGTGCGCTGGTGCGTGACTCCACCGCTCGGTATGCCGGACCAATGAACACTGCCTATCGCAACGCCGCGCTTTGGATGACGGGTTGGCTGGCGGCGATGTTGACCATCACCGTTGCGGGCCGCGAAGTCGGGCGTGAGCTGGACGTATTCCAGATCATGGTGCTGCGCTCGGTGATCGGATTCCTTCTGCTTTGGCCGCTGGTGCGGCGGGCCGGCGGTTTCGCGGCGATGCGCACGCAACGTCTGGGTTTGCACGTGCTGCGCAACTGCGTGCACTACGGCGCGCAATTCGGCTGGTTCGCGGCCTTGCTGCTGATCCCCGTGGCGCAGGTGATCGCGATCGAATTCACCTTGCCGATCTGGACCGCGCTGTTTGCGGTGACGTTGCTGGGCGAACGCTTCACGCCGGCCAAGTTGATCGCGCTGGCGTTCGGGTTGATCGGCGTCGTCGTGATCGTGCGGCCGGGCTTCGCCACGGTGGAAACCGGACAGTTGATCATGATCGCGGCGGCGTTCGGCTTCGGCACCTCGGTCGGCATGACCAAGCTGCTGACGCGCACCGACAGCGCGGTCGCGATCATCTTCTGGATGACGATCGTGCAGACGGCGTTGGGGATCGTGCCGGCGCTGTATGTCTGGCGCTGGCCGGCGGCGCATCTGTGGCCGTGGATTCTGGTAATCGCCTTTTGCGGCACCTTCTCGCATTACTGCTACGCACGCGCGATGCAGCACGCCGATGCAACCGTGGCCGTACCGATGGATTTTCTGCGCGTGCCGCTGGCGGCACTGCTCGGCTGGCTGGTCTATGCCGAACGCGTCGATCTCTACACCGCAGCAGGTGCGGCGCTGATCCTCACCGGCAACCTGCTCAATCTCGGCGGCTTGCGCCGCCGAGTCTAAGCCTGTCTATTTGGGCGTCGCGGTCGGTTGCGCGTCTTTCTTCGACGCGTCGACCGCACCGCCTTCGCGCGTCCACATCTCGATCGGCGCGAGGTTGAGTTTCTCGAGCTGCGGACGCAGCACGCCAGCGTCACCCGCGACGATCCAGGTCAGACCGTCGGGATGCCACATCGTCTTTGCCGTCTTGTTGGCGGTCTCGACATTGATGGCGCGGATACGCTCGGCACGGTGCAACGGATAGTCGAGCGGATGATCGACCGAGCGATCGTACATCAGCTGCGCCAGTAGCGAGCCGTTGGTTTCGTTCTGCCCGGCCAAGGCCGCCAGCGACTGGGTCCGGCGCAGGTCGACTTCGGCATCCGTGATCGGCTTGGGGCCGAGTATGTCGGCGAGCTCGCGTTTCAACTCGGTGATTGCGTCGCCGGCGTGATCGCGCTCGACCGCCATGCTCGCGGACCAGGCATGTTGGCCGCGGCCGCTACTGACGGCGGAGCGTACGCCGTACGACCAACCTTTCGACTCGCGAATGTTGAGATTGATGCGCGAGCCGAAACTGCCGCCGAAGACGGCGTTGGTGAACGCATGCTCGGTTTCACTGGAGCGATCGTCGGGCGCAATCAGATGCGCCACGACCACCGTCGCTTGTTGCGAGCGCGGCACGTCGATCAATAACAGCCGCGTCTTGGAAGCGACCGGCAAGATCGGCGGCTTGGCCAGCGACGGTGCGGGCGTCGCTGGTTTGGCCCAGCGGCCGAACTGCGCTTCCAGCAGTTGCGTCGCTCGTTCCCGCGTGATGTCGCCCGCGACCGCAATCGTCATGACGTCGGGACGAATCCAGGTCGCGATATAGTCGGCGATGTCGTTGCGCGTGATCTGCGCGACCGACTCGATGGTTCCCATCGTCGTTGTCAGCCCGTACGGGTGGCCGGGCCCGAACAAAGCAGGATTGATCGCCAGCGCGACCGCGCTGGGTGCGGTCAGGCCTTGCTGCTTTAACGCGGCTAGGCGAGATTTGCGCAGCAGCTCCAACTCGGCTTCCGGAACGTTCGCGCTGCGCAGCATCTCGGACGCAAGCTCGACCGGGCGGTCGAGCGCGCCGCTTAGCATCGAGACGCGGACATAGTTGAACTCCATCGCGCTGTACGAGCTGATCGATGCGCCGTCGTCGCGCAACATGTCCTGGATCGCGACCACGTCGTGTTTCGACGTGCCTTTCGCCAGCATCTCCATCGCCATGCTGGAAAGACCGCGCTTGCCGCCGTCGCTGAGCGCTCCGCCCGGACTCATCACCGCCAAGTCGACGGTCGGCCAGTTGTGACGCTCAGCCAGCGTCACCTTGATGCCGTTCGACAGAGTCCATTCCACCGGTGTCGGGAAGGGCGGTGCTGCGGTGGCGGTGACGGCGGGTGGTTTGCTGCGATCGACCGCGGTTGCAACTTCGTTGGTCGGCGCCGGATCGGTGCGAAGCTGATAATAGCCGCGGCTCATCCATTTCGCTGCGACACGGCGCACGTCTTCGCGCGTGGCGCCGGCGATCTTCTCCTGCACTTTGACGGCGTAGCCGGCATCGCCCGTGGTGGTCTCGTTGCGTGCCAAGGTTTGCGCCTGACTCAACGTCGTCTCGAGGTTGCGCGTGGTGCCAAGCAGATAGCGCGCTTTGGCGCGTTTCAGTTCAGCATCGGTCGGTCCGGTCCTGAGAAACTCCGCAATCTGCTTGTCGAGTTCGGCGATTGCCGCGTCGGCATCGGCGCCCGGACGCAGATCGAATTCGATGTCGACATAGCCCGCCAGTTCGCGGCGCGCGACACCGGCGCTGACGCGGTTGGCGAGTTGCTTGTCGCGCACCAGGGCTTTGCGCAGCCGCGATGCGTCGCCGTCGGCGAGCAGCGGGCCGATCAAGGTCAAATAGATCATGTCGTCGTCATGGATGCCGGCGGTCGGCCAAGCGCGCGTGATCCAGGTCGCCGAAACGCTGTCGGTGACGCGGTCGACGATGCGTTCTTGCAGCACCGGCACTTGTTCCAAGCGCCGCCCATGCGGCGGGCCGGCAGGAATGTCGCCGAACCAATATTCGATGCGTTTTTTGATGTCGTCGGTTTTGACGTCGCCCGACACGGCGATCACCGTGTTGGCGGCGCCGTAATGGTTGCGGAAGAACTGCTTCACGTCGTCCAGCGACGCGCGGTCGAGATCCTCCATCGAGCCGATGACGCTGTGATGGTACGGATGACCGACCGGGTAGAGGACCGCGTTGACGCGCTGGCCGCGGCGCGCCTCGGCGGTGGCTTCGCGTTGGCGTTTCTCGTTCTTGACCACGCCGCGCTGTTCGTCGAGCCGCGCCTGGTCGACGCCGCCCAAGAGATTCCGCATGCGATCGGACTCAAGCCACAGCAGCCGTTCCAGCGCGCCGATCGGCACCGTCTCGTAGTAATTGGTGACGTCGTTGCTGGTGGTGCCGTTGACGCCGGTCGCGCCCAGCTCTTCCAGCGCCTGGATATGTTTGCTGCGCGCGTTTTCCGAGCCGGTGAACATCAGATGTTCGAACAAATGCGCAAAACCGGTTTTGCCCGCGACTTCGTCTTTCGATCCGACGTGGAAGAACAGCGCCATGCTGGCGACCGGCGCACGCTTGTCTTCGTGCACGATCAAAGTCAGCCCGTTGGGCAGCACGAACCGTTGGTAGTCGAGCTTGGCTTTGGCGGGGTCGTCCGCGGCCCAGGCAGGCAGCGCGACCAAGGTCAGAGCGAAGAATAGGCAACGCGACCAGGCCGTCATCTCGATCCCTCCCAGGTTCCTTGGGCGAGATCGTGACCGAAACCCGGCGCTTTCTTCAAGCGAGGAAGCGTTACGCCCCGCTTGCGGGCGGCAACAAAGCTTTGAGCCGGTAGAGCAGCTCCAACGCTTCGCGCGGCGCCATCGTGTCAGGATCGGCATCGCCCAACGCCGCAAGCAGCGGATCGGCCGGGTGCGAAGAACGCGAAGCTGCCGGGTGCACCGGACTGCTGGCGCGGAAGAGCGGCAGATCGTCGGTCAGTTTGGTGACGGCGCCCGACTGTTCGCTTTGTTCAAGCAGGGTCAGCACTTCTTCGGCGCGCGTGATCACCGGCGCCGGCAGACCGGCGAGCTTTGCGACATGGATGCCGTACGACCGGTCGGCCGTACCGGCTGCGACTTCGTGCAGGAACACGATGCCGCCCTGCCATTCCTTGACGCGCATGGTGCGGCAGGACAGGGCGGGCAGGCGCGTCTGCAGCGCCGTCAATTCGTGATAGTGCGTCGCGAACAGGCTGCGGCACTTGTTGGTTTCGTGCAGATGTTCGACGCAAGCCCAGGCGATCGACAGGCCGTCGAACGTCGCGGTGCCGCGCCCGATCTCGTCGAGGATCACCAGGCTGCGATCGGTGGCTTGATTGAGGATCGATGCGGTTTCGACCATCTCGACCATGAAGGTCGAGCGACCGCGCGCAAGATCGTCGGCGGCGCCGACGCGGCTGAACAGACGATCGACCACACCGATATGCGCAGTGTCGGCGGGCACGTAGCTTCCCATCTGCGCCAGGATTGCGATCAACGCGTTCTGGCGCAGGAACGTCGACTTACCCGCCATGTTCGGGCCGGTCACCAACCAGACGCGATCGTCGGGCACGAGACGGCAATCATTGGCGACGAAATTCTCGCCGCTGCGCGCACGCACCGCTTCGACGACCGGATGACGTCCGCCGGTGATTTCGAACACGCGCGAAAGATCGACCACCGGCCGGACCCAGCGCCGTTCGAGCGCGACCGTCGCGTTGCTGGCAGCGACGTCCAACTCGGCAATCGCATTCGCCGCGCGCACGATCGTTTCGGCGTGGGCAAGAATGTCGGCGGTGAGCTGTTCGAAAATCGTCAGCTCCATCGCCAGCGCCTTGTCGGCTGCTTCGGCGATCTTGCGTTCGAGGTCCGACAATTCGACCGTGGTGAAGCGCATCGCGCCGGCCATCGTCTGCCGGTGCAGGAAGGTTTCGCGCGGCAGCTTCTCGGCCTGCGCCACCGGCACTTCGAGGAAATAGCCGAGCACGTTGTTGTGCTTGACCTTGAGCGTGTTGATGCCGGTCGCGGTCGCGTATTTCCACTGCAGCCCGGCAACGACGCGTTTGCCGTCGTCGCGCAAGGTGCGCAGCTCGTCGAGTTCGGGCGACCAGGCAACCGCAACGAACCCACCGTCGCGCGTCATCAGCGGCAGGTCCGGTCCCAACGCACGATGCAACTTGTCGGCGAGGCCGTCGCGTTGCGTCAGCGCGTCGATCGCAGCCGCCAGCGGTGCAGGTGGCGCGCTGTCTTTCAACGTCGCGGCAAGTTGGCCGCTGCCGGTCAGCCCGTCGGCGATCGCTTTGGCGTCGCGCGGACCGCCGCGTCCCAGCGACAGGCGCGCCAGCGCGCGTTCGAGGTCCGGCAGGCCGCGCAGCAAGGCGCGCACGCGGTCGCGCAAGTCGTCGGCGCCGAGGAAGAACGACACTGATTCCTGGCGCAGCTCGATCTCAGCCGGCTCGGTCAGCGGCAGCGCCAGATGGCTCGCCAGCAGACGCGCGCCGCAACCGGTCAGAGTGCGATCGATCGTGTCGAGCAGGCTGCCGCTGCGTTCGCCGGTCAGCGTGCGCGCCAATTCGAGATTGCGGCGCGTCGCGGGATCGATCGACAGCGAGCCGCCTTGCGCCAGCGCGCGCGGCGCCTGAAAGCGCGGCAGCTTTCCGCGCTGCGTCAGCAGCGCGTAATCGACCAGCGCGCCGGCAGCTGCGATTTCGGCGCGGGTGAACGTGCCGAACCCGTCCAGGGTTTCGACTTCGTACAGCGCACATAGACGACGGCGCCCGTTCTCGCTGTCGAAACGCGCGTCGGGCTGCACCGTCAAACGCGGCTTCATGTCGTTGAGCAGCTCGAACAGCGCCTCGCGCTGCAGCAGCTTGTCGGGCAGCAACAACTCCGCGGGATCGAGACGGCCGAGCGCAGCGGCGGCGCCGGCGGGCGCGACGGCTTCGAGCCACAGACCGCCGGTCGACAGATCGCACCAGGCGAGCGCCAATTGCCCGCCGACTTCGGCGAGTGCGGCCAGTGCATTGTGCGCGCGCGCTTCAAGCAGCGCGTCTTCGGTCAAGGTGCCCGGCGTCACGACGCGCACCACGTCGCGCGCGACCGGTCCCTTGTTGCCGCGCTTCTTCGCTTCGGCCGGGGTTTCGACTTGTTCGCAAACGGCGACGCGGAAGCCTTTGCGGATCAGCCGCGCCAGATAGGCGTCGTGCGCGTGCACCGGCACGCCGCACATCGGGATTTCTTCGCCTTCGTGGCTGCCGCGCTTGGTCAGCGTGATGTCGAGCGCGGCCGACGCGACCACCGCGTCTTCGAAGAACAATTCGTAGAAATCGCCCATCCGGTAGAAAAGCAGGCAGTCCGGATGTGCCGCCTTGAGCGCCAGATACTGCGCCATCATCGGCGTCGGGGCGCTGTGGGCCTCTTTGGGGGCGGCGGGGGCGTGAGTCATGGGGGGCCGCCAGAATGCTGGTCGCTGGCGCCGGGTCAAGCAGCGCGTCAGACTGGCCGGAACAACGAATCTGCAGGACCCGCGGAAATGGCCGAGCCCGGCGAAATCGAAATGCCCGAGCCGCATCACGTGCCGTCGCACGAACGTGGCTTTTTCAACCTGATTGCAGTCACGGTCGCATTGCTGTCGGCGTTTCTTGCCGTCACCAAGGTCAAGTCCGACCAGACGGTGCAGGCGATGCTGACCGCGAAGACGGATTCGGTGGATGCCTGGAACGAGTACCAGGCCAAACGCATCCGTCTCCATGTCGATCAGGCGATGCTGGTGCAAAGCAAAGCGCTGCGCTCGCTGCTGAACGGCGACACCGCGACCGAGTACGACAAGGAAGTCGCCAAGACCGGCGAACGCGCCAAGCGCTATGAAGGCGAGTTGGGCGAGTTGAAGAGCAAGGCCGAAGCGTTCGAACACAAGACCGAGGCGCTGCATGCGCGCCACGAACGGTTCGATCTCGCCGACGCGTTTCTGTCGATCTCGCTGGCTGTGCTGGCAGTGGTTGCGTTGACGCAGCGACGCTGGCTGTTGCTGGTTGCAGGTGCAGGCGCGTTGGCCGGCATCGCACTCAGCGTCTCGGCCTTCGCCGGTTGGGGCCTACCGGTGATCGCGAAGCTCGCGGGATCGCATTGAGAAGTCCCTCTCCCCGAGGGAGAGGGAGGGGCCCGCGCGCGCAGCGCGTGGGAGGGTGAGGGTTTTTGCGTCCATCGGAACGGGCGCGTGCGCTACGGCGCGTTGCAACCGACGTCGAACGCTCGCTCTGGCGGCGTATGCGCAATCGCGCGCTGGCCGGTTGCAAGTTTCGCCGCCAGCTGCCGATCGGTCCGTATTTTGCGGACTTCGCCTGTGTCGAAGCGAAACTTGTCGTCGAGCTGGACGGATCGCAGCACGCCGACGCGGCTGCTTATGACGCGACTCGCACTGCGTATATGGAAGCGCAGGGTTGGCGCGTGCTTCGTTTTTGGAACAATGAGGTGATGCAGAACCTGGACGGCGTGCTTGTCGCCATTGCGGCGGCGCTGAACCAGGAACCCTCACCCTAACCCTCTCCCTCAGGGAGAGGGGACATGCAGTCAGAGACGAATATCGTAGCGAACGAAGCCGCTGAACTTGGCGAGCTTCTCGTACAGCGCGCGGGCGGTCTTGTTGTCTTCTTGGGTCAGCCAGTAGACGCGCACCGCGTTGCGCGACCGCGCCGCTTCGGCGACGCCGTTGATCAGTGCACGCGCGCAGCCTTTGCCGCGCGCAGCAGGATCAGTGAAGAGATCCTGCATGTAGCAGACCGGCCGGTCGCTCGAACTGGTCGGGTGAAACAGATAATGCGAAATCGCAACCAACTGGCCGGCGGCATCGCGCACGCCAAGGCCGCGGATCGTGCCGTCCGGCGCCATCAACCGCGCCCACGTCGCTTCGTAGGTCGAAGGCGGAATCTCAGTGCCGTAAAATTCGAGATAGGCGCAGAAGAGTTGCGCCCACCGCGGACGATCGTCGGGGACGATCGGGCCTACACCTGGATCCGCAGGCGCGGTCATTCGAGACCGTCGAACAAAGCCGTCGACAGATAACGCTCGGCGAAGCTCGGTAGCACGACCGCGATCGACTTGCCTTTCATGTCGTCGCGTTGACCGACTTCGATCGCAGCAGCGATTGCAGCGCCCGACGAAATGCCGACCGGGATGCCTTCGGTGCGCGCGATCATGCGCGCAGTTTCGAACGCGGTTGCGTTGGCGACCGTGACGACTTCATCGACCAACGACTGATCGAGATTCTTCGGCACGAAGCCGGCGCCGATGCCCTGAATTTTGTGCGGGCCGGGCGTACCGCCCGACAAGACCGGACTGTCTTCGGGTTCGACCGCAATGACGCGGAAACCGGGACGGCGCTGTTTCCAGACGCGCGCAACGCCGGTCAAGGTGCCGCCCGTGCCGACGCCCGAGATCAGCGCGTCGAGTTGGCCGTTGGTGTCGTTCCACAATTCTTCCGCCGTCGTGCGCACATGCACGTCGGGATTGGCCGCGTTTTCGAATTGCTGCGGCATGAACGCGCCGGGATGTTCTTTCAAGATTTCTTCGGCGCGCGCAATTGCACCGCGCATGCCGCTTGCAGCCGGCGTCAATTCGGTTTCGGCGCCGAGCAGCAACAGCATCTTGCGCCGTTCCAGCGACATCGAATCCGGCATCGTCAAAATCAGGCGATAGCCTTTGGCGGCGCAGACGAAGGCGAGCGCGATGCCGGTATTGCCCGAGGTCGGCTCGACCACGACCGAGCCGGGTTTCAAACGGCCTTCGCGTTCGGCCGCTTCGATCATCGCCAGACCAATACGGTCTTTGACGCTGGCCAATGGATTGAAGAATTCGAGTTTCGCCAGCACCGACGCTTTCAGCGCGTACTTGGCTTCGATCTTGTGCAGACGCACCAGCGGCGTGCCGCCGACCGTCTCGGTGATCGAATCGTAGACCCGGCCCCGCGCGTGCCCGTTGCTTGAACCTTGGGCCTGAACTCCATCCCCCGCCGGTGCGACCATACCAATCCCTCGAACAGCATGTGGAACAACAACGTTCTACACGCCGCGGGGCAGGGCCGTCTCGCCTTTCGGACGGCCCTGGTCGCAGTCGTCGTTAAATCGCGAAGTCCGCCTTCTCGCGGGTTTCGCTGTCGACGCCCAGTTCGCGGGCCCGGTTGCAGAGATCTTCGATCGAAATCGAGTCGAGCTGCTGCATCCAGTTGTCGGCGAGTTCCATGCAGACCGGCCGCACCACGCGCTGGCCAAGAGCCGAGCCGGCGGGCAGGTCAAATGGGTCAGAAACGGCTTCGGTGGTCTTCACCGCTTGCGCGATGTCGGCCAGCGTAATCCGCCGTCGTTCACGGGCCAGGCGGTACCCACCGCGTGGACCACGGACGCCTTCCAGAATTCCGGCGCGTACCAATTGCTGCAGAACCGGTTCGAGATAGCGTCGAGGGATGCCCTGCCGATCGTTGATCTCGCCCGACTGCACCGGCTGTGGGCCGGCGTTGTAGGCGATATCGAGAACGGCCTCGATGGCGAACATCAGTTTTTTGGATAGACGCATGCGGCTTCAACCAGTCTGAAAGTGCACTCCTGTCGATCCAAAACCACCGAGGCCCCGAGTAGTTTCCTGCAATCGTTCACTTTCTCGCCAGGTCGCGCGTGTAACAGGCGCAACGACCATTTGCGCGATCCGCATGCCGGGTTCGATCACCAGCGGTTGGTCGCCGAGATTGATCAAAATGACCTTCACCTCACCGCGATAATCGGCGTCGATTGTGCCGGGACTGTTCAACACCGTGACGCCGTGCTTTGCGGCCAATCCCGAACGCGGCCGCACCTGAACTTCAAAACCTGGCGGAATCGCAAAGGAAAGTCCGGTTGGCACCATTGCGTGCTTGCCCGGTTCCAAGGTCATCGGCGCGTCGATCGCGGCCATCAGGTCCATGCCGGCGGCAAGTTCCGTCGCATAGGCAGGCAGCGGCAAATCGCGCGCATGGGGCAGGCGCACGACTTCAATTTCGATCGCGTCGGTCATTTCGTCTCGCAGTTATTTCGACAGCGTGTCCGCGATGCGGGCCGCCAATTGCGTCGCGACCATGTCTTTGGTCGCGCGCGTCCAGGTTTCGACGTCGCGCGCAGTGACGAGCGCGACTTCGTTGCTGTCGCCGCCGAATGTGCCGGTGTTGCCACCAACCAGATTCGCGACGATCCAATCGCAGCCTTTGCGCGCAAGTTTGGCCTGCGCGTTGGCGACGAGGTTTTCTGTCTCAGCCGCAAAGCCGACGACGAGTCGCGGCCGCGTGTTTCCTGCTTTGGACACGGTCGCGAGAATGTCGGTGGTCTCAACCAGCTCAATCGACGGCGGCGCACCGCCATTCTTTTTGCGCTTGGCGGTCGCGACCTGCGCCGGCGTCCAATCGGCCACCGCTGCGGCGAAGACTGCGACATCGACCGGCAGCGAAGCCTGACACGCGGTCAGCATTTCAGCGGCGCTTTCGACGCGTACGATTTTCACGCCGACAGGATCCGGCTCGTGCGTCGGCCCCGTCACCAGCACCGTGTCGGCGCCGAGCAGCGACAACGCGCGTGCAATTGCGTGGCCTTGCTTGCCCGACGACCGGTTGCCGAGAAAGCGCACCGGATCGAGCGCTTCATAGGTGGGGCCGCTGGTAACCAGCGCGCGCTTGCCCGCGAGTTTGTTGCTGGCGCCGGACAGTTGCTCGATCGCAGCGAGGATGGCCTCGGGTTCGGCCATGCGGCCGGTCCCGAATTCGTTGCACGCCATCGCGCCGTCGGTCGGTCCGACACGATGCACGCCGCGCGCAGCGAGTTTTGCGAGGTTTTCCTGCGTCGCCGGGTTCGACCACATACGGTGGTTCATCGCGGGCGCGATCAGGATCGGTTTGTCGGCCGCGAGCAGCGCGGTCGATGCCAGATCGTCGGCCATGCCGTTCGCCATCTTGGCCAGCAGATTGGCCGAGGCAGGCGCGACCACGATCAGATCGGCTTCGCGCGACAGACGAATATGGCCCATCTCGGCTTCGTCGGTCAGCGACCACAGCTCGCTATAGACTTTTTCTTCGGTCAGCGACGACACCGACAGCGGCGTTACGAACTGCTCGCCGCCTTTGGTCAGAATGGTGCGAAAGGAATAGCCGCGCTCGCGCCCGCGCCGGATCAGCTCCAACACTTTGTAGGCGGCAATGCCGCCGCTGATCACGAGCAGGATGCGTTTCATGCGCGCTCCGCGCTGTGGATTGCGGCGATGCCGCCCGACAGGTTGCGCACGCGTGCGTGGCGCAGGCCCGCTGCTTCGATGCGCGCGCACAGCGTTTCCTGGTCGGGGAAGCGGCGGATGCTTTCGACCAGATATTCGTAACTCTCGCGATCCTTGGCGACGACGGCGCCGATGCGCGGAATGACAAAGCGCGACCAGGCGTCGTAGGCGCGCGCCAGCGGCGGCACGACGACTTTGGAAAATTCGAGACAGAAGAACCGTCCGCCCGGCTTCAACACGCGCGCGGCTTCGCGCAACGCCGCGTCGATGTCGGTGACGTTGCGCAGGCAGAAGGCGATGGTGAAGACGTCGAAGCGTGCGTCGTGGAACGGCAGCTTCTCGGCGTCGCCATTCACCCAGGTCAGGCCGCGCACCAAACCGTGATCGATGCCGCGATCGCGACCGACCGACAACATCGCCGCGTTGATGTCGCACAAAACGGCTGGACCGCCGCCGCGTTTGCGCCAACCGAAGGCGATGTCGCCGGTGCCGCCGCCGACATCGAGCAGCTCCTCGTCAGGGCGAGGAGAGATACTCGTCAGGAATTCGTGCTTCCACAAACGGTGCACGCCGCCCGACATCAGATCGTTCATCAGGTCGTAGCGTGATGCGACGCGGTCGAAGACGCCCCGCACCAGACCGGCTTTCTCAGTAGGGTCGACCGGCTTGTCGCCGAACCAATGCGCTTCGGAACCTGGTTTCATGCCGCGTCCGTACACCGCGCCGGGGGTTCGAGGAAGTCTCGCGTGGCGGCCACCGCTTCGGCCAGGCCGCAGCGGACGACGTCGACGCCAGGCGGAAAGGCCGGGGCCAGGCGGCTCGGCAGCATCGGATCCAGCAAAACAAAGACGCCGTGATCGTCGGCGCGCCGCACCAGCCGGCCGAAGGCCTGGCGCAGCCGCAGCCGCGTCAGCCGGTCGTCCCACGCCTTGTTGCCGAAGGCAGCGCGCCGCGCCTTGTGCAGCAGGTCGGGGCGCGGCCATGGCACGCGGTCGAACACGATCAGCCGCAATGCGCGGCCGGGCACGTCGACGCCGTCGCGCACCGCGTCGGTGCCCAGCAGGCACGCATCGCCTTCACCGCGGAAAATCTCGATCAAAGTCTGCACGTCCATCTGATCGACATGTTGCGCCAGGATCGGCAGACCAGCCGCTTCGATCGCGGGCGCGATGCGCGCATGAACTGCTTTCAAGCGAGCAACCGCGGTAAACAGGCCCAACGCGCCGCCGCCCGCTGCAAGAAACAGCGCCCGATACGCGGCAGCGACTTGATCGAGATCGTCCTTGCGCACGTCGTTAACGACAAAGACGCGCGTTTGTTTGGCGTAGTCGAACGGCGACGGCACGCGGGCGCGCACCGCCGGCACCAACAAACGTCCGACGCCGGTGCGCTGTTCGGCGGCGCGCCAATCTTCCATCTCGTCGCTGCTGCCGTCGGTCAGCGTCGCTGAGGTCACGACGAAGCCGTGTGCCGACGGCGCCAGGCTGGCCATGAAGGGTGCAGTCGGATCGGTGAAATGCCGGTACCACCCGCAATCGAAATCGCGCCCGTCGATGCGTTCGACGCCGAACCAATCGACCAGACCGTCGGGCGCTCCTTTGCCAAGCTCAGCCAGCATCGCGCGCCACGCGGTAAGCTGTTCCTGTTCGCGCCGTTCCAGCGCGCGCGCCATCGCATCCATGCGGGTGCGCGTGTCGGCTTCGAAATATTCGCCTTCTTCTTCCAGCCGCGCGCGCAGCCGTTTGGCGAGATCGCGCATCGGTGTCGCCAGCGCGTCGAGCGCGGCACGCAGATTGGCTGCGTGTTCGCGCACGTCGTCGGCAGCGGGCGCCACATCGCATTCGATACTGTAGGGACCGTCCGATCCTTCGGCGCGCGCATAGACCTGCCGGCGCACCGCAGCGAGAAACAGTTCCGCAGCACCTTTGGCACCGTCACCGCCGATGCGGGTCGGCCAGCCTTCGCCCGGCAGCGCCTGCGCAGCGCGGCCGATCGCGTCGATCGCGGCTTTCGCGTCTTCATCTTCGCGGACCAGGTCTTCGATGCGGCGCTTGATGCCGCGCGCGCGGCTCGACCGCGCTGCTTCGGCGCCGATCAGCCAGCGCCGCAGCTCGCTGGTTTCAAGTCCGGTCAGATGCGCCGCGAACGCTGAATCCGCCGCGTCGAAAATATGATGGCCTTCGTCGAACACGTAGCGGCTGGGAAGATCGGCTTCGTCGCCGCGCGCTGCACGCACCATCACCAGCGCGTGGTTGGCGACGACCAGATCGGCTTCGCGCGCCGCACGCACGCTGCGTTCGACGAAGCAGCGTTTGTGATGTTCGCACGCGCCGTAGACGCATTCGCCGCGTTTGTCGGCTAGCGACGAGATGCGCACGCGGCCCAACAGATCGACCAGCCAGCCCGGCAAGTCGCCGCCAAGATCGCCGTCGCGCGTCGCTGCAATCCAGCGCGCGATCAGACCCAGCGCGGGCAACGTCGCGGGCGTTGCCGCAGCACCGCGCAGCGCGTCGTCGTAGTTCAGCAGGCAGAGATAATTCTCGCGCCCTTTGCGCAGCACGACTTTCTTGGCGCGTTCGATCGGATCGGGCCAACGCCGCGCCGCTTCAGTATCGATCTGATGTTGCAGGTTGCGCGTGTAGGTCGAGATCCAGACCGGCGCGCCGTTCTTCTCAGCCCACAAGGTTGCGGGTGCCAGATAGCCGAGCGTTTTGCCGACGCCGGTGCCGGCTTCGGCGAGCACAGCAATCGGTACGCCGTGATCTTCGCGCGGTGCGAAGGCGAGCGACACGGCACTGGCATAGTCGGCCTGGCTTGGACGTGGCTCGGCGTTGACGCCGGTCAGTTCGGCAAGGCGGCGACGCGCATCAGCGGGATCGACCGGTTCGGTGCCGGGCGGATCGGGCGGTGCTTCTTCGCGCCATTCGGGCAGGCGGCTCCACACCGACAGTCCGTTGCGCGTGCGCGGCGGCGTCAGCGGCGCACCCAGCGCCGACAGGATCGGTGCTGCCCACGGCCAACGCACTTCGAGCAACGCCTGCGCGATTTCGACCGGATCGGACTTTTGATCGATCTTGCCTTCGATCGCATCGTCGAGCAGCGCACCGACCAGCTTGGGAAGAATCGCGGCTTCGTCTTCGAGATCGCCCGGCGGCGTCAGATCCAGCGCGCGCGCCAGACCGCGCGGCGTCGGCAGACAGAATTTCGCCGGATGGATGAAAGCATACAGTTCCAGCAGATCCAGCGCCTGCAGACGATCGAGGCCGAGGCGCCGTGCAACGAAGTTGCGATGCACCACCAAGGGCGGTTCGCGCTGCGCCAGCTTGGCCGCTTCGTCCAAGGTCAGAGTCACAAGTTCCCCGTCGCGCGCCAACCAGGCCGCGCGCGTCGCACCGACCGCCAACGCGGGGTAGGGAAGCGTGCTCACAACAAGGAACCAATCTAGGGCTGAACGAGTCGGGCGGGAGTGTAGCCCGGTATCACTCGTCCGCGTGCACCGGCGGCGCGACCAGGCGCCGCGCGGGCAGAAGAATATTGGCGCGCGTGCCTTTGCCGACTTCGCTGGTCAGATTGAAGGTGCCGCCATGCAGCTCGGCCAGGCCTTTGACGATCGACAGGCCGAGGCCGGTGCCGATCTCGCCGGTCGCCCATGCATTCGACGCCTGTGAAAATGGGTCGAGAATGCCCGACAGTTCGTTCGCGGGGATGCCGATCCCGTCATCGATGACGCTGATCGTGATCCATTCGTCGTTGACGTCGCATTCGATTGCGATCCGGCCGCCTTCGCGCGTGAACTTGATCGCGTTGGTCAGCAGGTTTAGCAGCATCTGCTTCAAGGCGCGTTCGTCGGCGAACAATTGCGGCGCGCGTGCATGCGCCGCGACCAGGGTCAGTTCTTTGCGCGCGGCGCGGGCCTGCAACAGGCGCACCGCGCTTTTCATCACATAGGCGAAGTCGACGGGGCCCTCATCGAGCACCATCTTGCCGGCTTCGATTTTGGCCAGGTCGAGCAGCTCGTTGATCAGTTCCAGCAAATGCCGCGCGCTGGCCAGCACGTCGCCGACATAGTCGGCATAGTGCGGATCGCCGAGCGGGCCGAACATCTGCTGCTGCATGATTTCGCCGAAGCCGATGATCGCGTTCAGCGGCGTACGCAGCTCGTGGCTCATCGCAGCGAGGAAATCGGATTTGGCACGACTGGCCTGCTCAGCGAGCGCGCGAGCGTGCTCGGCAAGACGGCGCGCCTGTTCGAGATCCTGCGCCAGACGCTTTGGTTCGGTGATGTCGGCGCGCGTGACGACGGTGCCGCCTTCTTGCGTGCGCCGTTGGCGCATCATCAGCCAGCGGCCGTCGGTGGCCTGGAATTCGATCGCGCTGCCATCGGCGACGCGGAAATTGGCGACGCCGATATTGACGTAGGGCTCGACCTGGTCGGCGCGCAAAATGCCAGCGGCGACGCGTTTGGTTGCGCCGCGACGTAGAAGGTTTTGATACAGCGTTCCTGCAAGCGCTTCCGGCGTCGCGTCGAACAGCTCGGCATAGGGCGTGTTGCAGACGACCAGACGTTCGTCGGCGCCATACAGCGCGAAACCGTCGACCGATGAATCGATCGCGTCGAGCAAGCGCTGTTCGGCGCGGCGCACCGCGGTCAGATCCTGCAGCACCGCGATCCACAAACGGCGGCCGCTCGACGGGTCGGTGCCGGGTGCGCCGTTGACCTCGCCCCAGAACGAACTGCCGTCGAGACGCTGAAAGCGACGCTCGCCGCGAAACACCGCAGCGCTGCCGCCGAGATGCGCTTCGTTGAGTGCGGCCGCGCCGGCGCGGCTGTTGGAATCGAGCAGGTCGAAATAGGTCAGCCCGTCCAGGCCGCCTTCGCCGGCGCCGAACAAGGTCTCGGCGGCAGGATTGGCGAGCTGGATGCGCGTCGTGTCGGCGTCGACGATCACAATGCCGGCCGACGCGCTTTCAAGAATGGTGCGGAAGCGGCCTTCGGAGGCTTCCAACGCGATGCGGCTTGCATGGGCGCGCGTGATGTCGGCCGAGACGCCGATCAGCCGCGTGATCTTGCCCGACTTGTCGCGCAGCGGCGCCAGCGACGTACGCCAGAACAGCGTCTGTCCCCGGATCGTCATCAACTGTTCGTATTCGAGCCGCGCGCCGCGTTCGAAGCAGGCGCGATACTGCGCCTCCAGCGCGTCGGCTGCTTCGCGCTCCATCAGCTCATAGGCGGTACGCCCGGAAACCTCGTCGACGGTCATGCCGATCCGCTCGGCATGGAGCAGATTCAGCGTCTCGTAGACGAAGCGTCCTTCCTGATTGATGACAACGAAGGCGCAGTCCGGAATGGATTCCACGAACTCGCGCAAATCGTTGAGCGTGCAGGCCCCCAGCATTCAAAGCCTTCATGCCCTAGCGAATGCACAGGCTCAATGGTCGGAAAACGCTTCCTTCCGTTGACGGAAGCCGGGCCCGCCCGTACCCATCGCCCCCCAAGGGATAGGGCGGGCGCCGGGTTTGGCGCCCCATCGAGGAGAGATCATGGACGAAGCGTTGCGCGCGCTGACCCAGGCGGGACGTGCCTGGCCGTTCGAAGAAGCGCGTAAACTGGCCGCGCGGTTCGAGCAGGCGCCCCCTGCGAAAGGGTATGTGCTGTTCGAAACTGGCTACGGTCCGTCCGGCCTGCCGCATCTCGGCACGTTCGGTGAGGTCGTCCGCACGACCATGGTCCGCCGCGCCTTTGAGAGCATCAGCGACGTTCCGACGCGGCTATTCTGCTTCTCGGACGACATGGACGGGCTGCGCAAGGTTCCCGACAACGTCCCCAACGCCGACGTCATTCGCCCGCATCTGGGCAAGCCGCTGACGCAAGTGCCGGATCCCTTCGGCACGCATGACAGTTTTGGTGCGCACAATAATGCGCGGCTCCGCGCCTTCCTCGATTCGTTCGGCTTTGAATATGAATTCCAGTCGGCGACCGACTGGTACAAGTCGGGGCGTTTTGATTCGACGTTGAAGCGTCTGTTCGACGCGTATGACGACGTCATGGCCTTGATGCTGCCGACCTTGGGCGAAGAGCGACAGGCGACCTACAGCCCGTTCCTGCCGGTCAGCCCGTCGACCGGCCGCGTGTTGCAAGTGCCGATCGAGCGCAAGTCCGACTACACGATCGTGTTCGAGGACGAGGACGGCACCAAACAGCAAGTGCCGATCACCGGCGGTCACGTCAAAGTGCAATGGAAGCCCGATTGGGCAATGCGCTGGGCAGCACTCGGCGTCGATTACGAGATGAGCGGCAAAGATCTGATCTCGTCCGTCGAGCTGGCGTCGAAGATCGTGAAGCTGATCGGCGGACGCGCGCCCGAGGGCTTCACGTACGAGCTGTTCCTCGACGAAAAGGGACAGAAGATCTCGAAGTCGAAAGGCAACGGCCTGACGGTCGAAGAGTGGCTGCGCTACGCGCCGCCCGAAAGCCTGGCGCTGTTCATGTTTCAAAAGCCGAAGAGCGCAAAGAAGCTCTACTTCGATGTGATCCCGCGCGCGGTCGACGACTACCTGACGCATCTCGAGAAATTCAGCACCGAAGAACCGGCGCAGCGGATCGAGAATCCGTCCTGGCACATCCACCACGGCAAGCCGCCGCAAGCCGAGTCGGGCATCAGCTTCAACATTCTGCTGAACCTGGCCGGCGTGGTGAATGCCGAGCACAAAGACGTGCTGTGGGGTTTCATCAGCCGCTACGTCGCGGGCGCAACGCCGGCGAACAATCCATCGCTCGATCGTCTCGCGGGCTACGCGGTTGCGTACTACCAGGACTTCGTGCGGCCGACGAAACAGCATCGCCTGCCGACCGATCTCGAACGTGCCGCGCTGGAAGAATTGCGCGCCGCACTGCGCACGATGGATCCCGCCACCGACGTCGATACGATCCAGACGGCGGTGTTCGAGATCGGCAAGCACCACGCATTCGCGAGCCTGCGCGACTGGTTCAAGGCGCAGTACGAAGTGCTGCTGGGCCAAAGCGACGGGCCGCGCATGGGCTCGTTCATCAAGCTCTACGGCGTTGCCGAAACCGTTTCGTTGATCGATGGAGCGCTGGCGCGGACTGTCTAGCGGCAGCCTTTCTTCAGCGCGTCCCAGGCCGCCGCGTCGAGCGGCGGTTCACCGTCCTGGCTGTCCGTCGTAGCGGCGCGCGCGCGTGCCGCTGTCGACGGATGGCTGGCCAGGTATCCATTCGACGCGCCGGTCTGCGCCTCCATGCGGCGCCAGAATGAATCGATTTCGTTGTGTCGGATGTTGGCTGCTTCGAGCATGCGCATGCCGTCGCTGTCGGCGCGTGCTTCGACGCGGCGCGACATTGGTGCGTTGGCTGCGACCACGCCTGCATTGCCAAGCATTCCGCTGCCGCCCGTCATCACCCGTGACAGGACCTGCATGCCGCTGACGCGCACGAAGCCGGTCAGCGGATCATTGTGCTGCTCATGTGCCAGTTCGTGCGCCAGCACAAACGCGATTTCCTGCGGCGTGCGTGCGAAAGCGACCATTTCGCGGCTGAGCATAATGCGCCCGCCTGGCAACGCGACCGCGTTCGGCTGGCCGAGCGATGCGATCTCCAGCCGGATGGTCTGCGTCGGCGCCAGGCGTGCAGCGAGATCGCGCGCCACGCGCAACGCCGCCTCGTCGGTGCAGCGTTTGGACTCGGGCGCCAGGACGCGCAACGTCTCGTCGCCGATGCGCGCGGCCCAGGATTGCGGCATCAGCCCGGCAATCATGTCCGGCCCGATCGCGATCACAAAGACGAGCGCCGCCGTCGCCAACCCGAACCGGATCCAGATTCCTTTGCTGAAACGGCGGCCGACCGAACGTACGCGATGCGCGCGCTGCAGGCTCGGCGCATGCGCAAGCAGTGCGACTGCAGCAGTCGGATCGTCGATGCGCAAACGCGCGGCCGAGGCGCGATGGCCAAGCCGCACCGGCTCGCCGCTGGCGAGCGGCACCACCGCCAAGATGTCGGACCAGCGCCAATGTTCGCGCGTGGCTTCGCCGCGCAACTGCAACCCGTCGAAATCTGCCTCGACGTCGAGCTGCTGCAGGCGCGGTGAGATGCCGTCCGCGTAAACGCCGCTCCAGCTCATCCGACCGCGTCGAAGTCGAACGCTGCTTCAAGCCCTTCGCCGACTTGCGGAGCGTCGGACGTGGTTGCGCGAATGTGATCGACGGCAAGCGCGCCGCCGAACACGAAATGCGTGCAGAAGAACCGCATCCGGCGCTGCCACAACAGCGGAAGGACGGTGGTGACCGCAATCGCGCCGAACACGAGGAAGATGAGGCCGATGGCCACGCTTTTGTTGTCGGCTGACAGCGTGCTGCCGATCATCAGCGGCGTGGTCCAGGTGATCGATGCGCCGAGCGCAACCAGCAGCACGGCGCCGACGATAAGGAAATTGCCGACGCGCAAGAAAATCAGATCGCGCGCGGTCGCGTCGAACGACACGGTCAATCCGGCCAGCGTCGTGCGCGCAACCAGATGGCGCAAGAACGCAACGCGATAGGCGGCCATCGACAGGCCCAAGGTCGGCACCATCAACAGCCAGCAGACAAGATAGGTGCCGAACAATTCGCCGCCCTCGGGCCGGCTTTCGGTGTGCTGGTCACCGTAGCGCGTGCTGGTCAGTAGCGTGCGGTAATACCAAGCGTCGAACCACGGCCGGTGCAGCGACAGGGTGATCAGCATCAGGAAGGTGCGGAAGAGATAGTCGCGGCCGAACCGACCGGCGCGTCCTTCGAGGCCGAAGCGCAAGCCGCGCCACGCGCTGCGCGTCAAGCGATAGCGGATCGCGCGGAACACGCCGGCGCCGGTGAGAAATCCCAGCGCGATGAAATAGAAAACCTGGACGATGGCTTTCAGCTCGTCGGGCAGCGCCAAGGTCAGCAGGCTGCTCGCAATCGCAAGCGGCAGCAATACCGCAGCGGCGACGAACAGCATGCCGAGAAACAGCTCGATGCCGCGGCCGTGATATTCGAACCGGTCGCCGAGAAACTCGACGTGACTCCAGAAATAGCGGCGTTTGCGCGTGCGCGCCCAGAAGGTGAAAACGCCGAGCGTCAGGATCTTGAAGAGGATGTTGGTCGCGAGCAGTGCGTAGAGCTCGCTGGTTTTTCCGTACCAGCTGACTCGCGCGCGCGAGCCGGAAGGCATGTTTGCTGCCACGTCGTGCATCGGGTTCTCCGCTGTGGACCCGTGCAGACTATCAGCGTCTCTCTTCGAGGACGATCTCGCCGTTGCGAACTTGTTTTGGCTTGCGCCTTACTGGCAGGCCCAGCGGATGCGCGCGATCCAGGCGACGTCCTCGCGTTCGTAGCTCTGTGCTTCGGCGCCGTTCGCGAAGGGCGTGATGTCGATGCGCGTCGCGGTCTGTCGCGTCAGTGAACCCAGCACCAACGCGCCGGCGCGCGTGCGCAACAAGACGCGGTCGCCGCGGCGTGCGGTGGCGGCTGGCGTTACGACCAGCAGATCGCCGTCGCGATAGACCGGCAATTGGCCGTCGCCCGAAATCTCGATCGCAAAGGCGCGCGGATCGTCGAGCTGCGGAAAGTCGGTCGCGTCCCAGGCTGGGCCAGCCGGGTCGCCGCTCGGGTCGAACGGTTCGTCCGTGCCGACCGCGCCGAGATGGAGCAGGGGCAGCCGGCGGCCGGGCCGGGCGGTTTGCGCGTCGCCCTCGGTCAGGCCGACCAGCTCGCCCAGCGAGCTGCCGGTCGCGCTCAGCACCTTGGCGATGCTTTCGGTCGACGGCCAGCGCAGCCGGCCATCTGCGGTGGCCCGCTTGGATTTGTTGAACGTGGTCGGATCGAGACCCGCCTTACGTGCCAGACCTGACGTGGACAGGCCGTGCCGTTCCGCCAGACGGTCGATCGCGCGCCACACATCCGCGTGCGTCAACATGGGCATAGCGTCCCATCGTCCTGGGTTGCCTGTCTAGGAATGGGTTGGATTCCCGTCCCATTGCAGGATGTGAGTCTCACCAACGCCCCGCCGCGACGATCGGCACCGCGGCCGTCGCGGAACTGTGGGGTCCGGGCCTATGTTCTGGTCGCTCGCCCATGATTCGACGTCTCACCCCCCGGCTGGCCGCCTTGGCCCGGCGCTTCCAATTCCTCAGCTTCGCCGCGGTCGGCGTGGTCGGGTTCATCGTCGACACCGGCGTTCTCTATCTGGCGAAGGATGATCTGGGTCTGGGGCTCTATGCAGGCCGGCTTCTGTCCTTCCTGGTTGCCGCCACGACGACCTGGTTGCTCAACCGCGTCTTCACCTTCGGAAACCCGCCGGTGCGCTCGCTGCTTCGCGAGTGGCTGCATTTCCTGTCGGTCAATTCGATCGGTGGCTTGGTCAATTACGGCGTCTATAGCGGCCTAGTGCTGACCATCAGCCGCGTCACCGAACATCCGGTGCTGGGTGTTGCCGCGGGCGCGATCGCGGGCTTGGCGTTCAACTATCTCGGTACGAAACACGCCGTGTTTCGCCACCGCGCTGCCCAACTCGGCCGTTAGTTCGCTCGGCCATGACCAAAGGCATCGTCGGCGCGCTCTCGCTTGCAGCGCTCGTCTTCTTCGCCGTGCTCGCACTGGTGCTGGGCAAGGAAGCGGCGTGGGACTTTCAGAATTATCATTGGTACACGCCGTACGCGCTGCTCAACGGGCGGCGCATGTTCGACATCGCGGTCGCGCATCACGCGACCTATTACTCGCCGCTGCTTGATCTGCCGCTGTGGTGGATTGCGAATGCCGGGCCCGGTTGGTGGGGCGGCGTGTGGCTGGGTTTGCATGCCGGCGCATCGGCAATCCTGATCGCCGCCATCGCGTGGCACGTGCTGCCGTTGCACGGTGCGACGATCCGGTTGGCCGTTGCGTCGCTGCTTGGATTCTTCGGTGCGCTGGGCGGCGGCACGATGAGTCAGATCGGCAGCACGTCGAACGACATTCTCGTCGGCTTGCCGGTGTTGGCGTCACTGCTGGTGCTGTTGCTGGCTGCCGATTGCAAACGCTGGTGGATGTTGCTGCTGGCTGGCGTGCTGTGCGGCTTTGCCGTCGGTGCGAAACTCACCACCGGCATCTACGCGGTCGGCAGTTTGGGCGCGTTGTTGTTTCTCGCCGGCGGTCCGCGCGCCAAGCTGCGTGCGATCGTGCTGTTCGGACTTGGCGGCGCAATCGGTGCGGCGATCACGGGTGGTTTCTGGTGGTACGCGCTGTGGCGCGAAACCGGCAATCCGCTCTTCCCGTTCGCCAACACGATCTTCAAGTCGCCGCTGATCAAGATTGCGGATTACAGCGATCCGACGTTCCGGCCGCGCGATTGGTTCACGCGCATTCTGTTCCCGTTCATCTTCACGACTGACTCGCGCAAAGTCGCCGAGTGGGATTTCCGCGACGTGCGCATCGCGGTCGCCTATGTGCTGGCCTTTGTGATGCTGGTTGCGATGGTGGCGAAACGCACCAGCGCCGATCCGCTCGCCGACCGCGTGCGCGGCCGCATGTTGTTGGCCTATGTCGCGGGCGCCTATCTGCCGTGGGCGCTGGTGTTCGGCATTTATCGCTATGCGCTGCCGATCGAAATGCTGGCGCCGGTTGCGATCGCGGTCTTGATCGGCTGGACCGACGCGCCGCGCGCCGCGCGGGTCGCGACCGTCGTGCTGCTGACGGTGATGACGCAGGCGATGGTGTCGTTTTCGCTCGAACGGGCCAGCTTCGCCGGCCGCTATGTCGAGGTGCAGATGCAGCCGCTCGAGCCCGACGCGATGGTGTTGGGCACGGGCAAATATCCGTACAGCTACGTGATCCCGTCGGCGCCGCCGTCGGTGCCGTGGCTGCGCATCGATGGCTGGCTGGTCGGTCCCAAGGACGGGACCGGGCTGACCGCAATTCTGGAAGAGCGCGTTGCAGCCCATCGCGGCCCGCTTTACGTCATCTTCTCGGACTGGGAGCGCAATTACCGCGACCAGGCGTTGGCGGCCTACGGGCTTGATGCCGACGACGCTTCCTGCTCCACCGTCACGTCGAATATCGGACGGCCGCTTGGCCTGTGCCGCGTTGTTAGAAGGGGTTCCACATGACCGAAGCGATCCAGGTCGGACGGATTGAAACGACAGCCGCAACTGAAGCGGCCCGGCCGCGCGTTGCGGTGTTGGTCCCTTGCTACAATGAAGAAGCGGCGATCGGAAAAGTCGTCGCCGATTTTCGCGCTTCGCTGCCGAACGCCGAGATCTTCGTCTACGACAACAACTCGACCGATCGCACGGTTGAAGTCGCGAAAGCGGCCGGCGCGCGCGTCGCTCTGGAACCGCGCCAAGGCAAAGGCAATGTCGTGCGCCGTATGTTCGCGGACATCGAAGCCGACGTGTATGTGCTGGTCGACGGCGACGATACCTACGACGCCAAGGTTGCGCCCGATCTGGTGCGCAAGCTGATCGACGAAAAGCTCGACATGGTGAATGGCGCGCGCGTCACCGACATTCAGGCCGCGTACCGTCCCGGTCACCGTTTCGGCAATATGATGCTGACCGGCATGGTGCGCGTGCTGTTCGGCGATCTGATCGGCGACATGCTGTCGGGCTACCGGGTTTTCTCACGCCGCTTCGTGAAGTCGTTCCCGTCGATCGCGGGCGGCTTCGGCATCGAAACCGAAATGACCGTGCATGCGCTGCAGCTGCAGATGCCGGTGTCGGAAGTTTCGACCGCGTACAAAGACCGGCCGCCGGGATCGGCGTCGAAGCTGCGCACGTTCCGCGACGGCTGGGTGATCTTGATGCTGATCATAAAGCTGATGAAGGAAGAGCGTCCGCTCGCCTTCTTCGGGATCATCGCCAGCACGCTGATGTTGCTGGCGCTGGCGATCGCAGCGCCAGTCTTCGCCGACTATGCGCGGACCGGCTTGGTGCCGCGCATTCCGTCGGCGGTTCTCGCGACTGGTATTGCGCTTCTGTCGTTCCTCAGCCTGACCTGCGGTCTCGTGCTCGACACGGTCACGCGCGGCCGCTGGGAAGTGAAGCGGCTGACCTATCTGAACTTCGCCGCGCCGCGCAGCCGCGCGGGCGGCGAAAGGCTTTAGGCGGTTTCGGCCTGCAGCATCGCACGCCAGGCGGCACGCGCCTGTTCGCGGGAGACGCCGGCGGCAACGGCCGCTTCGAGCATTTTTTCGCTCGGCGCTTCCGGAACGAGCCTGGTCTGGTTCGGTCCAAGCATCGCGGCGATCGAAAGGGCGACCCGAACCGGGTCGCGCGAGTCGGCTGCGCGTCGTGAAGCCCATTGCGTCATGCGGAACCCCCTAGTCCCAAAGTGTTTCGGGACGCGTAGCAAGCGCGGTGCCGGACCTGTTCACCACCACAGAGGGTGAAAACGCGGGGTTTTCGCCGAACCCACCTTCGCAAGACGCAAAGACTTCTCGCGAACCGCGAGACGCTTGACCCGGCTACCCCCGTTCCGTAGCGCTCGCCGGTGCTCGATTTCTCCAAATCCCTTTGGCCTTTGGCCCGTCCGCTGCTGCATGCGCTCGATCCCGAGGCGGCCCACCGTCTGACTATTCGCGCTTTGCAGTCGGGCCTGGTCCCGTTTGCCGCCGGCCCGGATCCCGCGTCGCTCGCGATCCAGGTGCTGGGGCTGAGCTTCGCCAATCCGGTCGGGATGGCGGCCGGGTTCGACAAAAACGGCGAGGCGATCGACGGGCTGCACCGGTTGGGCTTCGGCTTTGTCGAAATCGGCTCGGTCACGCCGCTGGCCCAGCCCGGCAATCCCAAGCCGCGCATGTTCCGGATTCCAACCGCCGGCGCCGTCATCAACCGGCTGGGTTTCAACAATGAAGGGCTCGACGCCGCCGCGGCGCGTCTAGCGGCCCGGCGCAGTCGGGGCGTGCTGGGCGCCAATCTTGGCAAGAACAAAGACCAGACCGATGCGGTCGCCGATTACGTCGCGGGCGCAGCGCGCCTGTCGCCGCTGGCCGACTATCTCGTCATCAACGTGTCGTCGCCCAACACGCCGGGCCTGCGCGAGCTGCAGCACGCGCCGCTGGGCGAGCTGGTGCGCGAGGTGCGCGCCGCGCGCGCCCGGCCGATCCCGTTGCTGGTGAAGATCGCGCCCGATCTCGAGCCGCGCGAAATTGCAGCCGTCGTCGAAGCGGCGCTGGGCGGCGGTGCCGATGGGTTGATCGTGTCGAACACGACGTTGGACCGGCCATCCTCGATTCCGGCTGCCGTCGCAAAAGAGGCGGGCGGTCTGTCAGGAAAGCCGCTCTTCGCGCGGTCGACCGACGTCCTGCGCCAGGTGCGCAAAATCGCCGGGCCAGCGGTGCCGTTGATCGGTGTCGGCGGCATTGCGTCAGGCGCCGACGCCTACGCCAAGATCCGCGCCGGCGCGTCGCTGGTGCAATTGTATACAGCGCTTGTCTACGAAGGCCCGTCGTTGATCACCCGCATCAAGCGCGATCTGGCTTCATTGCTCGCACGCGACGGGATCACGCGCCTGCAAGATGCGGTTGGGCTGGACGTATCTGACGTGCGGCTTTAGTCCGGTTTCATGTCCGAGCCCATTCTCGCTGTCCGCAATCTCGAGGTCGATTTTCCGTCGCCCGGGGGCGAGGCGGTTGCAGCGGTTCGCGGTGTCTCGTTCGACATCGCACGCGGCGAGACCTTGGCGCTGGTTGGCGAGTCCGGTTCGGGCAAATCGGTTACCGCACTATCGATCCTGCAGCTGCTGCCCGACGGCGCAGCGCGCGCGACGCGCGGTTCGATTCAGTTCAGCGGTGAAGAGCTGGTGCGTGCGCGCGAAGGTCGTCTGCGCGAAATCCGCGGCGGTCGCATCGCGATGGTGTTCCAGGAACCGATGACGTCATTGAACCCGCTGCTGACGATCGAAAAGCAGCTGGCCGAGACGTTGACCTTGCACAAAGGACTGACCGGCGCCGAAGCCCGCGCACGCGTGCTGGATTTGCTGAAGCTGGTCGGTTTGCCGAAAGCGGAACAACGGCTGGGTGCCTATCCGCACGAGCTGTCGGGCGGACAACGGCAGCGCGTAATGATCGCGATGGCGCTCGCCAACGAACCAGATCTGTTGATCGCCGACGAACCGACCACGGCGCTCGACGTGACGATCCAGGCGCAGATTCTGGAATTGCTGCGCGACTTGCGCGACCGGTTCGGTATGGCGCTGCTGCTGATCACGCACGATCTCGGCGTGGTGCGTGCGATGGCCGACCGCGTCGTCGTGATGCGCAAGGGCGAGGTGGTCGAGACCGCGCCTTCAGCCGAACTCTTCGCCAATCCCAAACACGCCTACACGCAAGCGCTGCTTGCGGCCGAACCGAAAGGGGCGGCGGTTGCGCATGAAGCGTCGGCGCCGCCGGTGCTGACGGTCGAAGGGCTCAAAGTTTGGTTCCCGATCAAGGCCGGTCTGTTTCGCAAAACGATCGATCACGTGCGTGCAGTCGACGGGATCGATCTTGCGGTGCGGCCGGGCCAGACGGTCGGCGTCGTCGGTGAATCGGGTTCGGGCAAGACGACGTTGGGCCAGGCGCTGCTGCGCTTGATCGACAGCGAAGGCACGATCCGGTTCGACGGTGTCGACGTGCAAGGCTGGGCGCCGAAACAGCTGCGTCCGATGCGGCGCAAAATGCAGATCGTGTTTCAGGATCCGTACGGTTCGCTCAGCCCGCGTTTGACGGTGGGCGAGATCATCGCCGAAGGCTTGAAAGTGCACGGCATCGCCGACGCCAAGCAGCGCGAGGAACGCGTCGTCGATGCGTTGCGCGCAGTCGGTCTCGATCCCAACAGCCGCAACCGCTACCCGCATGAATTTTCGGGCGGACAGCGCCAGCGTATCGCGATCGCGCGCGCCATCGTGCTGGAGCCGCGCTTCGTCGTGCTGGACGAGCCGACCTCTGCCTTGGACATGTCGGTGCAGGCGCAGATCGTCGACTTGCTGCGCAAGCTGCAAGAGGAGCGGGGCCTGGCCTACCTTTTCATCAGCCACGATCTGAAAGTCGTGCGTGCGCTTGCCGATGAAGTGATCGTGATGAAAGACGGGCGTGTGGTTGAACGCGGCCGCACCAAAGACGTGTTCGAACGTCCCGAACATCCCTACACCCAGGCGCTGCTCGCTGCGGCGCTGGATTTCCGCGCCGTGCGCATCGACGCGATCGCGACATGAGGTTTGCGGCGCTCCTGGCATTGCTGCTTTGCCTGAGCGCACAGGACGCGTTCGCCGGTCGCGGCGAACTGCCGGGGCCGAAGTCTGACATCACTGTGTTCCGCGTGCCGACTGGTCTGTTCGTGATCTCGAACGATCCGTTGCGCTGGTACACGATGCGTCTCGAAGGACACGAAGTTGATCCGGGCAAAAGCAGCTCGACCTATGTCGTCGATGGCAAGCCGCTGCAGGTGCTGGTGCCGCCGGCGCCGAAAGACCCGGCGGGGTTCGACGATGCGACGCGCCGCTTGATCGTGTTTCGCGATCAGCTTGCCGCCAATATTTCCAAGCAGCTCAAATTTCAGATCTACCCCAACTCGACGCCACTGACGTTCAGCGACGGACGGCAGGGTATGTGGATCAATATCGAATTGCCGAACGGCGCCGCGCCACCGCGCTCGCGCTGGTACCTGGCGAAGATCACCGACCAAGATTGGCTCATGCTGCTGGGCAGCGGCACGACCGTGGGCGAGACGCCGGACTCGGTGCGCAACTTCATGCTGCGCGTGATGGAAAGCACCAAAGTCTACGCGCAGCCGATCGACATCGAAGCGTTGAAGAAAGCGCTTCTGCCCAAGAAGTAGCTACGCCGAGAGCTTGTCCAGCTCGTGCAGGATTGAATCGCCCATCACCGTCGTCGACACGCGCGCCATGCCGGGCGCCATGATGTCGCCGGTGCGCGTACCCGACGCCAACACGCCTTCGACCGCCTGTTCGATCAGGTCGGCTTCGGTGTGCATGTCGAACGACCAGCGCAGCATCATCGACAGCGATAGAATGGTCGCGATCGGATTGGCGAGGTCTTTGCCCGCAATGTCGGGCGCAGATCCGTGCACCGGTTCGTACAAGGCTTTGCGGCCACCATCGGCGCGCTGGTCGCCCAGCGAGGCCGACGGCAACATGCCGAGCGAGCCGGTCATCATCGCCGCTTCGTCCGACAGAATGTCGCCGAACAGATTGTCGGTGACGATCACGTCGAACCGGTTCGGACGGCGCAGCAGCTCCATCGCCACCGCGTCGGCATACATATGTTCCAGCTCGACGTCGCTATAGGACTCGTCGCGCAGCTTCTGGATTTCTTCGCGCCACAGCCGGCCGGATTCCATCACGTTGGCTTTGTCGGCCGAACAGACTTTGCTGCCGCGCTTGCGCGCCAGATCGAACGCGACGCGACCGACGCGGTGGATTTCGCTGGTCGTGTAAACTTGCGTGTTGATGCCGCGGCGTTGGCCGTCGGGCAGCAATTCGATGCCGCGCGGTTCGCCGAAATAAATTCCGCCGGTCAGTTCGCGCACGATCATCAGATCGAGGCCGCGCACGATTTCGGGCTTCAAGGTCGAGGCATCGACCAGCGGCGCGAAGACGGTGGCCGGACGCAGATTGGCGTAGAGCTGCAATTCTTTGCGCAGACGCAGCAGGCCGCGTTCGGGGCGCTGCGCGAAGGGCAGCGCGTCCCATTTTGGACCGCCGACCGCGCCCAGCAGAACCGCGTCGGCTTCCTGTGCCAGCGCCATCGTCGCGTCGGCGAGCGGCGTGCCGTGCGCGTCGATCGCCGCACCGCCGACTTCGCCTTGCTGCACGTCGAACGGGACGTGACGGCGGCGATCGATCCAGTCGATGACGCGCAACGCTTCGCGAACGACCTCAGGCCCGATCCCGTCGCCGGCAAGGACCAACACACGCTTCATCGTCGTCATGGCAGGGGCCTTCAGCGAAACAGCCAGGGAGTTTCCGCTTTGCGACCGGCCTCGTAGGCATCGATTGCGGGAGCGTGGGCCATGGTCAGCCCGATATCGTCGAGACCTTCGAGCAGACAATGTTTGCGGAAGGGATCGACGTCGAACGAGATTTCTTCGTTGTTGCCGACGTGGCGCACGACTTTCTGGCGCGCGAGGTCGATGGTGATTTGGCGACCGGCAGCCGCGTCGTCCATCAGCTTGTCGACTTCGGCCTGCGGCAGTGCGATCGGCAGAATGCCGTTCTTGAAACAGTTCGAATGAAAGATGTCGGCGAAGGACGGTGCGATGACGGCGCGGATGCCGAAATCAAGCAGCGCCCACGGCGCGTGTTCGCGCGACGAGCCGCAGCCGAAATTTTCGCCCGCAACGATGATGTTGGCGCCGCGATAGGGTTCGCGGTTGAGCACGAAGTCGCTCTTCTCGCTGCCGTCGTCATTGTAGCGCCAGGCGAAGAACGCGGCCTTGCCAAGCCCCGACCGTTCGATCGTGCGAAGGAACTGCTTCGGAATGATCGCGTCGGTGTCGATATTGACCTGCGGCATCGGTGCCGCGATCGCAGTCAAGCTTGTGAAAGGCTGCATGTCAGATCTCAGATCGAGGGCGGTGTTGCAGGACGCGCGGCAGTTTCGCGTTGATGGTCGAGTATGTCCGTCAGCGTGTTGTTAATGCGGAACAGCACGATGACGATTTCGCAGTAGATGCGGAGCACCAGCGGTCCAAGGACGAGGATCGCGAGGCCCTGCCAGAAGCTCCAGGTGAACATCGTGCCGAGGCCGATGATCACGATGAAGACCAGGCCCAACCAGAACACGAGCTGTACGAGCGACGGCGTGATCAGTCGCCGGAAGGTCAGATACTCGTATTGGTCCATCGCCATGCCCTCGTCCCAAAGCAATCCCTAGACCGGTTGTCGCGTGCCGGCGGGGGGCGAGGCAAGCGGACAACGGTTTCAGGCGATCCGGCGCACGTCCGTAAGGTGTCCGGTCACCGCAGCGGCGGCGGCCATGGCGGGGGATAGAAGGTGGGTTCGGCCTTTGGCGCCCTGGCGTCCTTCGAAATTGCGATTCGAGGTCGAGGCGCAGCGCTCAAACGGCTTCAACTGATCGGCATTCATGCCGAGGCACATCGAACAGCCGGGTTCGCGCCATTCGAAGCCCGCTTCGATGAAGACGCGATCGAGCCCTTCTTGTTCAGCCTGCTGTTTGACCAGGCCTGAGCCCGGCACGACCAGCGCCTGCACGTTCGGCGCAACGTGACGTCCCGCGGCGACCTTCGCGGCCTCGCGAAGGTCCTCAATGCGCGCGTTGGTGCACGACCCGATGAACACTTTGTCGATGGTGACGTCGGTCAGCTTCTGCCCCGGCGTCAGACCCATATAGTCGAGCGCGCGGGCAACTGCGTCGCGACGGGTTTCGTCCTCGAAGCTGGCCGGGTCGGGCACGGTGCCTTCGATCGAGGTGACGTCCTGCGGGCTGGTGCCCCACGTCACTTGCGGCGCGATCGTCGCGGCATCGAGTTGCACTTCGCGATCGAACTTGGCGCCGGCGTCGGACGGCAGGCTGCGCCACAACGCAACGGCTGCATCCCAATCCGCACCCTGCGGTGCGTGCGGACGGCCTTTGAGATAGGCGAACGTGGTTTCGTCGGGCGCAACCAGACCGGCGCGCGCGCCGGCTTCGATCGTCATGTTGCAGACCGTCATCCGGCCTTCCATCGACAGATCGCTAATTGCTTCGCCGGCAAATTCGATGACATGGCCGGTGCCGCCGGCGGTGCCGATCTTGCCGATGATCGCAAGCACGATGTCTTTCGCCGTCGTCCCGATCGGACGTTTGCCGTCGACCGTAATGCGCATCGTCTTGGCCGGCTTCTGCAACAAGGTTTGCGTTGCCAACACATGTTCGACTTCGCTGGTGCCGATGCCGAAAGCGAGTGCACCGAACGCGCCGTGCGTTGCGGTGTGACTGTCGCCGCACACGATCGTCATGCCCGGCTGCGTCATGCCTTGTTCGGGGCCGACGATGTGCACGATGCCCTGGCGGATGTCGTCCATGCCGTAGAAAGGAACGCCGAATTCCGCGACGTTCTTCACCAGCGTGTCGTGCTGCTTCTTGCCTTCGGCTTCGTCGGGGCCGAAGACGCGGCCTTTGGTGGTCGGCACGATGTGATCGGCAACGGCGATGGTGCGGTCGGGCCGGCGAACTTTGCGACCGGCCGCGCGAAGCCCTTCGAACGCCTGCGGGGTCGTGACCTCGTGGGTGAGGTGCAGGTCGATATAGAGGACCGACGTCCCGTCCTGTTCGCGATGAACGACGTGGCGATCCCAGATCTTTTCAAACAACGTGCGCGGCTGGCTCATAAGGTTGTTGTATACCGGCCGAACGCGAAAGAAAAAGCCGCGATCCCTTGCGGGACCGCGGCCCGGGTTTGTCCTGCGCGCAGGGCTTGGACCTAGGCGTCTTCGAGCAACAAGTCGCTCGGGCGCTCGACCTTTTTCAGCATCGAGTTTTTCAGCTTTAGCAGCGCGCGCTGTTCAAGCTGGCGGACGCGTTCTTTCGACACGCCCAGCTCATGGCCCAACTCTTCCAGCGTGACCGCTTCGTCGCCGAGGCGGCGTTGCTGGATGATGGTGCGTTCGCGCGGAGACAATTCGCCCAGCGCTTCGGCAAGCCATTTCGAACGGGTCTCGGCGTCGCGCAGCCCGATCACGATGTCTTCGGGATTGGGACGCGCGTCGGGCAGGAAGTCCTGCCACTCATCTTCGCTGGTTTCGCGGATAGGCGCGTTGAGCGACTGGTCCGCACCGGACAGACGCATCTCCATTTCCGTCACGTCGGAACGGCCGACACGAAGCTGATCGGCAATCCATTGCCGACCGACATCGGTCATGCCTTCGCCTTTGCCTTCGATCTTCGCGCGCAAGCGGCGGAGATTGAAGAACAGCGACTTCTGCGCCGCCGTCGTGCCAGTCCGCACGATCGACCAGTTGCGCAGGATGTAGTCCTGCATGGCGGAGCGAATCCACCAGGCCGCGTACGTCGAAAACCGCACTTCGCGTTCTGGTTCGAACCGCGCTGCTGCCTGCATCAAGCCGACATTGCCTTCCTGAATCAGGTCGCCCATCGGCAGGCCGTAATTACGAAAGCGCGTTGCGGTGGCGACGACGAGGCGGGCGTAGGCGCGCACGAGTTCGTGCAGGGCCTGCTCGTTGCCTTCATCGCGCCAACGCCGGGCGAGGTCGAACTCGTGATCGCGTTCCAGCAAGGGCTCGCGCATCGCGTTCTTGATGTAAGCGAGGTTGGCCCGCTGCGTCGTCGGGTCATCAATGTGTGCCATTGGCCACCTCCTGTGCCGACGTCCCAATTGGCGTCGGCCCGATAACCGGTGCCCGTAGATGTGTATCCGCAGGCAGGCGCGCAAGAAGAACGCCCGGGAGAACTGAACGCTCCCGTTCAGGCCTCGACAAGCTGCAGGAGGGCTCCTTCAGGGCTGAGTTGCGCCGCCCGCAGAGGTCCGTCGAAGCCACATCCAGCGTCCAGCGTGATCGCGTATCCGTCGTGTTTCGGCCCCGCTTTATGCGGGTCGAAGCCACGAACGACGCGGCCGAAATTCTCGTAAGGACTTTGAATTCGTTCGAAACCTGACGCATCCCACCAGAATGCATCACCCTGTGCGGCCAGCGGTCTTGTCGGATCCAACCCGGCATGGACAAACAGCGCACCGGCTTCGACGAATGCGGCGCGCTGCAGCACGGTGAAGAATTTCTCATGTCCGGGGCGCGCCCGAATCCCGTCGCGAAGCCGGCTCGTCCACCGGTTCAGCGCCACGGCGCCCTCGCGCGCCGCCGACTCGCCCTGGGTCACAACGCCGCCATAGGCCTCGATCGTGCGGCCGGCGCCCTGGCGCAGCATCCAGGCCAAGACTTCACGCGGATTGGGTGCGAATTGCAGCTGCAGCAGCTTGGACCAGGTCTCTTCCTGCTGGCCGCGCAGATAGACCAGATCGTCCGTGTCCCAGCCCGGTCGCGCCAGCGTGTCGATGCGGAAGGCAAGAAGCTCGTCGAGCGTCGCAGCCGGATCTCCGTCACGGCCGATGTAGTTGCCGAGATAGATGACCCGGTCGCCGGGCAGTAGATCCTGCTCGATGGCGCTGTGGATTGCGGCGAGGCGCTCGTGCTGGCCGTGAATGGCGGCCACGGCCCAAAGGCGGCGCGGGCGCCCGAGGCGGGCGAAGGAAGAATCGTCCAGCATGGAGTGGAAACCTCTCTACCGGTCGCAGCTGCATACGTCACGGCTTGCTGCGGTGGCGCGGCTGTCGGTCGCCGACTTCTCACAACGAAAAACGGCGCCGCCCTGGTGGGGCCGGCGCCGTCTTCTAACGGTCGGGCGAACGTAGATCAGGCTGCTTTCAGCAGGATCTGCTCAAGCTTCTGGGCCGCCTTGGGCTCGTCGATCTTTTCGACCGCAGCAACTTCGCGCGCCAGACGCTCCAGCGCCGCCTGATAGATCTGGCGTTCGCTGTAGGACTGCTCGCTGCTGTCGGTGTTGCGGCGCAGATCGCGCAGCACTTCAGCGATCGAGACGGGGTCGCCCGAATTGATCTTTGCTTCGTATTCCTGGGCGCGGCGGCTCCACATGGTGCGCTTCACCCGGCTCTTGCCCTGGAGCGTGTCCAGCGCCGTCTTCAACCGGTCCTTGCTTGCGAGACGGCGCAGGCCCGACGTCATCGCCTTGGAAACCGGAATCTTCAGCTTCATGCGTTCCTTTTCGAAGGTGATCGCATACAGGCTGACGGACTGACCGCCGACTTGCAGGGTTTCAACACCATCGACCCGGCCAACGCCGTGCGCCGGATAGACCACCAGGTCACCGGCCGCGAACTCCAGCTTCTGTTTTTGGGACATCGTCTTCCTTGCTCTCACGCAGGCTGGTCGCACGTAAGGCCCAAGCTGTTTCCAGCTATGAGGCGCCCGGGCACAAACAGATCCTCGCGTCACCAGATGGGGTGACGACAAGCATTCGGAAGGGCCGTGATTTCGGTCGGCGACCGACCAGAAGGCGCGAATATACGCGCACTATCAGGTATTTGCAAGAGATACCGACATTTGTCGGCAATTCCCGCAACTTACGAGAGTGAATTAAGCAGGCGGTAAGCCTGTTTACGACGCAGGGTGGCCCGGCCTTGCCGGGTTCTGGGTCAGCTGCCGTCGCCGGGCTTGTCGCTGAAGTGCTCGGCGTACTTGTTCGGGACGTCTTTCCACTGGTCCGCATCGGCCGGGGCGGCCTTCTTGCGGGTGATGTTGGGCCACAGCTCCGAGAAGCTGCGGTTCATTTCCAGCAGCGCTTCGGCCTTGGGGTCGCTGTCCGGCACGATCGCCTCGATCGGGCATTCGGGCTCGCAGACGCCGCAATCGATGCACTCGTCGGGATGAATGACGAGCATGTTCTCGCCCTCATAGAAGCAATCGACTGGGCAAACCTCGACGCAGTCGGTGTATTTGCACTTGATGCATGCTTCGGTGACGACGTAGGGCATCGGAATTCCTGGTCCACTTGCTCGCGGGTACCTCGCCGCGGCGAGGCTCGTGCTAAGGGACCGGTTCATACTCCGTCAAGTAGCGTAGGGTGCAATGCTCATGGCACCAAACGCCGCGCGATGTTTTCGGAAGTCATATGGTCCAGAATCGTACCATCACGTTTGAAATCTCCGGCTTCCGCGACGGGCGGTGGCTGACTGACTCGGTCCGCGACGAAGAACAGGCAGCGATGCGCTATGCGCGATCGCTCCTCAGCAGCGGCTACTACGAGGAGGTCAAGATCAAGCGCCAGCGCTCGGGCGCCGGCACCCAGGTCGAAACCGTCATCCTCCACGAGAAGGCCGCGGCCGACGTCGACAAGCCGCTGACCGTCGGTGGCGACCCCGATGCGGGTCCGGTCTGCGAGACGCTGGAGATGTTCTTCAGCGCTGAGTCGCGCCTCTGCATCCAGGGTCTGCTGCAGTCCTTCTGCGACAAGTTCCAGATCTCAGCGATCGAGCTGATGCACAACTGGACCTATATCCGCAAACTCAACGACGACCATCCGTCCCTGCTGATGGCGGCGCTGCACAAGGTCGCGATCGCGCAGGCCGCGCGCTCGGGCGTCGAGATGAAAGATCGTGCCGCCGTTCTCGGCCGACTGATCGACGAAGGCTCGCGCAAAGCAAAAGCCATTCAGCAGCAGCGCGCCCTGCCGAAATTCGAAGAGACCGATCCAGATGCAGCCTGGAAACAGCTGCAGCAAGTTGGCGGTCCAGACGCGATCTGGCTGCACGAACAGGCGGTCTGCCGTTGGCTGTTCGGTTTCGGCAGCCAGGGCGGCAAGATCGAAAAGCTGCTCGCCTGCATGGACATCGCGCAGGACGAACATGTTCTGCAGCTCCTCGACTCCATCGTCGCCGAACTCTTCTCGGGCGCGAAGATCATCGACGAATTCTTCCAGCAGCACGCCAACCGCGCGGTTGCGCTGGGTCAGTTCGCCGACGTGTTGACGGGCCGCGTGCCCGACGACGCCAAGATCGATCCGCTGCTGCTGCAGTTCGCCAAAGTGAACAAGGCGGGCAAGCTGAAATTCGCCGCCACGGTGCTGACCAACCATCTCACGCGGCAGGTCGGTGCCGGCAAACCGCTCGACGCGCGCGGTCCGGAGAATGACGAGAAGCTGTTCGATCAGCTGATGGTGAAGCTGCGCGACCATAACGGTCGTCTACTTGGCGACCTGCCGATGCAGCGCGCTGTGGCGGGCTACAAGCTCAAACACCGGCAGCGCACCTTGCGCCGCATGGGCATGGACGACGCCGCCGACGCGTTGGCGAAGAGCTATGACGACACGCTGATCCAGCGTCTGATTCCGCTGGTGAAGCACTAAAATCCGGTCAGTCGCCGACCGCAGGTGAAACCGGGCCGGCTTTGACCACGACGACGCGGCGATAGGTTTCGCGCCAGATGATGTAGAGGCCTGAGGCAATGACGATCGCAGCGCCTGCAATCGTCGCCCAGGACGGCACGTCGGCCCACACCGCCCAACCCAGCAACGTCGACCAGATCAGCGCCGTGTAAGTGAACGGCGACAGCGCCGACGCGGGCGAGAAGCGATAGGCCTGGGTCAAAAAGAACTGCGCCGTGCCGCCGAGCAGCCCGACCGCAATCACCAACGGCATTTCGTGCCAGGTCGGTGTGACGAACTGCACCGACGGCACGATGAAATGAAACACCGCCGTCGCCAGCCCCAATAACACCGCGCCGATGGCGCTGAAATAAAAGATGATGGTCAGCGACGCTTCGCTGCGCGAAAGCTGCCGCACGGTCGCCATCGCCAATGCCGACGTCAGCGCCGAACCAAGCGCGACCACCACGCCGAGATTCAAGCTGCCCGACAGAAGTTCGACCGGGCGCGCCATCACGACGACGCCGATGAATCCGACGATCACCGCCGACCAGCGATGCAAGCGTACTTTTTCACCCAGCAACGGTCCTGCCAGCGCGGTTAGAAACAGCGGCTGTGCGAAACTCAGCGCGGTTGCATCGGCGAGCGGCAACATCTGAAACGCTGAGAAGACCAGGATCATCGAGGTCGATCCGATCAGCGCGCGCGTCGCGTGGCCGACCGGTCGTTCGGTTTTCAGCAGGCGCAACCCGCCGCCCGCGTGCCACAACATCAGCGCGATCGGCACCATCGCAAAACATTGGCGGAAAAAAGCGAGCTCGATCGCGGGAAACCGATCGAGCCATTTCACCAGCACGCTCATCCCCGCGAACAGCGCGACCGAGAGCGTCATGTTCAGAATGCCGAGGCGGATATCCTCTTTCGGCGCGCCCTGAGTCAACGCTGCGCTCACCCGATGAATCCGATCCGGTGCGCGATGGCGCTGGAACATCGCCGCACCAGCTCGTGCAGCGCCAGCATCGGTTCGAAGATCGCGACATTCTCGCGCCGATAATCCTGGCTTTCATCCGACACGTAGGACGCAGGCTCACCCCAATCGCCTTGGCCGACACCGTCGCCGGTTGCGGGGAAGATGCGTTTCAGCGCGCCGACCGCACTCGGCACGTCGAGCTGCAGCACGCGCAGAAAGATGCGGCGGTTGGCAACGTCATGCCGGGTCGAGAATTCGGGAATTTCCGTCGCCAGCAGAAACACTTCATGCACCAGCGCCAAGCGCACTGCATGCAGCAAAGCCAACTTGGCGCGCGTATGCGGATCGACCGAGGTCGGCTCGCGATCGGGCAGGGAGGTCAAATGTCGGTCGAGCAGCGCCGCGTCATCGCACAATTTGCGCGCGACCTTGGCCAGCTGCACGTGCACGCCCCATTCTTCCAGCATCTCGGCGATGCGCCGCATCGATTCAGCGCGATGCGCGTCTTTGGTCTTGGCGGCGCGCGCCAACCACAGTCCCGGATCCAGCGTGTCGATATAGGCCGACAGCGCGATCGGACGCGACACGGCGCGGCCATATTCGATCAGCGACAACATACGGCGAAAGCGCGGGCTGTTGGCGTACATATCGGCGAGCGCAGCCGGATCGCGTTTCATCGCTTCGCCGACGCCGCCGATCGTGTTGGCGAGCAAACCGAGCTGCGCCAGCACCGCATTGTGCGGGATGGCGCGCAGTTGCGACGCCGACGGACGCGCATCGCCGTCGCCTTCGCGTTTGCTGGGGCGGCTGCCGGTGGTGAACAGCAAATTCGCGCCCCACGTCGTCAACAGCGCGCCATAGGCGGGATCGTCCATCAACGAGGTCTGGAATTCTTTGACCGTGGTCAGAAACTCGGTCGCCCAGTCGCGATCTTCGTAATAGCGGTCGTGCTGGGCCGCAGGCGGTTCGATCAACCAAGTCAGAATGCGCGTCAGCAGCGCGAGCGCCTGCGGTTCGGTCTGGAACCACAAATAGCCGTCGCCACCCTGCCAGCTCGTCTCTTGTTTGAAGCGCACGCCATCCGCGTCGAGCGCGGCGCGGAATTGCGGCGTGCAGATATAATCGAGCCGCGCTTCGATCCCGCCCGGGTGACAACCGCGTCCGATCGATTCACCGTGCGTGTCGAAGAACACCAATTCGACTCCCGCCAGTTCGGGCCGGTCGAACAGGCGCAAGATGCGTTCTTTCAAGCGCTCGATCGAGCCGCAAGCAGGCGTCTGGCCGAGATAGCGCCCGGCATCGCTATAGCCAGTCTGCACGCATAGTTTGCCGACGCGCTTCAAATAGGTGCGGTAGCTTTCCGACTCCAGCAGATGCTCGATCACGCGGCTGCCCATCTGCAGCGCCTTCTCGGTTTCGAACAGCGGGCAGATTTCGATCTTGTCTTCGATGCCGAACAGCTTGGCGTAGTAGAGCACCGTCAGAATCGTGAAGGCGCTTTCGGTCTCGGCGACCAGGAACCGCACCGGCGTCGTGCCGTCGACATATTTCAGCATCTGCGCCACGAGCATGAACAGGCGCTTGGCCGAGGTGCGCTCGGTTGCGACCGAGCCGAAATTGATCGTGACCGGTTCGACAGTGTCGATCAGCTCTTCGATCGCACGCAGATAGGACAGACGATGGCGCGGATCGTCGGGTGCGGTGTCGAGCCCGACCGATTTGCGGATCGCGTTGTGTAGCTGGGTCGCGTTGATGCGGACATGGGTCCGCGCGCTGCCAAGCCCGACCGCGCAGAGCTCGGCACGCAGCACGATCAGATCGCGTTCGAGTGGCGCATTGCCATCGGCGGCGCGCAAGGCGCGTTCGATCAGCGCCAGCAACGGTTCGACTTTGGTCAGCCGTTCGCTGCCGCGCGCATTCAGCCGCTGCGATAGCGCGCGCACTGGTTCCAAGGTTGCGGGATCGTCGGCGCGCACGCGTTCGAAGGTGGCGATCTCGTCATCGACCGTGCCGGTCGCCAAGGTCAGTTTGGCTTCGAGCAATTCCAGCGACGCGCCCAGCGCGTCCGAACCGCCAGCAGCGGCGCGCAGGCGTGATGCTTCGCGTGTCAGCGCGCGCAGCTGCCGTCCTTGCGCCACCAGCCGGCGCAGCATCGTGTCGCTCCACGAAATGTCGGAGCGGCCGTCGAGATCGTACCCGACCCAGCTTGCGGTCGTGATCAGGCGCGGCGTCAATTCGCGCCAACGATCGGGCCAGCGCGCAGCGGCACGCTCGAGCGCGATGCGCCAGATGCGGCGCAACGCCAGTTGCAGACGTTCCAGCCCGTCGATCGATAGAGTCTGTTCGCGCGCCAGGGTCAGCGGCTCGTCGGCGTGATGTTCGCTGGCCGCGACGCGCGCCAGCAATTGCTTGATCGTCGCCGCGTCGAGCGGCGCGCCATCGTCGTCCATGCCGGTGGCGAGCAACGCCAGGTCGCGCATCAGCGCGCCGCTGAGGCTGAACGTCGGATGGGCGGTCAGCACCAGCCCGTAGAGATCGCGTTCCAGCAGCCAGCGCGCTGACTCAAAACTGCCGGCACGATCGAAAGCGCGTTCGAACAGAGCGGCGAGGGCGGCTTCGTTGGCGGCAGGGTCAAGCTCGCCCAGCGCCAGGCGCAACCGGCGTGCGCGATCGCGGAACCCGTGCACCGTCAAATACTGGATCAGCTGTTCCAGCGCGCCGCGCGACAGGGCGCCGGTTTCGAGCCGGTGGCTGATCGACAACGCCAGACGTTGAACCGGATTGCCGCGTGGATCGTCCTCGGCCTCGTGATCGAACCGCTCGAACTCTTCCAGCAGCTCGTGGGCGAGCGCTTTCAGATCCAACGACGCATCGACGGGAAAGCGCGTCGCGCTTTCGGCGAGTAGCCGTCCCTTGGTCGGCGAGTCAGGTGAGGTCAGTGGAGCGTCCTGCATGGGCGCGGAGCGTGGGTCCATGGCGCGCGCCCGTCAACGCAGTGCGCGCCGTTGCGTGGCTGCTGCGCGATCAGTGCAGACGATTTGCCAGCGCGGTCACGGTCTCGATGGTTGCGCGCACGGTGCCGTCGCCGAGATGCGTGCCGACATGCCAGGTCCGGTTGCGGCCTTGCTGTGAATCAAGCCGTGCCTGCGCCGCGTGCCCGTTCGAATCCGGCACGATCCATGGCTGCGTGGTGTCGAGATGGACTCCGTCGAGCGCCAAGTCGGGAACATCGAAACTGACAAAGCGCGCCTCGTCGCCCGATCCGAGCGTCAAGCTGCGCATGTCGGTGCCAGCCTGGCGTGTAACGCCGATCGTGGTCCCATCGGCCGGCGCGAAGCGCGCATCGTCATGCAGCACGATCCGCCGCGTCGCAAAGGTGAAGCCACCGAAGGCGCGCCGCTCTTCGACGCTGGCATCGATCAGAAGCTGCATCGAGGTCGCCGGCGCCAGCGCCAGCACGACCGCATCGAACCGTTCGAAGCCATTGGCGGAGTCGAGCACGTCGATCCCGATCGGCGATCGTTGCAGCTTCACCGCGCGCGTCGACAGACGCAGACGCTGCGCGTGATGGCGCAGCAGCGCTGCGTGCACGGCGCGCGCGCCGCCCGCAACGTGCGACCAGGATGCACCCGCGGCACCTGGACCTTGCGCGCGCCACGCAGCCAGCAGTTCGGCCAAGGGCAGGTTCTGCCAGCGGCGGTCGGCCAGGCCGGTCGCTGCACTTGCCAGCGGCGCGATCAGCGTTTCGCGCACCGCCTGTTCGGGGATTGCGACACGCAGCCATTCTTCGGTGCTGCGCCGCTCGCCTTGCGGCGCTTCGGCCATGGCGCGCAGTGCTTGCGCGAAAACACGGCGCGACGGGCGCCAGGACCCTTGGATGCGATTGGGTTTGCGCACCAGCAGCGCCGGCCCGTCGCTGCGCGCAACGCCAAAGCTGGGCACGAAGGGTACGGTCGGCAGGTTCAACTTGCGCAGCAGCGCCGCGGTCGCCTGGTCGGCGGCGGGATCGAACAACAACGGCAATGGCTCGCTGTCGGTCGTGGCTGCGGTCTCGTAGAGCAGCACGTCGAAGCGGTCTTCGAGCGCAGCGGCAGCAGCGAGTCCGGCGAGTCCTCCGCCGATGATCGCCACACGCTTCATGCTGTCTCCTTGGTCGCTTCGAACGCCGCCAATGCGCGGCTGCGTGCCTGCTTATGCGCAACGATCGGCGTTGGATAGGTCTTTCCCAGCACGACGCCGGCTGCTTGCAGCACGTCGTCGGGTGCGGCGGACGGGTCGTGGATCCATTTCGCCGGCAGCTTGGCCAGTTCGGGCACGAAGCGGCGGACATAGGCGCCGTCGGCGTCGAACTTCTCGCCCTGGAGCGTCGGATTGAATACGCGCACATAGGGCGCCGCATCGGCGCCCGAGCCCGCGACCCATTGCCAGCTGGCTGCGTTGCTGGCGAGGTCGGCGTCGACCAGCGTGTCCCAGAACCAACGTTCGCCGTCGCGCCAATCAAGCAAGAGATGTTTGATCAGGAACGACGCCACGACCATGCGCACGCGATTGTGCATCCAGCCGGTCTGCCAAAGTTGCCGCATGCCTGCGTCAACCAAGGGATACCCGGTCTGGCCGCGCTGCCAGGCGCGCAAATCGCTCTGCGAGGTGCGCCACGGGAATTTCTCGAAACGCGGATAGAGTGGCGTGACCGGCAAGGTCGGGAAGTGAAACAGCAGGTGGTACGAGAATTCGCGCCAGCCCAATTCCTTCAAGAACGTCTCGGCATCGACGCCAGCGGCGCGTGCGCGATGAAAGATGCGGCGCGGCGAGATCTCGCCGAAATGCAGATGCGGCGACAGGCGCGACGTGCCGTCGGTCGCGGGCAGGTTTCGCGTGGTGCTGTAGCCTTGCAGAAGATGCTCGCAGAATTCGTCGAGCCGATCCTGCGCCGCTTTCTCGCCGACCTCCCAATCGTCGCGTAGACCGCCGGCCCAATCGGGCTTGGTCGGCAACAACGCCAGCGCGTCGCTGGGCGGCGCGTCGATCGTTGCGCGCTGGGCTGCAATCGCCGCGCGCGGCGGCGGCGGATCGCCTTGGCTCAACAAGGCGCGCCAGAACGGCGTGAAGACTTTGAATGGTCCGCCGCTTTTGGTTTCGATCGTCCAGGGTTCGCGCAGCAACGACGCGTTGAAGCTGCTGACCTCGATCCCGTCCGCTTGCAACGACGCTTTCAGCGCCTTGTCGCGCGCGATTGCGTGCGGCTCGTAGCACCGATTCCAGAACACGGCGCCGGCTTCGACGTCGCGCACCAGCGCCGGCACGATGCGATCGGCGCGGCCGCGTCGCAACACCAGCGGAATGTTCTTCTTGGCGAGATCGGCGCTCAACGACGCCAGGCTGTGATGCAACCACCAGCGGCTGGCACCGCCCGGCGCCCATTCGCTGGCTTCGTCATGCACGTAGAGCGCGACGATCGCTTCGCCGCGCGCGGCGGCTGCTTGCAGGGCCGGATTGTCGTCGAGACGCAGATCCTGGCGAAACCAGACGAGCGACGTCACGCGAGCTGCGCCGCGGCGAAACGGAACAGACGCTGCTTGCCAATCACGGTCACGGCGAAATCCGGTTCGAACAAGGTTGCGATGGCGGGATCCAGCACGTTCAAGCCACCGGCATAGGCGCCGAAGGCAGGCAGCACGGCGCGTTTGCGATCGTGTGCAAAGCAACGCCCGTGCACGTACGAGCCGCGCGCCGGCACGCGCGCCTTGGGATGATAGTGGCCGCTGATTTCGCGCAGCGCGCCGATCTGCGCTTCGTGGCGGAAGGTCAGCGGGCCGATCGTGATTTCCTGCTCGACGCGACCGCCCCAGCCAACTGGCGGCGACGGATCGTGATTGCCCGCGACCCAGATCCATTCGACGGTCTCGGTGATCGCGGCAACGCGCGCTGCTTGTCCGTCATCGATCCGTTCGACCGCGCGCGGGTCGTGGATCGAGTCACCCAGCGCGATGATGCGCGACGGATGCAGACACCGGATGGCGCGTTCCAGTTTGTCGAGCGTCGCGGTCGTGTCGTAGGGCGGCAGGAATTGCGCCGAACGCTGCGCATAGCTCGATCCTTTTTCGAGATGCAGGTCGGCGACGATCATGGTCGCTTCGTCCGGCCACCACAGCGCGCCGCTCAGGTCGGGGACGAGGCGGGCTTCCCCGAGCGCAAATTCGTACTGGTTCATCGTCGCGTGGATTTTTTCGGTGCGCGCGGTTCGGCCACCAGCGCGGTTGCTTCTTGTACGAGGTCGGCTTCGGCTTCCTCAAGCATTGCGTCGCGTGCTTCGCCATGCACCGCTTCGCGCCCGATTTCCAGCAGCACCGGCACGGCCAGCGGCGAGACACGGTCCAGCGCGCGATGTTCGATCTTGTGGCGGGCGCGTTTCAGCAGCAAAGCGACGCGTTCGATGTCGGTCAGGCCGCGGGCCGCATCGTGGCGTGTCGCGCGCAACAGCACATGGTCGGGTTCGTGCTTGCGCAGCACTTCGTAGATCAGGTCGCTGGAGAAGGTGACTTGTCGCGTATTTTTGCGTTGCCCCGGCAATTGCCGTTCGATCAGCCCGGCGATCACCGCGACGTTGCGGAAGGTACGGCGCAGATACGAACTTTCGTCCATCCAGCTTTCGAGATCGTCGCCCAGCATATCTTCGTCGAACAGCTCGACCAGCTGCGCGGTCGTCGGGCTGCGCAAACTCCAGGTCGCCAGCGAATAATCGGTCGCGACGAAACCGAGCGGGCCCAATCCCATGCGCTCCATGCGGCGCGAGATCAGCATGCCTAGCGTCTGGTGCGCCTGTCGCCCTTCGAAACAATAGGCGACCATGTATTCGCGGTCGCCGCGTGGAAAGGTTTCGACCAGCAACGCATCGGGGCTGGGCGTCGTCGAACGCCAACGCTGCAGCTCCAGCCACTCGCGCACCGCTTCGGGTAGCGCGGGCCATTTCGACGGATCATGCAGAATGCCGCGCACGCGATCGGCGAGCAGCGTCGTCAACGGCATGCGCCCGCCGGCATAGGCCGGCACTTTCGGCTCGCCTTGGCCGCCGCGCACCACGTCCATCACCATGTCTTTGATACCGACAAAGCGCAGCAGCTGGCCGCCAAACACGAACGTGTCGCCTTGGACCAAGGTCGAGCCGAAATATTCTTCGACTTCGCCGACCACGGGGCCACGATTGATGCGTACTTTGAGCATCGTGGATTCGACGATGGTTCCGACATTCAAGCGATAGGCGCGGGCAAAGCTTTTGTCCGCAAGCTCCCAATGCCCGTCCTCGCGTTTCTTCAAACGTTTGAAACGTTCGTAGGCCCCCAGCGCATAGCCGCCGGTGGCAACGAAGTCGACCACATCGTCGAAATCCTTGCGGGCCAGGCCGAAATACGGCGCCGCGCCCAGCACTTCTCGATACAGCGCATCCGGATCGAACGGCCCGGCGCAGGCGGTGCCCAGCACGTGCTGCGCCAGCACGTCGAGCCCGCCCGAGATCACAGGATCGCCGTCCAGCTCGCCTGCATCGATCGCGTCAATGGCCGCGCGGCATTCGAGATGTTCGAAGCGGTTGCCTGGCACCAGCAGCGCGCGGCTTGGCTCGTCGAGCCGGTGATTGGCGCGGCCGATGCGCTGCATCAGCCGCGACGCGCCTTTGGGGGCGCCGACCTGCACCACCAGATCGACCGAGCCCCAATCGATGCCGAGATCGAGCGACGACGTCGCGACCACCGCGCGCAACTCGCCGCGCGACATGGCGCCTTCGATCTTGCGACGCTGCTCGATTGCCAGCGAGCCGTGATGCAACCCGATCGGCAGATTGTCTTCATTCACGCGCCAGAGCGCTTGGAAGCAAAGCTCCGCTTGGGCACGCGTGTTCACGAACACGATCGTGGTGTTGGTTTCTTTGATCCGTTCGTAAACTTCGGGCATCGCATGCACGGCCATATGGCCCGACCACGGCATGCGTTCGCGCGTTTCCAGCACGCTGATTTCGGGGCGTGCGCCGGCACGGCCGCGGATCAGGCGCACGTCGGTTGCGTCGGCACCCGTCTTCGACAAATAGCCGCGCAGCAAGTTCGGTTGTGCGACCGTTGCCGACAGGCCGACGCGCCGTGCCGCAGGAGCCAGGCTTGCGAGACGTGCCAAGCCCAGCGACAGAAGATCGCCGCGCTTGATTCCGGCCAGCGCATGCAGCTCGTCGATCACGATCGTGCGCAGCGGGCGGAACATGTCTTCGGCGTCCGGATAGGCGAGCAGCAACGCCAGGCTTTCGGGCGTCGTCATCAGAATTTGCGGCGGCGATTTGCGCTGGCGCTGTTTCTTGACGTCGGGCGTGTCGCCGGTGCGCGTCTCGGCGCGGATCGGCAGCCGCAATTCGGCGATCGGCCGTTCGAGATTGCGGTGGATGTCGACCGCCAGCGCTTTGAGCGGCGAGATATAGAGCGTGTGCAGGCCCTGGCGTGGCCGTTCCGCCAGCTCGACCAGGGTGGGCAGAAAGCCGGCCAGGGTCTTGCCCGCGCCGGTTGGCGCGATCAGCAGCGCGCTCGTCTGGTCCACCGCTGCTTGGACCATCGCCAATTGATGCTCGCGCGGGGTCCAGCCGCGATGCGCAAACCAGGCTTCGATGTTCGGGGGCAGGGTGGTCACGGGCAGAGAATATAGGTAGAGGGCGAAGAATGTGCGGCCGTCTCGCCGCAGGAGAGGAGACCTCGCATGACCGCAGCGTTGTTACGGCCGGCCACACAGGCCGACACGCAGGCGATGTGCAAGATCTACGCGCACGCTGTCGAGCACAGTATCGGCACGTTCGAAGAAGAGCCGCCCAAGCTCGACGAGATGGAACAGCGCCGCGCCAATCTGGTGGCGCAGAAATTTCCGTATCTGGTCGCGGAAATCGACCATGTGATCGCGGGCTTCGCCTATGTCGGTCCGTTCCGGCCGCGCTCGGCCTATCGTTTCACCGTCGAAGACTCGGTCTATATCCATCCCGATTGGCATAGGCGCGGCGTCGGCCGCGTCTTGTTGCGCCGACTGATCGACGACTGCACCGCCGCCGGCTTTCGGCAGATGGTCGCCGTGGTCGGCGGCACCGACAATCACGCGTCGATCGAGCTGCATAAAAGCTGCGGCTTCGATCAGGTCGGCGGCTTTCAGAATATCGGATTCAAATTCGGCCGCTGGGCCGGCATCGTTTTCCTGCAACGCGCTTTGGGCGACGGAGCGAGCACACTGCCATGACAGTCCGCGTTGGTATTCTCGCCGCGATGCCCGAAGAGCGCGTGCATTTCGGCGATCACCTGCAGATCGAACGCAGCGACACCAGCGCGGGCTTGCGCTTCGACATCGGCACGTTGGACGGCAATCCAGTCGCGCTGGTCGAATGCGGCATCGGCAAGGTCAATGCAGCGTTGGCCGCGACCTTGTTGTGCGAGAAATATGGATGCGGTGCGTTGGTGTTCTCGGGCGTTGCGGGCGGGCTTGATCCGGCGCTGGGCGTCGGGGACGTCGTGATCGCAACTTCGGTCGTGCAGCATGATTACGGTGCGCTGCGCGCCGAGCGGATCGAGCCGTACCGTCCCGGCGCCTTGCCGACGATTCCGCCGACCGAGCCGCCCGAACTCGACGCCGATCCCGCCATGATTGAAGCGGCGCGCAAGGCGATGGTCGGGATCGAGCCGACCTGGTTCGGACGTGTGCTGACCGGCGACACCTACCTCGCTTGCGCCGTGACCCGGGACTGTCTGCGCGCGCTGCATGGCGGTGTCGCGATCGATATGGAATCGGCGGCGGTGGCCCAGATCGCTGTCGCGTACGGCGTGCGCTGGCTCATCGTGCGCGCCATGTCCGACCTCGCGGGCGAGGATAGTCAGTTGGATTTCCACGCCTTTGTCGACCGCGCCGCACGGGTTGCAGCAGATGCGGTGCGACGGCTTGTGCCGGTCGCGGGCGTCTAGCGCGAGGGTCTTGACGGGCGGGGCTTGCCGGCCGAGAAATGGCGTCTAGTTTAGAACCGTTCTAAACAACCAGACCCCTTCAGGAGCCCCGCATGCTGACCGTCGGTCACCGTTTTCCCGAGTTCAAACTCAAAGCCGCCACGACCCTCGACCATCCGAAGGTCGATTTCCCGGTGATCTCGAACGACACCTACAAGGGCAAGTGGCTGGTCGTGTTTTTCTGGCCGAAGGATTTCACCTTCGTCTGCCCGACCGAGATTGCCGCCTTCGGCAAGCTCAACAGCGAATTCGCCGATCGTGATGCGCAGCTTCTCGGCGCGTCGACCGATTCCGAATTCGTGCATCACGCATGGCGCGTGCATCACGAAGATTTGAAGAACCTGCCGTTCCCGATGCTGGCCGACGTGAAGCGCGAACTGTCGAACGCGCTGGGCATTCTGCATCAGGAAGAAGGCGTGCCGTTGCGCGCGACCTTCATCGTCGATCCGGATGGCATCATCCGTTTCGCGTCGGTCAACGACCTCTCGGTCGGCCGCAATCCGCAGGAAGTGATCCGCGTTCTCGACGCGCTGCAGACGGACGAGCTGTGCCCCTGCAACTGGCAGAAGGGCCAAGAGGTCCTCAAGCCCGCTGCGTAATTGTTTGATTGGCGGCGCTCGTCTGGGGCGCCGCCACCTTCTTTCCTGATTAGGAGAATTCGATGTCGCTCGACGCGTTGAAAGAGCGTCTGCCGGACTATGCCAAAGATTTGAAACTGAACCTGTCGCAGATCGCGTCCTCGACCGCGCTGACGCCGCAACAGGCTTGGGGTTCGGCCCTGGCATCGGCCTTGGCATCGCGTAACGCCGAAGTCGTGACCGCAATCGATGCGGCTGCCGGTGATGCGCTGTCGCCGGACGCGAACAAGGCGGCCCGCGCCGCTGCCGCGATCATGGCGATGAACAACATCTATTATCGCTTCACGCATCTGGCTTCGAACAAAGACTTCATGACCATGCCGGCCAAGCTGCGCATGAACGTCATCGCCAATCCCGGCGTCGAGAAAGTCGACTTCGAATTGTGGTCGCTGGCCGTGTCGGCGGTGAATGGCTGCGGCCGTTGCATCGAAGCGCACGAGCAGGAGCTGTTCAAAGCCGGCGTTTCGAAAGAAGCGATCCAGGATGCGGTCCGCATCGCCGCCATCGTGCACGCGGTGGCCGCGACCTTGGACGACCCGCAGCTTAGCGCTGCGGCCTGACGCAAAAGGGCGGCTTCGGCCGCCCTTTTTGTTTTTGCTCTGCAAATTGGCTGCGATTGAACAAGACCGATCGGCGCGGCCATGCGCGTGTGCGCGCAACCTCACAAAGGATCTGCCGTGACCAAACTTCGTCATCTGCTGGGTGCGACTGCCGCGATCGCGTTGCTGGGCCTGGCTGCGCCGGCCAACGCAGCGACCAAGAACGTCGTGCTTGTCCACGGTGCCTTCGCCGACGGATCGGGCTGGAAGCCGGTCGCCGATCTTCTGATCAAGGACGGCTACACGGTGAGCATCGTCCAGCCACCCGAAACCTCGCTCGAAGATGACGTTGCAGCGACCAACCGTGTGCTCGATGCGCTGGATGGCCCGGCGGTGCTGGTCGGCCATTCCTACGGCGGCATGATCATCAGCGAAGCCGGCAACCACCAGAACGTGAACAGCCTCGTCTATGTCGCCGCGTTCATGCCCGAGGTTGGCGAGAGTCTGGGCAAGCTGCAGGCGAGCAACCCGGCGCCGGCGCGCACGGTCGTGCCGACCAAGGACGGTGCGTTCCTGCTGCTCGACCGCGCCACGTTCCATGCGAACTTTGCCGCCGACCTTCCCAAGGCGCAGGCCGATTTCATGGCGATCTCGCAAGTTCCGCTGTCGGTGAAGTCGGCGGGCGGCGAATCCATCAAGCCGGCATGGAAGACCAAGCCGAGCTACGCGATCGTCGCGACCAACGATCGCGCCATCAATCCCGATCTCGAACGCTCGATGTACAAGCGCGCGAACGCCACCACGATCGAACTCAAGGCGGCGCACACGGTCTATATTTCGCAGCCGAAAGCGGTTGTGAAAATGATCGAGCAGGCGGCGTCGAAATAGCGCGTAGCGCTCCCGGTTTTCAGTTCTTCGGCAGAGCTGAAAACCGGGAGGCCGCGTCGCGGCCTAATTCCGGTCGAGCACGTCGACATAGTCGATGGTTTTTCCGTCCGGCAGCTTTGCCGAACATTTGCACGTGATCTTCTTGCCGCCGTTGCTGCGCGTGCAAGTCTCGGTGCCGGTGGCACCGTTGGTCATTTCCCATTTGACCAGATATGCGTTCTTGCCGGCGGGACCGAAACCGACGCTGACGCCGTCGCGGCCTTGTACCGGACGCAGCTTGCCGTCGAACGGTCCCGACCAGCTTTTCGACGTCGTCTGACCGTCGGCGGTGACGGCGGTGATCGTCCAGTCGACGGTCGTGCCGTCGTCCTTGGTGACGTTCATCACCTGCGACTTTGGTGCCGGCGAGCCGGGCGGCAACGTCGATTCTTTGGCGTTCCACGTCCAGGTCGACGGACCGCCGACCATCGTGTCGCCCGCAGACGCGGCGACCGGCAACAATAACGCAGCAGCCAACAGCAGAATTCGCATCGTGAAAGTCCTCCTGGATCACAACGTGCGAAGCGTTGCGCAGGCCGGTCAAGGCGAATTGCCGGTGCGATGCGTGTTCGACAGATCCGCACCAAAACCGATCGCAACGAACCGTCGCTTCGGTACCTGGGACGATTGTGAGCAGTAATGAAAAAAGGGCGCCCCGCAAGGAGCGCCCTTTGCCGTTCGTGTTGACGCTTACGAGCGATCGTAGACGTCGGTGTAGTCGGCGGTCTTGCCGTCTTTGCCTTTCATCGTGCCCTTGCACGTCATCTTCTTCTTGTCGCTGCTGACGGTGCAGCTTTCGTCGCCGGTGCTGCCATCCTTCTCTTTGAAGGCAATCTTCACGGCGCCGTCGCTGCCTTTGCTGAATGCAGCTGCGCCGCCATTCGAGGCCGGCCGTTCTTTGCCGTCATATTCGCCCGACCAACTCATCTTCTGGGTTTTGCCCTTGGCGTCGGTGGCAGTCATCGTCCACGCGAGTTTGGTGCCGTCGTCTTTGGTGACTTTCAGGACCATCGCTTTCGGCGGCGTGGTCGAGCTTTTGGATTCCTTGGCGTTCCAGGTCCAGGTCGCGGGACCTGTCATCGGGCCTTCTGCCGCGAAGGCGGCGACCGGCAACAACAAAGCAGCGGTGATCAGAAATCTTTTCATGATGGTTCCTCCCCGGGGCGAGAGGGTGAACCGATCAACAAGACGGTCAAGCAGAATTGGCTTCGACCAGCGCGGTCAGCTTGTCGAGCGACATGGCCCAGCCGGTTTCATTGTCATCCTCGGACAAGCCAGGCGGCAGCTGGTCGTGCGTCGCATGGATCTCGGTGCCGCCATGCGCATCGGTAAGAATAAAGGTGATCAGCATCTCGCCCTGCATGGCGGGATCGTCGGTCTCGAATTCGATCTGCTGCACCACCAGCTCGTCACGGACGAGCTGCACAAAATGACCGTGATACGTGTCGGTATGGTTGTCGCTTTTTCCGTGTCCGTCCGCTCGATCATAGGTCAGCGAGATGCGGATCGCGCCGCCTTCCTGCGCCTCGAACTGATGCACGCGACAGGTCATGCCGTCGGGCACCATCCAGATCGCAACCGATTTCGCGTCGGTCAGCGCGCGATAGACGTCGCTGCGCGGCGCATCAATAAAGCGGGTGAGGTGGGTCGAGCGCATTGCGCAACCCTATTACGAGCCCGAGCCGACCACCACTTCGCTGCCTTGTTCGGGGGCGGGCGTATTGATCGTGTCGCAACCGCGCGCATCGACTTTGGCGCCGTCGATGAAGCGCGCAAGACACTGGCCATAGCGTTTGGCGAAAACGTCCGTGGCGCCCGCGACATGGCCGGCCAATTCGCGCGGCTGGTCGATCACCAGATGCGGCAAGCGGCGCACGGTCAGGATTTCTTCGGCGCGCACACCGCGCCCGCCCGGGTCGTAGTCGTCGCGGTGAAAGAAGGCGAGCAGTACGCGCGTCTGCCGTAAGGTCTTCAGATGCTTGTACAGCTCGGTGGCGTTCATCTGCCACGTATCATAGCTGTCGTTGAAGCTGCCGAACGCGGCCGGTGAGGTCGCGATCACCGCGTCGACTTGTTTCGCCTGGCTGGCTGCCATCAACGACAGGAAGGCGCCGAACGATTGGCCAGCCAGAACGACGCGTTTATAGCCTTTGTCGCGCAACGCCTGAACGCGGCGCGCCAGATCGGCGGAGCTTGCGGGCAGGGAATCTTCGCGCGTCGGACGATCGAACCGCAACGCGTCCCACCCGTCATGCGCCAGCGAGGCGAGATAGGCCGGCGGCGGCGAGTCCATGTCTTCGTTTTTGAGTGAGCGGCCGTGGCTGTAAATCACCACGCCTTTTGCGGCTTCCGGGCCGATCGGCGGAAGCTCAGGGAAAGCGACGTGCAGCGCCGTTGCCGCGCGCGCAGTTGGTGCGACGCTGAACAGCGAAACGACGATCGCCAAAGCGAAAGCGTAGCAACGCATCCCGACTCGGTCCTGTTTCTTATGATTAGGATCCGATCTCAACTCTTAATGGCTGGTTGTTTGATCTCGTGATGGCGAAGCGCCGCAGCCGCGCTAAGTTGAACATGATGCAAACGCCGCGCGCTGAAAGCTGGGTGAAAGTCCGTCCGGGCGGATTGTGGATTGAGCCCGGCGACTTTTTTATCGATCCGACGCGGCCCGCGTCGCGCGCAGTGATCACGCACGGCCATGCCGATCATGCGCGCCCAAATAACGGGCATGTGCTGGCAACGCCGGCAACGATCGCAATCATGCAGGCACGCTACGGCGATCAGGCGGGCGCGACGTTGCAGTCCTTGCCCTATGGCCAGGATCTCACGATCAACGATGTGAAATTGCGCTTCGTTCCCGCCGGTCACGTGCTGGGCTCGGCGCAGGTGGTGCTCGACTGGCGCGGATCGCGGGTCGTCGTGTCGGGCGATTACAAGCGCAGCTTCGATCCGACTTGCGACGCGTTCGAACCGGTCGAAGCCGACGTGTTCATCACCGAAGCGACGTTCGGCCTGCCGATCTTCCGCCACCCCGACCCGCAAGATGAGATCGCGAAGCTGCTCCATTCGGTGTCGCTCTATCCCGAACGGTCGCACGTGGTCGGCGCATATTCGCTTGGCAAATGCCAACGCGTCATCGCGCTGCTGCGTCGCGCCGGCTGGGATCAGCCAATCTGGCTGCACGGCGCGCTGCAGCCTCTGTGCGAATTGTACGAACGGCTCGGCATTCCGCTGGGCGATCTGCGTCCCGCAACGACGGCGAAGAAGAACGACATGGCGGGCCAGATGGTGCTCGCGCCGCCATCCGAGATCAGCGAGCGCTGGTCACGCCGTTTGCCCGATCCAGTCACCTGCGTCGCGTCGGGATGGATGCAGGTGCGCCAACGCGCCAAGCAGCGCGGCGTCGAGCTGCCGCTGGTGATCTCGGATCACGCCGATTGGGATGAGCTTTGCCGCACCTTGCACGAAGTCGTGCGCGGCGAAGTCTGGGTCACGCATGGGCGCGAAGATGCGCTGCTGCGCATGGCTGAGCTGGAGGGGATGAAAGCGCGCGCGTTGCGCCTCGTCGGCTTTGAGGACGACGAGGCGTAGCTTCACACGCTGGATTCAGCCGGATCCCCCGGCTGAATCAGATGAATGCGCGTGCCGCCTTCACCGACACCCAAGCCCGCTTTCAGCACCTGTTGTCCGTTGTAGTGGCCGGCGTTCTGTTTGCGGAACGGGATCGGCGCGTCGTCGAACAGGCGTTCGATCCGTTGCCGGTAGGCAGCAGCAACAGCGGGCCATTCTTCTTCGCGTAGCCGGTCCGTCTGATAGATCGCGAAGGGTGGCAGCACATCCATGCCGGGATAGAACAGAATGCCGTGCTGGATCGGCCACAGCAGATCGTCGAGCCGGCCGTTCACGCCGCGTGCGCTGTAATGCGGTTCGCGTCCGCCGATCGTGACGGTGAGCATCGCGCGCCGTCCGCGCAGCGTCCCTTCGCCGTAGCGGTCGCCCCAACGTTCGCCGCCATGTTCGCCAACCCCATAGGCAAAGCCATAGGCGAAGACGCGTTCGACCCAACCTTTCAGAATTGCGGGCATGCCAAACCACCACATCGGGAACGTAAGGAGCACCGCGTCGGCCCACAGCAGCTTTTGCTGTTCGACTGTGATGTCCGGCGTTTGCGTTCCCGACGCGAAGGCGTGTTTCGATTCCGCCGCGTAGTGCAGCCGGTCGGGATTCACCGGTGCGGTGAAGTCGTTGCGATCTGCGACCGCGTCCCAGCCCATCGCGTACAAATCCGATACGTCAACCGTATGGCCTTGCGCGGTGAGTGTTTCGACGGCGAGGTTTTTTAGCGCGGCGGTCAGCGACTTCGCTTCGGGATGCGCATGCACGATCAGAACATTGCTCATAGGACGATCAGCTCCGGCATTGGACTTGCCGCGACCTAAGCCGCGCCCTACGTGTCCGCCAGTACGTACATTTTTGTCGGGTAGTGTCAGATGGGTACTGTCCCCGTGCCGCAAGGCGCCCCGCCCAACTGGGCGGCATGTCCGGTCGAGATCACGCTCGACGTCATCGGCGGACGCTGGAAAGGCGTGATCCTGTATCACCTCATGAATCGCACGCTGCGATTCAACGCGCTGCGACGCGCGTTGCCGAATATCACGCAGCGCATGTTGACGTTGCAGCTGCGCGAGTTGGAACGTGACGGGCTGGTGCGCCGTACCGTCTATGCCGAGGTTCCGCCGAAAGTCGAATACGACCTGACGGAACACGGGCGCAGCCTGACGCCGTTGCTGCACGCGATGCACGACTGGGGCATGCAGTGGGTTGCGACGCGCGGCGTCGAGCCCGGCAGCGAAGGAAGCGCAGCAGCCTGATGCGGCGCTTCGCCGAGCTTCTCGAACGGCTCAACTTCACGCCGTCGCGCAACGGCAAGATCCGGTTGCTGGTCGATTACTTCGATCACGAGCCGGATCCCGATCGCGGCTGGGCGCTGGCTGCGATCACCTCGACGCTCAGCTTGCCGACCTTGAAAGCAGCCGCGGTGCGCGACCTCGTGCTCAGCCGCGTCGATTCCGAATTGTTCGCCTGGAGCTACGACTATGTCGGCGATCTCGCCGAGACCGTGTCGTTGATCTGGCCCAAGCAACATGGCGTGAACGTGCCTGCGCCGACGCCGACTGAAGTCGTCGACGCGGTGTCGCGTGCGTCGCGGGCCGACGCGCCGAAGCTTCTCGAAACCTGGCTCGATGCCTGTACCGCCTCGGAACGGTTCGCGCTGATCAAATTGCTCACCGGCGCGCTGCGTGTGGGCGTATCGGCGCGGCTGGTCAAAACCGCACTCGCCGAACGCGCTAAGATCGACGTCGCCGAAATCGAAGAAGTCTGGCACGGGCTGGAGCCGCCTTATCGCGAGCTGTTCGATTGGCTGGAAGGAACCGGCCCACGTCCCGACCCGGATCATCGCGCCGCGTTCCGGCCGTTGATGCTGGCCAATCCGCTGGAAGAAAACGATCTGCGCAATCTCGCGCCGCAGGATTTTCGCGCCGAATGGAAATGGGACGGCATACGCGTGCAGCTTGCGGCGCGCGGCGGCAGCGAACGGATCTTTTCGCGCTCGGGCGACGACGTGACCCGCGTCTTTCCCGAAATCACCGAGGAGATGACGCGGTTTGATGCGGTGCTGGATGGCGAGATGCTGGTCGCACGGCGCGACGGTGATGGTGCACTTGTCGTGGCACCGTTCAACGACTTGCAGCAACGGCTGAACCGCAAGGCCGTCACCGCCAAGATGGTCCAGCAATATCCGGCCTTCGTGCGGCTCTACGATATTCTCGCCGACGGCACGGAAGATCTGCGCGGCTTACCGTTCGACCAACGCCGCGCGCGGCTCGAACAATGGTTCGCGCGCATGAAGCCAGTGCATATGGACGTGTCGCCGCTGGTGCCGTTCGAAACCTGGGACGAGCTGGAGGCGAAACGCGCTGCCGCGCGCGACGCCGGCATCGAAGGTTTGATGCTGAAACGCGCCGACAGTCTGTATGTCGCTGGAAGGCCCAAAGGCCCGTGGTGGAAATGGAAGCGTAATCCGCTGACGCTCGATGTCGTGCTGATGTATGCGCAGCGCGGTCATGGCAAACGGTCGAGCTTCTATTCCGACTATACGTTCGGCGTCTGGCGTCCGGCTGACGACGGTTCTTTGGAGCTGGTGCCGGTGGGAAAAGCCTATTCCGGCTATACCGACGAAGAATTGCTCCAGATCGATCGCTGGATTCGTGCCCACACAACGGACCGGTTCGGTCCGGTGCGGCAGGTCGAACCCGGTCTGGTGTTGGAAGTCGAGTTCGATTCCATCCATCGTTCGACGCGACACCGGTCAGGAGTTGCGATGCGTTTTCCGCGCATTGCGCGCTTGCGTTGGGACAAACCTGCAGCAGAAGCCGATACGATCGAGACGGTCACCAAACTGGTGACCTGAACAACGCGCGACCGGGCGACTTACTCATTCCGTCTTCGCTGGCCAGGTGAGACGGTTTCTGTACAATGCAGTGATGGTTGAACTGGCACACACCCCGAAAATCCTCTTCGTCGAAGACGACACGGTCGTCCGCGATGTCGTGGGGGAGCTGCTGGTGCTGCTCGGTTACGAAGTCGTGATCGCGTCGAGCGGTGAAGAAGCGCTCGACTGCCTGTCGCGCGATCGTTCGATCAACGTGCTGTTCACCGATATCCGCATGCCGGGCATGGACGGCTTCACCTTGGCCGATTTTGCCACGATCCTGCGCCCCGATCTGGCGGTGCTGTTCGCGACCGGGTTCGCCGAGGAATTGGCGGGCGCGCATCGCATGCTCGGCACCAAGGTGCTGCAAAAACCCTATCGCCAGACGCAGCTTCGTCCCGCAATCGACGAAGCGCTGGCGCGCGCCGCTTAAAACCACCTTACGCGAGTAGTTCGTTTCTGGGTTCGAGTGCCGCGAAGATCGCGGCGCGTACTGCTTGTGGTTCGTACGGTTTGGCGATCGCAAACACGGCCGTGTCGAGCAGATCCGATCGCACCGCATCGGTCAGATGACCGCTGACGATCAGCGACGGCAAGCCGTATTGGCCCAATAGCTCGCGCGCCAGATCGGCGCCGTTCGTGCCGGGCCCCAGCTTCAAATCGATGATCGCAAGGTCGAACGGATACTCCGCCGCCGCATTGCGGGCGCTGCTGACGGTCGGCGCCGCAACGGTCACGCAGCCCGCTTCCTGCGCGATGCTGCACAGGTCGAGCGAGATCAACGGGTCGTCTTCAACCACAAGCACGAGCATCGTCATGGCAGGGGAACGAGGCCTATCGCAGCCCGTTCCATCTGATTACGGCTTTATTCGAGCGCTGCTTTGCCCTGCGCGGCAGCGAGGTCGTGCTCCAATTCGCCGAACAGCGTGTCGCGCGCGCGGATGTGGCTGATTGTGATCGGCGCCATGTCGGCGTCGCGCGCATCGAAGGATGCGACGATCAAACCGTCGCCCGACGCGGATTCTGCCACCGAATGTTCGGCCAGAATGCGTCCGCCAAGCTGTTCGATCCGGCGCACGCAACGTTGATGCGTCAGCGGATCCCCCGAGATCTTCCAGTGATGCGTCGACACAATCAGAAACCGCAACTTGCCGGCGCTGATCAGACGCTGCGCGCCTTCCAGCATCGCAGTCTCGGCGCCTTGAATGTCGACATGTAACAAGTCGACGCGGCGCAAGCGCAGTTCGTCGACGATCATGTCAACCGAACGAACCGGGACTCGCACCATGGTCTGATCGCGTTCGCGCAGAAATTCCACGTCGTCGCCCTGCTGCGCGCCGATCGCATAGGGCAGGAACGTCGCGTCGTAGCCGTTGCGCGCAAAATTGCGCTTGCCGACCGCCATACGTTCTTCGTCGGGCTCGACGCAGACATTGATCGAACCGGGCAGGGCGCGACGAAACCACAGCGAGTAATAGGCCCAGTAGGATCCAAGCTCGATCATGGTTGAGCCGGACTCCAACCGTTCCAGCACGCGCGCGAACGCCAATTCTTCCTGCGGCTCGTGATGACCGCCAAGACGGCGGATGATCTCTTCCATCCAGTCGCCGAAATAGCCGCCGGCTTCGACGAGGACGCCGTTATGCATGATCTGCACGCGTTCGCCGTCGCGTTCGACGACGCGCCCGGCATCGGCGACTTTGGGAATCGAATCGGAGTCGGTGCAGGCAATTGTCTGCGCGATGCGACGGGCTTCGGGCAGCGCGGGGTCGATGGGCGAGGTACGGTCGATCACGGAAACGTTCCTGCCCGTTCAGCCAGCGCGGCGCAACCGACCCAACGCCTCACGCGCCTGCGCGCTGGGGCAATTTCGCCCGTCTTGCGTCCGACCGCACCGCTCGTCCACTCTCCGCCGCGATGGCTGACCGACCTATCAGGGGCACTCCTTCCGCCGAAGGCTTCGTCCAGCCGCCCGAATGGACACGGCACGCACGTACCTGGATGGCGTGGCCCGCCCGCGCCGCGACCTGGGTCGGCGGCGGCGGCATCGACGCAGCCCGCACCGCGCATGCCGATCTAGCCCGCACGATTTCGCGCTTCGAACCGGTTCGCATGGTGTGCGCGCCGGGCGACGTCGCAGAGGCGTCGTTGGCATGCGGACCCGGCATCGAAATCGTGCCGGTGCCGATGTCGGACGGTTGGATGCGCGATATCGGCCCGATCTTCGTGCGCAACGAACGTAGCGCTGAAGTCGCGGGCGTTGATTTCCAGTTCAACGGCTGGGGTGAAATCCATCACGACTGGATGCTGGATGCCGACGTTGCGGAAGCGGTGCTGGCGAACGCCAAGATGCGCCGTTTCGAAGCCGACTTCGTGCTCGAAGGCGGTGCGATCTGCGTCGACGGAAGCGGCACGGCGCTGGTGACCGAAGAATGTCTGCTCGATCCGCGCCGCAACGAGATGGTCGACAAGATCCGCCTCGAACGCTGGCTGCGTGAAAATCTCGGCATCGAGAAAACCGTCTGGCTCGGACGCGGTTACGACCAGGACGAAACCAAGGGACATGTCGACGAGATCGCGGCCTTCGCGCGGCCCGGCGTCGTGCTGTTGCACACGACCACCGACGTGTCGGATCGCAATTACGAAATCGGTGCCGACAATCTCGACCGGCTGCACGCGGTGCGCGACGCGCAAGGCCGCGTCTTCGACATTATCGAACTGCCGCAGCCGGATCGGGTCGACGAGAACGGACGGCGCTTGACGCTGTCCTATGTAAACTTCGTTTTCGTCAATGGCGGCCTGCTGATTCCGGCCTTCGAAGATCCCGCCGACAAAGACGCGCTCAAGATCTTCAAGCGCGTTTTCCCCGATCGCGAAATCGTGCCGGTGCCGGCGCTCGACTTCGTGCGCGGCGGCGGCGGTCTGCACTGCGTGACGTTGCAAGAGCCGGCTCCAAGAGGAGCGTAGCGACACGAGGAGCCGCCCCCGCGCAGGCGGGGGCCCAGGAGCAACAAAAAGGGCGGCGCTCGAAATTCGAACGCCGCCCTTTCTTTTAGACCTGGGTCCCCGCCTGCGCGGGGACGGCTTCGCGCTTCGCGCTCAGCCGATTTCCGTCTCGTTGTTCACGATCTTGCCGACCAGGCCGTAGGTCTTGGCTTCTTCGGCGCTCATCCAATAGTTGCGGTCGCTGTCGCGCGCGACTTTCTCAACCGGCTGACCGGTTTCTTTCGCAAACGTCTCGTTGAGACGCTGGCGCATGCGGATGATCTCTTTCGCTTCGATCGCGATGTCGCTCGCCTTGCCCATCGTGCCGCCCGACGGCTGATGCAGCATGAAGCGGGTGTTCGGCAGCGCGTAGCGGTTTTCTTTCTTCGCCGCGACATAGATCAGCGCGCCGGCCGAAGCGACCCAGCCCGTACCGATCACATGCACCGGCGCTTTGATGAAGCGGATCACGTCAAAGATCGTGTCGGCGGCTTCGACATGGCCGCCCGGCGACTGCACGAACAGACGGATCGGTTCGTCGCTCTTGCCGGCCAGCGCGATCAACTGCGCCGTCACCTGGCGCGAGACCTTGTCGTCGATCTCGCCGAACAGCAGCACGGTCCGGGCGCGGAAAAGATTCGCGTCGATCAGATTCGGCGGATTGGCGTCGGCCTTCGGCTTTTCGTTCTCATCTTCTTCGACGTCGTTCCGGAAGGGGACGCGGCTCATTGGACAGGACTCCACGGGCATAGGTAGGGTCGGGACCCTAGTGGTCAAAATCGATCGCGATGGATTGGCCATCGAGATGGATTTTGACCACAGCGAAACGATTGCTAGTGGGACCCGACCGAAGTCGGTCCGGTCCCACTAGCCCGCACCCCCGGAGATTTCAAGCTCGTGCCCTTCCGCGACTGGAGCAACCTCGCCACCACCGACTTCGCCGAGGGCCGGCTTTCCAACGCCGTAGCCCTGCTGCCCCTGGCCGCGACCGAGCAGCACGGGCCGCATTTGCCGTTGGGGACCGACGCAATTATTGGCGACGGCGTCGTCGCTGCGGCGGCGGGCCTGCTCAAAAGCGACCCGGTCCAGGTGCTGCGGCTGCCGACCCAGCCGATCGGCCTGTCGCCCGAACATGCGGCCTTTCCAGGCACCCTGACCCTGGAGCCGGCGACCGTGCTGGCGGCCTGGACCGATATCGCGACCAGCGTGCGCGCCGCCGGAATCGAACGGCTGGTGCTGTTCAATACGCATGGCGGGCAAGAAGGGCTGTTGCCGTCGCTGGCCGCGACGTTGCGCAGCCGGCTGGGCATGATCGCTGTCTATTGCAGCCGCGGCGGCTTCGGCCGGCCTGCTGGCCTGATCCCGGATGAAGAAGCGGCAATCGGCCTGCACGCCGGTCTGGTTGAGACCTCGCTGATGCTCGCGCTGGCGCCCGACCTGGTGCGCCGCGATCAGGCGCAGAATTTCACCAGCCGCGGCAGCGATCTGGCGGGACGTGCATTTACGACGCACGGCCGCAGCGGTTGGGGCTGGGCGGCGCAGGATCTGAACCCCGCGGGCGCGATGGGAAATGCAGCCGGCGCAACCGAAGCAATCGGACAAGCGTTGCTTGCTCATGCCGCCGACGGTCTGGCACGTCTTCTGCGCGACGTTGCCGGCTTCAAGCCTTACGGCTGATCACACTCCACCACGTTTGGCTTCTGTGATGCGATTGCTCGCCCAACTGTTGCTTGTTCTGCTGTTTGCGTTGCCGGTCGCAGCGCAGGCGCAAGTCACGTTGCCGTCATCGACGACGACAAAAGACGCGCCCAAGCCGGATCCGGCCAAGCTGCGCGAACTGAAATCGACGCTCGAAGATCCGGCGGCGCGACAAAAACTGATCGACCAGATCGATCTGTTGGCGCAGGCGAGCGACAAGCAAGGCGACAACGACGACCAACCCGATCTGTTGGAGAATGCGGGCGAGCGCGTGCTGCGCTTTGTCTCCGTGCATATCGCCAATGCCAGCGCGGCGCTGGTCGAAGCCGCTGCGGCAGTCAGCCGCTTGCCGCAAGCCGAACGTTGGTTCGAACGGCAGATGGCCGATCCCGACGTGCGCGAACGCTGGTCGCTGTTGTTCGCGGCGCTGGCGGCGATCGTGTTGTTCGGCGCCGTCGCGTCGATCGTCGTGCGTCGCGCACTGACGCGGCCGCTGCGCGCGCTGGAACGGCGCGGCGTCGACAAGCCGTTCGGCACGCGCCTGTCGTTGGGGCTGGCACGGTTTCTGTTGGAACTTGGTCCCGTCGTCGTGTTCGGCCTCGTCGGTTACGCAGTTGCGTCGGCGATTGCACCGCCCGATACGGTGCGGCTTGCGGCACTGACCATTGTCAATGCCAGCCTTCTGTTGTTCAGCCTGCTGGCGCTGGTGCGTTTGGTGCTGCAACCGGCAGCGCCCGGTTTGCGCCTGGTGCGGCTCGACGATGAGACGTCGAACTATCTGTATATCTGGCTGCGCCGGCTGTTCGCGATCGCAGTCTATGGTTGGTTCTTCATTGCTGCTGCGCGCTTGCTTGGTCTGTGGCGCTCGCTTGCCGAGACCGCGCTGAAATTTGTCGGGCTGACCTTGGCGGTGTTGCTGGTCGTGGTGATTTTGCAGAACCGTCGTTCGATGGCGGCGTGGCTGCGCGGTTCGACCGATCCCGAACAGACCAGCGCCTTCTGGTCGGTACGCCGGCGTTTCGCCGAAGTCTGGCATTTGCTCGCGATCGCCTATGTCGCGATCGTCTGGTTCATCTACGCGGTCAATCTGACCGGCGGTTTTGCCTTTGTCGCCAAAGCCAGCCTGCTGACCCTGGTCGTTGCGGTCGTTGCGCGCCTGGTTACAGCTGGCATCGATCGCGCCTTCGAACATGGGTTTGCGGTGTCGGCCGATCTGCGCGCGCAATTTCCCGGTCTGGAAGCGCGCGCCAATCGCTACATTCCGCTGCTGCGCCGGCTGATCGTTCTCGCACTTTGGTTCATTGCCGCGCTGACCATTCTGCGCGCCTGGGGCCTGGATAGCTGGCACTGGTTTGAGACCGACTCCGGTCGTGCGCTGCTCGGAAAGCTGGGCGCGATCCTGTTCATTCTGGCGTTGTCGATCGCAGCCTGGGAATTCGTCGCAAGCGGCATCGAGCGCTATCTCACCGGCGGCGGCAACGGCGTCGTCATTCGCAGCGCCCGCACGCGCACCTTGTTGCCGCTGCTGCGCAACGTGTTTTTGATTTTCCTGCTGGTGATCACCTCGACCGTCATTCTGGGCGAGCTTGGCATCAACACCGCGCCGCTGCTGGCTGGCGCCGGCGTCATCGGTCTCGCCATCGGCTTCGGCGCGCAGACCTTGGTCAAAGACGTGATCAACGGCGCCTTCATTCTGTTCGACAACACGATCGCGGTCGGTGACGTGGTCGATCTCGACAAAGGCCGGTCGGGTCTGGTCGAAGCGATGTCGATCCGCGCGCTGAAACTGCGCGACGGAACCGGCGCTGTGTACACGGTGCCGTTCGGCGACGTGACCTCGGTCAAGAATATGGCGCGCGATTTCTCGTTCTACGTGTTCGACATCGCAGTCGCCTACGACCAGGACCCGGACGCGGTCATCGACGCGTTGCGCGATCTGGCCGCCGAAATCCAGACCGAGCCGGCCTATGCCGGCGACGTGATCGATCCGCTCGAAGTGATCGGTGTCAACGCGTTTACCGACAAGGCGGTGATGGTGCAGGCGCGGCTCAAGACGCGGCCCAACAAGCAATGGGGCGTCGGGCGCGAATTGAATCGCCGCATGAAAAAGAAATTCGAAGAGCTGGGGATCACCAGCCCGTATGTCACGCGCGACATCAAAGTGACGTTGGACGAAGAAACCCGCGCCGCGTTGCGCGCGCGTGCGACCGACAAGGGCTAGTCGATCTCGCCGTCGACGACGCTGCGCGCGATTTCATAGGCAAAGCCGGCGCGTCCCAGCGCAGCGAGATCCTTGTCGCGCAACTCGCTGCGCTTGGCCGTGCGATACGGGCCCAGCCGGCGTCGTTTGGCAAAAGCGCGTGCGGCGGTGACGTCGTCGCCTTCATGTTCGTCGAGCGCTTTTTTGGTGATCTCATTCGCGACGCCTTTCATGGCCAGACGCTGCGCGATGGCGCGCGTCGAGCGGCCGCGGCGGCGTTCGCTGGCGACCTTGGCCTCGGCATAGCGCTTGTCGTCGATCAGGCCTGAAGCTTGATACCGCTCCAGCAGCCGGTCGATCAGCGGGGCGAACTGGCCTGCATCGTCCCCCCAATGTGCCGCACTTCGCTGCACCTTCCGCTGCAGAACCCGGCGCAGATTGGCGGCCGAGCTCGCGAATCTCTCGAGATAGTGCAGTGCTGCCGCTTCCAGGTAGGCCTGGGTTATCTTCTTCGGAATTCGTGCCATCGACTGGACTATAGCGGTTCCGCTGCTAGGTTCCTCGGCGATCATGCAGCAACAGCAACAACGCGACTCCACGACGCCGCTCCCGCGCGAGATGGGGGCGATCAACTGGATTGGCTTCGCGACGCTCTTCTCCAAAGAAGTGCGCCGATTCGCCAAAGTCTACATGCAGACCGTGGCCGCGCCGGTGGTCACGACCTTGCTGTTCTTCGCCGTCTTCGCGCTGGCCTTGGGCGGTGCGGGCCGCAGCGTCGGCGACGTGCCGTTTCTGGAATTCCTGGCGCCCGGCCTGATCATCATGACGATGGCGCAGAACGCGTTTCAGAACACGTCCTCGTCGATCATGATCGCCAAGAACCAGGGCACGATCGTCGACGTGTTGATGCCGCCGATGACGTCGGGCGAGTTGGCGGTCGGCTATGTCGCAGCCGCCGTGCTGCGCGGGTTGGTCGTCGGTCTGGTCACCATCGCCGTCGTTGCGCTCTTTGTGCGCATTCACCTGGCGCATCCGCTGCTGATCGCGCTCTACGGTTTGCTCGGCACGATGATGCTGGGCCTGCTCGGCATTGCCGGCGCGATCTGGGCCGAGAAATTCGATCACATCGCCGCGGTCACCAATTTCATCGTGACGCCGCTGACGTTTTTGTCGGGCACCTTCTATCCGATCGAACGCCTGCCCGAGAATTGGCGCTTCGTGGCGCATCTGAATCCGTTCTTCTATATGATCGACGGCTTCCGCCATGGCTTCATCGGCGGCAATGACAGCTTCATCGGCACCGGCATTGCGGTGCTGGTCGCAGTGAACGCCGGTCTGTGGCTGCTGGTGCTGCGCATGTTGTCGACCGGCTACAAGCTGAAGAGCTGATCCGTGCTTTCGCTGTGGAGTTTGTATCTGCGCGAAGTGCGCCGCTTTTTGCGCGGCTGGGCCTTCATGGCTGCACCGGCGCTGATCAACGCGCTGATGTATGCGGGCGTGTTCGCGTTGGGCGGTGCTGAACGCGACGATGACGGGCAAGTCTTCGCCTGGATGCTGGCGGGGCAGGCGGCGTTCTGGTGCGGCATGAATGCGGTGGTCGGTCCGACCATCCAGCTCGTCATCGACAAGATGCACCGCACGATCCAGGACGTGGTGCAGGCGCCGATCGATCCGCATCAATGGCTGATCGCCTATGTCGGCGCCGGCACGACGGCCGGCCTGATGTCGGGCCTGCCGGTGGCGCTGTTCGCGGTGATCGTCACCGGATTTCCCGGCAACGCGCCGTTGTCTGCGCTGGCGCTGATGGTGCTGACCGGCCTCGCCTTCGCGCCACTTGGGTTGCTGGTCGGGCTGTGGGCCGAGAAATGGGACCATGTCGGCGGCGCCTTCGGCCTGATCCTGACGCCGATCGCCTTCTTTTCGGGCCTGGTCGTGCCCGTGGCGGCGATGCCCGAACCGCTGCGTTCCTTGGCGTTCGGCAGCCCGTTCGCCTGGTCGGTCGAAACCACGCGCGCCGCCCTGGTCGGGGGATCGGCGTCGCTGCCGGTGTGGAATGCGGTGCTCGGCTTGGCGGCGATGAGCCTGGTTTTGAGCTTATTTGCCTGGCGCCTTCTGGTTTCCGGATACCGGCTTCGCGCCTAAACGGGGTTACGCAACGCGGTAAGGCGCTGTAGACAAGGCCTCTTTTTCTGGGCCTTGGAGATTTTGTCGTGTTCCCACCAGTGATGCCCGTCTACGCACGGGCCGACGTGCGCTTCGAGCGCGGTGAAGGCGTCTGGCTGTGGGACGATCAGGGCCGACGTTATCTCGACTTCGTCGCCGGCATCGGCGTGACCGCCTTTGGCCATGCCCATCCGCGCCTCGTCGCATCGCTGACCGAGCAGGCCAAGAAGCTGTGGCACGTCTCGAACCTCTACACGGTTCCGGGACAGGAACGGCTTGGCAAAAAGCTGGTCGACAATTCGTTCGCCGACACGGTGTTCTTCACCAACTCGGGCGTCGAAGCGTGGGAATGCGGCGTCAAAACCGTGCGCAAGCACTTCCATGCGAAGGGCCAGCCGCAGAAGAACCGCATCATCGTGATTCAGGGCGCGTTCCACGGACGTACCTTGGGTGCCATTTCGGCCGCCAAGAGCGAGAAGATGGTGACGGGCTTCGGTCCGTTGCTGGATGGCTTCGATCAAGTTGCCTTTGGCAACTTGAATGAAATGCGCGCAGCGATCACCGCCGAGACCGCGGCGATCAATCTCGAACCGGTGATCGGCGAAGGCGGCATCAAGCCGTGGTCGGTCGAATTGCTGCAGCAAGTGCGCAAGATCTGCGACGAGTTCGGCTTGCTGCTGTTTCTCGACGAGATTCAGTGCGGTCTCGGCCGTACCGGTAAATTGTGGGCGTACGAATATGCCGACATCAAACCGGACGTGATGTGCGTCGCCAAAGCGATCGGCAACGGCTTCCCGTTGGGTGCGTGTCTTGCAACCGCCGATGCAGCCAGCGGCATGGTCGCGGGCGTGCACGGATCGACCTATGGCGGCAATCCGCTGGCGATGGCGGTCGGTGAAACCGCGATCGACATGCTGGTCGAGCCCGGCTTCCTCGGCCACGTGCAGAAGATCGGCGCTGCGCTCGACCGTGCGGCGCAGGCGCTGGTCGAACGTCACCCGACCGTGTTCGTCGAACAGCGCGGCATCGGTTTGATGCGCGGCATCAAATGCGCACCGTCGATCGTCGCGGCTGATTTCGTCAAAGCCTTGCTGGCCGACGGGCTGTGCACGGTTGGTGGCGGCGAGAATGTCGTGCGCCTGCTGCCGCCGCTGATTATCGAAGACGAACATATCAAACACGCGATGGAGATCTTCGATCGCGTTGCCACCAAGTTTGCAGCGAAGTCAGCCGCATGACCCGTCACTTCCTCGACATCGACCAGGTTTCGCCCGCGACCTTGCGCGGCGTTCTGGATCGTGCCCATGCGTTGAAGCGCGACGATCATTCGGTGCGCGGCACCTTGGCCAACAAAGCCGTGGCCCTGATCTTCGAAAAGCCGTCGACCCGTACCCGCGTCTCGTTCGAACGCGGCGTCGTGCAGATGGGCGGCCAGCCGATCATCCTCGACACGTCGGCGATGGCGATCGGCCACGGTGAATCGCTGGCCGACACGGCGCGCGTTCTGTCGCGCTATGTCGACGCCATCGTGCTGCGCACCTCGCGCCACGCCAAATTGTTGGAGCTGGCAGAGAACGCCACGGTCCCGGTCATCAATGCGCTGACCGAGTTGTCGCATCCGTGCCAGATCATGGCCGACATCCAGACCTTCGAAGAACGGCGCGGTCCGATCACGGGTAAAAAAGTTGCCTGGATCGGTGACTGCAACAATGTCGCGAAAAGCTGGATCCATGCCGCACCGGCGCTGGGCTTTCAGCTGGTCTTCGCGACGCCGGACGAATTGTGGTGCGGTTCGAACGCGCCGGGCGTCAGCAATGTACGCGATCCGGCGGTTGCGGCGGCCGATGCCGATGCGGTCATCACCGACGTGTTCGTGTCGATGAACGACAGCGACGGCGAACGTCGTCGTGCTGCGCTCAAAGGCTATCAGGTCGACGACGCGTTGATGGCGCGCGCCAACAAGGACGCGATCTTCCTCCATTGCCTGCCGGCACGCCGCGGCGAAGAAGTGGCTGCGTCGGTGATCGACGGGCCGCAATCGGCGGTGTGGGACGAAGCCGAAAACCGGCTGCACGCACAGAAGGCCATCCTGGCCTGGTGCATGGGCGACCAAGGAGCCGCACGCGCGTGATCGGTGCGGCGGCTCCTGTCGAGGGCGCCGCGCCCGAGACCGACATCGTGCAGGCGTTCCAGTTGGAACGCGACGCGGTACGCGGACGGATGGTGCGTCTGGGGCCGTTGCTCGACGACGTGTTGGCGCGTCACGCCTATCCGCCGGTGATCGAACAGCTGTTGGCCGAAGTGCTGACCGCGACTGTGCTGCTGGCCAGCCTGCTCAAATATGACGGCGTGTTCACCTTGCAAGTGAAGGGCGACGGACCGGTTTCGGTCGTCGTCGCCGACGTCACCACCGACGGTGTCGTGCGCGGCTATGCCGGGTTCGATCGCGATCGTCTTCCTACCGGCGCCAACGCAACGCCGCGCGAATTGATCGGACAGGGCTATCTCGCCTTCACCGTCGATCAGGGCGAAGACACCGAACGCTATCAGGGCATCGTCGAGCTGGAAGGCGCCGAAGTTGCCGATTGGATGCTGCATTACTTCGCGCAATCCGAGCAGCTCGGCACGCATCTGAAAGTCGCAGCGCGGCGTGCGCGCGACGGTGCATGGCGCGGCGGCGGCTTGTTGTTGCAGCGCCTGCCCGAAGACGATCCGCTGCGCAAACAAAGCGCCGCAGTCGAACTCGAAGATGCCTGGGTGCGCGCCAAGCTGTTGCTCGACACGACAGCGGAAGTCGAATTGATCGACCGCTCGCTGGCGCCCAACGATCTGCTGTTTCGCCTCTTCCACGAAGAAGCGGTGCGCGTCTGGCCGCCGACCTTGGTGACGCGCGGCTGTCGCTGCTCGTCCGATCGCGTCGTGCGTGTGCTGAAGACTTTGTCGCCCGACGAATTGGGCGAGCTGCGGGACGAAACCGGTGCGGTGACCGCGACCTGCGAATTCTGCTCGACCGTCTATCGTTTCGACGAAGAAGAGCAGCAGCGGTTGAAAGTCACCGCCGAGGACTGACCCGAACGGTCAGCCTTTTCCGATCATCGCCAGGAATTCGCTGCGCGTAACCGGGTTGTCGCGGAAGACGCCGGTCATCTGGCTCGTCACCATCGCAACGCCTGGCTTATGCACGCCGCGCGTAGTCATGCATTGATGTTCGCCTTCGACGACGACGGCGACGCCGCGCGGTTCCAGCACGTCGTTGATCGCGGTCGCGATCTGCGCCGTCATCTTTTCCTGGATCTGCAAGCGCTTCGAATAAATCTCGATGACGCGCGCCAGCTTGGAGATGCCGACGACGCGGTTCTTCGGCAGATAAGCGACGTGACACGTGCCGATGATCGGCACCATGTGATGTTCGCAATAGCTCTCGAAGCGGATGCCGCGAAGGATGACCATGTCGTCATAGCCTTCGACTTCTTCGAACGTCCGTTGCAGCACGTCGTACGGATCGGCACCGTAGCCGGCGAAGAACTCTTCGTAGCTGCGTACGACGCGTTCGGGCGTTGCTTTCAGCCCTTCGCGATCGGGATCGTCGCCGGCCCACAGCAGCAGCGTCCGCACTGCTTTCTCGGCTTCGGCGCGATCAGGACGCGCAATCGCATTGACGGGCGTGAGCTTCGGCTTGGATGACATCGCGGTACGAAAGTCCTGATTTTGGGTTCTTGGCCCCGCACCGATCTACGCCGGTGATCTGCTCTTTCAAGAAGAACGGGGCTGTTTCCAGATTGGATGTGCCGGGCCTGAACGAAGGCCGGTTTGATTCTATTCCCACTTGGCTTAGTTCGGCCGCGCAACCTGCTGCGGACTGTCGAGCGAGAAGGGCGGCACTTCGACGTCGAAATGCTCGCCTGCGTCGGTGTGCATGCCGTAGCTGCCCTGCATCAGACCGGTCGGGGTCGAAAGCGGCACGCCGCTGACATACTCGAAGCTTTGGCCCGGTTTCAGCACCGGCTCTTCACCGACAACGCCCGGACCGCGCACTTCCTGTACGCGGCCATTGCCGTCGGTGATGACCCAATGGCGCGTGCGCAGCTGCACGGTTTCGGGGCCGCGATTTTCGATGCGGATGCGATAGGCCCAGACGAAGTGATCTTCGTCGGGCGCCGACTGATCGGGGCGATAGGACGGACGAACGGCGACGCGGATCGATCGCGTCTCGGCCTGATACGGCAGTTCGTCGTCGGCGATTTCGAGGCCCATAGCCTCGGCACTCTAGTCCAGCGGACGTTGAACTGCTACGCGTCGCGCCCCGTGGAGATCGCACCAGAACATCCCGAAGACGGTCCGGCGATCGAGCATCTTCTTGATCTCGCCTTCGGTCCCGATCGCGCGGGCAAGACCGTCTATAAGCTGCGCGAGGGGATCCCCCCGGTGGCCGAACTCGGCTTCGTCATCCATGACCCGGCCAAGCCCGAGATCGACGGGTCCTTACGCTTCTGGCCGATCGTGATCGGCGAGGAGCGCGTGCCGGCTTTGCTGCTGGGCCCGATCGCGGTGGCTCCTGAAGACCGGGGCAAGGGCTACGCCAAGGCGCTGATCTGGCACGGGCTGGGTGTGGCCCGCGCGCTGGGGCACCGGATCGTGCTGCTGGTCGGCGACGCACCTTATTATGAGCAATTCGGCTTTGCCCGCGCCTTGGCGACCAACCTGACCCTGCCGGGCTGGGTCGACGAGGCACGGTTTCTGGGCCTCGAACTGGTTCCGGGCGCGCTTTCGGGCGTGCGGGGCATGGTCGGCCGCGCCGCCTAGTCGTGCTTAATTCATAGGCCGTTAAACGCGACCCCGTAGCACTCGCGCAAGCAAGCTTGGGGAGGCCGTCACGTGCTGCGTTCGATTTCCACGCGTCTCATCGTTGCCATTGCGCTGGTCGCCGCACTTGGATGTGCCGCGATTTCGCTCTTGGCTTGGCAACAGCAGCGCCAGCAGGCCGACGCCGCGCTCGATCGCGAACTCGCGCTGCAATGGCAGGGCGTGCTGGCCGCGCTCGAATATGAAGCGCGCACCGCAACTGCGATCTCGACCGCGCTCAGCTCGTTCCCCGCCGTGCGCGAAGCGATGGCAAAAGACGATCGCGACGCGCTGGTCGCTTTCCTCACGCCCGCACTGACTGCGGTCAAGCCGCTCGGCGCCGGCTACATGACCTTCTTCAAGAACGGCACGATTGCCTTCTCGCGCATTCACGATCCCAAAGCGATCGGTGACGACGTCAAAGGACGCCGTCGCAACATTCCGCTGGCGTTCGAAAAGAAGACCCCCATCAGCGGCGTCGAGCCGGGCCGCGACAATCTTTCGGTGTTCGGCACCGTGCCGTTCCCGCTCGCCGACAACGGCACCGGCGTGATCGATACCGGCATTCCGTTCGGCGGTCCGTTCGTCGAGCGCTTGAAGAAACAATTCAACGTCGACGCTGCGATCCATCGCATCACCGCCGACAAGATCGAAACTCTGGCCAATAGCGGCAAGGCGACTGCGACGCTCGACGACGTCAAGCGCGCGCTGGCGGGCGAAACGATCGCGCGCGAAGTCGACATTGGCGGCAAGGCGACGGCGCTGCGTATCGGCACCATCCGCAACGGCGCCAACGAACCGGTCGGCGTGCTGGAACTTGCGATCGACGCCAGCAAGCTGCGTGCAGCCGCGGCGCAGGCTGCGTTGCAGCTTGGCCTGTCGGCAATTGCGGTGCTGGTTGCAGCCGCAGGCGTGGCGTGGTGGATCGGCCGCAGCCTGTCGCGTCCGATCGGCGCCTTGACCGACACGATGAACGAACTCGCTGCCGGCAATACGCGCATCGACGTGCGCGGTCGCGAACGCAATGACGAACTCGGCAAGATGGCGCGTTCGGTCGAAGTGTTCCGCAGCGCGATGCAGGATGCCGAGACGCTGCGCGCCGAAGAAGGCGCGCGCAAAGAAGAAGCCGAAGCGCAGAAGCGTCGCGCGCTTGGCGAGATGGCCGACAAGTTCGAATCCGAAGTCACCGGCGCGGTCGGCGCGGTCGACGCAGCCGCCCGGTCGATGCGCGACAGCGCAGGCGCCATTCACAGCGCGACCGGCGACGCGTCGCAGCGTACGACGGCTGCGGCCGCCGCAACCGAAGAAGCCTCGGTCAGCGTGCAGACGGTCGCGGCCGCGGCCGAACAGCTGGCTGCATCGATTGCTGAAATTGGCCGCCAGGTCGAACAATCGGCGACGGTTGCGACCGAAGCGGTCGGTACGGCGAAAACCACGCGCAACACGGTCGACACACTCGACCAGGCCGCCAAACGCATCGGCGACGTGGTCAAGCTGATCGGCGACGTTGCCAGCCAGACCAACCTGCTGGCGCTGAACGCGACCATCGAAGCGGCGCGTGCGGGTGAAGCGGGCAAGGGGTTTGCGGTGGTCGCCAGCGAAGTCAAAACGCTGGCCGGACAGACCGCGAAAGCGACCGACGAAATCTCGGAACAGATTGGCGCCATCCAGGCCGCGACGCAGGAATGCGTGACCTCGATCGCCAGCGTCGCCAGCACGATCGAAAAGCTGCACCAGATCTCGGCGACGATTGCAGCCGCGGTCGAAGAGCAGGGGGCTGCAACCCGCGAGATCGCCCGCAACGTGCAGGAAGCGGCACAAGGCACCAGCGAAGTCGCGTCGAACGTCGCTGCGGCCGATCGTGCCGCGGTGGAATCGACCCGCGTCGCCAACGACGTGCTGTCGGCCTCGGATCTGCTCGACGCGCAGGCGACGACGCTGCGCCGTCAGGTCGGCTCGTTCCTCGAGGCGCTGCGTAAGTCGGCGTAAATCAGGTCACGGCGGCGCGCGTTCGGAAACGCGCGTCGTCGTAACTTTTCGTCGCGACGATTTCGAGCAGCGCTTCGGCTGCATCCCACGCATCGACATAGCGCAAAAACGTCGGCGCAAAGCCGAAGCGCAGCGCGTCGGGGGCGCGGAAGTCGCCGACAATGTCGCGCGCGATCAGCGCCTGTACGATCGCATAGCCGTCTTCATGTGCGAACGACACGTGGCCGCCGCGCTGCGCCGGGTCGCGCGGGCTCAACAGGCGCAGCGAACCGTCGCCGGCTTCCAGCACGCGTTCGAGAAAAATCTGGCCCAGCCTGCGCGCCTTGTCCTGCAACTGGCGCGGCTTGACCTGTTCGAGCACGCTCAACCCCGCATGCAGCGCGCGCATGCCCAGCACTTGCGGCGTACCGCACAGAAACCGGTCGATGCCGGGCGCGGCTGCGTAGTCGTCGGTGAAGTCGAACGGCGACGCATGGCCCATCCAGCCTGACAGCGGCGACGCGATCTTTGCCTGGTGCCGTTCGGCGACGAACAGAAAGGCAGGCGCACCAGGGCCGCCATTCAAATATTTGTAGCCGCAGCCGATTGCGAAATCGGCGTTGCAGCCGTTGAGATCGACGTCGAGCACGCCGGCCGAATGCGACAGGTCCCACAAAACCAGCGCGCCACGCTTCTGCGCGGCGGCGGTCAGGCGCGCCATGTCGTGCACCTGGCCGCTTTTGTAATGCGTATGTGTCAGCACCAGCAGCGCAAGCTGATCGTCCATCGCTGCTTCAAGCTTGGCTGGTTCGACCGTGCGCAATTCGGCGCCGGGTGTGAAACCGGTGAGGCCTTGCAGAATATAGAGATCGGTCGGGAAGTTGCCCGGCTCGCTCAGAATGACGCGGCGGCCGGTTTGCAGGCGCAACGCAGCCGCGCCGAGCTTGAAC